>CAWHAB010000008.1:0-117858 GCA_963827105.1 uncultured Solirubrobacteraceae bacterium | reverse complement strand
ACTGCGGTAACGACGGGCTATGAAGGAACCGTGCTAGTCGACCCGACAGACCGCAGAATTGGTTCGCCTGACGCTTCGAACCAGCCGCATACCGGCGGATACCGGGGCGTGTGAAGTGAACAATATCGTGAGCTACAACCGCTTCCGGTTGAATGGCTCCGACTTCCTTCTGCCCTCGGAAACGCAGCTCCACATCACGGGGCGAAACGGAGTGGAGACGGAAAACCGGACCGTCTACACGGGATGTCATGAATTCCTCGGCGAATCCACGCCGAGCTTTGAAGCTCCGCTGGACGCGCCGGCCCCAGGTTCCGCAATACCTCGCACCGAGACAACCATTCCAGCCGGTCTCCCGTTTCGCCTGTCCCTCGCGGATAACATCCGGGTAGCGACCGCCGCGGCCGGCGACACCGTCAAGGCGATCTTGACCGCCGATCTGCGGGACCAGACGAAGAAAGTGCTGATACCGAAGGGTACGCCGGTATTGTGCCGTATTTTGCGAATCAGCCGGTGGTACAGTCACGGGCCGGATGCGGGGCGCAAGCGTGTGGAATTGCTGCTCAGTCTGGAGAACTTTGCTCTACCCGGAGATCAGCGGCCCGTTTATGCGCTGCCAGATCGTGGAAAGAGCGGCCCGATGGAATTAGGCCCGCTGAATGCGATGGGGCGAAATCAGTGGTTCGCGAACTTCTGGGGCGTGCGGAGATGACTACGTGATCAAGAGTGGGCTAGCGTCGGATTGGTGACGGTGTCGCCGTAACCGCGGCTCCGGATGTTAAAGGAGAAATGATGCGTAACGCCTTTTGGTTCGCGATTATCGCCTGCGCGCTCCCGCTATAGGCGCAATCGAAGGAAAGCGCCTCACGCCAACGATTGATCACACTCAACGTCGCGGCTACCAATTCCAGAGACGAACCGGTAACGGATCTGAAGTCAACGGATATTCAGCTTCGCGAGGACGGCAAGCCGCAGCCCATCGTTTTTTTCCGATTCGCCGGAAATACCCGCACGACGGCGCCGCTCGCTCCAGGAGAGTTCGCGAATCATGCCGCTCCGCCGCCGGTGGTGATCCTGCTGGACCGATGGAACGAAAGGCTGGTGTTGTCCAGCAGGTCGGGAATCGAGCTGGGCACCGCCATTGAACGCATGGAAGCGGTCGGCAACGTCTATATTTATTTTCTGACCAACAAGGGGGAACTGGCTCCGGTGCATCCTCTGCCCGGCGCCGGCGAGGACCTGCACTGCTGCGGCCGACCTTCGCGCTGAACTCGACCAGGGCATCCAGGATTATCAGGGATTCCGCACTCGCGACGATCTGAGCGTCCGCATCGACACCACCTTTCAGGCACTCGAAATGGTGAGCGCCAAAATGGCTGTGCTCGCGGGACGTAAGAGCCTGATCTGGATCACTGAGGAATCCCCTTGACAGTCCGCACGGGTCCGAGCGGAAGGGTGGATTTTACACCTCAGGTGCGGAGCCTGAGCGAGCTGGCTGCACAATCGCAGATCGCGATGTACACGGTAGACCAAACCGTCGGCGTCGGCGCATCGGAGCTATCCCAGACGCTTGAAATGTTTTCCGCGCTCACCGGGGGGCGTTGGTACCCGCGCGATAATGCCGCTCGCGCGCTCGCCGACGCCTTGACCGATGCGCGCGGCAGCTACCGGATCGCCTACTACTCCGCTGCTCCTGAAAAGGATGGCAAGGAATACAAGATTCGACTGGACACGCCGCGTAAGGGAGTTCATCTTCTGGCACGCCAGGGGTTCACCGGCGGGGTCGCGAGGTCTACCCGGACCAGATTGAAACCGCGGTATTCAACAACCAGATCGATAGCCCCGTCGATGCCGCTGAAATTGGACTGCGGGTGGCGCTGTCGCGCCCGCCAAAGACCGGTGCGGTTCATTTCGACATACACGTAGATCCGGCGGATGTGCTGATCGAGCACAGTGGCGAACATTATCAAGTCAAGCTCGATGTGATGGTTGCTTTCTACAGCCAGAGTTTGCTGAAGGGTACTTCTCCCGCCACACGAACGGACTTAACCTTTACCCAATCGCAAATGGATCGCGCAAACAAGGAAGGGATTTCGATACCGCTGAACCTGCCGGTAGGAAGCGAAATTCAGAACGCGCGGGTAATTGTGTTCGACCCGGGTTTACAAGCGTTGGGATCCGTGACCTTCCCGACGAAATAGTTCCGTCGCCTACTTCGCGATTCCCCGCTTGATCTTGGCCCCGATCATCTCCACCATCCCGATCGCGCCCAAGCCTAACAGAAAATGTATGACGCGAATCACTTCGTGCGCGCTGCCCGGCAGGAACGTTGTCATCCGCATGGCGTAGCCCACCACGATCAGGCCGTAGAATATCGCGCCTAGAACCAGTCCCGGTTTGACGCCTGCGCGCAGGCCTATCGCCGCGATGATCCAGAGCAGGGCCACCAGTATTTCGCCCAGCCGCATGTGCACCGGGATGAGGTCGAAATGATGGCCGGACCAGAACATGAATCCCAGCACGATCAGAATCACGCCCAGGATGCGCACGGCCATCTGGATGACCATGGTTGCGATTTTCATTATGGGTTTAGGATCGCACGACCGGCAGCCGTTTGCTTTGCCGGTTCCACTGACCCGTTGCCTTCAAAACGTGTCTGTCACAACCCCCCTGACCGTTTTGTTCCCACTGTCATCAAGCGTTTATCGCTATCGCCCGCGCGATTCCGCGTTCGAAGGGCCCACTATGGATTTGAAGCTCTGCACGGCAGAGCCGTCAAGATTGTCTTGGGTTCGTTTGGTAATTTCATGCAACTTAATTGTTATCCTACTGGCATGGAGATTCGGACACTCCGTCTGCGCGCTCGATTGCCCCGACGCCTGCGCCCTGCTGGTCCATGTCGAGGACGGCCGCGCCACTCGCCTGCGCGGCGATCCCGCTCCATCCCGTTACGCGCGGCTTCCTGTGCGGGAAAGTCGCGCAGTATCTGGAGCGCGAATATTCGCCCGGCCGCCTGCTCTATCCGCAAAAGCGCATCGGCGCCAAAGGCGAAGGCCGCTTCAAGCGCATCTCCTGGGACGAGGCGCTGGACACCATCGCCGCCCGGCTGGCCGCCATCGCGCAGGAGTTCGGCTCCGAGTCGATTCTTCCCTACAGCTACGCGGGCACCATGGGCCTGCTCAACGACGCCGGCATGGACCGCCGCTTCTTCCATCGCCTGGGCGCCTCGCGCCTCGACCGCACCATTTGTTCCACCGCCGGCGGCGCCGCGCAGAACGCGACGCTAGGCTGCGCTATGGCACCGAACCCGAGCAGTTCCCCGACGCGAAACTCATCATCGCCTGGGGCGCGAATATCCACGGAACCAACGTTCACCTGTGGCCCTTTATCGTCGAAGCCCGGCGCAACGGTGCGAAGCTGGTGGTGATCGATCCCGTCAAGACCCGCACCGCCGCGCTGGCCGATCGCCATCTCGCCATCAATCCCGGCAGCGATCTCGCGCTGGCTCTGGGCCTGATCCATGTGATCGTGGGCGAGAACCTTCACGATGCCGATTATATCGCGCGCTATACCAATGGTTTCGACGAGCTTGCCGAACTCGCCCGTGCATATGATCCGGCGCGCGTGGCCGCGCTCACCGGCATCGCGACGGAGGACATCGTGCAACTCGCGCGCGAGTACGCAGGCACGCGGCCGGCAGTGATCCGGCTGAACTATGGCGTCCAACGCAGCGAGCGTGGCGGCGCTGCCGTGCGCGCGATCACCGCTCTGCCGGCGATTACCGGATCGTGGAGGGAAGTTGGCGGCGGCATGCAGCTCGGCACCGCGCAAGCGTTTCATTTCAACAGCTACGCGCTCGAAATGCCGGAATTGCAGGAGCGCTCGGCGCTGGGGCGCGAAGCGCGCATCGTCAATATGGCGGAGCTGGGCAAAGCGCTCACGGAACTGGACTCGCCGCCGGTGAAGGCGATGGTGGTTTACAATTCCAACCCCGCGTGCATCGCTCCCGAATCAGGCCAAGGTTCTGCCGGGATGCGCCGCGACGACCTGTTCACGGTGGTGCTCGAACAATTCCAGACCGACACCGCCGATTACGCCGACATCCTCCTGCCCGCGACGACGTTTCTGGAACACACCGATCTCTACCTCGCCTACGGCCACTACCATCTGCAACTCGCGCGCCCGCGCTCGACGCACCGGCGAAGCCCGCTCAATGTGGAAGTCTTCCGCGACTTGGCCCTGCGCATGGGCTTTGACGACCAGTGTTTCCGCGATTCCGAAGACATTATGATGCGCTCGCTGCTTGGTTCCGGACATCCGTTCCTCGCGGCATCACCCTCGAACGCCTGGACCGCGAGCACTCGATTCGCCTCAACGTCTCCGAGCCCGGCACTCCATTCCTGCCGTTCGCGGAAGGCGGGTTTGGCACTCCCTCAGGCAAGTGCGAGTTCGGCGCCGAAACGCTGGACTATTCCCCGCCGGTCGAATCGCGTTTCGGAGACGCCGTTCCTGCGCGCCCGCTATCCGCTGGAGCTGATTTCTTCGAAAAACGACGACAGTATGAATTCCACCTTTGGCAACCGTCCGGGTGTCGACGCGGATACCGCTCTGCTCCACCTGAGCGTCCCGACGCCGTTGCGCGAGGCATCCAGACCGGCGACCGCGTGCGCGTGTTCAACGATCGCGGCAGCCTGATGCTGCGCGCCGATGTCGATGGCGTGGTGCAGCCCGGAGTCGCCCGGGCCCCCGCCGTGCGCTGGAACAAGCGCGCCGAGGATGCCGTCAACGTAAACGTGCTTACGTCCGAACGCCTCACCGACATGGGGGGCGGCCCGATTCTACAGTTGCCTGGTGCAAGTCGAACGCTGCGGGGATTAGTGAACACTGCGGAGACTAGTGAACCGTAGCCGAGAGCGCCGCCGTGCGCTCCAGCACCGCATCCAGATCCTGCCGCGAATAGTAGCGCCCGCGCGACACGACGGCATTGATCTTCTGTGTGTTCTGAATGTCCGCTAACGGGTCGGCGTCGAGCAGGACCATATCAGCCGACTTCCCTGCCTCGATGGTTCCCGTCTCATTCAGAATTCCGAAGTAGCGCGCCGGGTTGCGCGTGGCCATTTGCAACGCTTCCATTGGTGTCAAGCCGGACTCGTGCAGGAGCACCAACTCCTGATGCAAGCCCCACCCCGGCAGCACCGGATTAAACGGGTTCATATCGGTGCCGGCCAGCAACTCCACGCCCGCGCGATTCATATCGCCCACCAGCTTCTGGTACCGTGTCAGCAGCATACGCATACGCTGGTGCAGCACTTCATATTCGGCCGGCGGCAGATCGCGCAAGTAGAAAATCACACGCGGGTTCCAGTTGACGCTCCACGTCTTCGGTACGAAGCGCAGCCGCGGATCGCTCGCGAACTCGTCGTCTGCCTCATGGATAAAGCCCCATAAGATCGAGAGCGTGGGCGTCTGCCGAGTCCCGTTCTTCACGAACACGCGGAACATCGAGGCCGCTTTCTTTTCGTCGTAGGTGTCCACCAGCCCCGCCAGCATGGGCCAAGCCAGCAGACGCAGCCTTTGTTCGCCCGTGATCTGACGATCGTACATAGTGGCGACACCCTCCGCGCGCAATTCAGTTTCGTTCGTCGATGCGCCGAGCAGCAGGTTGTTCAAGTGTTCTTCACTGCGCATTCCTGCGTCGGAGGCTTCAACCGGACTCACCTCTTCGGGCACATGCCCGGCGATGGGAATCCCGCCGCGCGCGCTTCCTCCGCCAGCGCCAGTAACGCATCCCGCGGGATGCTGTTTGTAGACCTTCAGGAAGTCCGCGCCCTCCGCCTGCAGGAACCGCACCGCGAGCCTCGCCTCGGCAGCATTGATACCGCGACGGCATCCGGCTGCTGTCACCGTCATCAGCGGACCGTCGATGAATCCGGGAGCGTACATTCGAGGCGCGTCCGGCACTGCTTCCATTGCCGGATCGCCGCGAGCGAGTCCGGAATACATTTCGCGCACTCCCGTGATTCCGTTCGCGAGCAGCAGCGGAAACACAATCTCCGGTGCGGTGATGTGCACATGCATGTCCCACAATCCGGGGATCAGAAACTTACCGGTGGCATCGATCACGCGTGCGCCGGGCTCAGTCTCGGCCCGCGGCCCCACCGACAAATCCTCCGGTCTCGCACCACTACGGTAAGGTTCTTCTTGGGAGGCGCGCCGGTGGCGTCGATCACCGTCGCGTGTTGGAAGATGAGTGTCTGAGCGAGGCCCGTGGAAGCCAGACCAATAACGCCGAGTAAGAACGTGCTCGAGTGGCGCCGGCGATTCACTTCTTCTCGAGCTTAAAGTTCAGGATTGCTTCCTTACGATTGTCGAAAAGGCTGAGCTTTTTCGTCGCCGTCATATCGCCGGATCTCGCCGTCAATTCATAATCGATATCGGCGCGCAAACTTGAGAAATGGTACTGCCCGTCCTCGAGCGTAATGAAGGACCGCACTTGCAACGTGCGCATGTCCTTTAGCTGAACCACGGCGCCGCTCACCAGCTTGTCACCCGCGGTTGTCACGGTTCCCATTACGGACCGGAATTGGCTTCTTCGCGGCGTTCCTCGCGCGTCTTCTGCTGTGCGACAAGCCCGGCACAAAGAATCAAGGCCATTGCCATGAGCGTCAGCACCCGCGTCATGTTCCGCCTTCACTCATGGTTTTGCTTTCGCTCCTGTCATTTGGACTCGGAAGGCAACACTAAAGTTACCTCCACGCGCTCTTCGCCCGATACGGACGCCTCTTTTTCCGCCGACTGGAATCCTTTCATCGAGGCTTTTACAACGTACTACCCGCCCCAGCGGGACCCGGAACGCAAATTCACCCCGCGAATCGACACGGATTGGAGTTTTTTCACCTTTTTCGGGCACACCGGGCGCATCCTTTACCGCCAGTGTCACCGTCGCGCCAGACAGCGAGAATCCATTTTCCCTAAACACCGTACCCGCCACCACCGCGTAGGGCGCGTCGGCCTTCAGCGGGAGGCCCCGCCGCAAAGCAGCAAGGCAGCATCCCAACACTCGCTCACTGGCCAACTTATTTCAGGCTTTACTTCCTCTTCTCCTCCTCGTCTCCTCGTCCTCGTCGTCATCGTCCTCATCCAGATCGTCTCTCGTCGAGATCTTCGTCTTCCTCGTCATTGGCGGCCTCGGCGACCAGCTCGAGCGGGCTCACCGCTCACGTTCAGGTTTGCGCCACACTCCTCGCAGATGAGCGAATCGCCTTCATCCAGTTCTTCTTCGTCAACATCTATGACCGCATCGCAAAGCGGGCAGTTGACCATCGCTCCCTCCTCCTTCTATTCAGCCCGCATTCGGGCGCAAATTCACTGGTAGACGCTGACTCCGCGTACCAAGACTACATTTACCATGAGATCGCCGCGGACGGGGCTATATGCGGGCTGTTACTCGCAGCGCGCTCTCCAGATCCGCGCTTGACACCGTGACCAGAGTCTTTTCCAAGTCTTCGCCGGATCTCATCATGTCCTCAGATGGCGGCCCGCGAGCCTCAGACACCAGGCATCCAGAGCGCGTGGCCGGACTGCTCGGCCAGCGAGAACAGCATCGGATGCGGCAAGGCTATGATTTTCTCCTGCTTGTCCTCGCCCTCGGTCCAAACGACGAACTTTACGTCCACAGTATCCGCGTGGCGAATGGAGATGCCGGTCTGCAACCAGCGAAACTCCACCTCCCAGGTGCGGCTAAAAGGATCAGGACCGGCTTCCCGCAAC
This sequence comes from uncultured Solirubrobacteraceae bacterium, assembly GCA_963827105.1. GTDB lineage: Bacteria > Actinomycetota > Thermoleophilia > Solirubrobacterales > Solirubrobacteraceae > Palsa-744. The sequence continues at coordinate 110,091 of CAWHAB010000008.1, read as the reverse complement.
GCAGAGCAGCGGGGACATGCAGCGGCGGCGGCGCTCGCGGCGGTCTCTCAAAGCGGTGCGCACGGCGGGGATCTTCCTGGATCGGGCCGCGCGCCGCGCGCGCGAGCTCCGATCCGCGCCAGCGGTGCGCCGGTATGCTGCTCACAGCGGCCCGCGCCCGGCGGTGCAGGTCCAGCCACCCCGCGTCCCCGCGACGCCAGAACCCGACCTTGGAGCGCTAATCAGAATGGCCGTAGCCGCCCCCTTCACCGACAAGACCGACGAGCAGAAGGCGATCACCGAGATGGTGCATCAGTTCGTCGACGAGCAGATCCTGCCGAACGCCGAGCACTACGACCACGAGGACTCGTTCCCGGAGCCGATCGTCGAGCAGATGAAGGAGCTGGGGCTGTTCGGCGTCACGATCCCTGAGGAGTACGGCGGGATGGGCCTCGACCTGACGACCTACTCGATGATCGTCGAAGAGCTCTCGCGAGGCTGGATCTCGATCTCAGGCATCGTCAACACCCACTTCATCGGCTCCTACCTGCTGATGAACTTCGGCACCGAGGAGCAGAAGCAGAAGTACCTGCCGCGGCTCGCCACCGGCGAGATCCGCGCGGCCTTCTCGCTGTCCGAGCCCGAGCTCGGCTCCGACGTGCAGGCGATCAAGACCGCGGCGAAGAAGACGGCCGACGGCGACTACGAGATCAACGGCCAGAAGATGTGGGTCACCAACGGCCTGCTCTCGACGCTCGTCTTCACGCTCGTCAAGACCGACCCCGAGGCCGATCCGCGCTACAAGGGCATGACCTGCTTCATCTGCGAGAAGGAGCCGGGTGTCGAAACGAACACAGGCGCCTACGCGGGCTTCAACGTGCCGCCGAAGCTCAAGAAGATGGGCTACAAGGGCGTCGAGTCGACCGAGCTCGTGTTCGACGGCTACCGCTGTCCAGCCGAGAACATCCTCGGCGGCGAGGCGGAGGGCCTCAACAAGGGCTTCGTGCAGATGATGGACGCGCTCGACCTCGGCCGCGTCAACGTCGCCGCCCGCGGCGTCGGCCTGGCCCAGCGGGCGCTCGAGCTGGCGCTCAAATACTCACAGGAGCGGCGCACGTTCGGCAAGCCGATCTCCGAGCACCAGGCGATCCAGTTCAAGCTCGCCGACATGGCCACGCAGGTCGATGCCGCCCGCCTGCTCGTCCGTCGCGCCGCGCGCATGAAGGACGCCGGCGAGCGCTCGGACCTCGAGGCGGGCATGGCCAAGCTGTTCGCCTCGGAGGCGGGGCGCTTCTGCGCGGAGGAGTGCCTGCGCATCCACGGCGGCTACGGCTACTCCAAGGAGTATGAGATCGAGCGCATCTATCGCGACGCGCCGCTGCTGCTGATCGGCGAGGGCACCTCGGAGATCCAGCGCATGGTGATCGGCCGCAAGCTGTTGCAGCGTCATAAGATCTGAGCACACGACCACCGGTCGCAAGACCGCGCGAGCGACGGAAGGAGCTGTATGGCAGAGGACGCAAAGGCTCTGATTGAGCTCGCCACGCGCCGCTTCATCGAGGAAGTGCCGGCGCTCGCGCCGATCAAGCTGATCGTCGGCGTCGAGCTGCGCGGCAGGGGGGACGTGCAGCAGTTCCGCCTCGAGATGCCCGACGTGAAGGTCACCAAGGACTCCGCCCCCGACGCCCGCGTGCGCGTCGAAATGCGGCGCGAGTTCTTCAACGTGATGGCCGTCGACGGCCAGGTCGCGGACTGGGTCGAGGCGTTCACCTACGGGCAGGCGAAGGCGAGCGGACCGGAGCAGTTCCTGAAGCTGATCACCAACGTCGTCGAGCGCCACGAGGAACGCGAGCACACGCGCAAAGCGCGCAAACACACGCCGGCCGGCTGACCGGCGGCTAGTGGTAGGCGGACAGCTGCTCGGCCAGGAACGCGAGCGAGGCGAGCAGGAAGATGCACATGAAGATCAGGGAGATGTTCTCGTTCATGGCGCTGGTGGCTAACGATACCTGACGCTTATGCGTCGCGGGCGCGCCCGCGCTTCACAGCCTGGTGGCGACCTGCGCCAGCAGCGCTTTCGCTTCCGTGGGGCCGGCGTTGGCGTCGCCGGCGATGAAGAAGTAGGCGGTGAGGTTGCGCACGCGCACAAAGCCGACCGATTCGTATCCCTGTTCCCCGCCGGGTTCTCTTCGCGCCGTGCTCTTCAGCCACGCTTCTTCGCCGATGCCCGGCTGGCGCGCATATTCGGGGTTGGTGGCGGGGCGGAACGGGATCTGCAGGTCGGTCGTGGCCGCTTCGGCGCTCGCGTAGCGCGAGACGTTGACGCCGCTGGCGATCGCACCGCGGAAATAGTCTTCGATCATCGGTTCGACCGGTTCGACCGGTTCGACGCCGCGTTCGTGGGGGATGGGTTCACGCACCGCGCGCTGGGCGATGCTGCCGTTGAACAGGAACAGGCAGGTCGAGGAGTGGAAGCCGGCGGACGGGTTGTTGGCTTCGGCCTTTGAGAATTTGCCCGGCGCTTCGAAATGTGTGGCGGCCGCTTCCAACGCGTTGGCGACGGTTGTCGTGTAGCCGGGCAGCAGCGTTTCACACGACGGCGCCGTGAGCGGCGTTTCACAGCGCTTGCGCGCGATCAGTTCGACCTTGGCGCCGCTCGTGGCGCCGGTGATCGCGAGGTCGCCGTCGCGGAACACGGGCGCGTGTTCGTCGTGCCCCGGACAGTCGCAGCCTTCCTTCAGGGAGCAGAGCTTGATCGTCTTGGTGACGACCTGATCGACGTCCTCGCCGTTGCTCGAGCGGATGCGGACGTAGCCCTTGCGCACGCGCAGTTCGAGCACCGGTTTGCTTTTCGACATGCCGCTGAGCACGAGGTGGTCGACGCCGTCGGTGTGCTCGTCGACGTCGACCGGAGGGAGCCCATCGCCGCCGACGGCGAGTGTGTCCGGGTGGAAGCGCACGGCGCCGGTGGGCGCGTTGTCGCGGTGCGGAGCCCACGGCCACCCGCTCGGTTCGCGGAAGAACACGGAGGCTTCGGTCGTCAAGAAGTCGAGGTTCTCGCCGACCGCCGCGAAGTAGGCCGATTCGTTGTTCTCCTGCGCGAACATCGCCTTGAACTTCGACCACGGTGAGATCCCTACCGACTGCATGTGGTCGAAGAACCCGATCGCGTCGTAGGTGCGGCTGAACAGCGAGTGCTTGGGGGATTCGAAATAGATCTGGCGCTCACGGTTGGTAACCGGGTCTTTGCCGGGCGCGAGATCGTCCCCGACCCACTCGGCTGCACCCTCGACGAGCCAGTGCGGTTGGGGCTCGCGGTCCCAGTTCGCTTCATCGCCCGCCATCACTACCTCAAAGCAGTGGAACACCTCGTGCGCGAGCGTCCCGCGCATCCTGCCGAGCAGGTGCGGGGCGACGGCGACCTCGATCGCGCAGCCGATCGGCGTGTCGTCGTCCTCGCGGAATTCGTAGTCGGTGAGCGCTCCCGCGTCGACCGGCTCGGCGCCGACCTGCCCCGCCAGAGAATATTTCGCCGATTGTGTGACATGGATAAAGAATCCAGGGCCGCCGGGCAGCGTGACGCCCAGTTTCGCGCCCTCGATGCCGGCGACCTCGGTGGCGAGCGCCTGGTCTTCGTGCAGGTAGGCGTCGAGCGTGGCTTTCGACGGCGCTTTGGCGAGCGCGGGCGCGGCGAGCGCGGCGGCGAGCCCCATGCCGAGCGCCGCCGCGAGCGCGCCGCGACGGGCGAGCGCCGCGACCGTGCCTCCCACGATCGATACCCTGCGCGCTCCTGGCCGCGAGGTCGAGTCCATCGCTAGGCGAGCACTGCGCCGTCGTCGTAGAGCTTGATGATCTTCACGACTCCGTCCGGAGAGGCGTCGAGGCACAGGCGGCAGAGCACGCACTCATCGAGGTTCTGCTCGACGATCTCGAGCGCGCCGCCGGGGGCCTGGGAGAAGATGTCGACGGGGCAGGCCTCGGTCAGCTTCCGGGCAAGCTCGGCGTCGGCCGCGGCGGCGTCGTCGACTTCGGCCGCGATGAACAGGCCGTCGCGCCTCACGCCCCGCTCCGCTCCGCGAGCTTGGCCTTGACGAGGTCGGGGATCTCGTCGATCCGCTGCACGACCGGGATACCGGCGGCCTCGAGGCGGGCGATCTTCTCGGTCGCGCTGTCCTCCTTGCCCTCGACGATCGTGCCGGCGTGCCCGAAGGACATCCCCTGCATCTCCTCCTCGTCCATGAACTTTCCGGCCATGAACGCGATGATCGGCAGGCGCGAGTTGTGGTCTTTGACCCACTGCGACAGCTGCGCCTCCATCCGGCCTCCGGGCTCGGTGTAGATCACGATCGCCTGGGTCTGCTCGTCGGCCTCGAAGTACGGCATCAGCTCGGCGTAGGTCGAGCCGATGATCGCGTCGCCGCCGATCGAGACCGCCGTGGAGACGCCGAGCCCGGCAGCCGTCAGCGTCGAGGAGATCTCCGTCGTCATGCCGCCGGAGCGGCTCATCACGCCGACCGCGCCGGGCTGGTAGGCGACGGCCGCGTTGCGCGCCGGGCCGCCGATGCCGCCCATCTTGGCGACGCCGGGGACGATCACGCCGAGGCAGTTGGGGCCGATGATGCGCGCGCCCTTGGCGTCGGCGAGCTCGACCATCATCGCGACGTCGCGGCGCGGGATCCGCTCGGTGACGATCACGATCGTCTTGATGCCGGCGTGCAGCGCCTCGAACACCGCGTCGCGCGTGCCGGCGGGCGGGACGGTCACGACCGAGCCGTCCGGCACGACGCCGCCGCAATGCTCGACGACCTGCTCGACGGTGTCGAACACGGGCACGCCGTGCACCTCGCGGCCCTTGCGCCCGGGCGTCACGCCGCCGACGATCTTCGAGCCGTAGTCCAGGCACTCGCGCGTGAGGTTGACGGCCTCGCGTCCGGTGATGCCCTGGATGATGAAGGTCGTGTCCTGGTCGATGAGGATCGACATGGCTAGGCCGTCGCTCCTTCGATCTTGGCGACCGCGCGACCGGCGGCCTCCCACAACGACACCGAGCGGTCGCAGTACTCGATCCCGTAGCGGTCGAGGATCTTGAAGCCCTCCTCCTCCCAGGCACCCGGGATGCGGAAGATCGCGATCGTCTCGCCGGGGTCCCTGCCGAGCTCCAGGCAGGCCTTGATCACGCCCCGCGCGACGATGTCCACGCGCGTGTTGGAGACGATCGACATCATCACCGCGATCTTCTCGACGCCGTCTTTCTGGAGGACCTGCTTGGCCAGGCCACAGGCCTTCGCGACGGACGGGTTGCCGCCGATCTCGGAGTAGTTGGCTGGCTTGCCGCCCTGCTGGCGGACGGCGTCGGTCAGCGTCAGCGAGCCGCCGCCGGCTCCGATCACGAGACCGATGTTGCCGCTGAAGCCGGTGTCCTTGCCCTGGATGACGCCGCGGTGATCGGCCGCGTCAATTGCCTTGACGGCCTCTTCGAAGGCGCTCGGCACGTGATCCTCACGGGTGCCCTCCTCCGCGCCGATGCCGAGCGCCCTGATCAGGCCCTGCTGGCGCGGCATGCCCTCGTTCTCCATCTCCATGTGCGCGTCGAGTGCGACGAACGAGCCGTCCTTTAGCTCCGCCAACGGGTTGATCTCGGCGAGCGTCATGTCGTCCTCGAGGAACAGCCGGGCGAGGCGCGCGAGCACCGGCGTGGCGCGCTGCAGCGCCCTGCCGGTCACGCCGGCCGCGGCGATCACCTGCTTGGCCTGGAAGTCGGAGAACGGCTCAAGCGTCGAGAAGTGGCCGCGACCGACGTGGTCGGGGTGCTCATCGGCGACCTGCTCGATGTCGATCCCGCCCATGTCGCTGAACAGCATCAGCGGTTTCTTCGCGGTGCCGTCCCAGACGACGCCGGCGTAGTACTCCTGCGCGACCTCTGCCTTCGGATCGACGAGCACGCCGCGCGGCATGTGGCCGTTGATCTCCAGCTCGAGGATGTCGCGCGCGTGCGCCTCGGCCTGCTCGGGCGTGTCGGCGAACTTCACGCCGCCGGCCTTCATCCGCCCGCCGGTCAGGACCTGGGACTTGATCACGGTCGGCCCGCCGATCCGCTGCGCGATCTGCGCCGCCTCGGCCGGGTCGGTCGTGAAGCCGTAGTCGGTGACGGGGATACCGGCGCGCTTGACGATCTCGCGCGCCTCGAACTCGAAGAATCTCATGCGGCGCGGAAGCCTATACGCAGCCGCGCGGGCTGTGGGCTGCGGCTAGGGGAGAAGCTGGATGTAGCCGCTCTTCTTGAGGAAGCGCTCGAGCTTCGTGACGAACGCGGAGCCGCCGACGCCGACGTGTTCGGCGTCGCGCAGGCGGTGCAGGCGCGCTTCGCGGGCGAGCCTGCGGCCGACGAGCAGTGGCTCGTCGAGCAGGCACTCGTCGGCCGCCCAGGCGGCGATCGGCCCGAGCCCGTGGCCGCTGCGACGGTTGGCGAGGAACACCTTCAGCCAGCGCGCGGCATCGGCCGTGATCAAGCTCGGGAACGACCTCGTGACGTCGAGGAAGCGCCCTTCCTGAAAGCGCCAGATCTGCAGCGGCAGCGCGGAGCCGGCATATGAGGCGAACTCATAGGCGAAGCGGTCGTCGGCCGACCTGAACTCCAGGCGGCCGTCGCCGGCGAGGTCCGCGAGCACGGCGCCCGGGTCGCCGAAGTCGCGTTCGACGATGCGGTAGGCCATCACGCCCGGGTCAAACGAGAACACCTGGACGATCGTGCAGCAGTGCGCTCCGCCGGTGTTCAGCTCGAGCACAGGCTCGGCTTCGCCGTTGCCTTCGAGGTCCTTGACCTCGAACGGGCTGCCGCTGATGCTTTCAAGCCCGCAGCCGAGCACGCAGTGGCTCGAGCTGACCGGCTGCGAGTAGAACTGCGTGCCGCCGCGGCTGATTTCGAGTTTCAGCCCGGGCAGCGCCTCGGTGCCCGGTTCGCCCGCCGCATCGGGATAGCTGAGCGTCGCCGCGACGACGCCTTCGCTCGCGCTGAGGGTCTTCGCCGCGGCCTGCGCGGCGAAGCCGCCGGCGCCAAGCAGCAACGTGCCCATCAGCAGCGCGAGGACAGTCGCACGAAAGCTCATCCGCGGGAGCCTACGCCCCCTGCCAGCGGGGTTGATCGGCGCCCGCGGCGGGCACGCCGGAGGGCCAGCGCAGCGGCCTGCCGTCGAGCGCGCCGGGCGGTGCGAGACAGCGCAGGCGCCCGCCCGGCGCCGTGACCTCGACGAGCCGCGTCCCGGCGTCGGGCGCGACCGGCGCGGCGCCGGTCGCGGGCATGCCCAGCAGCCACGTCGCCGTGCGGATCAGCGCGAGGCGCGCGTACGCCGCGCGCCCGGCGCGGGCGCGGGCGGTGAGGCCGCTCATGGCGGCGGCCGCGATCAGGTAGCCGCTCGCGTGATCGAGCGCCTGGACGGGCAGCGCTCCGGGGGCGCCGTGCTCGCCGCAGGCGAGCGCGATGCCGCAGGCCCCCTGCACGAGCGAGTCGAAGCCGCGCCTGCCCGCCCACGGCCCGACCTCGCCCCAGGCGGACAGCGTCACGGTCACGAGCTGCGGGTGCCGCCGCGCGAGCTCGGCGGGGTCGAGGCCGAAGGCGGCAAGCGCGCCCGGCCGGTAGCCCTGGACGAGCACGTCGGCGCCGGCGAGCAGCTGCTCCAAGCGCTCCCGCGCGGGCGCGGCGCGCAGGTCGAGCAGCGCGCTGCGCTTGCCGACCGCGCCGTCGAGCATCGCCAGCTCGAGCTCGGGCATCTGCGGCGGGTCGACGCGCAGCACCTCGGCGCCGAGCGCGGCAAGCATGCGCGTCCCGACCGGCCCGGCGATCACACGGGTGAGGTCGAGCACGCGCAGGCCGCTGCAGGGGAGCGGGCCGGCGGGCGCGAGCTCGCGCGCGGGCGCCTCGCCGAGGTCGAAGTCGAGCAGCCCCAGCGCGGCCGTCGCGCGGCCCTGCGGATGCTCGCGCCAGTCGGCCTCGCTGCGCACGGCAGCGGCGGCGCCGCCGCGCGCGACGATCGCCCGCTCGAGCTCTTCGCCCGCGCGCTCGGCGATCGCTGCGAGCGCCGCGCGGTCGTCGGCCGGGTCGCCGAGCGCCGCGAGCAGCGCCGCGCGGTGGTGGGGATAGTTGGCGTGCAGGCGGATGTGGCCGTCGGCGCTCGGCGCAAAGCGCGACAGCGACGCGAACGCAGCGGGGAGCGCGCGCTCGCGCTGCAACAGCCGCTCGGACGCGAACGCGAGCGCGGCGTGCTCGCGTTCGAGGCTGACCGCGGGCCGCGAACCGCTACGCGCCGCGGCGAGCTCTGCCGCCGCGAGCAGCGCCGCGCCGATGCTCGCCACGGCGAGATCGTCGAGCGCGAACGGCGAAGCGAGGAAGCACCCGTCGCCGTCAAGCTCGAGCGCCGGCAGCTCCGCGCCGCCGAGCGCGAGCCAGGCCTGCCGCAGAGCGCTCGGCGGCTCGCCCGCGCCCACCGTCGCGAGCGCTCAGACCGCCGCCGGTGCCATGCCGTATGCCTCGGCCAGCTCCGGATCCTTGCGGGCGAGCATCTCCGCGAGGTTGACCATCACCTTGCACTGCTTCCAGGTCGCGTCGTCCTGCATCTTGCCGTCGATCATGTGCACGCCGCGGCCGTCGGGGATCGCCTCGATCACCTTCTTCGCGAACGCGACCTCCTCGGGATCGGGCGAGTAGACGCGCTTGGCGATCGCGATCTGGCCGGGGTGCAGCGACCAGGCGCCGACGCAGCCGAGCAGGAACGAGGCGCGGAACTGCGTTTCACAGCCCTCCTCGTCTGAGATGTCGCCGTATGGGCCGTAGAACGGCAGCGCGCCGACCGACGTGCAGGCATCGACCATGCGCGCGATCGAGTAGTGCCACGGGTCCTGCTGGTAGCTCGCGCGCGGCGCATCCGGGTGCTCCGGATCGGGGTCCGCGATCGTGCGGTAGCCGGGGTGCCCGCCGCCGACGCGCGTGGTCTTCATGCGCCGCGACGCCGCCAGGTCGGCAGGTCCGAAGCTCATGCCCTGGATACGCGGGCTGGCGCTCGCGATCTCCTCGAGGTTCGCGACGCCCTGGGCGGTCTCGAGCACGCAGTGGATCAGGATCGGGCGCTCGAGCCCGGCCTTCGCCTCGAGCTGTGCGAGCAGGCGGTCGGCGTAGTGGATGTCCCACGGCCCCTCGACCTTCGGGATCATGATCACCTCGAGCTTGTTGCCGATCTCGGACACGAGCTGGGTCAGGTCGTCGAGCACGTACGGCGAGGCGAGCTCGTTGACGCGCGTCCACAGCGCCGTGTCGCCGAGGTCCATCTCCTTGCCCACCTTGATCAGCCCGGCGCGTGCGGCCTCCTTCTTTTCAAGCGGCACGGCGTCCTCGAGGTTGCCGAGCAGGATGTCGACCTTCGGCGCGAGGTCGGGTGCCTTGGCGACCATTTTCTCGTTCGAGAAATCCATGAAATGGATCATTCGCGACGGCTTGAACGGGATCTCGCGCGCCGGCTCGGGCGCGTCGATGGCAAGCGGCTTGAAGAAGTCTCGGGGGTTGCGCAAGTGCTCTCCTGGGTCAGCTGGGCGATGGTGGTGCTAACACAAGTATCAATGATGCGCGCTCTGCTCGGCACGCTGGTCCTGCTGGTGGGGCAGCCCTCGCCGTCGCCCCTGCCGACGCCCGCGCGCCGCTGCGCGCGCAGGCCTCCTCGCTGCGCAGCACGCGGCTGAGCGCCGCGCCGGCGCCGGATGATCTCGCGCTCGTCGAGCTGCGCTTCAGGGGCCCCGCCCACGCACAGCTCTCCGCGCACGCCCTGCGCGTGGCCGTCAGCGGCCCGTTCGGCGATGACTACCTCGCGAGCGCAGCGCCGCTGCGCGGCGCGCGCGCGCTCGTGCTGGTCGTCGATCGGCCCTCGCCGCTCGAGGATCCGGCCGTGGTGAGGCTGATCGCGCGGGCGCAGCGCGCGCTCGGCGCGCCGCGGAGCACGATCGTGACGAACCCGTTCACCCATCCGCGCGCCGCGTCACGCGCGCTCTGCGAGATGCCCCACGCCGGCGCGTCGCTGAGCGCGGCGGGGCTGCGCCCGCTCGGCTCGCGTGGCACCGCGCTGAGCGGCTTCTCCGCCACGGGTGCCGTCGCCGAGGCCTTCGACGTGGCCTGCGGTCTGCCCTATGAGAGCGCGTTCAAGGAAGTCGTCACGCACTCGCCCGCGACTCCAGTCGCGCCGCCGCCGCTACCGCCCGCGCCGCGACCACCGGGCTGCACGCCATGCCCGCCGCAGCCCGGGATCGCCTGTCCGCTGGCGCTCACGCCGGACATCTGCGAGGCGCGGCTTGCCACCGCCGCGAGACCGTACGCGGCGGACGCCCACTAGAGTTTGTGCGAGAGGCATCGCGGCCGGTTCGTCTACCGCGAGGTCCAGCCCCGTGCGCGCCGTGCTCGGCACCCGCGCAGCCGCGCCGCCGACGGCGACCGCGTCATTCGATCCCCCCTGCCATAGGAGACCCCCGATAGCGATGAGCGAGACCCAGACCGTCGAGACCGAGCAGGCCGCGCGCGAGGCGAGCGGCGCCCACCCCTACGGGCGCTATCTCGAGGAGTTCGAGGTCGGCGCCGTCTACAAGCACTGGCCGGCGAAGACCGTCACCGAGTCAGACGACCATCTCTTCTGTCTGATCACGATGAACCACCACCCGCTGCACCTCAACGACGTCTACGCCGCGCAAATCCCAGCAGGGTCGCAACGTCGTCGTCGGCCCGCTCGTCTACTCGCTCGCGCTCGGCATGTCCGTCAGCGACGTCAGCGGCAAGGCGATCGCGAACCTCGCGACCGAAGAGCTCAAGCATCCCGGCGCCCGTGTTCCACGGCGACACGCTGTACTGCGAGTCGGAGGTGCTCGAGAAGAAGGAGTCCAAGTCCAAGCCCGATCGCGGCACCGTCAAGGTGCACACGCGTGTGCTCAACCAGGACGGCGTGCTCGTCGCCGAGTTCAAGCGCCTCGTGCTCGTCCCGCGCAGGACGCCCGCGGCCGGCGCAGCGCGAGGGGAACGTCGAGTAGTTTCCCGCGTTGGCGAGCGCTTTACCCGTGCGATACGCTTTTCTCCTCGCCCGTAGAGGGCGTTTTTCTGTTTCCCGGAGCCAGTCTTGGCCCGGCAGCAGCGCCGCCGATCGGAGATCGCCCAGCGCGCCGATCTTGCCCGCCAACCGAGGAGCCGTTTGCACCCAATGAACACCACCGTTCCCGCACCCACCAAGAACGAGCGCCTGCTGACCTGGGTAGATGAGGTCGCCGCGCTTACCGAACCGGACCAGATCTACTGGTGCGACGGCTCGGCCGAGGAGTACGACCGCCTCTGCCGGGAGCTCGTCGACGCGGGAACCTTCGAGCGCCTCTCGGACGCCAAGCGCCCGAACTCCTACCTCGCGCTGTCCGATCCGGGCGATGTCGCGCGCGTCGAGGACCGCACGTACATCTGCTCGCCGACCGAGGAGGAAGCCGGTCCGACGAACAACTGGTGCGACCCGGATGAGATGCGCGCGACGCTCAGCGGGCTGTTCAGCGGCGCGATGCGCGGGCGAACGATGTACGTCGTGCCGTTCTCGATGGGGCCGCTCGGCTCGGACAAGAGCCATGTCGGCGTGCAGCTGACCGACTCGATCTACGTCGCGGTCAACATGCGGATCATGACGCGCATGGGCCAGGGCGCGCTCGACGCGCTCGGCGGCGGCGAGTTCGTGCCCTGCCTGCACTCGGTCGGGATGCCGCTCGATGAGGGCGTGGAAGACGTCGCCTGGCCGTGCAACGCGGAGAACAAGTACATCGTGCACTTCCCCGCGACGCGCGAAATCTGGTCATACGGCTCCGGCTACGGCGGCAACGCGCTGCTCGGCAAGAAGTGCTTCGCGCTGCGGATCGCCTCGGTGATGGCCCGCGACGAGGGCTGGATGGCCGAGCACATGCTGATCCTCAAGCTGACCTCGCCCGAGGGCGAGGTCAAGTACATCACCGGCGCGTTCCCGAGCGCGTGCGGCAAGACCAACCTGGCGATGCTGATCCCGACGCTCGAGGGCTGGACGGTCGAGACGATCGGCGATGACATCGCCTGGATGAAGTTCGGCGAGGACGGGCGCCTGTACGCGATCAATCCCGAGTACGGCTTCTTCGGCGTCGCCCCCGGCACCGGCGAGGAGACCAACCCGAACGCGATCCGCACAATCGAGCGCAACTCGATCTTCACGAACTGCGCGAAGACCGATGACGGCGACGTCTGGTGGGAGGGCCTCACCAAGCAGCCGCCCGCGCACCTGATCGACTGGCACGGCAACGACTGGACGCCGGAGACGGCAACGCCCTCGGCGCACCCGAACGCGCGCTTCACGACGCCCGCGTCGCAGGACCCGGCGATCGCGCCCGAGTGGGAGGACCCGGCGGGCGTGCCGATCGACGCGATGCTGTTCGGCGGGCGCCGCTCGAGCGTCGTGCCGCTCGTGACCGAGGCGCTCGACTGGGAGCACGGCGTGTTCCTCGGCGCGGTGATGAGCTCCGAGAAGACCGCCGCCGCGGCCGGCACCGTCGGCGAGCTGCGCTTCGACCCGTTCGCGATGCTCCCGTTCTGCGGCTACAACATGGCCGACTACTTCGCGCACTGGCTCGAGATGGGACGCCGCCCCGGAGCGAAGCTGCCGAAGATCTTCTACGTCAACTGGTTCCGCAAGGGCGAGGACGGGCGCTTCCTGTGGCCGGGCTACGGTGAGAACTCGCGCGTGCTCTCGTGGGTGTTCGCGCGCTGCGCCAGCCACGGCGCGGCCGTCGAGACGCCGATCGGCCTGATGCCGCCGGTCGGCCACGAGGGGATCGACACGCGCGGCGTCGACGTCAGCGATGAGACGATGGCCGAGCTGCTGCGCGTCGACACCGAGGAGTGGCGGACGCAGCTGCCGCAGTTCCGCGAGTACCTCGCGAAATTCGACCGCCTGCCGGCCGAGCTGACCGCGCAGCTGGACGCGCTCGAAGCACGGCTCGCGTGATCGGCGCGGCCGCTGCCGGCGAGACCGCCGCGGCCGAGCTCGCGATCCCCGCCGTCGACCCGACCGCGCCGCCGGCACGGCTGCTGGGCATCTCCACGAAGCTCGCGCTGAGCAAGCCGGGGACGTGGTTCTACTCGCAGGTCTCCGCGCGCATCGACCCCTGGCTGCTGCGCGTCAGCCGCGGACGCGTGAGCTCGCTGCTCGGCGTGCTGCCGGTCGTGCTGCTGAGCGCGCGCGGCGCGAAGAGCGGCATCGAGCGCACGGTCCCGCTCGTCTACTTCACCGACGGCGGCGAGGTGATCCTGATCGCCTCGAGCTTCGGGCGCCCGCGCTTCCCCGCCTGGTACCACAACATCAAGGCCAACCCCGAGGTCACGCTCGAAGCGGCCGGCCGCTCGGCCCGCTTCCGCGCGCGCGAGACGGACGGCGAGGACCGCGCGCGCCTGTATGAGCTCGCCAAGCGGCTGTATCGCGGCTACGGCGACTACGAGCAGCGCACCGAGGGCATCCGCCACGTCCCCGTCTTCCGCCTGACGCAGCTGTAGCCGCGCGAGCGGCCGAGGACGCAGCCCGGCGCCGCCCTTAGTCGTGGGAGTGGGACTCGCCTGCGGCAGCCGGCGGGCGCGACTCCTCGGCGAGTGAGGTGATCGTCAGCGCCCCGCGGGCGGAGCTCTCGAGCACCTCCGTCGCCTCCTCGAGCGAGCGCGCGTACAGCTCGACGAGCAGGTGCACGATGATCCGCGAGTCGTCTTCGTGCTTGTGGAAGCGCACGTGGGTGAAGAACTCGCGCACGCCGTGGTCGCCGAACGCGGCATATGAGAGGGCGTCGCCGGCCTCCGGGCCCGAGCACGTCTCGACGTCTTCCGCGTCGACCAGCACGGTGCACGAGGCGACCCACGGGGTGCCCGCGATCATCCGTTCCCAGCGGTCCTCGACCGGCTCCACGCGGCCGTTGTTGAAGCCGAGGTGCGGCTGATCGTGCATGCAGTCCAGGCACTGCACGACCGCCTCCTGGAGCTCGTCGACGACTTCCGCGCGCTCGCCCGTATCGGGGTCGATCTTGTGGATGCCCTCGTAGTGGACCTGAACCTCGAGGTCCTGCGACCAGCAGCGATAGCAGCGCAGCCAGCTGCGCGCACTCGTCTCCGCCATCGAGCCCTCCATGAGACGTAGTGTAGGCCGCCTGCTCGCGATCGCCGCGGGCGCCCCGCCCCCCGGCGTGGGAGCCTCGCGCGGATCCGGCCCCGCCGGGACATACGTCCACCACGCGCCGGCCCGTCCCCCCTTTGGCGTATCGTCCCGCCTCGAGCCGAGGCCACAGGCGTCGGTCCCACGGTGGCCGCGCCGCTCCACTGGCGCGCGGCGTCGAGGACACAGTCGATCCGCGAATCAGGAGGGCATCGTGCGCCGCAGCTTCGATCGAGCCAGGATCATCGCGAAGGGGCTGACACAAGCCCTTGCCGGGGGGCTCGTGTTCGCGTGCTGCGCACTCGCGCTTCCGGCCTCGGCGCTCGCCAACAATCTGTTCTCGCTCGACCCCAGCCCCGAAGCCAACGGCTCGGTCGTGACCGAACCGGCCGGCTACGGCTATGTCGCGTGGCTGGCTAAACCCGCCGTCGGCACGGAAGCGTCGAGGGTGATGTTCTGCAAGATCCCTCCGGGCGGGGCGTGCACCGACCCGATCAACCTGCCGCTGCCGGCCCCCGGGACGGAAGCGGTCGAAGCCCCGAGCGACGCGTTCCCGGTGATCGGCACGCGACCCGGGGTGGTCTACGTCGTGGCGCCGCGCTACGTCCAGAACGACAGCGTGATCTGGACATCGACCGAAGGCGGCGTGAACTTCTCAGCGCCCAAGAAAATCCCCAGCTACTCCAACAAGACCGACCCGAGCGACGTGCTGATCAACCCAAAACACACCGCGACGGCGGGAGAACCGACGGCTGACCGCTTCGACGTCTCCGCGAGCAACGCCGGGCTCGGCTTCAGCGAAACGGGCAACAAAGTGATCGCCGCGGCGGCGTTCAGTTTCGAAAAACCGGGAAACTTCGTGGAGGCATCCAGCATGGCCTTCACGCCGGCCGGCTTCCCCTTGATCGCCTACTGGAACCTCGAGACGCCGCTGGAACTCCACTACTACGTCAGCAAAGCCGAACCCGAGGACGAAGCAAAAAACTGGGAAGGCCCGAAACTGATCAAAGAAGCGGAAAACCCGCGCCTTGCGAGCGGGCCGGCGGGGCTGTTCATGGTCTCCGAGGACTATCTCAGCGGCGAATCGCTGCCGGCGACGCTCGAGCTGCGCAAATACGAAGAAGGCAGCAAAAGCTTCGGTGCGCCGACAGCGCTGTCGGGCAACCTCGCCCAGGGGGAGCCGCCGGGGATCTTCGAGAATCCCGACACCGGCGCCCTGTACATCTCATGGGTCGCGCTCAACGGCGGCGGCAGCCGCGTCGTCGACCTGCTCGAATCGACCAACGGCGGCGCCAGCTTCCAAGGCGAACGCGAAGTGGCCGAAGTCAAATCGTCGTTCGCGGGCCCGATACGGTTGGCCGCCGCCGACAGCGGCGCCGGATGGCTAACGTTCGATGACGAAGGCGGGCTCGAGGTCGCCGACCTCAACCCGCTGGTGCGGGTCGCCCCGGCGCCGCTGCTGGTTCCGCCGGCACCGCCGCCGACGGCGACCGCGACGACCACGACGCAGTCCGGCGCCGGCCTCAGCGCAGCGTCGCTGACCGTTCCGCTGGGGACCTCGGTCACCGATCAGGCGCACCTCGCCGGCACCAACGCGGCGACGGCAAGCGGGACGGTCACCTACGCGCTGTACAAGGACAACAAATGCACGAAAGCGCAGGGCAGCTCCTCGGTGGGGAGCGTGCTGAGGGGCGTGCCGGGGCACTCCGGCGCGGTCAAGCCGGGGGTCGGCACCTACTACTGGAAGGTGACCTACAGCGGCGATGCGGCGAACTCGCTGTCGGTCAGCGCGTGCGGCAGCGAGGTGCTGACGGTGGCGACGGAGGATAAGAACCTGGGGCTGCCCTCGACGAAGATCTGCTTGAGCAGGCGCAAGTTCATCGTCCATCCGCGGGCGCCGAAGGGCGTCAAGCTGGTGAGCGTGGAAGTGTTGATCAACGGCAAGCTGAAGAAGCGGGGCCGGCTCTCGCACAGCGCGACGAGCGTCAGCCTGATCGGCCTGCCGAAGGGCACTTTCCGCGTCTCGCTGATCACGAAGTCCTCGAAGGGCAAGACCTATGAGGACATCCGCACGTTCCACACGTGCGTGCCCGGCAAACACCACAAGAAATAGGCGACTCTCCCGGCGCCGCACGTCGGGGCGGCGCCGGCTCCCCCGCTAGAGCTCTTCGGCGACCTGCGCGAGCAGCGCGCTGGCGCCGGTGGCGTCGGCTTCGTTGCTGCCGCCGCCGCTGAGGATGGTGAACGTGGCGATGACGTTGCGAACGCGCACGCTCGCGAGGCTCGTGTAGGCGTCTTCGCCTGGGCCGGCGGCTTCACCGGATGTCTCGATCACCGCCTGTTCGCCGATCGGCGGCCGATACACGGCGAAGTCGGCGGCCGGATCCGGCGGCGGCAGGAAGCTCCGTTCGGCGACGACGACGGCGGGGTAGCGCGTGACCGTGACGAGCGTCGCGATCACGCCGTCGAAGGACATTTCCCCGGCGGCGTTTTCGAGGTTGTGGCCCTTCTCGCCGGGGAACAGGCACGTGTAGCTGTCGTAGCCGGGGACGGGCCCGACCGTTTCGATCGGCGCCGGTCTTGCTCCGGTTGGCGAGCTCGGGAGTTCAAACCCCGGCAGCAGCTTTTCGCATGTGCGCGCCGCGAGCAGCGTTTCGCAGCGCTTGCGCGGGATCAGCCAGACGTGGCCGCCGCTCACTTCGCCGCCGAGCGCGAGGTCGCCCTGTTTGAACGGCGCGGCCTTTGTCGGCGGCTGGCCGGGACAGTCACAGCCGTGGGCGTCGGAGCAGAGGTCGAGCCCGCCCGTGTCGACCTCGTTGACGTCGCCGCCGGCGGTCGAGTGCAGCCGCACATCGGCGCCGCTCACGCGGATTTCGAGGACCGGCTCGCTCGCGTGCATCTTCGCCAGCGACAGGCGGTAGGCGCCCTCCGCGTGCGCGGCGACGTCGAGCAGCTCCTCGGTCGTCTCGGGGTCCTCGCGGGTCGGCCGGAAGCCGACCTCGCGGCTCGTAGGCACGTTCGGACCGTCCTGGTCCCACGCCGCGCCGAGTGCCGGTTCGCGGAAGAACGCCGATGCCTCGGTATCGAGAAACGCCTTGTTGACTTCGGCGGCGGCGTAGGCGCCTTCGTTGCTCGTCTGCCTGAACATCGCGCTGAACCTCGTCCACAGCGAGATCCCGCTGGAGGTGACGTGACCGAAGAAGCCGATCGCGTCATAGCTGCGAGAGAACAGCGGCGTGTGCGGTGAGCGCAGATAGGTGATCCACTCGTCGCGCGCGCTGCTCAGGTGGGGCACGAGATCCGATTCGACCCATGCGGACGAGCCCTCGTAGAGCCAATCGCTGCCCGGGCGCGTGTACGTTTCGAGGCGTTCGGAGAGCACCGCCTGGAAGACGTGGAACACCTCGTGCGCGATCGTCCCCGTCAGCTCGCTCAGATGTGCCCCCGTCGCGATCTCGATCTTGCAATGGACGGCCGGCCCGCTCTCGCCTCCGGCGGCGTCGACGCAGCCCGTCTGAGCAGGCACACCCGTCGCGGACCCGTGAGGTCCCGCCTTTTCTTCGATCAACCGCTGCGGCAGCTCGATGACCGTGATGAACCTGAGCGGCCCGCCGGGCAGCGAGACGCCCAGTTTCGCGCCCTCGATCGCGGCGTACGTGTTGACGAGGCTGCGGTCGCCGCTGAGATAGGAGGCGGGCGCTTTCGCGAGCGCGGGCGGGGCCGCGGTTGCGATCGAGAGCAAAGCGGTCACGAGTGTGAGCGCTGCGGTCAGCTCGCGCGCCCGCCGGCGCGCATGGCGCTCGACCGATGTCCTGCATCCGATCGCGCGATCGTACTGCACGCACGCCCTGCGGGCGCACGGGCAGGCTCAGAGCTCGTCGGCGACCTGTGAGAGAAGAATACGAGTGCCGTCTGCGCTCGCTTCGGCGTCGCCGCCGGTGCTGAAGATCGTGAAGCCGGCGATCACATTGCGCACACGCACGATCGCCTCGCTGGCAAACGCGGTTTCGCCTTTTTCGTTGGTTTCCTCGGCGCTCGCGATGGCCGCTTCGTCGCCGATCCCCGCAACCGGCCCGTCCGTCGAGCCGCCGCCGGCGAACCCGGTCCCGGCGCTGCCGCTGGGGAGCGCGGGCGGGATGTGGAATTCGCGTTCTGCTTCGGAGATCTTGCCGAAGCGCTTGACGTAGGTGAGGATCGCGCTCGCGCCGTCGAGGACCGATTCACCGGAGGCGTTTTCGACGGTCTCGCCCTTGCCGACCGGGAAAAAGCAGATAGAGGTGTAGTAGCCGATCGCCGGGTTGCTCGATTCCTGCGCGAGTTTCGTGCCGGTCGCCTGTTCCAACGTCGGGGCGATCGGGATGTTGAAGCCGGGGAGCAGCCCTTCGCAGCTCCGTGGCGCCAGCAGCGTTTCGCAGCGCGTGCGCGGGATCAGGAACACGTGCCCGCCGGTGGGCCCGCCCGCGATCGCGAGGTTGCCTTCCTTGAACTGCTCGACCTTGGTTCGATCCCTGGCTCGGACAGCTGCAGCGGTGCGCGAGCGAGCAGAGGTCGATCTCGCCCGGTTCGACCTCGTTGACGTTGCCGCCGTGGATCGAGCGCAGGCGCACGTGGGCGCCGGAGACGCGCACTTCCAGCACGGCTTGGCGGGCTTCATCTTCTTGAGCGAGAGTCGGTAGGCGCCGTCGGCATACGGCGCGACGTTGAGCAGCTCTTCGTGGTCCTTGATGTCCTCGGGGGTCGGCTTGAAGCCGACGGCGGCGGCGCTGGGGACGTTCGTGCCCTCCTGATCCCACTCCGCGCCGAGCGCCGGTTCACGAAAGAACACCGATGCTTCGGAGCTGATCAGCGACGTGTCGCCGCCGGTGGCGGCGGAGTAGGCGGCGGCGTTGCTCGTGGCCGCGAACATCGCCCTGAACCTCGCCCACGGCGAGATGCCGCTCGAGGCCAGGTGCCCGAAGAAGCCGACGGCGCTGTAGGTGCGGTTGAGCAACGATACCGAAGGGGAGTCCAGGTAGGTGCCCCACCACTGGTAGGCGGCGGGCGCGTCGTGCACGAGCACAGACTCCACCCATGTCGCCGATCCCTCCACCAGCCAGGCGTCGCCCGGGCGGTTGAAGTTCGCGAGCGTTCCCGACATCAGCGCTTGGAAGACGTGGAAGACCTCGTGCGCGATCGTCGCATGCAGTTCGCCGGCGCCGACTTCGTGCGTGCCGCGGGCGATCACGATCTCGCAGTGCGCGGCGGCGCCCACGAAATCTCCGGTCGCGTCGCGGCAGTCGGTGTCACCGTCCGCGTCTCCGACCGTCCCGTCGGGCAGCGTCAGCGTCAGGTGCCTGTCCGGGGACTCCGTGATTGTGATGAATTTCGCGGCGCCGCCGGGCAGCGAGAGCCCGAGCTTCGCGCCCTCGACGCCGGCGTAGTAGCTGGCGAGGCTGCGATCGCCGGCGAGATAGGAGCCTTTGGCGAGCGCAGGCGCGGCGAACACGCCGAGCGCCGCGCAGGCGGTGACCGCGACCAACGACAGCGTACGCGCGGCAGCCGAGGCTCGACTCGGGCGGTGCGAGCGAGGAATGACCCGTGTCCGGTGCGTCACGGCCGCGATCGTATTGCACGCTGCGGGCGCGTCCGCGCAGGCTGGACGGGTGTTGCCCTGTCGCTCGGCGCGCGCGCGCCGGAAGGCGCGATCGGCCGTCACTGCGCGGGGCCATCGCACTCGCGCCCCGGTGGGCGGCTACCGAACGTGAACGCGTAGCCGGTGACGCCGGGCGCGAAGCGCAGCGAGAGATGGTGCTGTTCGTTCTTCGCCAGCGAGACGAGCGTGTAGAGGCGCTGGCGGCGGACCGTGACGATGCCGTCGTGGACGTCGGCGCCGGCATCGCGCGCGGCGATCGGCTTGCCGTCGAGCAGCACCTGTACCGGCAGCGGCCGTTCGCCGGGAGAGCTGAGCACGAGGTATACGTGCTTGGCCTGGAACTCGACGTCGATGCCGGCACCGGTGCCGCGACCGCGGGCTGCGTGCCGATCGTCCAGGGGCCGCTGAAGGCGAATTCGTTGAGCCCCAGCTGCGCGCTCGGCGGCGGGCCGTATTCGTGGAAGCCACTCTTCGGCGGCACCACCCAGCCCTGCGCCCGCGCGGTGCCGAGATAGGTCTCGGGTGTCGCTTCCGCGGAGGGGACGATCACGCCGAGCGGGTGGCCCCTGCCGCCGACCGCCGCGCCGGATTCCGCGAGCAGCGAGCGGATCGCCGTTTCCGTCTTGTCGTAGTCGCCCTCTCCGAAGGCCATGTAGCGCACGTCGCCGTGGGCGTCGATCAGGTAGTCGGCGGGCCAGACTTCGTTGTCGTAGGCGTCCCAGGTGGCCATGTTGTTGTCCTGCACGACCGGGTAGTGGATGCCGAACTGCTGGATCGCGTTCTCGACGTTGCCGGCGTCGCGCTCGAACGGGAACTCGGGCGCCTCGACGCCGATGATCGTGAGGCCGTCCTTGCGGTAGGCCTTATCCCAGGCCTCCAGGTACGGCAGCGTGCGGATGCAGTTGATGCACGTGTACGTCCAGAAGTCGACGAGCACGACGTGGCCGCGCAGCGCGAGCTCAGCGGCTCAGGTCTGCGACCGGGCGTGTTGAACCAGTCCTGGGTTTCGGTGAATTCGGGCGCGGCCCCGAGGTTGGGCAGCCCGCTCGCGTCGGCGAGCAGCACCGCCTGGCTCGCGCCGGGCGCCGCGACGTGGACATGCGTCGAGGAGGCGCCGCACGCGGCGGAGCCGTTGGCGGGCGCGAACCTGGCTTTGCGCCCGGTGATCTGGCTGAGCCGGCCGGTGACCGTCGGCGAGCACTCGAGCGCGGCGGTGACGTTGACGTCGGGGATGTGCTGGGCGACGAACTGGTCGAAGTTGACGTCGAGGTTGGTCATGATCGCGAGCGCGGTGAGGATCATGATCACGCCGAGCGCGCGTTGCAGCGCCGGCCCGCGGCCGGCGGCACGGACGCGCTCGAACACGCGCCGGCCGCCGAGCGCGAGCACGAGCAGCACCGCGGCCGAGCCGGCCGCGTAGGCGAGCGCGATCGCGATCGTTTTGCCCGATGCGGCGCTGACCGAGATCACCGCCGCGAGGATCGGGCTCGCGCACGGCGTGTAGACGAAGCCGAGCGCGCCGCCGACGAGCAGCCCCGAGAGGAAGCCGTCGCCGGTGTTCTTCGGCCCGAAGCGCGCGAGCCGCGACAGCGGCGCCTCGAGGCGATCGGCGAGGCTCGGCATCAGCATCGTCAGGCCGAACACGAGCAGCACCACGATCGCGACGTCGCGCAGCGGGTCGCTGCCGAGGCCGACGCCGTCGACGACGCTTGCGACGCCGACGATCGTCACCGTGAACGTGACCGACAGGCCGATCACGACGCCCAGCGGCCGCCGGCGCCCGCCGACAGCGCCCGCGGACAGCAGCGCGGGCAGCACCGGCAGCACGCACGGCGACAGCGCCGTGCCGGCGCCGGCGAGGACGGCGAAGGTGAGAAGGACGAGCATGCTCTGGTACTACAGTCTGCCCGCGGCGGATGTTGTTACGTCGCAGTCCCCAGGCCGGCGCGCAGCGTCGCGTCGAAATCGGTTTTCGCGATCGGCCCGACGCACGGCGAGCTCGCCCCGGCCCGGCGGTAGCGCTCGAGGCCGTCGGCGAGCTCGGACTCGTCGCCGACAGCTGTCAGCTCGTCGAGGAAATCCCTGGAGATCGCGCGCTGCATCGCCTCGAAGTCGCCGCCGGCGGCGTCATAGGCGGCGATGTCGGCGGCGAAGCCGGTGCGCTCGATCATCGCGCGGTAGAACGGCAGGCCGAAGTACGGGAGCAGGTCCTTGCGCATCGCGCCGTACGCGCCGTCGCGGTCGTCGGTCAATGCCGAGGGGACGGCCGCCACGACGTCGAAGCCCGCGAGCGCCAGCCCGGCGCGTTCGCGCCCGGTGGTGACCTCGGGGATCACGACGTCGCGGATGTAGCTCGGGTTGCACAGCCACAGCAGCACTCCGTCGGCGATCTCGCCGGCCAGTCGCAGCATCGCCGGCGAGAGCGCGGCGATGTAGATCGGCAGCCGCGGCCGCGGCTCGATCCCGATCAGGCGAAAGCCGGTCTGCCACTTCTCGCCCGCGGGCGGCTCCTCGCCGCGCAGGATCGCGCGCACGATCGCGGCGTACTCGCGCATCTCCGCGACGGGGTGATCGATCTGCTGTCCGTGCCAGCCTTCGACGACCGGTCGGTGTGAAACGCCGAGCCCGAGCGTCAGGCGCCCATCTGAGAGCTCGTCGATGGTGGCGGCGGTCTGCGCCATCGTCGCGGGCGTGCGCGTGTAGATCGGCACGACGCCCGTGCCGACGCGGATGCGGCTGGTCGCGAGCGCATAGACGGTCAGCACGGTCAGCGACTCGCGCCCGGCGACGTGCGTCAGGTAGACGGACTCATAGCCGAGCGCGTCGGCGAGCTTGACGCGCTCGATCGCCTGATCGAGCGAGTGGCCTGTCGAGATGAAGCAGCCGGTTGCCACGCGCTCAGCTTATGAGACTCAGCGCCTGAGGATCACGTAGACGACGCTCGCCGCGCACGCCATCTGCCCGAACGCGAGCGCCGTGCCGAGGTTCGTCGCGCCGAGCGCCGCCGCGAGCAGGACCGCGAGCACGCTCACGCCGAGGATCAGGAGCAGGTTGCGCGCCATGCTCCGCTCATGCTCGCCGATCGGCGTGCGCGGGGGAGCCGGTCATCCGATCGCCCGCTCGAGTGATGCGACCAGCGCCGGCGCCTCAAGCCCCGGGTCCTGCGCGGCCAGCAGTGCTTCCGCGGCGTGGCGGCCGCCGAGCGCGCGCAGCCCGCGCTCGCCGTACTCGACCGCGAAGTCGCTGAGCGCCCCGGCGCGGCGCGCGCGCAGCCGCCGCACGCCGACGTCGATGCTGGCGCGGTGCTCGGCGAGGGCGTCGAGCAGCTCCTCGATGCCGCTCGCCGGCGGCAGCGAGGAGACGGCGAGCGCGCTGGTCGCGCTCGAGCCGAGCGCACGCAGCGCCGCGTTCAGGTCGCGCCTCGTGCGCAGCGCGAGCTCGCCGAGATCGGACTTGGTGACGACGAGCACGTCCGGGATTTCCATGATCCCGGACTTCAGGAACTGCAGGACGTCGCCGCCGCCGGGCTGCACGACGACGGCGACCGTGTCGGCGACATCGGCGACCTCCGTCTCCGCCTGCCCGACGCCGACTGTCTCGATCACGACGACGTCGAACGCGGCCGCGAGCGCGTGTGCAGCGGCGCGCGTCGCCCACGCGAGCCCGCCGAGGCGCTCGCCGGCGGCCGTCGAGCGGATCAGCACGCCGCGGTCGGCCGGGTCGAAGTCGATGCGCGCGCGATCGCCGAGCAGCGAGCCGCCGGAGCGACGCGAGCTCGGGTCGACGGCGAGCATCGCGACGCTCTGGGAGCGCTCGCGCCAGGCGTGCAGCAGCGCCGAGAGCAGCGTCGACTTGCCCGCGCCGGGCGGCCCGGTGACCCCGATCACATGCGCGGGCGCCTCGCCGCCGAGCGCCGCGGGAGAGACCTCGCGCAGCAGCGCCGAGGCCTCTTCGCGATCGCCCGCGGTCGTGCTCTCGAGCAGGTTCAGCGCGGCCGGCGCGGCGCTCAGGTCGCGCTCGCGCAGGCGGGCGCCGAGACTCGCCCCGCTGTCGCTCACGCCGAGCCGTTGACGGTGGCGCCGTTGCTCGCGCCGGCGCCGACGAGCGCGACGATCTCGTGCATGATGCGGTTGATGTCGAAGTCCTTCGGCGTGTAGACGGCGGCGACACCGGCCTGCTGCAGCGCCGCGATGTCCTGCTCGGGGATGATGCCGCCTACGACCACCGGTACTGCGACGCCGGCGTCGTGCAGCGCGTCGATCACCGCCGGGATCAGGTCGCGGTGCGATCCCGAGAGGATCGACAGGCCGATCACATGCACGCCCTCCTGCAGCGCCGATGCGGCGATCTGGGCGGGCGTCAGGCGGATGCCTTCATAGACGACGTCCATGCCCGAGTCGCGCGCGCGCACGGCGATCTGCTCGGCGCCGTTTGAGTGTCCGTCGAGCCCCGGCTTGCCGACGAGGATCTTCGGTCTGCGCCCGAGCGTCTCCTGCAGGCGCGCGACCTCTCCGCGCAGCTCGCTCAGCGCGCCGTCCTCACCGGCCGCGGCCGCCTCGCCGACACCGGTCGGGGCGCGATAGCTGCCGAACACCTCACGCAGCGTCGCCGCCCACTCGCCCGTCGTCGCGCCTGCGCGCGCAGCGGCGATCGTGGGGATCATCAGGTTCTCCGTGCCCGGCGCCGCGCGTGCGACGTCGGCGAGCGTCGCGAGCGCCTGATCGACGGCCCTCTGGTCGCGCTCGGAGCGCCAGCGGCGGATCGCCTCGATCTGCTCGGCTTCGCGCGCCGGGTCCACGACCAGGATCCCGCCCTCGGCGTCGGCCGTCAGCGGCGACTCCTCGGTCTCGGTGAAGCGGTTCTGCCCGACGACGACCTGCTCACCGGTCTCGATCCGCCGCAGGCGCTCGCGGTGGGAGTCGACGAGCGCCGCCTTCATGTACGGGACGGCCTCGACCGCGCCGCCGTGCTCGGCGACGACCGCGATCTCCGCGCGCGCGCCCTCGAGCAGCTCCTCGACGAGCGCGTCCATGACCTTCGAGCCCTCGAAGATGTCGGGGTACTCGAGGATGTCGGTTTCATAGGCGAGCACCTGCTGGATGCGCAGCGACCACTGCTGATCCCACGGGCGCGGCAGCCCGAGCGCCTCGTTCCACGCGGGCAGCTGCACCGCGCGGGCGCGCGCGTCGCGCCCGAGCGTGACCGCGAGCGCCTCGAGCACGATCCGCTGCACGTTGTTCTCCGGCTGGGCCTCGGTGAGGCCGAGCGAGTTGACCTGCACGCCGTAGCGGAAGCGAAGGTGGCGCTGCTCCTGCACGCCGTAGCGCTCGCGTCCGAGCTCTTCCCAGAGGATCGACATCGCGCGCAGCTTGGCGTGCTCCTCGACGAAGCGCACGCCGGCGTTGACGAAGAACGAGATCCGCCCGAAGACCTGCTCCATGCGCTCGGCGGGGACCCGCTCGCGGGCGGCGTCGAGCACGGCGATCGCGTTGCTCATCGCGTAGGCGATCTCCTGCACGGGCGTGGCCCCCGCCTCCTGCAGGTGGTAGGAGCAGATGTTGATCGGGTTCCACTTCGGGACGTGCTCGACCGTGTAGGCGATCATGTCCGCGATCAGGCGCATCGACGGCGCCGGCGGGAACGCGTAGGTGCCGCGCGCGAGGAACTCCTTGATGATGTCGTTCTGCGTCGTGCCCTGCAGCTGCTGCTCGCTGACGCCGTGCTCCTCGGCGGCGACGATGTAGAGCGCCAGCAGCCACGCGGCCGTCGCGTTGATCGTCATCGAGGTGTTCATCTCATCGAGCGGGATCCCGGCCATCAGCGTCGCCATGTCGCCGCGATGGGAGACCGGCACGCCGACCTTGCCGACCTCGCCGCGGGCGAGCTCGTCGTCGGGGTCATAGCCCGTCTGGGTGGGCAGGTCGAACGCGACCGACAGCCCGGTCTGCCCCTTCTGCAGGTTGCGCCGGTAGAGCTCGTTGGAGGCGCTCGCCGTCGAGTGCCCGGCGTAGGTGCGCATCATCCACGGCCGGTCGCGCTCGGGCAGCCGCGCAGGGTTATCGCTCATGATTGGCATTGTACGGTCGCGCCGCGCCCTTTATCCTGGTGGGGATGAATCAGACGATCGAGCTTCCGCGAACCGGGGGACCGGGGAGCGGCCTGGGGGGCGCCTGGCGGGTGATCGTATGCAACGACGATCACAACACCTTCGAGCATGTCGCGCGCACGCTCGCGCGCTTCATCCCGGGGATCACGCTCAAGCGCGGCCTGGAGATCGCCGGCGTGATCCACGGCTCCGGCCGGGCGACCGTCTACAGCGGCCACCAGGAGGCCGCCGAGCACTACTGGGAGCAGCTCAAGGGCGCGGGGCTGACGATGGCGCCGCTGGAGCAGGGCTGAGGCGGCCACGGCGCGGGCCGTAACCCGGTCGCCCATGCGCGAGCGAACCGCTCATCGCGAGGCGACGGGAACGCGTCCTGGCCGCTCCCGCTACGTCACCGCGTTGATCTCGACCGCTTCTTCGTAGGCGAGCGTTGCGGTCGCGCTCACGCCGACCTGTTCGGCGAGCCCGTTCTCGAGCACGTCCGGCGCAGCCCCTTCAAAGCCTTCGGGTTTTTGCTTGCCTTTGCTCGCCTTGTATTTGAGTTTTTCAGTAGAGACCATCTTGTCCACCTTGAGCGGCACGAGCAGCGAGCCGCTCAGTGTCGCGGGCGTGCTGCCGCAGCGGTATTCGATGAACGGCCCCGCGTGGTTGGCCGGGTACAGGTCCAGCGCGACCTTCTTGCTCGCTTTGTCTTCCCAGCCGAGGATTCCTTCCAGGGGCGCCGTCGCGAGTTCGCCCGCGACGCGGCCGCCGGTGGTGCATTTCTGTCCGGCGCTTTCGCACCCGGTGAACGTCATCGCGACCCCGCCGACGTTGTTCGCGCCCGTCAAGCTGCCGCTACCGCTCTCGGCTTTGCAGCTCAGCAGTCCTTTGCTCGCCGTTTCGAACTTCACGACGCCGCTGCTCGCGGTCGTGAAGCCGCTCTTGGCCACGTCCGCTTCCCATTCGTACTTGCCCGAGTGCGTTGCGCTGGGTTCGGCGCACGAGGACTTCGTGTAGTCGCCGTGATAGACCGTCTTGCTGCCTTCCTTCGATGAGCTTGCAGCCACGCAGCGCCCGAATTCCGGTGGCGTGTGTCCTTCCAGCGGCGCGGCGTGCACGGTGTTCAGCTCGAGCACGGGCTGACCTTCGATGATCGCGCTGATCGCATACCAGCGGGCTTCGCCGCCCACCGGCGTGGCGTAGGCGTCGCGCGCGCTCGCCGGCAGCGTCGTCACCTTGGTCCCATCCGGCGCGCTCGAGACCTCATCGGGTTTGTCGTTGAAAGCCGTCGTCAGCTGGGGCGCTGAGAAGACCTCATAGCCTTCGGCGCCCGGCACCGACTGCCAGTGCAGGTGGACGGCGCCGGGGGTGTCCTGGATGGCCGAGGCGCCTTTTTCATATATCGGCAGAAGCGGTTTGACCGCTGTGATGCCTTCCCCGGGATGCACGGGTTCCCCGACGAACGTCGCGCTCGAGAGTTCGGGGTTGAACACGGAGACGCTGTTGGCGTCGGGGACGACCACGTAGGGCCGTTTGACGAACACCGTCTGCTGGGGCTTCAGTTCGCCGAGCATTTCCGCGAACTGCTGGCCGGGCTGGAAGTCGAAGTTGGCGTGCGGTTCTTCATCGATCGCGAGTTCGACGTTGTACAGCGGAACGTTCGCTTCGTTTGTGACGCCGAGCGCGAAGCTCCACGGCACGCCTTCGGTGAGGCCCTGTTCATCGCCCTCGACTTTCAGCTTCAACGCTTCGCGGCCCCACACGCGCAGCGGTTCGGCGAGTGCCGCCTGCGCGGTGAACGGCGCGTTGAAGGGTTGCAGCGCCGCTTCGTAGTCGGCTGAGAGCGCGTAGCTCCCGGGCTTGTCGCCGCGGATGATCCAGTTCGTGACGGCGCTGCCTTCACCGGGTATCGCCGCGACCGACTGGCTCGCGCTCTGCGGTTCGGGCGTCGGCGCGAGGCTCATCCCTTCCGGCACGTTGAGCGTCGCCTGGCCGGCGCTCAGCTTGAACGGTTCGGGGGAGAGGTTCTGGATGACCATGCTCACTTCGAAGAACTGCTTGAGCACGGTTGCCTTGCCCTTCATAATCAGCCACTCGATCAGCGGATGGTTTTCGACCATCACCGGATGGGCGACGATGTGGTATTCGCTCGGCGGCCCGGCGACCGGAGGCGTGTATTCGCATTGCGTGGGCAAGCATTCCCAGCCGCCGCCCGCGCCGCCGCCACCACCACCGCCTCCGCCGCTGCCACCGTAGCCGCCGACGAACTCGCCTTCGCCGTTGACCGAGCCATGCAGTTCGACCGCCGGCGTCGGCGAGTCGATGAACGCCAGGCGCAGTTCAAATTCGTAGACGTTGTTGTTGGCGGGATCGCTCGGGTCGATCCCGGCGGCTTCGATTTCCGCGAGCGTCATTTCATGTGCTTTGAGCTTCGTCGTAGCGATTTCGCCCTTGCTCAGCGAGACCGTCGCGGTGCCGTGGTGGGAGGTGTCGATGCTCACCTGTGCGATCGCGGGCTGGTATTCCGGGGCGTACGCGTAGACGGTGTCGACGCCGCTCGGAAGGCCCGCGAGCAACGCGTGGCCGGAGCTGTCGGTGCGCGCCTCCGTGCGCGTCCCGTCGGCGCCGACGAACACGACGTCGGCGTCGATCAGCGGCTGCGATTCGCTGCCGAGTACCGTGACCGTCAGAGCTTCGGCCGCGCTGGGCGCCGGAAGGACGGTGACGTTGACCGTCGCGGGCGCGCTGCTTTCGCCTTTGTGCTTGACGGTCAGAGTCGCGATGTCCGGTTTGCCGGCCGGGGTCGCTTCGGCGTAGGTGTGCGAGACGCTCGGCGCGGTGACTTCTTCGGTCGTTTTGTCGCCGAATTCCCAGCGGTAGGCTTCGATTTCCGATGCGGGCGTGCTCCCGGAGCCGTCGAGTGAGACGGGCTGTCCCGCCACGACCGTGAGGTCCTCCCCGGCGTCGGCGCGCAGTTCCAGCACGGTGACTTCGTTGGTGGCAGCGGACAGTGCCGAGGCGCCTTCGCCGGAGCTGTCGGTGGCGGTCTCCTGCACGCGCATCGTGTGTCCCGCGTCCCCCTTTGTGAGGACGTAGCTGTCGCCGCTTCCGACCGTCTGGCACGCTTCGCCGGAGAGGTTGCAGCGCTGCCACTTGTCGGTGTATTCGAACGGGCTGTGCGTCCACGTGCCGTGCGTCAGCACCAGCGTCTGGCCCTGTTTGGGGAGGCCGAAGATGCGGGGCAGCGCCGTGTTGACCGGCAGGCCTTCGGGCGGGGCTTCGGTCGCTTCGAGCGTCACGCCGCCGATCGCGTAGACCGGGCGGTAGTAGAGCCCTCCGCCGATCGCGCCGCCCTTCTCGAATTCGAAGTCGCCCTGGCGCGTGGTGTCGGTGAGAATCGCGAATTTCTGAGCGCTGCTCGCTTTGAAGGAGCCGATCGGGTCGACTTCGAGCGTCCCGCCGAGCACCGCGAGGCCGTCGACCGCGAGCGCGCCATAGCTCGAGCTCGAGGCGATCGCCGTCTTCAGCTTGCCGGCCTTGCCCTGGGTGTATTCGCCTTCCAGAGCGAGCGGGACACCCGCGGCGAGGGCAATTGTGCCGGTGTTGAGGGTGTTGCCGTAGAGTCGGAGGGCGCCGCCGCTGCCGGTTTCGGTCTTGATCGTGCCGGTGTTGCTGAGTGTCTTTTCGGATGCAAGCTGGAGTAGGGCTTCGTGTTCGCAGCCGGAGCTTGTGAGGGCGATCGTGCCGCCGTTTGTGATGTTGGCGGGTGCGTAGACGTGGGCGTAGCTGTATGCGCAGTTTGCTTCGATCGTGTAGGTCTGCCCGGGGGAGAGGTTGCCCTTCAGGTCATTGCCGTACTCGCGGGCGATGATGTTGCTCGCGCCGGTGCCGGTGTATTCGACGGTGCCATCTTCGGAGACGACGGGTTCGGGCCCGCTGGTCGTGCCCGCGCCCTCGATGAACGTCCCGGAGTCGTACGCGACGATGTGCCCGGAGCCGGTGCCGGCGACCGAGCCGCCCGTTCCGTTTGTGAATGTGCCCGAGTCGAGCGTCAGTTCGGTGTTGTTCGCGAGCGTGGTCGCGCCGGTGTTGAGGATCGTACCGCGAAGCCTGAGCGTGCCTTCTTCGCCGGTTTCGGTCTTGATCGTGCCGGTGTTGGTGAGTGTCTTTTCGGATGCAAGTTCGAGGGCGGCTTCGTGTTTGCAGCCGGAGCTTGTGAGGGCGATCGTGCCGCCGTTTGTGATGTTGGCGGGTGCGTAGACGTGGGCGTAGCTGTATGCGCAGTTTGCTTCGATCGTGTAGGTCTGCCCGGGGGAGAGGTTGCCCTTCAGGTCATTGCCGTACTCGCGGGCGATGATGTTGCTCGCGCCGGTGCCGGTGTATTCGACGGTGCCATCTTCGGAGACGACGGGTTCGGGCCCGCTGGTCGTGCCCGCGCCCTCGATGAACGTCCCGGAGTCGTACGCGACGATGTGACCGGAGCCGGTGCCGGCGACCGAGCCGCCCGTTCCGTTTGTGAATGTGCCCGAGTCGAGCGTCAGTTCGGTGTTGTTCGCGAGCGTGGTCGCGCCGGTGTTGAGGATCGTACCGCGAAGCCTGAGCGTGCCTTCTTCGCCGGTTTCGGTCTTGATGGTGCCGGTGTTGGTGAGTGTCTTTTCGGATGCAAGTTCGAGGGCGGCTTCGTGTTTGCAGCCGGAGCTTGTGAGGGCGATCGTGCCGCCGTTTGTGATGTTGGCGGGTGCGTAGACGTGGGCGTAGCTGTATTCGCAGTTTGCTTCGATGGTGTATGTCTGGCCGGGGGCGAGGTTGCCCTTGAGTTCGTTGTTGTACTCGCGGGCGATGATGTTGCTCGCGCCGGTGCCGGTGTATTCGACGGTGCCATCTTCGGAGACGACGGGTTCGGGCCCGCTCGTCGTGCCCGCGCCCTCGATGAACGTCCCGGAGTCGTACGCGACGATGTGACCGGAGCCGCTGCCCACAACCGAGCCGCCCGTTCCGTTTGTGAAGGTGCCCGAGTTCAGCGTCAGCGTCGCGCCGTCAGAGAGCTTGGCGGCCCCGTCGTTGACAAACGCGCCTTCCAGGTGGAGGTCTCCGCCTGCGCCGGCTTCGGCTTTGATCGTGCCGGTGTTGGTCAGCGTGTTGCCGGATTCGGATTTCAGGTAGGCGTGTGCGGGGCAGCCGCTGGTGGTGAGGTTGATCGTGCCTGCGTTTGTGATGTTGCTCGCGGTGTCGACGTAGGTGGTGGTCGCGTTGCAGTTGCCTTCGATCGTGAATGTCTGCCCGGCTGCGATGTTGCCCTTCAGGTAGGTGTAGTAGCTCCGGGCAATGATGCTGCTCGCGCCGGTGCCGGCGTATTCGACGGTGCCGCCGCTTTCGCTGACGACCGGTTCGCTGCCGCTGGTCGTGCCCGCGCCCTCGATAAACGTCCCGGAGTCGACGAGCAGATGCCCGGACCCCGTCCCGACGACCGAACCACCCGACCCGTTCGTGAAGGTTCCGGAGGCGAACTGCAGTGTGCCGCCGTTTGCTGCGTGCACGGTGCCTTCGTTTGCGAATGTGCCCGATCCGTAGAGCAGGGCGCCGGCGGCCACTTCGACTGCCCCCTTGTTGACAAACGCGCCTTCCAGGTGGAGGTCTCCGCCTGCGCCGGCTTCGGCTTTGATCGTGCCGGTGTTGGTCAGCGTGTTGCCGGATTCGGATTTCAGGTAGGCGTGTGCGGGGCAGCCGCTGGTGGTGAGGTTGATCGTGCCTGCGTTTGTGATGTTGCTCGCGGTGTCGACGTAGGTGGTGGTCGCGTTGCAGTTGCCTTCGATCGTGAATGTCTGCCCGGCTGCGATGTTGCCCTTCAGGTAGGTGTAGTAGCTCCGGGCAATGATGCTGCTCGCGCCGGTGCCGGCGTATTCGACGGTGCCGCCGCTTTCGCTGACGACCGGTTCGCTGCCGCTGGTCGTGCCCGCGCCCTCGATAAACGTCCCGGAGTCGACGAGCAGATGCCCGGACCCCGTCCCGACGACCGAACCACCCGACCCGTTCGTGAAGGTTCCGGAGGCGAACTGCAGTGTGCCGCCGTTTGCTGCGTGCACGGTGCCTTCGTTTGCGAATGTGCCCGATCCGTAGAGCAGGGCGCCGGCGGCCACTTCGACTGCCCCCTTGTTGACAAACGCGCCTTCCAGGTGGAGGTCTCCGCCTGCGCCGGCTTCGGCTTTGATCGTGCCGGTGTTGGTCAGCGTGTTGCCGGATTCGGATTTCAGGTAGGCGTGTGCGGGGCAGCCGCTGGTGGTGAGGTTGATCGTGCCTGCGTTTGTGATGTTGCTCGCGGTGTCGACGTAGGTGGTGGTCGCGTTGCAGTTGCCTTCGATCGTGAATGTCTGCCCGGCTGCGATGTTGCCCTTCAGGTAGGTGTAGTAGCTCCGGGCAATGATGCTGCTCGCGCCGGTGCCGGCGTATTCGACGGTGCCGCCGCTTTCGCTGACGACCGGTTCGCTGCCGCTGGTCGTGCCCGCGCCCTCGATAAACGTCCCGGAGTCGACGAGCAGATGCCCGGACCCCGTCCCGACGACCGAACCACCCGACCCGTTCGTGAAGGTCGACCCACCGCCGAGGTCGAGCGACACGCCGGTGGCGACTTTGAGAGCGCCTGTGTTCGCCACGGCCCCCGCCAGGGAGCGTTCGCCGCCCGCGCCTGCTTCGGCGGTGATCGTGCCGGCGTTCTTGAGTTTGCTGCTTTCCAGACGCGAGGCGTAGGAGCCTGTGCTCGTCAGCGCGACGGTACCGCCGGCCGTGATGTTGACTTCTTCAGACGCGCTCAGGTATGCCCCGTTGGTCGCGCTGGTCGCGATCACGGCGAGCTTCTGCGTGCCACTGCTCGCACCGATCTTCAGCGTCTTTACCTGCACAGACGCGGAGCCCGTCGGTTCTAGCGTGATTTCATACGTGCCGGCTTTCGTGATGCATACTTCCGAGGACGACGTGGGGACGCCTTCGCTCCAGTTGCCGGGGGTGTTCCAGCTGCCGCCCGCTTTGTTCGTCCAGTTGTCGCAGCTCGCGGCGAGCGCGGTCGGCGGGGCGAGCAGGTGCACGAACATGATGGCGGCGACGATCGCGACGCCCCAACGCCCCAGTCGCACGGCTGTGTGCGCGTACTGTCGCGCGTCCGGTACCCGACCAGCCGTCTCCAGCATCCCGCCCCCCGACTCGATTGGTGTTTTCTACCGTCCGGTGAGATGGCGCCATTCGCGCCGGCCCGCGGCCGCCGGCCCATTGCTATCAGGCACGATTGCTGTTGTCAACCCGATGGATTTCGAGAAATAAGCCAGACCTATCGCACGGACGCTTCTACTTATCGCAGCGTCAGAATTTGGCAACGCCGGGGCTCAAGCGGGGCGGAGACCGTCGGGCGGCCGGGGGCGAGGGGCGCAGTCCGGCGCAGGCTTTCCGCCTTGGTTCTGCATTTAGCCCGGCTCGACGACCGCGGCGCCGTTGCCGTGGCCGTTGCCGTGCCCGTTGGCGACGGGCGCCATCAAGATCGCGCCGTGCGCGGTGCAGTCCCACCAGCCGTAGAGCACGGGCACCTGGTACCAGCTCGAGTGCGCGGCCCTGAAGTAGGTCATCTCGGGGCCTTCCCAGAAGCGTTCCCAGGCGAGTTTCTCCGCGAACGCGGCGAGCTGCTGAAAGCGGTAGCGGTCGTCCTGCGAGCGGTAGACCGCGTAGGAGCTCGCGCCGTAGCGCAGCGCGCTCGGCGCGACGTCGTTGAGTGCCTGCTCGAGCGCGTCCGCGCGAAAGCCGGTCGAGTACCAGGGGATGATCGCCGTGCCGGCCATCAGGCGCCCACCTCCGCGTGAATCGCGCCGGGGCCCTCGGCGGTCTTGCCCGCGCCCTCGGACTCGGCGCCGACGAGGATCGAGATCTTGCCGAGATGCTGGTTTTCGAGCATCAGCTGGTGGGCTTCGGCGACGCCCTCGAAGCCGAGCGTGCGCCACAGCACCGGGCGGATCTGGCCGCTCTCGATCAGCTCGTTGGCCTTCGTGCACTCATATGCGTTGGCGAAGTGCGAGCCGAGGATCTCCTTCTGGCGCATCCACAGATAGGCGACGTTGAAGTCGAGGTCGATCCCGGTGGTGCCGGCGCAGATGACGATTTTCCCGAACGTCTTGGCCGTGAACACGGAGGTCGGGAAGGTTGCTTTGCCGACGTGCTCGAAGACGATGTCGGGCGCGTCGCCGAGGATCTCCTTGACCCGCTTGGCGAAGCCGCGGGAGACCTTGAAGCGCTCGGCCTCCTCCGCATCGCTCTCGCCGCCCTTGCGCATCATGCCGGCGAACTCGCCCCGGTCGATGTAGTCGACGGCGCCGAGGCGCTTGACGAGCTCGCCCTTCTCCGCCGAGGAGACGACGCCGACGCTATGGGCGCCCGCCGCCGCGCAGATCTGCGTCGCGAACACGCCGAGGCCGCCGGCGGCGCCCCAGATCAGCACGTTCTGGCCAGCCTGCAGTTTGCAGCGGGTGATCAGCATCCGGTACGCCGTGAAGTACACGAGACCGTAGGAGGCGGCCTCCTCCCAGGTCAGCGCCGGCGGCTTCGGCAAGAGCTGCTGTGCCTGCACCTTCGTGAACTGCGCGAACGAGCCCCAGGTCGTCTCATAGCCCCAGATCTTCTGCGAGGGCGCCGCCATCGGGTCGAGCCCGTGCACCTCTGGGTCCTCGTATGACGCCTGGTTGCAGTGCACGACGACTTCGTCGCCGACCTTCCAGCGGGTGACCCCCGCGCCGACCTTCCAGACGATCCCGGAGGCGTCCGAGCCGCCGATGTGGTGGCCGAACTCGGGGTGGTCGCCATAGCGCATGACCGAGACGGGCTCGCCGAGCGCGGCCCAGACGTTGTTGTAGTTGACGCCCGCGGCCATCACCCGCACGATCACCTCGAACGCGCCCGGCTCGGGCACCTCGATCTCCTCGAGCTTGAAGGCATCCTTGGGCTCGCCGAAGCGCTCCTCGCGGATGACCCAGGCGGCCATCGTCCTGGGCAGCTCGCCCGGCTCGACGTCAACTGCGGAAACTTGTTGGAGATCGATTGCCACGTGCGCTGGAACCTCGCCGGTCGGGATCAGGGAAGCGTCTGTGAATCCTACCCGGGGTCGGGCCGAGGAGGCGTCGAGCACCGGCTGCGGCGCTTGTGCGGCGTTGGCGGCGGACGTTCGCGGGGTTCCCAGGCGATGAGCCCTCGGGTACTGTAGCTTGCCCTCATGCGCAGAGCGCTCATCGTCGCGGTACTGGTGTTTGCGACGCATTCCGCGGCCGCGTCGGCGACCGCCGTGACGGTCAACTGCAGCGAACTGCAGATCAAACTCAACGCAGCTGTCGCCGGCGAGACGATCACGCTCGACCAGCTCTGTGAAAACGGGTTCCCCTACAAACTGCCGAAAGTCCAGGTCACGCTCGCCGGGACACCCGGCGCCGGCTTCAACGGCGGCGCGGTCTCGCAGCTCGAGGGCGGCGAAGCCCCGGCGACGATCGAAGGACTCGTGTTCGAGAACGCCAGGACCACCGCGGCCGACGCCGGCGCCGGCCTCAGCATCAACACGCTGGGAGAACCGTATGCGTACACGCTCGCCGACCTTACGTTCGCGAACGACGCCGGCGAAGGGGCGGGCGGCGACGGCGGGGCTCGGCTCAACACCAGCGAAGGGATCGTCACCGTCACCGGCTCGACGTTCACGGGCGACAGCGCGGTCGACGAAGGCGGTGGCGGCGGCCTGTTCATCACGGCCGACATGGCGAACCTCGCGGGGGACACGTTCACCTCCGACACGGCCGCGCCCAACGGCGTCGGCGGCGGCCTGTTCGCTGAGCTGAGAAGCGCCGGCGCGACGCTCACGGGCTCGCAGTTCAGCAATGACACCGCCACCGACGACGGCGGCGGCGCGGCGATCTCGACGCAGGCCGCGGGCGGAGTGGCGCTGACGCTCGCCGGCGACACGTTCAGCCACGACGCGATCGCCGATCCGAGCGGCAGCAGCAACGCGCTGGCCGGCTACATGGGCGGCGGTCTCGAGGTCGACGCGATCGGCACGGAACCGACGACCGTCGTGCAGAGCGGCGACATCTTCGAAGACGACAGCATCAGCTTCAAAGCGACCCCCATCTCCGCGTTCGGCGCCGGCGAGAGCGTCGACGGAGCGGGCCTGCAGAGCACCTCCGACCGCTTTACCGGCAACACGCTGCAGCCACCCGACGCGGCCGAAAACGCGAGCAAAGAACATGTCTTCGGGTGGGGCGCTGGCCTGTCGGTGATCGCCTGCGGAGACCTGACGACGCCGCCGGCGGGGATTCCCGACGTCGTCTCGACGCTCTCCGACGCTGTCGTCGCCGCGAACACGCTCGCCAGCGGCCCGAGCGCCAACGGCGCGGGCGTCTACGTCGGCGCGCTCGCGTGCGCCGGCGCGTACGCGATCCTCCACGTCAACGACTCGACGATCACCGCCAACACGGTCACGGGCGCAAGCGGCCCGATTGCGGGCATCGACGGCGGCCCGCGCGATGTGCTCGCGCTCGCCAACACGATCCTCTACGGCGACAGCGGCGGGGAGATCGGCGGATTCGGCAGCCTCGCGAGCGTCAGCGCCTCCTACAGCGACCTCTGCACGGGCGCCTCGCCGTTTGCGGGCGCGGGCAACATCTGTGGTGACCCGATGCTCGTGGCGCCTGCGAGCGGCGACGTCCACGAGACATTCGCGAGCCCGACGCTGGGCGCCGGCTCGAACGCGCTGATTCCCATCGGACTGCTGACGGACGCCTACGGCGGGCCGCGCATCCTCGGGCCGCTCGGCTGCGGCGCCAGCCCGCCCGCGATCGTCGACATCGGTGCCGCCGAGCTCGCCTATCCCGCGGACCCATGCGCGCCGTCTTTCCTCGCCACGGCGCCCGTGCTCTCGACGGTGAGCCAGTCCGCGAAGACCTGGCGCGAGGGAACCAAGCTCGCGCAGCTCAGCTCAACCAAGAAAAAGAAGAAGCCGCCGATCGGCACGACGTTCACGTTCAAGCTCAGCGAGCCCGCGGCCGTGACCTTGACGTTCACGACGAGCGCGCGCGGACGCCGGGTCGGCAGGCGCTGCGTCGCGCAGAGCAGGAAGAACCGCCACAAGCATCGCTGCACGCGCACGATCACGGCCGGCTCGATGACCGTGGCCGGGCACGCGGGCGTCAACAAGCTGCGCTTCTACGGTCGTCTCTCCGCGCACAAGCGGCTCGCCCCGGGGACCTACACCGTGACGCTCATCGCCGTCGCGGCCGGCAAGCGCTCGGCGCCGCAGAAGCTCCACTTCACGATCGTGCGCTGAGCGCGCAGCTAGCTGTAGCGCGGTGGCGCCGCCGTCGGCGCCTCGCGCAGCTCGCGCCGCCATACGAGCCGCAGCCCCGACCAGTCCTCGTCGATCGCAGCGACCTTGACGTCGATGAGCCCGAGCGCCAGCGCGACCGTGCGGATGTCCTCGTCGCGGATGTCACTGTCGTGGCCGCCGGCGCGGCGTGGCCACGCGGCCCAGATCCCGCCCGCCGGGAAGACCCGCGGCGCGAGCTGCGGGATCCCGGCGCTGAGCGTCGCGAGGTTCGCGTAGAAGGCGACGATCGCATCCGCCGGCGCATCGCCGGCGCGCCTGCTCGTCTCGCGCTTGACGCGTATCCGATCGGGGAGCTCCCGGATGCTCCAGCCGGCGGGCGCGTCGATCAGCAGCAGGCGCTCGCCGGGGCGTAGGACGAGCTTCATCCACAGCGGCGTCGCCGAGTAGCCGGCCGCGCTCATCGCTGGAGATCCTGCTCGAGAAGCTCCCCGGCGGAGGTGCATGCGGGCGCCGAACCGGTCCGACGCATGCGACGGCGGGACTGCGCGCGGCCCAGGAGGAAGGTGAGGCCGCGCGCAGTCAGCGTCATGCGGTGACACTAGCGAGCATCACGTCATGGGATCGTGAGGGGAGGCTGCTGCAGCGGGCCGATGCCGGCGTCGGCGTTCGCGATCGCTGCCGCGGCGTCTTCGGCGGTCATGAACCCAGCTGCCACCTCAGCGTTCACGCTGGACGTGAATTTCGAGGCATAGTCGGCCGTCGTGGGGTACAGCGATTTCAGCTGGGACTGGCTGAAATCAGTGAAGTATCCGGACAGCAGGCATAGTCCCTCGTCGCGTAGCGCTTCGTTGCTGATGCCCCCGGTCTCGAGCGTGGTGAACACGCTTTCCAGCTCGCCGAAGATGGATGCGGGGCTGAGGCCCTCTTCTCTCACATTCGCGAAGTTGATCGCCGAGTAGTCCTCCGCGGGGACCTGTGCCTCCGGCATCCTGATGCCACCTTCACCGACGCCGTACTTGTTCTTGTTGACGAGATCGTAAGCACCGAACAGCACCGGAATCGTGGAGATCTTCGTGCCGTGCGCCGGCTGCACGCCGGTGGTGACCCAGTTCTGCAGGGCCGCCATCGCCGCATCCTCAACCTCGAACAGCGGCATGTTGTCTGGTTGGTTGTGGCCGTCGAGTGGCGTGCCCGTGCCCTCGATCGGCGTGCCGAACACGCACGATGGCGCGGCCACGTTCGGCTCCTCGTGAGCGATCGTCTCGGTCTCGTATGCCGCCTCGTGGGCATCGATATGGGCGGCACCGGCGACTTCCCACGTCCGCAGGTAGTTGTTGTCCGGCTGGCGAGCTGCCGCTGCATCGAGCTCTTCGATGTCGCCCTGTGTGTTGAGTTGAATGAACGGGGCCGTGTTGTCGGTTCGGATGAGCGCCGGGAACGGTGACGCCGCCACCAGCCCTTCGCCGATCGGTGCCGCCGTGACGGCGCGGCCGACGCCGAGGAACCCGTTGAAGGCATGCTTGAGCGGCTGGATCGCATTGACGTAGGTGTCGATGCGGAACGCGGACTGCGAGTCGCCGGTCCCGATCAGCTCCTTCGGCGTCAGACCGCCCAGCAGCGTCGCGCTGTCGGCCTTGACGGCTTCGGCCGCCTGCGTGAAGATTTCGTAGGACTCGCCGTCGTTGCTGTCGCCGAGCGTGCCGTAGCGCTGCGGATCCCAGGTTGCGAGGTCTTTCATGCCCGGTCTCTGCGCCGTCACGCCGACGTACGCGTAGCCCTTGCTGATCAGCTCGTTGTACAGCTGTGCCCACACCGGGTCCTGATCGCCGCCGGTGGTGTCGTTCAGCCACTCAAAGACGACGGTGCCGTTGAACTTCGCCGGGTTGGTCGGGTAGTGCACGAGCAGGCGCGTGGTGTACGGCACATTTGTCTGCGAGGCAGATACCCCCCATTTGCCGTTCGAGGACCAGAGACCGCTCTGCTTGTAGATCGTGGCGCCGCCGGACATCGTGAACTCACGTTCTGTGTAGCCCACTTCGTTCAGGTTGATGTACGGAGCCCCTGGAACGGTCGGTGTTTGCGGCACGGCGTCATACGCGTAGCCGTGGGTTCCGCTGCCGGACGGAATTTCGGTGACGGTTGGTAGCGCGGCCGCACTTGACGCGGCGACCATGCACACGGCAAAGAACATCATCAGACACACAAACGAAACGCCTGCGGCCCTGTTGATCGATTGCCAAGCCTCGTTGCTCATGGCTTCTCCTCCTTGCAGCAGTCGAGTATCCACCCAGCGAGAGCCGCCGATGACGCTCCGCGCGGAGTCGGCCGGCGCGCTTTTGTAATAATCGCGCACCGCTTTCGGCGAAAAACGTAACATCGTCGCACCGCTTTGTCAAGCCTGTGGCGACAGCGGCGTTCGCGCTTGGCGGATCGAGCTCTTGCGAGGTCTGAGCGCCGCGGAGCGAACAGTCGCCACGCGGCGGGGCGCCGATCACGGCGTGCCGAGGACGAGTGTCAGCTTGGTCTGGCTAATGAGGTGTGCTGCGAGGGATACCTCGCGCGTGAAGCCTCAGCTCCCGAGGGGTCGTGCGCGGCGCTCGGTCCTCGAGACGGCAGAATACACCTCAGCTGTTCGGACTACACCCGAGCTACTTCCCGCGCTTGCGTCGCGGCGCCTGAGCTGTCGTGTCAGGCTCCACGGCAGCTGCGGCCGCCGATGTGAACAGTCGCGTGAAATGCTCGACGATCTCATCGACGGACGCATCCACGTCTCCGTTGATCCAGTCGATCAATATCTCCACGACCCCGCCGATCAGCGTACGCGCGGTCAGCACCGGGTCGAGGCGATACTTCATTCCGCCGCCGGTGATCGACAGCGCATTGTTTGCCGTGAGATCCGCGAGCGTGTGTCTGATGTCGCGCCGCAGGCGATCCAGGCGGTCGCTGACTCCGACGACCTCGACTGCGACGACGCGCGCCTTGCGCGGATCGTCGGTGACGATCGTCCAGCCGGCGCGCAGGCCGGCTCGCGCCTTCCCCTCGAGGGTGTCGACCTTGCCGGTCTCCTCGGCGGCGGCGAGGACGATCTCGTGGACAACACGCTCGTAGACGTGGTAGAGCAGGTCCTCTCGCGATGTAAACGACTCATAGAAATGGCGGGAGTTCATCGCTGCGGCGGCGCACACGGCTCGGATCGGGGTCTTCGCGTACCCCTGCGTCCCGAACAAGTCGAGACCAACCTCGAGCAGTTGCTCGCGCCTCTGGGCACGGCGCTGTGCCGCTGTGAGCCCCCGGTAGCGCCGAGGTTCTTGGGCGAGCGAAGCCACCGCGGGATTCTCGCACGGCGACTGGACCTTCACCGCCTCAGCTGCTCCCACGTCGGCGTCATGGGCGCCGGCGTCGTCGGCTGCGCTGCTGTCAGGGTGGCGGTGTTCCGTGGTGCCGGCGTCGGATGATGTTGTGGTTGTCGCTGACCGCAGCTCCACTTGTCGCCGGGCGACGACGGGCTCAGCGCTCAGACGTGCAGCGCCTCGCCCGCGGCGTTCTCGGCGGGCTCGCTCGTCCGCCGAGCGGCGATCGCAGCGTCGGCCGGTACCCGCAGGTCGCCGGCGGCGACACGGTCGCGCCCGACGAGCGTCCACGCGCTGACGGCGCCGATGAAGGCGACCGCCGCGCCGAGGCGCAGTCCGTACTGCAGCGCGTAGACGAACGCCTGCTGGCCGGCATCGATGATCTGGACGGGGACGCCGTGGGGGGCGGCACCCGAGCCGAGACCGTTCGCCAGTTGGGCTCTCGCCGAAGCGGGCAGCGCGGGCAGCAGCTGGTCGATCTTCGAGCGCCCGAGGGTTGCGATCATCGCGCCGAGGACCGCGACGCCGAAGGTGCCGCCGACCATCCGGTTCATCGAGAGGATCCCCGAGGCGACGCCGGCCTTGGCCTGCTCGACCGCGTTCATCGCGGCGGTGCTCATCGGCGACATCACGAACGCCATGCCGATGCCCATCAGCATGAAGCCGGGCAGCAGCGCGCCGTAGCCGCTTGCGACGGTCAGCCGGGACTGCCACAGGAGCGCGCCGGAGACGGCGAGCAGCCCGAAGGTCATCAGCGGCCGCGAGCCGACGCGGTCGGCGAGGCGGCCGGCGAGCGGCGCGATCAGGACGATCATCACCGTCGAGGGCAGGAAGCGCAGGCCGGCTTCCAGCGGCGAGTAGTGCAGCACGTTCTGCATGTACAGGGCCATGAAGAAGAACATCGCGAGCATCGCGAAGCTGACGATGAACGCGACGATGTTCGCGCCCAGGAACGAGCGCGAGCGGAAGAAGCTGAAGTCGACCATCGGCGAGGACTGGCGGCGCTCGACGAGCGCGAAGCTCGTCAGGCCGATCGCGGCGATCGCGAACAGGGCGAGCTCGCGCGTCGAGCCCCAGTGCCAGGCGTTGCCCTCGACGAGCGCGAGCACGAGCGCGGCGAGCCCGACCGTCAGCGTCAGCACGCCCGGCACGTCAACACGCTGCGCGGCGCTCTCATCACGCGACTCGCGCACCGCGAACAGCGTCACGACGATCGCGCCGACGGCGACGGGCAGGTTCAGGAAGAAGATCGACTGCCAGCTGACGCTCTCGACGAGAAAGCCGCCGAGCACCGGGCCGATCGCGAGTGCCAGCGCCGAGACGCCTGCCCATGTGCCGATCGCCTTGCCGCGCTCATGCGCCGGGAACGTGTTCGTGATGATCGACAGCGTCGCCGGCATCATCATCGCCGCGCCCGCGCCCTGCAGCGCGCGCCACGCGACGAGCCAGGTGTCGCTGGGGGAGAAGCCGATCGCGCCGCTGGAGAGCGCGAACACGATCACCCCGGTGAGGAAGATTTTGCGTCGCCCGAAGATGTCGCCGAGGCGCCCGCCTGTGACGAGCAGCACCGCGAAGGACAGTGTGTAGGCGTTGACCGTCCACTCCAGCGACGAGGTCGACGCGTCGAGGCTGCGCTGGATCGAGGGCAGCGCGACGTTGACGACGGTGTTGTCGAGCATGATCATGAACAGGGCGAAGCACATCGCCCCGAGCGCCCACCAGCGGCGGTTCTCGTCGGTCATGCGCAGCGAGCGGATCGCGTTGCTCATCGTCTGCTTCCCTTCTGCTTCGGGCGGTAGGCGGCGATCTCCTGATGGCGATCGAGTGTCAGCGCGAGCGCGCCCTCGAGCGCCGATGCCTCCTCCTCGCCGAGTGAGCCGACGAGTTCCTGCAGCGCCGACAGGCGGGCGGCGTTGAGCGTCGCCGGGACGGCGCGGCCCCTGTCGGTCAGGCGCACGCGCTTCATGCGTCGATCGAGCGGGTCCTCGTCGCGCTCGACGAGTCCGCGCTCGAACAGCCCGTCGACGGCGCGGCTGATCGCCGGCAGCGACAAGCCGAGCGACTCCGCGAGTGCCTTCACCGAGCGCTCCTCGCCGTCGGCGTCGAGCGCGCACAGCGCCTTGATCTGCGTGAACGACACGTCGAGCTCGGCGATCGTGTTGAAGATGCGCACGTTCGCCGTGCGCATCAGGTAGCTGGCAAGCGCATACATGTCGCGCGTGAGCGCGACGCGATCGGCGGCCGGGGGCGAGATAGTTGCTTGCATTGGCGCAACTATATGCCCGGCGCAATGGTTGCTTGTGTGTCATGCATCACACTACGGGACGACCGGTGGCAGTGGTTGGCAACCTCAAGAAGGCCGCGAAGCCTGAGAAGGCGGCTCCACGCGAGCTGGGTTCCCGAAGGGATCTCGACTCCGACGGCGCTTGAGGCGCTTACCCGCGAAGCGCACGCCGTCTACTGCGATCCCGACGCCCAGCAGGGCACCCGCAACGAGCTTCGGGCCGTCCAACAGCGTCACCCATGCCGCCGCCGCCACGAGCGCTCTCCCTGCGCGATGTTTGAACCAGCTCGCCGCTCGCTGCATCGTTCAAGCCCGCTCCAGCCGACTTCGCGGCTACCCGAGGTGACCTTCGCAGGTGTTGTCGTCTTCGTTGCTGTTGCTGTCATCCGGGCAGGTGGCACTGGCCCAGTTCACACCGTCGAGCGTGGCGCCGAAGGTCAGCGCTTTGTTCAGGTTCGCGCTTTCCAGATCGGCCCCCGACAGGTGCGCGAAGTTCAGGTTCGCGCCTTCCAGCTCCGCGCCTTCCCCGTGCGCGCCTTCCATGTGCGCGAACGTCAGTTCCGCGCCGGTCAGGTTGGCGTCGGTAAGAGTCGCGCCTTCGAGCTGCGTGTAAAGCATCTGTGCGCCTTCCAGGCGCGCATTCGTGAGAGTCGCGCTTTTCAGATTCGCGCGTTCCAGGTGCGCGCCTTCCAGGTTCCCGCCTTCCAGGTTCACGCCTTCCAGGTTTTCGCCTCCCAGCTGCGCGCCTGCGCCGATCAGATACCCCTCGACCAATGTCCAGTGCGCAGGTATTGCGCTCGGCGTCCCCGTGATGAGCCCAGATGCCACGCCCTCCAGGTTCGCATCTGTGAGGTTCGCGCGTTCCAGGTTCGCGCCGCCGAGGCGCGCGCCTACCAGATCCGCGCCTTCGAGGCTCGCGCCTTCCAAGTCCTCGTTGGACATATCCGCATCGGCCACATTCGCGCCTTCCAGATCCGCGCCTTCCAGATTCGCGCCGTCCACGTGGGCGCCTCCCAGGTGCGCACCGGTCAGGCGCGCGCCCTGCAGGTTCGCACGGTCCAGTTCCGCGCCTTCGAGGTCCGCACCTTCGAGGTTCGCGCGTGCCAGATTGGCTTCGTACAGTTCCGCGCCCTGCAGGTTCGCGTCTGCCAGGCTCGCGCCTTCGAGGCTTGCCCCCGGTCCGATCAGATACCCGGCGGTGAGCATCCAATGGGTGGGAAGTGCGCTCGGCGTGCCTGTGATGCCACCAGACGACACGCGAGAGAGCTTCGCTTCTTCCAGGTTCGTTCCTTGGAGGTTCGCGCCTTTCAGGTTCACGCCTTCGAGCTCCGCGTAGCTGAGGTCGCAGCCGACGAGGTAGGCGCCTGGTCCCACCTGGCACGTCTCATGCTTGGGCGGGGCGTGTACAACCGTCTTAGTTCTGGCCGTGACTTTCCCGCCGGCGCCCATGACCTTCAGGGTGAGCGTGTACGTGATCGCCTTCCTGGCTGGATCCGGGGGCAGAACCACTTCCACGCTCACCGCTGTGGAGCAGGGGAGCGTCACGGGGGGCTCCGAGACGGCCTTGGCCGACGAAAAGGCGCAGCTGCTCGCGTTCGAT
Source organism: uncultured Solirubrobacteraceae bacterium (assembly GCA_963827105.1). Taxonomy (GTDB): domain Bacteria; phylum Actinomycetota; class Thermoleophilia; order Solirubrobacterales; family Solirubrobacteraceae; genus Palsa-744. The sequence continues at coordinate 65,613 of CAWHAB010000008.1, read as the reverse complement.
ACCGAGCCCGAGAGGGTTATCCTGCCGCCATCCACACCGACTGACGCGGGTGCACCGAAGCTCGACACGGTTGGCTTGGCGGCTCTGCCGGCGGCGACCGGCGCACTCGCCAGACAGATGCCTCCGAACAGCGCCAGGGCGATTGTGCCCAGGACGCGGCCACGACTGGAGCGGTCAGCAACCGCGCGAAAGACCGCGCCCCTGCTTTCCACTGCGAGTCCCTCCGCTTCTACGCTCTGGACACGTTGGACGTGCGCCCGGCCCCAGTGCGCCTCGGTCCGCGGCAGGCCCCCAACCATGCCCCAGATCGTAGCCGAACACTGATCCCGGTGTTCTCGGTAGGACACGCAACGGAAGCTCCGCCGGGCCAAGGGACATCCGTTTCTGCGTCACACGCGTCACTTCAACCACTCGGAAGGCATCTGCGTGCACGGCGAGCCGGCTTGACACCAACTCTCGGAGTCCGGAGCTGAGCCGATCGTCCTCCAGCGAACACCGCCGCGCGCCGATACACAGGCTGATGCTCGCGCGTGTGACGCTCATCGTCGCGCTCCTCTCGCCCGCACTCGGGTGCGCGCTCGCGCTGATGGGGGGCGCCGGCGTGTTGCTCGGCACGGCGTCTGCCGCGCCCGGTCTCACGCAACCGCTCGTGATCGCACGGAACTCGGCCTGCGTGTCGCTATCGGGGGGCGTGATCGGATGGGCGGAAGGGCGCGGGACGGGCCGGGGCGCACCGATGATCTCCCAACTGGCGCAGCTCGCGCCGAGCGGCGTCACGGACAGGACGACGTTCGAGACGGGCCGCGAATTCCCGCTCTGCGACACACCGGCCGGTGCGTTCTCGCTGGTGTCGAGGTCGGAACGCTCAGCCGCGGGCTCGCGAGCTGGTCGCACGTCGCCGACGAACCGATCTGGCTCGCGCGCCCGGGCGGCGTCTTCCAGCGGCTCGGAATCTCAGGGATCGAGCCGGCGATCGCGCTGAGCGCCGACGGGAGCGGCGTGCTCGCGTGGCTGCACTACGCCGGCAAAGGGCCCGGACCGGGGATCGAAGCGAAGCCCGGCGCCATGTTCACCGTGCAGGCGGCGCGGATCTCCGCCGGCGGGCAGCTCGGGGAGGTGGGACGCTCGCGGGACCCAGCGGGGCGTACAACATCGAAGACGAGACGACCGGCGGTCGCCGCCGCCGGCCGCGGCCGCCGATCCGGGCGGCGCGGCGTCGGTCGCCTACACGCTGCTCGCGCCGGGCTCGACCCATCCGCTCGTGCAGCTCAGCCAGGCGGCGCCCGGGCAGCCGTTCGCGGCGCCGCAGGCGCTGCTCGCCCAGGCGGCCGCGCGCGCGACCGAACCGGGCGATGAAGTCCAGCTCGCCGGTGACGGCAGCGGCGGGCACATCCTGCAGTGGCAGGTCGAACAGACGATCGAAACGGCGCTCCAGGCCACGCTCGCCGAACCGTTCGTCGCGGCGTCCGCCCCGCCGCCGCTATCGGCAGGGCCCGGTGAGCTGCGTGAAACGCTGATCGACGAAGCGGGCGAGACGATGACGCTGCTGCTCACCCCGTCGGGAATCGGGGAAGCTCCGCGCGGTGCGCTCGCGGTCTTCCGCCGCCGGCCCGGCGGCGCCGCGGAGTCATTCGAATACCTCGTCGCGCCGGCGGCTCACGTGCGCGTCGAAGACGCGCAGCTCGCCCTGCGCCCCGATGGTGCCGCGGCGGTAGTGTGGGTCGAGGACGCGACCGGCCCGGACGGTGCGACGGTCTCGCGCCTGATGCTCGCGCTCGCGCCGCCCGGCAGCCCGTTCGGGCCTGCGCAGGCCGTCACGGGGCTCGCGTCGAGCGTGGAAGACGCAGCGGTCAGCTTCGACGCGGGAGGTGTGCTGCGGCTCGCCTGGACGACCGCCCGCGAAGGGCCACTGCCGGGGGAGCTGCTCCTCGCCGCCGCCCAGCCCGGCGGCCCCGATCCGCTGAGCATGCCCGGCCCGCGCGTGGCGCTGCGCGCGCAGCCGCGCCAGGCGGTGAGCCGCGGCGTGAACGTGAGCGTCCACGCCGCTGGCCCGTGCCTCGTGCTGCTCGAGGACGTCGCGCCGGGTCGTGCCGGCTCTTCGCTCTCGCTGCTCCACCCGCGCACGAGCGCCAGCCACTACTTCGCGGCCGCCGGCACGGCGCGTCTGCACATTCCGGAAGTCGATGTTCTGCGCGGCGGCGGGCGCCCGACGCTCCGCCTGGTGGCCTACGCGAGCAGCCCCGACGGAGCGAGCTCGGCGGTGTCGATCAGCGTCGCCGTCCGCCGCGGGCGAACGGGCGGCGCCCTGTAGCGCCGGGTCCGCGCGGCGTCGCGGTAGAGCGCCGTCGCCCACACGAAGCGCCGCTTGCGCTCGCGCTACGCTGCTTGGCAGGTGTCCGACTCAGAGCTTCCCGACGAGTCCGATCAGAGCCCCGCTGAGCAGGGCCCGAACATCATGATGCCGCCGGAGGAGTTCGCGGGGAAGTGGGCCAACGCGGCGGCGATCGCGCGCACGCCGCACGAGTTCACGCTCGACTTCATGCGCATCGGCCCGCAGGGCCAGCAGGGGATGGTCGTCTCGCGCGTGTCCTTCTCGCCGCTGCTGGCCAGCCAGCTGCTGGACCTGCTCGGCGAACAGTGGCAGGCCTACACCGAGGAATCGGGCATCCCGCCCGAAGGGGAGCGCGATGACTGAAGAGGACCCGTTCAAGGGCGGCGAGGAGATCGAGCCGACGCAGGTCCCGCTGACGGGGCCGAACGTCGTCAGCACGTTCGACACGCCGCCGCGCGCGGATGCGGTCAAGGTCCATGATGCGGCGATCCGCCGGCACCTGCGCGACCGCCGGCCGCCGCCCGGCCGGGCCGAAGAGCGCTAGCGCCGAGGCACGCCGGGGCCTATCGCGCCGGGAAGGGCAGCTCGATGACCTCCGCCTCGGTCCTCTGCTCGCCGACGCTGATCGTGCTCCCGGGGGCTGCCTCGCGGCGCACGAGCGCGAGCGCGATCGGGCCGAGGCGCGGCGAGAGCGCGACGCTGCCGAGCGTGCCGAGCGCGCGCTCGCCCAGGTGCAGCGGCTCGCCCGTGGCCGCGGGCGCCGACAGGCGCAGCCCGCGCAGGTGGCGGTTCGGCCGGCCCTTGTAGTGCAGGCGCGCAACCGTCTCCTGGCCCACATAGCACCCCTTCGTGAAGCTGACCGCGCGCTCGTTCAGGCCGGCCTCCTGCGGGATCACGCTGTCGTCCAGATCGAGGCCGAAGCGCGGCCGCCCGTGCTCGATCCGCAGGCACTCGCCCGCCTGCGATGAGACCGCTTCGCCACCGCGCTCGCACAGCGCTGCGAGCAGCCGCTCGGTGAGTGCGGCATCGCACAGCAGATCGACGCCGAGATCGGTGCGGATCGCACGCGCCTCGAGCCCGTCGATCATGACCGGCCCGTGTGCGTGCTCGTCCTCGCCGAGCGCCTCCGCGCCCGCGATCGCCGCGGCGCGCGGGCCGATCAGCGAAAGCAGCCCGCACTCGAGCGTGCGCTTGTGCAGCTCGACCGCATAGCCGACCTTGAAGCGGCGAATCATGTCGAACAGGCTCTGCAGGGCGCCGCGCTCGGTGTCGAGCAGCAGTTCCTGCGGGGCCGCGTCGCCCGCGGCGCCGACGGCGAGGATGCGCAGATCGCCGAGCATCTTGCCCTTGTGCGTGAGGAACACCGCGTAGCTGCCGTCTCCCGGCCGCAGCGTCGCGAGCTCATTCGTGACCTGTCCGTTGAGGAACTCGACGCCATCTGCCCCGGTCAGCGCGAGCTTGCCGCGCTCGGAGCGGTCGAGCACGCCGCAGCGCTCGCGCAGCGTCTCGTACTCGTCCGCGAGCGTGTTCGCGTGGGTGCATGCCATTGCTTCGAGAATAGCCGCGCTAGGCTTCGCCGATGGCGCTCGCCGAGACCTTCCAGCTGATCGTCGACTCCCTGCCCGAGGACTGGACCGACCTCGAGCTCGACCTGCGGATCGCGGATGAGCCTCGCTACGTCGAGGCGGCGCTGTACATGGCCACCTGCAACGCGCGCCCCTATTCGCACCACGACTGGCACTGGCGGCTGTTCGTCGCCCATCAGTTCGGGCACGCCGCGTCGGCTCCGACCGTGCACGGTGCGCTGCACGGGCTCGATCAGGCCGGGATCGAGGGTGAGCTCGTGCTGCGCGACATGCGCAGCGGCCGCGTCGAGGTCACGCAGATGTGGGGGCGCCCGCAGTCCGCCCGCGAGGAGTTCCGCCGCCTCCGCTCGCAGTAGCGATGGCGTGCGTGCTCGCGCTCACCGCAGACCTGCTGTTCGGGTCGCGGATCCAGGGCAGCCTCGCCGCCGCCGGGCAGGATCTCGAGCTGCTCGCCGACGCTCAGCGCCTGCGCGAGCGCCTCGCCGATCCCGCGGCGGCGCCCGCGCAGCTGCTGATCGTCGACCTGACCGACAGCGAGCTCGACGGGGCGGCGCTGATCGAGTCGCTCAGGCACGACGGGAGCTCGGCGCGACGCGCACGCTCGCGTTCTACTCGCACGTCGACGTCGCCGCGCGCGAACGCGCCGAGCGGGCCGGCTTCGATCTGATCGTGCCACGCCGCGGATGGCCCGCGAGGGCGCCGCGCTCGTCGCCGGCCTGCTGTAGCGCGACCCGGCCGCGCGGCATGGCATCCTGCGCGGATGGCGCAGCTCACGACACCGCATGGTGTGACGCTCGAGTACGAGACCGTCGGCTCGCCGCAGGATCCGGCGTTGCTGCTGGTGATGGGCTTCGGCGCGCAGATGATCGCCTGGCCGCTCGCGCTGCGCGAGCGTCTCGCGGCGGGCGGGCGCTACGTGATCAGCTTCGACAACCGTGACTGCGGGCTGTCCTCGAAGCTCGACGGCGAGGGCGCCGAGCTCGCGGCGATCGTCGCCGCCGCGTCGGCGGGCGACTTCGGCACGGCCCGGGAGCTCGCCGCGTACACGCTGAGCGAGATGGCCGCGGACGGAGTGGCGTTGCTCGATGGGCTCGGCATCGAACGCGCGCACGTGGTCGGCGCCTCGATGGGCGGCATGATCGCCCAGACGATGGCGATCGAGCACCCCGACCGGGTGCTGACGCTGACCTCGATGATGTCCACGACCGGCGAGTCCGAGTTCGGCCGCTCGACACCGGAGGCGCGCGAGGCGCTGCTCACGCCGCCGCCCGCCGACCGCGCCGGCTACGTCGAGGCGGCGGGGCGCACGCTGATCTGGAGGTCGAAGCGTTACCCCGATCTCGCCGGCGCGCGCGAGCTGGCGGGCGAAAGCTATGACCGCTGCTACTCCCCCGCGGGCATCGGCCGGCAGCTCGCCGCGATGATCGCGAGCGGATCACGCGCCGACGGGCTGCAGCGCCTGCGCACGCCGGCGCTCGTGATGCACGGCCTCGACGACACCCTGATTGCGCCGAGCGGCGGCGAACGCACCGCCGCGCTGATCCCCGACGCGCGCCTGCTGCTGCTCGAGGACATGGGACACGACCGCCCCGAGCCGCTGTGGCCGCAGATCTGCGGCGCGATTCTCGAGCACACCGCCGGCGGCTGAGCGCCGACCCTCCCGAGCAACAGCCGGGCCGCGGCCGCGGGCGAGGTCAGCCGAGCGTGCGCTCGCGCTCGACGCGGCGCAGCAGCGGGTGCTCGGGCGTCGCGCCGGGCCCGGGCAGCGCGCGGACGTCGCGTGGGTCGAGCTTGGTCCCGCACGTCGCGCAGACGCGGTGCTCGTCGACCGGCCCGCCGCAACCGCGGTGTTCGAGCAGCACCGGGGGCCCGCCCGCGGGGGCCTCATAGCGGTCGCCCCACTGCATCAGCGCGACCATCGTCGGCCACAGGTCGAGGCCCTTCTCGGTCAGGCGATATTCATAGCGCGCCGGGCGCTCCTGGTAGAGGCGCTTCTCGAGCACGCCGTGCTCCTGCAGCCGTTGCAGTCGCGCCTGCAGGACGTTGCGCGCGATGCCGAGGTTCTGCTGGATCTCGTCGAAGCGGCGCAGGCCGAGGAAGATGTTGCGCACGATCAGCAGCGACCAGCGCTCACCGATCACCTCGAGCGCCCCCGCGATGCTGCAGGCCTGATTGTCGTAGGCGTTTCCCAGCATTGCCGGAACACGATAGCGCATTGGGTTGCATCATGCAACTGATTGTGTTAGGGTCGGTTTCATGATGCAACGTAAATGGCGGGTCTCACTGATCGTGTGTGTCGGGGTGTTCATGTCGAGCCTCGACCTGTTCATCGTCAACATCGCCTTCCCGGCGATCAGCAAGCACTTCGGCGGTGCCTCGCTCGGCTCGCTGTCGTGGATCCTCAGCGCCTACGCGATCGTGTTCGCCGCGCTGCTCGTTCCGGCCGGGCGCTGGGCTGACGCGTTCGGGCGCAAGCGCGCGTTCCTGCTCGGCCTCGGCATCTTCGTGGCGGCGAGTGCGGGCTGCGCGCTCGCACCGTCGGTCGCGGTGCTGACCGGCGCGCGCATCGTCCAGGCCGTCGGCGGCGCGCTGATGCTGCCGACGTCGCTGGGGTTGATGCTGCCCGAGTTCGAGCCCGAGCGGCGCCACGTCGCAATCGGGATGTGGGCGGCGACAGGCGGCATCGCCGCCGCCGCCGGCCCGCCGCTCGGCGGCGTGCTCGTGCAGGCGGACTGGCGCTGGGTGTTCCTCGTCAACGTGCCGATCGGGCTGCTCGGCATGCTCTTCGGTGCGCGTGCGCTCGTCGAGCGCCGCGAGCAGAACGCGCTCCGCCCGGACATCGTCGGCGCGCTCGCCGTGATCGTCGCGATCGGATCGCTCGTCGTGGCGATCGTCAAGGGCGAGGAATGGGGCTGGGGCTGCCCGCGACCGTCTCGCTGTTCGCGCTCAGCGCGGTGCTGCTGCCGGCGATCTGGTGGCGATCGGAACGACAGCCGCGCCGATCATCGAACCGTCGATGCTGCGCGTGCGCAGCTTCGGGCTCGCGGTCGGCGGGTCGGTGCTGTTCTTCGCTGGCTTCGGCGCGATGCTGCTGACGGGCGTCCTGTTCCTCACCGGCGTCTGGCGCGAGGAAATCCTCACGGCCGGCCTGATGCTGTTCCCCGGCCCCGCGATGGCGACGCTGTTCAGCGTCCCCTCGGCGCGCATCGGAGCGCGCTACGGCTACCGGTTGCCGGGCGTGATCGGCTCGCTGATGTTCGTCGCGGGATGCCTCTACTTCATCACCGAGACCGGCGTGCAGCCGCGTATCTGAGCGAGTCCTGCCGGGCATGCTGCTCACCGGCGCGGGTGTCGGGCTGGTGATCCCGACGCTGACCGGCGCGGGCGCCTCCTCGCTTGCCGCGGAGCGCTTCGCGACCGGCGCGGCGGTGCTGACGATGGGCCGCCAGATCGGCGCGGCGCTCGGCGTGGCGATGCTCGTCGCCGTTCTCGGCGCCGGCGTGCACACGCTCGCGGATTTCCACAGCGCGTGGCTGATCTCCGTCGCGGGCGGCCTCGCCGGCGGCCTCGCGCTCGCCGCGATCGGCCGCCCGGCGCCGCGCGCGATGCCCGCGCCGGCGCTAGCGGAGGGCCTCGCATGAGCGCGATCGAGCAGCTGCGCACGCGCAGCTTCAGCTGGGATGACCCGGCCGCGGCCGTGAGCGCCGCGAGCGCGCTGTCGGGCCTCGACTACATCCGCGCGATCGCCGCCGGCAGCGCGCCGCCGCCGCCGTTCGCACGCACGCTCGACTTCGCGATCGCCGAGGTCGAGCGCGGCCGCGTCGTGTTCGCGATGGAGCCCGCGGAGTGGATGTACAACCCGCTCGGCTCGGTCCATGGCGGCATCGCCGCCGCAATCCTCGACTCGTGCATGGGCTGCGCGGTGCACACGACGCTCGAGCCCGGAGTCGGCTTCACCACGGCGGACCTGCAGGTGCGCTACATCCGTGCGATGAGCGATGCGACCGGGCGCGTGCTCGCGGAGGGTCGCATCGTGCACCGCGGACGGCGCACCGCGACGGCGGAGGGGCGTCTGTTCACAGCGTCCGAGGAGACGCTGATCGCGCACGCAAGCACCGGCTGTCTGATTCTGGCGTAGCGGGCGCTCGCCGCGAACGCGCGCCGGCGGCGAACGCCATCGCGCAGACCGTAGCACCTGACTGACCGGTCGGTCATAATGGTGACCGGCCGGTCAGCTAGGCTGCGGGGATGGCGACACGCGCCCTCAGCAGCACCGCGCCGGCCGCGCGCGCAGAGCACCGCACGTATCAGCTGCTGCTCGACGCCGGCGTCGCCGTCGCCGCGCGCGAGGGCCTCGGCGGGCTGAGCGTCAACCGCGTCGTCTCGCAGGCGGTGGTCGCGAAGGGGACCTTCTACGTGCACTTCGCCGACCGCGAGGCGTTCATCGACGCGCTGCACGCCCGCTTCCATGAGCACGTCGCGCTTGCCGCGGCCGACGCCACCGCCGGCGTCGCACCGGGGGCCGAGTTCATCGTGCGCGGTGTCGAGGCCTACCTCGACACCTGTCTCGCCGAACGCGCGACCAAGGCGCTCGCGCTCGAGGCGCGCACGGACGCCGCGCTGACCACCTCGATGTCGGCGCGCCACGAGCGCTTCGCCGCGGCCGCGATCCCGAGCTTCAGGGCGATGGGCTGGCCCGACGCGCGCGCCGCCGCACAGCTGCTCGCGGCGATGACCTCGGAGATCGCGATCCGCGAGCTCGACGCCGGACGCCGGCTCCCGGGCGCGAGGCGAGCGCTGCGCAGGTTCCTCGGCGCCGAGCACGCAACACGAACCTGACGGCAACGGCAAAGGAGCGAGCATGAAGTACTACGCGGTCGCCGAACTCGACGTCACCGACAGCTCGTGGGTGCGCGACTACGTCGCGCAGGTCACCCCGATGGTTGAGCGGCGGGGCGGGCGCTATCTGGCGCGCACGACGCAGATCGAGCAGGTCGAGGGCGAGCGTGCGCCCGCGCAGATCGCGCTGATCATCGAGTGGCCGAGCAAACAGGCGGCCAATGACTTCTACGCCAGCGAGGAGTACCGCAGCCACCGCGAAGCGCGCCGTGCGGGCGCGCGCAACGAGTTCCTGCTCGTCGCCGGCGAGGACTCAAACGGCGTCGCGCGGATCGAGAGCTAGCTGGGGACGGTGGCCTCGCCGCCGCCGAGATCGGCGTGCTCGGCGATCGCGGCGTCGAGCGGCACGAGCGCCGCGTTTGCGACGCGCTCAAAGCGCGGCCCGGCGGCGCCCGCGCGGCTCGCGAACGCGGCGCGGATGACCATCCCGTGGCAGACCACCAGCGCCGGCAACGGGCCGCGTTTGACGTCCTCGAGGGCGGCGTTCACGCGCACCTCCTGCTCGGCGAAGGACTCGCCGCCCGGGAATGAGAAAGCGGGGTCGGCCGCCGCGAAGGAGTCGAAGCGCTCGGGCGCCTCGGCGCGCACCTCGGCGAAGCTGCGGTTGGTCCAGTCGCCGGAGTCGGTCTCCATCAGCCGCGCGTCCGCTTTCGGCTCTAGGCCGATGCGGCCGGCGACGATCTCCGCGGTTTCGCGGGCGCGCAGCAGCGGGCTGCACCACAGCGCGCTGAAGCCGTGCGCGGCTGCGCGCTCGGCCAACTCGGCGGCCTGCTCGCGGCCGGTGTCATCGAGCGGCACTTCCTGCTGGCCCTGGAAGCGGCCCTCGTGGTTGTAGGCGGTCTGCCCGTGGCGGGCGAGGTAGACGTCGGCGGCGCTCACCCGCTCAGGATACGGCTGCTACGCCGGCCTCGGGCTCGGCGTCGGGCGCACCGATGAACAGGTGGTGGTAGACGAGAGCGGCGACGCTAGCGCCGAGCACCGGGCCGGCGTACCAGACCCAGCCGTTGCTCCAGTGGTCGCCGACGAGCTGCGGCCCGAACGCGCGCGAAGGGTTCATCGCCGCGCCGGTGAACGGCCCGCCGAAGAGCACGTCGATCGAGATCGTGAGGCCAATTGCGAGCCCCGCGACCGCGTTGAACGGGTTGCGTTCATCGACCGCGGCGCCGAACACGACCATCACCAGGAAGAACGTGAACACCGCCTCGAGCATGAAGCCCGAGCTCGCGTCGACGCCGTGGCCGAGCGCAGGGACGCCGAGGCTCACCGCTTCGGTCGTTGCGCGCGGCAGCAGGTCCTTGACGAGCAGCGCCGCCAGCGCGGCGCCGCCGAACTGGAACACCCAGTACACCCCCGCGAGCGCCGGCCTGATCCGCCGCGTGATCAGGAAGCCGAAGGTGATCGCCGGATTGAAGTGGCCACCGGAGATCGGCCCGAGCGCGCAGACCATCACCCCGATCGCGAGCCCGTTCGCGATCGCGACGCCGATCAGCGTCGGGTCGTGCACGCCGGCGGCCGCAGCGGCCGCACCGGCGCCGACGAACGTCAGCGTGAACGCGCCGATCATCTCCGCGACCGCGCGGCGAAGGGTGTCCTTGGACATGGGCAAGAACCTAAAAGCCCCTCCGGACGGATTCCCCACCGGGCGAGGCCCGGCCAGAGGCCCGCGCGGCACGCCGCGGGTCGGCAGCCCGGAGTGCATACACTCGGGGCATGCGTCGCCGGGTCACCTTCTCGCGCAACCTGACGCTGTCGCTGTCGCGCACCTGTCGCTGCTACTGCAAGTACTGCGCGTTCGCGACCCACACGGCCCATCTGTACAGCCCCGAGCAGGTGCTCGGGCTGCTCGACGGCGCCGGCAGGCGCCAGGTCAAGGAGCTGCTGATCCTGACCGGCGAGCGCCCCGAGGTAAATCCAGAGGTGGCCGCGCGCCTGCACGAGTACGGCCACGCGGACTTCACCGCGTACGTCGCCTGGGTGTGCGAGCGGGCGCTCGAGCGCGGCCTGCTGCCGCACACGAACCTCGGCGTGCTCGCACGCGAGGATCTCGCGCGGCTGCGCGAGGTCAGCGCCTCGCAGGGGCTGATGCTCGAGTCGGTCTCCGAGCGGCTGATGGAGACCGTTCACGCCGGCTCGCCGACGAAGCACCCGGCGCGGCGCATCGAGACGATCCGCGCGGCCGGCGAGCTGCAGATCCCGTTCACGAGCGGGATCCTCGTCGGCATCGGCGAGAGCGAGCAGGAGCGCATCGAATCGCTCGAAGCGCTCGCTCGGATCCACGCCGAGTACGGGCACATCCAGGAGGTGATCCTGCAGAACTTCGTCCCCCACCAGCGCTACTACGGCCAGGAGCCCGCGCAGATCGCCGACGAGGCGGCGCGCGAGTACTGGCGCACGGGGGTCGCCGACTCACGGCCGCAGCTGCCGCTGCCCGACTGGGCCTGTCCGGTGAACATCGAGGACATGAAGCGCCTGATCGCCGAGACGCGGCGGCTGCTGCCGGATGTCGGCATCCAGATCCCGCCGAACCTCGCCGACTGGTGGGGCGAGCTCGTCGCCGCCGGCGCGAGCGATCTCGGCGGGCTCAGCGCGAACGGCGATCACATCTCGCCCGAGCACCCGTTCCCCTCGCCCCATCAGGTGCGCAAGCAGCTGCAGGGCGACGGCTACGCGCTGACCGAGCGCCTGTGCGTGTACCCGCAGTACATCGACCCCGCCTGGGTCGCGCCCGCCGTGCTCGACACGATCAGGGCGAAGTACTGGAGCTTCATCCCGCGGCGCGGATCGGGCCGCACCGAGCCGCCGTCGCCGATCCGCCCGGAGCTCGTCGCGGGCGCGATCGCCAAGGGCCGCGACGGGCGCGCGCTGAGCGCGGATGAGCTGACCGCGCTGTTCGCCGAGACCCGCCCCGAGGCGATCGAGGAGATCCGCGCGGCCGCCGATGAGCTGCGCGCGGAGCTCGCGGGGGAGACGGTCACGTTCGTCGTCAACCGCAACATCAACGTCTCCAACGTCTGCGTCGTCGGCTGCGCGTTCTGCGGCTTCGGACAGGGCAAGCGCTCGCCCGATGCCTACGAGCACGACCGCGAGGAGTTCGCCAGGCGCGTGCACGAGGCGGTCGCCTACGGAGCGAGCGAGCTCTGCATCCAGTCGGGCATCCACCCCGACTGGGCGCTCGAGGACTATCTCGGCTGGCTGCGCTTCGCGAAGGAGCTCGCGCCGCAGCTGCACCTGCACGCGTACAGCCCGATGGAGATCGCGCACATGTGCGACATCTCCGGGCTCGCGCCGCGGGAGGTGTTCGCGCAGCTGCGCGACGCCGGTCTCGGCTCGACGCCCGGGACGGCCGCCGAGGTGCTGCACGACGGCGTGCGCGAGCGCATCTCGCCGAACAAGCTGCCGGTCGCACGCTGGGTCGAGATCATCGAGGCCTCCCACCGCGCCGGGCTGCGCTCGACCTCGACGGTGATGTTCGGCCACATCGAGGAGCCGTGGGAGCTCGCCGAGCACATGCGCGTCGTGCGCGAGCTGCAGGAGCGGACCGACGGCATCACCGAGTTCGTGCCGCTGTCGTTCATCCCCTTCCAGACGCTGCTCGGGCGCACGCACGGCGTCGAAGAGATCTCGCGCGAGGAGAACCTCAAGCACACCGCCGTGTTCCGCCTCGCGCTCGGGCGCACGATCGCGAGCCTGCAGGCCTCGTGGGTGAAGATGGGCCTCGATGCCGCAACCGAGTCGCTGCGCTGGGGCGTCAACGACCTCGGCGGCACGCTGATGGAGGAGTCGATCAGCCGCCTCGCCGGCAGCTACCACGGCACCAAGCTCGACCCCGAGCAGCTCGTCGCGGCCGCGCACGATGCCGGCCGCCCGGCGGCCGAGCGCACGACGCTGTATGAGATCCGCCGCCGCTACGAGCTGCCGATCGCCGCCTGAGCGGGCTCAGCGGAACATGTCCTCCGCGAGACCTCGCAGCAGCGCGACCGCGCCGGGCCCGTCCTCGGCGGTGACGAACCGCTCGAGGCCGTCGACGATCACGACCGGCTCGCGCGAGTCCTTCGCGCGGGCGAGGTCCGCGCAGGCGGCGGCCGCGTCGGCGACCGCCAGCCACGTCGCGCGCAGCTCGAGCCCGCGCGCATCGCTGCGCCCGCGCCAGTCATCCAGCGGCTGCATGCCCGCGAGGCCGATCGCGACATCGAGCTGCCCGTGGCGCCAGGCGCGCCCGAAGCTGTCGGTGATCAGCACCGCGACCGTCGCGCCGGTCAGCTCGCGCAGGCGCGCGCGAAGTCGCCGCGCCGAGCCGTCAGGGTCGCGCGGCAGCAGGATCATGACGTCCTCCTCGGCGCTGTTGGATGCATCGACGCCCGCGTTCGCGCAGACGAAGCCGTGGCGCGTGCGGCTGATCAGCACGCCGCGCTCCGCGCGCACGATCTCGCTGGACTGATCGAGCACGACCTGGATCGCGCGCGGGTCGCGCGTCTCGCCGGTCGCGGCGCGGGCCTCCGCCGCCAGCTCGAGCGCGCGCGCGCTCGGCACGACCTGCGCGAGCGGGACGAGCGCTCCCTCCGCCTTGGAGATCGCCTTGTGGGCGATCACGAGCAGCTGCCCGTCCTCGATCCGCTCGCCGGCGCCGACGATCAACGCCGCCAGGTCCGCGCCCTCGGCGATCTCGGGGATGCCCTCGAGGGGGCGTGCGCGCAGCTGTGCCACCGTTTCCGCTCAGCCGGCGCTTGCGATCGGGAGCAGCTGCTCGCCGCCCGCCTCGCCGAGCACCGCACGCGTGCGCCGCGCGCGCGAGTGCGTGCCCGACAGGCGCTCGCGCAGCGCCGCGAGGTCCGCGCCGGTGTCGATGTCGAGCAGCAGCGACGCCGGGCGGCGCACCGCGCAGGCGACGCCCGCCGCGGCCGCCAGGCCGCGATGGCGCGCGCAGCTGTCGACGCCGAAGCTCGCCGCGATCACATCGGGCGGCGCGAGCAGCAGGCCGTTCGTGCCGCGCCCGTGGCGGTCGGGCACGATCACGACCGGCGCCCCGTCCTGCTCGCCGCCGGCGAGCAGCGCCTCGAGCTCGGCCGGGTCGAGCGCCGGGCAGTCGCCGGGGATGCACAGGACGCGATCGCAGCCGTCCGCGAGCGCGCGCTCGACACCGAGGCCGACCGCCGCCGACTGGCCGCGCTCGAGCGTGTCGGCGATGATCAGCGCGCCGTGCTCGCGGGCCGGCGCAGCGATCGCAGGCTCGCTGCTGACGATGATCGTGCGCTCGATCGCGCTCGTCTGCGCGAGCGCGAGCAGCACGTCGGCGATCATTGCCCGCACGAGCTCCGCGCGCAGCTCCTCGGCGACGCTCTCAGCGAGGCGCTGCTTGGCCTCGGTGAAGCGCTTGATCGGGAGAATCGCGGCGGTGCGCATCTGCCGCAGACGATAGTGGCGAGGGCCGCCCCGCCCCTACCAGCTGAGCAGCATCAGCCCGACGGTGACGCCCGGCCCGATCGAGACCATCAGGCCGCGATCGCCCGCGCGCGGCTCGCGGCGGTCGATCGTTTCCCTGAGCACGTAGAAGATCGACGGCGTGCCGACGTTGCCGTGCTCGGCCAGCGAGTCCCAGCTGACGGCGACGTCGTCGTCGCTGAGCGCGAGCGCGTCGCGCACGTTCTCGATGATCCGCCGCCCGCCCGGGTGGACGACCCAATGGTCGATCCTCTCGCGCGTGAGGTCGTTGCGTGCCAGGAAGCGGTCGACCAGCGCGTCGAGGCCGGCGCCGGCGAGGTCGGGCAGCTCGCGCGCAAGGTGCAGGTGGCTGTCGCCGCCGTCGACGTCGAGGCTGACCGCGCCGAGCGTGTCCGCGATCTGGTGGACCTGGGAGGCGCTGATGATCGGCCCGTCCGCGCGCGGGTCACAGGACAGCAGCGCCGCCGCGCAGCCGTCGCCGAACAGCGCCGAGCCGACCGTCTTCGCGCGCGGGTCCTCCGGTGTGGCGCGCATCAGGATGCTGCTCATGCTCTCCGCGGCGACGATCACCGCCTGGCGGTCGGGGTGCTCGCGCAGCGCCTGCGAGGTCAGCCGGATCAGCGGGATCGCGCTCGCGCAGCCGACGCCGGTGATGTGGTACTTGTCGGTCGCCGGGTCCATCCCGTAGTGGTCGAGCAGGCGGTGGGCGAGCGTGGGCACGCCGAGCGAGTAGAGGCTCGCGCTCAGCACGGTGCCGACGTTGGCGGGGTCGATGCCGAGCCCGTCGACGGCGCGGATCGCGTGGCGCAGGAGGTCGCGCTCGACCTGCGCGGTGCGGTCCTGCAGCGCGCACGCGAGGAAGTCCTCGCCGAGGTTCAGGTGCCGGCGCTTGACGCCGCAGCGCTCGAAGATGCCTTCGGCGAACTCGTCGCCCTCGAGGCCGAGGCGCTCGAGCACCTGCTGCTGGGTGTGGGCCGTGTCGGAGTCCGACAGCGTCAGCGCGGCGATCCGTGGGCCGTTGCGGGCGAGCGGCCGCCGGCGCGCAATCGGCATCGGGTCGGCCAACAGCGATCCTCCGCGGCCACGATCGGGACCGGTGTGCAAGATTGAGACTCCTTGGTCGACGGTGGGCGCCCGCAGTGGGCCGTCCAGCTGGGGCATGTAACGATATGAGCCGCAGCAGCGGTTTCCCGGGCCCGCAGGGCTGTTCTTATCCAGTTCTTCGCGTCCGCCGATCACGATCTGCTGCGATGAACGCGGCCAAAACACGGGGGAAGGGAGCATCGGATGGGCGCAACGGAGCACTCTCGGGGCATCGAGCTGATCGGCGCGGGACTGCCGCGGACGGGGACGCTGACGCAGAAGCTCGCGCTCGAGATGATCGGACTGGGCCCCTGCTACCACTGGGTGAACGTGATCGCGGACCTCGACCAGGTGCCGCTGTGGGACGCGGCGCTGGACGGCGACGCCGACTGGGACGGGATCTTCGCGGGTCACCGCTCGACGGTCGACTGGCCGGGCGGCTACTTCTACCGCGAGCTGCTCGACGCCTACCCCGACGCCAAGGTGCTGCTGAGCGTTCGCGACGGCGAGGCCTGGGAGCGCAGCTTCAGGGACACGATCTGGACGATGTGCCACGGCGAGACGCTGATGCCGCGGCTGTCCGGCGCGAGGGCGCAGATCGATCCCCGCTGGCACCGCTACCTCGAGCTCGTCGACCGCATGTTCTGGGGCCCGCAGGGGACCTTCTCCGAGGGTCACGAGCGGCCCGAGCAGATGATCGCGCAGATGAGGAGCCACAACGAGCAGGTGCAGGCCGCGGTTCCCGCCGAGCGGCTGCTCGTGTGGGAGGTGGGCGAAGGCTGGGGCCCGCTGTGCGAGTTCCTCGACGCGCCGGTTCCCGAGGAGCCGCTGCCGCACGCCAATGAGCGAGACGCGTTCGTCGAACGCGTGATCGGTGGTGCGCTCGACACGCTGGTCGCGTGGCGCGAGCGCCAGCCGCCGGCCGGCGGCTGAGCGCCCGGCCTATCCTGCCAGCGCGCTCGCGAACGACAGCGTCTCCTCCGCCAGCCGCCGCCGCGACGCGGCGTCGTCCATGCGCGTGTCCGTCTGCAGCGTCGCGAGCGCCGCGACGCTCTCGTCGGCGACGATGCCGTCGAGCAGCTCGCCGTAGAAGTCGGCGATCCCGCTCGCGCTGCACTCGAGCGCCGCGAACGCCATGAACGACGCGGTCGGCCCCTTCAGCACCTCACCGCCGACGATCGGGCTGACCGCGACGAGCGGCGCGTCGGCGGCGATCAGCGCCTCGCGGATCCCCGGGACGGCAAGGATCGGGCCGATCGAGACCAACGGGTTCGAGGGACCGATCACGATCGTGCGCGCCGCTGCGATCGCGCCGAGCACCTGCTCGCTCGCGCGCGCCTGCTCGGCGCCGCGGTACTCGAGCCCCTCGATCGGCCCCGCGGCGCGCTCGCGAATCATGAACTCCTGGAACGCGCACCAGCCGGCAGCGGCGGTGCGAACCCAGCTGCGGACCGGGTCATCGCTCATCGGCAGCACCCGCGAGCGGACGCCGATCGCGGCGCTGAGCGCTGCGATCGCCGCCGTCGGCGTGAGCCCGCCGGCGAGCATCCGCGCGCGCTCCAAGCACCACGCGAGGTCGCGGTCGCCGAGGTTGAACCAGACATCGACGCCGAGCTCGCGCAGCGCGTCCATCACCGCGAACGTGTCGCCGTCGATGCCCCAGCCGCGCTCGTCGATCGTGTCGGCGAGCCAGAAGGAGATCAGGTCGGGGTCCGGCGAGACGTGCGCGCCGTAGATCTCGATGTCATCGCCGGTGTTGACGATCGCGGTCAGGCGCTCGGGGCCGACCGCGTCGGCGAGCCCGCAGGCGAGCTTGGCGCCGCCGGTGCCACCGGAGAGGACGACGACCTCGGCATCGCTCACCGCCAAAGCTGCTCGGGCAGGTTCGTCAGGCGGACCCCCGCGTGCGCCTTGTAGCGGGAGTTGACCGAGATCAGCAGGGCGGTCAGGGCCTCGGTCGTGCGCGCCATCTCCAGGCGCCCGCAGTCGACGCAGCGCAGTCCCTCGATGCGCTCGATCAGCTCGGCCGCCTCGCGCTTGTCCGCGCGGACGTCGCCGCAGACGAGCACGTCCTGCCCGAGCGGGTGCTCGAGGTCCGTCAGCGAGGCGGCGCTGACGGTGTGCAGCGCCGAGACGACGCGCACGCCGTCGGGAACCATCTCCGCCGCCTGCTGTGCTGCCGAGCCCTGCCACACGCCGAGCATCCGCGTCGCCTTGCCGCTGACCGCCGCAGCGAGCGGCACCGTCGCGTCGATCAGCAGCTGGCCGGGAGCGAGCGCGTCCTTGAGGTTCGTCAGCGTCTCGGACTGGTTGCGAAACGGGACGCTCAGGATCACGGTGCCGGCGGCGCCGACCGCCGCGGCGTTCTCGTGCGCGGAGAAGCTGCCGTCGGCGACGATCGCGCGGGCCCGCTCCGCGGCCTCCTCCGCGCGGGTCGCGTCGCGCGAGCCGATCGCGATCGGCACGCCGACGCGTGCGAGGCGGATCGCGAGGCCGAAGCCGAGCGCTCCTGAGGCGCCGATGACTGCGACCGTGTCGGGGCTCGACGGTGTCATGGCGGCCGAGTATAGGCTTCGCCGCATGCTGCCGAGCTCCGTGCGCATCAGGGAGGTCGGGCCGCGCGACGGCTTCCAGAACGAGCCCGAGGTGATCTCGACCGAGCTGAAGCTCGAGCTGATCGAGGCGCTCGCGCGCACCGGCTTGAGGCGCATCGAGCTGACCAGCTTCGTGCGCGCCGACGTGATCCCGCAGCTCGCCGACGCCGCCGAGGTGCTCGCCCGCGCCGAGCTGCCGCCCGAGGTGAGCGTGTCGGTGCTGATCCCCAACGAGCGTGGTCTCGAGAAGGCGCTCGAGCAGCGCGAGCGGATCGATGAGGTCAACGTCTTCCTGTCGGCCTCCGAGACGCACAACCGCCACAACGTCAACCGCTCGGTCGAGGAGTCGCTGCGGGGTCTCGAGCGCGTGCTCGCACGGGCGCGCGCCGAGGGGCTGCGCTGCGAGGGCGTGATCTCGACCTGCTTCGGCTGTCCGTATGAGGGCCACGTGCCGGCTGCCCGCGTGCTCGAGATCGCTCAGCGGCTACGCGACGCAGGCGCCGCGGAGGTCGGCTTCGGCGACACGACCGGGATGGCCAATCCGCGCCAGGTGAGCGAGTTCTTCGCGGCCGCGCGTGCGCAGCTCGGCGCGGACGTCGAGTTGACCGCGCACTTCCACAACACGCGTGGGCAGGGCCTCGCGAACGTGCTCGCCGCGCTCGAGGCGGGGATCGACAGCTTCGAGTCGAGCTTCGGCGAGCTCGGCGGCTGCCCGGTTCCAGCGGGAGCGACCGGCAACGTCGCGACCGAGGACCTCGTCTCGATGCTGCACGAGATGGGGATCGAGACCGGGATCGACCTGCCCGCGCTGCTCTCCTGCGCGCGCCGCGCGCAGGAGATACTCGGGCGCCCGCTCGGCAGCCACACCTTGGTGGCGGGGCCGGTGGACTGGCAACGCTGAGCTGCGCCGATGACGCTCGCCTACTTCTACAGAGGGCAATCCCTGGGCCCTACCGGGTCCATCATCGTGGTCGTCGCCGTGGCCGCGCGGCTCGGCTGGATGTTCTGGCGGCGCCGCAGCCGTCGCTAGCTGACGTGCACAGGGACCGGTGCCCAGCGCCGGCGCGGCCCGCTTGCCTAGCGCCCGAGTAGCTCCTCCAGGAAGAATCGCGTCTTCGCCGGCGGCTCCTTCGCGGGATAGACCCGTTTGAGCGCATCCAGAGCTTCCTCGGCGCTGTTGATTTTGCACTCGCGCAGCAGGATCTCGATGTCCTCGTCGTCCTCTCCGAAGCGCATCGCCATCAGCTTCATCGCGAGCAGATACCGCGGCGAGGCGGTCGTCACTTCGATGCCTTCGATGGCGGGCAGGGGCGGGGCGCCTCGTCCGGGCCCGGCATGAAGCCCTTGACCGCATCGTTCAGCCAGTCCGCGGGCAGCCGCAGCTCCTCGGCGACTCTCTCAGCGGCGCTGTACACGATCTGCTTGGGCTCGAAGACCGCGTCGATGTCCTTGGTGACGCGCCTGGTCGAGTACGCGAGCGCCATCGCCGCACCGCCGACGATGAAGATCTGCGCCTGCACCCCTTCGCGTGTCAACTCCTCGCCGAGGGCCTGCAGCGCGTGCAGAATCCGTGCCTTTGTGAATTCACGCTCAGGCACGGTCGAACACCTCGCGGGCCATGAACACACCATGGCGGGCGAACAGAGCCGGGGTGTTGGCGAGGGTGTACGCGTCGAATGTCGGGCGGCTCGCGACGAACCACCATTGCTCCAGGAAGCGGCCGGGGCCGTCTACCCATGCCGGCGCAGCGATTGCCGCCTCGGCGGCGAAGAACTCACCGATCCCGGCGAGGGCGGCATCGAATCGCGCGTCGCCAGTCGGCGGCGGCTCTTGAGCGATCAGTGCGATCCGTCCGGGGCGCGAGGACCCCCGGAAGTCGTCGGCGAAGCCGAACAGCAGCCGCAGCGCGTCGCCCTCACGATCGCGGAGCAGGTCTTCTGAGATCGTGGTGGAGAGCTCGGCGAGCGACGCGGCACCTCGCCGCACGCGTGGGCGCGCGAGTACCTCGATGTCGTGTTCGCAGCCGTCGAGCAGCCGCGACAGCGTCGCAAGATTGGGTGTCCTTGCGCCCGACTCGTACGCGGCAACGGCAGGCTGCGTCGTGCCGGCTCGTGCAGCGAGTTCGACCTGCGTGATACCCGCGGCGTGTCGGGCGGTTCGGATCAGTGTCGTAGGTTCCACAAGGATAGTATACACGTTTAGATATATACAGTTTGCGATTGCGGTGTCCTGCCGCGCTGCTCGCGTGCGCGGGCCGAGCGCAGGAGATCCTCGGGCGGCGCTACGCAGCCACACGCTCCTCGCGGGGCCCGTCGACTGGCGCGCTGGCTGCTGCCCGACTCGATCGCGGTGGCCTGCCGCGCTAGCAGATCGTGAACTTCGCGGTCAGCGTCCTGGTGAGCGTCACCGTGCTCCTGTGGCCGTGCTTCTTGATGGTCTCCTCGTAGGAGAGCTTCACGGTCAGCGTATGCGTGCCGGCCTTCAGCGCGGTGCTCGCGAGCGCGAGCGTAACGGGGACGTGATGGACGGTCGCGTTCGCTGAGTAGCTCGTCACGATCACCGTCTTCTTCCTGCCGCTGCGCGTACGGATCGTCCTCTTGTGGGTGTGCTTGACGCCTTTGTCGAGGTACAGCCTGGCGCTCGCGAAGCGGAGCTTCGCGGCTCTCGAGCCTTTGATCGCCGCCGAGGCGAGCTTCACAGCGAGCTTCGCGCCGGGCATCGTGCACTGAAGCGGCGACGGGCTCGTGAGCGTGATCCGCTGGTTGTGGAACGTGGCTCTTGTGACCAGCGGCGGCGGGGGCACGAGCGGTGTGAAAGGGGGCGCGGCGATCGTCAGCGTCGCGGTCGCCGTGTTCGAGCCGCTCTGCGAATCGCTTGCCATGTAGCTGAAGGAGTCCGGGCCGCTGTAGCCTGCCGCGGGGGTGTAGGTCACCTCGCCGGATGGGCTAATCGCGCCGAGCGTCCCGTGCGCGGGGCTTGCGACGGTCGCGAGCGTCAAGGGCACGGGGTCGGCGTCGGAGCAGCTCAGCGTGATCGTGATCTGCGTGTCGAACGCGGTGCTGCCGGCGACGTTGGCGCAGAGCACCGGCGGCAGCACGCGCGAGAACAGGTCGATCGTGCCCGAGATGTGCGAGGCCGCGTAGAGGCTGCTGCCGTCGGCGCTGAGCCCGACGGACTCCGGCTGGCTGACGGCTTCTTCCGGGGTCGTCGTGGTGCATTTCGCGAGCTTGCCGATACAGCCGCTGAACGTCAGCGCGCCGCTCGTGGCGTCCCGCGCGAACACGTCGATCACGTTCGATTCGGAGGAGGCGACGTAGACGTTGCTCCCGTCTGCGCTGACCGCGACGGATGTCGGCTGGTCGATCGCGTTGGTCGGGGTGGTCGCCGTGCATTCTTTGAGTTCGCCGATGCAGCCGGTGAACGTCAGCGCCCCCGTCGCGGTGTTGCGCGCGAAGGTGTCGACGACGCTCGCGTCAACGGAGGTGGCATAGACGTTGCTGCCATCGGGGCTGACCGCGACCGACTCCAGCTCGTTGAGCGCAGCCGTCGGCGTGGTCGGCGTGCAACCGCCGACATCGCCGATGCAGCCCGTTGAGGTCAGCGCGCCGGTCGCGGTGTTGCGCGAGAACGTGTCCATCGCAAACGAGCCGACGTAGACATTGCTGCCGTCGGGGCTGACCGCCACCGACTCCGGCTCGTCAACCGCGTCGGTCGGCGTGGTCGGTGTGCATTTCGCGAGTTCGCCGTTACAGCCGATGAGGGTCAGCGCGCTCGTGGAGGTGTTGCGCGAGAACGCATCGAGCACATTCGAGTCCAATGACGCGACGTATACGCTGCTGCCGTCGGCGCTGACCGCAACCGAGAATGGATCGTCGACGGCTTCGGCGGGTTTGGTCGCCGCGCATTCGCTCAGTTTGCCGATGCAGCCGGTGTACGTCAGCGCGCCGGTCGCGGTGTTGCGCGAGAACATCGCGATCACATCCGCGTCACCCGAGGCGGCGTAGACGCTCCTGCCATCGGCGCTGACGGTGACGGAGGTCACGAATTTGAGCGCGTCGGCAGGTTTGGTCGGCGTGCATTCCGACCCGCCGCCGATGCATTCGCTGTACGTCAGCGCGCCGGTCGCGCTGTTGCGCGAGAACACGGCAACCGCATCAGACGAGGCGGCGTACACGCTGCTCCCGTCGGGGCTCACAGCAACCGAGTTCGGCTGGTCGAGCGCGTCGCTCGAGGCGGTCGTACAGCCGGTCAATACGCCGATGCAGCCCGTGAAGTTCAGGTCGCCGACGGCGCCGAGCGCGCTCGGCGCAGCCACACGGCCCACCCCAGCACCGCCACCACGGCGAACAGCCCGCAGCAGGCGCCGAACGCCCGCACGCCCGGGGTCGATCCGCCGAACCTGCCCCTGTGTCCCAACTCACGCTCGCGCATCCCGGCCTCCGATCCGCTGTAGGGGCACCGGCACCAGTGTCGCTCCAGCCGGCACTATACGCCGCGCTCCCACGCCGGTCAGACGCTGTGGCGCTACCCGGCGAGAGCCCGTTCCTGCTCGGTGCGCTGCGTATCGGCGCTCTCCCGCGCCGCGGCGATGCAGTACTCCTGCACCGATACCTCCATCTCGAGGCTCTGGGCGATCGTCGGGCGCGCCGAGGCGTCGATCACCCGCTTTGCGCGCCCGACCGCGATATGCGAGTTGGCGAGCAGCTCATCGACGAGCGCGGCGGTCGCCTGCTCTAGCTCCTCGGGCGCGACGACACGGTTGATCAGGCCGATGCGCTCGGCCTCCGTCGCGTCGATCGTCCTCGCGGTCATGATCAGCTCCTTCGCCCGGCCGAGCCCGACGACGGCCGGCAGGCGGGTCGAGCCGCCGACGTCGGGGATGATCCCGAACTTGACCTCGGGCAGGGCGAATTTGGAGTCGCTCGAGGCGATCCGCAAGTCGCAGCCGAGCGCGACCTCGAGCGCGCCGCCGACGCACGTGTGGTGAATCTGGCAGACGACGGGCTTGGCCATCTCTTCGCAGCGGTTCGCGCACTCGAGGAAGACGTTGCGGAACGGCCGCAGCATCCCCGTCCGGCCGCTCGACTCGCCGAGCTCGACGAGGTCGACGCCGGCGGAGAACACGCGTCCTTCGCCGCGCAGGACGACGCAGTGGACCGACGGCTCGGCGGCGGCCTCGCGCAGCGCCTCGCCGAGTGCGAGCAGCAGCTCCTGGTTCATCGCGTTGCGCTTCTCGGGCCGGTTGAGGATCACGTGGCGGACGTGGCCGCGGTCCTCGGTGATGACGATGCTCATGGTCTGCTCCTATCGCGTGTCGCGGGGCGGGGTGGAGTGCTGCGCCGTTGCGGGCTCTGATCAGCTCAGGTCGAGCACGGTCTGCGGCGCCGGGATCACGTGGTCCTCGGCGCCCTCGGACGGGATGATCGCGGTGCCGATCGCGAAGAACTCGATCACGTGGCTGCCCCAGCCGTGCGAGCTCTCGTGCGAGGTCGACGCCGACGATGCCCTCGGCCTTGGCCTCGAGCGCCTCGGCCTGCATCCGCTCCATCGCCAGCTCGCGCGCGTCGTAGAGCGCCTGCGTGAAGTTCGGCGAGCTCGACGTTCTGGCCCATGTTGCGCATGCTCTGGCGCAGCGTCTGGTGGGCGACGTGGTAGACGCACGAGCCCATCACCATGCCGACCGGGCGGTGGCCGGTCTGCAGCAGCGTCCAGAACTCCTGGCCCGAGAGGTCGCTCGTGAACGGGCGGCCCGAGGGCGCGCGGTGGAGCTCGCCGCCGCGCGTGCTTGACGGCCGTGCCGACGGCGATGAACTCGGCGAGGTTCTCGCCCCACTCGTAGCGGCCGATGTCGAGGCGCACGCCGACGACGCCGTCGGCGCCGAGCTGCTCGGCCTCCTCCTCCATGCGCGTCATCGCCAGCTCGCGCGCCTCGTACATCGCCTGCGAGAGCACCGTCAGCTCCTGGTTCTGGCGGTAGCTGCGCCATCTGCAGCCGATGTGGTAGATGCTCGAGCCGATCACGAGCCCGAGCGGGCTGGAAGCCGGCCTGGCGCACGAGCAGGAACTCGTTGATCGAGAGGTCGCTCGTGAAGAGGCCGGCGCGGTTCTGCTGCAGGCGCGCGCGGCCGGCCTCGGGTACGCCCTCGGTGCTGCTGGGGTCATAGGCCATGGTGTCGGTCCTTTCGGGTCGCTGGGAGGCGGGCGCTGAGGGGCGCGTCGGCGGGCTGCCGCGGCGCTGACAGGTCGAGGAACGTGGCGGCGAGGGGCGGCGGTCGCGGCGGCACGGTGCGAGCGCCGGGTCCTCGCGGATCGCCGTGCCGATCACGTGAAGCGTGACGATCAGGTCCTCGCGCTCCATCGCCATCGACCGCTGCGACGCGAGTGTGCACGCGCACGTGCTGGCCGACGCGCACGCCGACGACGCCGCTGGCGCCGAGCTGCTCGCGCCTGCGCGGCGAGCGCCGCCATCGCCTTGCTCGCGCGCGGCGTAGACGCCCTGCGGTGTAGTCGACGAGCTCCTGGTTGCCCACGCGGCGCTGCCGAACATGACCGCTCGATGCGCCCTGGCCATCCGTCTGCATGCGGTCGCGGGAGCGTAGTGGACGCTCGTGTGCGGCGACGATCCCGACCGGGCGGATGCCCGGCGTCGCAGAGCTGCCAGAACTCCTGGCCGTCGAGGTCGGTGAGCACCGGGCCGCGCCTGCGGCTCGCGCATCGCCGCGGGCAGCCGCACGGCGGTGCCGATGCGCGACGAACTCGACCGCGCCGGGCGCCCAGTCGTGGCTGCCCTGCTCGATCCGCACGCCGACGACCGCGTCGGCGCCGCACAGTCGCGGCCTCCTCGAGCAGGCGCGCCGAGCGCGCGCCGGCGGCACTCGTTGTAGGCGTCGGAGAGCGTGCGCACCTCGGTCGGGACGTTGTAGTAGATCGTTCTGCCAGCCGACGTGGTAGATCGAGGAGCCCATCACCTGCGTGATCGGGGTCGATGCCGAGGCGGTGCGAGCGAGCTCGAACTCGCTCACGCGAGAGGTCGCTGCTGAACACCGTCGGCACCGGTCTCACCGGCGCCGAAGCGCTGCAGGCGCTCGGCGGCGCCGAGCGGGATCCGACCCGCTTCGATGCGCTCGCGTGAGGCCGCGTCGCGCTGCGCGGAGAGCTCGGCCGCGCGTGCCCGCTCCTGCTTGGCGGCCTGATCGGCCTGCTTCTCCTCCTCGCTGCGCCGGTGAAACAGCGGGCTCACGCGAGCAGCTCCTGCAGGGCGGCCCAGTCGCGCTCGCTGATCTCGGCGTCCCTCCTGACGGCGGCGGTCACCGCGGCGAGCCAGTCGGCGAGCGTCAGCTCCTCGCGGCTGAGCGTGATCCCGCCGACGACCTTGTGGCGGGTGCAGCGTGTCCCCTGAGGCGTCGGGCGCAGCTCGAACTGCTCCTCGCCGAGCGCGACCGC
The DNA here is from genome assembly GCA_963827105.1 of uncultured Solirubrobacteraceae bacterium. Lineage (GTDB taxonomy): Bacteria > Actinomycetota > Thermoleophilia > Solirubrobacterales > Solirubrobacteraceae > Palsa-744. Next base: position 40,237 of record CAWHAB010000008.1, on the reverse strand, counting down.
GACGCGCTCGACGACGCGGTGCTTGGAGCGAAAGCCGCCGACCTTGCGGCGCTCGACCGTGACGAGTTGCGGCAGCGCCTGCTCGAGCGTGCTCGCGAGCACCTCGACGGACATCGCCAGCTCGGACTGCCCGGCGCGCAGCTCGGCCGCGGGGAGGTTGATGCTGTCATCGCCCGGCACGCTCGGGAGGCTACCCCTCATCGATCGGGCAGGCGAGGAGCCCGCTGGCGCGGCGGCGCCCGGCGCGAGGCAAAGCTCGCGGCCGACGGCCGCTGCCCGCACCCCGTTGCGCCCTGCACCGCGCGCGCGAGCGACTAGTCTGTGCGTGATGAGCGGACCGTCGAATCTGCGCGTTGCCGATGCCGATCGCGAGCAGGTGATCGAGGAGCTGCGCGAGCACGCCGGCGCGGGCCGGCTGACCTCCGAGGAGCTCGAGGATCGGATCGACAAGGCCTATGCCGCATCGACCCGCGCCGACCTCGACGCGGTGCGCGCCGACCTGCCGATCAGCTCGACCTCGGTGAAGCTCGCGCTCGTCAAGCGCAAGGGCCAGCTGCGCCGCCGCGTGCTGCAGGAGGCGGGAGGGTCATTGGCGATGTCGCTGCTCGCCGTCGGCCTCTGGTTCGCGAGCGGCGCGGGCAGTTTCTGGCCCGGCTGGGTGATCGCGATCACGCTGCTGCCGGTCGTGCGCGACACGTGGCACCTGCTCGGCCCGGCGTCGGACCTCGATGTCGTCGAAGCGCGACTGCAGGCCCGCCATGAACGTCAGCTCTCGCGCGGGCGCGGGCGCGGTCGCGGTCGCGGCCGCCATCGCTATCGCGGGTTGCCGCGACCGTGAGCGATGCTCTGAGCGGGGCCACCGGGCGGGCGCTCGGTGGTGGGCCTGCGCGCCATCACGAGAAGGCGCGCGAGCAGGGCAAGCTCGACGTGCGCGAGCGCATCGCGCTGCTGCTCGATGAGGGCTCCTTCGCCGAGGAAGCGCTGCTCGCGAACTGGCAGGAGGAGGGGCTGGGAGCCGACGGCGTCGTCACGGGTGTCGGCAGCATCGATTCGCGCACGGTCGCGCTGATGGCGAATGACCCGACCGTCAAGGCCGGGTCATGGGGCCCGAAGACGGTCGAGAAGATCCTGCGCATCCAGGAACGCGCGCTCGCGCTCGAGATCCCGATGGTCTACCTCGTGGACTCGGCGGGAGCGAGGATCACCGAGCAGGTGCAGATGTTCCCGGGCAGGCGCGGCGCCGGCAAGATCTTCCACAACCAGGTGAAGCTGTCGGGAGCGGTGCCGCAGGTGTGCGTCCTGTTCGGCCCGAGCGCGGCCGGCGGCGCGTACATCCCGGCGTTCTGCGACGTCGTGATCATGCGCGACGGCAACGCCTCGATGTACCTCGGCTCGCCGCGGATGGCGGAGATGGTGATCGGTGAGAAGGTCAGCCTCGAGCAGATGGGCGGCGCGCGCATGCACACCGGCGTCTCCGGCTGCGGGCATCAGCTCGTCAAGAGCGACGAGGAGGGCATCGCGCTCGCGCGCCGCTATCTCTCCTATCTGCCGGGCAGCTGGCGCGAGGAGCCGCCGCTCGCGCCGCCGCTTGCGCCGGCGGGCGGGCCGCCGATCGCCGAGCTGATCCCGAGCGACGAGAACAAGCCGTTCGACATCAGGACCGTGATCGCGGCGCTGATCGACGAGGGCTCGCTGCTCGAGATCCACCCGCGCTGGGCGAAGGAGCTGCTCGTCGGCTACGCGCGCCTCGACGGCAGCGTCGTCGGGATCGTCGCCAACCAGCCCAAGCACAAGGGCGGCGTGCTGTTCTCCGACTCGGCCGACAAGGCGGCGCGCTTCATCTGGAACTGCAACGCGTTCAACGTGCCGCTGCTGTTCCTCGCGGACGTCCCCGGGTTCATGATCGGCACGCAGGTCGAGCGCGACGGGATCATCCGTCACGGCGCGAAGATGATCAGCGCGGTCAGCGAGGCGACGGTGCCGAAGATCTCGGTGATCGTGCGCAAGGCGTACGGCGCCGGGCTGTACGCGATGGCGGGCCCGGCGTTCGACCCGGACTGCTGCATCGCGCTGCCGAGCGCCTCGATCGCGGTGATGGGGCCGCAGGCGGCGATCAACGCCGTCTACTACAACCAGCTGCAGGCGATCGACGACGAGGCCGAGCGCGCGGCGCGCACCGAGCAGCTGCGCGCCGAGTACGCGGCCGACATCGACATCCTCCACCTCGCCTCCGAACTGGTGATCGACGCGGTGATCGAGCCGGATGCGCTGCGCGCGGAGCTGATCCTGCGCTTTGCCCACGCGGCCCACAAGCAGCGCACGTGGCCCGCCAAGCACAACGCCGTGACACCGGTCTAGCGCTCAGGCCGCTCTGTCCCGGCGGCCCGCGTCTGCTCGTCCTGGAACGGCGGGTAGGTCTCGCTCAGCAGGAACACGTACGCGTCGCTGCGCGCGGTATAGGAGTTGGCCAGCAGCATCAGGTCGAACAGCCCGCGCGGCATCTTGCCGGTGATCACGATCACGACCCATGCTGCGATCGCGCCGATCTCGAGCAGGATGCCCATCACGTAGCGCACGATCACGATCGGGATCGCGAGCAGCAGGCGGAAGAACGTCTTCAGGCGGCTGTAGCTGTCGAGCCGCCGGAACTCCATGCGCACCGGGTAGGCGGGGTCGTCCGCGCCGCCGAACGGCGGGTAGGGATCGCTCAGGAGCGCCGCGTACGCGGTGTAGCGGGCGAGGAAGCGCGTGTAGCCGGCGATGAAGTCGTACAGGCCGGCGGGGAAGCCGCCGGTGATCACGATCGCGAACCAGGCGATGATCACCGCGATCGTCGCGATGATCCCGTACAGGTACAGCACGAGGATCAGCGGGATCGCCAGGATCAGGCGGAAGAACGTTGTCAGGCGGTTGCGCCGCTCGACGTAGTCGGCCTCGAACGTCACTGGGTATCCCATCGCTGCTCCCCCTCTGGTAGCCGTATCCGCCGGGCGTGCGCAGCCGTCTCAGCCCAGCTGCGCCACCCCGCCGACGATTCCAAATGTTGCCTTCGCGCATCCTAGGTCGCAGCGCGGCGGAGCGAGCGGGAATTTTCAATAGATTGCCACGGAGATGGACTCGATCGAGCTCGCCTATGCAGGGATCGCCCGCCAGGCCCAGTTGATCGCCGCCGGCGAGATCTCCTCGCGCGAGCTCGTCGAGGTGTACCTCGAGCGGATCGCGCGGCTCGACCCGCTGCTGAACGCCTTCCGCGTCGTGTTCGCCGAACGCGCCCGGCTCGAAGCCGACCAGGCCGACGCGCGCCGCGGCGCAGGCGGCGAGCGGCCGCTGCTCGGCGTGCCGATCGCGGTCAAGGACGACATCGACGTCGCTGGCGAGGTGACGGCGTACGGGACCAACGCCCACGGCGGGCCGGCCCGGGCCGACGCCGAGGTCGTGCGCCGCCTGCGCGAGGCCGGCGCGCTGCTGATCGGCAAGACGAACGTCCCCGAGCTGACGTTGTGGCCGTTCACCGAGACGGCGACGTTCGGCGTCACGCGCAACCCCTGGGATCTGCAGCATGCGCCCGGCGGCTCGAGCGGGGGCAGCGGCGCGGCGGTCGCCGCCGGGCTGATCGGCGCGGCGCTGGCCTCCGACGGCGCCGGCTCGATCCGGATCCCGGCGGCGTGGTGCGGGCTGGTGGGGCTGAAGGCGCAGCGCGGGCGGATCTCGATGGCGCCGCGCGTGCGTCCCTGGTACGGGCTGTCGGTCAACGGCGTGCTGACGCGCAACGTCGCCGACACGGCGTTGTTCTACGACGTCGCCGCGGGCGCGAGCGACGGCGATCTCGACATTGCGCCGGCGCCCGCGATCCCGTACTCGCAGGCGATCGCGACGCCCCCGGCGCGGCTGAAGATCGCCTACTCGCGACGGATCCCGCCGGGCGTGGTCGCGAGCCTCGACGGCGACGCCGAGCGCGCGCTGATGGAGACGGTTGAGCTGCTGCGCTCGCTCGGTCACGAGCTCGTCGAGCAGGACCCCGAGTATGGCGCGGACAGCGTCTCGGCGGTCGTCGTGCGCTACCTGCGCGGCACCCACGACGACGCCGCGGCGCTCGCGCATCCCGAGCGCCTGGAACGGCGCACGCGTGCGATGGCGCGGCTCGGCGGGCTGATTCCGTCGGCGCTGCTCGATCGCGCGCTCGCGGGTGAGGCGGAGCTGACGCGCAGGCTGAACACGGTGCTCGCCGGCAACGACCTGCTGTTGACGCCGGCGACGGCGACGGGGCCGCCTGCGATCGGCCGGATGCAGGGCCGCGGCGTGCTGTGGACGCTCAACGGGGTCGCCGCGATGGTGCCCTACAGCGGCGTCTGGAACGTGACCGGGCAGCCGGCCGCGTCGCTCCCCGCGGGCTTCGGCGGCGACGGCCTGCCGCGCGGCGTCCAGCTCGTCGCGCGCCCGAACGACGAGGCGACGCTGCTGTCGCTCGCGGCGCAGCTCGAGGCCGAGCGCCCGTGGGCGCAGCAGCGCCCGGCCGAGTTCGCGTGAGCGAGACCGCGCCGCTGCTGGAAGTGGCCGTCGACGCCGCGCGGCTGGCGGGCGCGCTGCTGACTCACCGCCTGCGCGAAGGCGCCGAGCGCCACGTGAGCAGCAAGAGCACGCCGACGGACCTCGTCAGCGACGCCGATCTCGCGGCCGAGCGGGCGATCCGCGAGCTGCTCGGCAGGCGTCGGCCGGAGGACGGCATCCTCGGCGAGGAGGGAGGCAGCGCCGGCGGGACGAGCGGCCTCAGCTGGGTCGTCGACCCGCTCGACGGAACCGTCAACTACCTGTTCGGCATCCCGCAGTGGTCGATCAGCGTCGCCGTGCGCGACGGCGACAGGACGCTCGCGGGCGCCGTCTATGACCCCAATCGCGGCGAGCTGTTCACGGCCACGAGCGACGGCCCGGCGAGGCTCGCGGGCGCCGACGGCAGCATCATCGTGCTCCGCTCCACGCGCGTCGCCGCGCACGAGGCGCCGGGCGAGCGCGGCGAGGCTGCAGAGCTCGCCGGCGCGATGGTCGCGACCGGCTTCGCATACGACGCGGATGTGCGTGCGGCGCAGGCACGGGTGCTGATGAGGCTGATGCCGCGCGTGCGCGACATCCGCCGGCTGGGCAGCGCGGCGCTCGATCTGACGTGGACGGCGGCCGGCCGCTGTGACGCCTACTTCGAGCGCTCGGTGAAGCAGTGGGACATCGCCGCGGGCGCGTTGATCTGCGAACGGGCCGGCCTGCTCGTGCGCGAGCTGCCCGAGCACGAGCACCTGCCGTGGGGGATCCTCGTCGCGCGGCCGGAGATGGTCGAGCAGCTGTTCGAGCTCGTCTCCGGGGCCTGAGCGATGTGCGGCCGCTACACGAACACCGCGGGCGTCGAAGAACTGAATGATCGCTTTCGCCTGCCGATCCCCCGCGAGGAGGGGACACGGCGCTTCAACATCGCGCCGACCGAAGAGGTGCTCGCGATCGTCGCGCGCGACGGCGAGCGCGAGGCGAGGCTGCTGCGCTGGGGGCTGATCCCGTGGTGGTCGAAGGACCTCAAGGGCGCCGCGAAGATGATCAACGCACGCGTCGAGACGGTCACCTCCAAGCCCGCCTTCCGCGAGCTGATCCCGCACGCGTCGCGCCGCGCGCTGCAGATCGCCGACGGCTACTTCGAGTGGCTGAAACCGGAGCAGGCGAGCGCGCGCAAGCGATCCGCGCCGCGCCAGCCGTTCTTCTTCCAGGTCGACGGCGGTGTCCCGTTCGCGTTCGCCTCGCTGTGGACGCCCGCGCGGATCGACGGCCAGCATCTCGAGAGCGTCACGCTCCTGACGTGCGACGCCGCGCCGAACCCGCTCGTCGCCGCGATTCACGACCGCATGCCGGTGATCCTCGCCGATGAGGAGTCCCAGCGCGCGTGGCTCGATCCGGCGCTCGACGCCGAGCAGGCGCTCGCGCTGTGCGGCGCCCTGCCGGCGGGCCGGCTGTCGGCGCGCGCGGCCAACCCGGCGGTCAACAAGACCGGGGGACCCGAGGGCCCGGAGCTGCTCAGCGCCTGAGCGCCGGGTGCGGCGCCTCCCACAACGCCCGGAGCCCGGTCGACGCCGGGCTCCATACCTCTGGCTGTAGGTCCGGCCTCGTGCCGTGCGGGCGGCAGCGGATGGAAGAGGAGCTCCGCTGCAAGCAGAAAGCTACGCGCGGGACTGCTTTACGTTGTTACGGCTCTGGGGTCGAGGCTTGGAATCCGAGCGCGCCGTGCGTACTGTCGTTGGCGGGTGCTCGCCCGTCCCGTGGCGAGATCCCGGGCCCGTCCCAGGCCGCTCATGAGCGCGCACACAGCCCGAGTCCCGCCGGCATGGGCTGAGCGAGCGCCGGGACGGGTCCAACAGCTTGACGGCCCGCGGCGCATCATCGCTCGCCGAGCGCGCGCGCAGGGCAGATCACCTCGGCACGCCCGGAATCGACGTGGTAGACGACCCCCGAGGCGATCAGCGTCCGCGGCAGCAGCGGGTGCGCGCGCAGCAGCGCGATGTCGGCGCGGACCGAGGCGACGGGGTCGGTCACGTGCCGGCCCGCCACGTCGGCTTCGCAGACGCCGAAGTAGGCGCCGAGCAGAGCCGCATGCTCGGGCCCGCCGAGGCGGCTCGTGCCGCAGTCGGTGTGATGCATCACGAGCAGCTCGAATCCGGTCTGCAGGCCCTCGACCGCGCCGACCGTCGCGAGCACCGCGAGGTTCTGGATGAAGTCCGGCGTGACCCTTCCGCCGACGTTGCGCAGGACGACCGCCTCGCCGAGATCGACGCCGAGCACGTGGGCCGGGTCGACGCGGTGGTCGGCGCAGGTGAGCACGAGCGCCCGCAGCCCGGGGCTGATCCCCAGCGCGCGCCCGCCGAGGTCCTCGCGGCGCTCGCCGTTGCGTGCGAGCAGCATCTCGGTTGCAGACATCGTGGGCCTCCGTTCTCGTTGGTTTGCCCGCTAGCGGCGGGCGCGGTCGAGCTCCGCCTGCCAGGCGAGCCGGGTGTGCCGGATGCCGTCGCTGTCATCGAACAGCTGGCGCTGCCAGTTGGCCGCCATCCCGAGCGCATTCAGGCGGAAGGCCATCGCGCGGGGATCGATGCCGTGTGCGAACTCGCCGTCTGCGATCGCCGTCTCGATGTTGGCTTCGAGCAGCACGAGCCAGTCGCGCATCACCGCCGCGACGGCGTCGCGCACGGCCCCCGGGCGCCCGTCCATCTCCGCCGAGGCGGCGCACAGGAAGCAGCCTCCGGCGAACACTTCGGCGATGAAGTAGTCACACCAGGCTTCGCCGAGCGCGAGCAGTCGCGCCAGGCCCTCGCGCGCGCCGATCGCAGGCGTCACGACATGTGCGATCAGCATCTCCCTGGCCGCCGCGAGCGTCGCCAGCTGCAGCTCCTGCTTTGAGCCGAACAGCGCGAACACGCTGCTCTTGGGCACGTCGAGCGCGCCCGCGAGCTCGCCCATCGTCAGCCCTTCGAGTCCTTCCCGCGAGGCCATCTGCACCGAGCGCTCGAGTATCGCCGCGCGACTGCGCATGCCGCGCGCGCGGCGGCCGTCGCGCGGCTCCGGCGGCGTCGGGCTGCCGTGCAGCGCGCGTGGATCGGCGTCGCTCATCGCGATCTGCTCGCACGGGCGAGGGGTGCTCGTGTGGGGGGCATCTCGCCATCCTACAATATGGACGAGCGATCGTCTATATAGAGCGCGCGGCTGTGCGGCGAGGTCCGGCCGCGGCGCCCGCGCCGCCCCGCGTGCAAGCACGCGTGCAGCAAGACGACCTCGAGCATTGGACGAACGATGGGGATCGCGCGTCTGCACTCGCGGCGCCGAGCGGCCGCGCCGAGGAAGAATCATGGCGTCCGTGCGCCCCGAGCCGGGAGCAAGCAAGATCACGTCCGACCCGCGCTGGCTGGGCGCGATCGCATGCCTGGCGATGGGCGTGGTCGTCTGCGCGATCAACCTGCTGATCACGACCTCGGCCGTTGCCAGCCGCCCGGCGTTCACGCTCGATGCGGTGGCGAGCGCGGCCTTCCTGGTGGTGCTGCTGATTCTGCGCGGGCGGGTGCCGGAGGCCTTCTACCTGATCGTCACAACCGTCTGCACCGGGCTGATCACCGCGACGATCGCGCTCAACCCGAGACACACCGGCAACGAGGCCTACTACCTGCTCGTGGTCCTCTACGCCTCCTACTTCTACACGCGCCGCCAGGCGGCCTTTCAGGTCGGCCTGATCGTCCTCGCTTACGGCGTCGTGACGTTCACCGGCGTCCACGACGGCTCAGCCGGCCCGCGCTGGCTGAATCTCTCAGGCGTGATCATCGTCGTCAGCGGCGTCGTGTTCATGCTCCGCTCCCGCCTCGAGGAACTGATCGCGACGCTCAGCATCGCCGCGCTCACCGACCCGCTGACGGGCCTGCTCAACCGCCGTGCGTTCGAAACGCGAATTCACGAGGAGGTAGCGCGCAGCGCCCGCCAGGGTGCGCCGCTGAGCCTGCTCGCGCTCGACATCGACCACTTCAAGCGCGTCAACGACCGCTTCGGGCACCCGATCGGCGATGCCGCGCTGGTGTCGATCGCCGAGACCGTGCGCGAGGCCTCGCGGGAGGCGGATGTCGTCGCGCGCGTCGGCGGCGAGGAGTTCTCGGTGCTGCTCGTCGACGCCGACCTCGAGGCTGCGAGGCTCGTCGCCGAGAGGATCCGCGCGGCCGTCGAGGCCGAGACCGACAAGGACTACGGCCGCCTGACGGTCAGCGTCGGTGTCGCCGCTGTGCAGCCGGCAGTCGAGAACCCTGTGGTGGTCGTCCAGCGCGACGCCGACCGCGTGCTGTACGCGGCCAAGGAGAGCGGGCGCAATCGCGTGGTCTGCGCGGACGCGCTCGCTGCCCGCCCGGAGGATCTGCGCCCGCGCGAGCTCGCGCCGCGCCGCAACGCCGGGCGGCGTCCGGCCTCGGCAGTGGGCTGACGGGCGCAGGCGGCCGCCGCGGCGGCTGCGCAGGACACAGTGCCCCGCGCAGCCGGCAGTGCTGCTGACGCCTCGAGGGCGGCCTAGATGATCTGGTTTTCGGGTGCGTACACCTCCATCGCTTCGCCCTTCAGCGTGACGGTCGAGCGCAGCCCTGTTTCGTATGTCCCAACCCCGGCGATTTCGTTGCGCAGGACGTGCTGCACGCCGGGTTCTTCGGCGATTTCGTCGATCACGTTCTCACCGAGTTCGTTCGTCTGAAACGACTCGACTCGAACCTTCGAAATCTGATTGACGTCGCCGGAAAGCTCGCTGATCGCGGATCCGGTCATATGGTACGAACTGGTCCCACATTGGAAGGTGATGCCTCCCCCCGTGCCGTTGTCCGACCCGGCTGGCACGGTCACTGATTCGTATTTCCCTAAGGACGTCGCCACTTCTAAGGTGTCAGTTTCAGGTTCACCTTCTTTGTGAATTTTGTTCTGCGTCAGTTTTGACTTGGTCGAACCGCATGCCTGTCCACCGCTCGAGCACTTCGAGTAGGACACCAGCAGCTTCGAAGTCGTCGGTCCCGTCAGTTCTCCGACAACCGAGGCCGACGCACAGGAGATCGTCGCGACGACCCCGAGGCCCGACACATAGCTCGTGAATACACTTTCACCAGCCTTGCCGGTTATCGTCTTCTTCTTCGCCTGTTCCCACGTCCCGAGGGCGAAGTTACCTTCTCCCCTGCCGCCTTTGGAGGCGGCCGAGCAGTTCTTTTCGTTGAATTCGCCGGCCCCCTTGACAGTCGCTTTGACACACACCAGCTGCTCGTTCATCGTGAACGCCGACGCGCTTGCGGCGAAGCTCCAGCCCGCAGCGCATAGCGCGATCAACGACAACCAGACGATCGTCGCACGTTTCATACGGTCACTTCCTCTTTCTTTGCACAGCTCGGACAGCTGTCGTCGGCTGCCCCCGGTGGGGCAGACTAGTGCGGGCGCACAGCGGAAGTCAACCGCCCCGCCCTTCGGTTCGAGCTCGAGGACGAGGCGGTGCCTGTCACAGGGCCACGGCGAGCCGTTCGCTATCTTTGGGCGCGACTCGATCGGTCCTGCCCTCGCTCCGCGCCGGCGCCGAGCTGCCAATCAACTACAGGAGGCACTCCAGTGAGCCACCGGACGTTCGTGATCGGGGTCGGCATGACCAAGTTCGAGAAGCCGGGCACCAAGGACGGCGACTACCCCGACTGGGCCAGGGAGGCGGGCGAGCGCGCGCTCGCCGACGCCGGCATCCCCTACGAGGCGGTCGGGCAGGCATACGCCGGCTACTGCTACGGGGACTCGACCTATGGGCAGCGCTGCCTGTACGGCCTCGGGCTCACCGGGATCCCCGTCATCAACGTGAACAACAACTGCTCGACCGGGTCGAGCGCGCTGTTTCTCGCGCGCCAGTCGGTCCGCGCGGGAGTGGTCGACTGCGCGCTCGCGCTCGGCTTCGAGAAGATGGAAAGGGGGTCGATCGGCGCCAAGTACACCGACCGCACGCCGGCGCTGGACAGGCACGTCGGCGCGATGGTCGAGGGCCGCGGCGACTGGAGCGCGGCGCCGGCGGCCCCGCAGATGTTCGGCAACGCCGGCCGCGAGCACATGGAGCGCTACGGCTCGACGCCCGAGCACTTCGCCTGGATCGGCTGGAAGAACCACCGGCACTCGGTCAACAACCCCTACGCGCAGTTCCAGCAGGCCTACTCGCTGCAGGACATCAAGGACTCCAAGGAGATCTTTGCGCCGCTGACCAAGCTGCAGTGCTCGCCGACATCCGATGGCGCGGGCTGCGCGATCGTGGCGTCCGAGCGGTTCGTCGACGAGCACGGCCTGTGGGGGCGGGCGGTCGAGATCGCGGGCCAGGCGCTGGTCACGGACATGGGCTCGACGTTCGCGGGCAACAGCTCGATCATGCTGTGCGGGTTCGACCTCTCGAAAGCCGCCGCCGAGCAGGCGCTCGAGCAGGCCGAGCTGGGGATCGGTGAGGTCGACGTGATCGAGTTGCACGACTGCTTCTCGACGAACGAGCTGCTCACCTATGAGGCGCTCGGGCTCGCCGACGTCGGCGAGGGCCACAAGCTGGTCGAGTCGCAGGCGACGACCTACGGCGGCGAGGGCCCGTTGGTCAATCCGAGCGGCGGGCTGATCTCCAAGGGCCATCCGCTGGGCGCGACCGGCCTTGCGCAGTGCTCGGAGCTGACGTGGCAGCTGCGCGGCACGGCGGACGCACGCCAGGCGCCGGGCGCGACGGTCGGCCTGCAGCACAACATCGGCCTCGGCGGCGCCGCGGTCGTCACCGTCTACAAGCAGGCCGCGTGATGCGACGTCGACCGCTTCGCCGTCCAAGCGTCACGGCTGAGGCCAAATGGTGCGGCGGGTGGGACTCGAACCCACACACCCTTTCGGACAAGGCCTTTTGAGGGCCCCGCGTCTACCGTTCCGCCACCGCCGCACGACGGTCCACGCAGGCGAGGATATCCGGATGGGTCAGGCGGGGTGTGGCGGCGCGTCGGGATAGGACTCCGCGCCGGCTGCCGGGTCGCGGCGCTCGAGCTCCACGTTCCAACCCTGGGAGAAACCGCGCATCGCAAACACCACGAGCAGGATCTGCACGGGCACGATCAGCAGCGTCAGCAGGCCGATCAGCCCGGAGTTCAGCGCGGGCTGCTGAAAGCCGGTCTTGTTGCGCGCGAACCAGGCGGGGCCGGCGACGAGCGCGAAGATCGCGAGCAGCACCGCGAGCACGGAGGCCACCGGCAGCACGCCGCGGTTCCAGCGGGCCGCGTAGAACGCGAGCATCAGATAGAAGACGACGTAGGCGATCTCGATCGCGCGCGCGCCCTCGAGCACGCTCCAGCCGCCGATCGTCACGATCAGGACGAGGGCGGCGCTCACGAGCAGCAGCAGGATCACCGCCGCGCGTGTGCCCTGCACGACGGGCTTGTCGCGGTTCGGGTGCGTGATGATCACGCCCGCCTGCTTATCCCGGATCGGACTGGTGGACATCTCGCGCCTGACGATACAAGCTCGCGCGGCTCGAGTGCCGCGAACCGTGGCTCGATCGTTGCTCACCCGCGCGGCCACGACACCCGTGGCCGCCCACGCTGGAGGGGCGCGCCCGCGCGGGGTACGCTGCCGGGGTCCGCGCGGGCGTGGTGGAACTGGTAGACACGCCGGCCTTAGGAGCCGGTGGGGGAGACCCCTTGGAGGTTCGAGTCCTCTCGCCCGCATTTTCGAGGGACCAAACGACCGTTGTGCAAACCTGCCGGCCTGAACGCCGCCGCGACTACCGTCCGAGGCGGAGCGAGACCTCGCCACTCCGATCGGGGCGAGCGCAGAACGCGGTCGTTAGCGGCCCTCTGTCATTCGGAGATGTTCATCGGACGACCCACAGCCATGAGCACCCCAGGCCGTTAGGCGCGGAATCCGATCATTGCGACGTGCATGAACTGGTTTGGGTCAGGACGGTTCGGGTCGGCTCGCAGGGCCGGCGAGGAGCAGCGCGCGGACGACTTCGATCGCTCCCTCGATCCGCGGATCGTCTCCGGCCGCGATCGTCGCCCATTGCAGGGCGGCGCCGGCTTGGACCATGAGGTCGATCTGCTCGTTTAGCACGAGCGCTTGCTCGGCCGGACGGGTTTCGCCGACGATCGTTTGCAGGCCCCGGGCGGCGCTACGGTGAACACCTCCGCGTTCTGAAAGGATGAGCCGCAAGGCGAGTTCCGGCTCTCGCGCGATGAACGAGTGCCCAGCCCGGAAGGTCCCCGACGCGTCGGCGAAGCGGCGGACGAAATCGAGCACCCGCTCGTCCCCATTCCCTTTCGCCGCGGCGAGCGCGCCTTCGACGGTTTCATCGGTTATCCGCTCGAGGACCGTGTCGAGTAGCTGCTCGCGCGTGCCGACCCAGCGGTAGAGCGTAGGTTGCGAAATGCCCAACTGGGCGGCAAGCGTCCCCATCTCCACGCGGACTCCGCTACGGAACGTGGCGTGGGCGAGGTCGAGGGCATCCTGACGCCTCGGGCGCCGCATGATCGGGGACCGATCGCCCTCGCGCACGCGCAGCGACGCGATCGGCGCCTCCGCCGATCTACCAGCCCCAAGCGGGGCCTCAGTGCTCTGACTTCCGGTGGGCACCTGGCCGAAGCATAGCTGAATGATCGGTCGTGTATTGGATAACGCGAATATTTGGTAGTTCTAAGAGATCATGATATCTCCATAAATGCTAAGAAATTGACATAGCTTTCATTCGCTGCTAGGTTCCCCGCCTCAACGCCACTCAGGCAGCGACGAAAACACACGGAGAGGGAGGGCAGGATGCACGCAGCGAGATGGTCTAGGAGGGGAGCAGTACGCACCGTGAAGGCCGACGGCCGGTCGGGGCGCATCCCATGGTTGGCGACGGTCGTACTGGCTTTGGCGCTCGCGGCTCTCCCCGCCACCGCCCTCGGGCAGGCTGCTGTCGGCGGGGTCAAGCCGGGCACCCAGGGTCAAGGTCCGATCAACGCGTGCTTCTGGGGCAAGCCGTTCGCGAACGTCGGGCCGATCAACGAACTCAACTACCCGGTAGCCGGCACGAACGTGATCGCCCCCGACACCAACACCGTGTACTACAACACCGCCTTTGAGCTGCCCGCCGGAGCGACGATCACGTTGCACGGACAGTTCCCGCATGCACGGTTCTTCTCGCTCACGACCTACGTGACGAAAGCGGGCGTTGCCGGCTACCCGGCGACATCGATCTTTGACGAACAGGTCAACCCCGACCAGGGCTCGATCAACCCGTTCCGGCCCGGAGAAAGCCGCAACGCCAAGCACCGCTCCTACACGATCACGATCAGCGGCCAGACCGCTCCCGCCACACCGGCGCCCAACACGCTGTACGTCGGCCAAGAAGGGACAACTGGAGAAACGCAGCCGGTCCAGATGATCATGCGCATCTACCGCGCCGACAAGAACCTCGAAGCCAACGCTGGTGTGCCGCTACCCGCGCCGGCACTCAACCCCGCGCTCGGCGAACCGATCACCGAAGAAGCGGGCGCCTGCACCGCGCTCGACGACGTAAACAGCGTCCCGAGCATCTCGTTTGCCACGCAAGGCGCACCGGTCCCGGCCTACCTGCACCTTCGCGGCCTGGCCGCGGCACCACACCCAGCGGTCAACCCGATCCTCTGGGAACGGTTCCGCAACCCGGCGTATCTGCAGAAGCCGTTCCTCGCCGGCGCGGGCGAACCGTACGAAAAAGCCATCGCGACCCTGCCGACGGCTATCACCAGCGGGCTCTATGCGACCCCGGCAAACGCGTACATCCTCGGCTACGCCGACCGCACGATCGGGCCGAACAGCGAAGGACACAACATCCTGGTGCTCCACGCCAAGATGCCGACCCACCCGAGCACCTATGAGAAGGACAAGACCAACGACTACGCCGGCAAGCAGGTCCGCTACTGGTCAATATGCACCGCCGGCTCGATCGCCAACCCGCCACTACTGCCGACAGACTCTGCCTGCGTGTTCGACCAGGAGGTCCCGACCAACACCGCCGGTGAATACACCGTCGTAGTCAGCCTTCCCCAAGACCGTCCCAAGAACGCCAAGCCCGGATGCGGCGTTGCGTGGCTTGACTGGGGAACCGCAGGCGACGCCCTGGAAGGCGAATACGAAGCCGAACGACGCTCGACGTTGGACCTGCTGGTGATGCGAAACCAGCTGTCGAACCCGACGTTCGAACAGAGCATCGAAAAAGTCATAACCCCGGGCAGCGAGGAAGAAGTCATGGGCGCCTACTACCCCCACGGCACCTACATGACCAAGCAGGAATTCGAAGGACGCAAATGCTGGAGCGCCAACCCCTGACACCGAGTCACGCCTAACGACGATCGGGCGCGGACCGCCGCATGGCGATCCGCGCCCGAGTTTTTTCGGTGACACCGGCGCAGCGGCTTGTCCGCCGAAGGAACACCAACCAGCAAATCCCGCGTCTCGGGCGCATAGTAGGCCAAGAGACCTAGCCGGCGACGGCTCTCAACAGGCGTTGTCGCGTTTCACGATCGGTTGGCTCGCACAGGAGCTCGACAAGAGTCTCAACCTGGACTAGACTGTTTGCAGAAGGTCCACTCGACTGCACCAGGAATTATTTGGCTTTGTAGAGCCATAAACGAACATGGGCCGACCACGGCTCATCACAAGGGCCTCCATTTCAAGGGAGAAATTGGGGTTTGAGTCCCGCTGGCTTACTCCTGGCTCGTCGGGGTTGTAAAGATGCCCGTTGTTCACGGTTCCGCCCCATGAGAGACTGGGTACAGGGCTAAGAAATGCCCATAACTACGGGGGATAAGCCATGAGCGATAGGAAAGAGGGCCGCGTCGCGGTCATCACCGGAGCATCCTCCGGCATAGGGGCTGCCACGGCCCGAGCACTGGCCAAAAGCCGCTACCGAGTCGCGTTGCTTGCCCGACGGGCGGATCGGATCAATGCCCTAGCTGAGGAGCTCGGCGATGGCGCTATCGCGATCGAGGCGGACGTCACCGATCGCGACTCTCTGCTCGCAGCTGCCAAGCGGGTTCAGGACGAGCTCGGGGGTGCGGACGTCCTCGTCAACAACGCCGGCGTGATGCTGCTGGGGCCGTTCACGTCTGACCAGCGCAAAGAGCAGGAGCAGATGGTGAGGGTCAACCTCTTGGGCGCGATGACGGCGACCGAGGTGTTCCTGGATCAGCTCAAGGATGGCGGCGGTGACCTGGTCAACCTCTCGTCTGTTGCCGGTCGTACTGCTCGTCCGGGCAACGCGGCTTACGCGGCCACGAAGTGGGGCATGAACGGCTGGTCGGAGTCCCTACGACAAGAGCTCCAGCCAGATATCCGCGTCATGGTCATCGAGCCCGGAGCGGTCGACACGGAGCTGCCAGGCCACATCACGCACGCTCAGACAAAGGAGGCGGCAGCAAAGATGTACGAGAGCACGGCAATTCCGGCTGAGGACATCGCCGAGATCATCGCCTTCGCCGTCAATCAGCCGCGACGCACGACTATCAACGAGATCCTCGTTCGTCCGACTGGACAGGCGGGGTAGAGAACGAAAGGAAGGGGTGGATATGAAAACGATCAAATGGACTTCCCCCGGTTCAGACGACACTTTTTGACTTGATGTTCTTGGTGGTGGGGGATTCCTTGGTGTTCGCAGCGTAGAGGAGCTGCTCGTAGTCGGTTGGGGAGTGCATGCCGAGGGTTGAGTGTCGGCGGTCGCGGTTGTAGAACGCCTCGATGTACTCGAAGACGGCCGAGCTGAGTTCGCGGCGTGTCGGCCATGACTGGCGGTGGATGAGCTCCTTCTTCAAGGTCGCGAAGAAGCTCTCAGCGACGGCGTTGTCCCAGCAGTCTCCGCGGGAGCCCATCGAGATCGCGATCCCCGCGTCTCGGGCTGCCTGACCGAAGCCCAGAGACACGTATTGGGAGCCCTGGTCGGAATGGTGAATCAGCCCCGCGTCGGGCCGGCGGCGGTGAACGGCCATGTTCAGCGCGTCGGTGACGAGCTCGGTTTTCATGTGCTCGGCCATCGACCAGCCGACGATTCGCCGCGAATAGGCGTCCTGCACTGCGGCGAGGTAGAGCCAGCCCTCCCACGATCGGAGGTAGGTGATGTCGGCGAGCCAGAGCACGTTCGGCGCGTCGGGCTTGAACTGGCGCTCAACGAGATCGTCGGCGACCCTCACGCCGGGCACCCGGATCGTGGTGCGGCCTCGCTTCTTGGGCACCAGGCCCGAGATCCCGGCCGAGCTCATAAGCCGCTCCACGCGCTTTCTGCCGACCCGGATGCCGTGAGCCATCCGCAGCTCCGCATGAATGCGGGGAGCGCCATAGACGCGTCTCTTGGTGTCGTGGATCTCTTTGATCTTCTCGGTCAGCCACGCGTCAGTGAGAGCCCTACTCGACGGCGCTCTGCGCTCCCAGTCATGGAAGCTGGTGCGGTTGACCTCGAGGGCCCTGCACATCACGGCGACGGGATAGCCGGTCTTCTCCGCGGCGATGAACGTGAACACCTCGCTCAGCGCCCGTCGGTTTCCTTGGCGAAGAAGACCGCGGCTTTTTTCAGGATCTCCTTTTCCATCTCCAGCTTCCTGACCTCTTTGCGAAGCCGGCGCAGCTCCTCGCGCTCCTCGGTCGTGAGGCCCTCTCGTTTGCCCTCGTCGATCTGGGCTTGGCGACGCCAGTTGAACAGGGTCTGATCAGACACGCCCAGGTCCTTCGCGACCTCACTGACGGGCCTCCCGGTGAGCTTCAGCAGCTCGAGCGCTTCACGACGGAACTCCTCTGGATACGGCGGCTTCGATCTCGGCACTTGAACCTCCTTGCCCGGGTCTTTCGACCCAAGCGCTCAAGTGTCCTCGAAAACGGGGGAAGTCCATCAAGGAAGTACTGGAGCGCACCAGCGTGATGGCCGTGTCTACGATCAATGCGGACGGAAGCACCTGGATAGCTTCCGTGGGCTACCAAGCCGATGACGACCTAACTCTCCACTTCGCATCGGAAATGACCGCTCGTCATGTGCAGAACCTTCTAACCGACGATCGGGTCTCGGTGGCGATCTACGACACCGAGACGAAGGAATCCGCGGTCGGCCTTCAAATAGTCGGCCACGCTTCGTTGAAGTCAGACGGTGGTGGCGGCTGGCAGCAGTTTGAGATTGTGGTCGACGAGGTATGGCTCCACGACTCGCGCATTGATAAACAACGCCACCGCGTCGAACTGGCGCCCCGAGCTTGAAGCAACGCGACTTGCCTCTCGTGAGCGGCAGCGTTCACGAGGGATCGACCAACTCGCTGAGCGCCTCCAATGCCTGTCGGCGCGACCGCCTCTCGACCGGGTCAAGTAGCGCCGCGATCAAAGCCTCAATCCCAGCGGTAGGGTTTCCTTTGCGTCCCGGCTCCTGCATCGTGCCGAGTTCGGCCATGCCGCAGGCGGCGAGCCGTCGGCCGAGCAGCCGGTGAGCCGTCGGCCGAGGCAAGCGACAGCGATCGCCGCAGGGCGGCTCGCTCGATCTGGCCGCGGGGCCGCGGCGAGGAGCCCGCCCTCCGAACAGCGCCGCGATCGCCGCGGCCGGCGCGGGCAGCGTGTGAGGAGCCGAGACTTGTGAGAGAATCCCCGCGCTCGTGGATGAGTCTCGGCTTCAGCAGCTCAGCCCGTTTACAGGCCTTTCACAGGGGGAACGAAAGATGCTCGCGCGCATCCTCGACGAGTTCAGCGCGCCGGCGGGCGGCACGCTCGTGCGCCAGGGTGACTTCGGATACGAGTTCATGG
Organism: uncultured Solirubrobacteraceae bacterium; assembly: GCA_963827105.1. GTDB lineage: Bacteria > Actinomycetota > Thermoleophilia > Solirubrobacterales > Solirubrobacteraceae > Palsa-744. The sequence continues at coordinate 21,937 of CAWHAB010000008.1, read as the reverse complement.
TCATCGAGGAGGGCACCGTCGAGGTGATCCGCAACGGCGAGCGGATCGACACGATGGGCCCCGGCGACTTCTTCGGCGAGCTCGCCGTGCTCGACGACGGCGCTCAGCGCAACGCGAGCATCGTCGCGACCTCCGTGGTGCGCGGCTTCCGGCTTTCGGCCCATGACATGCGCGTCGTGCGCGAACGCATGCCGCTCGTCGCGGAGCAGATCGACGGCGTGACCGGCGCCCGCAGACACTGAGCGCGCGGCGGCGACCCGCTCGACCACTGACCGCCCGAGCGGCTCGTTCCTCAGCCGCGACCGGCCGCTGGCCTGGTAGGGCAATGGCGGGCGCGCGGCGCTAGCCCGAGCTGGGCGCGGTCTCGCGGATGACTTTCCAGCCGGCCTTCAGCGGCGCCAGGAAGTAGGGGGGCTCGTCGGTCGCGAGGCGTTCGTCGTATTTGTAGTTCTTGACATAGCCGCTCGAGCCGACGAGACCAACAATGCCGCGATAGTCCTGCGCGATCGCGCCGTAGACGTTGAGTTCACCCTCGCCCGGGCCGCAGCCGAAGTTGTCCACGGCGAACGAGTGGCTTGTCGCGAGGATCGCGGCGTAGATCCACGGGCTCGTGAGCGAGCCGGTGCCGTTTTTGCCGCTGGAGCAGGGGTGGTAGACGCGCACGTAGTCGCTCGCGATCAGTCCCAGGACCGCTGTCCCGGTCGGCTTCGAGCCGAGTTTCCCGGCGACGCCCGTCGGATACACGCTGCCGTTGATGATCACGTCGTTCTCGCCGGCGACGGTCAGCGACGACGAGTAGCTGCCGCTGACGTAGACGTTCCCGCAGTACTCCTCTTCGGAGGTCTCGGACGGGGTGTCGGAGCTTTCGACTTCGAAGGTGTAGCCGCAGGCGTGGTGGGTGCTGTCCTCGACGTAGATGAGGCCGTTCGGCGGCAGTTTCATCGGCTTGGACAGTTCGGTGCCTTCCGCGTTGTGGTAGTGGACGAGCATTTCGCTGCCGTTGAGTTCGATCACGGTCCGGCCTTCGAACTCGTATTCCGGTTCAACGTATGCCGCGAGGCTGGTGTCGTCCGGCGGCGGTTCGAGTTTTTCGACGAGCTGTTCTTTCGTCGTGTAGCAGCCCGACGCGGTGTAGTAGGTGGCGCCGCCTTTGCAGCCCGCCGCCGTTCCGTGGGTGCCCTCGTACATTTCGATCTTGTCCTTGGGTTCGTGGCCTTCGCGGCCGAACGTCCCGCCGGTGACATCGGCGCTGTCGTTCGTATGCATCGGGCCGTCTACCTTGTCGTTGGACACAAAGACGATTTCCGGACAGCCAAGTTTTTCTTTCGACCAGGTTTCGTAGTACTTCCCTTCGCACTCTTCCGCAAGCGTCGGTTTGCTGGCCTTGTAAAGGCCCGGATCCTGGGTTTCAAAGTTCGTGTAGTAGACGTAGTCGAGGAAGTTCGTCACCCCGAAAGTCGCGATCACGGTGCGCGTCGCGGTACGCCTGCTGTTGACCGTGACTTCGCCGACGGACTTGACCCGGAAGGTGTTCTGGAACGGCCCTTTCGTCTGGATCATCGCGGCGGCCGGGTTTTCGCTGCTGCATTTCGAGCCTTCGGGAGCGCTCGATGCGGTCACGGGCGTGACGACGTAGCGCTCGACTTCTTCAGATTTTTCTTTTGCGGGAACCGCGCTTTCAAGCCCTTCGCACGTCTCCCAGAAGTCGGCGTTGGATTGAAGCTTGTACTCGTACTGCTGAATGCCGGAAAGCGCGGCGTAGTAGGCCTGCTTCGAGGACGTGGCGTCGTGCGAGAGCTGGATTTCGCCGTTCGCGACCGTGAAGGCGGCGACCAGCAGAAGGCTCGTGACGAACATCACCCCGATCGCGATGATCATTGTGAAGCCGTCCTCGGCGCCGGCGCGCGGGCTGCGAGTGCGCGAGCTCATTCGCACGGCCCCGCGGTGATCGTCGCTTCGGAGTTGGGCGCGCCCAGCGCGAACGTCGTCAGCGTCGTCTGGTCGACTGAAGTCCCTTTTTCGTTCGCTTCGGAAAGCCGGATTTCCTTGTGGTAGTAGGACGTGCGGAAGCTGATGCGCACGGCGGCCACTTCGGCTGGGTGCGCTTCGACTTCGGAAAGTTTCATCGGCGTCAGCGTCGATGCCGCTTCGCCGCTCGCGGCAGCCGATTTGGTGGCGTACTTTTCGTAGGAGAAGACCGGTTGCTTTTCGCCGGAGACTTCGGCCTGGCTGACTTTTTCGGCGAGTAGAGCAGTGGTGGCGGCTTTCCAGGAATATTCGCCGGAAGCTTCGGCTTCGCCGCTGGCGAGTGCGGTGGCGTCGCTCAGCTGGCCTTTCGCCGAGTTGTATTCGATCGTGTCCTTACGCACAAAGTCATATTCGGGCTGGGTTTTTTCGTTGATCGCTTCGGGGAAGTAGCCGTTGACGAAGACGAGTTTGGTTTCGTTGCTGCCGGCCTTGACCGGCGAGAACCCGCTCGACAGGCAGGCGGAGTGCAGCTCATCGACGATGTGCGTCATCGCGCTGCGGCCGACCTGTGTCGCCTGGGCGACCTCCGAGCCGCGGGCGGTCTGCTCGGCCGAGAATTCGAGGATCCCGAACAGGGCGCCCGTGACGATTACCCCGGTGACCATCGCGACGAGGACTTCGACGAGCGTGAAGCCGCTCTGATCGCGCGCCGGCGGGAGTCTGGGGGTCGGCATCAGCATGTGCTTTTCGCTTCCACGGTCACTTCGCTGGCGTTTTCTTTGGCTTCTTCGGTTTCGGTAGCTTTTTTGGTCGTTTCAAGTTCTTTCTTGAGTTTTTCGCGAGCTTCTTTGGCGGGCCCGGCTTCGGCTTCTTCTTTGGCTCGTTTTTCTTTGGCTGTGGTCGCAGCCGTTTCTTCGGTCGCGCGTTTTTCCTTGGCTTTCGTGGCTTCGGTTTCTTCGGTAGTGCGTTTGCTCCTCGCCGTAGCTTCTTTGGATTCTTCTTTTTCGCGAGTTTCTTTCTGTTTTTTTTCGTCGCTTTCCCGCGTAGCTTTGCTGATTTTTTTCGATTTTTCTTCAGACGCCCATTTTTCGCGTTCTTCCAGTTCTTTTTTTTCGCGCGCGGTCTTCGCGCTTGCCATTTCGGTTTCTTCTTTGGCGCGTTTTTCTTTGGCCGTGGTAGCCGAGGTTTCTTCGGTGGCGCGTTTTTCTTTCGCCGTTTTGGCCGCGGTTTCTTCGGCCGCGCGGGCTTCCTTCGCGGCTTTGGCCGTCGCTTCTTCGCTATTGACTTTTTCTTCGGCGGCTTTCTCGGAGTTGCGCTGTTCGGCCTGCTGCGTGACCGTCTTCTGGCCGAGGTAGAAGCGCTTTTCGGGGTTCGTGACAGCGCTGTCGGTGCCCGACCACGTAAACGTCTTTACTGGCGCCACATGCTGGTCGACGAGGCAAAGCTTGAATTTGCCGAACGGCTGGAACGGGTTTGCGAGGTGTCCTCCGGCGAGCGTTTCTTTCTGTTCATGGGTGTAGGCGAACCCCCACGAGTTGTTCGGGAGCGGTGCGGACGCGCAGCCGCTGTTCGTGATCTTGACCGGGCCGAGGACTTCTTTGGTCACTTCGCCTTCGCTCACGCTCGAGCCGCCCGTGTAGGCGCTCAGCCTGGTGTAGGACAGGGGCACGTTGACAGTCGTGGTTTTGCCGCTCGTGACGAGCGCCGCGGCTTCGCCTTCGGAGTCCTTGTTCGCTTCGCAGTCGCCGCCGTAGACTAGCCAGGGATTCGAGAACGGGAACAGATCGCCGTTCGGATAACGGGTGCAGGCCGCGGTTTCGGCCGTGCTCAGATAGGTGCCGGGGACGGCCTTGTAAAGTTCTTCGCCGCCTTCGCAACTCGCGAACGAGGTGCTGCCGATCTGGTATTCCGGCGCGACTTTCATGTTTTCGGCATTGCCGGCGAGGAACGTGTCGCTCTTGACTTCGAGGCCTTCCCAGCTGGTCGCGCCTTTGTACGTGAAGTGCGCGGCGATGCGCCCGGCTTCGGCGTATTTGACTTCGTCGTGGGTCGTCGTGTTCGGCGCGATCGTCAGTTCCTTGAGGGGCACCTTGAGCGCCCCGCTCGGCGTCACAAAGCCGGTTTTTTCGACGATTTCGACATTCGCGAGAGTCGACTGGATGCCGGTGAGGACGACGCAGCCGCTCGTGCCGGTCGTGCCTTCGATCGTGTTCTGGGCGCCCGAGCCGACCGGGATGTAGGTCGCCCGCGCGGTGACGCCGGCGACGCCTTCGCTGGAGCCGTTGACGACGTCGACCTCGATTCCCGATCCGGTGGGCGGCGTGATCACGCTCGAGGCAACGACGCCGGGGAGTTTCGCGGTGACCTGCAGCGGCCAGGTGACTTTCGAGCTGACCTGGAAGTTCGCGGCCGTCTTGCCGGAGCTTTCGGAGACGCTGCACCCGGTCGTCTTGCCGGAGGCCCCGACCGGTTTGGCTTCCTGGGTGACGGTGTAGGTCGTGCCGCCAAGACTCTTGGTGTACACGTGGGGTGTGCTCTCAAGCGCGTCAAGGGCCGCCGCCGGCTCGCTGCGCAGCTGTTCCTGTGACTGCGCCGCCAGCAGCGCGGCCTGGTCGTGGTAGCGCTGATTGGCGGACGTCTTTTTCGCGATGTCAAAGCCGTTGAACGTGGCGACGGCGATCAGCGCGACCATCAGCGCGCTGACGAGCACCTCGACGAGCAGGAAGCCGTCCTCTCCACCGCGGCGGTTGCCGCACGCACGCGCGGCGACCCAGCGCGCCACTGCCACGGGCCGCGCGCCCACGCTCCGCCTCGTGCGGCGGCGCTGTTTGGACGGCATCTGAAGGAAGATGTGCATTGACACAGGGGTTCTCGGACCTAGCAACCTGTCGGCACCCGCGAGGTTCGGCTTGAGTCGCTTACGCTTCCTCTAAACGCCTTGAGCGTGCCGGCCGGGCGGCCGCTCACGCCGGCGAGCAGCGACCGGCGCCGCCGCCGTGGCTCGGGACGGCCGCCGGCGGGACGCTGGAGCGCGGCGGTGAGACCGTAGAATGCGGGGTCCCGGGGGACTGGTGTATCGGTAACACGGTGGTCTCCAAAACCGCAACGCGAGGTTCGACTCCTCGGTCCCCCGCTGATCAAAAGCCCGCTCATTGTGGGCTTTTGACGTGTTCGGGCGGCTATTCGGCGTTACGTTGCGGTCGGTCCGAGCCGTATAGGCTGGGGTCTGTGAGGATCTTCGGTCCCTACGACGGTCCCCTGCGGCGTCTTGGCGCCAGCTCGGGCAACCTACGCCTGTGAGTGGCCCGCGACGACGTCAGGCTCCGAGGCGGATGCAGACGCCCTCAGCTCGTGGCGCTAATGCGGCGCCGCAATATTTGTCCCAAGTCCCGGGACTGGGGACATTTGTGTTAGGTTGGGGTCATGCTCAAGGGCGAGGACATAGTCGTTTTGCTGAAGCTGACGGCCGATCCGCCGTCGTGGACCGTCCGCTCGCTCGAGGCCGAGCTCGGGATCCCGCGCAGCGTGATCCAGCGCTCGCTCGTGCGGCTAGAGCAGGCAGGGTTGCTAGAGCAGGGGCGTCGTCGAGCAAACAGCGGGCGCGCGGAGGAGTTCCTGGTTCACGGCCTGAGGTACGTATTCCCCCCGGTTAGGGGCGGGGAGACGCGTGGGGTGCCGACCGCTTGGGCGGCGCCACCGCTTCAGGAGAAGCTCGCGGACTCCGGGGAACTGCCGCCTGTGTGGCCGGACCCGCTTGGACCCGTGCGGGGAATCGCGTTCGAACCGCTCCACGAGGCAGCTCCGGGTATCTCGCGTCGTGATCCAGCGCTTACTGAACTGCTGGCTTTGACCGATGGGCTTCGGCTCGGCGATGCGCGCGTGCGGGGCCTCGCGACGGAGCTGTTGCAGGCGCGCATGGGCTCAGCTGCGGTCGCGTGAGTATTGAGCTCCTGGAGCGTGCGGCACAGGCCTTGGAGCCGGTGTTGAGCGATGTCGTGTTCCTTGGCGGTGCGAGCATCGAGCTGTGGATCACTGACCTGGCGGCGCCGGCTCCGCGACCCACGAAGGACGTCGATGTCGTGGTCGAGGTTGCCTCACGCAGCGCGTTCCACGCGTTCGAGGATCGGTTGCGCTCGCTCGGCTTCAAGGAGGACCAAGAGGACGGGGTGATCTGCCGCTGGCGCCACGGGGACGACCTGATTCTCGATGCGATGCCCTCGGATGCCGCGATCCTGGGCTTCGAGAACCGCTGGCAGGGTGCCTCCATCCCGCACGCTGTCGAGCGGATACTGCCCGGGGGCGTAGCGCTTCGTGCGACGCCGCCCCCATATCTGCTGGCGACGAAGATCGAGGCGTTCAACGGTCGTGGAGGTGAGGACTTCCTCGGAAGCCGCGACTTCGGCGACATGATCGCCCTGTTCGATGGTCGCGAGGAGCTCACAAGCGAGGTCCAAGGCTCCGCGCCGGAGCTCCGCGCCTATATAGCCAGCGAACTCGAGCGCCTGAGTGCCCATCCGCGTTTCCGTGAAGGAGTCTCGGGGGCGCTTCGAGCCGACTTCGCAAGCCAGGCGCGTGCTGAGGCCGTCGTGCTTCCCCGCATAGAGATGCTGATCGGAGCGCGGCGAACCTGACGGGCATGCGCTTTCCTCGATCTCGTTGGCCGGAATGGCCTCGTCTCGGTCTACAGCGTGATGGAGGTGATGACTGATCCAGGACAGCAGCTCCGTGGCGCGCTCGGATTCCATCGCCGCAAAATGCTCAAATGGCTGCCCGATGAGCCATCGAGCGGATCAGGTGGGCGGGTAGCTTGAGCGGCGTGCCGAAGGACACCAGCACTCGTTTTCAGGGCGTCTACGCCCGCCACCGCGTCAGCTGCGCGATCGCGACCGGTGGCAGATGCAACTGCAAACCCTCCTACTGGGGCAAGGCGTGGGATCGGGCGAGCAACAAACCCTGCAAGACGAAGTTCCAGAGCTCGCCGACCGCGGCCCGCAACGCGCGCAATGACCTGAAGGACATGCTTCGTATGGGGGTCGTTCCGGCGTCGAGCACGATGCGCGTGGGGAAGGCGATCGAGGCGTTCCTCGCGGCGGCGGAGGGCGGGTCAGCGTTGAACAAGCACGGCCGGCGCTATAAGCCCTCGGCGATCCGCGACCTGCGCGGCGCGTTGGAGAACCACGTCGAGCCGGTCCTAGGGATGACCCGCCTGGGCGACGTCCACCGAGCCGATGTCCAGAGCATCGTCGACCTGCTCACGGCAGAGAGATCAGGTAGCCGCGTGCGCACCGTCGTGAACGCGATCCACAGCCTCTACTCCTGGGCGCAACTTCGCGAACTGGCCAACCACGACCCAGCCTCGCACGTGCGTCTTCCCGCGATGAACGCAACGCCCCGGGATCGCGTCGCGACGGTTCAGGAGATGAACGTGCTGCTGGGGGCGCTCGAGCCCGCGGACGCGCTGCCGTACACGCTCGCCGTTTACGCCACGGCGAGGCGCGCCGAGATCCGCCACGCTCGTGTCGAGGACCTCGACCTGGAGCTTGGCGTGATCTACCTCGGCGCGGATGACCGCGGGCGGAAGTCTCGCGCCGCGCAGCGCGCGGTACCCATCGTCAAGCCCCTTGCGGCGATGCTCAGGCGTGAACTGATGCGCCGAGGACGGCCGGATGGGAGGGCGCTGCTCTGTCCTGGGCACAAGCCCGGCGGGAAGAACAGCGGCATGCTCTCCTTCGAGGCCCTGCAGGCTCGCGCCGACGGCGCCTGGGAGCCGAAGGACAAGGACGGCAAGCCGACGGGCGTAAAGGTGGGAGAGAGGATCACCGCTCACGAGTGTCGTCATACCTGCGCCTCGTGGCTGGACGCCGCCGGCCTTCGTCCCGTCGTTGTTTCTTCGCTGATGGGCCACTCGACCCCGGCCTACCAGAACGGTGCAGCACGGATCACCCAGGAGCGCTACACCCACGTCCTCCCAGGGGAGCTGCTCGACGCCAAGGCTCAATTCGAGCGCTGGCTAAACGACGCCGCAGACAGCACTTCTGCGCCGCTTTTTGCTTCGAGTTAAGTCCCTAGAGCGGTCCCCGGAAACATAAAGACCCGCATTTACGGGCCATAATGCCACAAGCGCGGGGTCTCCAAAACCGCAACGCGAGGTTCGACTCCTCGGTCCCCCGCTCGGCTCTAGCAAGCCGATCTGCGCTTGCTAGAGCCAAATCGGGGCTCGATCTTCGGCGCCGCGCCGCTAGTCCAGCCGCGCCGAGGCAGGCGCGCCGGCGTCGGTCCAGTAGATGGTGCTCCCGGCGAGCGCGATCGAGTGGGGCACGATCCTCGTGCCCGTGGCGAGCAGGTGCTCGCCGCTCCTGTCGATCTTCCAGACCTGGTAGTTCGTGGGGAGCGTCGATGCGGCGGTGGGTTCGCCGTCGACGGCGATCCAGGCGACCGATCCATCGCTCTTCACGACGATGCCCTCCGACCGGCCGTTGCCGATCACTTTCGATGGAGGCGGTGCGCTCGTGCTGGTCGGGGCGCTATGGACGAGCCGATGGGTTCTCAGGTCGCGCACCTGGATGACCCAGCTCGATGGTTCGGCGGTCATGTACCTGGAGCTGCCGGTGAATTCGTAGCGCTCATAGGCGAGCATGGCGCCCGCGAGCGTCAGGTCGCTGTAACCGGGGCCTTCGCATAGAAGGAATTCTTCGCACTCGAACAGCACGAAAGGTCTCGGGTCGGCGTCCGAGCAGGCGGCTTCCTCGAAGAAGCCGGGGTCCGGGGCCTCGAGCCTGAAGACGACCGCCGCGCTGTCCCTGAGCACGACGCGCGCGCGCGCGGGCGGGCAGCTCGGGGTGCGCCGGTGACGCTTCGCCGCACCATGGGCCGCGGCGGGCAGCAGCAGCGCGGCTGCTGCGGCGATCACGATCGGAGCGCTTCGCTTCATGGCACCTGGAACATCGGCGCTCCGCGGAAGTAGCGTGAGCGCCCCGGCGCTCGCTCTCGCGCTGCGCCGCAGCCTGTGCGCCCGCGCCGGCGCTCGGGCTCGCCGAGCATCGCGCGCAAGCCCTCGCCGGGTGCGTTGATGTCGCGGGCGGGTATAAGGAGCCGACAGGCGAGAATCACGACTGCGGGAGGCAAGCGATGGCCGGCGCGTACACGTTGAAGAGGCTCACCGAGATCGAGGACTCGGCCCCAAAGTCCGGGTTCGGCGACGTCCAGGAGGCGCGCTTTGCGAAGGACGCGCTCGATACCGAGGACACCGGCTTCAGCTACCACCGTCTCAAGTCGCGCCAGCGCCAGCCGTTCGCGCACAGGCACGAGCGCGCCGAGGAGGTCTACGTCGTGCTGGCCGGCTCCGGCCGAGTCAAGCTCGATGATGATGTCGTCGAGCTCGACGCGCTGGATGCGATTCGCGTCGCCCCCGGCGTGACACGTGCGTTCGAGGCCGGGCCCGGCGGTCTCGATCTGCTCGCGTTCGGTCCTCGCTGCGATGGGGATGGCGAGGTCCTGATGGGGTGGTGGGCCGACTAGCTCGCGTCAGCTCACGGCCGCTTGAAGCGCTTCCTCGCCTCGATCGCGGACGCGCCCGCGCCGCAGCCGGCCTGGTGGTCGTTGACGAGGCCCATCGCCTGCATGAAGGCGTAGACGGTCGTCGGGCCGACGAACTTCCAGCCGCGCCGCTTGAGGTCCTTCGCGAGCGCGACCGACTCGGGCGTGCGCGAGGGCAGCTGCCCGAGGCGATCGGGCGTGCGAGCGGGGGAGGCCGGCTCGAAGCCCCAGACGTAGTGCGCGATCGATCCCTCGGCCTCGACGAGCTCGACCGCCCGCCGGGCGTTGTTGATGACGGCTTCGATCTTGCCGCGATGGCGCACGATGCCGGCGTCGGCGAGCAGGCGCCGGACGTCGCGCGCGCCGAAGCGCGCGACGCGCTCGTGGTCGAAGCCGGCGAACGCTTCGCGGAACGCGTCGCGCTTGTGCAGGATCGTCAGCCACGACAGTCCCGCCTGGAATCCCTCGAGGCTGAGCTTCTCGAACAGGCGCACGTCGGCGGCGACCGGAAAGCCCCATTCGCTGTCGTGATAGGCGTGGTAGTCGGGCGTCGAGCACGCCCACGAGCAGCGCGTGACGCCGTCCGCGCAGACGAGCGCGCGGTCGGCTTTCGGCTGCTCGGGCATCGCTGCGCAAGCCTAGCCGTCGCCCCCGCGCGAGCTCTTCGCGGCGGTCAGCTCGTCAAGCGACGCATCCTCCGCGGCCCGCCGTTAGCATGGCGGCATGCCCGCAGCAGCGCACCGCACTGCCAGCTCCCTCGCCGTCGCGCTCGCGGCTGCTCTGCTGCTCGCGCTGTCGCTGTCGGCGAGCGCCGGCGCCAGCGGCTGGTGGAAGCTTCCGCCGCACCCGACGTGGTACTGGCAGCTGCAGGGCAAGATCAACAACAACGAGCCGGTGGCGGTGTACGACATCGACGGCTTCGAAAACAGCGCCGCCGAGGTCGCCACGCTGCACGCTCAGGGCAAGCACGTGATCTGCTACATCGACGTCGGCACCGCGGAGGACTTCCGCCCCGACTTCTCGTCGTTCCCGGCTTCGGTGATGGGGCGCTCCAACGGCTGGCCGGGGGAGCACTGGCTCGATATCCGCCAGCTGGGCATCCTCGAGCCGATCATGACCAAGCGCTTTGAAATGTGCCGCGAAAAGGGCTTTGACGCGGTCGAGCCGGACAACATGGAAGGCGCGTCGAACAAGACCGGCTTCCCGCTGACCGAGCAGGAGCAGCTGACCTACAACGAGTGGGTCGCCGGCGAGGTCCACTCGCTCGGCATGGCCGTGCTGCAGAAGAACGACGGCGAACAGACCGTCGAACAACAGCCCGACTTCGACGGCGCGCTCACCGAGGAATGCAACCAGTTCCACGAATGCGCCGATTTCGATCCGTATCTGAGCGCCGGCAAGCCGGTCCTCAACGCGGAGTACAAGCTGCCGACGAAGAAGTTCTGTGCCGCCGACGAAGCCGCCGGGCTGATGGGTGCGCGTTTCAACCTCGCGCTCAACGGGCACAGGTTCGAGCCCTGCTTCTGAGCGACCGCCGGGGCACGGACGCTTGACGGGGTCGCGTGGCGGCGCACACGGGTGTCGGCGCGCGACGCGGCGGGGGTCCGCGAGCGCCCTGGCGTGCTATTCTACATAAAACAGATAGACAAGCTGATGAAGATCGACGTACACCAACATCTCTGGACCGAGCCGCTAGTCGAGGCGCTCGCGGCTCGCCGCGAGCTGCCGTTCGTCGGTCGCGAGAACGGACTGACGGTGCTCTATCTGGCGGGCGAGCGGCCGTATGTGATCGATCTCGCCAGCGAGCAGCCCGAGCGGCGCGCGTCGCTCGTCGAGGGCGACGGCCTCGACCGCGCGCTGCTGTGCCTGTCGAGCCCGCTCGGCATCGAGCGGCTGCCGCGCGCGCAGGCGCTGCCGCTGATCGACGCCTACCACGACGGCGCGCTCGCGCTCGATGAGCCGTTCGGTGTCTGGGGCGCGATCGCGCTCGATCGCGCGGATGCAGGAGACGTCGACCGTGCGCTCGGGCGCGGCTGTGTCGGCCTGTCGCTGCCGGCGGGCGCGCTGGCGAGCGTCGATGCGATCAACCGGCTGCATCCGCTGCTTGCGCGGCTGGAGTCGCGCGGCGCGCCGCTGCTCGTGCATCCAGGTCCGGGCGTCGCGGCCGTCGCCTACGGCACTGTCGCTGCGGCGTCGCTCGAGGACCCGCTGTGGTGGCCGGCGCTGACGAGCTACGTCGCGACGATGCAGGCGGCGTGGCTGGCGTTCCTGACGGTTGGTCGCGCGCGGCATCCGCGCCTGCGCGTCGTGTTCTCGATGCTCGCGGGCCTCGCGCCGCTGCAGGCCGAGCGCCTGTCGTGCCGCGGCGGGCCGAGCCACCCGCTGCTCGATCCGCTGATCTTCTATGAGATCTCCTCCTACGGCCGCTCGGCGGTCGCGGCGATCGAGGCCGTCGTCGGCCGCGAGCAGCTGCTCTACGGCTCCGATCGTCCGGTCGTCGAACCGGGGGCGCTGGCGGGGGAGCTCGACTGGGACCCGGTGATCGACGGCACGCGCCGCGCGCTCGGCGCGCTCGCGACGGCGTCGGCCCGATGAGCCCCCCGTCGCTCGCCGTCCCGCCGTCGCTGCCCGCGCCGCTCGACGCGGGAGCGCTCGCGGCGGTGCCGCGCCCGCGCGGGCGCGACCTCTGCGGCGCGGAGCTCGAGGCGTTCGTCGGCGAGCTCGCGGAGCGCCCGGAGCTGTGGATCGAGCTCGTCAAGCACGACACCGAGCAGCGTGTCTATGAGGAGCTGCTCAGCGACGACCACCTGACCGCGTGGCTGATCTGCTGGATGGACGATCACGACACGGGCTTTCACGACCATGACGTCTCGGCCGGCGCGGTCGCGGTCGTCAGCGGCGCCGTGCGCGAGGAGCGCCTCGCGATCGGCGGCCGGCCGCACGTTCGCGACGTGCCGGTCGGCGGCAGCTTCCACTTCTCCGCGGCGGACATCCACCGCGTGCGCCACGCCGGCGCCGATCCGGCAGTGACGCTGCACGTGTATTCGCCGCCGCTGCTGCGCATGGGCGCCTACGCGATCGGTGAGGACGGCGTGCTCGCCCGCCATCCGGTGTCCTACAGCGAGGAGCTGCGGCCACTCGAGCAGGCGCGCTAGGCGTCGGGCTTGGCGCCCGGGCGCTGCTCGACGCCGTGCTCGCCGGCGATCAGGATCAGGCTGACGAGCTCGGGCGCGAACAGCCCGTGCTCGATCACGCCCGCCGTCCCGGCGAGTCTCGCGGCGAGCGCAGCGGGGTCCTCGACGGCGCCGAGGTAGTCGGCGATCACGCCGCCGTCTGGGCTGGCGGGCAGATCGCGAAGCTGCGACGGCGCGAGCGCGCGCAGCGTGCTCTGCACCCCGAAGCGCAGCAGCTCGAGCGGCACCGGCGGCGCGAGCGCGTCCACGGCCTTCTCTGCGGAGGCGATCACGACGAAGCGCGCGGCGGCGCAGGCGACGATCTTCTCGCGCGTGAGGGCCGCGCCGCCGCCCTTGATCAGCCAGCCGCGAGGGTCGATCTGATCGGCGCCGTCGATCGCGAGCTCGAGCTCGCCGAGCTGATCGAGCGCCTCGACCTGCAGGCCGAGCGCGCGCGCGGCCTGCTCGGTGGCGGGCGAGGTTGCCGCGTAGCGCACGCCCGACAGCTCGCGCGCGGCGATCGCGGGGAGCAGTTGCGCGACCGTCGAGCCGGTGCCGAGCCCGACACGCATGCCGTCCTCGATCAGCTCGGCCGCCGCGCCTGCGGCGGCGCGCTTCTCGCGCGTGTTCAGTGGCGCTGGGTGCCGCGCAGTCGCACGAGAGGACGCCATGGCGCGGACGTTATCGGGCCGGCGGCGTCTCTGAGGCGCACGCGCTCAGCGGAGGCCGGGCCCTGCAGCAGAAATCCCTGCCCGACCGAGCAGTTGAGTTCGCGTGCGAGGGCGAGCTGGCGGTTGGTCTCGATGCCGACGGCGACGGCCGTCAGCCGCGCCTCTTTGGCGAGCGCGATCGTCGCGGCGAACATCGCGCGCTTTTCCTTGTCGCGGTCGAAGTTGCCGACCAGCCCGCGGTCGAGCTTGACGACGTCGAGCGGCAGGTCGTTGGGGAGTCCGAGCGAGTACTGCCCGGAGCCGAAGCGGTCGAGTGCGATCGAGACGCCGAGGCGCTTGACGTCCTTCAGCGCCGAGCGCGCCCGCTCGGGGTCGCGCTGGACCGCCTGCTCGCTGACCTCGAGGCACAGCGCGCGGCCGGGCAGGCGCGAGTAGGCGAGCTCCTCGCGCACGCGCTCGGCGAGGTCGAGCTCTGTCAGCTCGCGCGCGGAGATGTTGACCGAGACCGGGATCGTGATGCCGTTGCGGCGCCAGATCTCAGCCTGCGAGCAGGCGGTGTGCAGCACCCAGTTGCCGATCTGGACGATCAGGTCGCTCTCCTCGGCGGGCGGCAGGAACTTCGCCGGCAGCAGGTCGGCGCCGCTGAGCTGCTGGGTGGCGCGCGGGCGCCAGCGCACGAGTGCCTCGCAGCCGATCGCCTGGCCGCCCGCGAGCGGCAGGATCGGCTGGTAGGCCAGCAGCAGCTCCTGGTTGGGAAGCGCATCGCGCAGCAGCCCGCCGATCTCGAGGTGCTCGCTGACCTCATCGCGCAGGCTCTCGTCGAACAGCTCCAGGCGCCGGCCGCCGGCGCTCTTGGCGCGGTACATCGCGAGGTCGGCCTCGCGCAGCATCGCCTCGGGGTCGGCTTCGGGATCGTGCGAGGCGGAGATGCCGACGCTCGCGAGCATCGCGACGTCGGCGCTGCCGAGCGGGAACGGTCGCTCGAGCGCGTCGAGGACGCGTTCGGCGAGCGCGAGCGCCTCGCTCTCGCTGTCGATTTCCTCGGCGAGGATCACGAACTCATCGCCGCCCAGGCGCGCGACCGTGTCGCTGTCGCGCATCAACTCGGCGAGCCGCTCGGCGACCTGCACGAGCAGGCGGTCGCCGACGTCGTGGCCGAGGTTGTCGTTGACCGCCTTGAACTTGTCGAGGTCGATGAACAGCATCGCGACGACGCCGTTGCTGCGATGCAGGCGCGTGAGCGCCTGGCAGGCGCGGTCCATCATCAGCAGGCGGTTGGGCAGGCCGGTGAGCGGGTCGTGCAGCGCCTGGCGCTCGAGCCACTTGCGGTCGGTCACGTCCTTGACAGCCGCGTACCAGGTGTCGCCGTCGCGCCGTGCGCTCCACAGCAGCCAGCGCCACGAGCCGTCGCGATGGCGGTAGCGGTTGGTGAAGCTCTCGAGCTGGTCGGGGCGGCCGCTGCCGGGCCGGATCAGCGCGAGCGTCTGCTCGACGTCCTCGGGGTGCATGAACTCCTGCATCGGACGTGCCTGCAGCTCCGCGCGGGTCCAGCCGAGCAGCTGTTCCCAGGCCGGGTTGAGCAATGTGAAGCGGCCGTCGGGCGAGATCGTCGCGAGCAGATCGCTCGTCAGCTCGAACAGCCGCGCGATCTGTGCGTCGCCGTCGTGGACGGGATCGATCCTGGCGGTGCGCGGTGTCCTTGTCGTCTCGGAAGCCATACCTGCAGACGATGTCGGCGCGAGCGTCGCGTTGCCCCGCCAGGACCCCGCCGATTGGACGGATTGGCCATGCTTTTCGGGGCTTTGCGCCGTTTCGCGACCGCCCCGCGATCGCTGCTCCGGGGCGCTTCGCCGTGGGCGCGGCGCGGTCGTCGGCGCGCTAGCTGGAGACGCTGCCGAGCGGCGCGGCGGCGTCCTGCCCGGCGCTCGGCTGGGAGCCCGGGGAGGCCCCGGCGGCCGCGGCGGCGGTGTCGGCCCCGCGCAGGAAGCGCCAGATCGACAGCGCGGTGATCACCGTCAGCAGCGCCGCGCTCGACACGCACCACTCGCAGATTTTGTGGAGCGTGAAGACCTCGCGGTAGGTCAGGTACATGCTGAAGCCCCACCCCGGAAGCGTGAGCATCAGCGTCGCGAGCCGCGAGTTCTCGCTTTCGGGAGCCAGCAGCGAGCCGAGGATCGCGATGTAGCCGAGCAGTCCGATCAGCGCGACGGGGATGCCGATGAACAGCGAGTACTGCGATTTCTGCACCTGGCTGCAGGGATTGCCCTTGATCGAGCACGGCGGCGTGACGCCGGAGTAGTGGACGTAGGTGAGGTACCCGGCGAGGCAGACGCCGACCGCGGTCAGGACGATCATCGTGGTCCTCAGCGCGCGGGAGCTCATCGCCTGCGACCTACGCCTTGAGCTGCGCTTCGATCGCTTCGTTGAACGACGCGGGATCGGTCAGCGAGGCGTATTCGAGCTTCGTTTTCGCGCCGCCGGTGCGGCCGATCAGGAACGACGGCGTGCCGGTGAAGCCGGCGTTGTTGGCGGCCTGCGCGTCGTTTGTGACTTCGCTTGCGAGCGTCGGGTCGCTGCGATCGGTCGTCCATTGCGCGAGGTTCAGGCCGGGTACCTGCGCGGCGATTCCCTGCAGGTATTTTTCGTTGACGTAGCCCGAGTCCTCTTCTCCCTGCTCGTGGTAGAAGGTCTCGATGAAAGGCCACATCTTGTCCTGCTTGCCCGCTGCGAGCGCCGCGATCTGCTGCTCGCGGAACACTTCCGCTTCGTGCGTGGCGGTCTCGAGCGAGTGGTATTCGATCTTGACCTTGCCCGTGCGCACCCACTTCTGGATCAGCGTCGGCAGCGCGCCGAGCGTGAATTCGCGGCAGATCGGGCACTCCAGGTCGCCGAAGTACTGGAGCGTGACCGGTGCGTTGGGGTTGCCGAGCGTGTTACCGCTCTGCGGGATGCCCGCGAGCAGCTGACTGACCGTGGCGGTCGTTTCGTTCTTGACGGCGGCCGTGACCGGCTTGGATTTGCCGCTGCCGGTGGCGATCAGCACGACGACGATGCCGATGATCACGACGGCTGCGACGATCCCGAGCTGCGTCAGCCGTCTACGTTTGGCCGCGCCTGCGGCCTCGGCCTCCTCAGCCGCTTTGCGATCCGCGCGCGCCTGCTCGCGGCGCTGCTTGCGGGTGAGATCCTCCTCGTCGCTCTCCACCGGGCTCATACGTGGAACTTTTACAGGTTTCGCGGCGATGCTGCTTCGGTACCCGGCGCCACCGTCACGCCGCCGCCCCGGGGTCGGTCCTTTCGACATGCCACGATGACGGCGTCCGGCGCGCTCCGGGCATAGTCAGCAGACTGTCTGGCAGGCATCTCCCCGCCCCCGTAGCTCAGCTGGATAGAGCATCGGACTTCTAATCCGAGGGTCGCTGGTTCGAATCCAGCCGGGGGCATGGCGAGAACCGGCTCTGGGCCGGGCTTTTTGCCTTCGCCCGCGTCGCTTGCGCGTGCGCGTGTGTTGGAGACCCTCTGCGGCGGCGGCGCGGGCGACGTTCGGCTCGGGCTCCTCGGCTGCGGCGCGCTCCCCGCGCGCCCGCCCGGCGATTGCGTGGCGGATGTCCGGTCGTCGCCCGCAAAGCCGGCCTATAGCATGGGGCGGCCGCGCGGTTGGCCGCCCTCCGGCAGCGAGGGCCGCTGGTTCGACTCCAGCACGGGGCACTGATGTTCATCGCCACCGCGCTGCTCTACCCGTGCGTGCTCGTGGTGCTCTGTGTCGGCGCGGGCCTGCTCGTCGATCAGTTCGGTGGGCGCTGGCTGGCGCCGCCGCTGCTGCTGACCGTCGGCGCGGCGGCGCTGATCGCGGTCTCGCAGCTGACGACGTATGTGTACGTGATCGCGCCGGCGACGCCGTATGTGATCGCGGCGCTCGCGCTCGCGGGCTTCGTGCTCGGGCGTGAGCGGGCGGCGCGGGCGATGCGCGGCCTGCGCGCGCGCCCGTGGCTGGTTGCGCTGCCGCTGCTCGTGTACGTGCTCGCGCTCGCGCCGGTGCTGCTTTCGGGCCGGCCGAGCTTCTCCTCCTACATGGCGCTTGCGGACTCGGCGGTGCACATGATCGGCGCGGACTTCCTGATCCGCCACGGTCAGCACTACGCGCACCTCGACCTGCGCAACTCCTACGGGCAGTTCATCAACGACTACTACAACGGCAGCTACCCCTCGGGCGCGGACACGCTCCTCGGCGGCAGCGCGTTCCTGCTGGGACTGCCGCATGATCTGGGCCTTCCAGCCGTTCAACGCGTTCGTGCTCGCGATCGCCGTCGCGCCCGCATGGCTGCTCGCGCGCAGGCTGCCCCTCAGCGCCGGCTGGGCGGCGCCGGCGGCGATCACGGCGGTGCTGCCGGCGCTCGTCTACGCGTATGAGCTGCTCGGCTCGATCAAGGAGCTGACCGCGCTGGGCATGATCCTGACGCTCGGGGCGCTCGTACTCGATCAGCGCCGCTGGCTCGGACGCGAGCCCGCGGCGGTGCTGCCGTTTGCGCTCGTGCTCGCGGCCGGGGTCTCGGCGCTCGGGCTCGCGTTCGCCGCGTGGGCGCTCGCGGCGCTGCTGCTGCTCGGGTTCGAGCTGGCGGGCGAGCGCCGCCGCGGGGCGCGCCGCGCGCGGGCGGTGCTGGTGCAGGCGGGTGTCGGTGCGGCTGCGCTGATCCTCGCGAGCTGGCCGACTTGGGCGGACCTGTCGGGATCGCTGCGGATCGCGCAGAGCATCTCGGTGACGAGCAATCCCGGCAACCTGCAGAGCCCGCTGCGCGCCGAGCAGCTGCTCGGCGTGTGGCTGCACGGCAGCTACAAGCTCGCGCCGGCCGGGCTCGCGGGGACGCTGACCTCGGCGTTGATCGTGCTGACGCTGCTCGCGGCGCTGCTCGGCCTGATGCATCTCGTGCGCGCACGCGCGTATACGCTGATCGGCTGGTTCGGGCTGATGCTGGCGGTGTGGCTGGCGGTCACACAGTGGGTGACGACGTGGGGCGCGGCGAAGACGCTGATGCTGACCTCGCCGTCGGTCGTGCTGCTCGCGTGGGGCGGTGTCGCGGCGCTGCAGAGCGTCGGGCCGCGCGCGCTGACGCGCGCGGCGGCGGTGCTGCTCGCGCTCGCGCTCATCGGCGGCCCGGTCGTCTCCGATGCGATGCAGTACCACGCGTCGAACCTCGCGCCGACCGCCCGCTATGAAGAGCTCGCGTCGTTGAACTCGCGCTTCGCCGGCCGCGGCCCGGCGCTGTTCACGGACTTCGATGAATACGCGCTGTATGAGCTGCGCGACCTCGACGTCGGCGGACCCGACTTCGTCTACCCGCCGGCGGCGCTCGCGGCGGCGGCGGGCGGCTACGGCGATCCGGTCGATCTCGACCGGATCGAGCCGGCGGCGCTGCGCAACTACCCGCTGATCATCAGCCGGCGCGACCCGGCGGCGAGCCGCCCGCCGGCGGCCTACAGCCTGCTCTGGCAGGGCTCCTACTACCAGGTCTGGGCCCGCAACCGCCGCGTGGCGCCGGCGCGTGCGCACATCGCGCTGACGGGTTCGGCGCAGCGCCAGTGCGCGGTGATCAAGGGGCTCGCGCGCAGGGCGCAGAGCAGCGCACCGGCGCAGACGCGCCTGGTCGCGGCGAGCGCTCCAGAGCTCGTCACGCTGACGCTCGCGCGCGCTCGGCACCCGCGCGGCTGGGCCCACGAGCACGGCGGCTTCGTGATGAGCAGCCCGGGCACGCTCAGCGCGAGCTTTGCGATTCCGAGCGCCGGCGTCTGGAAGCTGTGGCTGCAGGGCCAGTTCATGCCGCGCATCGAGCTGCGCGTCGACGGGCGTGCGCTGGCGCCGATCGCGGGGCAGCTGAGCGGCAACTCGCTCGTCACCGCGACCGCGCCGCCGATCCGGCTGCGGCTCGCCGCGGGAGTCCATCGCCTGTCGCTGCAACGCGGCGCCGCGACGCTCGCGCCCGGCGACGGGGGCGCGGCGGTCGTTCACGCGATCTTCCTGACGCCGGCGGACACGCGTGGAGAAGCGGTGCTGCAGCCCGCCGCGACGGCGCACTGGCGGCAGCTGTGCGGCGGCGGGCATCAGTGGGTCGAGCTCGTCGGCTCCTGACCGTAGTCTCCCGTGCGTGAGCCGCGCCAGCGAATCCCCGGCGGGCGACCGCATCCTCCTCGGCGAGAACCTCGAGCTGCTGCAGGCGCTCGCCGACGCGTCGTTTCAGCTGATCTACATCGACCCGCCGTTCAACACCGGCACGCTGCAGGAGCGCCGGACGCTGCGCGTGGTGCGCGACGCGGCCGGCGGGCGGACCGGGTTTCAGGGTCGCCGCTACAGCTCGGAGCTGCTCTCCCGCTCCAGCTACCGGGACAGCTTCGAGGACTACCACGCGTTTCTCGCTCCGCGCCTGCAGGAAGCGCATCGGCTGCTGCGGCGCGAGGGCACGCTGTACTTCCACATCGACTATCGCGAGGCGCACCACTGCAAGCTGCTGCTCGATGAGATCTTCGGCCGCGACTGCTTCCTCAACGAGCTCGTCTGGGCGTATGACTACGGCGCGCGCAGCAAGCGTCGCTGGCCGGCGAAGCACGACACGATCCTCGTCTACGTCAAGGACGCGGCGGCCTACCACTTCGACTCCGCGGAGGTCGATCGCGAGCCGTACATGGCGCCCGGCCTGGTGACGCCGGAGAAGGCCGCGCGCGGCAAGCTGCCGACGGACGTGTGGTGGCACACGATCGTGCCGACCGCCGGGCACGAGAAGACCGGCTATCCGACGCAGAAGCCCGAGGGGATCGTGCGCCGCATGGTGCAGGCCTCGACGCGCCCGGGCGACTGGTGCCTTGACTTCTTCGCCGGCAGCGGCACGCTCGGCGCGGTCGCCGCGCAGCTCGGCCGCCGCTACGTGCTGATCGACTCCAACCCGGAGGCGGTAGCGATCATGCGGGCGCGCCTCGGCGACGCCGGCGCGCGCACGGAGGGCCGCGCGGGCGCGCCGCACGCGAAGCGCGCGCGCAGCGGCGGCGGCGCGGGCTGAGCCCCGGTCGCGCATCGACGCCGCCGACATGCGAGCCTTAGCGCATGTTCCACCTGCAGCTGACCGAGTTTCCGCACAAGACGAGCGACTACAACATGAGCGAGGCGGCGCTGCGCGCGATCGTCGATCCGTGGGTACGTGAGCAGTACGTCGAGGTCGGCGAACGAAAGTGGAGCCCGCACAATGCCGAGATCACGATCCTCGAAGGCCCGGAGCTCGCGCTCGGCCAGCTGTCGATGGGACGCGGCTGGAGCAACGCGCTGCGCGCGAGCGCGGACGTCACCAGGCGCGTGCTCGCGGCGGCCGCCGAGGCCGCGGCGAGCACCGCTTCGGCGGCTGCTACCGCTGCGCCGGCGAGCGCGGACGATCTGCTGATGCTGCTCGGCGAGCGCGCGGCGGAGCTGCTCGTCGTCTGGCGCGCGGTCGCAGCGGGCGCACCGGGGCTGGCGGCGAGTGAGAGCCTCGCGCGCGCCGAACGCGCGATCTCGGTGCCGGATTCCGGTTCGAGCTGAGTCGGGCCCGCCCGTGCGGGCTTCCCTCGGCCGCTCAGCCGCGCGCGCCGGCGGCGAGGAAGCCGATGATGTGCTCGTTGATCTCCTGCGGCTTCTCGAGATGCAGGAAATGTCCGGCGTCGTCGACGACGTCGACCTCTGAGCCCGCGGCGAGCAGCGCGAGCACCGGCGCGGCGTCGGGGGCGGCGACGCAGCCGTCTGCGCGTCCGTGCATGTAGAGCGTCGGCTGCGCCGGCACGGCGGCCGCGGCGGCCTGCTCGGCGGCGAACGCCGGATCGGGCGCGATGATCCCGAACTGCGCACGGTAGTAGCCGAGGGCGGCGCGCAGGTGCGCGGGCTCGGCGAGCGCGGCGGCGACGTGCTCGATGTCGGCGCCGGCGTCATAGCCGGGAGACCAGTCGCTCCACAGCGCGCGCAGGTAGGCGAAGTCCGCGAGCGGGATCAACTGCTCGGCGAGCGCTGTCAGCTGGAAGAACATGTACCAGCTGCGCTTGAGCTGCTCGCTGTCGGCGAACGCGGCGAGCATCACCGGCGCGGGCGGGATCGCGAGCGTGACGACCCGTCGCCAGCGATCGGGCTCATGGCTTGCGGCGCCGTAGGCCGTCACGGCACCCCAGTCGTGGCCGATCAGGGCCGCGTCCGAGCGTGCCTCGAGCGCGGCGTGCAGCGCGTTCGCATCGGCGATCAGCGCGCCGGTCTGGTAGGCGCCGTCGGCGGGCACGGTGCTCGGCGCGTAGCCGCGGGTGAACGGCGCGACGGCCCGCCATCCGCTGCGCGCGAGCTCGGGCAGCAGATGCCGCCAAGTGTGCGCGGTGTCCGGGTACCCGTGCAGGCACAGCGCGAGCGGTCCCTCGGCGGGGCCCGCTTCGAGCAGCGCGAACGTCACGCCGTTTGCCTCGATCGTGTTCTCGCGCAGGCGCATGCGCGAAATATGTCATGCCGCCCGCGAGCCCGGTCCTCGCCCGCGCGCACGACGCTAGAATCCGCCCTCGTATCCGTGGTGGGCGTAGCTCAGTTGGTAGAGCTCCTGG
>CAWHAB010000007.1:0-278234 GCA_963827105.1 uncultured Solirubrobacteraceae bacterium | reverse complement strand
AGGGTCGGCGATGGCTACGGCCAGGTGCTCGTAAAATTCGCAGGTGGTGCCGCAGATCGTCTGGATCGCCTGCAATTGCGCCTGGGCGCGCGCCAGGTCGCCTTTGACGAGGTAAGCCTCGCCCAGGTATTCGCGGACTTTCGCATAGTGCGGGTCGAGCGCTACCGAGCGCAGATAATAGCCGATCCCTTCGTCGGTCCGGCCGAGCTTGCGCGTCGCATAGCCGCGGTAATTGAGCGCCTCGGCGGTATTCGGGTTTTTCATCAGGTCGAGCACCGCCAGCGCTTCCTGGTAGCGGTGAGCTTTGGCGAGCGCATAGGCGTTGTCGGCAAATTCCTTGTCGGGGATGACGTGGTTTTCGGCTTTCACACACCGGCCGGTGCGATTGTCGTAGACCTGCCCGCGGCCACAAGTCGGCGTGGTCCAATTGTCGCTGCCGCCGCCGCCTCCACCCCCGCCATCGGCGCGGACCGGGCCCGACGCCGTCAGAAAGAGGCCGAATACCGCCGCGGTCGCGAGCCCGAGACGAACGGTCGAGATTGCGATGCTCATCGATGTCTCCCCAAAAAGCTTGCCTGTAAGACCGTTCGGCGCCGGATTTATTCCCCGGCTGCGGCGGCGAGGCGCACCGGATGGGCCGGGTAAACGCCGAGAATCTTGACCTCTCGCGAAAAGAAGGCGAGCTCTTCGAGCGCCAAGGCCAGCCGCCGATCGTCGGGATGAGCCTCGACATCGGCGTAAAACTGGGTCGCGGCAAAGGCGCCGCCGACCATATAGCTTTCGAGCTTGGTCATATTGACGCCGTTGGTGGCGAACCCGCCCATCGCCTTGTAGAGCGCGGCCGGCACGTTGCGCACCCGGAACAAAAAGGTGGTGACCGTCGGGGTCCCGTGCGCCGGCCGGCGCGGCTCGCGCGACATGACCAGAAAGCGGGTGGTGTTGTGGTCGGCGTCCTCGACGTTTTCCTTCAGCACAACCAGACCGTAGACGCGCCCGGCGAGCTCCGAGGCGATCGCCGCGACACTCGGGTCGCCGCGTTCGGCGATCTCGGCGGCGGCCCCGGCGGTGTCGGCCGCGACCACCGGCTGGAGGCCGAGCGCGCGGATCAGCTTGCGGCATTGCGAGAGCGCGTGGACATGGCTGCGGACCGTGCGGATCGTCGCCAGGCTGGCACCCGGCACCGCGAGCAGCTGGTGGCGCACCCGCTCGAAATGCTCGCCAATGATGAAGAGCCCGGAATCGGGCATCAGGTGATGGATATCGGCGACGCGGCCCGCGACCGAATTTTCGATCGGGATCATCGCCAGCGCGGCGCGCCCCTCGCGGACCGCGGCAAAGGCATCGTCAAACTGCGCGCAAGGCAACGTTGCCATCTCGGGAAAGACATTGCGGCAGGCGAGGTCGGAATAGGCGCCGGGGGCGCCCTGAAACGAAATCCCCCGTGCCGGGTCGGCGAGACGGCTTTCCAAATCATCCATGCTCGCATTGTCTCAAAGCGACGGCGCCGGTGAAACCCGTCACCGGTCACGAGGCCGGCAGCGGAGCGCAGACATTCTACACCTACACCTGTTCTGGCGCAGCGCGGCCGTTTCGCACGCCGAACGGGGCGCCGCGGCACGAGCGCCCGCCACGCCGAGGTGTCTGCAGCTACGTTCCGGTGCAGGGGAGAGGCCGGGGCTAGCTGCGCCCGGCGGCCGGTCGGGAGGGGTAGGGCGAGGCCGGCGGCGCTTCGGCTTCGAGGCTTGCGATGGCGCGGCCGCGTGTTTCCGGCAGCGTCAGCAGCATGACGATCATCAAACCATGGGCCGCCGTCGAGAACAGCGCGATCGCCGTGCCCAGCGGCATGACCGCGGCGGCAAAGCCGATCGCGGTCATAAACACCGAGCCGATCGCCCGGCCGGCGTTGTAGCAGAAGCCCTGGCCGGTGCCGCGGATGCTGGTCGGGTAGAGCTCGGTCATAAACGGGCCCATCGGCGCGAACTTCATCAGGATCGCAGTGTTGAGCGGGATGCCGAGAAACAAGAGAGCGGTGTCGCCGACCGGCACATAGACATAGACGAGGACCATGACGATCGACGCAACGGCGGAGATCATAAACGTCGCCTTGCGGCCGATCGCATCGGCGAGGTAGGCGCCGCACAAAAACCCGATCAGCGAGCCCAATGCCAAAACCGCGGAATAAAGGCCGGTGCCGGTCGCAGACAGGTGGCGCACCGTGCGCAGATAGGTCGGCATCCAGAAGCCGACGGCCCACACGCCGCCTTGGGCGCCCATGACCATCAGCGACACCCTGACCGTCAGCCACAGATACGGCCCGCGAAACGCCGACAGCAGGTGGGCGATGCCGGGCAGCGCCTCGCCGCTGTTGCGCCGGCCCTCGAACGCCCCCAATTCCGGGATGCTGCGGCGGACCCACAGGACGAACAGACCGGGCAGGATGCCGACCCAGAACAAGGCCCGCCATGCGTCAATTCGGGGAAGATGGCGAACAAGCCGGCATAGGCGAGCGCCGCCAAGCCCGGGCCAAAGGCGGCTCCGGTCTGGACAAAGCCGACGCCGCGGCCGCGATACTTGTCGCGGATGACCTCGCCCATCAGGACCGCGCCGGTGGCCCATTCGCCGCCAAAGCCGAGCCCATGCAGCCCGCGCAGGATAAAGAGCTGCTCGAAATTCTGAGCAAAGCCGCACAAAAAGGTGAAGACCGAATACCACAGGATCGCGATCTGCAGCATGCGCACCCGGCCAAAGCGGTCGGCGAGCGCGCCGGCAAACCAGCCGCCGAACGAGGAGGTGACGACGGTGACGGTGCCGATCGTGCCGGCCGCACCCTTCGACATGGCCCAGGCCGCGATGACCGTGGGCACGACATAGGCGTAAAGCCCCTGATCGAAGCCATCCAGGGTCCACCCGCCCCAGCAGGCGAACATCGTGCGCCGTTCCCGCGAGGTCAGGTCGCGCAGCCAAGCCAACATCACGTTTCCCCCTTGAATCTTTTGGACCTGCCGTGTTGTCGGCGATCCGTTCAATTTTGCCGCGATCCGATTTTAGACGGCCAGCCCCACGACCGCATGCCTGCCGCGCCAGCCGGCCGCCGCCGCCAGAATGGCCGCCCGCCAAGCGCAACGGGCGACGCCCGGGATGGCTCAGCTCAGCCGGACGTAGTCGTAGGCGAGCGGCTGGTCGTTGATGCCGCGGTCGGGGGGTGCGATCCAGCCGGCGATATAGCCGGGCTCGGTGACTTGCTGCATCAGGCTTTTGACAAATCCGCGGTCGGCCTCGCAGGGGAGCCAGTCCGATTGGCGGTCGCGCCAGGCCACGCCGTCGATCGGGTTGCCGTCGGGGTCGCTTGAGGCGTCGGCCCAGCTGCCGATCGCGCGGCGAAAGCGTGGGCTCGGCAGGCGCAGACGGAAATCGTGGCCCGCATTGGCAACCAGCCGGTTCCAGCGCTCGATCGCGTTGTCGCATTCGCGGATATAGGCGCGGCGGATGACCTCGTTCATCGCGTTGCGCAGCGGCGCTTCCCGGCTGCTTTCCGGGGTGTCGATCGTCAGGACCTGATCGAGGGCAGAATGGTCGGCATAGCGGCGCTCGTCCGGGCGGCCCTTGAGACCGTTGGCGAAATAGCTCGCTGCGTTCGACGAGATCTCGGCGCCGAAGAGATCGATCGACGAGCTGAACCAGTAATTGACGTAGCGCTGAAGGGTGGGCAGGTCGATCGCCCCGGCGTTGCGCACTGCCGCAGGATCGTCGGTGCCGGTTTCACGCATGATTTCGAGCGTGCGCCGGATCACGCGGGCGATGCCGGTGGCGCCGACGAACATGTGGTGCGCCTCTTCGGTCAGCATGAACCGGCAGGTGCGCGACAGCGGGTCGAACGCGCTTTCGGCGAGGCTTTTCAGCTGGAACTTGCCGTCGCGGTCGGTAAAGAAAGTGAACATCAAAAAGCTCAGCCAATCCTCGATCGGCTCGTTGAAGGTGCCGAGGATGCGCGGCTTATCGGGGTCGCCCGAGTGACGCTGGAGCAATTCCTCGGCCTCCTCGCGGCCGTCGCGGCCGAAATAGGCGTGCAGCAGATAGACCATCGCCCAGAGATGCCGGCCTTCCTCGACATTGACCTGAAAGAGGTTGCGCAGATCGTAGAGCGACGGACAGGTGTGGCCCAAGAGGCGCTGCTGCTCGACCGAGGCGGGCTCGGTGTCGCCCTGGGTCACGATCAGCCGCCGCAAGGCCGAACGGTGCTCGCCCGGCACCTGCTGCCAAACGGGCTCGCCACAGCTGTCGCCAAAGCCGATCCGGCGGTCCGGCACCTGGTCGGCGAGAAAGATGCCCCACCGGTAATCCGGCATCTTGACCCGGCCGAAGCTCGCCCAGCCCGCGGCATCGACCGAGACCGCGGTGCGCAGATAGACCTCGGCATTTTGGAACCCTGACGGCCCCATCTGGCACCACCAATCGAGAAATCGCGGCTGCCAATGCTCCAGCGCCCGCTGCAAGGCGCGGTTGTCGCCGAGCCCGACATTGTTTGGAATATGCTCCAGATAATCGATCGGCATCAGCGCTCCCCTAGCGAATGATCTTTTCAGGACCGAGCATTTGCACCCGTCGCCCGCATCCGCGGGGGCCCAGCGGCGGGCGGCGGAGCCCTGTCCCCTGGGTTCCCGCTTTCGCGGGAATGACAAATAAAGCACAATCGATCTGACCGAATCATACGCTAGACGCGGTCCCAATCGAATTTCGGCTTGGCGCCGCTGCCGTAGCGCTTTAGGGCGCCTGTCTCGCCGGTCGCGTTGGGCCGGGAAAAAATCCAGTTCTGCCAAGCCGAAAGCCGGGCGAAGATCTTGGTCGCCACGGTCTCGGGGCCGGCAAAGCGCAGGCTCGCCTCCATGCCGCTCAACGCGTCGGGCGACAGGCTCGCGCGCTCTTCGACGGCGAGGCGGATCTCGTCCTCCCAATCGAGCGCGTCCGGAGCGAAGGTCACCAGACCCTCGGCCAGCGCCGCCTCCGCGTCGCGCAGCCCGGCGGCGAGGTCGGTGCGGTCCGCGTTGAAGCGCGCCGAGAGCCGGGTGCGGCCATTGACCATTTCGAGCCCGCCGAAATTGAGGGGCCCGAGCCCGATCTGCGGGCCATCGGCCAGCATGTAGCTGCGGTCTGCGGCGAGCGCCACTTCGAAGAGGCTGCCGGCAAAGCACGAGCCTTCGTCGATGACGGCGAAAAGGCTGCGCGAGGTGACATCGAGCCGCTGCAACGTGCGGCGCAACAAGCCGATCGTCTCGCGCACAAACCAATGTTCGCGGTGCGCCAGCATCGCCGCATCGCAGGCCAGCACCGCATCAGGGCCGCCCGTGGTCTTCAGCACCAGGGTGCCGATCGCCGGCTCGTTGGCGCGCAGCAGCAAGAGCGCGTCGTCCAATTCGCGTGCCATCGCGAGCGGCCACCATGGGGCGCCGGCCGCGAGGATGCCGGCGATGTCGCGCGGCGGATTGCCGCCGGGCCCGACCACGGTCAAGGTTGCGACCCGTTCGGCATGAGTGATCGCGACCGTGACCCGCGGGTAACGCTAGCCGCCCTCGTCGATGGTCCGGTCGAGCGGCGGGAGCGCCACGCCATCGGCACCGCCGGGGCGGTCGCTTTGGGTGGCGAGGGTTGCGGCACGCTCGGCGACGAGCCCGGCGAAGCCGGCGGGAGGGGCGGTCCAATCGACCAGCCCCCACGCTTTGGCGCGGTCGGCGCGCACGCCTTCGGCGGTGGTGCAGAACACATCGGCGAGGTCGCGCCGGACCTTGCGCTTATCGACGAGACGGGTCAGCCCGCCGGTGCCGGGCAAAACACCGAGCGAGGCTACTTCCGGCAAGCTGACCGTGCTCGACCGGTCGTCGACCATGACGATCTCGTCGCAAGCGAGCGCCAATTCGTAGCCGCCGCCAGCGCAGGCGCCGTTGACCGCGGCGAGGAATTTCAGCCCCGAATGGGCGCTCGAATCCTCGATCCCGTTTCTCGTCTCGTTGGTGAATTTGCAGAAATTCACTTTCTGGGCATGGCTCGCCTGGCCGAGCATGTAGATGTTGGCGCCCGCGCAGAATACCCGCTCCTTGCCGCTCGTTATGACGATGGCGCCGATCTCGGGATGCTCGAAGCGGATGCGGTCGAGCGCATCGGCCAATTCGATATCGACACCGAGATCGTAAGAGTTGAGCTTGAGCCGGTAGCCGGGATCGAGCCCGCCATCCTCTTGGACATCGAGGGTCAGGGTCGCGACCGCGCCCGCGCATTCGAGGCGCCAATGCCGATAACGGCCGGGGTCGGTGTCGAAGGTAATCATCGTTCCAGCTTGCCGTCATCATAGCCGGCGCGCGGGAGAAATGCTTTCTTTTGCTTTCGTCCCGGCCCAGATTGGGCGAACGGGAGGAGAAAATGGAGCGCGGGCCCAGCTACAACGCCGCCGCCGACCTGATCGGCCGCAACCTCGCCGCCGGGCGCGGCGCGAAGACCGCTTTTATCGACGATGTCGGCGCCTGTTCCTACGCCGGCTTAGCCGAGCGCGCGGCCCGTTTTGCCAATGCCTTGCGCGGGCTGGGCCTGCGCCGCGAGGAACGCATCCTCTTGTGCCTGCACGACGGCATCGATTTTCCCATCGCCTTTTTGGGCGCGATCACCGCCGGCATCGTGCCGGTCGCGGTCAACACCCAGCTCGGCGCGCAAGAATTTGCCTTTATGCTGGCCGACAGCCGGGCACGGGCCGTCGTCGTGTCGGCGCCGGTGCTGCCGGTTATGACAGCGGCGGTGGCGATGGTGCCGGTCCCGAAGCCGGAGATCATCGTCTCCGGCGAGACAGATACAGCGCCCGCGTTCGCTCCCCTGCTCGCCGCTGCGCCGGCCGACACGCAGAGCGTGCCGACGCATCCTGACGAGCCTTGCTTTTGGCTCTATTCCTCGGGCTCGACCGGCCGGCCCAAGGGCACCGTCCATCTCCATTCGAGCCTGATGGCGACCGCGGAGCGCTATGCCGTGCCGGTCCTCGGCATTGCCGAAAGCGATATCGTCTATTCGGCGGCAAAGCTGTTCTTTGCTTATGGGCTCGGCAACGCGCTGACCTTTCCGATGGCGGTCGGCGCCACCAGCGTGCTCAGCGCCGAGCGACCGAGCCCGGCGGTCTGCGGCCGCATCCTGCGCCGACACAAGGCGACGATCTTTTACGGGGTGCCGACGCTCTTTAATGCGATGCTCGCCGACCCGAGCCTGCCGGCAGCGTCCGAATTGGCGTTGCGCCGCTGCGTTTCGGCCGGCGAGCCGTTGCCGCAAGAAATCGGCCGGCGCTGGTCGGACCGGGTTGGCGTCGACATCCTCGACGGCATCGGCTCGACCGAAATGCTGCATATATTTTTGAGCAACCGGCCGGGCGATTTGCGGTACGGCACCACCGGCAAGGCGGTCCCGGGCTACGAGCTGCAGATCGTCGGCGACGACGGTCGGCCGGTCCGGCGCGGCGAGATCGGCGACCTGATGGTCAGCGGCCCGTCTGCCGCCGCCGGGTACTGGAACAATCGCGAGCGCAGCCGGTCGACGTTTCTCGGCCCCAGGACCCGCACCGGCGACAAATATTACGAAGATGAAGACGGGTATTACGTCTATTGCGGCCGCAGCGACGACATGATGAAAGTGAACGGCATGTGGGTATCGCCGGCCGAAGTCGAGGCAGCGCTGATCGCCCATGAAGGGGTGCTCGAAGCGGCGGTCGTCGGCGCGCCGGACGCGGACGGGTTGACCAAGCCAAAAGCTTTTGTCGTCGCAAAGCCGGGGACCGCTGCCGATGTCGAGCTCACCCGTTCGCTCGACGCGCACGCCAAGGGACGGCTCGCACCCTACAAGTGCCCCCGCTGGATCGCCCTCATCGACGAATTGCCAAAGACCGCGACCGGCAAGATCCAGCGCTTCAAATTGCGGGACGGGTAGGACGCGGCGGGATCAGTCGCCTTTTTCGAGCTCGCGCAGGATCGTGTCGCCCATGACGCGGGTCGAGACGCGGCCGGTGTTCGGCTGCACGATGTCGCTGGTGCGCACCCCGGCGGCGAGCGCCCGGCGCACCGCGCCCTCGACGAGGTCGGCCTCCTCGGCCAGATCGAACGAATAGCGCAGCATCATCGAGAACGACAGGATCGCGGCGAGCGGGTTCGCGACATCCTTGCCGGCGATGTCGGGGGCGCTGCCGTGCACCGGCTCGTAGAGCGCCTTGCGCCGGCCGGTCGCATCGGGTGCGCCGAGCGAGGCCGAGGGCAGCATCCCGAGCGAGCCCGTCAGCATCGCCGCGCAATCGGACAACAAATCGCCGAAGAGATTGCTGGTGACGACGACATCGAACTGCTTGGGATTGCGCACCAGCTGCATCGCGCAATTGTCGGCATACATAAAGCTGAGCTCGACATCGGGATAGTCGCGGTCGCGCACCTGCTGCGCCACCTCGCGCCACAGCCCGCCCAATTCCATGACGTTGGCCTTGTCGACCTCGCACACCCGGCCGTGGCGCTTTTGCGCCAATTCGCAGGCGACGCGGACGACGCGTTCGATCTCGGCTTCGCTGTAGATTTCGGTGTTGATGCCGCGGCGGCTGCCGTCGGCCAAGGTCTCGACGCCGCGCGGCTCGCCGAAATAGATGCCGCCGGTCAATTCGCGCACGATCATCAGATCGAGGTCGGCAACCAATTCACGCTTCAGGCTAGAGGCGTCGGCGAGCGCCTCGAACACCACCGCCGGGCGCAGATTGGCGAACAAATCCATTTCCTTGCGCAGCCGCAAGCAGGCCCCGCTCCGGGCGCAGCTCGAACGGAAGGCCCTCCCATTTCGGCCCGCCGACCGAGCCGAACAGGACCGCATCGCTGGCGAGCGCCTGTTGCATGGTAGCGTCGGTCAGCGGCACGCCATCGGCGTCATAGGCGGCGCCGCCGACGAGCCCCTCGGCAATATCGAAGCTGGCGATATGGTGGCGGTCGAAGAATTCGACGACGCGCAGCACCTCGCGCATGATCTCCGGGCCGATGCCGTCGCCCGGCAATACCAGGACTTTGCGGTTCGAGCGGGTTTGGGCCATTTGAGCGCAATTCTCCTAGTGAAGCAGTTTTCCACCCGGGCGCCGCGCCGAGGTGCTCGAGCCGCTCAGCGGCGAGCTCGGCGCGCGTGCGCTGTCGGCCGACCTCAGCGACCGCGCTCAGCTCGAGCGGCTGCTCGACGACGCCGGCCAAATCGACATCCTGCTCGCCAACGCCGCACTGCCCGCATCCGGGCGCCTGGATTCGTTCTCGATCGAGGAGATCGACCGCGCGCTCGAGGTCAACCTGCGCGCGCCGATCGTGCTTTCGCGCCTGCTGCTGCCGGCGATGCTCGAGCGTCGCCACGGGCACCTGCTGTTCGTCTCCTCGCTCGCCGGCAAGGCCCCCACCCCCGGCTCCTCGATCTACAGCGCGTCGAAGTCCGGCCTGCGCGGTTTCGCCTCCGCCCTGCGCGCCGAGCTGCACGGCAGCGGCGTCGGCGTCTCCGCCGTCTTCCCCGGCTTCATCCGCGACGCCGGGATGTTCGCCGACGCCGACGTCGAGCTGCCCAGCGGGGTCGGCACGCGCACTCCCGAGGACGTCGCGCACGCGGTCGTCACGGCGATCGAGAACGACCGCGGCGAGATCGACGTCGCGCCGCTGCCGCTGCGCCTCGGCGCGATGTTCGCGGGCCTCGCGCCGACGCTCGCCAGCAGCGTCTCACGGCGCATGGGCTCCGATGAGATCGCCGCGCAGATGGAGGCCGGCCAGCGCGAGAAGCGCTAGCCGACAGTCTCCCGCGCCTCACACGCAGATCACGGTCACGCCAGGCCCCGCAGCTCGCGTCAGCCGCCGATCCACCGTCAACAGCGGACAGTTCAGTGTGCGCGCCAGCGCCTCGTAGCACGCGTCGTAGGCGGACACGTTGGCCCGCAGCGACCAGATGTCCGGCAGGAGCATTCTTGCCGGCAGGCGTGCAATCCCACTTTCGGCCAGCCGCGCGATTGCCGTCGTGGCGCGCTCCGCCGTCAGCTTGCCGCCGCGCTCGAGTCCGCGCAACGCCTGCACGATCTCCGGGTTCGCGACATCGGGAGCCACAAGTTCTCGATCGCCGATCGTGTCTCAAAACAAAGCCTCCTGGCGCGCCGGCGCGAGCGGCGCGTCGCGATCGTTCGCCGCAGCGACGTCGTGCGCGCGCCTGAAGCCGAGCGCCGAGCGTCCGCGCGTCACCAGCCGCGAAAGGCGTTCGCGTTCCTCACGCGGCGCGTATGCACCGCGCCGGTAGAGCTCCTCATAGCGCGGCACGAGATCCGGCCGCGCGGAGCGCAGCCAGCCCATGAACACCTCGCGCGTCTCGCCGCGCAGGTGCAGCGTCGCGCCGCCGATGTTGCGCGCGCCCGCCTGTACGGCCAGCTCGAGCAGCGGCTCGAGCTGATCGGGTGCGTCGTTGATGCCCGGCATCAGCGGCGCGATCAGGACGCTCGTCGGGATGCCCGCGCGGTTGAGCTTCGCCACGGCGTCCAGGCGCGCGCGTGGATTCGGCGTATGCGGCTCGGTCGCACGCCATGCCTGCTCGTCGAGCGTCGGGATCGACAGGCAGGCGCTGAAGCTCGTGCGCTCTGCGATTTCCAGCATCAGCTCGAGGTCGCGCAGCAGCAGCGGCGACTTCGTCAGCACCGAGCACGGGTTCGCCGCGTCCCGCAGAGCTTCCCAGATGCCCTCCATCAGGCGGTAGCGGCCCTCGACCCATTGATAGGGGTCGGTGTTCGTGCCGAGCGCGACGTGCTCGCGCTTCCACGATGGCCGTGCGAGCTCGGCGCGCAGCACCTCCGGCGCGTTGACCTTGACGACGATCTCGCGCTCGAAGTCGCGGCCGGCGTCGAAGTCGAGGTACTTGTGGGTTGGCCGTGCGAAGCAGTTGTGGCTTACGACACCGTTGGCGATGAAATCGCCCGTGCCCGTGGTGATGTCGTAGAGGCGCATCGCCCCACCGAGTGGCCTGATCGCAGCAACGCGGCGCCCCGGGCTCGCGCGCACGATCGCGCCGTCGATCATCCCCTCCGTCCGGTCCGCGAGATCGACGCCGAGCAGAGCGTCGCCGGTGTTGAGATTTTGCCGCCGTGCGGCGGCACTCCCGCCAGCGACTACCTGCTGCCAGCCGCTGGCCGTCAGAAAGCGGTGCTCCGCACTCGCGAGAAGCTCGGTGCCGTCCTCGAGTGCCACGCGATACGCCGGCTTGATGCTCGACCACTTGTCGAGCACGCTTGTCGGTGCGAGACGACGACCCGCGGCCGACTCGCCGCCGGTCCCGTAGATCGCCTCGCTGACCTCGAGGTCAGCGATCCGCTTCGTGTTCCCGTCCCCCATCAGGATCATCGTCTCCGGCCCTACGCAGTAGGTGCACGCATGAGCACAGCCGCGATACGGGTTGACCGTCCAGCGGAACGGCATCCGCGACTTCTCCGGCACGCGGTTGAGGATCGATTTGGCATGCACCTCGTAGAAGCGCGCATCGAGCGCCTCGGGCGCCTGGAAGCGGCGCACCGCGACCGCATCGCGGTAGCCCGGCAGCCGCCGCTGCTCGCCGCCCTCGAGTGTCAGGTTGCTCCAGCGCACGAACATATGTTCGCATAGTGCTCCGACGGCGCGCTGTCGGGCGCTTAGAGAGCACCTACAAAAGCCTGCCGTTGCTCTTACGCGCCTCTACGCGCGCTCTTAGGGGCGCCGCGCAGGATGGATGACAAGCACCAACCAACCATCCCCAGGAGGTTCACCCACCATGAAGATCTCAAGAATGCTCGGCGCGACGATGATCGCGGGAGCGCTCGCGACCGGCGGCGCCGCCGCCGGCATCGCCGACGCCGCGACCACGACCGCCGCGACCGGCACCGCCGCGAGCAGCCCCAGCGCCGGCTCCGCCGCGACCGCCCCCGCGGCGCCGTCGCAGTCGCAGAAATCCGGCTCCGGCACGGGCAACCCCTGCCCGAACATGGGCTCCGGCACGAAAGGCTCGGCGAACACCGCCCCCGGCGCCCCCGCCGGCGCAACCGCGCAGTGACCTCGCCGCCCGGCGCGCGGGGCGCGCGCAGCGCGTGAGCCCGCGACGCGCGCCGGGCGGTGAAACACGATCGGTCGAGAGCCGCAATTGACGAACGTCCAGGACCCCCGGCGGGCATAAGTGTAAGCCCGTGCTACGCCGAGCGGATAGCCATGAGGCACCCTCGGCCCCGCAATCCCGACCGCTCGCAGGCCTCGTGGCTGTGCCGCGACGACTTCGATCGCGAACGGATGCTCGACATGGAGGAGCGGGTGCGCCCGGTCCGCCGTCGCGCGTTCGCGATTCTCGCGCTCGCGATCGCCGCGGTCGCACCGTGGCTCGGCTGGTGGCCGCTGTTGTTTCTGACTCCCGTCGTCGCGCTGTTCGCGGCCGCCGACGCGCTGCTCCCGCGCGTCAGCCGCCCGGAGTACGCGATGTTCGCCGCCTGGCTGTTGAGCGAGTTCGCGATCGCCGGCGCGGTCTCGCTCGAGGGTGGCCCGCGCGTCGCCGCGCTGTCATGGATCGCGATCCCGGTGATCACGCTGAGCTCGCGCTTCTCGATGCGCGGCGTCGTCGCCGGCGTGCTCGTCGCGAGCTCGCTCGTGCTCGCGGTCGGCTTCAGCGTCGATGCGCACAGCGTGATCAACGAGCCCGACCTCGTGATCGCGCCGCTCGCGCTGGTGCTGTGCGTCGCGGTGCTCTCGACGCCGCTGATGCGCTCGGACATCCAGCACCGCAGCGACGCGGTCGTCGATCAGCTCACCGGAATGCTCAACCGCAAGGCGCTCAGTGCGCGCGTCCAGGAGCTCGAGCAGCAGTCCGCGATCACCGGTGACCGCATCGGTGTGATCGTCGCCGATCTCGACCACTTCAAGGATGTCAACGACACGCGCGGGCACGCCGTCGGCGACATCGTGCTCAAGGACGTCGCATACCTCCTGCGCAAGCAGCTGCGCGCGTTCGATCTCGCCTATCGCCTCGGCGGCGAGGAGTTCGTCGTGCTCGTCCCGGGTTCCGGCCTCGGCGACAGCGCCGAGCTCGCCGAGCGCCTGCGCGCGGCGATCTGCGCCGAGCCGCTCGGCGGCGACGTCGCCGTCTCGCTCAGCGTCGGCGTCGGCGCCTCACAGCACGGCGAGCGCTTCGACTACGGCGCGATCTTCGCGCAGGCCGACGCCGCGCTCTACCGCGCGAAGGCCGGCGGGCGCAACCGCGTCTGCGTCAGCGAGCCGGGCAGCGGCGTGGCGGCGCTCGCGTGAGCGCTCGCTAGAACTCGATCACGCTGCGGATCCCGTCCTGGGCCTCCATCAGCTCGAAGCCGCGGTTGACGTCCTCCAGGCGCAGACGGTGCGAGATGAACGGGTCGACGTCGATTTCACCCGCGAGGTAGCGGCTGATCAGCGCGGGCACGTCATCGCGGCCCTTGAGCCCGCCGAACGACGAGCCGCACACGCGCCGCCCGGTGATCAGCAGGCGCGGCACCACATCGAGCGTCTCGCCGCGGCCGGCGACGCCGCAGACCGTGCACAGGCCCCAGCCCATGCGCGCCGCCTCAACCGCCTGGCGCATCACCGCGACGCTGCCGGTCGCCTCGAAGGTGTAGTCCGCGCCGAAGCCGCCGGTCATCTCGAGCAACGTCGCGACCGTGTCCGCGCCGCCGATCATCAGATCGGTTGCGCCCTGTCCGCGCGCGAGCTCGAGGCGCTCCGGCGACATGTCGATGCAGATGATCCGCTCGGCACCCTGCAGGCGCGCACCCGCGACCGCGCCCAAGCCGACCATGCCCGCGCCGAAGATCACGCACGTCGAGCCGGCGCGCACGGCGGCGGTCCTGATCGCCGCGCCGAGGCCGGTCGAGAGCCCGCACGCGAACAGGCAGGCGCGGTCCAGCGGCGCCTCGCCGTCGATGCGCGCGAGCGCGATCTCCGGCATCACCGTGTACTCCGCGAACGTCGAGGTGCCCATGAAGTGGCGCAGCGGCTCGCCGCCGCGCGACAGGCGC
The DNA here is from genome assembly GCA_963827105.1 of uncultured Solirubrobacteraceae bacterium. Classification (GTDB taxonomy): domain Bacteria; phylum Actinomycetota; class Thermoleophilia; order Solirubrobacterales; family Solirubrobacteraceae; genus Palsa-744. The sequence continues at coordinate 264,178 of CAWHAB010000007.1, read as the reverse complement.
GTCGTGCCGTCCGGCAGGTAGCCGAGGTTCTGCTGCTCGCGGATCGACAGGCAGAGGTTCGTCAGCGGGCTGACACAGTGCACGCACTCGCCGCATTGCGGCGAGAACAGCGTGACGACGTGGTCGCCCTCGGCGAGCAGCGAGACACCCTCGCCGCAGCGCTCGACGACGCCCGCGCCCTCGTGGCCGAGCACCGTCGGCGCGTAGCCGGAGGGATCGACGCCCGAGGCCGTGTACATGTCGGTGTGGCAGACGCCGCAGGCGACGAGCCGCACGAGCACCTCGCCCGGCCCGGGCCCGGCGAGCTCGACCTCCTCGACGACGAGCGGCCTTGCGAACTCCTGGAGTACCGCCGCGCGGATCCTCATCGGCTCGCCGCGGTCCGCGCCAGCAGGCGTTCCTCGCCCGCGAGCGTCTGGCTGGTCGCCTTCACGATCTCGACCTGCGTCAGCTCCCCCGGGGCGGCGAGCCCGCTGAAGTTGACGACCTTGTTGTGACGCGTGCGCCCGCGCAGGCGCTCGGGATCGGTGCGCGAGGAGCCCTCGACGAGCACCTCGAGCGTGCGCCCGAGGAAGCGCTCCGCGCGCTCGCGCGCACGCCGCTGGACGATCTCAAGCAGCCGCTGCATGCGCTCGACCTTGACCGCGTGCGCGACGACACCGTCGCTGATGCACGCCGCCGCGGTGCCTTTTCGCGGCGAGAAGATGAACGTGAAGGCGCTGTCGTAGCCGACCTCCTCGGCGACTTCGAGCGTCTGCGCGAAGTCCTCCTCGGTCTCGCCGGGGAAGCCGACGATGATGTCCGTGCTGAGCGACGCGTCGGGCACGTGCTCGCGGATCATCGCGACGCGGTCGAGGTAGCGCGCGCGGTCATACGTGCGTCGCATCGCCTTGAGGATCCGGCTCGAGCCCGACTGCAGCGGCAGGTGGATGTGCTCGCAGACGCTCGCGAGCTCCGCGTGCGCGCGGATCACATCCTCGCGCATGTCCTTCGGGTGCGGGCTCGTGTAGCGGATCCGCTCGATCCCGTCGATCGCGTCGATCAGGCCGAGCAGCTCGGCGAAGCTCGTGCGCTCGGCGAGGTCGCGGCCGTAGGAGTTGACGTTCTGACCCAGCAGCGTGACCTCGCGGACGCCGTCGCCGGCCATCGTGCGCACCTCCGCGACGAGCTCCTCGGGGGTGCGGCTGACCTCGCGCCCGCGCGTCGAGGGCACGATGCAGTAGGAGCACGCGCAGTTGCAGCCGACGCTGATCTGCAACCAGCCCTGGAAGGCGCGCTCGCGCCGCGCCGGCAGGTGCCCGCTGAAGCCCTCGAACTCGAAGTAGCCCTGCGCGCTCAGCGAGTCGCTCGTGAGGAACTCCGCGAGCTTGTGCACCTGCCCGGGGCCGAACGCGACATCGACGAACGGGAAGCGCTCGAACACCTCCTCCTTCAGCGACTGCGCCCAGCAGCCGCCGACGCCGACGACCGTCTGCGGCCGTTCGCGCTTCAGCCGCCTGGCCTCGCCGAGGTGGGCGATGAAGCGGCTGTCCGCCGTCTCGCGGATCGAGCAGGTGTTGAACAGGATCAGGTCGGCCTGCGCGCGCTCGGGCGCCTCGCCGTAGCCGAGCGCGTCGAGCATCCCCTTCATCCGCTCGGAGTCGTGCTCGTTCATCTGGCAGCCGAACGTCGTCAGGTGGTACGTCGGTCCTGAATCGGTCCGCTGCATGCCTCGACGATATCGCCGCTGCGTCGGGGGTGTCGGAGTCCGGAGTCTCGACGCCGGCGTCGTCGAAGTGACCGGCATGTACCCTCGCAGCCGGCGCTGCACGGGCGCCGTCGCGCGGGCGCAGGAGCGTCGGCTGGCGCGCCCCAGGGCTTCGTCGGACCTGCTTACCGCGGTTGTTCTGCCTGATAGAAGCGGAACCGACGGGAGGGGGGCTGAGTGCACGTGCGCGTGAACCCGGCTACCGAACACGTCCAACCGGCGATGGCGAATGTGAACCCTCCGCCTTCGGTCTTTGTAAAGACCCCGGCGCCGAGCGCCTCGTCGACGGCTGTGCAACTCACCGCCTGAGCTTCAATTTTCTGTGCTTCGGAGGAGGGTTCGCGGCCGGCCTTGTGGTCTGCGCACCACAGGCTATTCGCGCCGTCCGGACGCGCTGTGCTCGTAAAGGCCCCGCTTGCGTGTTCGACGATGCCGCTTGGTTTGCCCGTCAGATGCGACAGGCATCCTCCGGACGCGGTGTAGCGGGCTCGTACGGTCCCGTTCGCGAGGAACGTACCCGTGACGCTCGCGGACGCGCCGACGCTGAGCGGGCTCGGAGTGCTCTGTCCGGCCGTTCCCCCGATCGCCCGGACAGTGAAGCGGTTTCCGCTGATCCTCGCGGTTGTCGCGAACACGAAGCTGCCGGCTGGGAAGGAACACGGGATGCGGGCGCCGTCCACCTCGACGCCTGATATCGACCTGCCGTTGGGCGCGACCGCGAAGCTGATCGCCGGGAGCTGCTGCTGGCTCTCGTATGTCGCGCCGTCGAGCGCCCTGGTTGCCGGGCGATTGGCCGCAGCATCGCCCGCGACGACCCCGAGGAGCACGACGATCGTAAGCGCGATTGCAGCTGTCAATTTCCTGTTCACGGTGTCGCTCCCCTGCACTGCCCGCAGTCGAGACGATCATATGGTCCGTCGGGGATGACTGTCAACGGTTCCGCATTCTCGGCCAGCAGGGGTCGCCGGCGCGCGCACGCCGTGTCCTCTGCGGAAAGGGCGGGCGCTCGGCGCCCGCGAGACCCCGGAGGCGGCCGCGCGCGGCATAATCGAGCGTGTGCAAGACGCGGTGACGCGCTACTGCGAGGCAACCGAAGCGGGCGACATGGAGGCGATGGCCGCCACGTTCGCCGCCGACATCGAGCTGCCATCGCCGCTCATCGGCAGCGCGACGTTCCGCGGCGGCGACGTCAGGGGCATCCTCACGATCGTCTACGCGACGATTCGCGACGTCGCGTGGGGAGCCCCGGTCGGCGAGGGCGCGATGCGCCTCGCGATCGCCCGCGCCACGATCCTCGGCATGCGCATCGATGACGCGATGGTCTTCGAGCTGGACGAGCAGGGCAAGATCCGCCGCATCCGGCCGCACCTGCGTCCGCTCGCGGCGACGCTCCTGTTCACGCTGGCGGTCGGCGCCCGCCTCGCGCTCAGACCGATGATGGTCCTGCGCATCCTGCGCTGAGCCCGAGCGCCGCCGGTCAGTAGGGTTCGCCGCGTATGGACGAGCGAGCTGAGCGCATCCTCTACCTCGGCCCCGAGGGGACGTTCACGCACACCGCGGCGATCGACCTTGCGCCCGCGAACGCCCGCCTCGAGCCGGCCGCGGAGGCGTGGCTGGTGATCAGGGCGGTCGACAACGGCGAATGCGACGGCGGCGTCGTCGCATTCGAGAACAGCCTCGACGGGACCGTCGGCGCGAACATCGACAAGCTCCTGCACGAGGCCAACCGCTGCCTGATCGCGGGCGAGCGCGTGCTGGCGGTCTCCTTCGACCTGTACCGCCGCCGCGAGGACTCGAGCGAGCTGCAGCGGCTGCTCGGGCACCCGGTCGCGCTCGCACAGTCGGCGCGGCTGATCGAGCAGCGCGGCCTCGAGCCGATCCCCGCCGCCAGCAACGTCGCCGCGCTCGCCGACCTCGCCGCGCTCTCAGAGCCCGGGGTCGGCGCGCTCGGCCCGCCCGGCCTCGCCGAGCGCTTCTCGCTGCGCGTTGAGAGCGAGCACGTCGAGGATTCGCCGGCCGCAACGCGCTTCGTGCTGCTGCGCAAGAGCTCCCCCGCTCCCACCGGACGCGATCTCAGCGCGTTCGTCGTGCGCCCCGCGCGCGAGGAGGCGGGCAGCCTCGTCTCGATCCTGCAGCAGTTCTCCACGCGCGGCATCAACCTCGCGGCGATCAAGTCGCGCCCGACGCGCACCGCGGTCGGCGACTACCTGTTCTATCTGGAGTGCGAGGGGCACCTGCTCGATGAGCCCGTGCACCGCGCCGTCCTCGGCCTGATCCGCGGCACCGCCGGCGTCCGCTACCTCGGCTCGTTCCCCGCCGACCCGGCGCGTCAGTTCGCCGCGCCCTCACAGCCCAACATCGAGGCCGACCGCGCATACGAGGCGATGCTGGGCGACGTCGAGGTGCAATGAACGCGCGCCGCGTCACCGTCATCGGCCTCGGGCTGATCGGTGGTTCGATCGCCAGGCGCCTGCACGGCGCCGGCTGCAACGTCAGCGGCGTCGACACCAACGCCGATACCCGTGAGCGCGCGGCGCGCGAGGGCATCCCCGCCGTCGCGCCCGGCGAGGAGCCCGCCGAGCAGCCCGAGCTGGTGATCGTCGCGGTACCGCCCGCGCAGACCGCCGCGAGCATCCTCGCCGCCCTGCAACGCTGGCCCGAGGCGCTCGTCACGGACGTCGCGTCGGTCAAGGGGAGCGTGATCCCCGCGCCCGGAGCCCGCGCGGACCTGTCGCGCTTCCTCCCCGGCCATCCGCTCGCCGGCAGCACCCACGGCGGCTATGAGGCCAGCTCCGCGACGCTGTTCGACGGCGCCGTCTGGGCGCTCTGCCCGGTTGCCGCCACGCCGCTCGAGCTCGCCGCGCGCTTCGGCCCGTTCCTAGATGAGCTCGGCGCGGTCGCGCTGATCTGCACGCCCGAGCAGCATGATCGCGCGGTCGCGCGCAGCTCGCATCTCCCGCACGTCGTCGCCGCCTCGCTCGCCGGCGCGAGCCTGACCGACCCGGCCGCGATGATCGCGACGCTATCCGGCGGCGCGCTGCGTGACAGCTCGCGGATCGCCGCCGCCGACCTCGAGCTGTGGTGGGAGATCTTCGGCGCCAATCGCACCGAGCTGATCGCAGCGGTCGATGATTTCGAGCAGCGCCTCGCGGGCCTGAAGAGCGCGATCGCCGCGGGCGATCAGCTCGCCGCCGCGGCGATCTGGAAGAGCGGCCAGGACGCGCAGGCGCTGATCACGCGCTGCCGCTGGTCAGAGCGCGAATACGAGGAGCTGGCACGACCGCTCGTCGACGGCTGGGCGCCGTGGCTGGCGATGGGCGAGGACGGGAACGTCGTGCGCAAGCTCGAGCTCACCGGCTATGAGCTGCGGGCACAGGTGTCGCGCCCACTGCCCGAGTAGCGGCCACAGGCGGGCGGGGCGGCACGACGCCGCCACCGGCCTCCCCTACGCCGCCGCCACCACCGGTTCGCTGGCCATCGGCGGCTTGACGTCCTGCGGCGCGACCGTGCCGTCGCCGCCCGACCCGGTCGTGTCGCGGTCGATCGGCGTGACCAGGTCCTTGCCGATCCCGAGCGCCTCATAGATCTTCTCTTCGATCTCTTTGGCCATCTCGGGGTTCTCATCGAGATGGATCTTGGCGTTGTTGCGGCCCTGGCCGAGACGGTCGTTGCCGTAGGAGAAGAACGAGCCGGACTTCGAGACGATGTTGTGCTCGATGCCGAGGTCGATCAGGCAGCCCGAGGTCGAGATCCCCTTGCCGAACTCGATGTCGAACTCGGCCTGGCGGAAGGGGGCGGCGACCTTGTTCTTGACGACCTTCACGCGCACACGGTTGCCGACCGCCTCGGTGCCGTCCTTGAGCGTCTCGATGCGCCTGATGTCCAGCCGCTGGGAGGCGTAGAACTTCAGCGCGCGCCCGCCCGGCTGGGTCTCCGGGGAGCCGAACATCACGCCGACCTTTTCGCGAATCTGGTTGGTGAGGATGCACAGCGTCTGCGTGCGGTTGAGGTTGCCGGCGAGCTTGCGCATCGCCTGCGACATCATGCGCGCCTGCGCACCGACCGTCTGATCGCCCATCTGGCCCTCGAGCTCGACGCGCGGCGTGAGCGCCGCGACCGAGTCGATCGCGACGACGTCGACCGCGCCCGAGCGCACGAGCATGTCGGCGATCTCGAGCGCCTGCTCGCCGTAGTCGGGCTGGGAGACGAGCAGCTCGTCGATGTCGACGCCGATCGTTTTCGCGTACAACGGGTCCATCGCGTGCTCGGCGTCGATGAAGGCGCAGACGCCACCGAGCTTCTGCGCCTCGGCGAGCACGTGGTAGATCAGCGTCGTCTTACCCGAGGACTCGGGGCCGTAGACCTCGACGATGCGCCCGCGCGGCACGCCGCCGATGCCGAGCGCGAGATCGAGTGACAGCGCCCCCGTAGGGATCGCGTCGCAGCGAACCTGCGCGCCCTCGTCGCCCATGCGCATGACCGTGCCCTTGCCGAACTCGCGCTCGATCTGCGTGAGCGCGCCCTGAAGGGCGGCGTCGCGCGCCTTGGCTGCCTTCTCCTGGTCGGTCACGGGCATGATCAGACTCCTCCGGTTTGAGATTGAGCGTGCAAGCTAAACGCCACTTCGGACGGAACAGCTGTTCGTATTCGCCTTCCGCCCGGGCGCCGCTGCAGGGCGCCGCGCGCCCGCCGGCACGGGCTGTTCGTCCACGGCCCGTTGCGCGACTCGCTTCCGCGGCCGCCGCGGACGATGAGGTGCCTGACAGCCGCACAACCGCCTGAGACCTCAGATGCCGATCAGCCCCTCCGCCCGCCGTCCCGACCTCGCGCTCGTGCTCGCGCTGGCGATCACGCTGCTGGCGATGCTGATCGCGCCCGCGGGAACGCTTGCGAAGACGCGCAAGGGGGCCTGCTCGACGCGCACCGCGGCGCACGCCGCCAAGACCAGGCACCGCCGTCCGGGATGCGCGGCGCATCGCGGCAAGGCCACCCCGCGCAAGCGCAGCAGGCGCCACGCCGGGCGGCACGCGGCGAAAGCGCACGGCAGGGCCGCACCCGCGGAACCGGTCCTGACGCCGGCGCTGTGCGAAGACGAAAGCAGCCCGCTGCGCGCGAGCAACGGCTCCTTCTCCTGCGATGACGGCTCGGAACCGAGCTGTGAAGGCGAATCGAGCCCCGTGCGCTCCGGCTCGACGCTCGAGTGCGCCGTCAGCCCCGGCTCCTCGGAACCGGCCTGCGGCGAAGAAACCGCGGAAAGCTTCTGCTACACCGGCACGGTCGGCTCAAACGAAGCGATCTGCGAAGACGGCAACGCGCCGACGCCATCCGACGAAGGCCCGCCGACCTGCGAAGACGGCTCTGAACCGCGCTGCGAAGACTCCTCCGCGCCGCCCCGCTCCGCCGGCACCGGGCTTGTCTGCGACGACTCCGCGAGCGACGCCAAGAGCAGCTAGCGCCGCGCCGCCGCTCAGCCGGCCGCGGGCGGCGCACCGGCGCGCAGCTCGAGCAGGATCCGGCGCACCAGGTGCATCGCGACGGTCGTCGCGCGGTCACGCACGTCGGGCCTGCCACCGGGCAGGTTCACCGAGCGGGTGACGTGCGCGGCGCCTTCGCGCGCGACGCTCAGCCACACCAGCCCGACGGGCTTGCCCTCGCTCGCGCCGTCGGGCCCGGCGATGCCGGTGATGCCGACGCCGAGGTCCGCGCCGAGCAGCGTGCGCGCACCGCTCGCGAGCGCCTCGGCGACCTCCGCGGAGACGGCACCGTGTCGCTCGATCAGCTCCGCGGCGACGCCTGCCCGCACGACCTTGACGTCGTTGTCGTAGGCGACGATCGCGCCCCTGAAGTAGTCGGAGGCGCCGGGCGGATCGGTCAGGCGGGCCGCGAGCAGGCCACCGGTGCACGACTCGGCGGTCGCGATCGTGAGGGCGCCGCTCCCGTTCCCCCGGCCTCGCCCGCGCCGGCGCCGCGCAGCAGCGCCGCGACCTGCTGATCGACGGTGCTGCCGTCGAGCGAGAACAGGGTGTCCGCGTGCCGCTCGGAGAGCACCGCCTCGAACGCCTCATAGGCGCTCTCGGCAGCGGGCTCATAGCGCGTCACGACCTCGATCTCGCCGCGTTTCAGGCAGGTCGTGATCTCGAGCTGCTCGAGCTCGACGCCGGCGCGCGCGGCGAGGCGCAGCGTCTCGGCGATCTCCGACTCGGGGATCCCGAACAGGCGCAGCATGCGCTGGCGGTAGACGGTGGCGCCCACGAGCGCCTCGCGCAGCGCGCCGGCGGCGAGCGCGCCGCTCCACATCGGCTGCAGCTCGCGCGGCGGCCCCGGCAGGACGACGACGGTCGGCCCGGCGCCGGGATCCGGCGGCGGCACGACGAGGCCGGGGGCGGTGCCCTCCGGCTCGAGCACCTTCGCGCCGCGCGGCACCGTCGCCTGCTTGCGGTTGGCCGCTTCGATCGCCTCGGGGTCGATGTTCGGCCAGCGCTTCAGCAGCGGCCGCACGATCTCCGCGATCCTGCCCGAGAGAGCTTCGTCGAGCAGCATCTCGCGGCCCTGGAAGCCGCCGACGACCTCCGCGGTCAGATCGTCGGCGGTGGGGCCGAGCCCGCCGCTTGTGATCACCAGGTCGATCCCCTGCTCGGACATGAACCGCAACGCGGCGAGCATGTCCTCGGGGCGGTCGCCGACGATCGTCGTGTACGCGAGATCGACGCCCAGCTCACGCAGCTGCTCGGCCAGCCATGGCCCGTTGCGGTCGCTGACCCTGCCGGTCAGCACCTCGGTGCCCGTCACGACGATGCCGGCGCGCGCGCTCACTTGCAGGTCGGCAGCTGCGCCGCGGAGAGGGGCTGGCGCCCGCGTGCCTTGCTGATCGAGTAGCCGACAGCTTCGGCCGATGGCGGCACGGCGCGGGCGTGGCCGTCGATGAACATCGTCACCGAATTGTTCCCGAGCGTGATCGAAAAGTGCCTCGCATGGTAGGTCGGGGTGCTTTCGCCGGCCTGCAGTTCGACCCCGGGGATCAGGCGCTGCCCGCCTTCGCCGAGCAGGCACACATAGATCGTCGCGGTCGGCTTCAACGACAGCGCGACGATCGAGCTCGTGGAGCTCGCGTGGCCCGCGCCCTGCGGGGTCCGCGCGTGATGTCGCGGCGCGGCGTGGTGGTGGACCGCGACGGTCGCCGTCGGCGTCGACGGTGAGGAGCCGCCCGACAGCAGCAGCACGATCAGCAGCACGATCAACAGCCCGGCCGCGGCGACGGCGGCGATGTAGCCACGCGAGGGGCCGTTCTTGGCAGGCCGCTGGCGGCTGCGCTGCGGCGTTGAGACGATCGGCTCGAGCATCGCCTCGCTGGGGCGCTCGTGGTGCAGGCGGTACTCCTCGACGAGCGCCTTGCCGTCGAGCCCGAGCGCCTGCGCGTAGGTACGCAGAAAGCTCTTGACGAACGTCGGCCCGGGCAACAGCCCCCACTCTTCGTTCTCGAGCGCGCGCAGGTACTTCGCGCGGATCTTGGTCTGGGCCTCGATCTCCGACACGTCGATGCGGGCGTGCATGCGCGCCTCGCGTAGCGTGGCTCCGATCTCGGGCATCAGCGCAGAGGCTAGTCGTTGGCGACCGCGACGGACTCGCCAAGGGCCGCCAGCACCCGCGGGAGGTCGGCCTCGGTGATCAGCACCTGGCGCGGCTTGGAGCCCTCATAGCCGGAGATCACGCCGCGGCGCTCGAGCATGTCGATCATCCGCCCCGCGCGCGTGTAGCCCAGGCGCAGGCGCCGCTGCAGCATCGACGTCGACGCCGTCTGCATCTCGGCGACGAGCGTGATCGCGTCGCGCAGCAGCGGGTCCTCATCGGGATCGAACTCCTCCGGGCCGGAGCCGGCAGCAGGCTCTTTCTCGACCTCCTCGAGCAGCTCCTCGCGCAGTTCGGGCTCGCCCTGGCGCCGCCACAGCTCGGTCAGCTTCGCGATCTGGCGCTCGTCGATGTAGGCGCCCTGGATGCGCTGCAGCCGCGAGGTGCCGACCGGGCTGAAGAGCATGTCGCCCTGCCCGAGCAGCGACTCGGCGCCGTTCTGGTCGAGGATCACGCGCGAATCGGTCTGCGAGGACACCGAGAAGGCGATCCGCGAAGGGACGTTGGCCTTGATCATGCCGGTGATCACGTCGACGCGCGGGCTCTGCGTCGCAAGCACGAGGTGGATGCCGACGGCGCGCGCCTTCTGCGCAAGACGGATGATCGAGTCCTCGACGTCGGCCGGGGCGACCATCATCAGGTCGGCGAGCTCATCGATCACGCAGAGGATGTACGGCAGCGGCGCTTCGCCGCGCTTGGCGCGCGCCTTGTTCAGCTCGCCGAGGCTGCGCGTGCGCGCCATCGACATGATCCCGTAGCGCTGCTCCATCTCCTTGACGAGGTTCTGCAACGCGTTCGCGGCCATTCGCGGGCTCGTGATCACGGGCGTGAGCAGATGCGGGATCGACTCGTAATGGTTGAGCTCGACCTGCTTGGGATCGACGAGCACGAGGCGCAGCTGATGCGGCGTGGCGCGCAGCAGCACGCTGCAGAGCATCGCGTTGATCGCCCCGGACTTGCCGGCCCCGGTGGTGCCGGCGACGAGCAGGTGCGGCATCTTCGCGAGGTCCGCGCCGATCGCCTTGCCGGCGACGTCCTTGCCGAGCCAGACGGTCAGCGGCGACCAGTCCTTCGGCGGCTCCTGGAAGACATCGCCGAGGCGGACCATGCGCCGGTGCGCGTTCGGCACCTCGACGCCGACCGCCTGCTTGCCGGGAATCGGCGCGAGGATGCGGATGTCGGTCGCGGCCAGCGCATAGGCGAGATCGTCCTTCAGCTGCGCGACCTTGGCGACCTTCGTGCCCGGCGCGAGTCGCAGCTCATAGCGCGTGATATGCGGTCCGGCGACCGTGCCGATCACCTTGGCCTGCACGCCGAAGTGGCCGAGCGCCTCGACGAGGCTGGTAGCGACCTGCGCCTGCCCGGCGGTGTCCGGACGCGTCTGCTCGGCGCTCGAGCGCGTCAGCAGCTTGCCCGCCTCGGGCAGCTCCCACACGAACGATGGGTCCTCGGTGGCCGCGTCGCGCAGCCGGCCCTGCGGCGTCAGCGTGCCCGCCTCGGCGCGCGCGACGCCCGCGATCTGCTCTTCCTCGCCGTCGAGGCCATCCTCCTCGAGCGTCTCCGCGTCGGGCTCGGGCCGATCGTCCTCGGCGAGCAGCTCGGCGGCCGCGTCGATCTGCTCGGGGCTCGGATTGTGCGCCTTCTCCCAGTCGCGCGCGGGCGCCTCGATGTGGGTTGCGCGCACGATCAGCTGCTCGGGCGCGGGCTCGGGCGGCTGCATCGCAGCGGCCGCGTCGAGGTCGTGCTCGTATTCCTCGAGCGGGTCCGGCTCATGCTCGGCGGCCGTTGCGGGCTCGCGCTCGGCCAGCGCGCGCACGATCCGCGTCGAGTCGACGATGCCGCTGCCGGTCGCACGGATCAGGCCGGCGAGCGACGCACCGGTGAGCAGCACGACGCCGGTGAGCAGCAGGAAGACGACGAGGATGTCGACGCCCGCGCTCTGCACGAGGCGATGTGAGAGTTCGTAGAGGCCCTGACCGGCGATGCCGCCGTGGCTCTGCAGGTGCGCGGAGGTCCACGCTTCGGCTTCGGGCCCCGGGCCGGAGCTGAGCTGCAGCGTGCCCGCCGCGAGCGCGAGCGTGACCGCCGCGAACACGCAGCTCGCGCCGCTGCGCAGCGGGCGCAGCGCGGGCAGCACGGGGCGCATCAGCATCGCGCCGCCGCCGAATACGAGCGCGACCGGGACGAGCACGCGCGCGCGGCCCAGCAGCCAGCCGAGCCCGACGGCGACACCATGGCCGGCGCGCCCGCCCGCGGGCGGGCCGCCTGAGCCGTAGAGGACGAAGCCCATGAACACGCCGGCGGCGATCACCGCGAGCGCGAGGATGTCGCGCTGGCGCTGGTCGATCAGCCCCAGGCGAGGCAGCGCGCGCGCGAACGGCGAGGCGCGGCGGGCGCGTGATCCGCGTCCGTTGCCCGCGCGCGAGCGGGCGGGAGCGCGTTTGCGCGCGGCCGGTTTCGCGGCCGCCCGGCGGGCTGTCGCGGAGCGTTTGCGTGTGCTGGCCATCCCGCGCAACTTCGACGCCAAGACGCCGGAACCTGCCTCGGACCCTTACCATCGCTTTACAGGGTCTCGATACATAAAGATCATGAACGACTTCTCCCGCACGCCCCGTGTCCTGGTGGTCGAGGACGACGAGGACATCGCCCAGGCCCTTCAGCGCTCGCTGCGCATGGAGGGATACGAGGTGCGCACCGCCGCCGACGGCCACGACGCCCTCGAGCAGGGACGCGCGTTCGCGCCCGACCTCGTGATCCTCGATCTCGGCCTGCCGAAGATCGACGGGCTCGATGTCGCGCGCGCGCTGCGCACCGACGATGACGTGCCGATCCTGATCCTGACCGCCCGCGACGGGCTCGAGTCGCGCGTCGAGGGCCTCGACGCGGGCGCGGATGACTATCTCGTCAAGCCGTTCGAGCGCCAGGAGCTGCTCGCGCGCATGCGCGCGCTGCTGCGCCGCCGCCCGCCGCGGGGCTCGGCGCCGCTGCGCGTCGGCGACCTGTCGCTGAACGCGGACACCCATGAAGTCCTGCGCGGCGAGCGCGCGATCGAGCTGACCCAGCGCGAGTTCGAGCTGCTCGAGTATCTGATGCGCAACGAGCGCATCGTCATCTCCCGCCAGCGCCTGCTCGATGAGGTGTGGGGGTATGACCCGTTCTCGACGACGAACACGATCGAGGTGTTCGTCTCCAACCTCCGGCGCAAGCTCGAGGCGGACGGGGACCCGCGCTTGCTGCACACGATTCGCGGGGCCGGCTACGTCCTTCGCGCGTAGCCTGATGCGCGGTCCCGCGCGCGCCAGCGCTCGCCTGTCGGCGAGCTTCGACCGGCTGCCGATACGCGTGCGCCTGGCGGGCGTCTCGGCGCTGCTGACGTTCGTGATCCTGTGCGCGTTCGCCGTCGCGATCGGCTCGCTGACCGTGCATCGCATCCGCGCGGACTTCAACCGCGAGGTGCTCGACACCGCCAACCAGCTGCCCTCGCAGCTGAAGATCAGCGTCGATCCGCTGGCGATCACGACGCCGCTCGAGGATTTCACCTCCGACACCGATCACACCGAGATCAGGATCTTCTCGCTGGGCGGCACCGTGATCGCGCAGTCGCCCGGCAACGCCGTCCCGCTGGGCCCACCACAGGAACAGGCGCACACCGTCAACGGCTTCCGCGTGCTCAGCCGCGAGGCGATCGCGCACGACAGCGAAACCGGGCTGCCGATCGGGCGCGTGATCGTGCAGTACGGCCGCGGCGTCGCGGCGACCGAGGCGACGTGCAAGCGCGTCGAGCTGTTCCTGCTGCTCGGCGTGCTCGCCGGCAGCGGCCTGGCGCTGCTCGCGGGGATGGCGCTCGCGCGCCGGGCGATGAAACCGATCGCCGAGCTGACCTCGACGGCGGCTGAGATCGCGCGCACGCGCGACCCTTCGCTCGAGATCCCGCAGTCGCCGGCCGACGATGAGGTCGCCGAACTCGCGCGCACGCTCGAGGGCATGCTCCGCGAGCTCGACACGGCCCGCAGCGAAACCGAATCGACGCTCGCCCGCCAGCGCGAATTCGTCGCCGACGCCTCGCACGAGCTGCGCACGCCGCTGACGAGCGTGCTCGCCAACCTCGAGCTGCTCGCAGAGGCCCTGCGCGGCGAACAGGGCGAAGCGGCGCGCTCGGCGCTGCGCTCCTCCCAGCGCATGCGCCGGCTGGTCGCCGACCTGCTGCTGCTGGCGCGCACGGACGCCGCGCGGGTCGCGCCGAGCGAACGCTGCGACCTCGCGAAGATCGTCATCGAGGCGGCCGCCGAGCTGGGACCGGTGAGCGCCGAGCACGAGATCTCACTCGAGGTCTCCCCCGTGCTCGTGCAGGCCTCGCGCGATGAACTGCACCGCCTGACGATCAACCTGCTGGAAAACGCGCTGCGCCACACGCCGCCGGGCACCGAGATCAGGGTCGCGACCACGCGCCCCGCCGACGGGCTCGCGCAGCTCGTCGTCGAGGACGACGGCCCGGGCGTCCCGGCCGAGCTCGCGCCACGGCTGTTCGAGCGCTTCGTGCGCGGCGAGGGCGACCGCGGCGGCTCCTTCGGCCTCGGCCTGGCGATCGTCCAGGCGGTCGCCGGCTCACACGGCGGCAGCGTCGCCTACGAGGCGGTCGAGCCCCACGGCGCGCGTTTCGTCGTGCGCCTGCCTGCCCAGTCAGACCTCGACGACGACGGGCAGCACCATCGGCCGGCGCTTGAGTCGGTCATAGACTAGCTTCGCGAGGTCGTCGTGCAGCGCCTGCTGCAGCAGGTCGACCTCGCGGATCTCCTCGCGCGCGGCGCGGCGCAGCGTGTCCTCGACGGTGTCGCGAATCTCCTCGACGAGCTTGTCCGCCTGGTCGCGGAACGGCACGCCGCGGAAGATCACCTCGGGGTCGACGACCGAGCTGCCGTCCTGCTCGGCGATCGTGACGACGACGATGAAGATCCCGTCGGCGGAGAGCATCCGCCGGTCGCGCAGCGCGACATCGGCCATGTCGCCGATCTCGACACCGTCGACGAAGATCATCCCCGCCTGCTCGCGCTTGCCGAAGCGGGCGCCGCGCGAGTCGATCTCGAGCGGCAGCCCGTTCTCGCCCTGGAAGATGTCCTCGGGCGGCACGCCGACCGCTTCGGCCAGCTGGGCGTGCAGCCGCAGGCGCTTGTAGTCGCCGTGGAAGGGCATCACGTAGCGCGGCTTGGTCAGGTTGAGCATCAGCTTGACCTCCTCGGCGTAGCCGTGCCCGGAGGCATGCACGGGCGCGTCGCGCGGGGTGATGATGTCGCAGCCGATGTGGTAGAGGCGATCGATCGTCTCGTTGACCGCACGCTCGTTGCCCGGGATCGGCGTGGCCGAGAAGACGACCGTGTCGCCGCGCTTGAGCTCGACCTGGCGGTGGTCGCGGTATGCCATCCGCCGCAGCGCCGAGAGCGGCTCGCCCTGTGAGCCGGTGGAGATGATCACGACGCGCTCGTCCGGGAGGTCGTTGATCTCGCGCGGCCCCACGAGCATCCCGTCGGGCACCTCGATGTGCCCCAGCGTGCGCCCGATGCCGACGTTCTTGCGCATCGAGCGCCCGACGAGCGAGACCTTGCGGTCGAGCGCGTGTGCGGCGTCGACGACCTGCTGCACGCGGTGGATGTTCGAGGCGAAGCTGGTGACGACGATCCGCCCCTCGCAGCGCGCGAACACCTCCTCGAGATGGGGGCCGACGACCGACTCCGACGGCGAGAAGCCCTCGCGGTCGACGTTCGTCGAGTCGCCGCACAGCAGCAGCACGCCCTCGCGGCCGAGTTCGGCCAGGCGCGAGACGTCCGCGGGCGCGCCGTCGACGGGTGTCTGGTCGAACTTGTAGTCGCCGGTGATCAGCACCGTGCCGAGCTCGGTGCCGAGCGCGACCGCGCTGGCGTCGGGAATCGAATGGGTCATGTGCACGAGCTCGAGCGAGAACGGGCCGAGCTCGAGGCTTTCGCCGGGATCTATCTCGATCAGCTCGACGTTGCGCAGTTTGTGCTCATCGAGCTTCGAGCGGGCCATCGCGATCGTCAGCGCGCCGCCGTAGACGGGCGCATCGAAGCGCTCGCCGAGGTCGCGCAGGACCCACGGCAGCGCGCCGAGGTGATCCTCGTGCCCGTGCGTGATGACGATCGCCTCGACGTCCTCGGCGCGCTCGCGCAGGTATGCGAAATCGGGCAGCACGAGGTCGATTCCGACCATCTCCGGGGTCGGGAAGCGCAGCCCGACGTCGACGACCACGATGCGGCCGTCGTGCTCGACGACCGTCATGTTCTTGCCGATCTCCCCCAGCCCTCCGAGGGGCAGGACGCGCAGCGCTGAGCTCACGCGGTGGCTCGCGGCGGTGAGCTCGACAGCAGGCCGTGGCGCTCGAGCATCGCGCGCACGGCCTCGCGCTCGGCGTCGGTGGCCTCGACGATCGGCAGGCGCACGCCGCCGACATCGTGTCCGAGCATGTTGAGCGCCGCCTTCGTGCAGGTCGGGCTGGCGGTCAGGAACAGCGTCTCATAGACGTCGCGCAGCGACGCGTCGATCTCGGCGCGATGTGCGGGCTCATCGACCATCCGCCGCATCTCGTTGCCGACGATGTGGCTCGCGACCGAGATCACGCCGGCGGCGCCGATGTCGAGCGCGCGCGCGAACTCGCCGTCGTCACCGGAGTACACGGTCAGCCCGTCGATCAGCTGCAGCTCGGCGGGGTTGGACTGCTTGACACCGGCGATGCCGTCGATCTGCGCGAGCTCGGCGAGCAGCTCGGGCGGGATGTTCGTGCCGGTGCGCGCGGGGATGTTGTACAGCAGCGTCGGTTTGTCGCTGGCGGCGGCGACGGCTTCGTAGTGGCGCTTGAGGCCGAGCGGGCTTGGGCGGTTGTAGTACGGCGTCACCGACAGCGTCGCGTCGACGCCCAGCTCGGTCGCGCGTTCGGCCAGGTGCACGGCCTGGCGCGTGTCGTTGGTGCCTGTGCCGGCGACGATCGTCTTGCCAGGCGGCCGCTCGGCGACGGCGAGCTCGATCAGCCGCAGCTGCTCGGCCTCGCTCATCGTCGAGGCCTCGCCGGTGGTGCCGGCGACGACGAAGCCGTCGGCGCCGTTCTCGCCGATGTGGTGCATCAGCGCCACGAAGGACTCCTCGTTGACGGCCCCGCGCTCGTCGAAGGGAGTGACGATCGCCGTCAGAATCGTGCCGAGGTCGGTCATCGAGTGCAGTATCTCACGCGCGCCAGCATCAGAAGAGCAGATGCTCGAGGCCGATCGTGGGCGAGCGCTCGAGGCTCCGAACGCGGCGGATCGCGAGCAGCACACCCGGCATGAACGACTCGCGGCTGATCGTATCGTGGCGGATGCTGAGCGTCTGCCCGACGTCGCCGAGGATCACCTCCTGGCTCGCGACGAGGCCCGGCAGGCGCACGGAGTGGATCGGCGGCGCGCCGCCGCCGCTCGCCGCGGCCATCAGCTCGGCTGTCAGCGCGGCCGTGCCGCTGGGCGCGTCGAGCTTGCCGTCGTGGTGGAGCTCGATGATCTCGGCCTTGCTCATGTGCGCGGCGGCCTCGCGCGCGAAGCGCATCATCAGCACCGCGCCGATCGCGAAGTTCGGCGCGATCAGCACGTTCGCGCGCGGGCGCCCGGGCGCGGGGCGCGCCTCGCGCAGCGGCGCGGGGTCAAAGCCGGTCGTGCCGATCACGACGTGGACGCCGGCGTGCACGCACGCGAGCGCGTTTTCGAGGGCTGTCGCGGGAACGGTGAAGTCGACGACGACCTGCGGCGCGACGGGGCGCTCGCCGACCGACGCGGTTGCGGCGTCGGCGCCGCCGAGCAGCTCGGCGAGCTCGACCCCGAGCAGCGGATCGGCGCGCCCGACGAGCTCCATGTCGGTGGCGGCTTCGACGGCCGCGCAGACGGTCTCGCCCATGCGCCCCGCCGCGCCGGCGACCGCGACCCCGATCATGCGGGCGCCCCGGCAACGCTCGCCGCTGGGTGCGCCTGCGTGCCGAGCGCCGCGATCGCGCCGGCGAACACCTGCTCGTCGGGGCCGACGCCGACGACGGACAGCCGCTGCGGCGCGAACAGCTCGGCGGCGAGCTCGCGGACCTGCTCGATCGTGACGGACTCGATCCGCTCGATCATGTCCTCGACGGACAGGATCGGCAGCTCGTTCATGACGGACACGCCGAGGCGGCTCATGCGCGCGCCGGTGGACTCGAGCCCGAGCACGACCCGGCCCTTGAGATTCTCGCGCGAGCGCGTCAGCTCCTGCTCGCTGGCCGGGTCGGCGACGCAGCGCTCGAGCTCGGCGGCGACAACGGCGAGCGCCTCGACGAGGTTCTCCGGGCGCGTGCCGAGGTACAGCCCGACCTCGCCGGTGCGCGCGTACAGGTTCGAGAACGAGAACACCGAGTAGGCCAGGCCGCGGCGCTCGCGCACCTCCTGGAACAGGCGCGAGGAGGAGGTCCCGCCGAGCACGCCTTCGAGCACGCGCAGCGCGAAGCGGCGCTCATCGTCGCGGGCGATCCCGGCGCCGCCGACGCAGACGTGGAACTGCTCGGTGTCTTTCTGTAGGAACTGCACGCGCGGCGTGAACTCGGGCGCGACCGCGAGCGCCGGATTGACGGGCACGACGAGCGGCGCGACACCCCCGGCGGCGGCGGCGCGCGCGCCCTCGACTGCGCGCGCCATCTGCACGAGCGCGTCGTGCTCGACCGACCCGGCGGCCGCGATCACGACGTTCTGCGGCAGGTAGCGCCCGCCGTGAAAGGCCTGCAGCTGCTCGCGCGTGACCGCGCCGACGACCTCGGCGCTGCCGATCACGGCGCGCCCGAGCGGGTGCGAGCCGAAGATCGCCCTGCCGAGCACGTCGAAGACGCGGTCCTGCGGGTCGTCTTCGTACATCGCGATCTCCTCGAGCACGACCTCGCGCTCGGCCTGCAGCTCACCGAAGCCGGGGTGCCAGACCATGTCGCTGGCGACCTCGAAGGCGCGCTCGAGATGGCGGTCGAGCACACGCGTGTACAACGACGTCGCTTCCTTGTCGGTGCCCGCGTTGATCTCCGCGCCCATCGCGTCGAAGATCTGGTCGATCTCCTCCGAGCCGAAGCGCTCGGTGCCGCGGAACAGCATGTGCTCGAGCAGGTGCGAGATGCCCGCCTCGCGGTCGAGCTCGGCGGCCGAGCCGGTGTCGATCCAGAACCCGAGCGCCACCGAGCGCACGCCGGGCACGCGCTCGGTGACCACTCGCACGCCGGAATCCAGCGTGGTTGTTGAGTGCTCGGGGTTCAAGACCCGGGGTGCTGCGGGGTCAATCGCTCTCGCGCCCGTGGCGGGGCCGGCCGGAGCCGCGCTCGCCGCCGCGGCGCGGACCGCGGTCTGAGCGCTCGCGGCCATTGCGCCCGGCGCCCTCGCGCGGACGCCCGCCGCCGCCGCCGCCGCCGGTGCCGACGCCGGCGAGCTCATCGACGGACTTGCCGGCGATGTCCGGGTCGTCGGTCAGGCGCAGGCCGATGCGGCCGCGCTCGCGGTCGACCTCGACGACGCGCACGTTGACCTCGTCGCCCTTGTTGAGGACGTCCTCGACCGTCTCGACGCGCTCGCCGGGCGAGACGTTTGAGATGTGCAGCAGGCCGTCGGTGCCCTTGGCGAGCTCGATGAAGGCGCCGAAGGTCGTCGTCTTGACGACCTTGCCGACGTATTCATCGCCGACCTCGACCTCCTTCATCATCATCCGGATGCGCTCCACGAGCGCGTCGCCGAGCTCGCCGTTGGCGGAGTAGATCAGCACCTGGCCGTCGTCGTTGACGTCGATCTGCGATTCGAACTCCTCGGCGAGGCCGCGGATCGTTTCGCCGCCCTTGCCGATCAGCAGGCCGATCTGCGAGGGGTCGATCTGGATCGTCTGGATGCGCGGCGCGAACTGCGAGAGCTGCTCGCGCGGGGTCTTGATCACGTCGGCCATCTTGCCGAGAATGAACGTGCGCGCCTCTTTGGCCTGGGCGAGCGCGTCGCGCAGGATGTCGAACGTGACGCCCGTGATCTTGATGTCCATCTGCAGCGCGGTGATGCCGCGCTCGGTGCCGGCGACCTTGAAGTCCATGTCGCCGAGGTGGTCCTCGACGCCGGCGATGTCGGTCAGGACGATGTAGTCATCGCCCTCCTTGATCAGGCCCATCGCGATTCCGGCGACGGGGCGTTTGATCGGCACGCCGGCATCCATCAGCGACAGCGAGGAGCCGCACACCGAGGCCATCGAGGAGGAGCCGTTGGACTCGAGGATGTCAGAGACCACGCGGATCGAGTACGGGAAGTCCTCGATCGAGGGCACCATCGGCGCGAGCGCCCGCTCGGCGAGCGCGCCGTGGCCGATGTCGCGGCGCTTGACGCCGCCCATGCGGCCCGCTTCCCCGACCGAGAAAGGCGGGAAGTTGTAGTGGTGCCAGTAGTACTTTTTCGTCTCCAGGCCGAGCGTGTCGAGGCGCATCTCCTCCTTCAGGGTGCCCATCGCGACGACGCTCAGCGCCTGCGTCTGCCCGCGCGTGAACAGCGCCGAGCCGTGCGTGCGCGGCGTCACGCCGACCTCGATCGTGATGTCGCGGATCTCGTTCTCGCCACGGCCGTCCGGGCGCTTCTTGTGGACGGCGATGCGCTCGCGGATGATCGACTTCTCGAGCTTGTCGAACGCCATCTGCACCGCCGCGCGGCGCTCCTTCGCGCTCTTCAGCTGCTCCTCGGAGGCTCCCTCGGGGGCCGCTGTCGCGTGCTGCTCGAGGATCGCGGCCTCGACCGCCTTGGTCGCGTCCTGGCGCTCGAGCTTGTCCTCGACCTGCGTCGCGTCGTCGAGCGCCTTGCCATGCGAGGCGCGGATCTCCTGCAGCACAGCCTCATCGACCTTGATCGTCTCGAAGACTTTCTTCTCCTTGCCGACCTTCGCGGCGAGCTCGCGCTGCAGCGCGCACAGCTTCTTGATCTCGGCGTGGGCGATGTCGAGCGCGTCGAGGATCTCAGCCTCGGGGATCTCATTCGCGCCCGCCTCGACCATCAGGATCGCCTCCTCGGTGCCGGCGACGATCAGGTCGAGGTCCGATGCGTTCTCGGCGTCGGCTAGCAGGTCGGGCTCCTGCGGGTTGACGACGAAGTTGCCGTCGATCTTGCCGATCCGCACGGCGCCGACGGGCGTCGGCAGCGGGATGTCGGAGATCATCAGCGCCGTCGACGCGCCGTTCATCGCGAGGATGTCATACGGGTGCACGTGGTCGATCGACAGCGGGATCGCGACGAGCTGCGTGTCGTAGCGCCATTCCTTCGGGAACAGCGGGCGGATCGGGCGATCGATCATGCGTGCGGTCAGGGTGCCCTTCTCGCCGGGGCGGCCCTCGCGCTTGAAGAACGAGCCGGGGATTTTGCCGGAGGCGTACATGCGCTCCTCGACATCGACGGTCAGGGGAAGGAAGTCGACGTCCCGAAGGCTGCCCGCGACGGCGGTGCAGAGGACCATCGTGTCGCCCTGGCGGACGACGACTGCGCCGGAGGCCTGCTTGGCCATTCTGCCGGTCTCAAACGAGATCACGCTGCCGGCAATCTCCACGGAAACCGTGGTGGCATCACTACTCATATTCACTGCCTTTCATGTTCCGCCCGTCGGTCGGCGGTCCGTTTCTTTTTCTCTTTTTCCGAACGAACGGAGCTTAGCGGAGCGCGGCGGCAAGGCCCTCGCGCAGCAACTCGACGCCCGGCAGCTCGCCCGGGGAGGGCGCTTCATAGCTCCAGCGGACGACGCCGTCGGGGCCGGTGATGAGCAGCGCCCGCTGGGGAAAGCCGCCGGGATGCAGCACGCCGAAGGCGGCGCACGCGGCGCCCTTGGGCTCGAAGTCCGAGAGCTGCTCGCTCGAGACGCCGAGCTTGTCCTGGAACGCGCTCTGCGCATAGGGCGAGTCGCAGGAGACGCCGTAGAGCACGGCGCCCTGCTCGGAGAGCTCGCCGAGGATGCCCTCATAAAGCTGCAGCTGGTCGGTGCAGACGGGGCTGAACGCGAACGGGTAGAAGACGAGCACGGTCGTCGTGCCCCGCAGGTCCCGCTCGCTGAAGCTCTCGCCGTCGGCGCGGGCGAGACGAAACGCGGGCGCGGGCGCGCCTGCTGCGATCACGGCCATCGCTGCACTCCCGGGCTCACCGGGCGAACTCTATCGTCGCCGATCAGCATGCGACCGCGAGCGCGCGCTCAGATCGCCTCGTCGAGCTCGATTTCTTCTTCGTTTGTCTGCGTGATCTTCGCCTTCAGGCCGGCCGGCCCTTCGGAGGCGCCGAGCGCGAGCCGCAGCCCCACCGGCGAGCCGCCTTCGAACGCCGTCGGCTCCTGGACGCCTTTCTTCTCCTTGCCCTTCCACGAGGATGTGACCGCCATCTTGTCCGCGGACGCTTCCACGATCACCGCCCCCGACAGCACCCCGGCGCTCGCTCCGCAGGAGAACTCGGCGAGTATTTCGCCGCTCGCCGGCGCAAGCTCGACACCCGCCCTGACAATTTTTTCGATGTATGTGCCGACCTCGCCGTCCAGCGTCGCCGTGACGATTTCGCCGCCGGGCGCTGCCGCGCTCTGGCAGCTCGGGCCTTTGCTGAGCGCGCAGCCGGTCAGCGCCAGCGCACCCATCGCGAGCGTGCGATCGCTGGTGTATTCGCCGGCGCCTTTGACCGCGCTGCAGCTGAGCTTCTGCTTCTGCGCCGTTTCGATCGTGATGCCGCTGCCGGCGAGCGTGAAGCCGGTGTTCGCGGCGAAGTAGCGCCCGAACGCCGGATACCATTCGTAGTCGGCGCTGCCTTCGACGAACGGATTCGTGCACTTGCTGTCATAGAATTCGCCGTCGTAGCGCGCGGGCTCCTTGCGGCAGCGCCCGTATTCGGGGGCTTCGGTGTACACCCATCGGTCCGCGACGGTGACTTCGCTCGTACCTTCGGCGGTCGTCACACGGACGTCGACGACGCCGCTGCCGGCCGGCACGGTGACGCCGATCGACGTCGAGCTGTGCACGTGAAAGCTGGCTGCAGTCGCGCCGAAGTCGACCGCTGTGACGCCTTCGAAGTTGCTCCCCTGGATCGAGGTCGTGTAGCCCCCTTCCGCCGGGCCGTAGGGCGGCCCGCCGAGACCGCCGACGACCGGCGCCCCCGCTGCCGATGCGCTCGCGGCGCTCGCGCACAGCAGCGCGACGCACGCTCCGGTCCCGATCACAAGCCGACGAAGATCCCTCATCTCGTCCCTCCCTGTCGTCGCGCCATGCAACGCAGCGATCGTAGCGGATCGGCGCAGCTCGTTGCCCTCCGCCGCCGCCCGGCAGGGCCCGGGCAGCTACCCGCGGGCGGCCGCTCGGCCACCCACATGCTCCACGGCCGGCTACTTGCGCAGGCCGAGCTCTTTGATCAGCGCGCGGTAGCCCTCGAGGTCGCGCTTCTGCAGGTAGGCGAGGAAGCGCCGCCGTTTACCGACGAGCATCAGCAGCCCGCGGCGCGAGTGGTGGTCCTTGCCCTGCGCGCGCAGATGTTCGGTGAGGTGGTTGATGCGCTCGGTGAGCAGCGCGATCTGGACCTTGGTGTTGCCCATGTCCTGCTCGTCGCTGCCGAACTGCGCCGCGATCTCTCGCTTGCGCTCAGTGGTTATCGCTGCCATCGCCGAGGCACCGTAGCAGACGCCGGGCGCGCGGCCCCACGCCTCAGGCGGCGGCGGCTATCTCGCGCGTGCGCTCGACGTCGCGGTGCATCTGCTCGACGAGGCTCTGCGGATCCTCGAAGCGGCGCTCGCCGCGCAGCCGCGCGAGGAACTCCAGGCGCAGCGCGCTGCCGTAGAGGTCGCCGTCGAAGTCGAGGATGTAGGCCTCTATCAGCTCCCCTCTGCCGGTCTTGAACGTCGGCCGCACGCCGATGCTGACGGCCGCCGGGCGTCCGTCGGCGAGGCACGCGTAGACGCCGTGCCCGGGGCACACGAGCGCCTCGTCGGGGACGAGGTTGGCGGTCGGGAAGCCGAGCTCGCGTCCGCGCTGATCGCCGTGCGCGACCTCGCCGAGCAGCTCGAACCTGGCGCCGAGCAGGTGGTTGGCCTCGGCCACCTCGCCGGCGAGCAGCAGGCCGCGGATATGACTCGAGGAGACGATCTCGCCGTCGACCTCGAGCAGCGGGTGCACGACGGTGTCAAAGCGCACGTCGTCGGCGAGCAGCCGCGGGTCGCCCTGCGCCTTGTGGCCGAAGCGGAAGTTCTCGCCGATCGCGACGCGGTGGGCGCCGAGCGCGCCGACGAGCACGTCGTCGATGAACTCCGCGGCCGAGCGCCTCGCGAAATCGGCGTCGAAGGGGATCACGATCAGCTCCTCGACGCCGAGCGAGGCGACGAGCTCGGCCTTGCGCGCGAGCGTCGTGATCAGCCGCGGCGTGTGCTGCGGAGCGACAACGGACACCGGGTGCGGATTGAACGTCAGCACGCTGTCGGAGCCGATGATCACCTCGCGGTGGCCGAGGTGCACGCCGTCGAACGTCCCGACCGCCACGCTGCGCCGGCTGCCGTGCTCCACGTCGGGCAGGCGAGTGACCTTCACGGCCGCAAAGCCTATTGCTGTGCGGTCGTGGCGGCGTGCTCCCCGGTTGCGCGCGTGCGCGGCGGCGGCGCTTCGCGCAGGCGCGCGAGGGCGTCCTCGAGCGCGATCAGCGGCGGCTCGCGCCAGTCCTTGCCGCGCGGCGGCGGCGCGGTCGCGTCGCAGACCTCGAAGGGCCCGATCGCGGTGCGCCTGAGCTCCAGGCAGTAGGCGTCGTGCAGGTCGGCGATCAGCGAGCGCACGTAGGTCCCGGAGCCGCATTCGATCGCGTAGGCGGCGCGCACGAGCCGTTCGGCGTCGCCCGCGGCGGGCGGATCGCGCCAGAGCTGCTTGAAGCTGTGCACGGTCACGATCCGCTCGGGCATCGCGAAACTCTCGCCGCGGCGGGCGCGCCTGTAGGCGCGCTCGCCGCCGACCTTGACGGCGGAATGCCGCGGTGGGCGCTGGCGCAGCTCGCCGGTCGGCAGCGGCGGCGGATCGGGCGGGAAGCGGCCGGTCAGCGTGATCTCGCCCTCGATGTCGCCGGTGCTCGAGAGCGCGCCGAGGCGCGCGACGGTCTCATAGCGCTTGGGCAGTTCCATCAGCGCTTTCTGGGACTTCGTGGCTCTGCCGACGAGCACCAGCAGCAGGCCGGTGGCGAACGGGTCGAGCGTGCCGGCGTGCCCCGTGCGCAGGCCCCCCAGCGAGCGCCGCACCGCGGCGACGACATCGTGGGAGGTGATCCCGGCGGGCTTGTCGATCAGCAGCACGCCGTCGGCGCGGCGCTCGCCTCGCGGATCGCCCGGCTCGGTCACTCAGGCGGCCGTTACAGCCGCGTGCCCGTCGGAGGATGGGTGCAGTTGCGAGGCGATCGCGGCGCGCAGGAACTCGATCAGCTCGTCGAGCTCGAGCGTCGTCGAGAAGCCGGCGGCGCGGCGGTGCCCGCCGCCGCCCTGCGCGCGGGCGACGATCGAGACGTCGACGTCATCGTCGGTCGCGCGCAGCGAGACTTTGTGCTGGCCCTTGCGCTCGCCGCTGGCGAGCTCGCGCACGAGCACCGCGACCTTCGTGCCCTGCAGCGCGCGCAGCTGGTCGATGATGCCCTCGGAGTGGCTCTCCTCGGCTTCGGCGCGGTCGAAGTCCTCGCTGCTGAGCGCGACCAGCGTCAGCTCGCCGTCGTCGAAGCGCTGCATCTGCCCGAGCGCGAAGCCGAGCAGCGCGAGCTTCGCCGCGGGCATGTCCTCGTACAGGCGCCGGTTGATCGCGGCGACGTCGACGCCGGCTTCGATCAGCTCGGCGGCCATCAGGTGCGCGCGCGGGCCGACGTTCTCGTACATGAAGCGCCCGGTGTCGGTGATCAGGCCGATGTACAGCGCCTGCGCGACTTCCGCGCGTCGGCGTCAGCCCGAGGCCGTGCATCAGATCCCAGACGATCTCGGCCGTGCACGAGGCGCCGGCGACGACGTAGTTGAGCGTGCCGAACATCGTGTTGTCGTGGTGGTGATCGATGTTCAGCAGGCGCGCGCCGTCGCGCAGCACGCTCGCGGAGTTGCGGTCGATGTTGCCGCAGTCGAGGAACACGACGGTGCGCTCGGCGATGTCCGCGGGCGGCTGCTGGATGAGGCCGTCGAGCGAGAACAGGCGGTACTCGAGCGGCAGCGGCAGATCGTGCGGGGAGATGAACATCTCGCTGTCCTTGCCGAGCGCGCTCAGCAGCCCCTGCATCGCGACGAGCGAGCCGAGCGCGTCGCCGTCGGGGTTCTCGTGCGTGGCCAGCACGAAGCGCTGGTCCTCGCGCAGGCGGGCGAGCACCAGCTCGCGCGTCTGCTCGATCGCGAGCGTGTCGGCCATCAGCTGCCGATCTCCTCGATCAGTTCATCGACGCGCAACGCGCGATCGGTCGTGTCGTCGTAGCTGAACTCGAGCGTCGGCGTGCGCTTCAGGCGCAGCTCGCCGGCGAGCCGCGCCTGCAGGTAGCCGTGCGCGCTGCGCAGGCCCTCGAGCGTCGTCTCGCGTTCGCTCTCAAGCGACGGACGGCCGTCCTCGCCGAGGACGCTCACGTACACACGGGCGTGGCGTAGGTCTGCGCTGGTCCTCACATCGGTCACGGTTACAAATCCCACTCGAGGGTCCTTCAGATCACCTGCGACTGCATCACCGATCACCTGACGAATTGCCTCGTCGACCCGACGCATGCGTCCTGTGCTCATCCTATTCCTCCAATTCCCCGCCGAGCGCCGGGTCCCTGCCCGCGCGCGCGACGAGCACCGGCTGCGCTCAGGAGGACAGCTCGCGCTCCACCTGACGCGTCTCATATGTCTCCAGCAGGTCGCCCTCGCGCAGATCCTGGTAGTTGGTCAGCACGATCCCGCACTCGAACCCGCTCGCGACCTCGCGGACATCGTCGTTGAAGCGCCTGAGGCTGTCGATCGTCGTGTCGAAGATCACGGTGCCCTCGCGCACGACGCGCACGCGCGAGCCGCGCGTGACCTTGCCCTCGGTGATGAACGAGCCCGCGATCGTCCCGATCCGCGACGCTTTGAACAGCTGGCGCACCTCGGCCTGCCCGAGCGGGGTCTCGACCTCGGCGGGCTCGAGCATCCCCTGCATCGCCGCGCGCAGCTCCTCGATCGCGCGATAGATGACCGCGTAGGAGCGGATCTCGACACCCTCGCGATCGGCGATCTGGCGGGCGTCGCCGACGGGGCGCACGTTGAACGCGAGGATCACGCCGTCGGAGGCCGCGGCGAGCATCACGTCTGACTCGTTGATCCCGCCGACGCCGCGGTGGATGATGTTGACCTTGACCTCCTGCTGGGGCAGCTTCGCGATCTCGTCCTCGATCGCCTCGAGCGAGCCGGCGACGTCGGCCTTGACTACCAGGCCGAGCTCCTTGACGGTGCCCTCCTGGGCGAGCTTGAAGACATCCTCGAGCGAGACCTTGCGCCCGGAGCGCCGTGCCAGCGCCTCGGTCTTCAGGCGGTTTGCGCGCTCGCCCGCAAGCTGACGCGCGCGCCGCTCGTTCTCGACCACGCGCACGAGCTCGCCGGCCTCGGGGACGCCGTCGAAGCCGAGCACCTCGACCGGCTGGCCGGGCATCGCGCGCTTCATCTTGCCGCCGGTGAAGTCGTGCATCGCACGCACGCGGCCGAAGTGCGCGCCCGCGACGAGCGCGTCGCCGACGCGCAACGTGCCGCGCTGGATCAGCACTGTCACGACCGGCCCGCGCCCGGGGTCGAGCTTGGACTCGATCACGGTGCCCGACGCGTCGGTGTCGGCGTTCGCCTTCAGCTCCTCGAGGTCGGTGACGACCTGGATCGTCTCGAGCAGCGCGTCGAGGCCGGCGTGCGTCTTGGCGCTGACGTCGACGAACTCGATCTCCCCGCCCCACTCCGACGGCTGCAGGCCGTGCTGGGTCATCTCGGTGCGCACGCGCTCCGGCTGCGCGCCCTCCTTGTCGATCTTGTTGACCGCGACGATGATCGGCACTTCGGCGGCCTTGGCGTGGTCGATCGCCTCCTCGGTCTGCGGCTTGACGCCGTCGTCGGCGGCGACGACGATCACCGCGAGGTCGGTCACGCGCGCGCCGCGGGCGCGCATCGCGGTGAACGCCTCGTGGCCGGGCGTGTCGAGGAACGTGATCTCTTTGCCGGCGTGGTGGACCTGGTAGGCGCCGATGTGCTGGGTGATGCCGCCGGCCTCGCCGGCGACGACCTCGGTCTCGCGGATCGCGTCGAGCAGCGACGTCTTGCCGTGGTCGACGTGGCCCATGATCGTGACGACGGGCGGCCGTTCGATCAGGTCCTCCTCGACGTCGTCGAAGACGGGCTCGACCTCGACGTCGTCGGCGGCGTGGACGATCTCGATCTTCTTCTCGAATTCGTCCGCGAGCACCTGGATCGCGTCGTCGGAGAGCGTCTGCGTGAGCGTCGCCATCTCGCCGAGCATCATCAGCTTCTTGATCACGTCGGGGACCGCGACGCCGAGGTACTCGGCGACGTCCTTGACGGTCGAGCCGGAGTTCACGCGAATCACATCGGTGGCCTCCATCGCGGAGGTGTCGATCGGCGCGATCGTGTCGTCGTAGGTGCCGCGCCTGCGGCGTCCGCGACGCGGGCGCCGCTGCGGCTGGTTGGAGGGCCCGCCCTGCTGGCGGCGCGAGGCCTGCGAGTCGATCACGACGCGCCGCCGGCCGCCGGGGCCGATATCTCCGGGCGTGCGCTCGCCGGTGCGCGAGTCGCGCGTCGGGCGGACGCGCTCGCCGGCGGCGTTGACGCCGTCGACGGGGGGCTGGCTGCCGGGCGCGGGCGGGGCGCTCGTCGCGCCGGCGGCTGCGACGGACGGGGCGGCGGCAGCCGGGGCCGCGGCCTTCGCCGCGGGCGCCGCCTTGGCCGCGGCGGGGGCCTTCGCGGCGGGCGCCGGGCCGGGAGCGGCGGCGGCGGCTGAAGGGGCGGCCGCGACGGGGGCCTTGACGGCCGCGGGCGCGCCGTTCGAGCTGGCGGGCGCGGACGCGCCGTCGGCGCCGAGCGCCTTCAGCGCGGCGGCCTCCTCGACCGATGACGCGGCGGCCTTCGCCTCGACGCCGGCAGCGTTGAGCTTCTCGAGCAGTTCCTTGCTCGAGAGACCGTGCTCCTTTGCGATTTCATGTACGCGCTTCTTGCTCATCGACTCACCGATTCTACGAGCTTGGGGTCAAAGGTAACCGCGCGCGCGCAGCGCGCGTGCGATCCCGCCCCGCCGCGTCGCGCCGATCAGGCACGCGCCGGCCGGTGTCGCGCGGTCGCCGTCGCGGCAGAGGTAGGCGCCGCGCCCGGGCATCGTGCCGTCGCGATCGGCGACCGCGCGCCGCGTGCCGCCGTCGCGGGAGGCGACGATGCGCACGAGCTCTTCCTTTGGTGCGATCCGCCCGCAGCCGATGCAACGGCGCTGCGGGGACACGCGGCCCGGAGGGCCGGGTCGAGAGCCTATGTCGCCTGCTCCTCGGTCGCCGGCGCCGGCTCGGGCGGCAGCGGCGCGGCATCTGCGAGCAGCGCCTCGCCGACGAGCGACTCGCCGGGCGCGGCGGTCTCGGCGACGCCGTCGGCGGCGCTGCCTGCGCCGGCGTCCGCGCCGCCGCCCTCGGAGGCGAGGTCGCCGATGTTGTCGCTGGCGATGTTCGCAAGCGCCTGATGGCTTTCAAGGCCGCAGTAGCGCGAGTTCGGCAGCGACGCGTTCGGGCAGCGGCGGCCGTTTGAGAGGATCGCGGCGCAACGGCCCTGGACCTCCTCCTCCTCGTAGCCGTGCTCGGCCTCCTCGGCCGCGAACTCGGTCTCCGAGCGGATGTCGACGCGCCAGCCGGTCAGGCGCGCGGCGAGCCGCGCGTTCTGGCCCTCGCGCCCGATCGCGAGCGACAGCTGGTCGTCGGGGACGATCACGGTCGCCTGCTTGGCCTCGTCGTCGACGAGCACCTCGCGCACCCGCGCCGGCGAGAGCGCCTTGGCGACGAAGCGCGCGCGGCTCGTCGTTGAAGGGGATGATGTCGATCTTCTCGCCGCGCAGCTCGGAGACGACCATGCGCACGCGCGATCCGCGCGGGCCGACGCAGGCGCCGACCGGGTCGACGCCGTCGGTGTGCGAGATCACGGCGATCTTCGAGCGGTAGCCGGGCTCGCGCGCGACGTTGGCGATCTCGACGAGGCCGTCGGCGATCTCCGGGACCTCCAGCTCGAACAGCTTCTTGATCAGCTCGGGGTCGCGCCGCGAGACGATGATCGCGGGGCCCTTGGTCGAAGGCGAGACCTCCTTGATGACGGCCTTGATGCGCTGCGAGTGGTCGTAGCGCTCGCCCTCGACCTGCTCTGACTTGGGCAGCAGCGCCTCGACGCGTTCGCGCAGCTGGACGAGCGTGTAGCGCGAGTCGGACTGCTGCACGATGCCTGTGATCAGCTCGCCGACGCGGTCGCGGTACTCCTCGTACATCATGTCGCGCTCGGCCTCGCGGATGCGCTGCAGGATCACCTGCTTGGCGGTCTGCGCGGCGATCCGCCCGAAGTCGTCGGGCGTGACGTCCTGTTCGTCGATCTGGTCGCGGTATTCGGCGAACTTGGCGGGGTCGATTTCCGGTTCCTCCGGTTCGCGCATCTCGCCGGTCTCGGGGTCGACGGTCGTTTCCTCGTCGATCGTCTCGACGATCAGGTGCGCCTCCAGGCGCTCGGGAATGATCAGTTCGATGACGCGGAAATCGGCCGTCTCGCGGTCCATTTCGACGCGCGCGTACTTGGCCGAGCCGGGCTGCTTCTTGTAGGCGGAGAGGAGCGCATCCTCGAGCGCGATCATCAGCTTCTCCGGCTCGATGCCCTTCTCGCGCGCCAGCGCGTGCATCGCCTCAAGGATTTCGCGTGACATGGCTCCCTCTACTCCTCAATCAGGTTCGAACGACGGATCTCCGAGTAGGGGATCGCGATGACGCCCCCGTCGGCGGCCAACGTGATCTCCTCATCGGAGGCCCCCACAAGCTCTCCGGTGAAGCTGCGCGCGGCGGCGGCGCCCGATCCGTGCCCGGCGCCGGCGTGTCCCTGTGCGAGCGCGCGCGGGTGCCGTGTGCGCACGCGTGCCCGGTGCCCGACGAAGCGGCGGAAGTGCGCGGGCTTGCTCAGCGGGCGCTCGCTGCCGGGCGAGGAGACCTCGAGCGAGTAGCGCTCGCGCTGGTCGGCGAGGACGGCGGTGACGCGCTCGCAGACGGCGAGCGTGACGCCGTCGGGATGGTCGATGAAGACGCGCAGACAGCGCCCGCCGACGACCTCCGCGAGGAGGACCTCGACGTCGGGCTCGCTGGCGGCGAGACGGCGCTCTATTTCGCTCTGTATAGCTGTCATCAACTCACTCCTCGCGCAAAAAAAGCGGGCTCGCGCCCACTCTCGGTACTGCTGCCGACGACTGCACGCCGACACGAAAGCTCTGGTTCGAGCATAGCATCGGCATCGCCGCACATGGCGCTGTCAAGGCCGTGCCGCATCCCGGCGCGCGCGATCGCGGTAGCGCCTGTAGTCGTCGCGCTCGGGGCGCAGCGAGCAGGCCAGGGCGAGCGGCTGACAGGCCTCGCGATGACGCCCGAGCTGCTGCATCGAACGGCCGAGGCAGAACAGCGCGTAGTCGTTCGTCGGGGCCCGCGCGGAGACGGCCTGGAACTCGGCGGCGGCGTCCGCGTAGCGCTGCGCGTGGAACAGCGCGCGCCCGAGTGCCTCGCGGATCGAGTCCTTGTCGGGCTCGAGTTCGCGCGCCCGGCTGAGCGAGACGATCGCGGCCTGGTGATCGCCGTGGTCGAGCAGCTCGCACCCTCTCTGGTAGAGGTCATAGACGCTCTCCATGGCGTGCGACTTTACTCCCGCGCGCGCAGCATCTCAACGGCGTCGAGAATCGCCTCGGCGACCTGCGCCTTGCTCGCGCGCGGAACGTGCAGCTCGCCGACCTGCTCGCCGGCGGCGGGCGCGCTGAGGATCGTGACCTCGTTGGCGTCGACGTCGAAGCCGATGTCGCTGCGCGAGATGTCGTTGACGACGATCGCGTCGAGCCGCTTGCCGGCGAGCTTGGCGCGCGCGAGCTCGACCGCGGCGGGGCCGTGCTCGGCGGCGAAGCCGATCAGCGTCTGCCCGGACAGGCGTCGGGCGGAGAGCCCGCTGAGGATGTCCGGGGTCGCGCGCAGCGACAGCTCGAGTTTTGAGCGCTCGAGCTTCTTGATCTTGCCGTTCGCGGGGTCCGCGGGCGTGAAATCGGCGACCGCGGCGGCCATCAGCAGCACCTGCGCGCCGGCGAACTCCTCGGCGCAGGCCTGCTCGAGCTCGGCGGCGCTGCCGACGTCGCGCCGCGTGACGCCGGCGGGCGTGGCGAGCGCGACGTTGGCGGCGATCAGCCGCACGTCCGCGCCGCGCGCGTGCGCGGCGGCGGCGAGCGCGAAGCCCATCCGCCCGGAGGAGCTGTTGCCGATGAAGCGGACGCTGTCGATCGGCTCGCGCGTGCCGCCGGCGGTGATCAGCACGCGCACGTCGCGCAGCGCGCGACCGCGCGCAGGCGCGGCGGCGATAGCGTCCTCGCAGGCGGCCAGCAGCGCGGCCGGCTCGGGCAGGCGCCCGATGCCGTGCTCGCCCTTCGATGCGAGGCGCCCGGCGCCCGGCTCGATGATGCGCACGCCGCGCGCGGCGAGCGTCGCGAGGTTGGCCCGCGTGGCGGCGTGCTCGTACATGCGGTTGTTCATCGCGGGCGCGAGCACGAGCGGGCAGCTCGCGGCGAGCGCGCAGCTGCAGAGCAGGTTGTCGGCGAGCCCGGCGGCGAGCTTGGCGATCGTGTTCGCGGAGGCGGGCGCGATCAGGAACACATCGGCGTTGGCGACGAGCTCGAGGTGGCTGATCGGTTCGTGCGCGGGCTGGGGCTGATCGGGGAAGGCGCCGCGCGCGGGATCGGGCGCGAACTCGCTGAGCAGCACCGGCGCGCCGCTCAGCGCGGCGAACGACGCCTCGCCGACGAAGCGGCGGCTGGCGGGCGTCTGCACGACCCGCAGCGCGTGCCCGGCGGCGGTCGCCAGGCGCACGAGCTCGAGTGCCTTGTAGGCGGCGATGCCGCCGCTGACGCCAAGGAGGATTCGCGACATCACCCCAGGTTGTAGAGCGGCGGGCCCCGGCTGGCAAGCGCTGGCGGGCGCGTTGCGCGCGCGACGATCGCGAGATCGCGGCCGCGGCGTCGATTTGACGGATCGCGGCCGCTTCGCGCATGATCCGTCCGTGAGCATCCGCCGCCGCTCGAGCCGCGCCGTCTACGAGAACGCATGGATGCGCGTGCGCGAGGACGAGATCGAGCGCGCGGACGGCAGCGAGGGGATCTACGGCGTGGTCGAGAAGCCAGACTTCGCGCTCGTCATCCCGGAGGATCGCGACGGCGGCCTGTGGCTCGTCGAGCAGTACCGCTATCCGGTCTCAGGGCGCTACTGGGAGTTCCCGCAGGGCACCTGGGAGACGCGGGAGCGCGTCGAGCCCGCCGAGCTCGCACGCGGCGAGCTCGCGGAGGAGACCGGCCTGCGCGCCGGCACGCTGACGCATCTCGGCCACCTCTTCCAGGCCTACGGCTACAGCTCTCAGGGCTTCGATGTGTGGCTCGCGACCGATCTCAGCGAGGGCGAGCTCGACCGTGCGCCGAGCGAGCAGGACATGCGCCACCGCAGGTTCGCACGCGCCGACTGGGAGCGGATGCTCGCCGACGGCACGATCAAGGACGCGGGCTCGATCGCCGCCTACGGCCTGCTGCTGCTGCGCGAGCGCGGCGCCTAGCGGTAGTGGTACTTCATCTTCCCCGCTGCTACCTCCTCGAGGGCGATCGTGAGGTAGTTTTTCGAGCCGGTTTCGATCATCGGCGGCGGGAACTCGTCGAACGTGCCCTCGCCGAGGTTGTGGTAGTAGCTGTTGATCTGGCGCGCGCGCTTGGCGGCGACGATCACTCCGGCGTAGTTGGAGTCGACCTGCTCGAGCAGACGATCGATGCGGGGGGAGATCACGGTGGCGGTGCCCTTTCCTTGTTGAAGCACCCAGTGTAGTCGCCGGCGCGACGCGGGCGCGGATCGCGCCCGGCTATGCGAGCTCCTCGGCGACGATCGCGATCAGCCGCTCGAGCGCGTCGTCGAGGCGGTCGTTGACGACGACGTGGGCGAACTCCGGCTGCGCGGTCAGCTCCTGCTCGGCGACGCGCAGGCGCCGCTCGACCTCGGTCTGGTCGTCGGTGCCGCGGCCGACCAGGCGGGCGCGCAGCGCGGCGAGCGACGGCGGCGCGATGAACACCTGCACGGCCTCGGGCATCGCGGCGCGCACCTGGCGCGCGCCCTGGACCTCGATCTCGAGCACGACCGGCTCGCCCCCGCTGACGCGCTCGTCGAGCTCCGAGCGCAGCGTGCCGTAGCTGCGCCCGGCGTAGTCGGCGTGCTCGACGAACTCGCCGGCGGCGACCTTCTGATCGAACTGCTCGCGGCCGAGGAAGTGGTAGTCGACGCCGTCGCGCTCACCGGGCCGCGGCGCGCGCGTGGTCGCGGAGACCGACAGCGCGAGCTGCGGCAGGCGCTCCATCAGGCCGCGGATCAGCGTTCCCTTGCCGACCCCGGAGGGTCCTGTGATGACAAACACGCGCGCCACGGCGCCAGACCCTAGTGCGGGCTCCGGTGGGAATCGAGCGGCGTCCGCGGCCGCGGCCGCAGGCGCGCGGCGGCCGCGCTAGTGGTGTAGGAGGGAGACGAGCTCGGAGCGCTGGCGCTCGGACAGGCCGCCGATCGTCTTGCTCGGCGCGATCCTGCAGTGGGCGAGGATCTTGTTGACCTTGACGCGGCCGTACTTGGGAACCGCGAGCAGCATGTCGAACACCTTCGCGGTCTCGACGTACTCGGGCGGGTCCTGCAGCAGCGAGTGGATCGAGCGGCGGCCGGACTTCAGGTCGCGCTTCAGCTGGGCCCGCTGGATGCGAATCTGGTTCGCGCGTGCGAGCGCATCCATACGCTGATTCAGAGACCTCTCAGGGGCCGTTGATGTGCTGGAGGACGTCGTCCCGGTCGCCGTCGCCATGGGCGGCGAGTCTACACACCAGCGGCCGTCGATCAACCCTAAATCGCCGAATCCATCTGTACCTCAACTTGAGGTATAGATGAATCGAGGCTGGTGGACGGTGCGGCGGCATGTTTGCAGGCATTTTCGCGCTGCTTTCACGACACCGCCCGCTCAGGCCGCCTCGCCGGCCAGGAGGCCGTGCGCGATCCTCGCTCCAGCCGCGGGGTCGCGAAAGCTCTCGGTCCCGACGGCGACGAGCGCCGCGCCGACGTCGATCAGCTCGCGTGCGTGCGCGGCGCTCTGAACGCCGCCCATGCCGACCACCGGAATCGAGACGCGCGCGGCGACCGCGGCGACCTGCGCGAGCGCGACCGTGCGGATCGCCGGGCCGGACAGCCCGCCGCTGCGGCCGCCGAGCCACGGCCGGCCGCGCCCGCGCGGCGCTAGCGCCATCGCGCGCAGCGTGTTGATCAACGAGACGGCGTCCGCGCCGCCCGCCTCGGCCCCCTGCGCGCACAGCGCGACATCGGCGGTGTTGGGCGTCAGCTTGACGATCAGCGGCTTCGCGCTCGCGCCGCGCACGGCGCTGACGACAGCCTCCAGCTGGCGCGGGTCGGCGCCGATGTCGAGGCCCGTCTCGACGTTCGGACAGGAGACGTTCAGCTCGATCGCGGCGATCTCCTCGCGCTGCTCGCAGGCCGCGACGAGCCGCGTCAGCTCGGCGGCGCTCGCGCCCATCACATTCGTGATCAGCGGCACCCCCGGCCCGGCGCCGGCGTCGGCGGCCGCGGTCAGCTCGCGCAGGCGCGGCAGGTCGCCGTCGAGATAGCCCTCGAGGCCCTTGTTCGGCAGCCCGATCGAGTTGACGAGGCCGGCGGCCGCCTCCCACAGCCGCGGCGCCGGGTTGCCCGCGCGCGGCTCGAGCGTGATCGTCTTCGAGACATACGCCGCGAACGGGAAATGCTCGAGCAGGCCCGCGCCGAACGCCGTGTGCGCGGCGATCGCGTCGAACGTGCCCGAGCCGTTGATCACGCGGTGCGCGAGCTCGAGGCCGCAGAAGCGGACGCTCATGCGGGCGCCCCGGCGTGCTCCTCGACGCGCTCGAGCTCGGCCGCGTCGATCACGGGGCCCTCGACGCACACGCGCAGGTAGCCGCCGCCGCGCCGCGGCACGACGCAGCCGAAGCAGGCGCCGAAGCCGCACGCCATGCCGGCCTCGAGCGCAAGCTGCGCGGGCACGGCGGCGCGCTCGCAGAGCGCGCGCACGGCCTCGAGCATGCCCGCCGGGCCGCACGCGTAGACGGCCGCGTGCGGGTCGCGCGCGAGCTCCGCGGCGAGCAGATCGGTGACGAGGCCGTGGTGCCCGGCCGAGCCGTCGTCGCTCGCGAGCCGCGCGCCGTCGAGCAGCGCCGCGCCGGGCACGCGCGCGCCGTCGCGGAAGCCGAGCAGCACGATCGCGGGCTGATCGAGGAAGTCCTGCAGAATCGCAAGCGGCGCGATCCCGACGCCGCCGCCGACGAGGATCGCGCGGCGCCCGTCGCCGGGCGCGCTGAAGCCGCGCCCGAGCGGCCCGAGCACCCAGATGCGATCGCCGCGGCGCAGCTCGCACAGGCGCTCGCTGCCCGGCCCGACGTCCTCGAGCAGGAACTGCGACTCGCCGTCGCGCAAGCGGGCGATCGAGAAGGCGCGCGGCAGATACGGTCGCTGCCCGGCTCCCCCGCCCCAGCGCTCGGCCGCGCTCAACATCGCGAACTGCCCCGGCGCGGCGGGCGGCCCGCCGGGGTCGGCGACGCGCAGCACGCGGTAGACGCTGCCGAGCTGCTCGTTGGCGGCGACCGTCAGCAGGCGGCGGCCGAAGGGCGCGTCGCTCACGCCACGCCGGCCCCGTCGGGGCTCGCCGCGTGGCGCTCGCGGGGCACGCGCGCGCCGTGCAGCTCCTGCAGGCAGAGCACCTCGGGCGGCCCGTTGCGGTGCGCGCTTGCGATCGCGCGCGCCGCGGAGATGCCGGCGGCGAGCGTCGTCAGGCAGGGGATGCCGTGGGCGACGGCCGCGCGGCGGATCTCATAGCCGTCGCTGCGCGCGCCGACCCCGGTCGGGGTGTTGACGACCAGCTCGACGTCGCCGCGCTCGATCCAGTCGAGCACGTGCGGCGATCCCTCGGCGATCTTGTTGAGCGCCTGCACGGGGACGCCCATGCGTGAGATCGCCTCGGCGGTGCCGCGCGTGGCGACGATCCGAAAGCCGCATTCGTGCAGGCTCTGTGCGACCGCGAAGGCACCCGACTTGTCGGAGTCGGTGACCGTGATGAAGACCGTTCCCGACCGCGGCAGCGGCACCCCGGCGGCGGCCTGCGCCTTCGCGAACGCGCTCGGGAAGTCGCGCGCGATGCCCATCACCTCGCCCGTCGAGCGCATCTCCGGGCCGAGCAGCGCGTCGGCGCCCTCGAAGCGGTCGAACGGCAGCACCGCCTCCTTGACCGAGACGTGATCGCCGAAGCCGAGCCCCTCGCGCTCGCTCGGCAGCGCGAGCGCGGCGATCGGCTCGCCGAGCATGACCCGGCAGGCGAGCTTCGCGAGCGGCAGGCCGATCGCCTTGGAGACGAACGGCACCGTCCGCGACGCCCGCGGGTTGGCCTCGATCACGTACAGCTCGCCGCCGGCGACGGCGTATTGGACGTTGAGCAGGCCGACGACGCCGACGGCGAGCGCGATCTCGCGCGTGGCCGCGCGGATCTGCTCGAGCATCTCCTCGCCGAGCGAGTGCGGCGGCAGCACGCAGGCGCTGTCGCCGGAGTGCACGCCGGCCTCCTCGACATGCTGCATGATCCCCGCGATCCACACGTCGCTGCCGTCGCAGAGCGCGTCGACGTCGACCTCGGTCGCGTCCTCGAGGAAACGGTCGAGGAAGATCTCGCCGCCCGCGCCCGCCTCGCGGCGCAGGTAGTCGGCGAGCCCCTCATCGGAGTAGACGATCTCCATCGCGCGGCCGCCGAGCACGTAGGAGGGGCGCACGAGCAGCGGGTAGCCGACCTGCCCGGCGCACTCCAGCGCGCCGTCGACCGAGCTCGTCGTCGCATACGGCGGCGCCTTCAGCGCGAGCCGCTCGAGCAGCGCGCCGAAGCGGCCGCGGTCCTCGGCGAGGTCGATCGCCTCGACGCTCGTGCCGAGCAGCGGCACGCCGGCCGCGGCGAGGCCCGCGGCGAGCTTCAGCGGGGTCTGCCCGCCGAACTGCACGATCACGCCCAGCGGCTGCTCGATCTCGACGACCGCGAGCACGTCCTCGAGCGTCAGCGGCTCGAAGTACAGGCGGTCGGAGGTGTCGTAGTCGGTCGAGACGGTCTCGGGGTTGCAGTTGACCATCACCGCGTCGCGGCCGGAGGCGCGCACGGTCATCGCGGCGTGCACGCAGCAGTAGTCGAACTCGATCCCCTGGCCGATGCGGTTGGGGCCCGAGCCGAGGATCACGACCGACTCGCGCTCGCCGCGGCGAACCTCGCTCGCGCGCGGCGCGCTCCCAGCCGGAGTAGTAGTACGGCGTGCGCGCCGGGAACTCCGCCGCGCAGGTGTCGACCGAGCGGAACGAGCGCTCGCCGGCGAACGGCGAGTCGGGGTCGAGCGCGAGCTTCTGCAGCTCGCGCAGGAACCACGGGTCGATTCGCGTGCGCTCGTGCAGGGCGTCGATCTCGCTGCCTCTGCGCAGCAGCTCGAGCAGCGCCTCATAGCGCTCCGCGGCCGGTGTCTGAAGGCCCTCCAGCAGCTGCTCGGCGGGCACGTGCGATAGCGACGGCGGCTTGTCGAGCTCGCGCGAGCGCAGCGCCTTCGCGAACGCCTGCGAGAACGTGCGCCCGATCGCCATCGCCTCGCCGACGGACTTCATGTGCGTCGTCAGCGTCGGGTCGGTGCCGGGGAACTTCTCAAACGCGAAGCGCGGCCACTTCACGACGACGTAGTCGATCGTCGGCTCAAAGCACGCGGGCGTGACGCCGGTGATGTCGTTGTCGATCTCATCGAGGCGGTAGCCGACCGCGAGCCGCGCGGCGATCTTCGCGATCGGGAAGCCGGTCGCCTTCGACGCGAGCGCGGAGGAGCGCGAGACGCGCGGGTTCATCTCGATCACGAGGATCTCCTCGGTCTCGGGGTTGACCGCGAACTGGACGTTCGAGCCGCCCGTCTCGACGCCGACCGCGCGGATCACCGCGAGCGCCTGGTCGCGCAGCTGCTGGTAGAGGTGGTCGGTGAGCGTCTGCTGCGGCGCGACCGTGACCGAATCGCCGGTGTGCACGCCCATCGGGTCGACGTTCTCGATCGAGCAGACGATCACGACGTTGTCGGCGTGGTCGCGCATCACCTCGAGCTCGAACTCGCCCCAGCCGATCACCGACTCGTCGAGCAGCACCTGCCCGATCGGCGAGGCCTCGAGGCCGCGCGGCGACGATCCGTTCGAACTCGCCGGCGCTGCGCGCGATCCCGCCGCCGCGCCCGCCGAGCGTGAACGCGGGGCGCACGACGCACGGCAGGCCGAGCTCGGCGAGCGCGCCCTTGGCCTCCGCGAGCGTCGTCGCGATCGCGCTCTTCGGCATCTTCAGCCCGGCGCCGGCCATCGCCTCGCGGAACAGGTCGCGATCCTCCGCGCACGCGATCGCCTCGTAGTTCGCGCCGATCAGCTCGACGCCGAAGCGCGCGAGCGTGCCGTCGTCGTGCAGCTCGCTCGCGAGGTTCAGCGCGGTCTGCCCGCCGAGCGTCGCGAGCAGCGCATCCGGGCGCTCGCGTTCGATCACCTGCGCGACCGGGCCCGCGAGCAGCGGCTCGATGTAGGTCGCGTCGGCGAACTCCGGGTCGGTCATGATCGTCGCCGGGTTGGAGTTGACGAGCACGACCTCATAGCCCTCCTCGCGCAGGACCTTGCAGGCCTGCACGCCGGAGTAGTCGAACTCGGCGGCCTGCCCGATCACGATCGGCCCCGAGCCGAGGATCAGGATCTTGTGGATGTCATCGCGGCGCGGCATCTAGACAGCCTCGGCGATGCGCTTGAGGAAGCGGTCGAACAGGTACAGGCTGTCGTGCGGGCCGGGCCCCGCCTCGGGGTGGTACTGGACGGTGCCGCCGGGCACGTCGAGCAGCTCGAGACCCTCGACGGTGCGGTCATAGAGGTTGACATGCGAGAGCGACGCGGCGCCGAAGTCGGTTTCCCAGCGCACCGGCTGATCGCCGTCGATCGTGCGCGCGCCGCCCGGGCCGAGCGCCGCGAAGCCGTGGTTCTGGGAGGTGATCTCGACCCGGCCGCTGTCGAGATCGCGGACCGGGTGGTTCGCGCCGCGGTGGCCGAACGGCAGCTTGTAGGTCTCGAGGCCGACCGCGCGGCAGAGCAGCTGGTGCCCGAGGCAGATCCCCCACACGGGCTTGCGCCCGACGATCTCGCGCACGGTCGCAACGACGTGTGAGAGCGCGGCCGGATCGCCTGGGCCGTTGGACAGGAAGATCGCGTCGGGGTCCTCCTCGAGCAGCTCCGCGGCGCTGCTCGTGCACGGATGCAGCGACACGCGCGCGCCGCGCGCGATCAGCTCGCGCACCATCGAGGCCTTGATGCCGGTGTCGATCACGGCGATGCGGGGACCATCGCCGCTGCCGTGGCGGGAGACCTCCGCTGGCGTCACCAGGCCGGCGAGATCCTGCCCGGCCATCGGCGGCTCGGCGTCGATCAGCTCGCGCGCGTGCGCCTCTACGATCGAGGCCGGAAAGACGCCGCCGCGCATCGCGCCGGCCTCGCGGATGTGCATCACCAGCGCGCGCGTGTCGATGCCGCTGATCGCGCATATGCCGCAGTCGCTGAGCCAGTCCAGCCAGCCGCGCTCGGCGCTCGGCGCGTCCTCGCGATTGCACGCCTCGCGCATGATCGCCGCGCGCGCCCAAACGCGCTCTGACTCCATCGCCTGCGCGCTGACGCCGTAGTTGCCGATGTGCGGGTACGTGAACGCGATCAGCTGGCCCGCGAACGACGGGTCGCTCATCGACTCCTGATAGCCGGTCATGCCGGTCGTGAAGACGACCTCGCCAAGCGCGTGGCCCTCCGCGCCGCAGAGCACGCCGTCAAAGCGCGTGCCGTCCTCGAGCAGCACATATCCGCTCGCTTGCGCAGCTAGAGCGCACATCACAAGATCAACTTCTGGACGGCCTTGAACTCCGGTGTCCCGGCGCGCTCGAGCAGCTCGAACAGCGACGCCTCGACCGTGCCGACGATCGCGCCCGCGCGCTGCATCCGCTCGAGGCCGCGCTGGTAGTCGATCTCGTGGCGCGATCCGACCGCGTCGGCCGGCACGTGCACTTCGATGCCGCGCTCGAGCAGGTCGTGCACCGTCTGGCTGACGCAGACGTGCGTCTCGATCCCGCAGACGATCGCCTGATCGCGCCCGTGCAGGTCGAAGCCGTCGGCGCGCGCGGCCGAGAACACGGTCTTCTCGAGCCGTTGCTCCTGCTGCACGCCGACCTCCGGCGCGGTCGCGCCGAGGCCTTTCGGGTACTGCTCGCTGACGAGCGCCGGCACCTCGAGGATGCGGCTCGCCTCGAGCAGCTTCGCGCACGCGCTCGCGACCGGCGCGAACGCCGCATACGGGCGAAAGCCCTCCTGGACGTCGATCACGACGAGCGCCGCGCGACCGCGTGCGAGCAGCGCCATCAGGCTCCGACCATCGCTAGCGAGCGGTCGCGGTGCGCGATCGCGCCGGCCGCCAGCGTCAGCAGCACGCGTCCCTGGAGCCTGCGCCCCGCGAAGCAGCAGTTCTCCGAGCGGCTCTCCCAGCCGTGCTCACCGGCGATGAACTCGGCCTCGAGGTCGAGCAGCGCGAGGTTCGCACGCTCGCCGAGCGCGACACGGGCGCCGGGCAGCGCGAACAGTCCCGCGCCCGCGCTCATCCGCTCGATCAGCATCTCCAGCTCGATCACCCCTCCCAGCACGAGCCCGCTGTACAGCGCCGCGAACGCCGTCTCGAGGCCGGTCGTGCCCATCGGCGCCTGCTCGAACGGGACCTCCTTCTCATCGCGCGCGTGCGGCGCGTGATCGGTCGCGATGCAGTCGATCGTGCCCGCGCGCAGCCCCTCGATCAGCGCCCGGCGGTCGCTCTCGCCGGTCAACGGCGGGTGCATCTTCATGCGCGTGTCCATGCCGCGGACGTCCTCGTCGGTGAGCAGCAGATGGTGTGGGGAGACCTCCGCGCTGACCTTCCAGCCGCGCGCCTTCGCGTCCGCGACCGCGTCGACCGAGGCCGCGCAGCTGAGGTGCTGGAAGTGCACGCGCGCGTCCTCATAACCCGCGAGCGCCGCGTCGCGCGCGACCATCGTCGACTCGGCGATCGTCGGGATCCCGCTGATGCCGAGCGCCGCGCTGACCGCGCCCTCGTTCATCGCGCCGCCGCGCGAGAGCGTCGGGTCCTCCTCGTGCAGCGCGATCACGCCGCCGCACAGGCGCTGGTACTGCAGCGCCTTGCGCAGCATCCCCGCGTCGCGCACCGGCCTGCCGTCGTCGCTGAAGCCGAGCGCGCCCGCCTCGCGCAGCTCGGCCATCTCCGTCAGCTGCTCGCCCGCGAGGCCGCGCGTGATCGCCCCGAGGAAGCCGACCGGCACGCGCGCATCGCGCGCCGCGGCAT
Source organism: uncultured Solirubrobacteraceae bacterium (assembly GCA_963827105.1). Lineage (GTDB taxonomy): Bacteria > Actinomycetota > Thermoleophilia > Solirubrobacterales > Solirubrobacteraceae > Palsa-744. The sequence goes on along the minus strand of CAWHAB010000007.1, from coordinate 222,054 downwards.
CGCGCAGCGAGCGCAGCAGCGGCGCCGAATCGAGCACCGGATCGGTGTTCGGCATCGCGATCACCGCCGCGAAGCCGCCCGCCGCGGCCGCCCGCGTGCCGCTCTCGAGGTCCTCCTTGTGCTCCTGCCCCGGCGTGCGCAGATGCACGTGCGGGTCAAAGAACGCGGGCGTCAACGTGAGCCGCCCGCCCCCCTCGATCAGCTCCGCGCCCGCGTGCGCCTCGAGCGTCTCCGCGTCGGCCAGCTCGGCGATCTCGCCGCTGCGGACGCGCACGTCCAGGCGCGCGTCGATCGCGCCGCGCGGGTCGAGCACGCGCACGTCTGAAAGCAGCAGCTCGGCGTCGGCGAGCGCTGTCGAGAACAACTGCTCCGCTGTGCCCATCGCTAGCGGCCTGCGCCCACTGCGGCGGCGGCCGGCGCGAGCGCCGCCGCGCCCGCCGGACGCGGCTCGCGCGCACCGGCGAGCAACTCGTAGAGGACCGCCATGCGCACCACCACCCCCGCCTCGACCTGCGCGGTGATCACCGCCTGCGGCGAGTCGACGACCTCGCCCGAGAGCTCGACGCCGCGGTTGACAGGGCCGGGGTGCATCAGGATCTGGTGGGGCGCAAGGCGCCGGCCGTTGATCTGATACCAGGCCGCGTACTCGCGCATCGACGGCACCCACGCCTCGCTCATGCGCTCGTGCTGCATCCGCAGCGCGTAGACGACATCGGCGCTGTGCAGCTCATCGAGCGTGTAGCGCACCTCGCAGCCGAGCTCCTCGATCCCGCGCGGGATCAGCGTCGGCGGGCCGACGAGCGTGACCTTCGCGCCCATCATCTGAAACGCGAGCACGTTCGAGCGCGCGACGCGCGAATGTGCGACGTCGCCGACGATCCAGATCGACGCGCCGTCGAGCGAGCCGCGGCGCTGGCGCAGCGTGTAGACGTCGAGCAGCGCCTGCGTCGGGTGCTCGTGCTTGCCGTCGCCCGCGTTGACGATCGCCGCGCCGCACCATTTCGAGACCAGCTCAGAGGCCCCCGCCCAGGGGGTGCGCAGCACGATCGCATCCGGCTTGTGCGCGCTCAGCGTCAGCACCGTGTCCTTCAGCGACTCGCCCTTCTCGACGCTCGAGCCGCTCGCCGCGAAGTTGACGACGTCCGCCGACAGCCGCTTCGCCGCCAGCTCGAACGAGCTGCGGGTGCGTGTCGAAGCCTCGTAGAAGAGGTTCAGCACCATCCGCCCGCGCAGCGCCGGAACCTTCTTGATCTCGCGATCTGAGACCTCCGCGAAGCGCTCCGCCTGCGCGATCATCCGTTCGATCGCCGCGCGGTCGAGATCCTCGATCGAGATCAGGTGATTCATGCCGACGCCCCGATCACTTCCGCGCTGATCTCATCGACGCCGCCGGAGATCGCTACCTCATCGAGCCCGTCGAGCTCGCGCACGCGCACATGCACGTGCTCGCTCAGCGCCGTCGGCAGGTTCTTGCCGACGTAGTCCGGGCGGATCGGCAGCTCGCGATGGCCGCGGTCGGCGAGCACCGCCAGCTGCACGCGCTCGGGGCGGCCGTATGCGAACAGCGCCTCGATCGCCGCGCGCACCGTGCGCCCCGTGAACAGCACGTCATCGACGATCACGACCGTCAGCCCGGTGACGTCGAAGTCGATGTGCGACGCGTGCAGGACCGGCGCGTCCGGCCTGCGCGAGACGTCGTCGCGGTAGAAGCCGATGTCCAGGTCGCCGAGCGCGACCTGCGCGTCGAGCAGCTCCTCGAGCAGGCCGTGCAGCCGTTGTGCGAGGAACGCGCCGCGCCGGTGGATCCCGACGAGCGCCGGAAACGGCTCGCGCGGGTTGCGCTCAACGATCTCGTGAGCGATGCGCGTCAGCGCACGCCCGACTTCCTCCTCGTGGAGGACGACCTTCTCGTTGCGTTCCATCGTTTCCTTCCTGGCCTCGCGGGACCGGGTTAAAGGAGCAACGGGAATGTATCAGGGCGATGCGACGGGCTCCGGCGCCGCCGCCGCCGTCTTCTCTGCCGCGCGCTCGCGCGCCTGACGCTCCGACCAGCGCACCAGCGTCGCCCCGCCGCGCTCGGGGAACGGCACCTCGATCGTGTCGAAGTCGCGCGGCGCCTCGGTCGCGGCGAACACCGCGCGCGCCTGCTCGCGCAGCTCTCCGCCCGCGTAGCGGCTCGAGACGTGCGTCAGCGCGAGCAGCCGCACATCCGCATCGCGCGCCAGTTCCGCGGCCTGGCGCGCCGTGCTGTGAAAGGTCTGGCGCGCGCGCTCGGCCTCGTCCTCCGCGAACGTCGCCTCGTGCACGAGCACGTCCGCCTGGTAGGCCGCGAGCGCGAGCGCCTCGCACGGCGTCGTGTCGCCCGAGAGCACGACCTTGCGGCCCTCTCTCGCCGCGCCCATGACCTGCTCCGCTTTGACCCCTGCGACCGTCTCACCGCGCTGCAGGCGGCCGAAGTCCGGGCCCGGGCGCACGCCGAGCCGCTCCGCCAGCACCGCGTCGAGCTGCCCCGGCCGCGCGTCCTCGACGAGCGCGTAGCCGAGCGATCGCTCACCCTTGTGGCGCACCGGGATCGCCGTGATCAGATAGCCGTCACGCTGAACCGTCTCCGCCGGCTCGAGCTCGATGATCTCGAAGCGGTACGGCAGGCGCCCGAAGATCACGCGCATCTCCCCCAGCAGCTGCTTCAGGCCGACCGGGCCGTAGACGCTCAGCGGCTCGGAGCGCTCACGCAGCGCGAACGACTTCAGCATCCCCGGCAGGCCGAGCCAGTGATCGGTGTGGAAGTGCGTGATGAACACGCTGTCGAGATCGACGAGACCGACCGAGCGCAGCAGCTGGCGCTGGGTGCCTTCGCCGCAGTCGAACAGCATGCGCTCGCCGCCGCGGCGGACGAGCACAGCGGGCAGGCCGCGCCGTGCGCTCGGCACCGAGCCGGCCGTCCCCGCGAAGAACAGCGACAGGTCCATGATCGCTACGGTAGCGACGCCGCCGCCGCCACGGCGCGCCCGCTCGCCCGTGCGGCGCTAAGCTCCGGGCCCCGGATGTCGTCCGCACGACGTCGTCTGCGCCCGTAGCTCAGTGGATAGAGCGCTCGCCTCCGGAACCGCGAGAAGCCGCTCTGCACCTAGGGAAACGGCCGATCCGGGCGCTGCTAGCACCGCATCGGATGCGCCGCGGTTACTCGGGTTTCGACCGTGCCTGGTGGCTATTACCAGCCGCCGCCGGGGCCGGCCGTCTCGCGTAGCGGCGATGGTATCGCCCCTGTGCAGGCGTTCTCCGTTCGGGCCCCACCTCCTGCGCCCGACCAGGCGGTCGCGTCGAACGCCTTCCCACACAGCCGCCGCACCTCGCCGTCACAGCTTCCCGAACTCTCGCCAGACCTTCAGGCGCGCGCGCTCCTCGGCTTCGATCGACGCGACGCGGCGCTGCTCGAGCGCGTCACGTTCCTGCGCCTCCAGAGGTGGTTGATGTACAGCGCGAGTGCGCCACACGCGAAGACGGCGATGCCGCTGCCGGCGAGGGCCTCGCTGCCGACGCCGAAGACGAACAGACAGGACAGGGTGCGGATCATGCGGACCTCCTCGCGTCCCGCGGCCTACGCCAGATCGTACTCCTCAAGTAAGGCGATCTGAGCCTCCGGGGGACACGAACGTGTGTTTCCGTGTTCGGCGAGAACGCCAGCGAGAGGCCCGCCGGCGCGCGGGAAACGAGCCTCGGCGGGATACTGGCCGGGTGATGTCCGAGGAGTCCACGACCCCCGATCCGGTGGAGCTGTTGCGCAGGGCGTTTGAGGCCGCAAATCGCGGTGATCTCGACGCGGTGGTCAGCAGCTTCGCCGAAGATGCAACCTTCGACGGGAGGGGGGTGCCAGACCACCACGAGGGGCGGGCGGCCATTCGCAGCATGATTGAGGAGTGGTTTGGCTCGTACGAGGAGTTGGAGTTCGGGCTTGAGGAAGTCCGCGACCTCGGCAATGGGGTTGTGTTTGCCGTGGTCGTTCAGAGCGGTCGCCTGGCTGGCAGCTCCGGTCACGTTCGACAACGCGAGGGATGGGTCTTCGTCTGGGCTCGAGGCTTGGTCGCGCGCCTTACGACCTCCTACGGAGATATCGACGAGGCCCGTGCTGGCGCCGAACGTCTCGCAGAGGAACGGGGGTAGGCGATGTCGGAGAAGAACATCGATGTCGTGCGCTCGATCTATGCAGCGTGGGAACGCGGCGACTTCACGATGGGCGAGCAGTTCGATCCCGAACTCGAGTTCGTGGCCGCCGACGGCGCCGAAACGGGCACGGCTGGGCTGCAGGAGACAGCCGAGGGGGTCCGCGACTTCCTGAGTCGCTGGGAGGACTTCCGGCTTCATGCAGACGAGTACCGCGAGGTCGACGACACGCGCGTCCTGGTGCTCGACCACCGCAGCGGGCGCGCAAAGGTGAGTGGGCTTGACCTCATGCAGATGCGGACCGAGGGGGCCCGCTTGTTCGACATCCGAGACGGCACGGTGACCAAGCTGGTCGTCTACCTCGACCGCCACAGCGCTCTCGCCGACCTCGGGCTGGCGGAGTAGGCGATGTCGCAAGAGAACGTGGAGACGGTCGAGCGGGCGAAGGCAGCGATCGATGCGCGCGATTTGGACGGCTACCTTGCCTGCTGCACCGAGGATGTGGAGTTGTTGGGGCCGCTGGTCGGGGCCGAGTATTCGGGGGCCGACGGGATCAGGCGGTTCTTCACCGACATCGAGGACATCGCCCGTGACTTTCGAATCGAGCTGCAGAGCGTCCAAGCGGTAGGCGAGAACAACGTGATCGCCTTCATCCGGATCAGCGCGATTGGACGTGCCAGCGGAATCGCGACCGGCACTGAGCAGACGAACGTCTTCGACTTCATTGACGGCAAGATCAGTCGCATACGCATCTTCCTCGACCGCGCCGAGGCTCTCAAAGCGGTGGGGCTGGAGGAGTAGGCGACGGCCGCCTCGATCTGCCGGTAGGCGTGCGCTCTCTCCATCCCCCATCGTTCCCGGCAGTAGTCCTCGAACATGCCGTGGCTCTCGCGGTAGACGCGCTTCGTCGCCCCGACCCGCACCTACCTCGACACCGCGGAGCAACAACTCGCTCTGCTCGTGGCCGCCGGCGAACTCGACCGGGAGGCGGCGCGGGACCGGCGCCACGTCCAACGACAGACGATGATCGCGACGCTGCTGTTCGCCGGACCCCGAATCAGCGAGGCCCTCGGGCTGCGCTGGCGTGACGTCGACCTCGCCGGCGACTGGCTGACGGTGTCCGGAACCAAGACCGGCCAAGCGCAGCGCAAGGTCCGGATCGGGAAGGGCCTGCACGTCTCGCTGGCCTCGGCGATCTCGCCCGCCGCGATCGACCCCGACGCACTGCTCTTTCCGACACGGACCGGCGCACAGCTCAGCCCCGAGAACTTCCGCAACCGGACGCTCGCGGCGACCGTCAAGCGTGCCAACGAGAACCTCGTGCGCGCCGGCCAGGCCGCCGCTACCGAAGCTCACGCCCCACTCGCTGCGCCGTACGTTCTGCTCGAACCTGTACGCGGTCGGCGAGTCCCCCGTGACGGTCATGGCCGAGATGGGCCACGCAGACCCGGCGCTTTCACTCGCCGTGTACGCTCAGGCGATGCGTCGTGATGAGCACCAGATCGCGGAGATCCGCGCCGTCGTGGACGGGGTTGATTGGGCGAATACGGGCGAACGAGACGCAGAGGCCGCTACCGGAGCGACCGCCGCAGCACCAGATAGTGCCCGTTTGCAGGCATAAGCGCCCGTAGCTCAGTGGATAGAGCGCTCGCCTCCGGAGCGAGAGGTCGCAAGTTCGAATCTTGCCGGGCGCGCTCGATGAAACCTGGCCGTCGGTCGAGCGATGGCCTCAGACCTAGTAGTCCAGACGACTCTCAGGCGTGCGTCGCGATTCACACGTTCTCGTGCGACATCGCCTACTCCTCCAGCCCTACGGCTTCGAGCGCTTCACGCCGACGCAGGTAGCCAACGGACCGTGTCGCCCTGCCGCCCTCATACCAGGTGACAGACACCCAGCGGAGCTCGACAGGCGCTCCGGAGTGCGCACCGCGACCGACAAGCCGGACCCTGGCCACCACGAAGTCCTCAGAGTCGGCAATGATCTCTTCGGTCTCATAGCGAGCGTCCTCGTCCAACCCCTCGAAAATGTCTCGAAACCATTCGCGTACGCCCTCTGCGCCGAAGTAGGTCTTGTCGGTGACCGCCGTCGCGGCGTTTTCGATGCGGAAGCCAGGTGCGAGCGTCTCGGCAGCCAGCTCCTCCGAGAGAGCGCGCGCGTTCAGGGTCTCGATGGCCCGTTCATGGAGCTCGATGTTCTCCTGCGACATCGTCTACTCGTTCAGACCCACGGCTTCGAGAGCCTCCTCACGGTCGACGAAGATGCGAATGTGGCTGATCTTGCCGTCGATCACGTCGTACACGTTCGTTTGAGGCCATGCCATGCGAACGCCGCTGGCTCGGCCCGTGGAGCTATTGCGCAGGAATGCGATCACCCGCTTGCTGTCGACCTCTTCCACGCCGTCAAGCTCCATCCGCCAATCGGGTACGGCTTCCTCGATGTCCGTCAGGAAACGTCTGATGCCGTCGATTCCTTCGTACACGCCTCCAACGGCGGCCATTGGCGTCTCCAACTTGACGTTCTCGGTGCAGCAGGCGCGATAGCCCTCGATGTCCCTCGCGTTGATCGCCGCGATCGCGCGCTCAACCAATCTCGCGTTCTCCTGCGACATCGCCTATCCGCGTTCCTGGGCGAGGCGTTCGGCGGCAGCATGGGCCTCGTCGACCTCGGTGTAGGTCGTGAGGCGTGCGATCAAGGTTCCTGCCCAGACGAAGACCCATCCCTCGCGCTGTCGAACGTGACCGGCGCTGCCAGCCGGACGAGCGTTCTGAGCGACCACGGCAAACACGACCCCATTGCCGAGGTCGCGGACTTCCTCAAGCCCATACTCCAACTCCTCGTACGAGCCGAGCCATTCCTCAATGAAGCTGCGAATGGCCGCCCGCCCCTCGGCGTACTCGCCCAACGCCCTGCCGTCGAAGGTCGCATCCTCGGCGAAGCTGCCGACCACGGCGTCGAGATCACGGCGATTCGCAGCCTCGCGTTGCCTGTTCACAAGCTCCACCAGGTCGGGGGTCGTGGACTCCTCGGGCATCACGTGGCCAGTATGCCGCCGATGCGAGCAAAACGGAGATCCGATGCGGCCTTATGAGCCCTGCGCGACTGGCTGCAGTTCCATCGAGATGGAGACGGTGCCGGGATCGCGTAGGTGCCAACGCATTCTGGCAGCCCTGCGAGCGCCGCCTCGACAAGCCAGCCCGCGCTCCGCGGATAGTCTCCCGGCGGTGCCTCGCCCACGCCACCGACTCGCCGTCGCGACATTCCTCGCGGCGATCGCCATCGGGATGGCGGGCTGTGGCGCGATCGCAGAACCGGGTGCCGAAACCTTCTACACCCAACATGGCCGCGAAGCCGACCGCGCCAGCCGGGCTGTGGCGCTTGTCGCAGCCGATCTGTCGGCGCTTCCCACGCGACCGTCGCACGCGAACCTCGAAGCGCTGGCGACCGCCGCGAGCACCGCTCGCCGCACCCTCCTGGCGGCTGCCGACTGGCAGGTGAGCGAAAACGGCGAAGAAGAAGACGTGAGCCAGGCGGAGATCGAAATCAACGAAGGAGCCGGCGCGATGCTGAAGGCGATGGCGGCGATCCAACAGTACGCCGGTGCTCAGAGCCGCGCCGCGCTCGCGCTCTACCGCAACGACCTCAACGGGGGCCGCGAACACTGGAACCAGGGCATGGCGGAGCTATGGCGCCTGCTGCGCAGGTCCCACCCCCCGACGATCTAGCGGCTTCCGGGCCGGGAGGTGCATTCCTCGCCGGGCCGCTCGTCGGTCCCGCGTTTGCGGGGTCCGAGGTGGTTTGGGGCGAGCGTACGCCGCCGGACGAGTGGCCGAACGGCAGTTCCAACGGTTGAGCGCGCCCTGCGCGTCGTCGATATGTCCGTGTGAGCACTCATGCCGCTGCCGCCCCTGCGATTCGCCGCCGGCGCCTGGCCCCGTGGCCGTCGCCGACCGAGCGCTCGCGGCGCTGGACGGTGCGCTACGCGCTCAGCGCCTGGGTCGCCAGATGGGTGTTGGTGATCGCGCTTGCGATCGCGCTGTGGTGGCTCGGCATCGAAGTCGGTTTCGGGGGCGGCGCGCTGCTCGTCGAGGCGGCGCTGCTGGTGACGCTGATACCGCTCTGGCGCCGCGGCGAGCTCGGCGCCAGGGACCTCGGGCTGCGTGCCGTTCCGGGCGCGCGCGCGACCGGCCTCGCCGTGCTCGCGCTGCTCGCCTGCACCGCCTTCTCCTACTACTGGATGCGGGCCCTGCATCTGCCCGAACCGGTCCGCAGCGGCGACGAAGGGCTCTCCCATGCCCCCACGCTCGCGATCGTGCTCGCAGGAGTTGCCGCGTGCGTCGGCGCCCCCGTCGTCGAGGAGATCTTCTTCCGCGGCTTCCTCTACCGCAGCCTGCGCAACCGCTTCACCGTCGTCGGCGCGGCGCTCGTCTCGAGCATGCTGTTCGGCTTCGATCACACGCAGTACCCGCTCAGCGTGAGGCCGGTGGTGATGTTCTTCGGCGTCGTCATGTGCCTCCTGTATGAGCGCACCGGCTCGCTGCTGCCGGGGATCGCGGTGCACTCGCTGATCGACGGCAGCGCGTTCGAGCGCGCGCTGAGCGGCGGCGCGCCCGTCGTCGCCGGCCTCTACATGCTGCTCGCGCTCGTCCTGCTCGTGCGCCCGCCGCTGCGCGGCTTCGCGCGGATGGTGACCGGCAGGCCCGTGTTCCGCGACTACTCCCTAGCGCGCGACGGAGAACGCAAGACGCGGGCGCTGCCGGCCTCCCGTGCGAACGATTTCGGCGTCGGCGACTGGGTCGGCCTGCGCCCTCAGTCGGCGACGCCGTCGGGACGGCCGCCAGGCGAATAGGCACAGGCGGCGATGCTTGCGATCGTATGCCCATGGAGCTGTCCTCGGAGCGCATCGCGCGACCACCCGCGACGCTCGAGCTCGGCGCGATCACGCTCTCGCGCTGGCGCGCGAGCGACCTCGAGTCGCTGTTCGCGGCGGTCGCGGCGAGCCTCGATCATCTGCGCCCGTGGCTTGCGTTCGCGGCCGAGCACAGCCGCGACTCGGTCGCGCGCTTCCTCACCGAAAGCGACGCCGGCTGGGAGCGCGGCGAGCGCTTCCGCTACGCGATTCGCGACACCGGGGCCGCGCTCGCGGGCAGCGCCGCGCTGATGGCCCGGATCGGGCCGGGCGGCCTCGAGATCGGCTACTGGGTCGGCGCGCGGCACCTGCGCAGGGGCATCGCGACACTCGCCGCGGCAGCGCTCACCGAGCAGGGCCTGGCGTTGGCCGGGATCGATCGCATCGAGATCCACCACGACGAGGCCAACCTCGCGAGCGCCGCGGTACCCGCGCGCCTCGGCTTTCGCAGGCTCGGCGCGTTCGCCGCCGAGCCGAAAGCACCGGCGGACATCGGCCGCGACGTGCGCTGGCGCCTCGACGCGGGCGACTTCCCCGCCAGCCCGGCGCGGGCGCTGCTCGCAGACGTTCGTGCTCGCAGCGAGCCGCCGTCCTGAGCACAGACCGACCCCGGCGGCCCCGTGCGGCGGGCCGCAGCGCAGGGCGATGCTCGCGATCGCTGCGACCGTTCGGGCGCGGCGAGCGCGAGCGGGCCTCAGGCCTCGGGCGCGCTCTCGCCGGCCCGCGCGCGCGCCGCGACGACCTGTTCGTGCACGTGCCAGTGCCAGCCTTCGCGCAGCTCGAGGATCGCCGCCGGCTCCTCCTGGCGCCAGTTGCGGTGCAGCACGACCGCCGCGAACAACGCCTCGGCGACGATGTTCGGGCGCTCGCGGACGGCCAGGTTGATGACCGTCAGCAGGTCTTCCGGCGCGGTCACCTCATACAGCTTTTCCAGCCCCCCCTGCCCCGCGTCGAGCACCTTGACGAGATCCGCGCTCGCGCTTCGCGCGCGCTGCTCGGCGAGCGCGACGAGCGCGCCGCGCGCCTGCGCCGGGAGCGCATCGATCGCGGCGTCACGCTGCTCCTCGGACATCGACGCGAACTCGCCGAGGAACCTCAGCACCCAGTCCTCCTCGCCGGCATCCATCGCTGCTCCTCCCGTTCGTTCGTTTCCCGCCGGGCGCGCCGTCCCGCTGGCACGATACGCCCCGCCCAGGTCGGCGCGTGGCCATTGCACCCCGCCGCGTGAACGCCTCACCGCGACGCTCAGATCCCCGGATGATGCTTGAAGCCGTTGCCGCGGCGATCGCCACTCGACGCTTCCCATGCTGCGTTCCAGTCGTTCGTCTCGCGCATCATCGCGTCGGCGGCATCACGCGCCGCCAGATCCTCCGCTTCGGCCGCCTGCTGAGCCGCGAGCGACGCGGCCACAGGCTTCGCCACCGGCGCGGCCTGCGCGACGGGCGCGGTAGGTGCGACCGCTGCGGGCGGTTGCACGGGCGCCGGCGGCGTCGCAGCCACGCCTGCGAGCGCCATTTCCTCGGTGCTCGCCTCGCTCACAAGCCGAGTCAGCGGATGCTCGCCCGCATAGCCCTCGGCCGGTTCGGGCGGCTGCGGGTGCAGCGCATAACGGAAGTGCCCGCTCTCGTCGGTCACCCAGTAGGCGTCGCCCGCGGCCGTGTTCTCGTGCAGGATCGAGCGGTCGTAGTGTTCGGCGATCCGGGCCAGCGCCTCCATGTCGGCGACGTCGATCACCGCGACGCCCGGAAGCTGCCAGACGCGGTCGACCGGCACGATCATGCGCCGGTAGCGCGACCGGATCGATGAGGACTCCTCGCGCCGGCGCGGGCGGATGAGCACGCGTGCGGCGATCAGCGAAGCGACGATCAAGAGGATCGCGACGAGCGAGAACGCCCGCGCGCCCGCGACCGACACGTGCACGAAGCCCAGGTTCAGATCGAGCGCCTGACTGTGCTCGGCCGTGGCCGAGCCGCCCTGCGACTGCGAGAACTGGCTCGGTGCGGGCTGCGCCGCGGCCGACGCGGAAGCAGGTGCGCCGGCGACCGTCGGTTGAATCTCGCCGGTGGTGATCTGAAACGGGAACTGCGGCGAGAAGGTGGTATGCAGCGGCAGTCGGCCGATCGTGCCCGCGGCGCTCACGTGCGGGCTGATCGTGACCGTGTAGCTGCCGCTCGCTCCTGTCGCGACCTTGAAGCGCTCCATCAACGCGAGCAGCGCCGTGACGCTCAACGGCGCCGAGATCACGCCGTGATCACCGTGGAAGTAGGTGGGCCGCCCCAGCGCGAAGGTGTTCTGCCAGCCACTCGTCGAGGCGACCGTCGCAGCGAGCGTGAGCTTTCCCGCGAGCGCGTGCGGCGCCTTTGATTCGAACAGGTAGTTGAAGTGGATCTCAGCCGAGCGCACGACCTGGGTGAACAGCGGATCACCCGTCACCGCGCGGTTTTCCGGATACACCGGCCCGGGAGACACCTGCGCGGTATAGGACAGCGTGCCGGCCTGCTGGTAGGGAACCTTCACCGGCAGGCGTGCGCTCGAGGCGCGCGTGAACGCGAGCAGCGCGAGCAGCAGGAACGGCATCAGCACGGTCGCGGCGACCATCACCACGCTCACGGTCGGCAGCTCGAGCGGCGCGTGCACCGATGTGCGTACGCGAGCGCCCTGCGGCTTCTCGCCGCCGCGCCGTTCGCGGCCGCGGCGGCGGCGGCGTTTCGTGAACGCCGCGCCGGCGAACAGCAGCGTGCCGAAGGCCACGAGCGCGCCGACGAGCGCCGGCGAGCGCAGCGAATGCAGTGTTGCGCCGGCGCCGGGGACGTGCAGCCACAGCGCGCCGATGATCTGGCTGCCCCGGGGGTGTTCGAAGTCCACGAAGTTGTTGTGATCGCCCTTCATCACGTAGCGTGAGCCGGCGCGCCCGATGATCCGGTGCAGCACGATCGTGTGGAAGATGATGCTGTTGTATGCCACGATTTCACCGACGTGGTAGCTGCTCTGAGCGCGGACGACCGCCAGGTCACCGGTGTGGAAGCGGGGCTGCATGCTGACCCCGTCGGTCACCACGTAGCTGGTGTCGCCGCCGAGCGCCGTCGGCGCGAAGCAGAACCACAGCGCCCCGATGATCGCCAGTCCAAGAAGGCCGGAGATGAGCTTCTTGGTTCGCGGCGGTCGCATGGTCAAAACGGGCGCGGAGCGGCCGAGTACACAAGCCGCTCCGCATAGCCCAGTTCATTGCTTGCTATTCGATCGTCACTGTTCCGCTGCTGACGGCGGCGACAGAGAGTTTCACGCCTTCCGCAACCGGCACCGGCGATGGGAATTTGCAGGTGACCGCGAACGGCGTGGATTTCGCTTCGCCACAGTCCGCCCAGTCGGCTTTGACCGGTTCGCTTTCGGTCAGCGCGGCCTTGACGTCGGTCGCGGCCTTATTCAGGTCGAAGGTGACTTCCGTCATCGTCGTGCCTGCTTCGTTGAACGTGTAGTTCGTCGGCGAGGCGACTTCATAACCGCTCACCGTCGCTGAGCCGGCACCTGCCGAGTGTGCTTCGACCGTGTTGCTCGCGGTGAACGCGTATGCGCCCACCCCGATCACGGCCGCGAACACAAACGCCAGTACGCCGACGAGGTTTCGCTTTCTAAAATGCGTTGACACGTCAGTGCCCCCTTTTCTGTGTTGGTGGACACCTGGCGTGTCCTCCCGGGCGCATCGACCTGAGCTCAGGCGCGCTTCACGCCTGCATCCGCGATTGCAGATGAAAGTTAAGCTTTGGCGCGGAGGACCGGCGTCGCTAGTCGTTCCACCAGAGCTCCCCGTGCTCGGCGGCCGAGCGCTCGATCTCCTCGAGCGTGACGTCGGTGCGGCGATCATCGACCATCGTCTGCAGCGCATCGCCGATGCTCGGCGCCCATACGCGCCGTGCGACTGCCACGCGCCCGGAGTCCTCGTCGAACAGCTGCCATTCGAGCTCCACCAGCGGCGCGCGCGACTGTGGAGCGTCATCGGGAACCGGCGCGCCCCAGCCGTAGAGCGTGATCTGCGCCTTCCAGCCGTGCGGGCAGAGCTCGCCCATCACGGCCAGCGCCTGCCACTGCTCGGTCACCGGCGCCGTCCGCTTCGGGCGGCGCAGCAGGCGGCGGACGATCAGCGCCGCCGCCGCGCCCAGCGCGCCGATCAGGACGATCACGAGCAGCGTGTCGTGCGCAACCGCCTGCGCCGGGTGCGCGGTCCCGCCCTGCGCGCCGCTGGCGATCACGAACGCTGGGGCGAGAGCGCTCATCGCAGGCCGATCGCGCCGCCTGATTCGGGCCGAGGAAGCAGATGCCACCCGCTTGCTCTCATCGCCCCGTTCACGGTAGCCGCTCGGCGAGCGTCGTGCGCTGCCGTTCGCCGACCCGCCGAGCGGGGCGCGCCGAGCCCGGGGCGTGCGTTTTCGTCTGAGCGCCGTGCGCGCGCAAGCTTGCGCTCAGGCGCGCTCAGCGTCGATCCCCAGCGCGCGGCGCACCGTCTCGCGCATGAACAGCCGATAGGCGACGTCGGTCAGGGCAAGTGCCGTGATCACGCGCCTCAAAAGTACCCCTGACTCCCCCATTACGCTCCTCCTTGAACGTGATGCTGCGTGCTCCCCTGTCTCCCCTGTCTAACTGCTCGAGAACAACGGTAGGGGATCGCGCGCGGGCAGTCAACGTCTGCATGCTCGCCGTCACGCGCCCGCTGCGGGCGCAGCGGCGGTAGTAGCCTGCCGGTGATGGCGGACACCGGCACGATCGCCTCGCTGGCGACGGCCGCGGGGACCCTCGTCCTGGCGATCGCGACGTTCTCCTCGACCCGCTCGGCCAATCGCGCGGCGCGGGTCTCCGAGCAGGCCCTGAAGGTCGGCCTGCGCCCGGTGCTGCTCAACGGCCGCCCACAGGACCCGGAGCAGAAGGTCGGCTTCATCGACGACCACTGGCTGATGCTGCGCGGCGGGCTCGCCGCCGTCCAGGAGGAGCAGGACAAGCTGTATTTCGCGATCCCGCTGCGCAACGTCGCCTCCGGGCTCGCGGTGCTGCACGGCTGGCATATCTGGCCGCTGCGCGCGACCGGGGCGGACCCGCCCGTCGCCGCGGAGGAGTTCCGGCGGCTGCAGCGCGACCTGTACGTGCCGGCCGGCGACGTCAGCTTCTGGCAGGCCGCTGTCCGCGACCCCGCCGAGCCGCTGTATCAGTCCCTGCGCGATGCGATCCGCGCGCGCAGCGGCCTCAGCGTCGACATTCTCTACGGCGATCACGAGGGCGGGCAGCGCACGATCACGCGCTTCTACCTGTCCCCGCGCCCGGATGGCGGCGAGCAGGAGCAATGGCTGTGGATCTGCTCGACCTCGCGCCACTGGAACCTCGATCGCGAAGATCCGCGCTGAGGCCGGCGCTCAGCTCTGCCCGTAGCCGAGCAGCTCGAAGCTCTCGAGCGCCGCGTCCACAGCTGCCTCCGCGGCTTCCACGTGCTGCTTGAGGAGCGCGTATTCGCCCGGATCTTCCGCGCTCGCGGCCGCGGCGAGCGCGCTGTAGGCGCTGCGCGCCTGCGCGATCGCTGCCGCGAGCGCCGTCTGCGCGGCGCTCGCCGCCGGCGGCGATTCGAGCTTCAGCAACGCTTCCGCGGCATCCGCAAAGCGCGTCGAGAGAGCGCGCGCGAGCGGCGCGACCGCAGCGAGGCTTTCGCGCTAGTGAATCTCGCGGCGCAGCGTCACGCGCTCCTGCTCGAGCTTGCCGAGCAGCGGCGCGAGCTGGGCGGCATAGGCGTTGTTCGGGCTGAGCACGTCGGCGGACTGCCCGACGAGCGTCAGCTCCTCGACGATTTCTTCGCACTCGTGCAGGTCGCCCGCGTCGCCGTTTGCCGCGTCGCAGGCGATGATCGTCGGCTGCGCGCCGAGATTCGGGATCACGTACAGATCGAGGATGCGGTTGAAGCCGGGCACGCTCAGCCGGCTGTAGCGGTAGGCCTGGACGTTCGCGAGACTGACCACTTCGGTGTGCGGCACGCTCGGCAGCCGCGCGAGGAACGACCGCGGCAGCGGACTCGCTTCGTTGCCCGCGAGCTGACCGCTGAAGAGACCGGCGCGGGCGGCGTCGCCACCCGGCGCGAGCAGGATCGGACGCGCGATCGCGATCCCCGGGACGGCCGGCATCGTGCTCACCCGCTGCCAGCTCGAGGGATATTCGAACAGCACCGTGCCGGCGGAGCCGACGTGGGTGGGGCCGCCGTGGG
The DNA here is from genome assembly GCA_963827105.1 of uncultured Solirubrobacteraceae bacterium. GTDB lineage: Bacteria > Actinomycetota > Thermoleophilia > Solirubrobacterales > Solirubrobacteraceae > Palsa-744. The sequence goes on along the minus strand of CAWHAB010000007.1, from coordinate 206,751 downwards.
CCAGCGGCACTTCACCGCCGCCCGCGTTCGAGGTGCCATGGATCCCGACCAGATAGGCGATGATCGCGACCACCGCGAGAATCGGGATCACGACCGCCGGCAGCACGCGATTTGAGCGATACACGCTCTAACCGGAACTGTCGAACGACGTGCCGCCGCCTTCGTTCGCGGGCGCGGAGTGCTTGCTCACGGGCGTCCCGCCGCTCGAGGACGGCGTGCTCGCGGGGGCGCTCGACGGCGTGCTCGCGGGCGGCGTCTGCTCGACGGGCGCCGTCGGCGCCGGTGTGCTGACGCTTGGCGCGATCACGACACGTGCTTTCGCCGGCGTCGGGCTCGCCGGCGCCGCCTGGCTCTGCGACCGCCGGCGCCGCGACAGGTGCCGGCGCAGCCGTCAGCGCCAGCTCCGGCGCACTGCCGAGGGCGCCCGGGAGCACGACCGAGGATGCGCTCACGGGCAGCCGCAGCGGCGCGACTTCGCGCGGCGCCGCGGGCGGGCGCTCGCTGCGCGCCGAGCGCGTAGAAGCCCGCGAACACCGCCGCGCACAGGCACAGCGTCAGCAGCAGCGCGCGCACGTCGATGCGGGTGTCGCGAGGGACCGGGGCGCCGCGCGAGCTGATGTTCACGCTGTTCATCAGGTCGGGCACACGATCGGGATCGTGCCGGCGAGGTTCAGACAGCTGTCAGTGCCGCGAGGGCAGCTTGCCGCGGCGGACCGTGAAGCGCGTGAACTTGCCGATCTCGCCGGGGCTCCAGACCTTGATTTCGAGAGTCACGCCCGGCGGGCAGCGAGCGCTCGAAGCGCCGCAGCGTGACGAGCACCGTGCCGGGCCTGCTCTTGCTTGCACCCGCGGAGGCGACGACGTTCTCAGACTTGCTCGGGCAGCCGTGCCCGCGGCAGGTGACGCTGACCGTCGCGCCGACCGGCGCGAGCACCGTCAGCAGGCTGACCTTGACGCTCGCCGCATGCTGGGTGCCGGCGATGCGGATGACCGGGAACGGCTGCATCAGCTTGGCCACCGGCGCCGTCACCGAGATCCTCTTCGCGACGGTGCCGGAGAGGCCGTCGGCGTCGGTGACGCTCAGTTCGACCGAGTGGACTCCCGCGGTCGCGAACGACGTGACGAGCACCGGCGGGCCCGGCTGGAAGATCGAGTTGCCACCCAGCGACCACGCAAACGCGGTGATCGGGCTGTCGGCGTCGGTCGATGTCGAGACGAGCGTGACCGGTTCGCCGGTATGCGGCGCTGCCGGGACCCACTCGAACGACGCGGCCGCGCGCGCGAGCGGCGTCGCGGCGGGCGGGGGCGCCGGTGCGGGCGCCGGCGGCGCCGTCACGGTGAACGTCACCGGCCGGCTGCTGCCGACGTTGCCGACGTCGTCGCGCTGTTCGGCCTCGGCGGTGTACGTGCCCGCAGCGAGCCCGGCGAACGTGGTCGACCAGGTTCCGCCGGAGCTCGGCACGGTGACGGTCTGAAGCGCCGCGCCGCTCGCACTCGCTCCGCCGTAGAGGCGCGCCGTCACCTGTGCCGCATCGCCCGGTGCGACGCCCGCAGATCCGCCGACGGTCTGTGAGCTGCCAGCGGTCGAGCTGCCGCTGACGGGCGTGCTCAGCGTCACCTCAGGCGCATCCGCGTCGACCGTGAACGTTTCTTCGACGCCGCCTTCGCCCGCCTGTTCGACCTGGACCGTGTAGAGCCCGTCGGGCAGTGACCCCATCGCGCCGGTGCTCCAGCGCGCGTGCGTGCGCGTGACTTCCCTGCTCTCCACTTCGACCGGTTCGCCGGACGCGAGGCCGTAGATCGTGACCGTGACCGTTTCCCCGGCTCCGGCGCCGCTCGCCGCGGTGCCGTGGAAGCTCGGCGTCGCATCAGTCACGGGGGCGCCGCCGCGCAGGACGAACACCGACGGGTCGAGCGTCAGCACCGTCGCGATCTTGAAGCTGACCGCTTTGCTCTTGCCGATGTTCCCGGCGCTGTCCGATTGTTCGGCCTGGGCTGTGTAGGTGCCGTTTTCGAGTTCTTCGGGGAGCGCGGCGAGCGACCAGGTTTCGCCGTCGCCGGTGACGTGCACCGCCTGCACGAGCTTTCCGGAGACACCCGTGCCTTCGTAGATGTTCAGCGTGATCGCGCTGAGGTCCCCGGCGGCGTGGCCGGCTGCGCCGCTGAAGGGCGGATTGCCGACGGATAGTTTGACGTTGTTCGCCGGCGAGGTGATCGACACGACCGGCGGGGTCGTATCGACGGTGAAGATCGTCGTGGCGGTGCCTTCGTTGCCCGCTTCATCGCTCTGAGCGGCTTGCGCGGTGTACGTCCCGTCTTCGAGTTTCGTCGCGGTGTAGCGACCATTCCCCGGTGCTGACCGGGACGCTCGCCGACTGCACGGGGGTACCGAGCGCCACCGTGCCTTTGTAGATCTTGACCGCGACGAGCGCCGCGTCGCCGGCGGCCACGCCCGCGGTCCCGCTCAGCGCGGGCGTCGGGTTGTGTGCCGGGGAGGGCACCGCGCGTATCGAGATGAGCGGCGCGGTCGTGTCGACGGTGAACGTCGATGCGGCGCTCGCGCCGACGTTTTCGGCGGTGTCGCCCTGCGTGGCCTGAGCGGTGTAGACGCCGTCGACGAGTTTCCTCGCCGGCGTGTAGGACCATTCGCTGCCGCTCGTCGCGACGCTCACCGCTTCAACGACGGTGCCTGTCACGGTGGCGCCCTGATAGATCTTGACGACGACCGTCGCGTGGTCCCCGGGCGCGGTCCCGGCGAGGCCGCTGAGCTTCGGCGTCGGGTTGTTCGTCGGCGAGGTCACCGGATGCAGCGTGACGAGCGGCGCGACGGTATCGACCGTGAACGTGATCGTCGCGCTCAAGCCCACATTCCCGGCCCCATCTTCCTGCGTCGCCTGCGCCGTGTACGTCCCATCAGCAAGTTTCGTCGCCGTATACGTCCATTCACCCGCAACCACCGGAACACTCGCCGCCTGCACCACCGTCACACCCTGCAAGATCTTCACCGACACCGTCGCATCATCACCACCCGCCGTCCCCGCCCCACCACTCAGCGTCGGCGTCGCGTTCTTGCTCGGTGTCGCGAGCGGCGTGATCGAGACGACCGGCGCGACCGTGTCGACCGTGAACGTTTCCGCCGCGCTCACGCCGAGATTGCCCGCTTTGTCTTCCTGCGTCGCCCGCACCGTATAGACACCTTCAACCAGCGCCGCCGGCGTATACGACCACGTCGAGCCCGACAACGGCACACTCGCCGACGCAGCCACCGTACCCCCGACCGCCCCACCCTTGTAGACCGTGACCGTCACCGACGCATCATCACCGGAAAGCACCCCGCCACTCCCCGTGAACGTCGGCGTCGCATCACTCGTCGGCGACGTCACCTTCTTGACCGAGACCACCGGCGGCGTCGTATCGACCGTGAACGTGATCGTCGCGCTCGAGCCCACATTCCCGGCCCCATCTTCCTGCGTCGCCTGCGCCGTGTACGTCCCATCAGCAAGTTTCGTCGCCGTATACGTCCATTCACCCGCAACCACCGGAACACTCGCCGCCTGCACCACCGTCACACCCTGCAAGATCTTCACCGACACCGTCGCATCATCACCACCCGCCGTCCCCGCCCCACCACTCAGCGTCGGCGTCGCGTCATTCGTCGGAGACACCAGCGGATGCACCGACACGACCGGCGCCGTCAGATCGACCGTGAACGTTTCCGCCGCGCTCACGCCGAGATTGCCCGCTTTGTCTTCCTGCGTCGCCCGCACCGTATAGACACCTTCAACCAGCGCCGCCGGCGTATACGACCACGTCGAGCCCGACAACGGCACACTCGCCGACGCAGCCACCGTACCCCCGACCGCCCCACCCTTGTAGACCGTGACCGTCACCGACGCATCATCACCGGAAAGCACCCCGCCACTCCCCGTGAACGTCGGCGTCGCATCACTCGTCGGCGACGTCACCTTCTTGACCGAGACCACCGGCGGCGTCGTATCGACCGTGAACGTGATCGTCGCGCTCGAGCCCACATTCCCGGCCCCATCTTCCTGCGTCGCCTGCGCCGTGTACGTCCCATCAGCAAGTTTCGTCGCCGTATACGTCCATTCACCCGCAACCACCGGAACACTCGCCGCCTGCACCACCGTCACACCCTGCAAGATCTTCACCGACACCGTCGCATCATCACCACCCGCCGTCCCCGCCCCACCACTCAGCGTCGGCGTCGCGTTCTTGCTCGGTGTCGCGAGCGGCGTGATCGAGACGACCGGCGCGACCGTGTCGACCGTGAACGTCACCGCTGCGCTCACGCCCACGTTGCCGGCCTGGTCTTCCTGGGTGACCTGCGCCGTATATGTCCCGTTGGCGAGCGTCGGCGTCGTATACGACCATGTCGTGCCCGTGAAGCTGACCGCCTTCGTTTCCTGCACCGCGCCGGTGGTCGTCCCGCCGTCATAGATCGTCAGCTCGACGCTCGTGTCATCGCCCGGCAGCGCACCCGCGCCTCCGGCCAACGTCAGGGCCGCCGGGTTTCGTGCGAGGCGCCACCGCTTCGATCGACACGACCGGGGCTTTCGTGTCGATCACGAAGATGACCGCGGCGCTCTTGCCGAGGTTGCCCGCCTCGTCTTCCTGGGTGGCCTGCGCCGTGTATGTCCCGTCGGGGAGTTCTGAGGCGGTGTAGGACCAGCTGCCGCTCGTCACGCTGACCTGCTTGGACTGCGCGACCGTGCCCGCGACCGAGCTGCCGGAGTAGATCGTCACCGCGACGGTGGTGTCGTCGGTGGCGAGCACGCCGGCCGCGCCCGTCAACGTCGGCGTGGCGTCTTTTCCCGGCGACGGCGTGACCGGGTTGATGCCGACGAGCGGCGCTTTCGTGTCGACCGTGAACGTCATCGCGGCGCTCTTGCCGACGTTGCCGGCCTGGTCTTCCTGGGTGGCCTGCACCGTGTAGGTGCCGTCGGCGAGCGTCGTCGCCGTGTAGGACCAGCTCGCGCTGATCACCGGCACGCTCGCCGATTGCACCACCGTGCCTTTCGTAGTCGAGCCGGAGTAGATCGCGACGCTGACGTTCGCGCGGTCTTCCGGCGCGGTCCCGGCCAGCCCCTCGACTGTCGGCGTCGCTTCCTTGGTCTGCGCCGGGACCGTGTTGATCTTGACGATCGGCGCTTTCGTATCGACGATGAAGCTGATCGCGGCGCTCTTGCCGAGGTTGCCGAGCGAGTCTTCCTGGACGGCCTGCACGGTGTAGGTGCCATCGGGGCTCAACGGCGCGCTCGGCGTGTAGGACCAGCTCGAGCCGCTCAGCGCGACCGCGCCGCTCGCTGCGACCGTGCCGCCGACGCCAGTTCCCCGGTACACGGTCACCGTCACCGTGGGGTCATCGCGGCTGAGCGTGCCGCCCGTGCCGGTGAACGTCGGCGTCGCCGATTTGTTCGGCGAGGTCACCGGGCCGATCGTGACGAGCGGCCCCGCCGTGATCACGGTGAATGTCACCGCAACGCTGAGGCCGACGTTGCCCGCTTGATCTCTCTGGGTTGCGCGCGCGGTGTACTCGCCGTCGCTGAGGTGGGCCGCGGTGAACGACCAGTTGGAGCCGGTCGGGGTGACTTCGCCGGTCTGCGCGACGCTCCCTTCCGGAGCGCTGCCGTGGTAGATGATGACCGTCACGTGCGGATGATCCCCGGGCGCGCTGCCGGCGCCGCCCGTCAGCGTCGGCGTCGCGTTGTTGCTCCCGGAGGCATGCTGTCAGCGTCACCGCGGGGGCGGTCGTGTCGACCGTGAACGTCACCGCTTTGCTCGTACCGAGGTTGCCGGCGGCATCTTCCTGGGAGGCCAGGGCCGTGTAGGTGCCGTCCGCGAGTTCCGCCACGGTGTGGCTCCAGCCGCCGCTTTCAACGGGGACGGGGCCCGCTTCGACGACCGCGCCCGCGAGCGTCGCGCCGGCGTGTAACCGTCAGCTCGATGTTCCCGTCATCGCCGTTCGCTTCGCCCGCGTCGCCGCTCAGCGTCGGCGTCGAGTCTTTGCTCGGCGTCGGCACCGCGTTCGAGCGTCACGACCGGCTTGGTCGTATCGACCGTGAACGTCACCTCGTGCTCGGCCCGCTTCCCCTTCGATCGTCTGTTCGGCGACGGCCGTGTATTCGCCCTGTTCGAGCGGTTCCGGCGTGATTTCCCACGTGCCTTCGAGGAATGGCAGGGCGAACTGCTGTTGCACGGGGCTGCCGCCGGCGACCGAGCCGCTGTGTATCGAGCGTCACGAACCCGCCGAGCAGGGCGTTCGTCGTGCCGCTGAACAGCGGCGTGCGGCTGCGCGTGAAGCTTTCGCCCGGCGGTTCGCTGATCGTGACGCGTCGGCGGCGCGGCGAGAGCGATCGCGGCAGGCATCGCGACGAGCGCGAGCAGCACAGCACGGCCGCAAGCGCTCGCGCAAGATTTCCGCCAACCACTGTCCGAACGCCGCTCACAACATCTCGTCTTCCATCCGAAGTCCGTTCTCGCGGCGGCAGGCCAGCCTCCTGGCTGCCCCGGCTTCGCTTCCGCCGCCTCAGATGATACGGGTGTTTGCAGAGAAATTGGAAGCGCTGCAGCCTTATTTGTATGGCCTCGACGGGCCCGCGACCGGTGTCCGCGGTGGGACTATACGGCGTGGCCCGCCGCGCCGACGCGGCCACGCCAGCGCCACGATCCCGCCCAGGTCGTATCGTCTGCGCGAGTGCACGCGACCGCGAACGCCGACAAGTGGACTGCCGCGCAGATCCCCGATCTGCATGGGCGCACCGCGATCGTGACGGGTGCGAACAGCGGGCTCGGCCTGGTCACCGCGCGCGAGCTCGCAGCACACGGAGCCCGCGTCGTGCTCGCCTGCCGCAACACCGCCAGGGGCGAAGATGCGCTGCGCGAGCTCGCAGCCGCCGCCCCGCGCGCCGAGATCGAGCTCGCCGAGCTCGATCTCTCGAGCCTCGCGTCGGTGCAGGCGTTCGCCGAGCGCTTCCGCGCCGAGCACGACGGCCTCGACCTGCTCGTCAACAACGCCGGCGTGATGGCGCCGCCGCGGCGCGAGACCGCCGACGGCTTCGAGCTGCAGCTCGGCACGAACCATCTCGGGCACTTCGCGCTGACCGGGCGGCTGATCGGCGCGATGGCCGGGCGCGAGCACGCACGCGTCGTCACGCTCAGCAGCAACGCGCACAAGTTCGCCCGCATCAACTTCTCCGACCTGCAGTCCGAGCGCCGCTACCGCCGCTGGGCGGCCTACGGGCAGTCCAAGCTCGCCGACCTGATGTCCGCGCTCGAGCTCGACCGCCGCCTGCGCGCCAGCGGATCGACGATCTCGAGCCTCGCCGCCCACCCCGGCTACGCCGCGACGAACCTGCAGACGGCAGCCGCCCCGATCGCCGATCGCCTCGTCATGCGCCTGACGAACGTGGTGATCGCGCAGAGCGCCGCCAGCGGCGCGCTGCCGTCGCTGTATGCCGCCACGCAGCCCGGCCTCGCGGGCGGCATCTACGTCGGCCCCGACGGCGTCGGCGAGTTCCGCGGCCACCCCCACGAGGTCTCCCCCAGTCGCGCCGCCCGCGACCAGGAGGCCGCCGCGCGCCTGTGGCAGATCTCCGAGGAGCTCACCGGCGTGCACTACGAGCTCGGCTGAGCCGGCCGGCAGGCGAGCAGGCGGGCGCGGCGATCCGCGCGGCGCCTACCGCTCGAGGTAGCGCAGCATCACGCGCCCGAGCACGATCACATCGCCGTTGCTCAGCTGCGCCTGCTGGACGCGGCTGCCGTTGACGATCGTGCCGTTCGCGCTGCGGTCATCGAGGATCTGCACGCCGGCTGCGCCCGGCACGAGGATCGCGTGCCGGCGCGAGACCGAGTTCTCATCGAGTCGCAGCCCCGCCGCGAGCCCGCGGCCGATGTGCATCGGCTCCTCGCCGAGCGGGATCAGCAGCGTCTGCTCCGGGCCCTCCACCTCGAGGTAGCGGCCCGGCTCGAGGTCCGCCGGCGGGCGCGCCTTCAGGCGCATGCGCTCGTCGAGGCACGCCGTCGGATCGAACCTCTCCGTCAGGCCGTCCGCTGTGCGGGTGGGAGTCTGTGCGCTCATACGCTGTAGCTAACCCAAGCGTACTCAGGACAAACTCAAGGCTCGTGAAGAAATGTCGAAGCTCGCCCCGCAGCACGCTCGCCGCGGTGCCGGCGCAGCGGCGCCCAGGCGCAGGAGCTTGCCGCTAGCGCGTCTGCGGCCGGGAGCGCGGCTGTGGCGGGCCGCCGCCCTTGCGCCGCGACATCCGCTTCGAGCTCCACCAGCCCCAGCCGCCGACCGCAAGCACCGGGACGACGTAGAGCATCGAGATGTACCAGTGCATCAGGCACGCGAGCGGCGTCATCGTGCTGAAATCTAGCACTTCGCGCCCCCGGAGCCGAGCGCGTGGGCGCCCGCCGCCTCAGGTCCCTACCGACGACAGCAGCCACAGCCCGAAGCTCGTGAACGCGACCATCACCGCGAGCATCCAGTACTGGCTGCGGACCGCCTCTTCAGGGTCCTCATAGAGCACCAGCGCGCGGTCGTGCGCGAGCGCGAGACCGCCGACGTGGCCACCGACGAGCGCGATCACCTGGACGTACCAGATCGCCGCGTAGGAGATCACGTGGTAGTCGATTTCATACGAGGCCGTGCCGAAGATGTTGGCGCCGTTGCCGAGCGGGTCCGAGATCAGGTAGACCATCGCCTGGCTCTGCCACAGCAGCAGCGAGAAGTAGTGCGCGAGCACGTACGCAAACGCGATCGGCACGAGCGAGTGCGCGAAAGCGCGCGTCAGTTCGCCCCTGTCGTAGCGATCGCTGACGCTCGCCACGCCGACGATGCCGATCCGGTAGACGCCGATCACGAGCAGCACGCACAGCACCAGGCCGAGCGAGTAGGCGAGCTCGATCGCCGGCGTCTGCGCGAAGCCGAGCTCGGCGAACAGGCTCTGCAGGCTCGGCTCGTTGTTGCGCCAGATGCCGCCGTTGCTGAAACCGTCGAACGTGGTCGTGCCGATCAGCGCGCAGATCAGCGTCACCGTGCCCGCGCGGATCGGCAGATCGGTGACACCGCTCAGCAGCCGCCTCGCGTACAGCGCGCGGTCCTTGCCGCGGACGAGCGCCGACAGGCGCGAGAGCAGGTTGAAGTACGCGCCGAATCCGTCCGCCTGCGTGCTCCACTCCTCGACGCCGAACAGCGCCATCCCCGCCACCATCACGAGGAAATAGCCGAGCGACAGCGCCGCCAGCGTCGACGGGCGCTCGCGGTCGGCGGGCACGTAGACGAGCTCCAGCCACGCGAAGCCGATGATGACCGCCACGGCCGGCCACATCCCGAGCCACGCGGGGTAGCGCAGCGGCGGCTTGCGTGAGCCCCTGCGCAACAGCGCTCGGAGCCCCCGCGCAGCGCTCCGCCATGGGCTGAGAGCGCGAAAGACATCCCCGAAGAGGACGCTTGCAACCGGCATGCCGACCCAGAAGATCACGTAGATGAACGTCACGGTGAAGTTCGCGTTTGGCACCTGCGCGCCCGCGAAGCCGCTGTAGAGGAGCAGCGCGAACAGCCCCACGCCGAGCGCGCACGCGAGCCATTCGAGCGGCTGCGGGAAGGCGCACAGGCGCCGTCGGTGCGGTTCCTGGAGCTGCGGCGTCCGCCACAGCGTCGACAGCGCGACGAACGAGACGACGAGCACGATCGCCGCGGTCCAGCTGAACAGCCACACCGGGATCGGCAGGTCCGCCCGGCCGACGATGCCGTGCGCATCGGCGCTCTGCGGCAGCGCCAGCTCGATCACCGCGACTGCGCCGAGCAGCAGGGACAGCATCCGGCGGCGCAGGACTCTCATGCCCGGCGCAGTCTATGCGAGCCCGCGCCCGCTGCTCACCGATCGCCGGCGATCTCGTACTCTGCCCCTGAGATGCCCGCCGTGCCGCTCGCGATCTCCGCCGACGTCTCCTCGCTGTTCCAGCTGGGGCCGCTCGTGCTCGTCGCGCTGCTGTACGCCAAACGCGTGCGCACGCTCGCGCTCGACGGGCGCGCCGTCCCCGGCTGGCGCCAGGCGTGCTTCTACGGCGGCTTCGTCGTGATCGCCGCCGCGCTCACCTCGCTCGGCTCCGCAAGCCAGCAGCTGCTCTACATGCACATGATCGAGCACCTGCTGCTCGGCGACATCGCCGCGCTGCTGATCGTGCTCGGCCTGACCGGCCCGCTGATCGCGCCGATCCTCAAAATCACGTTCTTCGATCGGATGCGAATCCTCGCGCATCCGCTGATCGCCTTCCCGCTGTGGGCGATCGACCTGTACATCTGGCACCTGCCCGTGCTCTACCAGGCCGCGCTGCGCCACTCAGGCGTCCACGCGCTCGAGCACGCGATGTTCCTCGGGCTCGGAATCAATATGTGGATGTGCCTGTTCGGGCCGTTGCCGATGCCGAGCTGGTTCGGCAACGGCGCCAAGCTCGGCTACATCGTCGCAGTGCGCCTGACCGGCACCGTGCTCGGCAACATCTTCCTCTGGTCCGGCACGATCTTCTATCCGTTCTACCTGCATGGCGACGCGCTGCACCACATCTCACCGCTCGCCGACCAGAACATCGCCGGCGCGATCATGATGATCGAGGAGTCGTTTCTGACGCTCGGCCTGTTCTGTTGGCTGTTCCTGCGCACCGCGCGCGAGGGCGAGGAGCGCCAGGATCTGCTCGACTTCGCGCACGCCCAGGGCCTCGAGCTCAGCGATGCCCGTGCCGCACGCGCCGTCGCCGCCGGCCGCGGCGCGGAGCTGCGCAGCCGCCTCGAAGCAAACACAGCCGCACCGAGTGGCTCCCGCGAGCAGACCCAGCGGCTATCCTGATGACATGTGCGCAGGTTGCGCAATGGCCGCCGCCTCCGCCGCGAGCGGCTTCAGGACATGGATGCAGAGCCAGCACATCCCCTGGCTGACGCCAGGCCGCATCCGCAAGCTGACAATCGGCGCGATGTGCGCCGCCGGGATCGTCTCGACGATCGGCTTCAGCGGCTCGACGCCCGCCGCGCACGCGAGCAGCCCGCGCGCGCACATCCATCACGTCGCCTCGCGCTAGGCGAGCGACCGAGGACGCGTCGCGCCGCTCAGCGGTCGTGCCCGTCAGGGCGCCGCTCAGCGGTGCCCTAACCGCCGGCGACGGCCGGGAGAATCGTCAGCTCCGCGCCGTCCGCGACCGGTGTCGCGAGCCCGTCGAGGAAGCGGATGTCTTCGCCGGCGACATAGACGTTGACGAACCGGCGCAGCGACCCGTCGTCGTCGGCGATGCGCGCGCGCAGCTCCTCGTGGCGCGCGAACAGCCCGTTGAGGACCTCCTGCACGGTCGCGCCGTCGAGCACCGTCTCGGACTCGCCGCCGGCCGCTGCGCGCAGCTGCGTCGGGATCTTCACGACGACGCCCATCAGACCGACACGGCGTCGAGCACGCCGGCCTCGAATGCCTCGACGCTCGGAGCGATCGTGCGCGTCTGGAACGTCCCGCGGACGGCGTCGAGCGTCTTCAGGCCCTCGCCGGTGATCACCAGCACGACACGCTCGTCCGGGTCGATGTCGCCGCGCGCGGCGAGCTTCGCGAGCACCGCGGTGGTCGTGCCACCGGCCGTCTCCGTGAACACGCCGGTCGTCTCGGCGAGCAGCTTGATGCCCGCGCGAATCTCATCGTCGCTGACGGCGTCGACCGAGCCGCCGGTGCGGCGGGCCAGATCGAGCGCGTAGGGGCCGTCGGCGGGGTTGCCGATCGCGAGCGACTTCGCGATCGTGCTCGGCTTGACCGGGCGGCAGACCTCCTGCCCGGCGGCGAACGCACTCGCCACCGGCGAGCAGCCCTCCGCCTGCGCGCCGTTCATGCGCGGCGCCGGGCGGGCGGGGCTCTCTTCTATGAGACCGAGCTCGCGCCATTCCTCAAAGCCCCTCGCGATTTTCGTGAACAGCGATCCCGAGGCGACGGGGACGATGCAGCGGTCGGGCAGCTCCCAGCCGAGCTGCTCGGCGATCTCGAATGCGAGCGTCTTCGATCCCTCTGCGTAGTAGGGGCGCAGGTTGATGTTCACGAACGCCCAGTCGCGTTCTGCGCACAGCTCGGTGCAGAGGCGGTTGACGTCGTCGTAGTTGCCCTCGACGCCGATCAGGTTCGTGCCGTAGACGCCGGTCGCAAGGATCTTCTGCTCCTCCAGGTCGGCCGGGATGAACACGTAGGAGTCCATCCCCAGCGCCGCGCCGTGGGCCGCGACGGAGTTCGCGAGGTTGCCCGTCGAGGCGCATGCGATCGTCTCGAAGCCGAGCTCGCGTGCGCGCGTGACCGCAACCGAGACGACGCGATCCTTGAAGGAGTGCGTCGGGTTGGCCGCGTCGTTCTTGACCCACACCTCGCGCAGGCCGAGGCGCTCGGCGAGCCTGTCCGCGCGGATCAGCGGCGTGCAGCCGGCTGGCAGGCCGACGCGCGAGGCGAGCCGCCCCGACGGTCCCGGGGGGCCGCCCGCGAGCGGCAGGAAGTCGGCGTAGCGCCAGATGTTCTGCGGCCCGCCCTGGATGCGGCGGCGCAGCTCGGGCACGTCGAGCTTCAAGGCGCTGTGATCGTAGACGACCTCCAGCGGGCCGAAGCACTGCTCGCAGACGTACAGCGCCTCGAGCGGATACTCGGTCTTGCACTCCTTGCACTGCAGATGGCTGACAGCCATTGGGGCTCCTTCGCTCTAGTCTTCGCCGTCACGTGTGGCGAAGAGCGCGATGGCCCGCCACACATCACCTGGAATTGGCACCTTCCCGCCTGTGACTTGGCGGTGGTTGCCGGGGTTTCACAGGGCCAGGCCCTCCACCCCTCTGGATGTGGTTACTGCTGTCTGAGCGCAGTCTAGCAAGCCTTTCGGCCGGCGCGAGTCGACCTGTGAGCCGCGGCCGCGCGCTTGCGGGTAACGCGACGCGGGCGCCGGTGTAGCCCTAGCGGTGAGCATCTCAACACGCGGGGACGACCTCGACACCACCGCCGCGGACGCGCCGTTCCGCTTCGCCTCGCCGCAGCACAAGCGGCGCATGCTGATCATCGTCAACCCCTACGCGACGACGGTCTCAGACCGCCTGCGCAATCTCGTCGTGCTCGCGCTGCAGGGCCGCTTCGAGGTCGACGCGGTCGACACCGAGGCCCGCGGCCACGCCACCGAGCTGTGCCGCGAGGCCGCACACGAGGGCTATGACGTGGTCGTCGCGTTCGGCGGCGACGGCACGGTCAACGAAGCGGCCAACGGCCTGCTCGGCTCGCCCACCCCGCTGTGCTGCCTGCCCGGCGGCTCGGCGAACGTGTTCGGCAAGATGCTCGGCATCCCCGGCGACGTCGTCGACGCGACCGAGCATCTGCTCACGATGGCCGATGACTGGCGCCCGCGCCGCGTCGATCTCGGCGTCGTCAACGGCCGCTGCTTCACGTTCGCCTCGGGGCTCGGACTCGACGCGAGCGTCGTCGAGCGGGTCGATGCCAACCCGCGCATGAAGGCCCGCCTCGGCGCGTACTTCTTCACGTGGGTCGCGGTCAGCACGTTCTTGCGGCGCTATCTGGTGGGCGCGCCGCGCCTGGAGGTCGACGCCGGCGGCAGGAAGCTCCGCGGCGTCACCGCGATCGTCCAGAACGGCTCGCCCTTCACCTACTTCCAGGATCGCCCGATCGAGATCGCCGAAGGTGCCGCGCTCGACTCCGGCTCGCTGCACAGCGGCGTGCTGCACCGCGCCTCGCTGCCGGCGATGCTGTCGCTCGCCTGGCGTGCGTTCTCGAGCCGCGCCCGCGTCACCGGCAACCGCCAGATCAGCCAGCTCGCCGACACCCGCGAGCTGACCGTGCGCAGCACCGACGGTCGGCCGCTGCCGCTGCAGGTCGACGGCGACTTCCTCGGCGACGTCGAGGAGGCGCGCTACTCGATCATCCCCGACGCGCTCAGCGTCGTCGCCTGAGCGAGCGCCCGGTCCGCGGCCGCGAGCTCGTGCGTCTCTGCGCCCGCGGTGCCTACGCCTGCGCGCCGGCGCCGGGCGTGACGCGATAGGCGTCGAACACCGAGTCGATGCTGCGCAGGCGAGTGATCGCGCCTTTCAGCGTGTGCGTGTCGGCAACCTCGATCACGAAGCGGTTCTTGACCATCGGCGGCATCGACAGGCAACGCGCTTCGAGGATGTTCGCGCCGGACTCCGAGAACGCCCGCGAGAGCTCCTCGAGCAGGCGATGGCGGTCCCATGCGTCGATCTGGATCTCGACGACGAAGCCGGTCGACTGGTCGCCTTCCCAGGCGACGTTCGCGAAGCGCTCCGGGCTCTTGCGCAGCAGCGTCGTGTTCGGGCAGTCCTCGCGGTGGATCGTGATGCCGCGGCCGAGCGAGATATAGCCGACGATCTCATCGCCGGGGACGGGACGGCAGCACTTCGCCAGGCGCAGCATCACGTCCTCGACGCCTTCGACCCGAATCCCGTACTGCCCCGAGGACTTCGTCGGGCGCCGCCGCGAGCGCCCGACCCGGAGCAGGTCCGCGGCGCTGTCCTCGCCGTCGGCCGACTCGCCCTGCTTGAGGCGCTGCATGACCTTGCCGACGACGAGCTTCGGGGAGATCTTCGCCGCGCCGAGGGCGATGTAGAAGTCATCGGCCTTGCGGTAGCCGACCTCGCGGATCACATCCGCGAGCAGCGTCGAGCCGGTGATCTTCTGGGCCGGCAGGCCCTGTTTGCGCAGGTGCTCCTGCAGCAGCTCGCGGCCGGTGTGCTCGGTGTCCTGGCGCGTCTCGGCCTTGAACCAGGCCTTGATCTTGTTGCGCGCGCGCGTCGTCTTGACCGTTGCCAGCCAGTCGCGCGAGGGGCCGCGCTCGCGCTTGGCGGTGAGGATCTCGACGATGTCGCCGGAGCGCAGCTCGTAGTGCAGCGGCACGATTTTGCCGTTCACGCGCGCGCCCACGCAACGGTGGCCGATCTCGGTGTGAACCTCGTAGGCGAAGTCCAGCGGCGTCGCGCCCGCGGCCAGCGACTTGACTTCGCCCTTCGGCGTGAAGACGTAGACCTCCTCCTCGAACAGGTCGGTGCGCAGCGTCTCCATGAACTCGCGCGGATCGGAGAGGTCCTTCTGCCAGTCGAGCATCGAGCGCAGCCACTTCAGCTTCGCGTCCTCGCCCGCGACGGCCCAGCCCGAACCGCCCTGATCGTCATCGCTCTGCTGCTTGTAGACCCAGTGCGCGGCGACCCCGAACTCCGCCATCTCGTGCATCTCGTGCGTGCGGATCTGGATCTCCAGCGGCCGTCCCTCGGGCCCGATGATCGTCGTGTGCAGCGACTGGTACATGTTGAACTTGGGCATCGCGATGAAGTCCTTGAAGCGGCCCGGCAGCGGCTTCCACAGCGAGTGGATCACGCCGACCGTGCCGTAGCAGTCCTTCACCGAGCCGACGATCACGCGCATCGCCGTGAGGTCGTAGATCTCGTTGAACTCGCGGCCCTTCTTCGTCATCTTCGAGTAGATCGAGTAGAAGTGCTTGGCGCGGCCGGCGATCTCCGCCTCGATCCCGACCTGCGCGAGCTCGTCGCGCAGGTACTCGCCCGCCTCGCTGACGTAGCGCTCGCGCTCCTCGCGCTGCTGTGCGACGAGGCCCTTGATCTCCTGGTACTTGCGCGGGTGCAGGGTCGCGAACGCGAGATCCTCGAGCTCCCACTTGATCGCGTGGATCCCGAGGCGGTGCGCGAGCGGTGCGTAGATGTCGAGCGTCTCGCGCGCCTTCTCCATCTGCTTCTGCTTCGGCATCGCCTCGATCGTGCGCATGTTGTGCAGGCGATCGGCGAGCTTGATCAGGATGACCCGCACGTCGGTGGCCATCGCGACCATCATCTTGCGGTAGTTGTTCGCCTGCGCCTCATCGCGCGACTGGAAGGTGATCCCGGTCAGCTTGGTGACGCCGTCGACGATCCCCGCGATCTCCTCGCCGAAGCGCTCACGCACCTCCTCGATCGAGGCCGAGGTGTCCTCGACGGTGTCGTGCAGCAGCGCCGCGCACAGCGTCTCGGTGTCGAGGCGCATGCTCGCGCAGATGCGCGCGACGCCGACCGGGTGCACGATGAAGTCCTCGCCCGACTTGCGCCGCTGCGCCGCGTGGTGCTCGCAGGCGAACACGAACGCGTCCTGCACGCGCGCGCGGTCGATCTCGACCGAGGAGTCGGCGGCATGCTCGGAGACGATCGCGAACAGGTCGCTGAGCAGGCGCCGCTCGGACACGCTCAGACGCGAGCGAGGCCTGTGTCTCTGCGTCCGCCTGCGCGGACGCGGGCGGCGCCTCAGCGGCGAGCTCGCCGACCGCCACGCCCTCGTTCGCGGGCTCGCCGAGGGAGAGGTCCTCGCGCACCTCGGTGGCCTGTGAGCTGTGGGGATCCTCGGCGATGGCCATGGTCTAAGGGTAGGGGACGCCCGGCACGGATTGAAGGGAAGCTAGAACAGCACGAGCTCCTGCTCCTCGCCGAGCGCCGCGCCGCCCTGCTTCTCCTCCTCGGCGCCCTGCGCACCCTCGGCGACGCTCGCAAGCGGCTGTGCGCGGCGCAGCACCAGGCGCGGCTCGCTGACGCCGTTCCATTCGTTGACCTCGAGCGTGAATGTCGCCTGCGCCGGCGCGCCCGCGGCGACCGGCAGCCGCCCGCCGTTGCCGAACGCGACCGCACGCGCGCGGGTGCCGCGCGACTCGACGGTGAAGCGCACGTGCTTGCCTTCGCCCATCGGCCGCGCATCGGCGAAGCTCGCGTCCTCGAGCAGCAGCGAGACGCCGGGATTGCCGCGTCCGAACGGGGCGAGCGACTGCAGCTCCTCGGCGAGCGTCATGCCGAGCTCATCGCCGCCGACGACCGCGTCGACGCGCTCGTGCGCCACCATGTCCTCCGGCCTGAGCACGCGTTCGGCGTGCTCGCTGAGCGCGGCCGTGAACGCCTCGATCCGCCCGCGCTCGATCTCCAGCCCCGCCGCCGCGCTGTGCCCGCCGTAGCGGCCGAGGTGCTCGGCGCAGGCCGTCAGGCCGGCGAGCAGGTCGAAGCCAGCGACGCTCCGCCCCGACCCCTTGCCCGCGTCGCCGTCGAGCGCGATCATCACGACCGGGCGGCCGCTGACCTCGACCAGCCGTGAGGCGACGATCCCGATCACGCCCGCGTGCCAGCCCTCCGCCGCGAGCACGTAGGCCGGGCGCTCGCCGAGTTCGCGCAGCTGCGCTTCGGCCGCGAAGCGGATCCGCGTCTCGACCGCGCGGCGCTCGCGATTGGCGCTGTCGAGCTCGGCCGCGATCTGCGCCGCGCGCGCCGGATCCTCGGTGAGGATCAGCTCGAGCGCCGGCGTCGGCGCGGTACAGCCGCCCGGCCGCGTTCAGGCGCGGCGCGAGCGCAAAGCCGACCGCGCGCTCGTTCACCTTCGCCGGATCGATGCCCGCGACTGTCATCAGCGCGCGCAGACCGGGCTTGGCCGTCGCCGCGAGCGCGCGCAGGCCGCTGCGCACGAGCGTGCGGTTCTCGCCGATCAGCGGGACGACATCGGCGATCGTCGCGAGCGCGACCAGATCGAGCTCGCAGCGCAGCTCGCGCGGGTCGCGCCCGAGCGCCGAGTACAACGCCTGTGCGAGCTTGTATGCGACGGCCGTCGCGCACAGCTCGGCGCACGGATAGCCACACAGCGCCGGGTGCACGACCGGCGCCGCCGGCAGCGCGCCGTCCGCGCGCGGCGCGTGGTGGTCGGTGACGACCACCTCGATCCCGAGCGCCTGCGCCCGCGCGACCGCCGCGACCGCGGTGATCGCGCAGTCGACGGTCACGAGCAGGCGCGTGCCGCGCTGCGCGAGGCGCTCGACCGTCGTCTCTGCGAGCCCGTAGCCGTCGCTCGCGCGATCCGGCAGGTAGGAGTCGACGTCGCCGCCGAGCGCGCCCAGCGCGCGCACCAGCACCGCCGTCGAGCAGATGCCGTCGACGTCGTAGTCGCCGTGGATCGTGATCCGCTCGCCGCCGTCGAGCGCCGCGATGATCGGCGCGAGCGCCCGCTCGATCCCGGCGAACGCCTCCGCGGGATGCTCCTCGGCCGCGTCGAGGAAGGCCCGCGCCTGCTCAGGCTCGGCGTAGCCGCGCCGGACGAGCACCTGCGCGAGCGCCGCGCTGACGGCGAGCTCGCGCTGCAGGCGCCGCACATCCGCGGCCGGGCACGGGGCGATCTCGAACTTGCATGGCTGCACCCCGCGAGACTACGGCGAGGGTGAGACAGAACCCCGGCGCGCGGATCCGCGTAGGCGGCGCGCTCGCGCCGCTCAGAAGTGGATCGGCGCGGGCTGCTCGCCGGCGCGTTCGCGGCGCATGCCCTCGAGGTACACGGCCATGATCCCGATCACAGCGCCCGGCGCCGCGTACAGGACGACCTTGATGTCGGTGCCCTTTTCGCCCGGGATCGTGAAGCCGCTGATGATGAAGCCGACGATGATCCCGCCGAACAGCGAGCCGACGAACGCCCCGACGATCCCGCCCCAGAAGCGGTCGGGCATGAAGATCGTGTAGTGCCAGATCGCCAGCCCCATCATCACCCAGCCGAGCAGCGCCATCAGCGTGACCTGCCGTGGCGGCGGTTGCGCGGCCGTTTGTTCTTTCGGCCGCGGCTTCGCGTCGTCCTTGAGCACGAGATCCTCGGGCGTCAGGTCCGCCGCCGGGTCGCGCTCCGGAGCGGCCGGCGGCGTCACGGTCGCGCTGCTCCCGGGCGAGCGCTGCTCGCCAGCGCCGGCGCCGCGGCGCCTGCCCGCGGCGCTCGCGCCGGTCGAGACGTCGGCGTCGATGTCGCGGACCAGTTCCTGGAACTCGTCCCTGGAGATCTGCTGGCCGGGCTGCTCCGGCGAGGTCAGGCTGCCGCTGCGCGTCCGGCGTTTCTTGACCTCCGGCTCGACGTCCTCCTGCGCGCCGGTCGCGGTCGTCGCGTACGCCGGGACCGCGCCCAGTTCGCGCACGATCCGGGCGCGCCGGACGCGGTAGGTACCCTCGCGCTCCTTCCAGTGCGTCAGCACCGGCGAGGCGATGAAGATCGAGGAGTACGCACCCGAGGCGATCCCGATCGTCAGCGCGAACGCGAAGTCCTTCAGCGTTTCGCCGCCGAACAGCAGCAGCGCGGTGACCGGCAGCAGCGTGCAGAAGCTCGTCGCCAGCGATCTCGTGAGCACCTCCGACATCGAGCGGTTGACGATCTGCGAGAACGCCGCACGCGGCATCCGCGGCACGTTCTCGCGCACACGATCGAACACGATGATCGTGTCGTAGAGCGAATACCCGAGGATCGTCAGCAGCGCCGCCACCGTCGCGCTCGTGACTTCACGGCCGGTCAGCGAATACACGCCGGCGGTGATCAGCAGGTCGTGCATCAGCGCTATCAGCACCGGCACCGCGTACTTCCACTCGAAGCGCAGGGCGATATACGCCGAGATCACCAGCAGCGAGGCGATGATCGCGATCAGCGCGCTCTTGGCGACGGTTTTCCCGAACGTCGGCCCGATCGAGGTCGAGGAGAAGTTCTTAGTGCCCGCGACTTTGCCGTGCCCGAACTTTTCGTCGAGCGCCGATTCCGCGTGTTTGACGGCGTCCGGCGCGAGCGTCTTGGTCGAGATCTGAAAGCCGTCGCCGCCGATGTTCTTGTTGCTGATTTTCTGGACCTCGGCATCTTTGATGCCGGCCGACTTGCAGCACCGCGGTCACTTCGTTCTCGCTCGCCGGCCTGACCAGCGCGGTCTGGATGCGCGTCCCGGACTTGAAGTCGATGCCGAAGTTCAGGCCCTTGCCGCCGATCGCCAGCGCGCCGATCAGGAGGATCGTCCCGGACAGCGAGAAGAACCACTTCGACGCGCCCATGAAGTCGAACGTCCAGCCGCGCCCGCGCCGCGCGGCGCCGAGCATCGACGGGTGCGAGACGAATTTCGAGCGGCCCATCACGCCGAGCGCCGCGCGCGTCGCGAGCACCGCCGTGAACAGCGTCAGCAACGTGCCGATGCCGAGCGTGAACGCGAACCCCTTGACTTCGGAGGTCGCGAGCGCGAACAGGATGAAGGCGGTCATGAACGTCACGACGTTCGCGTCGACGATCGCCGCAAAACCGCGCTTGTATCCCGTCGCGATCCCGGAGATCACCGATCTGCCGCCGCGGATCTCCTCCTTCACGCGCTCGAAGATGACGATGTTCGCGTCCGCCGCGATGCCGATCGTGAGGATCAGGCCGGCGATGCCCGGCAGCGTCAGCGTGATCGGGATCAGCTTGATCAGCGCGAAGAAGTAGATGCCGTAGATCACCAGGCCGCCGACGGCGATCGCGCCGAGCACGCGGTAGAAGAGCAGCAGGAACAGGCAGACGATCGCGAAGCCGACGAGGCCCGCGAACAGGCCCTCCTTGAGCGCCTGTTTGCCGAGCGTCGCCGAGACCTGCGAGCGCGAGATCAGCACGAGCCTGATCGGCAGCGCGCCCGACTGCAGCTCGCTCGCGAGGTTCTGCGCGGTCGTGATCGTGAAGCCGCCGGAGATCTCCGAGCCGGTCGACGCGTCGATCCCTTCCGGGTACTTCGTGTAGTCGATCGACGGCGCGGTGATCAGCTGGCCGTCGAGCGCGACCGCGAAGTGCTGCAGCGCCGCTTCCTTGCCGACACCCGGCAGCTGGGCTTCCTGGCCGCGTTCGGCGATTTTCTTCGTGACCCGTTCGAACACCGACTTGCCGTGCGAGGTGAAGCCGAAGTTGACGTTCGGCTGTCCGGTGCCGCCGCCGCCTTCGTCGAAGCCCTGCTGCGGGTTCGTGATGTCAGCGCCGTTCAGCACCGGTTCGTCGTTGATCACATACCAGCTGTTCGGCGAGGGGTTGCCGACCTTGCCGCTCGCCGATTCTTCGGGGTGAGCCTGCACGAGCACCGTCCCCGGATTGACGCGAACCGCCTTGACCTTCGCGCCGGACGGCAGCTTCAGGCCCGTGTAGAGGGCTTTTTCCGTTTCCGCGGGGGCGCAAGTCAGCTTGCCGCTCGCGCACAGCACCTTCTGATGGGTCGTGTCGAGCAGGTACCAGCTGCCGTAGATGCATTCGCCGACCTGCGCCGGCGTGCAGCCCTTCGACCAGGTCGTGTCCGATTTGCGCAGGATCGGCGCGCGTTTGGCCGCGCGCAGGACCGCCTGGTACTCCGGCAGCCCGGCGGCGACGCCGCCGGCGCCGGTCGAGGTCGCATCGCCGGTCACCGTCCCTTCAGTCGCCGCCGACTGGCCGTTGGCGCCGATCACGTTCGGCTCCCAGTCATAGAACTGCAGCTGCGCGGTGCGGCCGACCTCTTCTTCGGCCTGGCGCACGCTGCCGACGGCGGGCAGCGCGACCGCGATCTGGTTGCTGCCCGCGAGGCCGATTTCCGGCTGCGCGACGCCGAGCTGATCGACGCGCTTGCGCATGATGTCGATCGCGCGGTTGAGCGATTCGGTGTCGACTTTCGCCTGCGCGGTCGGCTTGCCCTGGTAGGTCAGCTGCACGCCGCCCTTGAGGTCGAGGCCGAGACGCGTCGGCTTCGAGGCGATCACGACGAGCGACGCCGCAACCAACCCGAAGACGAGCAGCAGGATCAGCAGATTCGTGCGGCGATCGGTCATCGTCTCATCAGAGAGTACTTGTCGGGGCTAAGAACCGGATCAAGAGGTTCGGGCCTGCTCGCCGCGGCCCGGCCGTCGCCGGTCAGGCTACTTGTCGGGGGTGAGGACAAGCAACAGCCCGCCGTCGTCGTCGTAGGCGGGGAACATGTCGGCTTTGGCGCTCGCCGCGTTGTCGCGTTCGCCGCTGACGCGCACCGGCACCTCGAGCGCGCGCACGCCCCACTCCAGCACCGTCGCGACCGGATCGTCGCCGTTTGAGAAGTTCAGGCCGAGCACCTCCTCGACGCGCTGGCCGATCACGTCTTCCTCCTCGAGGCCCGTGAACGCGAAGGAGTTCTTGCCGCAGCCGACGACACGGCCCTCGCCGTCGCAGACGAAGAAGGCGGCGTCCGGCGCCGGGTAGTAGTCGTCGAGCAGTTCGAACAGGAACGCGAAGCCGCACTTCGCACAGCCCTTGCGTTGACGCGTGAACCCGATGTTGCGGTCGAGCTCGCTGGTGCGGTGACCGCAGTTTGGGCAGATGAACGGGTGGGCCATGGTCGCTCCTACAGGTTACGCAAGCGCGCCCGCGAAGGCCCTGGTATTCGAGCGCGGCCCCGGCCGGGTGGCCGGCGCGCGTCAAAACAGCGGCTGTCCGGCGCTCGCAAGCGGCTCGAGCCCGAGATGCTCGAATGCGGCGGGCGTCGCCGCGCGCCCGCGCGGGGTGCGCTTGATCAGCCCCTCCTGCAGCAGATAGGGCTCGTACACGTCCTCGATCGTGTCCTGCTCCTCGCCGACCGCGACCGCGAGCGTCGAGAGCCCGACGGGACCGCCGGCGAACTTGCCGCAGATCGTCTCGAGGATCTTGCGGTCGAGGCGGTCGAGCCCGCGCTCGTCGACCTCCAGCAGCTCGAGCGCCGCGTGCGCGGCCTCGGCCGTGACGACTCCCTGCATGCGCACCTCGGCGAAGTCGCGGACGCGCTTGAGCAGCCGGTTGGCGACCCGCGGGGTGCCGCGGCTGCGCGCGGCGATCGCGACCGCGCCCTGCTCCTCGAGCTCGATCTCGAGGATCCCCGCCGAGCGGCGCACGATCACTGCGAGCTCGGCCACGTCATACGGTTCCAGACGCGCCTGGATGCCGAAGCGATCGCGCAGCGGCGTCGTCAGCAGCCCGGTGCGCGTGGTCGCGCCGATCAGCGTGAACGGCGGCAGCTCGAGTGTGACGACGCGCGCGCCCGCCCCCTGCCCGACGGTGATCGGCAGGCGGTGGTCCTCCATCGCCGGATAGAACGTCTCCTCGAGCGTGCGCGCGAGCCGGTGGATCTCATCGACGAAGAACACGCTGCGCGGCTCGAGCGCCGTCAGGAACGCGGCGATGTCGCCCTTGCGCTCGAGCGCCGGTCCGGCGGTCTGCACGAACGGGACCTCGAGCTCGGCCGCGACGATCTGCGCGAGCGAGGTCTTGCCGAGCCCGGGCGGGCCCGCGAGCAGCAGGTGATCGAGCGCATCGCCGCGGGCGCTGCACGCCTCGATCGCGACGGCGAGCTGCTGGCGCAGGCCCTCCTGCCCGACGAACTCCGCGAGCCGGCGCGGGCGCAGCGAGCGGTCGAGCTCGTCCTCGGGGACGAGGTACGGGGTCTGGATGCGCGCGGTCGTCCCGCCTGCCTGCGTGTGCCCTTCAGGGTGCGCCCCAGAGGGTGTGCCCGCGAGGCTGGTCATCGCCTCACGACCCCGCCCGTGCCAGGCGCAGCGCCGCTCCGAGCAGCTCCTCGGCGCTCTCGCCCTCGGCCTCGCGCAGCAGCTCCTCGGCCTCGCCCTGCTCGTAGCCGAGCTCGAGCAGCCCGGCGCGCGCGAGCGAGCGCTGGTCGGGCTCCTGGCCGCGGCGGGCGACGATCGGCGTGCGCACGGCGCCGAGCTCCGCATCGACGCCGACCTTCTCACGCAGCTCGACGATGATCCGTTCGGCGGTCCGCTTGCCGATCCCGGGCACCGCCTGAAAACGCGCGGCGTCGCCCGCGGCGAGGGAGTGGATCAGCTCGCCCGGGGATCCCGCGGAGAGGACCGCGAGCGCGACCTTCGGGCCGACCGCCTGCACCGACAGCAGCATCAGGAACAGCTCGCGCTCCTGCTCGGAGTGAAAGCCGTAGAGCGCGAGCGCGTCGTCGCGCACGATCAGGTGCGTGTGCAGCGTGACCTGCTCGCCGACCGCGGGGACGTGGCGCAACGTCTCCGCCGACAGCGCCGCGCGATAGCCGACGGGGCCGCAGAGGATCACGACGTGATCGCTGCGGCGCACCGCGACCTCGCCGCGCAGCAGCGCGATCATGCGCCTGCGCCCGCCAGCGCGCGCGACAGCGGCGCGCAGTTGGCGTGGCAGATCGCCACCGCGAGCGCGTCGGCGGCGTGATCGGGCCGGGGCTCCTCGGCCAGGCCGAGCAGCACCTTGACCATCCGTGCGACCTGGCCCTTCTCCGCGCGCCCGCTGCCGCAGACCGCCGCCTTGACCTGCTGCGGCGTGTAGCTGGTGCACGGCAGGCCGCGCTGACCGGCCGTCAGCATCGCCACGCCGCGTGCCTGACCGACGGCGAAGGCCGTCCTGACGTTCCTGCCGAAGTACAGATCCTCGAGCGCCATCGCGTCTGCTTCATGCTCGCCGATCAGCGCCTCGACGCCGCGGTGGATGTCTGCCAGCCGGCGCTCCGGCGCGAGCTGTGCGCGCGTCTCGATGACGCCTCCGTCGAGCGCGATCAGACGGCCTTCGCGGCGCGCGACGATGCCGTAGCCGGTGTTCGCGAGGCCGGGGTCGATGCCGAGGACTATCACGAGGAGTGATTCTGCGCGCGCCGTCGGACGCCTGCCTGCCCTACCCTGCGAAGTGATGGCTGCAGAGGGGATCGACTTCGCGGCGGAGGGGCTGCTCGACGGCCTCGAGGGCGAGCGGCGCGCGGAGCGCCTGGCGCTGCTCGAGCACCTCGCGGGCGAGGGCGTGACGCTGTCTGAGCTGCGCCGCACAACCGCCTCGGGGACGCTGCTGTTCCTGCCGGCCGACAGGGTCATCGGCAGCGGCGAGCGCTACACGACCGCGCAGGTCTCAGCGCTCAGCGGCGTCGACGTCGAGTTCCTGCTCGCCACGCGGCGCGCGATGGGCCTGCCGATCCCCGAGCCCGACGACGCGACCTACAGCGACACCGAGCTCGAGTCCGCGCAGATGCTCAACTATGCGCGCGCCGCGGGCCTCTCCAATGACGACATCCTCGATCTGCTGCGCGTGCTCGGCCGCGGGCTCTCGCAGGCGGCCGAGAGCATGCGCGCGCTGCCGTTGAAGCTCGTGCTCGAGCCGGGGCTGAGCGAGCGCGACCTCGCGCTCCGCTACGCGCGTGCGACCGCGGAGCTGTACCCGCTCGTCGACCCGCTCGTCAGCAACATGCTCGGGCTGCACCTGCGCCACGCCACGCAGACCGA
This sequence comes from uncultured Solirubrobacteraceae bacterium, assembly GCA_963827105.1. Taxonomy (GTDB): domain Bacteria; phylum Actinomycetota; class Thermoleophilia; order Solirubrobacterales; family Solirubrobacteraceae; genus Palsa-744. The sequence goes on along the minus strand of CAWHAB010000007.1, from coordinate 181,661 downwards.
GGTGATCAGCGCGCTCGAGCGCAGCGGCGGGCGGCTGCCGGGCTCGCGCGAGGTCGTCGTCTGCTTCGCCGACCTCGTCGGCTTCACACGCCTCGGCGAGGAAGTCCCGCCCGATGAGCTCGGCCGCATGGCGGTGCGCCTGGAAGCGCTCGCGACCGATGTCGCCGAGCCGCCGGTGCGCCTGGTCAAGACGATCGGCGACGCGGCGATGCTCGCCTCGGCCGAGCCCGGGCCACTGCTCGAGGCGGCGCTGCAGCTGATCGCCGACGCCGACGCCGAGGGCGAGGACTTCCCGCAGCTGCGCGCGGGCGCGGCGCTCGGGCTCGCGGTGCCGCGCGCCGGCGACTGGTTCGGCCGCCCCGTCAACCTCGCCAACCGCATCACCGCGATCGCGCGACCGGGCAGCCTGCTCGCCGAGCGCGAGGTGCAGGAGGCGGCCGAAGACGCCTACCGCTGGTCGTTCGCAGGGCAGCGGCGTCTGCGCGGCATCCGCGAACCGGTCACGTTGTTCCGCGCGCGCCCGCTCTCCGAGCGGTGAACGGCCTCACGCGGGCACGCGCGCGCCGGGGAGCGCCGATGCTGCGCCGGCGGCCTCGCCGTCGCGCCCCGACAGCCGCCACGGCGCCGCGCCGGCGGCCCACATGTCGTTGAGCGCGACCGCGTCCTTGTAGGTGTCCATGCACTCCCAGAAGCCCTCGTGGCGGTGCGCGCGCAGCTCCCCCGCGCGGGCGAGGCGCTCCAGCGGGGCGCGCTCGAGCGCCTCGTCGCCGTCGAGGTAGTCGAGCACCGGCGCCGCGAAGCAGAAGAAGCCGCCGTTGATCCAGTGCTCCGAGCGCGGCTTCTCGCGAAAGCCGCTGACCCTGCCGTCGCCGTCGAGCTCGGTCACGCCGAACTGCAGCTCGGGACGCACGACGGTCATGGTCGCGATCGCTCCGTGCCCGGCGTGGAAGGCGAGCAGCGCCTCGAGGTCGATGTCGGCGACGCCGTCGGCGTAGGTCGCGCAGAACAGCCGCTCGCCCGCGAGCGCGGGCGCGAGCAGCCTGATGCGACCGCCCGTCTGCGTTTCCAGGCCCGTGTCGAGGCACTCGACCGCGACCCCCTGCGGCCAGCGATGTGCGGCCACGAAGCGCTCGATCAGCTCGCCCTTGTAGCCCGTCGCGAGCAGGAAGCGGCGAAAGCCCTGGACCGCGTAGAGCTGGATCACGTGCCAGACGATCGGCATGCCGCCGATCTCGACGAGCGGCTTGGGGATCTCCTGCGTGTGCTCCTGCAGCCGCGTGCCGCGACCGCCGCACAGGATCACGACCGGCGGCCGGCTCACCGCCTAGCCCGCGACACGCTCGAGCACCTCCGCCGAGATGTCGAAGTTGGCGTGCACGGCGTCGACGTCGTCGTTGTCCTCGAGGCCCTCGATCAGGCGCATCAGCTTGCCCGCCTTCGCCTCGTCGATCGGGACCACGCTGGAGGGCCTGTAGACCATCTCCGCGCTGTCGATCGCGACGCCCGCCTCCTCGAGCGCCTTGCGCACCTGCGTGAAGTCGGCCGGCTCGGTGATGACCTCGAAGACGTCCTCATCGGTGGCGATGTCCTCGGCGCCGGCGTCGACTGCGATCATCAGCTCGTCTTCGGAGTAGCGCTTGGAGTCGATCAGGATCGTGCCCTTCTTGTCGAACAGGTAGGCGACCGAGCCGGGCTCGCCGAGGCTGCCGCCATGCTTGGAGAACATGTGCCTGATGTCGGCGCCCGTGCGGTTGCGGTTCTCGGTCAGCGCCTCTACGAGCACCGCCACGCCGCCCGGGCCATAGCCCTCATACAGGACCGCTTCGATCGCGTCGGCCTCGCCGCCGGCGCCGGAGCCCTTCGCGATCGCGCGTTCGATGTTGTCCTTCGGCATCGACGCTTCCTTGGCCTTGCGGACCGCGTTCTCAAGCGTCACGTTCGTGTCGGGGTCGCCGCCGCCGTCGCGCGCGGCGACCGTGATCGCGCGCGTCAGCTTCGAGAAGGCGGCACCGCGACGCGAGTCGACGATCGCCTTCTTGTGCTTGATGCTGGCCCACTTGGAGTGCCCGGACATGCCCTCAAGTTTACGAACACGGGCCGCCCGACGGCCGCAGGCCGCCTCGCCTCTGGATCGAACCGGCGTCGGGTGTGCGCTCTGCCACGAAATCGAATTCCACTGGGTCGAAGGGAACAGCTTCGAAGCGCACCAGGAGGCGCGCGAACCGTTCACCGGCAGCTGCGAACCGAACGCCGGTACCTGTGCGGGCGTCGGCGCGCTCGACGAACACGCCTTCATGCTCGGCCCGGAGGTCTGATCGACGCCGCGCAGCGCGCCCACGGGCCCCGCCGGCCCGGGGCGCCGGCGCGCCCGACGCGGCGAATGTCGCGGGACGGCGGCCGGGACGCGAGCACTAGGATGCGCGGGCGATGAGCACTCCCGACATCTTCAAGGCGTATGACATCCGCGGCCTGTACGGCGAGCAGATCGACGGCGAGCTCGCCGAGCGGATCGGGCGGGCGTTCGCGCGCGTGCTCTCGCAGCTCGCCGGCAAGGGGGTCGAGGAGCTGCGCGTCGGGCTCGGGCGCGACATGCGCCTCAGCGCCCCCGAGCTCGCCGCGCGCTATCGCGAGGGTCTGCTCTCGGCCGGGGCCGACGTGCTCGACGCCGGGCAGGTCGGCAGCGAGATGCTGTACTTCCTGGTCGGCTCGCGCGAGCTCGACGGCGGGCTGATGTGCACCGCGTCGCACAACCCGAAGGCCTACACCGGCGCGAAGCTCGTGCGCGACGGCGCGATCGCCCTCTCCGGCGACTCGGGCATCGGCGACATCCGCCGCGAGGTCGAGGCCGAGATCGACGCCGGCGTGCTCGCGACCGGCGCGCGCGGTGAGCTCGAGCAGGTCGACCTCTACAGCGAGTTCCAGGAGGCCGCGCTGCGCTTCATCGACCCCGCCGTGATCGGCCGCGGGCGCCGGCGCCTGACGGTCGTGCTCGACGGCGGCAACGGCATGGCCGGGCCGATGATCGGCCCGCTGCTCGAGCGCCTCGACCTCGAGCTGATCGAGACCTACTGGACGCCCGACGGCAACTTCCCCGACCACGAGCCCAACCCGCTCCTGCCGGAGAACCGGGCGATGATCATCGAGCGCGTGCGCGCGAGCGGCGCGGACCTCGGCATCGCCTGGGACGGCGACGCCGACCGCTGCTTCTTCATCGACGACAGCGGCGCGTTCGTCGACGGCGACTTCCTCACCGCGCTGCTCGCCGAGTCGCTGCTGCGCACGAACCCCGGCGAGGCGATCCTCTACGACGTGCGCGCCTCGCGCGCTGTCGCCGACACCGTCACCCGCGCCGGCGGCACTCCGTACGTGAACCGCGTCGGGCACGCTTTCTTCAAGACGCGGATGCGCAGCGAGGGCTCGCTGTTCGGCGGCGAGGTCTCCGGGCACTACTACTTCCGCGACTTCTACTGCGCGGACTCCGGCACGCTGCCGGCGCTGCTCGTGCTCGAGCTGCTCGCGCGCGAAGGCAAGAGCATGTCCGAGCTGCTCGCCCCCTACCACGCCAAGTACTTCATCTCCGGGGAGATCAACTCCGAGGTCGCCGATGCGGGGCCGAAGATGCAGGAGATCGCCGAGCGCTACGCCGACGCGCGCCAGGAGCGCCTCGACGGCATCTCGATCGACTACGAGGACTGGCATTTCAACGTGCGATCGTCCAACACCGAGCCGCTGCTGAGGCTGTGCCTGGAGTCGCTGGTCTCGGTCGCGGACATGGAACGCCGGCGCGACGAGGTGCTCGCGCTGATCCGCTCGCCGGCGACGAGCCGCTCGTGAGCGACGGGCGGGCGGCGAGCGAGGAGCGCGAGCCCCCCGAGCAGGAGCAGCTGGCGCTTGCCGCCGCGGCCGGCATCCACCGTCTGGCGATCCCGACGCCGTTTCAGGTCGGGCGCATCAACGCCTACCTGATCGAGGGCACGCCGCTGACGTTGATCGACTCCGGGCCGAACTCGGCGAAGGCGCTCGACGAGCTCGAACTCGCGCTCGCCGCCCACAGGTACTCGATCGAGGACATCGAGCTGCTCGTCGTCAGCCACCAGCACATCGACCATTTCGGGCTGGGCGCGATCCTCGCGCGGCGCTCCGGCGCGGAGGTCGCGGCACTCGACATCCTCGCCCCGTTCCTCGGGCGCTTCGGCCAGGCGGCCGAGCTCGACGACAGCTTCGCCGAGGGCGTGATGATGCGCCACGGGATCCCGCCGGAAATCGTGCGCGCGCTGCGCTCGGTCTCGGCGAGCTTCCGCGCCTGGGGCTCCGCCGTCGAGGTCACGCGACCGCTCACCGCCGACGGCATGCTCGAGCTCGGCGAGCGCAGGCTGCGCGTTCTGCATCGTCCCGGCCACAGCCCTTCGGACACGGTCTTCCTCGACGAGTCGCGCGGCATCCTGCTCGCCGCCGACCACCTGATCGCGCACGTCTCCTCCAATCCGCTGCTCGCGCGCCCGCTCGACGCGGTCGGCGACTACACGGGCCCGCGCCCGCAGGCGCTGCTGACATACATCGACTCGCTCGAGAAGACCCGCGCGATGGAGCTCGCGCTCGTGCTCCCCGGCCACGGCCGGCCGATCAGCGACCACGTCGCGCTGATCGACGAGCGCTTCCGCCTGCACGAGCGCAGGGCGAGCAAGATCCACGCCCTGATCGCCGCGCAGCCGCGGACCGCGCACGAGATCGCTCAGGAGCTGTGGGGGAACGTCGCCGTCACACAGGCCTACCTGACGCTGTCAGAGGTGCTCGGGCATGTCGATCTGCTGCTCCGCGACGGGCTCGTCGTCGAGCAGGAGCGCGACGGCGTCGTCGTGTTCGCAGCGACCTAGCCGCGGCGGCGGCGTTGCGCACACCCGCCCGCTGCCGCGCGTGGGCGCTCAGATCGCGCGATGAAATAGCGCTGTCATTCCTACATTCGTTTGCATCGCCTGCCGATGGGCGAGCAGCGCCAGCGGACTGCCGTCATCTGCAGGGTGACCTGCGAGCGGCTACCTGGACGAGCACCGGCAGGAGGCCTCGCGACCCGCGTGCGAATGCTCGCGATCGCCGTGCTCGCGTGCTCGGCCGCGCTGACCGGCACAGCCGCCGCGGCCGCCGCCTCGCGGCCGCACATCCACGCCGGCTCGCACCGGCGCGCCGCGCGTGAAGCTGCCGGCGCGGCAACATCCGAAGCGGCCCCATCGCTCGTCGGCGAACCGCCGCGCAACACCGAATTGCCCGCGATCTCCGGCGAAGCGGTCCAGTTCCACGCGCTGAAGGCGACCGCCGGCGCCTGGGAAGGCACGGCGCTCAAATACGCCTACACCTGGAAGAGCTGCAACGGCGAAGGCGAATGCAGCGAACAGGCGGGGCCGGCGGACAGCTACGTCCTCAGCTCGGCCGATGTCGGCAACACGCTCGCGGTGACCGTCACCGCGAGCGATGCAGACGGCGAATCGGCGGCGACATCGAGCCGCTCGGCGATCGTCCGCGCGGCCGGCGGCGGCGTCGGAATCGGCTGGGGCGAAGACTGGTTCGCGAATCTTGGCACGATCTACAGGACGCTCGATGAACCGTCGCACGTGCCGATCGCCAACGGGCTCGGCGGGATCCAGTCGCTGGCGGCAAGCTCGAGCAGCGGCTACGCGCTGCTCGACAGCGGCGAAGCGATCGCCTTCGGAGCGAACGGCCACGGCCAGCTCGGCGACGACAGCGAGGACCACTCCTACTTCGACGAAAAGGCGGACGTCCCGGTCGAGCAGGAACTGGGCGGCGGGCAGATCGTGCCGCTGACTGGCATCCGCTCGCTCTCCCCGGCCGGCGACCACGCCCTCGCGCTGCTGAAAAACGGCACCGTCGAGACCTGGGGCAGCAACGGCTCCGGGCAGCTGGGCCGCGGGACGGGCGGTTTTGAACACGAAACCCACGAACGCACCGTCCTGCCGTTGACCGTCAGCTCGCTGAGCAAGCAGGCGCTCGCGGCCAGGGGGCTTCCGGAAGTGGTCGCCGTTCAGGGCGCCGGCGGCGATGACTTCGCGATCCTCGCCAACGGCGAGGTGATGGGCTGGGGCAACGACGAGTACGGCCAGACCGGGGTCGGGCCGCCACGCTATGAAGCGAACGGCACGACGATCGTCAAAGCCGAACTCTGCCATACCGAAGCGGGCTTCGAACGGTGCATCACGGAACCACGGCCGGTCGTGATGGCGAACGGCGAACCGCTGCTCGGCGTGAGCGCGCTCGCCGGCGGCACGGCATCCACGTATGCGCTGCTGACGGACGGGCAGGTGATGGCGTGGGGCTCCAACGGGAGCGGACAGCTCGGGCGCGGCATGTCGGCGCCGGCGGGCACACACACGCGCAACACCGCGCCGACGCTGGTCCTCGAAGGCGCCGGCCAGCCGCTCAGCGATGTCCGCAGCGTCGCGGCCGCCAACACGCACGCGCTCGCGCTGCGCGCGAACGGCGAAGTGGTCGGCTGGGGCGACGGCGAACAGGGCGAGCTCGGCGGCGCGCCGCAAGAGGAATGCGCCGCGGGAGCGGGTGCCGAACAGGGCGCACGCCGGCATCAGCAGAAGCGCGGCGCGCGTCAGTGCGTCAGGTTCGCAACACGCGTGATCGCCCCCGGCGGGCTCGCGCCGGGGCATGCCGCGATCAGCGAAATCTCGGCGGGCGGCAAGTTCAACCTCGCCCGCGACAGCGCTGGACGCCTCTACAGCTGGGGCTCTGACACCGACGGGCAGCTCGGCGACGAGCGCACGCGCAGCATCGGCAGGGCCGCACCGAGGCTCGTCGAGGAGCCCGGGCCGGTGATTCAGGCCGTGGCCGGAACGAGATTTGCGCTCACGCTGCTCGCCGAAGGCACAGCGTTGCCGCCGCTGCCGTTGAGCATCCAGCGGCGCGTCGGTGCCTTCGACGTGGCCTGGGGCTTTGAAGCGGAACGGCTGCTCTACCACGTCGGCCGCCGGAGCGAGCCCGGGGATCCCAGCGAACGCCCGGAATTCTCCCTCGAAGAAGCCGGGCCGCCGGAAGATGTCCTGCCGCCGGCGGTCGCATTCCACGATCCCGAAGAAATCGCCGAAGAAGGCCTCGAGCTCACCGCCGGCAAAGGCCAGTGGAGCGGGGAACGTCCGCTGACGAGCTCGATCCGCTGGCAGCGCTGCCCGGTCGGCGTGAGCGAAGCCGGGCAGTTGAACGAACTGTGCGAAAACCTGCCGCGCCAGCCGCTGCGCGGCGGCGGGCTGCGTGCCGAAAACGAGTACGTTCCCGGGCCGGCGGACGTCGGCCACACGCTCCGCTTCGTCGTCACGATCAAGGACCAGTACACCCCCGAAGCGGGCGGCGCGAAGCTGCACGGCGAAGCGAGCCTGCCTTCGGAAACGAGCGGCGAAGTGCAGCGCTCCTCGGCGGGCGAGCGGACTGAACAGATCAAGGCCACGACGATCCAGGAACGCCTGATCAACGAGCTCAAGGGCGAACCGCTGCGCCAGATCCCCTACGAAATAAACCTCGAGCAGGGTCCCGACACCCACCCGCGGATGATGCGCGCGACCCCGCTGAGCGGGGAATCAAACGGCTGAGCGGCTTGCGCGCCGCGATCGCTGCCGGCGGGCCTAACCGCGCCCGATCTCCGCGACGTGCGCGACGTTCGCCCGATCCTCGGCGGCACCGCTCGCCTCCGCGGCGAACCACGCATCGAGGATCTCGCCGAGCTGCGCCTCGGAGGTCGCGCGCAGGCTCAGGGCGAGCACGTTCGCATCGTTCCAGCGCCGAGCGCCCGCGGCGCTCGCGGCGTCGAGGCACAGCGCCGCGCGTACCCCGTCCAGCTTGTTCGCGGCGATCGACGCGCCGGTCCCCGTCCAGCAGCAGACGATCCCCTGCACCGCGCGCCCGTCGGCGACATCGCGCGCGACGGCCTCGCTTGCCCAGGCCCAGCCCGTGCGCTCATCCTCGGCGAGCGCCCCGTGCAGCAGCACGCGATGGCCGCGTCGCTCGAGTGCACCCGCAATCGAGCCCGCGACACCGGTGAGCTCATCGGCGGCGAGCGAAATCAGCACACCGCAAGTATCGCCGAGCGCCCCGCTAGGCCGCGCGTGCGGCCTCATCGACGAGCACGAGAAACAGCCGGTGCAGGCGATCGTCATCGCCTAGCTCGGCATGGAAGGAGACGGCGAGGATCGCACCCTCGCGCGCGGCGACCGGGTGCCCGTCGAGCTCGGCGAGGACGGCCACCGCGGGCCCGTGCTCGGCGATCCACGGAGCGCGGATGAAGATCCCGCGCAGCGGCGGCCCGTCGATGCCCTCGACCGTCACGTCCGCCTCAAAGCTCCTGCTCTGGCGGCCGAACGCGTTGCGCTCGGCGAGCATGTCCATCAGTCGGAGATGCTCGCGGTCGAGCATGATCAGGCCGGCGCACGAGCCGAGGATCGGCGTTCCGCGCGCGGCGAGGTCGCGCAGCGGCTGCGCCAGCCCCTCGCGCTCGATGCCGAGCGTGATCGTCGTCGACTCGCCGCCCGGAATGACCAGGCCGTCGAGCTGGCCGAGATCCGCCGGCACGCGCACCTGGCGCGTATCGGCGCCGCGGCCGCGCAGCATCCGCTCGTGCGCCTCGAAGCCGCCCTGCAGCGCGAGCACGCCGATCAGCGGAGCGGCCAAGCGCGCTGCTACCAGCCGCGCTGTGCCAGCAGCTGCTCGCCCTCGAGCTTGGAGCTCTCGAGGCTCTCCATCGCCGGCCCGAGCCCCCGCGAGGCCTGGGCGACGCGATCGGAGTCCTCCCAGTGCGTCGTCGCCTCGACGATCGCGCGGGCGCGCGCCGGCGGGTCCTCCGACTTGAAGATTCCGGAGCCGACGAACACGCCTTCGGCGCCGAGCGCCATCATCAGCGCGGCGTCCGCGGGCGTCGCGATCCCGCCCGCGCAGAACAGCACGACCGGCAGGCGACCGTCGCGGACGACCGCGGTGACGAGGTCGAGCGGCGCGCCGATCTCCTTCGCGGCCGTCGCGATCTCCTCACGGCCGAGAGTTCCGAGGCGGCGGATTTCGCCGTTGATCTGGCGCATGTGGCGCACGGCCTCGACGATGTCGCCGGTCCCCGCCTCGCCCTTGGAGCGGATCATCGCGGCGCCCTCGCCGATCCGCCGAAGCGCCTCGCCGAGGTTCGTCGCGCCGCACACGAACGGCACCTTGAAGTCCCACTTGTCGATGTGATTGGCCTCATCCGCCGGCGTCAGCACCTCGGACTCATCGATGTAGTCGACGTCGAGCGCGGCGAGCACACGCGCCTCCATGAAATGCCCGATCCGCGCCTTCGCCATCACCGGAATGCTGACCGCCTGCTGGATGCCGGCGATCATCTCCGGGTCTGACATGCGCGCGACACCGCCGTCGCGGCGGATGTCTGCGGGCACGCGCTCGAGTGCCATCACCGCCGCCGCCCCGGCCTCCTCGGCGATCGACGCCTGCGCGGGCGTGACCACGTCCATGATCACGCCGCCCTTGAGCATCTCCGCCAGGCCGCTCTTGACCCGGAATGTCGCCTCGTCGCGCATGTCCCTAGTTTGACATCCCCGCGCCCGCGGGGCGGGCGGGGCCTCAGAGGAGCTCGCGCGCGAACACGATCCGCGGCTCGCCCACGGCCGTGTAGCCGGCGATCTCGCGCGCGCTGAAGCCGAGCGCGCGATGAAATGCGACCGAGCCGTGATTGCCGGGCCGCGTGATCGCCTTCAGCGATCTCGCGCCGCGCGCGCGGGCCAGGGCCTCGAAGTCACCGTACAGCGCGCGTGCGAGCCCAGCGCCGCGGTGGCCCTCGCGGACGGCGACGACGTGGATGTAGCCGACGTGCGCGGGTGTGAGGAAGCCGAGCAGGTACGCGCGCACGCCGCCGTGCCCGTCGCGGATCACGCGCGCGGTGTCGCCGAACTCGCGCACGTAGAGGGCGTGGTGCAGCCCGGCGACATCACGCTCTCCCCAGAAGTCCGCGAGCGCAGCGACGATCGCCTGCAGGTCCGCGATCGTGGCCGGCTCGACACGGGGAGCATCCACCATCGGCGTACTGTCGCACGAGCCCACGCGGGCAGGCGCGATCCGGGTCGCCTCGGCGTCGGCCGGCGCCGCTGTCGCTAGACCGCGGCCCCGACGCCCTGCTCGCGCGAGCGCTCGCCGTCATCGCGGGACCCCGGGACGCTGACGCGTGGCAGCACGAGCAGGGAGCTGCGTGCGTGACGCTCCAGGTAGTTGCTGGTGGTGCCGAGCACGAGCCGCTTCAGCGGGCCGTATCCGCGTGAGCCGACGACCAGCAGGTCGAGCTCGTCGCTGAAGGCCGCGAGCTCCTCGCCGGCCAGCCCGTAGACGGCGCGCCCCTCGACGCCGGGAAGCCCGCGGATGCGCTCGCTCGCCTCGCTGACGATCAGTTCCAGGCTGTCACCGGCCGATGGCAGCATGATCCCCGTATAGGTGAGCGTCGGCACCGAGACGACTTCCAACGCATGGATCGTGGCGCCGGTCTGCACGGCGAGCGCGCGCGCCGCCGCGAGCGCCGCGTCGCTCTGCGGGGACGCGTCGTAGCCGACGCCGACCCGCGTGATCGGCGTCGAACGCTCGCCGTATCCGACAGATGCGATGGCGACCGCGCACGATGCGCCGTTCAGTGCTGAGCGCGTGTCGTCGCCGAGCATCGCGCGGCCGATGAAGCCGTGGCTGCACGAGCCCACGACGAGCATGTCCGCCCCGAGGTCCTCGGCGAGCTCGTGCAGGCCACGCCCGGGGCTGATCGCTTCGATGCTGACCAGCTCGGCGCCGATCTGCGCGGCCGCGCGTTCCCCTTCGAGCAGCCGCCGGGAGGCGTCGCGCTCTTCCCTGACGACGCCAGGGCTGATCGCGTGTGAGGGACGCAGCGCGCCGCTGTGCACATGCGCGAGCGTGAGCTTCGCGTTCGCGCCGGCAACACGGGCGGCGAGCGCGATCGCGTCGCGTCCGTTTGGCCGGCCGTCGATTCCCACGAGTACGTTGCTGAACATCGGAGTCTCCTTGTGCGGGCTGCCTGGACGGGAAGCACGCTAGATCGTGCGTGCGGCTGAGCCATCCGCAGCGGACCCCGCTGCCGCCGCGGGTTATTACTGAGCGTCTCCTCGCGATCGCCCGACGGCGAAGCGGACGCGAGGCCTAGACTCGGCCGCAGTGTCCGCTCAGCGCCAAAGAGATCGCTCGCGCGGACCACTCGCAGCGGAGCAGCTGCGGTCGCTCGACGCGTATTGGCGGGCCGCGAACTACCTGTCCGTCGGGCAGATCTACCTGCTCGCGAATCCGCTGCTGCGCGAACCTCTGCGCATCGAGCACGTCAAGCCGAGACTGCTCGGGCACTGGGGCACGACCCCGGGGCTGAACTTCGTCTACGCGCACCTCAACCGCGTCATCCGCGAGCGTGGCCTGAGCGTGCTGTATGTCACCGGGCCGGGGCACGGCGGACCGGGGATCGTCGCGAACGTGTATCTGGAGGGCACCTACAGCGAGGTCTATCCCCACATCGGCCGTGACGAGGAGGGCATCCGCAGGCTGTTCCGCCAGTTCTCCTTCCCCGGCGGGATCCCCAGTCACATCGCCCCGGAGACGCCCGGCTCGATCCACGAGGGCGGCGAGCTCGGCTACTCGCTCGCGCACTCCTACGGAGCGGCGTTCGACAATCCCGAGCTGCTCGTCTGCTGCGTCGTCGGCGACGGCGAGGCCGAGACCGGCCCGCTCGCGACGAGCTGGCACTCCAACAAGTTCCTCAACCCCGCCCGCGACGGCGCGGTGCTCCCGGTGTTGCATCTCAACGGCTACAAGATCGCCAACCCGACCGTGCTCGCGCGGCTGTCCGCCGGTGAGCTGCGCCTGCTGCTCGAGGGCTACGGGTATGCGCCCCGCTTCGTCGAGGGCGAGGACCCTGACGCGATGCACCAGCTGATGGCGCGCGCGCTTGACGACGTCACCACGGAGATCGCCGAGATCCAGCGCCGCGCACGCGCGGACGGCGAGCGCACGCGTCCGCGCTGGCCGATGATCGTGCTGCGGACGCCGAAGGGATGGACGGGCCCGAAGATCGTCGACGGCCTTGCGGCGGAGGGCTCGTTTCGCTCTCACCAGGTGCCGCTGTCGGACCTCGCGGGCAACCCCGGGCATCTGCGCCAGCTGGAGGAGTGGCTCGCCTCCTACCGCGCCGAGGAGCTGTTCGACGAGCGCGGCGCGCTGCGTCCGGAGCTCGCAGCGCTCGCGCCGGACGGCGAGCGGCGGATGGGCGCCAACCCTCACGCCAACGGCGGGCTGCTGCTGCGCGCGCTCGAGCTTCCCGACTTCCGCGACTACGGCGTCGAGGTGCCGGCCGCGACGGGCAGCGTCAGCGAGCCGACACGCGTGCTCGGCGCATTTCTGCGCGACGTGATCGTCCGCAACCCGGAGAACTTCCGCGTGGTCGGCCCCGACGAGACCGCCTCGAACCGCCTCGGCGCGGTGTTCGAGGTGACCGACCGCGCGTGGGATGCCGAGCGGCTCGACAGCGACGATCACCTCGCCGCCGACGGCCGTGTGATGGAGGTGTTGAGCGAGCACCTGTGCGAGGGCTGGCTCGAGGGCTACCTGTTGACGGGTCGCCACGGCCTGTTCAACAGCTATGAGGCGTTCATCCACATCGTCGACTCGATGTTCAACCAGCACGCGAAATGGCTGAAGGTGAGCCGTGCGGTTCCCTGGCGCGCACCGATCGCGTCGCTGAACTACCTGCTCTCATCGCACGTCTGGCGCCAGGACCACAACGGCTTCTCACACCAGGACCCGGGGTTCATCGATCACGTGATCAACAAGAAGGCGGAGGTCGTGCGCGTGTACCTGCCGCCGGATGCGAACTGCCTGCTGTCGGTCGCAGATCACTGTCTGCGCAGCCGCGACTACGTCAACGTGATCGTCGCCGGCAAGCAGCCCTCGCTCAACTACCTCGCGATGGACGAGGCGCTCGCGCACTGCGCGCGCGGCATCGGCGTCTGGGAGCGCTTCTCGAGCGGCGGCGACGGCGAGCCCGACGTCGTGCTCGCCTGTGCCGGGGACGTGCCGACACTCGAGAGCGTGGCGGCCGGCGCGATCCTGCGCGAGCATCTCCCGGGGCTGAAGGTGAGGCTGGTGAACGTCGTCGATCTGATGCGCCTGGAGCCCGACAGCGAGCATCCGCACGGTCTCCCGGACGCCGAGTTCGACACGCTGTTCACGACCGCGCAGCCGGTGATCTTCGCCTACCACGGCTATCCGTGGCTGATACATCGGCTCACCTATCGCCGCACGAATCACGCGAACATCCATGTGCGCGGCTACAAGGAGGAGGGAACGACGACGACGCCGTTTGACATGGTGATGCTCAACGACCTCGATCGCTTCCACCTCGTGATGGACGTGATCGACCGCGTTCCCGGCCTCGGCGAGCGCGCCGCGCAGCTGCGCCAGTCGATGGTCGATGAGCGTCTGCGCCACCGCGCCTATACGCGCGAGCATGGCGCCGATCCGCCGGACGTCTCGGACTGGTGCTGGCCCGGCTCGAGCCGCGAGCCCGCGCCTTCGCGCCGCGACGGGTAGACGCGCTTGCGGGTCCTCGTCGTCAACGCCGGGTCGAGCAGCCTCAAGCTGTCGCTGCTCGACAGCGACGACGCGGTCCTCGAGGCGCGCGAGCTGACCGCGCCAGGTGCGCAGGTTGACGCCGGCGAGCTCGCCGCGGCGCTCGACTCGCCCCTCGCGGCGGCCGACGCGATCGGCCATCGCATCGTGCACGGCGGCGCCCGCTACCGCGAGGCGGTGCTCGTCGATGCGGCGGTCGAGGACGCGCTGCGGGCACTGGTCGAGCTCGCCCCGCTGCATCAGCCGAAGTCGCTGGCCGCGCTCGACGCGGTCAGCCGGGCGCTGCCGCACGTGCCGAGGGTCGCCTGCTTTGACACCGCGTTTCACGCGACGCTGCCGGCCGCCGCCTCGACATATGCGCTGCCGGCGCCGTGGCGTGGGCGCTGGGGGTTGCGCCGCTACGGCTTCCACGGGCTGTCACACGCATCGGTCGCGCGGCGCGCGCCGGAGCTGTTGCGAGACGGCTCACGGGCGCTGCGGATCGTCAGCTGTCATCTCGGCGCGGGCGCCTCGCTGTGCGCGATCCGCGGCGGCGTCTCCCTCGACACGACGATGGGCTTCACGCCGCTCGAGGGTCTCGTGATGGCCACTCGCTCGGGCAGCGTCGATCCCGGGATGCTGCTGTGGCTGCTGGAGCACGAGCGGCTCTCCGCTGCCGAGCTGGCGGACGCGCTGGAGCATCGCTCCGGGCTGCTCGCGCTCGCGGGCACCGCCGACATGCGCGAGATCATCGCGCGCTGCGAGCGTGATGACAGCTCGGCGGCGCTCGCGCTGGAGGTCTACGTGCACCGCCTGCGCGCGGGTATCGCGGCGATGGCCGCCGCGCTCGGCGGGATCGACGCGCTCATCTTCACCGGCGGCGTCGGCGAGCACTCGCCGCGGGTGCGCGCTGAGACGGCGGCCGGGCTCTCGTTTCTCGGCGTCGACCTTGATCGCTCGCGCAATCACGGCGTCGCGGGCGACGGTGAGATCGGCGCCGACGGCGCGGCCGTTCGCGTCGCCGTGCTCACGTCGCGAGAGGACGCCGAGATCGCGCGCCTGGTCAGAGCGCTGCTGGGCGGCTAGCGAGGAGCACCGGCCGACGACAGCGAGGAGCGAGGCGAGCAGACCGAGATCGCTCGCCTCGCCCGAGGTTCAGGTTGCGGTGATGAAGCCGCCCATGTAGCCGGCGTGCTCCATCGCCCAGCCGTTCGCGTTGCTGTCACACGGGATCACACAGAACCACGAGAAGCGACCTTTTTCTTTGACGACCATCTCGTAGGTGTGGATGCCGGGTTTGACGATGATGTTCACGCCTATCTCCGGGGAGGTGATGCTGTGTTCCCCTTCATCGGTGTTGTCGATCTTCAGCTCGAGCGTCTGGCCGACTTTGACGTTGAATTCGGTCTTTGTGTAGTAGTCGTGTTTTTTCCCGTCGGGGCCGAGTCGGCCTTCCGGCACGACCTTCAGGCTGATCAGCTCGGGCGCCACCTTGCTCGGCGCAGCGGCCGCGGTTGAGCTGGTCGCCGGCGGCGCGGCGCCGCTCGTGATCGTGACCGTGTTGTGTTCGCTGCTGTTGTTCAACGCGATGATCGACATCAGCAGCGCGGCGAACACGCCGATGCCGGCGAGGACCTCGAGCACGACCTTGCCATCCCGTGCGACCGTCTCATCGAAGTCGGCCTGGTCGCGGGCCTCTGTCTCCTTGTCCGGCTCTTGGACATGCATCTCGTCACCCGCCTTTGCTCGTCGCGTTGCGTTGTCTTGACACTCAGCAGTCAATCGCGCCGCGCAGCAGCCGCCATCCGCGCCCGCCCACCGGACGAGTAGGGGTTTATCCGCAGCCCCGCGATCCTCCAATACGCTCGCGGGCGATGAGCGCGCCGAGCGAGGGTGGAGATCGCCTCAGAGCAGGTCAGCTGGGCACGGCGGACCTGACCGCCTCGACGGTCGCGAACATCGGGCCGGGGATCGACTTCTACTTCGCGTTCGGCGTGATCGCCGTCACGGCCGGTGTCGCGGCGCCGTTGACGATCCTCGCGGCCGCTGTCGCGGTCGTGCTCCTGGGCTTCACGGTCGCCGAGTTCACGAAGGCGGAGCCCTCGGCGGGGAGCTTCATCACCTACATCGAGACGTCGCTGGGAGCGCGTGCGGGCGTCGCCACGGCGATCCTCGTCGCGGTTGGTTTCACGGTCGCGATCGCCGGGGTGTTCACGATGTCCGGGGGCATGGTCACGTTGACCCTCGCCCACTACACGTCGCTGCACCTCGCGTGGGAGCCACTCAGCCTCGTGCTCACGGCTGCAGCGATCTGGCTGACGGCACGCGGCGTCAGGCTCTCGACCACGGCGGTGGGACTGGCGGTGCTCGTGCAGGTCGCGATCATGCTCGTGGTCTGCGCGGTCGTCCTGCTCGACCGGCGCGGGGAGCTCTCGAGTGCGCCGTTCTCCTGGTCGCATCTCAGCGGCGGGCTCGCCGGCCTGTCGGCGGGCTTCCCGCTTGCGCTCTACATGTTCATCGGATGGGAAAACGGCCCGGCGCTTGCGGAGGAGTGCCGCGAGCCCAGGCGCACCGTCCCGCGAGCGCTGTTCACTTCGATCGCGATCGGCACGGCGCTGTTCGTGCTGTTCGCGTATGCGACCGTGACCGGCTTCAACTACGACGTCAGCTCGATCGGGCGCTCGTCGGTCCCGTTCCTGACCGTCGCCGA
The DNA here is from genome assembly GCA_963827105.1 of uncultured Solirubrobacteraceae bacterium. Classification (GTDB taxonomy): domain Bacteria; phylum Actinomycetota; class Thermoleophilia; order Solirubrobacterales; family Solirubrobacteraceae; genus Palsa-744. The sequence continues at coordinate 165,316 of CAWHAB010000007.1, read as the reverse complement.
CCACTACCTCGGCGGCCTGGCCGTGCTGGCGTGGATCGCGGGAATCGTCTCGGTGCTGGCGACGCTCGTGTCCGGGGCGAACTCGCAGGCGCGCATGCTGTTCGACGCCGGCCGCTCGGGGCTGCTGCCGTCGCGCCTCGCCCACCTGCGGCGCGGACGCGACACCCCGGTGAACGCGCTGCTCGTGATGGCCGGCGGCGGGCTCGCGATCATCGCGGTCTGGTGGGTGTTGCACCTGACCGGCGTGGCGAGCGGTTCGACCGACCCTGTCGGTCTCTACGCCGAGTGCTCGACGATGGGCACGATCGTGATCCTGTTCGTCTACCTGCTGACGACGATTGCGCTTCCGGCGTTCATGTGGCGGCGCAACCGCCGGTCCTTCTCCGCACTGCGCCACGTCGCGATCCCGCTGCTCGCTGCGCTCACGCTCGTGATTCCGTTCATCGAGCTGTGCAGGCCCGGGCAGCCGTCACCGTACGGCGAGTTTCCCTACGTCGCGCTCGCGATCGTCGCGATCGCCGCCGCCGTCGCGTGCATCGTCGTCCACCGCCACCCGGCGAGCGGTTCGGGTGAGGGCGCCGAGTTCGCGGAATCGTGAGGTATCCGGGCGCCCGTGGCGCGGCCCTTCCGGCGCCCCGTCAGCGGGTGGGCCGCTCGGTAGTTTTCCGCATCGGACCGCGGGTTTACTCGGCTGAAGCAGCGCAGGCCGCGGCGTAGGCTCGCCACATGACTACTCAAGCCGCACCCTCCAGCAAGCTTCGCGTGATCATCGCCGGCGGAGGTGTCGCCGCGATCGAGACCGCGCTGGCGCTCGCACAGCTCGCGCCCGGGCAGACCGATGTGACGCTGCTCGCTCCGAACGAGGAGTTCGTGTACCGCCCGATGACCGTCGTCGAACCGTTCGCAGCCGGCGGCGCGCGCCGCTACCCGCTGGCGCGGATCGCCGCGGATGCGGGCGCAGAGCTCCTCGCGGATGAGCTCGAGCGGATCGATCGCGCCCGGCGCACGATCCACACGAAGGCCGGGGAGCAGATCAAGTACGACGCGCTCGTACTGGCCCTCGGGGCGAAAGCGGTCCCCCGCTACCGGCATGCGATCACGATCGATGACCAGCACATGGACGAGACGCTGCACGGCCTGATCCAGGACATCGAGGGCGGCTTCATCCGGCGGATCGCGTTCGTCGCTCCGGGCCGGATGGCGTGGCCGATGCCCCTGTATGAGCTCGCGCTGATGACCGCGGGGCGCGCGTTCGACGTGCAGATGGAGCTCTCGACGACGATCATCACAGCCGAGCGGTCCCCGCTCGCCATCTTCGGCCCGGCCGCGAGCGACGCGGTCGCAGAGCTGCTCGCGAAGGCGAACATCGAGCGGATCGACTCGGGCTATGTGGAGATCCCCGAGCCCGGCGTGGTCGTCGTCAACCCTGGCGATCGCCACCTCAGCTTCGACCGCGTGATCGCGCTGCCGGAGCTCTACGGCCCGGCGGTGCACGGGATCCCGCTGGTCGCACACGGATTCATCCCCGTCGACGCCCACGGGCGCGTGCGTGCCGTCGAGCGCATCTATGCGGCCGGCGACGCGACCGACTTCCCGGTCAAGCAGGGCGGCATCGGCTCCCAGCAGGCAGACGCCGTGGCCCAGTCGATCGCGGCGCTCGCCGGCGCCGACGTCACGCCCGAGCCGTTCCAGCCGGTCGCTCGGGGCATGCTGCTGACGGACGGCAGGCCGAAGTACCTGACGGCGAGGATCGCGGGCGGGCAGGGCTTCAGCTCGGAAATCACAGATTCGCCCAGCTGGTCGCCGCCGAGCAAGATCGCGGCCGTCCACCTCGCCCCGTATCTCGACGCGCTGGAGAAGGAGCGCGAGGCGGCGCAGCCGCGCGGCGGGCACTCGGGCGCCGCGCAGACCGCCGCGCCCGCACGCTGAGCACTCAGCCGCGCTGCACGACGTGCGCGCCCGGGTGCGCGGCGAGCTTCACCAGCGCGAGGTTCGCGGGCGTCGGCGGCAGTTCCTCGAAGGTGCGCCGCGGAGCGCGAACACGAGCACACGCAAGCGCGATCGGCACGAGCGCGAGCACGCGCCGATCACGCAGGTCGCGATCCGCCGGCGTGCGCCGAGCGACCCCGATCAGCCGCCGTCGTGCGCCTGCAGGAAGGCGAGCGCCGCTTCCCGGAGTTGCGGCCAATACACGAAGCCGTGGCCTTCCTTGGGTATGTCGACTTCGGCCGACACCCCCCTCGCTCCCAACGCTTCAGCCAGCGGCTGCTGATCTTCCCAGTCGGCGGTTTTGCGCTCTTCCTTGGAGGCTGCGAGGAACATCGCCGGCGCGGTCGCGGGGCCCTCGGCTTCCGTGACGAGTTGGTAGGCCGACCATTTTTCGATGTAGTTGGGCGTGCATTCGAGCGGTTCTCCCGAGCAGCAGGCAGGCGGTTCCAGCGGGCAGCCGAGCGGGCAGGCGGTGAGTTCCTTCTCGCACCCGTAGGACTTCGAGATTTTGTTGATGGCGCTCTTGTCGAGTTCTTCGCCGTCGGGTTTTTCGATCGCTTCCCGGTTGCGCTTGATCTGCGCCGGAACGTTCGTGTCACCCGACAGCGACACGACCGCTTTCACCGTCCCGGGTTCGACCGCGTTCGCCTTCAGTGAGGTCAGCAGCGAGAGGTTGGCGCCGCGCGAGCCGCCGACCATCGTCAGGCGCGTAGAGTCGATCTTCCATTCGTGTTCGTGTTCGCGGGCGTCGGCGATCAGCCGTTTGATCTCGCCGGTGAGCGAACCCCAGATGCGGTCGCCGTACTTTTCCGGGACCGTCTGCCATTCGACGTCGAGCACCGTGAAGCCGCCCGTGTTCTGCAGGAATTCGGCCTCGCCGGCGACCTGCTGCCAGTGCCCGCCGAGCTCGTGCAGCAGCAGCACGACGGCTTCGCCCTTCGGGTAGAGCTCGGCGTTTTCGTGTTCGGCGACGCCGTATCTGACCTGTGTGGGTTTCTCCTTTTCCTTCGCAGCCGCACCCGCGGGAAGCGCCAGCAACGACACACCCACCACACACACAACGAGGAGCTTGCGCACCTTCCCACCTCCAGAGACTGGTCCCCTAGCCGAGCAAGAAGCTTAGAGGCTCGCGCGCATGCGATCTCGTTTTTCCAGTCGGCGCATGCGCCGACTGGCGGTAGCGCACATGTGCGCTACCGGGCAACGCCGCATGCGGCGTTGCCTACTTCAGGCGGAAGGCCTTGATGCGGTCGTCGTACTGCGCGGTGTCCTGCGCGTAGACGCCGTAGGCGAGCGCCTGGATGATGCTCAGCAGCGCGGTGTGCGAGCGCACGTACGCGGGGCTGTTGGATGAGTAGTAGAGCTTGATCTGTGCGAGCTTCGCGACCTCCGAGAGCGTCGCGTCGGTGATCGCCGCGGTCTGCGCCTGGCGGTGGCGCGCGAGCTTCATCGCGCGCACGACCAGCGGATGCGGGCGCCCGGCCGAGAGGCCGATCACGAGCGTCGCCTCGTCGATCCGGCCGAGGCGGCTGAGCGCCTCCTGGGACGGGCTCGCGACGACGTCGACGCGCAGGTCTAGCAGCATCAGCAGATGGCGCAGGTAGCTCGCGAAGAACGCCATCTGATCGGTACCCGCAACGAGCACTTTCTCGGCGCCGATGATCGCCTCGATCAGCGCGTCGACCGATCGCCCGGAGACCTTGCGCGCGGTCTCCTCGACGTTCAGGTGGTCGGCCGCGAGCGCCGCCTCGAACTGGTTCTGGTCGAGTGAGAACAGCGGCGTCGAGGATGACGAGGCGGCGCCCTCCTTGGCGGCCTTCGCGTTGACGCGGCGGTATTCCTCGCGCGCGGCCGCCTGCAGCTCGGGGAAGCCCTCGAAGCCGAGCGCCTGCGAGAAGCGCACGACGGTCGAGCTCGAGGTGTTCGCGCGGCGCGCGAGCTCCTCGGCGGTCTGGAAGGCGGCCTCGTCGAGATGGTCGACGATGTACTGCGCGACATCCTTCTGCGAGCGCGAGCACTCGTCGAAGCGCGCCTGGATGTACTTCGACAGGCTCTGGTGCTCGCTCGTGCCGTTCACCGGCGGACGCTCGGGTGTCTTTGTCGGCGCACGCTTCATCGGCGGTTCTGTTCGACGTCGCCGCCATGCACTCCTCCCTCAAACGTTCACGGCTCGGTGATCCGCCGGCGGCGCACCGCCGTACATAAGCTCAGACCATGCCTGCGAGCCCCGAGCCGACAACCGCGCGTGCAGTGCGCCGCACGGCCAGCGGCCCCGGACCGGCGCGGCATGAGGATCGCGATCGTCGGCGCGGGCATCTCCGGGATGGTCGCCGCGCACCTGCTCCACGGCGAGCACGAGATCATCGCTCTACGAGGCCGGCTGCCTACGCCGGCGGGCACACGAACACGATCCGCGTCGACACTCCGCTCGGCAGCCACCACGTGGATACCGGCTTCATCGTGATGAACGACCGCAACTACCCGAACTTCACCCGCCTGCTCGAGAAGCTCGGCGTGGCGACGCAACCGACGCACATGAGCTTCTCGGTCAAGGCGCGAGGACGAGGATTTCGAGTACGCGGGCACCCCGCGCGGCCTGTTCTGCCAGCCGCGCAACCTCATCAGCATGCGCTTCCAGCGCATGCTGCTCGACCTGCTGCGCTTCAACCGCGGCCTGCGCCGGCTGCTCGCCGAGGACGATCACAGCGAGACGCTCGCTCGGCGAGTTCCTCGCCGACGCACCAGTTCTCCCAGGGCTTCATCGACCGCCTGATCGTGCCGCAGGTCTCCGCCGTATGGTCGGCCGACCCGCGGCGGCTGCGCACCTTCCCCGTGCGCTTCCTCGCCGAGTTCTTCGCCAACCACGGCATGCTCGGCTTTCGCGACCGGCCCGCGCTGGTCGACTGTCCTCGGCGGCTCGGCGCGCTATGTCGACGCGCTGACCGCGCCCTTCCGCGAGCGCATCCGGCTGAACGCGCCGGTGCGTTCGATCACGCGCGCCGACGGGCACGTCGAGCTCGCACGCGCGCGGGCTCGAGCCCGAGCGCTATGACCACGTCGTGATCGCGACCCACTCCGACCAGGCGCTCGCGATGCTCGCCGACCCCAGCGCGCGCGAGTCGCGCGCTGCTCGGCGCGATCCCCTATCAGCGCAACGAGGCGACGCTACACACCGACAGCACGCTGCTGCCGCGCCGCCGCGGCGCGCGCGCGGCCTGGAACTTCCACCTGCTGCGCGAGCCGCAAGCCGCTGAGCACCGTCACCTACTACATGAACCACCTGCAGCGACTGCACGCCGACCGCGACTTCTGCGTCACGCTCAACCGCCGCGAGGCGATCGATCCGGCAGAAGGTGATCCGCACGATCTCCTACGCCCACCCCGTGTACACGCACGCGGGTGTCGCCGCGCAACGCGCTGCACGAGACGATCAGCGGCCTCGCAGCGCGCACGCACTACTGCGGCGCCTACTGGGGCTGGGGCTTCCACGAGGACGGCGTCTGCAGCGCGCTGCGCGCCTGCGCGCCGTTCGGGGTGAGGCTGTGACGCCGCCAGCCTGCGCTGTACGAGGGCTCCGTCCGCCACCGCCGCCTGGGCCGCGCCGCGGCGACGAGTTCCGCACCGCGCTGTTCATGGTCTACCTCGATCTCGACGAGCTGCCCGACTGCTTCGACGGCCACTGGCTGTGGTCGGCGCGCGGCGCCGCGCCCGCGCGGTTTCGCCGCAGCGACTATCTCGGCGATCCCGCGTCGCCGCTCGCCGACGCGGTGCGCGACGCTCGTGCTCGAGCGCACGCGGCTAGCGCGCCGACGGGCCGATCCGGCTGCTCACGCACCTGCGCTACTTCGGCCACTGCTTCAACCCGGTCAGCTTCTACTACTGCTACGACGCGCGCCGGCGAGCGCGTGCGCGCGGTCGTCGCCGAGGTCACCAACACGCCCTGGGGCGAGCGCCACGCCTACGTGATGGCCGTCGATGAGCCGCGCGACCACGGCAGCGCGAGCGTGATGAGCGGCGCGCCTGGAAAGCGCCTGCACGTCTCGCCGCTGATGGGCATGGAGCACGATCTACGACTGGCGGCTGACCGAGCCCGCGGAGCGGCTGATCGTGCACATCGATCTCGCCGCGCGCGACGGCGAGACGCATCTTCGACGCGACGCTCGCGCTGCGCCGCCGTGAGATCACGCACGCGCACCCTCGCGCGCGCTGCTCGCGCGCTACCCGTTCCTGAGCGCTGCGGATCGCTCGCGCGCATCTACGGCCACGCGCTGCGCACTGCGCCTGCGCGGCGCGCGCTACTTCCCGCACCCACGCGACGGCGCGCCGCCGCATGAGCCGCCGCGCGAGGCGCCCGGTCGACGCTCCGAGCGCGCTCGAGCGCCGCCGGCGACCGCGCGGCGGCTCGGCCGCGCTCGACCGGCTCGCCGCGCCGGCTCGTGCTGCGCCTGCTCGTGCGCGACGCGCGGCGGCGAGACTCGCGCTCGCTCGAGGACGCGCGCGCGGCATGCGCTTCGGCGCGCCCGACGGACGGCAGCGCCCGCTGCGCGCTGTCGTGCGCGTGCGCTCGCCGCGCTTCTACCGCGCAGCTGCTGCGCGGCAGCATCGGGCTGTGCGAGTCCTACATGGACGGGCTCTGGGATTGCGATGACCTCGTCGCGCTGACGCGCATCGCCGCGCTCAACGTCGGCGCGCTCGACCGCCTGCGGCGCGCTGCTCGCGCCCGCTGCTGATCCCCGCGCAGCGCTGGGCTGCGCTGGCTCGCGCGCAACACGCCGCGGACGCTCGCGCAGGCGGATCGCCGCCCACTACGACCTCGGCAACGAGCTGTTCGCGCTGTTCCTCGACGAGACGATGATGTACTCCTGCGCGGTCTTCGAGGAGCCCGCGGCGACGCTCGAGCAGGCGTCGCTCGCGAAGCTCGAGCGGGTCTGCGAGAAGCTCGAGCTCGGCCCCGAGGATCACCTGCTCGAGATCGGCACCGGCTGGGGCGGCTTCGCGATCCACGCCGCCTCGCGCTACGGCTGCCGCGTGACGACGACGACGATCTCGCGCGAACAGCACGCCTACGCGAGCGCGCGGGTGCGCGAGGCCGGGCTCGAGGATCGCGTGACGGTGCTGCTCGAGGACTACCGCGAGCTGAGCGGCAGCTACGACAAGCTCGTCTCGATCGAGATGATCGAGGCGGTCGGCTGGCAGTACTTCGACGACCTTCTTCCGCCGCTGCTCGGAGCTGCTCAGCGACGACGGCGCGATGCTGCTGCAGGCGATCACGATCGACGACCGCGCCTACGACGTCGAGAAGGCGGGGCGCAGCTTCATCAACACCTACATCTTCCCCGGCGGCTGCCTGCCGTCGCTGGAGGTCATCTCGCGCTCGGTCGCGCGCGTCGACCGACCTGCGCGCAGGTCCACCTCGAGGACATCACCGCGCACTACGCGACGCACGCTCGAGCACTGGCGCGAGCGCTTCCTCGCGGCCGCCGAGCGGCTGTCCGAGCTCGGCTACGACGAGCGCTTCCGCAGGCTCTGGGAGCTGTATCTCAGCTACTGCGAGGGCGGCTTCCGCGAGCGGCGCATCGGGGACGTGCAGCTGCTGCTCGCCAAGCCCGCCAGCCCCATCCGGCCGCCGGCCGGCGAGCCGGCACGGCCCGCGCCTGGCCGCGCGCGGGCGGTGTGCCGGGCGCCGGCTGCACGCTAGGGTGCATGAGCGATGCGCCGCAGCCTGTTCGAGGACGTGCACGAAGACTTCCGCGCGAGCTTTCGCACGTTCCTCGCGCGCGAGGTGATCGGCGATGAGGGCCGCTACGGCGAGTGGGAGCGCGCGGGGATCGTGCCGCGCGAGGTGTTCGCGCTCGCCGGCCGCGGCGGCTTCCTCGGCATGGCCGTGCCCGAGCGCTACGGCGGCGCGGGCGCCGAGGACTTCCGCCTTAACCTCGTGATCGGCGAAGAGACGCCAGCGCGCCGGGCGTCGGCGGCTTCGGCCTCGGCATCACGCTGCACAACGACATCTGCCTGCCGTACTTCCTGAGCTACTGCGACGAGCCCCAGCGCGAGCGCTGGCTCGCCGGGATCGCCTCCGGCGAGCTGATCACCGCGATCGCGATGACCGAGCCGGGGATCGGCTCGGACCTCGCGGGCGATGTCGCACGAGCGCGCAGGCGCGACGGCGACCACTACGTCGTCAACGGCGCGAAGACGTTCATCACGAACGGCATCAACGCCGACCTCGTGATCGTCGCCGTCAAGACCGACCCGTCCGAGCGCCACCGCGGCATCAGCCTGCTCGTGCTCGAGCGCGGCATGGACGGGCTTCGAGCGCGGGCGCAACCTCGAGAAGATCGGCCAGCACGCGCAGGACACCGCCGAGCTGTCGTTCACCGACGTGCGCGTGCCCGTCGAGAACCTGCTCGGCGAGGAGGGCGAGGGCTTCCGCTACCTCGTCTCGAACCTGCCCCAGGAGCGCCTCTCGATCGCCGCCTCGGCCGTCGCCGCGGCCGAGGCCGCGCTCGGCTGGACGCTCGACTACGTGCGCGAGCGCCAGGCCTTCGGGCAGCCGATCGGCTCGTTCCAGAACTCGCGCTTCACGCTCGCGGAGATGCGCACGCGAAGTCGACATCGCGCGCGTCTACATCGACCGCTGCGCGCAGGCGCTCAACGCCGGCGAGCTGACGGCCGAGGACGCCGCGATGGCGAAGTGGTGGTGCACCGAGCTGCAGGGCCGCGTCGTCGACCGCTGCCTGCAGCTGCACGGCGGCTATGGCTACATGCTCGAGTACCCGATCGCGCGCGCCTTCGCGGACGCGCGCGTGACGCGCATCTACGGCGGCACGAACGAGATCATGAAGGAGATCGTCGGGCGCTCGATGGGGCTGTAGGCGTAACTTCCCGCGCAGGCCCGGTTCGCGACGGTTGCCGCCCGCTGTCACGCGGCGGCGGATCAGGAGGCGCTGAACATGCAGCGGCGCTATGCGGTCATGCGCGCGACGAGCGCGATCGAACTCTGCGCGCTCAGCTCGAGCGCCGTGGTCGCCGCCCGCGCGGCGACGGCACCGACCGTCGTCCCGGCGTTCGCGCTGTGACCGAGCTCTACATCTTCAGCAGCGGCACGCTCGGGCTCGACGGCTACGACGTGCCGGTGCCGTTCTATCTGATCCGCCACCGCGACGGCGACGTGATCGTCGACGGCGGCAATCCGCTGGCGGTCGCGCGCGATGCACGTGCGCACTGGGGCAAACTGGCGGACCTGTTCGCCGTGCACATGAGCGAGGAGCAGCACTGCGTCGCGCAGCTGCGCCGCCACGGCTTCGCGCCGGAGTCGATCTCAAGCGTCGTGCAGACGCACATGCACATCGACCACACGGGGGCGCTCGGGCACTTCCCGGACGCCGAGGTCGCTCGTGCACGCAGCCGAGCTCGACAGCGCCCGCGACGAGCGCCCGCATGCGCGCGGCTACGTCAGCGCCGACTACGAGCAGCCGGGGCTGACGTGGAGCACCTATGACGGCGAGCTCGACCTGTTCGGCGACGCCAGCGTGCGGCTGCTGCCCACGCCCGGGCACTCGGCCGGGCACGTCTCGCTGCTGCTCTCACTCGAGCAGACAGGGCCCGTCCTGCTGACCGCGGACGCGGTCGACAACCGCGCCCAATGGGAGGGCCGCCAGCCCCCGCGCGCGCTGCACTCGGCCGACGATGCAGAGCGCTCACGCGAGTACCTGCGCGAGCTCGCCGGTGAGATCCAGCCGCTGCTCGTGTTCGGGCACGACCCGCAGAACTTCGCGTCGTTGAAGCACGCGCCCGACTGCTACGGCTGACCGGCGACGCGCGCGGGCACGTCGATGCCCTGCGCCTCGCGGCGCGAGCGGCAGCGGCGGTGCCTAGAGCGTCCCGGCGAGCTCGACGAAGTAGTCCAGCGAGGCGGGGTTGGCGAGCGAGTCGACGCTCGCCGCCTCGCGCGCGCGGCGCCCCATCAGGATCCGCTTGACGGGCACCTCGAGCACCTTGCCCGACAGCGTGCGCGGCACCTCGGCGATCTGGCGGATGTCGTTGGGGACGTGGCGCGGCGAGCAGTCCTCGCGGATCGCGCCGCTTGATCTGCGCGGCCAGATCGTCGTCGAGCGTCGCGCCCTCGCGCAGCACGACGAACAGCACCATCCGCAGCTCGCCGGCCCGTCCCGGCGCGGGATGTCGACGACGAGCGCGTCCATCACCTCCTCGACGGCGCCCCGGCCGCGCGGTAGATCTCGCTCGTGCCCATGCGCACGCCGAGGCGGTTGATCGTCGAGTCCGAGCGCCCGTAGATGACCGCGCCGCCGCGCGGCGTGATCCGATCCAGTCGCCGTGGCGCCAGACGCCCGGGATACATCGCGAAGTAGCTCTCGCGCAGGCGCGCGCCGCCCGTCATCGCCCCACAGGTACAGCGGCATCGAGGGCATCGGCTTGGTGATCACGAGCTCGCCGACCTCGTCGCTGAGGCTGCTGCCCCTGCTCGTCCCAGGCCTCGACCGCGCAGCCGAGCGCGCGGCACTGCAGTTCGCCGACGTACACGGGCAGCAGCGGGTTGCCGGCGACGAACGCCGTGCACACGTCGGTGCCGCCGCTCGTCGAGAACAGCCACACGTCGCGCGCGACGTGCTCGTAGATCCACTTGAAGCCCTCCGGCGCGAGCGGCGAGCCGGTCGCGCCGATCGCGCGCAGCGCGCCGAGGTCGTATTCGCGCCGCGGCTCGAGCCCCGCCTTCTCCATGCTCGCGATCAGCCCCGCGCTGACGCCCAGGCAGGTGATCCGCGCGTCCTGCGGCGAGCTTCCACAGCACGCCCAGATCGGGGTGGCCGGGGCTGCCGTCGTAGAGCACGATCGCGGCGTCGGAGAGCAGGCAGCCGACGAGGAAGTTCCACATCATCCAGCCGGTCGTCGTGAACCAGAACATGCGGTCCCCGGCGCGCAGGTCGAGGTGCAGGCTCTTCTTCAACTGCTCGAGCAGGATCCCGCCGTGGCCCTGGACGATCGCCTTCGGCAGGCCGGTCGTGCCGGAGGAGTAGAGCACCCACAGCGGGTGCTCGAACGGCACCTGCTCGAAGCTCAGCTCGGCGCCCTCGCCGCGCGCGAGCAGCTCGTCCCAGCTGATGACCGCGCTCCCGCAGCCGCGCGAGCGGCCGGCCGATCGGCGTCGAGGTAGGGCAGCACGACGATGTGCTCGACGCGTCGGCATCTCCGCGAGGATCGCCCGACGACCGCGCTGCGATCGAAGTCCTTGCCGCCGTGGCGGTAGCCGTCGACCGCCAGCAGCACCTTCGGCTCGATCTGCGCGAAGCGGTCGATCACGCTGCGCGCACCGAACTCCGGCGCCGCGCTCGACCAGATCGCGCCGATGCTCGACACGGCCAGCAGCGCGATCAGCGTCTCGGGGATGTTCGGCATGTACGCGACGACGCGATCGCCGCGCTCGACGCCGAGCGCGCGCAGCCCGCCCGCGACCGCGGCCACCTGCGCGCCAGCTCACCCCAGGTGATCTCGCTCGAGCTCGCGCAGCTCCGGAGCTGTGCAGCACCGCGACCTCGCTCGGGGTCGCCGCTCGCCGCATGCGAGCAGGTTCTCCGCGTAGTTCAGCTCGCGCGCCCTCGAACCAGCGCGCGCCCGGCATCTCGTGGCGAGCCGAGCACCCGTTCGTACGGGCGTTGACGCGCGCACGCCGAAGAACTCCCAGATGCTCGCCCAGAAGTCCTCGAGCTCGTCGACCGACCAGCGCCACAGCTCCTCGTAGTCGGAACGCGCCCCGCGGCGCTCGCCAGCCCAGCGCATGAAGCGCGCCATCTCGGCGCGCTCGCGCTCTCGGCGAGGGCTCCCACAGCGGCTGCTGCGCTCGGCTGCTCCTGCTCGGCCGCTCATGCACGGCGCTATTCGTCGCCGGTCTCTGTGGATCTTCTCGTGCCGGAGGTCTGCGCGCGCGAGTTTCCGGTGCTCGCGCGCGTCGCCTACCTAACGCGGGCACCGACGGGCCGCTGCCCGCGCGCGCCGTCGCAGCGCCGCGGCGCGCAAGAGCTCGAGCGCGAGCTCGCGCGACGGCCGCGCGATGGCCCACTTCGAACGCCGCAGCGAGCTGGGCGACGAGCTGCGCGCGGCCTACGCGCGCGCGCTCGGCTGCGAGCCGCCGACGTCGCGCTGACGACCTGCACGACCGAAGGCATCGCGCAGGTGATCGCCGGCCTCGAGCTCGCGCGCGGCGATGAGATCCTGACCAGCGACGAGGAGCACCCCGGGACTGCTCGGGCGCGCTGTCGGCCGCGCGCGAGCTGCACGGCGTCGAGATTCGCGAAGTCCCGTTCGCGCAGCTCGCCGAAGCCGTCGGCCCGCGCACGCGCGCTCGTCGCCTGCTCGCACGTCGGCTGGGTCAGCGGCTGCTCGCCCCGGCCGCGCTCGCCGAGCTCGACGTGCCGGTGCTGCTCGACGGCGCGCAGGGCGTCGGCGCGGTCGCCGCTCGACGTCGCTCGCGCTCGGCTGCGACGCCTACGCCGGCGCCGGGCAGAAGTGGATGTGCGGCCCCGACGGCACCGGCATGCTCTACGTCAGCGCCCGGCTGCGCGAGCGCCTCAGCGTCGCAGCGCCGCGCGTACACGAACCTCGAGGATCCCGGCGCCGGCCTCGATGCGCACGTGCACCCCGACGCACGGCGCTTCGACACGCTCGTCCTGAACGCCGAGACGCTCGCCTGCGCGCTCGCCGCCCATCGCGTGCTCGCCGCCGCCGGCTGGCCGGCCGTGCACGAGCGCGCGCGCACGCTCGCCGCACGCCTCGCCGAGCTGCTCGCAGAGCGCGGCCGCGCGGTCGCGCCGCGCGGTGACACGACGCTCGTGTCCTTCGACCAGCCCCGACCCCGAGGCCGAGCGCGACGCCGCTCGCCGAGCGCGGCGTGATCGTGCGCAACATCCCCGAGCGGCCCTGGCTGCGGGCGTCGGTCGGCGCGTGGAACGACGAGCAGGACCTGCAGCGGCTGCTCGACGGGCTCTCGCCGAGCGGGACCGCAGCCGCCGCAGGCCGGCGCGGCCCCCACGGCACGCGCGGGACCGAGCGACCCTGCACCCGGAGACGACGCGCCGAGCCACCGCGACGCCGCCACAAGCGCCGTGCCTCCGTCGACGCGTCTGAGGCCGCGGACGCGCAGCTCGACCTCGGCACGCACGCCCCTCGGCCTGCCGGCTGCTCGCCGCTCTCGCGCCGTCCTGAACCTCCACCGCCTCTCCCAGAACGGCTACGCGAACATCTTCTACTCGGCGGGCGTCAGGTCGATGCTGCACTCGCTGCACAACTTCCTGTTCGTGTCCTTCGACCCCGGCGGCCTCGTCACCGTCGACAAGCCGCCGCTCGGCGCTGTGGCTGCAGGCGGCGAGCGCGAAGCTGTTCGGCTTCACGCCGCTCAGCCTGCTGCTGCCGGAGGCGATCGCGGGCGTGCTCGCGGTCGCCGCGCTGTACATGATCCTCGCGCCGCCGCACGGCACCGCCGCCGCGGTCGGCGGCGGCGCTGACGATGGCGGTGTTCCCGTCGTTCGTCGCGGTCTCGCGCGACAACGGCGTCGACCCGCTGCTGATCCTGCTGATGGTGCTCGCCGCCGGCGCGGCGCTGCGCGCCTGCGAAGCGGGCGCTGGCGCTGGCTGCTGGGCTGCGCGTGCTCGTCGGGCTCGCGTTCAACACGAAGACGCTCGCCGCCTTCCTGATCGTCCCGCCGATCGCGCCCGCCTACCTGCTGTGCGCGCCGCGTTCGCCGGCGCGCCGCATCGCGCAGCTGCTCGTCGCGGGCGCGCTGATGCTCGCTCGTCGCTTCGCGTGGATCGCGTTCGTCGAACTGACGCCCGCCTCCCAGCGCCCGTACGTCGGCAGCTCGACGAACAACACCGAGCTCGGGCTGACGTTCGAATACAACGGCGTCGGACGTGTCGAAGGCCAGGAAGGAGGCCCCGGGCAGGTCCCGGTGCGAGCCGGCGCGAAGGTGCTCGAATCCCACCAGGTGACCGGCGCGATCCACAGCCGGCTGCCGCCGCCGCCCGGCCCTGCGGTCGCCGGCGCACCCCGGTGTGCCGGCGCGCAACGGGCCGCGAAGCGAACCCGATCCCGTTCGGCGGCCCGCCCGGCCCGCTGCGGCTGTTCGGCAGCGGCCTCGGCGACCAGGCCGCGTGGATGCTGCCGTTTGCCCTGTTCGGGCTGCTCGCGCTGGCCCTGCTCGTGCTGCTCGAGCGCGGCGCGCCGCTCGAGCAGCACGGCCCGGAGCGGTGGCCGGCGCCGCCGCGCGGGCGGCGCGACCCGCGTACGGCCAGCGCGATCGTGCTCGGCGGCTGGTTCCTGATGGAGTTCGCTCGTGCTCAGCCTCTCAAAGGGCATCGTCCACCCCTACTACGTCTCCGCGCTCGCGCCCGGGACCGGCGCGATGGCGGGCGCGGGCGCGGTCGCGCTGGTGGCGCTCGCGCGCGGCGCGCAGCCGCGTTCGCGGCTCGGGATCGCGCTCGCGGCGCTCGCCGTCGGCGGCACGCTCGCCGCACAGGTGATGCTGATGCACCGCGAGCACTACCTGCTGTGGTTCATCCCGGTCGCTGATCGCCGGCAGCGCCCTCTGCGGAGTCGCGCTGCTCCTGCGCCGGCGGCTCGCGGCACCGGCGATCGCGGCTCGCCTTCGCGCTGCTGCTGATCGCGCCCGGCGCATATTCCGCGACCACCTGGCTCGCTCCCGTGCAGGGCACGTTCGCCGCCGCCGGCCCCCACGCGGCCGCCGGCCACGGCGGCGACGACATCAGCGCACGCGAGCTCGCGATCGACCATGCGCTGCTCGCGTACGTGCGCGCACACCGCCCCGGCTCGCGCTGGCCGCTGTTCACCGACGCCGCGACACGGCCGCGCCGTTCATCCTCAACGGCCTCGACGCAGGCGCGCTCGGCGGCTACACCGGGATCGACCCGGCGCTCGACGGCGCCGGCCTCGCACGCCTGGTCGAACGGGGCGAGGCCCGCTGGGTGCTGCTCGGCGGCGAGTACTCGCTGCGCGGCGGCAACCGCGCGACGATCGCGGTGCTGCGTGCCTGCAGGCAGCTGACGCCGGCGGAATGGTCGAGCCCGTTCCCGACACCCGACGGCCTCGTGCTGTTCGACTGCGCCGGGCGCGAACGCCAGCTCGCGGCCGCCTGAGGCCGGTGCACCTCAGGCGGCGACCGACAGACCGCGGTGAAACGCGCGCGCGAACAGCTCGCGCTCGCGGCCGGCGGCCCAGCGCGGAACCGCCGACTCGCCGTCTGAGATCAGGCGCAGCTCGACCTCGTCGCCCGACAGCGCGATGCTCGTGCGGCGCACGAGCTGATCGCGCGAGCGCTCGAGATCCTCGGCCAGGCGCAGCAGCGCGGCACAGCGGTCGAGGCGCTCGAGGTCTCCCTCGTCGAATACCGCCGCCATCGGCCCCGGCGCGGGCATTCCCTTGCGGTGATAGCGCGCGGACTGCGCGATGATCGCGGTCTCCGCGGGCGTGAAGCCGGGCAGGCCGCCGTTCAGGATCAGGTAGCGCGAATGCTTGTGGTGGTCGTCGTAGTCGATCGACATGCCGATGTCGTGGAGCATGCACGCCGCCCACAGCAGCTCGCGCTCGCGGCTGTCGCCGTCGTGCAGGCCGAGTCGCGCGAGCTCGTCGAACATGCCCAGCGCGAGCGCAGCGACGTGCTCGGTGTGGGTCACATCGACGTGATACTGCGCGGCCATGTTGAGCACGCTCGTGCGCCGCACGTCGGCGAACAGCGGCGGTTCGTGGGCGGCCAGCAGCCGCTCGAAGAACACGCCCTCGCGAAGCCCCGCCTCGGTCGTCTCGAGGCCGTCGAAGCCGCCCGCGCGCAGCACGCCCTCGACGACGACCGCGCCCGCGAGGACCAGGTCGGCGCGCGCGGGCTTGATGCCCGGCACGCTCGCGCGCTCGGCGGCTGGGAGCGCGGCGAGCCGCTCGACGAGTTCCGCGAGCGCCGCGCCGTCGATGACCATCCCCTGCACGCCATTGGACGGCAGCCCGGCGGCGCGCTGCGCGGCCGCCGCGAGGTTGCGCACGGTGCCCCCGATCCCGACCAGGCGCCGGCCGTCGCCATCCGCGCGGGCGCGCGCCAGCCATGGCGCGTGCGCGAGCTCGGCGGCGACGTGCGCGCGCAGCTCCTCGAGCTGCTTGCGCTTGGCGGGCCCGTTCGGCGGCAGGAAGCGCTCGCTCATCAGGACCGTGCCGAGCGCGCAGAGATCGACTCGAGCGCAAGGCGCTCGCGCACACGCACGAGCTGCATCGAGCCGCCGCCGAGATCGAGCACGCAGCCGTCGCCGAGGGTCGTCGAGTTGACCGCCGCGAGATAGCCGTAACGGGCCTCCTCCTCGCGGCTGAGAACGCGAATCGGCAACTCGAAGCATGCATGCGCGCGGGCGAGAAAGCTCGCCGCGTTCTCGGCGTCGCGGATCGCGCTCGTCGCGACCGCATCGACGCTCTCCGCGTCGAGGCCGGCCGCGCGGCAGAAGTGCGCGAACACGTCGAGCGTCGCGAGTGCGCGCTCCATCGGCTGCTCGCCAAGGCTGCCGCTGGCGATCAGGCCCTCGCCGATGCGCACCGGCTCGTGGATCTCATCGGTGCGCTTCCACCAGCCCTCGCCGGCCATGAACACGACGAGGCGAAACGAGTTCGATCCGAGATCGATGACCGCGAGCCGGTCGCCGGGCAACATGCGCTCAGCGTAATCACCGCACCGGCGGGGTCCGGCGCATCGCGAGCGCCCTGCGCGAGCGTCAGTTGAGCGTTGACGTCTTCGCGCGCTTGGCCGCGCGCATCGCGCGATCGGCCTCCATCAGCGCGAGCTCGGCGCTGCGCGTCTGCTCGCTGATCAGCGTGAAGCCGACGCTGACGCTCGGGTGCACGACGCGCTCGCCCGCATCGATGCTGCACGCGGGTATCACCCGCGTGAGGCCCTCGGCGACCACCGCCAGCCCGTCCGCGTCGATGTGCGGCAGGAGGACCGCGAACTCATCGCTGCCGAGCCGCGCGATCAGATCGGTTTCGCGCAGCCGGCGGCTGAGCGCGCGGGCGACCGCCTGGAGCGCGTCATCGCCGGCCTGGACGCCGTGGCTGTCGTTGATCTGCTTGAACGAGTCGAGGTCGAGCACGAGCAGGCCGGCGACCTCGCCGTAGCGCTGCGAGCGGGCGACCTGCAGCTTGAGGTCGTGCTCGAACAGCCGGCGGTTGCGCAGGCCGGTGAGCGGATCGTGATCGGCGAGATGGCGCAGGTGCTCCTCGAGGCGCTTGCGCTCGGAGATGTCCTGCAGCTGGGCGATGTAGTGGAGCGGCTCGCCGTCCTGATCGCGGACGAGCGACATCGACAGGATCGCCGAGACGGTCTCGCCGGAGGCGTCGAAGCAGCGCTTCTCGACCTGATACGCGGGTAGCTCGCCGGCGAGCAGCCGGCGGCGCTCGTCGGCGTCGTTGGCGACGTCTTCGGGGTGCATGATGCCGTCGAAGCGCTTGCCGATCAGCTCATCGGCGGTGTAGCCGGTGATGTCGCAGAGCGCGCGGTTGACGAGCAGCCAACGGCCGTCGCTGTCGAGCAGCCCGGTGCCGATCGGCGCGCCCTCGAACAGCTGCTCGAAGTCGCCCGCGCGCGCCTCCGCGCCGAGCAGGTCCGCGCGCCGACGCGCGGTGATGTCCAGCACGACGGCGATGCCGCCGGTGATCGCGACCGCGCCGGCGCCCTCGGGCGCGAGCGGGCCGACGTCGACCATCAGGCAGTGGCGGTCCTCGGCCGTCCAGACCTCGCGCGAGCGCGTCTCACCGTCCAGCGCCGAGCGGAACAGCGGCTCGACCGCCTCCCAGACCTCTGCCGGGAACGCGTCGCCGACCGCCTGGCCCTGCTCGCAGGTGCTCGGCGTGCCAACCCGCTCGAGCGCCTGCCCGGCGGTGAGCACGAAGCGCAGCTGTCTGTCGAAGGCGAGGATCAGCGCATCGGGCAGCTCGCGCAGCGCAGCCGCGGCCGCGCGATCGGCTCGTGCGCCGACCCGGTCGGGCTCAGACGGCGGCTCGGCGAGGTGCGACACACAACAGACATCGGCCGCAGGCGGCCGTGCCTTGAACGCCGATGCGGCCCCGGCGGACGGCTGTGGGCGAGATCTTGCACGCATCGAGCGGCCTGCTTGCGCGGCCGAGTCTCGCAGCAATGAAACGAACACTCCAACTTGTCGCTTTTTCCGGCGCGACCGCGGGCACCCGCGGGCGCCGCGCCGCGCTCGGCCCCAGGGGGTGGCGGCGATGCGCGCGCTAGCGATCTTCGGACTCGTCGCCTCGCTGCTGCTCGGCGCGATCGCTGTCTTTCAGACAAACGACCGCGCGCGCTCGCAGCGCAACCACGAGGATCGCGCGCTGCAGGCCGCCGCGAGCGGCGAGCTGGAACTCGTCTCCGGGGGCATCCGCCAGACCACGACCGGCCTGTCGCTGCTGCTCGTCAACCCGGCGGTGCGAGCGCTGCTCGACGGTCCGCCGCCGTCCCCCGCCGCTCGCCGCAGCGACCTCGCAGACACCGCTCTCGCACTTGCGGCGGTCCGCCACTCGGCGTTCCTGCCGCTCTCGGCGGCGTGCCTCGATGACCGCAACGGACGCCAGCTCGTGTGCGCCGCGGCGACCGCGAGCGCCGCCTTCTCGACCGCGCTCGGGCGGCACTTCCTCGCGATCGCACGCAGCGCGCCCGGCGGGATCGCCAGCGGCGAGTTCCGCTCGCCGCTGAGCGGGCAGATCACGAACGCGTTCCTCGCGCCGGTGCGCGCCGGCGCGCGCACGATCGGGCTGGTGCATCTGGACATCAGCATGGCCAGCGTGCTCGGGTCGAGCATGCTGGTCAACGACACCCCCGGGGTGCAGCTTCAGCTCGGCGGGTTCAAGGACGGCCGCGTGGTCCTCAACGGCGTCTCCAGTGCGGCCTCCGCGCCCGGCCCCGGCGCGCCGCCGACGCTCACGATCTCGGCGCTGAAGTTCGACCAGGAACCGACGTCGATACAGAATCATGGCCACCGCGCGGTGATCGCGGCGCTGCCGCTGCAGGTCGGCGCCGAACACCGCGACCTGACAGTCGTCGCGACCGCGAAGTCCACCGATCCGACGTTCCTGAACTCCTGGGACGGGGCGATGCTTGCGCTCCTCGGCCTTGCGATCGTGATGCTTATCGTCGCGGTCGCCGGGCTGCTGGCGTCCAACCGCAGGGTCGATCGCGAGCTCTCGACGGACGCGCTGACAGGCCTGCGCAACCGCCGCGCGCTGCTCGGCGAGCTGCCGCGCGTGTGCCAGCGGGCGAGCGAGGAGGAGCCCGCGTACCTGTGGTTCTTCGACCTGAACGGCTTCAAGGGCTACAACGACTCCTTCGGCCACAGCGCTGGCGATGTGCTGCTGACGCGGCTGGGCAACCGGCTGCGCGCCGCGATCGGCTCGCACGGCGACGTCTACCGTCTCGGCGGCGACGAGTTCTGCGCGCTGATCCTCGCGCCGGTCGAGGACCCGCACGCGCTGTTCCTGCAGGCTCGCGATGCCCTCAGCGAACAGGGCGCAGCATTCACCGTCACAGCTGCCGCGGGCGCGGTCGAGATCCCCCGCGAAACACGCGATCCGACGCAGGCGCTGCGGCTCGCCGACCATCACATGTACCGCGAGAAGGCGACCAGCCGCGGTGGCGCCGCGGAACTGATCACGGCGGTGCTGCACGCCGCTCTGGCGCAACGCCACCCCGACCTCGGCGAGCACTCCGACGAGGTCGCGGGCGACGTCGAGGTGCTCGCGCGCACGATCGGCCTCGATGAGGAGGCGGTCGGCCTCGTGATCAAAGCCGGCGACCTGCACGACGTCGGCAAGCTCGGGATCCCCGATGAGATCATCGTCAAGCCCGGCCCGCTGACCGACGAGGAGTGGGAATTCATGAAGCAGCACACGGTCATGGGCGAGCAGATCATCGCCGCGGCCGGGCCGTCGCTGGAGCGCATCGGCCCGCTCGTGCGCGCCAGCCACGAGCGCTGGGACGGCAAGGGCTATCCCGACGGCCTCGCCCGCGAGGAGATCCCCCTGGGGGCGCGCATCATCACGATCTGCGACTCGTTCCGGGCGATGCTCGACGTGCGCGCCTACAAGCAGGCGATGAGCATCGACGAAGCGCTGGCCGAGCTGCGCCGCTGCTCGGGCTCGCAGTTCGACCCGTCGCTCGTCGAGGTGTTCTGCGAGCTCGTCACCGCGCGCACGTCGCTCGAGCGGCTGCGCAGCACCGCCGGCTGAGCACGCTCAGGGGCGCACGAACGTATCCGGGTCGGGGCCCGTGCGGCGCCCCGCATCGAGCGCGTCCAGCGCCTGCATCTCGGCGTCGCTCAGCTGGAAGTCGAAGACATCGAAGTTCTGCGCGATGCGCTCGGGCGTGACCGACTTCGGGATCACGACGTTGCCGAGCTGCAGGTGCCAGCGGATCACCACCTGGGCGGGCGTGCGCGCGTGGCGCTTGGCGATGTCGTGATCGCCGGATCGTCCAGCACCAGCCCCTGCGCCAGCGGGCTCCAGGCCTCGGTCGCGATCCCCAGCTGCTGATGCTCATGGCGCAGGCCGACCTGCTGCAGGTAGGGGTGCAGCTCCATCTGGTTGATCACCGGCGTCTCGCCCGTCGCGGCGATCACGCGCTCGAGGTGGGCGGGCTGGAAGTTCGAGACGCCGATCGAGCGCACGACGCCTTCGCCGCGCAGCTCGATGAACGCCTTCCACGTCTCCACGTAGCGATCGTGCGCCGGCACCGGCCAGTGGATCAGGTACAGGTCGATGTAGTCGAGCTCGAGCCGCCCGAGGCTCTCATGACAGGCGCGTTTCGCCTGCTCATAGCCCTGCTCCTCGTTCCAGCACTTGGTCGTCACGAACACATCGCGCCGGTCGAGACCGGAGGCGCGGATCGCCCGCCCGACGGCCGCCTCGTTGCGGTACGCGGCCGCCGTGTCGAGGTGGCGGTAGCCGACGCCGAGCGCCTGCGCGACGACCTCCTCAGTCTCCTTCGGCGGCACCTGAAAGACGCCGAAGCCGAGCTGTGGGATCCGCGCGCCGTCACGCAGCGCGATGGACGGAGTTTGAGTTCGATCGGTCGAGGTGCTCATGATGGTGCAGTTCCCATCCCCGCCGGCACGTAAACCGGCGGCTCGCGCGGTGGCCGGCCCCGCGCGGCGGAGCGCGCCCGCGCACACGGCCCGTGCGCCGCAGTCTACGCTTGCGGAGTTCATGCACGGCGAGGGACACGCGCGACGCCGCAGCCGCCCGGCACGCACGCAGGCGATGGCGAGCGCGCAGCGGATGTTCGCTGCGCACGCGCAGGCCGAGCGACACGGCATCCCCGTCGCCGAGCTGCTCGGCGCCGAGCGCGAGCAGCGTCGCCTGCCCGGCGGCGACGACGCGGGTCACACGCGCCGCGAGCTGCTGCGCGCGGGCGCCGCGCTGGCCGGCGGCGCGGCTGCCGCGACGAGCCCGTCGCTCAGCCTCGCGCGCTCGCTCGCACGGTTGCCGGCGCCGCGGATCGCGATCGTCGGCGCCGGCCTGGCAGGGCTGCGCTGTGCCCACCAGCTGTGGACCGAACACGCAAACAGGCCGTTTGCGGCGACCGTCTACGACGCCAACCCGCTGCGCGCGGGCGGGCGCTGCTGGACGCTGCGCGGATTCTTCAGCGACGGCCTGATCAGCGAGCACGGCGGGTCGTTCATCAACACCGGGCAGCTGCCGATCCGGCGCCTCGCCGCGCAGCTCGGCCTGCAGGAGGAGCTGGTGCTCGGGGGCGATCTGCCGCGCGGCGAGGAGGTGTTCTGGATCGACGGCGCCTACTACACCGAGGCGGAAGCGAGCGCCGACTGGGCGAGCGTGGGCTACCGCGTCTTCCATGCGGCGCTGCAGCGGATCGGGCACTCGCCTGCGCAGGAAGCCGAGCTCGACGCGATGTCGGTGAGCGAATGGCTCGACAGCACCGAGATCGGCTCCGGCAGCCGCTTCGGCAAGCTGATGATCGCGAACACGGTGACCGAGAACGGCGGCGACCCCGACGAACAGTCGGCGCTCGACGTGATCGAACTGACGAGCGGCAAACATCGCTCGGCGCTGCTGCCGCTGCCCGGCGACGACGAGCGCTTCCACATCGTCGGCGGCAACGACCAGCTCATCTCCGCGATGATCGCGCAGCTGCCCTCCGGCGCGGTCCAGCCCGGCCACGAGCTGATCGCGCTCCGCGCCGGCTCCAACGCGACGACGACGCTCGTCTTCGATGTCTCCGGCAGCACGCTCGAAGTGAGCGCCGACGTGGTCGTGCTCGCGCTCCCGTTCAGCACGCTGCGCGCGGTCGACCTCTCGAGCTCGGGCCTGTCAGCGGTCAAGCAGCACGTGATCCAGACCTACGGCATGGGCTCGAACGCGAAGATCCACGTCGAACTCGGACGCAAGACCTGGCCGGCGGTCGGCTTCAGTGGCGCGACCTACAGCGAATACGACCGCTACTGCTGCGCGTGGGATGACTCGGTCCAGCTCGGCCCGGACGCGAGCCCGGCGCTGTTCCTCGGCTACCCCGGCGGCACGGTCGGGCGCAGCGGGCTGAGCGGCGAAGCCCACGGCGGTGCGCCGGCCGCCGACGTCGCCTGGCTGCTCGGGCAGATCGAGCCCGTGTTCCCCGGCACGAGCGCCGCGTACAGCGGACGCGCCTATGAGGACCACTGGGCGCTCGACCCGTGGGTCCAGGGCGCGTACTCCTTCTACGCGGTCGGGCAGGCAGCAAGCTACGGCGCGCTCGCACGCGCGCGCGAAGGAAACATCTACTTCGCCGGCGAGCACACCTCGATCGCCAACGAGGGATTCCTCGACGGCGCCGTCGAAAGCGGCGAGCGCGTCGCCCGCTCGCTGCTCAGTCGCCTCGCGTGAACGCTACGCGAGCCCTGATTCCTCGATCAGCTGCGCGGCCGGCTGGTCATTGCCGAGCGCGTTCGCGCTGAGCGTCGCCGGTTTGATGAGCGACAGCGGCGTCAGCTGCGGGTTCGGGCTGATCCCGGGCCGCGTCGGGTATTCGAAGTCGTAGCCGCGCGCGAGGATCCGCTGTGCGGTCGGGCTGAGCAGGAAGCTGACGAACGCCTGCGCCTGCCGGGGTGCCCGCTCGAGGCGAGCACGCCGGCGCCGGAGATGTTCTCGATCGAGCCGACGTCGTCGTCGGGAAAGAAGTACAGCGTGCTGTGCATCGCCCGGCGGCCGACCTCGAGCCGCAGGCGATACCAGTAGTAGTGGTTGATGATGCCGGTCGCTACATCGCCGCGGTTGACGGCCGCGACGACCGCCTCATCGTCCTGGAACAGCTGCGCGTTGCGCTTCATGCCGGCGAGCCAGCTGACGGCCGCCTGCCGGCCGTAGCGCGCGATGATCGCACCGACGAGCGGCGGAAAATCCGAGTCGGTCGGCGCGATCGCGATCCTCCCCTTCCACCGCGGCTGGGCGAGTTCGAGCACCGACTTCGGCAGTTCGCCCGCGGGCACGAGCGCCGGGTCATAGGCGAGCGCGCTGATCCGGCGGGCGATCCCGCACCCAACGCCCGCTCGCGGCTCGGTAGCGGGCGGGAACCTGGGCAAGCGTCGCGGGCGCGAGCCTCGCGAGCAGGCCGTGTTCGTCGATCGTCACGAGCTCCGGGCTGTTCTCCGTCAGGTACACGTCCGCGGGTGATGAGCGGCCCTCCTGCAGCAGCTGGTCGGCGAGCACGATGCCGTCGTTGGTGTGCACCGCGACCGCGATCCCGGTCTGCTTTTCAAACGCCGAGACGAGTTCGCGCCGTCACCTGCGGATGCTGGCCGTTGTAGAGCAGGATCGACCGCGACGAGGACGCGCCGCAGCCGGCGAGCAGGACGCCCAGCGCGAGGCACAGCAGCACCGCGAGCGCGCCGCAGCGGATGCGCGCGCCGGCAGCGCGCGCGGCCGCATCGCGGCGCTCGGCGCGACGGGCGCGGCCGCGGCCGCTCACGCCTCGCTCCGCTTGTGCTCGGGGTCGCCCTCGTGCGTGCCCGGACGGCGGGCGGCGGCGTCGCGCGCGGGGCGAACACGACCACCGGCCCGGCACCACGAGCTCGACCTGTTCGCCGGCGCGCGGGATCTGATGATCGAACGTGCGCGCCTTGACGATCATCTGCTCGGCGCCGTCGAGCGACAGCCGCAGGACCGTGTCGGGGCCGTAGTAGACATGGTCGAGCACCGCCGCGGTCGCGCCGCGCGCCGCCGCCGCGACGCCGCGCACGAGCTCGATCTGCTCGGGGCGGATCATCACCTCGACCTGGCCCTGGAGGCCGGGATTGGCGACATCGAGCTGCCCGAGCGCGCAGCGCACGCGGTCGCCGTGCGCGTCGCCCGGCGCGAGGATCGCTTCGCCGACGAACCGCGCGACATCGGCATCGACGGGGCTGCGGTAGAGCGCCGCCGGCGCGGCGCGCTGGGCGAGGCAGCCCGTCGCGCAGGACGGCGACCTCGCGTCCCATCGACAGCGCCTCCGCCTGATCGTGGGTGACGAGCAGCGCGGTCGTGCCCTCCTCGGCGAGCGCATGCAGGACCGCCTCGCGCGTCTCCGCGCGCAGCGCCGCATCGAGCCCCGAGAACGGCTCGTCGAGCAGCACGATGCGCGGGCGCGGAGCGAGCGCGCGCGCGAGCGCGACGCGCCGCTGCTCGCCGCCTGAGAGCTCGTGCGGAGGGCGCTCGCCGTAGCCGTCGTCGAGCCCGACGAGCTCGAGCACCTCGGCGATGCGGGCACCGCGCTTGCGCTCGCAGCGCGCGAGGCCGAAGCCGACGTTCTCACCGGCCGTCAGATGCGGGAACAGCGCGCCTTCCTGGGCGACGTAGCCGATCGCGCGCTTGTCCGGCGCGAGGTGTGCGCGGGCGCCGTCGGCGACCGTCTCACCGCCGACCGTCACGGTCCCGGCGTCGAGCTCGATGAAGCCGATGATCACGCGCAGCAGCGTCGTCTTGCCGCTCCCGGAGGCGCCGAGGATCGCCGTCAGCGTGCCGCTCGGCACGGTCAGGTCGACGTCACGCAGGACGACGCGGCCGCGATAGGCCTTGGCCAGGCCGTGGCAGGCGAGCTCCGCCACGATCAGTCCTCACCGAGGGCGCGAACGCGGCCGAAGCGGCTCATCAGGACGTACGCGGCGAGCATCGAGAGCGCGACGAGCACGGCGGCAAACGGCGCGGCCGCGGCGAACGCGACGGTCGAGCTGTTCGCCTGGAACTCGGTTCCGAGCGTGTACAGGTTCGCGCGGCAGCAGCACCTGGGCGGTGCCGAGATCGCCGAGCACGAAGGCGAACACGAGCACGCCGGCAGCCGCCAGGCCGGGGCGCGCGAGCGGCAGCGTGACGCGCGCGAACGCGCGCACCGGCCCGACCCCGAGCGAGCGCGCGGAGTCCTCGAGCGCCGGCTCGATCTGGCCGAGCGTCGCGCGCATCGCGACGATCGCGAACGGCACGAACAGCATCGCCTCGGCGAGCACGAGCAGCACGATGCTGCCGTACAGCCGCGGCGCGTAGTGGCTCGCGGCGTATGCGAGCGCGATCGCGGCGACGAGGTCGGGAAGGGCGAAGGACAGGTAGGCGACGCGCTCGAGCACCGTCGCGAGCGCGCTGCGGTAGCGCACGACGAGCAGCGCGACAGGCAGCGCGAAGACGAGCGCGAGCAGCGCACCGCCGACGCCGAGGGCGACCGACGTGACGGTCGCGGGCCACAGGTAGCGGACGTTCGCGGAGGCGCCGGCGAGGCCGGCGGCGCTGCTCTGCGTGAACCAGTAGATCAGCGTCCCGACGGGCACACCGATGCTGATCACGGCGCCGAGCAGAAACCAGGCGAGCACGGCCGGCGTGGCCCTGCCGAGCCGGTAACGCGTGACCGGACGGCGCACGCCGTGGCTGACGCGCGTGTAGTTGGCGCCGCCGCGCAGGCGCGCCTCGCCGAACAGCAGCAGCACACACAGCACGATCGAGAAGAACGACAGCGCCGCCGCGCCCGAGGCGCTGAAGCTCAGCTCGTACTGGGCATAGATGTGCACCGTGAACGTCTGATACTTGAGCGCGACGAAGGCGTCGAACTCGACGAGCGTGTCGAGTACGACGAGCAGCATCCCGCCGAGCAGCGCCGGGCGCAGCTGCGGGAGGATCACGCGAAAGAACGTCTGGCGCGCGTTCAGCCCCAACGAGCGCGCCGCTCTCCTCGAGCGCCGGGTCGATGCCGCGCAGCGCGACGGCGCACAGCAGGAACACGATCGGGTAGTAGGAGAACGCGATGATCCCGGCGGCGCCGAGGAACCCTTGCAGCACCGTGCCGATCGTCGCCCACGCGTAGCTGGTGACGAACAGGGGCATCGTCAGCGGCGCGACCGCGAGCAGCGTCCACAGCCGCCGAGCGGGCAGATGCGTGCGCTCGATGAACCACGCGGCGATCACGCCGAGCAGGCCGGCGAGCGGAGCCGCGACAAGCGCGACGAGCACCGAATGCAGCAGCAGCGTCCGAGCCGAGGAGGCATCGATCGCTGTGACCGCGGCGGAGACGCCGCCCTGCAGGCCCTGCACGATCGTGATCACGACCGGCAGCGCGACGATCAGCGCGATGATCATGCAGAGCACGAGCAGCGCGATCGGCACACGGCCGCACCGGCGGCGCGCCGCCCGCGTCGGCCCTCGCGCGTCAGTGCGCCCGGCGGCGGTCGCGAACGTGCTCGACATCGGACTTGACTGTATGGCGGCGCGGCGGTTGCGCGCTAGGCGTGGAAGATCCGGCAGCCCACGCCGTCGCACCTGGCGCAGCGTCCTAGATGTTGCCGTCACCGTCGCTCGGGCCGCCGCTGTTGTCACCGTCTCCGTCGCCGGCGCCCGCCCCCTGCGGGATGCCGGAGCTCGACGATTCGGATTTGGATTCGGTCGGAGCTTTCGTTTCAGCGGCTTTGCTTTCGGTGGTTTTCGTCTGCGCTGGCGCGGCAGGAGTCGAGGTGGTTCCCGAGCTCGATGAGCCGGAGCTGCCGCAGCCGGCGACCCCGACCGCCCCGAGGGCGAGCACGACGAGGCTCAACGCCAGCCGTCGGCGTGATCCGCTGCGCGCAGGCGCTTGCGTTGATTTGTTGAGCATGTGACCTCCGTGGTAGTGCGGCTCGGGCCGCGTCGAGAAGAGGATCGGAGCGCGACGCCTGCTGAGAGGTCCGCGGGCCGAGCCTTCAGAGCTTCAGACGCCCCGCGACGCGAAAACCTTCCACTCGGTGACGTCCGCCGGAGCAGGAAGGATGCGCCGCGCCGGGAGTCTCAATCGCAGGGACCCACTTCGCTGAGGCGGCCGTCGCCCCTGCTGCACGGCCCCGAGACTGCCACCAAGGAGAACGCACATGACCCGCAACGCCCGCAGGATCGGACCGTTCGGCTTGAGCCTCGCGCTCGCGCTCGTGATCGGCGGCTGCGGCGGTGGCTCCTCGAGCAGCACGACGACCGCGACGCCGGCCGCGGCGGCGACCCGGGCGAGCACGCCGGCGGCGGCCGTGCCGGCCGTGCATCTGAGCGTGCTCTCCCCGCACACCGGCGCGCACACCGGCTCGACCGTCACCGTCCATGTCGCGCTCAGCGGCGCTCCCGGCGGGACGACACCGCGCTTCCACTACATCCTCGACCATCGCCTCTCGCGCTCCGGGTCGAGCACGCTGACCTTCCACGATCTCGCGCCGGGACGCCACCGCGTGCAGGTGCTGGTCGTGCCCGGGAGCGCCGCGCGCGCAAGCACGACGTTCATCGTGCGCGCGCCGGCTCCGGCGCCGCTGCCGACTCCCGTCGAAGCCCCAGCGACGACTGCGACGCCGCCGCCGGCCACGACGAGCACCCCCGAACCGGTGCACACGACGCCCAAGGCGCCGCCCGCGAAAGCCAGCCCGCCGGAATCCAGCGGCGGCATTCCGCAAGGCGGTGGCGGCGACGGAGACGGCGACAACAGCGGCGGCCCGAGCGACGGCGACGGGAACATATAGGGCCGCGCCGCCGGCGGGGCGAACGCTGCGAAGATAGCGCCGCATGGCCTACGACGAGGATCTCGCCAATCGGGTTCGCGAGCTGATCCTGAGCGAGGACGGCGTCCGCGAACAGCGCATGTTCGGCGGGCTCGCATTCCTGATCAACGGCAACATGTCGGTGACGGTCAGCGGGCGCGGCGGGCTGCTGTTGCGCGTCGAGCCGGAGGAGACCGAGGCGCTGCTGGCGAAGCCGTTCGCACATCCGTTCGAGATGCGCGGCCGCGCGATGCAGGGCTGGCTGCGGATCGACGCGGAGGGCATCCGCGGCAAGCCGCAGCTCGCGCGCTGGGTCGCGCGCGCGGTGGCGCACGCGCGATCGCTGCCGCGCAAACGATGAGCTCAGCGCGGAGCGGACATCGACAGCCCGCGCTTCGTCGTCCACGTGATGCTCGTCGCGGTGATCGCGATCGAGTCGAGATCGACGCCTTCCTGAGCTCGTGTCGCGGTATACACCGCGCGCGGCCGGCCTAGCGCATGCACGCCGACGGGGAGTTCGCAGACCTCCCATTCGAACGGGAAGCCGCCCTCACCGGCAAGCGCGACGGTGCCGTCTTCGGCGATCGCGTAGCGGACGTGCCCGTCGGGGACTTTCGGCAGGCCGGGTTCTTCTTCAGCTTGGCTGATCAGGCCTTCGGAGGCGTTGATCACGGCGGTCCTGACGCGCCCGATGCGCAGGTCGATCCAGCCGAATTCGGCCTGCGAGCCGCTCTGGACGCCTTCGGAGAAGATGATGAACCCGAGCCGCTGGCCGAACAGCTTGAAGTCTCGCGCGCTTTCGCGCGCATACGGCTCCCCGCGGCTGATCACACGCGGCACGCGCGAGCCGGGACGGCAGACGTAGAAGGTGTCATAGGGCGAGGCATCGGCTCGCCCGGCGTCGAACTCGCTGACGACCACGAACGCGCGGATCGGGCCGGCGGCGCGAAACAGGGTGCGCCCGGAGCGGCACGTGGGTGAGCGCCTGCGGGCGCCGCTCGCCTGTGCGACCCCCGACACGGCGAGCGCGAGCACGACTGTGAGCGCGGCGATCAGCTTCGCCGGCGATGTCGCTCTGGGGCACATGCTCTCCCCCGTGCCGGCGCCGGGCGCTAGCCCTCGCCGGCCGCCGGAGCCGCGGCGGCGACGACGGACTCGCCGGCGCGGCGGTCCCAGCCCCGGCGCAGCAGCCCGAGCAGCTCCTGCGGCGACTCCGCGCCGGAGCGCCCGATCGCGCGGTCGATCACGAACGTCGGCACCGCCCTGATGCCGAGCTGCGCGGCAGTGCGCTCGTCGTCGCGGACCTCATCGGCGAAACGCTCCCCCGCGAGCGTCTCGCTGACGGCCGGCTCGGGCAGGCCGGCCTCGAGCGCCAGACGCAGCAGCGCCGCGTGGTCGCTCATCAGCTCCCCTTCGCTCAGGTACGCGCGCAGCAGACGCTCCTTGGTTGCGTCCTGCAGGCCGTACTCGCGCGCGAGGTGCACGAGGCGATGGGCATCGAAGGTGGAGCCGCTGCGGGCGATATCGAACCGGAACGACAGGCCCTCGCCGGCGGCCACGTCGGTCAGCTGCTGCTGAATCTCCTGTGCGCGCTCGACGCTGATCGCGTACTTGCGGGCCAGGCGCTCGCTGCGATCCCCGCGCCGCTCGCCCGGAGCGTCGGGGTCAAGCTCGAAGCTGCGCCACGTGACGCGCACGTCCTCGCGGTGCTCGAACTCGGCGAGCGCCGCCTCAAAGCGGCGCTTGCCGATATAGCACCACGGGCAGGCGATGTCTGACCAGATCTCGACGTCCATCGGGCACCCTCCGTTGCGGAGACGATTCGGCCGAGCATAGCGCCGCTGAAGCGGGCCCCTGCGCGAGCTGCGGGGAGCTACTGCGAGATGATGCGCCGCCGCGCCGTCAACATCGCCTCGACCGGATCGGCGCGCTCGAGCGCCAGCCGCTCGTTCTCGGCCCGCAGCCGCTGCGTCGCGCGTTCGACGATCCACACCGGCTTCTGCTCATCCTCGAACGGCTCGCAGATCTCGCGCTCGAGATCGCGAATCGCTGCCGCAAGTCGATAGTTCATGCCGCGCTCCTGTCCTGCAATCGATGACCGGGCCCAGGCCGCACGCATCCGTGGTGCTCCCAGTCGGGCGCTACCCGGATCCGCCGGCCGCTAAGCATCGGTTCGGCGGCAAACCGCGGTCGCGCTGACGCTCCGCCGCGCCGCGCCACGCGGCCGCGCCCGGCAGCGCAGAAGGCGCTCAGATCGGCAACGCTTGAATTGTGGGCCGACCGGGACTCGAGCACCTCACGCGCCATCCGTCACTCGATGAACGCTTCGACCCGGGCGTGCGCATCGTCGCCCACGATCCTGCGTGGGCCGCGCACGCCGAGCAGGAGTTGCGCCTGATCGAGCGCGCCCTCGGCCCGATCGCCGCGCGCCTCGAGCACGTCGGCTCGACCGCGGTTGCGGGTCTCGCCGCGAAGCCGATCCTCGACCTCTTGCTGTCGGTCGTGCGCATCGAGCCGCGCGCGGCGTACGTCGAGCCGCTCGAGCAGCTCGGCTACCTGTTCGTTCCCGACCCCGGCTCCCCCGATTTCCATCTGTTCGCCAAGCCGGCGCAGCGGCCGCGATCGCGCCACCTGCACGCCTGCGAGCTCGGCGGCTTGCACGAGACGCGTCACCTGGCCGTACGCGAATGCCTGCGCGCCCACCCCGCCGAGGCGAGCAGCTATAAGGCGCTCAAGCGCGAGCTGGTCGAGCGCTTCCCCGAAGACCGGCTCGCGTACATCGCGGGAAAGCGGCAGTACGTAGATCAGCTCGAGGCACGCGCGCTCGCCGAGCACGGCGGCTAGGCTGGGGTGAGCATTCGCCGGCGACGTTGAGAGATGCGCCCCGTGTCCAAGCAACAGATAGACGAGTACCTCGGCACGCTCGATGAGCCCAAGCGGGCGACGCTCGCGCAGCTGCGCGAGACGATCGTCGCGATCGTCCCCGAGGCGGAGCAGTGCATCTCATACGGCATGCCCGCGTTCAGGCTGCGCGGCAAGACGATCGCCGGTTTCGCGGCGTTCAAGCACCACCTCAGCTACCTGCCGCACAGCGGCGCGGTGATCGGGGCGCTCGCGAGCGAGACCGCTGGATACACCGCGACGAAGGGCTCGCTGCACTTCCCGATCGACGAGCCGCTGCCGAGGACGCTCGTCAAGCAGCTGTTGGACACCCGCATCGAGGAGGCCTTCGGCCCACGGCGCTAGCACCTCGCGACCGCAATCGGGCGCCGTGCATGCGCGAGCGCCGCCGGGGCCGCGACGGCGGCGCCGCGCGGGCATGCATGTCCGCCGCGCGACCGCGATACTTGCGCGGTGTACCCCGGTATGCACGAGCCCGAGCGGCCCGCGGTGCTGATGGCCGACTCAGGCGAGACGATGAGCTACGGGGAGCTCGACGCCGCCGCAAACCGCGTCGCACAGCTGCTCAGATCCCAGGGGCTGCAGCCGGGCGATCACGTCGCGCTGTGCGTCGAGAACTCGCCGGCCTTCTTCGAGCTCGTCTGGGGCGCGCACTATGCAGGCCTGCTGTATACGGCGTGCTCCACGCAGCTCACCGCGGCGGAGCTCGCCTACATCGCCGACGACTGCGGCGCGAGGACCGTCTTCCTCTCAGCCCGCTACGCCGAGAAGGCGGCAGAGATGCGCGCGGGGGCCCCGCGCGTGCAGGACTGGCTGTCGGTGGGCGGCGCGATCGACAGCTTCGCCGCGTATGAGGATGAGGCCGCGAAGATGCCGCCGACGCCCACCGAGAGCGATCGGATCGGCGGGCGCGACATGCTCTACTCCTCCGGTACCACCGGCAAACCGAAGGGCATCCATCCAACGACGCCCGCCACGCCGCTCGCCGACGCCCCCGGCGTTGTCACGGCGATCCTGCAGGGAATGTTCGGCCAGGGGGCCGATGATGTCTATCTCTCCCCCGCGCCGCTCTACCACGCGGCGCCGCTGCGCTTCTGCATGGCCTACCACCAGCTCGGCGCGATCGTCGTCGTGATGGAGCGCTGGGATGCGATGCGCGCGCTGGAGCTGATCGAGCGCCATCGCGTCACCACGACGCAGGTGGTGCCGACGATGTTCGTGCGCATGCTGAGGCTGCCATTGGAGGCGCGCGAGCGCGCCGACCTGTCGTCTCTGCGGCTTGTCATCCACGCCGCCGCACCCTGCCCGGTGGAGGTGAAGCGCCAGATGCTCGACTGGTGGGGCGACATCATCCACGAGTACTACGCATCGACCGAGTCCGTCGGCCTGACCTGGGTGACACCGGAGCAGTGGCGCGAGCGACCCGGCACCGTCGGCCGGCCGCTCGTCGGGGTCCCTCACATCCTCGCCGAGGACGGGCGCGAGCTGGCGCCGGGGCAGGACGGCGCGGTGTGGTTCTCCGACGGGCCGACGTTCGAATACCACAACGACCCCGGCAAGACCTCGGCTGTCACGAACGAGCGCGGCTGGCAGACGTTCGGCGACATCGGGCATCTCGACGAGGACGGCTTCCTTTACCTCACCGACCGTGCGTCCTACATGATCATCAGCGGCGGCGTGAACGTCTACCCGCAGGAGGCGGAGGACGCGCTGCAATCCCATCCCGCCGTCATGGACGCCGCCGTCTTCGGCATCCCCGACCCCGATTTCGGTGAAGCCGTCCACGCCGTCGTACAGCCGCTCACGATGCCCGCCGACGACTCCGCCGCCGCTGCCCTCGAGGCCCAGCTGATCGAGCACTGCCGGAGCACGCTCGCGGCGCTCAAGTGCCCCCGCTCGATCGACTTCAGGCCCGAGCTGCCGCGAACCCCGACCGGCAAGCTGCTCAAGCGCCTGCTCAAGGACGAGTACGCGCCCGCCGCGACGCACCGGACGTAATCAGCGGCGTGGGCGCGGGCATCGCCTGCGGTGTAAGATGCGTCCACATCCACGGGTCGACCCGCGGTCTTGAGCAGAGGCGCGTCGCGAGGCAGGCGCCTAGCAGAGGAATCGGCAGGACCCACTCCGTCGCGCGAGCGCTCGACCATGGATCAGCACCCGCCCACATCGAGGCGAGAGGACGGGAACATGTCTTCTGTGAGTCGGCGTGTACTTCGGTCACGCGGAACGTTCGTAATAGCGTCACAACTGGGCGCATTGGCGCTGATCGCGGCTTCGTTCGGCGCGTTCGCCAGCGCTGCCGCGGCAGGCGGTGGTGGCGGCGGTGGCGGCGGCGGTGGCGGCAAGGCGCAAGTGAACATCGTCGTGAGCCCCGGCAAGACGCCGCCCAGGCCGTCTTGGAACACGCACTACTTCAAGACGATCCAGGGCGCAGTCAACGCCTCCACCGCCGGATCCTTCGTGCTGATCGAACCCGGCACCTACGACGAAGAAGTCAAGGTCCAACCGGCGCAGTCGCGCATCTGGATCCGCGGCATGAACCGCAACACCGTGATCATCGACGGGCAGCACAAAGTCGGCAACGGCATCGAAATCGACAAGGCCGACGATGTGTGGGTCGAAAACCTGACGGTGCGCAACTTCGAATTCGGAGAAAAGGAAGGCGCGGAATGCCCCGATGAAGAATGCGGCAACGAGATCTGGTGGAACGGCGGCCCGAACTCCAACAAGGTCGAAGCTCACGGCTGGTGGGGCAGCTACCTGACCGCCTATGACACCGGGTTCCGCGGTGGCTACGGGATCTTCACCGGCCACGAGACCGAAGGCGCGTGGGAACACATCTATGCCTCCGGCTTCGCCGACTCGGGGATCTACATCGGCGCCTGCCAGGAATGCGACGCACGCGTAAGCGGGGCGGTGATGGAAAACAACGCGCTCGGATACTCCGGGTCCAACGCCGGCGGCAGGCTGCTGCTCGAAAACTCCACCTACCGGCACAACCTCGTCGGGATCGCGCCGAACTCTGAAGTCCCCGGTGACAGGCCGCCGCCGCAGGACGGTGAATGCGGCCGGCCGAACATCGAACACCCCGACCCGACCCCGATCATCACGACGACGCGGATCCCGCGCTGCACCATCATTCGCAAGGACTCGATCGTGGACAACGACAACCTCACGGTGCCGGTCAACGGGTCGACCGGTATCACCCCATGGGGCGCGGGGGTCGAGCTGCCAGGTGACTATGCCGATTTGATCGAAAACAACTGGATCTCCGGCAACCCGAGCGACGGCGTGCTCGGCTTCGAGTACCCGAACCCAACCGACGGGGAAGCGCTCATAAAAGGCGAAGACCCGTTCTTCCCGTTCACCGTGTATTTCCAGCTGGCCGGCAACCGCATCAGCAACAACCAGTTCAGCCACAACGGCTCCAAAGGCGGCCCGTTCAGTGCTGATATCGCTCTGATGGGCGGGTTTAGCGAAATCGAACTGTTCAAAATGCTCGGCTACCCGCAGTCGCACTCGGTCAACAACTGCGCGCTCTACAACTCCGCGCCGGACGGGACGTTCCCGGCGAAGCTCGAAAAGACCTGGGGCTGCCAGAACTACACGACGCCGAGCCCGGGCGGAGGCCTGCCGGCGGTCGAATACCTCGTCGGCCTACAGCTGGAAGCCGACGCGATCAGAGAAGCGGTGCCGCCGGTCGGGCAACCGGCTCCGCCGCCGCAGCAGACGATGCCCAACCCGTGCGAGGGCGTACCGGCGAACCCGCTTTGCCCGAAGTGGTGAGGACTACGGTCGATACGCGATAGGCCAGGGCGACAAGCACGACAGGCGCGACCGGCGCCGCTGCCCTCATCGGGGGGCTGCAGGGCCGGTTGGCGCCCGGCCGCCTGCCGAAGTTGACAAAACCCGTGCATAGGAGCGTCCCGCCCGCGGAAGTGACGCGGCGGCGGGCACGAGCGCGCTGGTTCAGCCAACCGTAACGAGATGCACGCTCGGCGCCGCGGCGCCGAGCGTAAGCAGAAGTCGTGCGCGCCACGCTCGCCTGCCCGCGCTGGCCAGGCGCGCACTGCCGGCGTGCGTCTGACGCAGGAGCACCGTGGCGTGGCGACCCGGCGCGATGTCGAACGCCGCCGTGCCGAGCACCACCTCGACGGTCCTGCGGTGTCCGTGCACGACACGAGTCGACGAGCCGACGAGCGCGACCTTGCCCGCGCATCGGGCCGCGGCGCAGGTCAGCCTGAGCTGCAGCTCTCGGCCCGAGCGCATGATGCGCGATCCGCGAAGCGCGAGATGCGCCACGGGCACGGGTGCGGTGGCGTCCTCCGCAAGCACTCCGCCGCTCGGCGCCGGGACCGACGCCGCTGCGGGCGCAGTGGTGGGAGCGGGCACAGGCGACGGGATCACCGGTCGAGGCGGAGAGACCGGCGTGGGGAACGGAGTTTCCACCGGTGCCGTCACAACGAGGGCCGCGTCGATTCCGGTGGAGGAGCGACCCGCGGTGACCGCAACCGAAGCGGCATCCGCATACGTGGCCGCGTGGTTGTAGTACTGGATCGCCAACGGGCTTTCCGGGTCAAAGCCGACGACATATTCGCCGGCGGGCAGGCCCGTCAGAACATAGCCGCCGCCGGTGTTCGTTTCCGTGCATTCGACCGCGACCTTCGGGCTGCTGAGCGCGCAGACGAGGACCCCGGCAAGCGGCCTGCCCGTCACCGCGACCACGGCTATGCCTTCGATGCGCCCGCCGAGCTGCAGGCGCG
The DNA here is from genome assembly GCA_963827105.1 of uncultured Solirubrobacteraceae bacterium. Taxonomy (GTDB): domain Bacteria; phylum Actinomycetota; class Thermoleophilia; order Solirubrobacterales; family Solirubrobacteraceae; genus Palsa-744. The sequence goes on along the minus strand of CAWHAB010000007.1, from coordinate 129,611 downwards.
CGTCGACGTTCGCCGTCGTGGCCGTCCCCGCGACCGGCACCGCGCTCGCTTCGCTCGAACGCGCGACGTCGTCGTAGTACTGCGGGACATAGTCAAGCGGTCCTGTCGCCGGAGAGAAGAACGCGACCGTGTATTCACCGGCGGGCAGCGCAGTGATCGTGTACCCGCCTCCCGTCCCGCCCGATGCGCAGCGAAACGTTTCCGTCGGGACCGAGAACGCACACGCTTCCTCGCCTTCGACCGCGGCGGCGCTCGCGGCGTCGGTCACCGTCCCCGCGATCTTCGCACCCTGCTGAAGTTCGGCGTCGACGCCGTGGGCGCCGCCGCCTGGGCCGACGGACACGAGCTGCGCTTCTTCGAACCGTTGCGCGCCGTCGTAGTACTGCGCGAGGTAGTCCAGCGCGCCGTCCTGCGGCGAGGAGAATTCGACTACGTACGCACCACTGCCGAGGCCGTCGATCACGTATGAGCCGTGCGAGTTGCTGCTCGCACAACTCCCGAACAGCCCTCCGTCTTCGCCTTCGACTTCGAGTGCGCACACTTCAACGCCGCCGACAGCCGCATGCGTGCTCGCATCGCGCACCGTGCCGCTGATCTGGCCGGGTTCTTCGGCTGTCAGCCCGGCGTCGATGCCCGATATCGTGAAGCCCGCCTTCACCGTGACCGCTTCGGCTTCGGAGGCGAGCGCGCGATCGTCCCAGTATTGCGCCGGGAACACCGGCTCCAGCGAGTCGGGGTTGGTGAAGCGGACGTCATATTCGCCGGCAGCGACGCTGACGGCGTATTCGCCTTCGGGCCCGGTCCATACGCATCGTTCGCCATGGGTCGCCGTGTTTCTGACGCACACAAGCGCGTGACCTATCGCGTGTTCGCCGGGGAGTTCGCTGACCTGCCCAGCGATCGCCCCGTCGCGCGGGCTGAGATCGGCGTCGACGCCGGCGGTCGTCTTGCCCGCGGTCACTTTGACGGCATTCGCGTTTTCGTAGACTTCTTGCCCGTCCCAGTACTGCAGCTTGTACTGGTAGGCGTTTTCGACGGGGACGAATTCGACGATGTCATCCCCGGTTTCGATGCCCGTCAGGCTGTATTCGCCGTTGCTGTCGGTGGTCGTGCAGAAGCGCGACGTGCCTTCGTTGTCGCACACCTGTTGCCCCGCCATCACGGCGCCGGTCGCCGCACTGCGCACCTGGCCGGTGATCGTCCCGCCGAGCGCGAGCGCGCCGTTCGCGGTGATCGTCTTGCCCTGCTTGACGCCGACCGTCACGCCCCCTTCGTAGGACTCACGCAGATACGGCCGTTCGAAGCTGAAAAACAGGTGGTAGGCACTCGTCTCCAGACCGGCGAGCACATATTCCCCGTTCGCATTCGCCTTGACGCAGCGATCTTCGAGCGACGGTCCGAAACCGTCCGCGCAGGCTTCGGCTCCCGCCAGCGGCTCGCCGCTCGAGGCGCTCGTGATTCGCCCTGCGATCTCCCCGCCTTCGATCAGTTCGGCGTCGACGCCGGACGTCGTGGCGCCGGGCGCGACCGTCGGGTACTGCGCATATTCGAGCATCGGCGTTTCCGGCAGGTAGTTGAGCGGCCCCGGATAGAAGCGCACTGCATACCACCGTGGCGCAAGTTCGTCGAGCGTGTAGACGCCGTTCGCAGCACTCGTCGTACAGGGCTCTTCACGGGCACGTTCAAACAGCGTCCCTCCGGTGCAGACTTCTAGACCCGCGATCGGTGTGCCGGATCCCTTCGTCGTCACGGTTCCCGTGATCGCTCCAACGCGCTGCAGACCCTCGTTCGCGGTCGCCGTGCCGCCGGCTGGAACCGCGACCCTTTCCGATTCGGATTCGACGTAGCGGTCGTTGAAGTACGTCAGCCGGGGGTAGCCGCTTTCCTTCGGCGCTTTGAACAGCAGCACATATTCTTCCGGCCACGGCACCACCACCTTGTAGTGCCCGCCGGGGTCGGTCGTTGCGCAGGTCGGTGGTTCTCCCCACCGTCGCTGCGCGCACACTTCGACGCCCGAGAGCGGCACGGCGCTGACGGCGTCGGTGACGAGTCCGACGATCTGCGGGCCTTCGCTCGCCCCGGCAGCCGGCGCCGCGAGCAGCGCGAGCGCCAGCAGCGATACCGCGCACGCGGCCAGATGTCCAATGAGCCAACGCCATGGGGCGCCCGCGGCCACGGGCCTGAACCTGTCACCCCCCGTTGCGCTCATCGCGCGAGCATACCCGAGCACCTGGCCGCGAGTCCAGCATCTTGACCTTCGCTTCACAGGTTCACCAGGTCGCGTCCGGTTCACCCGTTTGACCCTGGCGTCAGCGGTTGCGCTCGGCGCAGCCGCGCGCCGTCACGGTGCGTCGGCGAGCGGCGGCGCAGCCTCATAGATCGACTGCAGCTGCAGGTATGCGTCCAGGCCCTCAGGTCCCAGCTCGCGCCCGATTCCACTCGCCTTGACTCCGCCGAATGGGGCAGCGGGATCCAGCGTGTAGTGGTTGATGCCGATGCTGCCGGTCTGCACGCGCCGCGCAACGTCCTGCGCACGCTCGGGGTCACGGCTCCAGACGCTGCCGCCGAGGCCGAATTCCGAGTCGTTCGCGATCGCGACCGCGTCATCGACGCCGTCGTAGGGGATCACCGCAAGCACCGGGCCGAAGATCTCCTCGCGTGCGATCGTGTCGCTGTTGTGTACATCGGCGAAGATCGTCGGCTGTACGAACCAGCCGCGCTCCTGCTCCGGCGGGCGTCCACCGCCGGTGACGACCCGTCCGCCCTCCGCGCGGCCCTTCTCGATGTAACCCTCCACGCGCTCGCGCTGGCGCGCGCTTGCCAACGGACCGATCATCGTGGCCGGGTCGAGCGAGTCGCCGACCACAAGCGCGTTCGCGAGGCCGCTGAAGACCTCGAGGACCTCGTCGTAGCGCGCCCGGGGCGCGAGCACCCTGGTTCCGATGTTGCACGTCTGGCCGTTGTTGGCCATCGTCGCACCGAACAGGGCTTCGCTGGCGCCGGCGAGGTCGGCGTCGTCGAGCACGATCGCGGCCGACTTGCCGCCGAGCTCCAACGTGACCGGGCGCAGCAGCTCTCCACAGCGCCGCGCGATCGTGCGCCCGGACACGCTCGACCCCGTGAACGTGACCTTGTCGACGCCTGGGTGTTCGACCAGATACGCGCCCACCTCACGGCCGCCGGGCACGAGGTTCACCACCCCGGGCGGCAGGCCCGCCTCGATGATCGCCTCCGCGAGCAGCAGCCCGTCGAGCACGGTCTCCGGGCTCGGCTTCATGACGACCGTGCAACCTGCAGCGAGCAGCGGCGCGAGCTTGAACATCGCGAGCGTCTGCGGATAGTTCCACGGCACGATCGCCCCGACGACACCAACCGGCTTGCGCAGCACTTGAATCGTGCCGCCGAGCAACCCCTGGCGATCTTCCTCAAGCGGGGTCTGACGGGCGAGCCCGGCGTAGTACTGCGCCAGGACGGCCGGAAAGACAGCCTCGACCTGCAGCGCGAATGAAATCGGCATGCCGTTCTGCAGGGAGACGCGGCGCGCGATCTCCTCGCCGCGACTCGCCAGCGCCGCGGCGAGCCGCTCGAGTGCCTGCGCGCGATCCTCGCTCGACCACGACGACCAGCCGCTCGGATCATCGAACGCCTGACGTGCAGCGCGCACCGCGGCGTCGATGTCGGCGTTCGTCCCGTCCGGCACCGACCCGACGGGCTCCTCCGTGCTCGCGGCGAGCACGGATATGCGGCCCGAGCCCTGCGGCTCGATCCACTCACCCCCGATGAACAGCTCGTCACTATCGATGGTCGTCTGCGTGCTCATCGGGGTCCCCCTCTGCTCGGTGTGGGATCGGTCGAAATCGGACGTCACGGTCCAGCCTACTCCGCGGGCAGCTTGCGCGTGAGACGCCGATCAGCTCAAGGCTTGCCGAGCCGCCACGGCCCGTCGTCGTGCTTGCGCGCGAGCCAGCGGCGAGCGTCCTTTTCGCCGCGATCGATCAGCGACTGCGCGAACTCGCGCGAGAAGAAGAGGTAGCTCAGCAGCTCGCCGCGCGCCGAGTTCGAGCCCGCGCGCAAGAAGCGCCCGAGAATCGACACGCTCGATGCTGCGCGCGTCACGCCGGCGTAGTGCCGGCGGTACACCTGCGATGCTGCCTCGCCGATCTCGTTGGGGCTGCGCGGCGCTATGAGGATGTACGGCACCTGTTTGTGCTTCGCTCTGTGCCCACCCCGCACGGGCCCGCGAGCGCGGATGATTTCGTTGATCGACGCGAGCGTCTGCACATCTTGGACGAGCGGGTCCACGAGCAGTGCCTGCACGATCTGCGTCGCACCATCCAGCGCTTGCGGTCGTCCCCGCATGCCCCCCGACCGGAGCGAGTTCAGCGCGATCACAATCACCCGTTTCCCGCCCAGCTCGAGCGCGGGCTTGATCGGCGTGTTCAGTCGCGTTCCCCCGTCGTAGTACCAGCCCGCGCGCGGGCGCGGCGACTCCACCCGCACCGCCGCGAACACGCCGGGGATCGCCGCTGACGCGCGCACATGGCTCTCGAGCAGCCGCGTGCGCTCGTACTCGATCCCACGCTCGCGGTCGTTTTTCGTGCGTCCGCCGCCGTCGTGGAAGACCACGCTCGTTGAGCCCTCCACGGACGTCGCCACCACCGCCGCCGCCCTCAACGCCCCCTTTGCCACGTTCGCATGGATCCGTCGCAGCGGCACGCGCTCGCGCAGCGTCTTCGCCAGCGGCGCCGGATCGAGCAGTCCCCACACGCTCGTCCCGGGGATCACCAGAGCACCCAACCGCGCAAGCTCAGCCGGCGAGAGCAGTGGACGAAGCACATCGTCCCACCCGAGCTGCTCCCACAGAGTCCGTGCCTGCTCAAGCGACTCCTGCACGGGGTCCCCCGCCGTCGCCGCGAGGAACGCCGCGTTGATCGCGCCGACGCTCGTCCCGACGATCACCTCCGGGCGCTCGCCCCGTTCCTCGAGCACGGGCAGGAGCACCGACAGGACCCCGATCTCATACGCGCCGCGGGCACCTCCGCCCGCGAGCACGAGCGCTACTCCTGGGCTCGCACGTTGCATCGCGCGATTATCGCCGGATACGCGTGAGCAGGGGCCGCCGAAGACGACCGGCGCTCACGACGACGAGGGCTCTCGGGCGAAGCTCTACCGACACATCCCTCACGACGGCCGAATGAGCGCAAGCGCATCGGGCCAGGAACTGCGCCGCAGCCGCAACCCTCGGATCGACATCGGCCCATATCGGAGTCCAGCGACTGCACACCAGAACATATCCCTTGCAGCAGGATCCTCGCAACCAAGACGCCAAGTGGGCCCGCCTGGACTCGAACCAGGGACCTACCGATTATGAGTCGGCAGCTCTAACCAACTGAGCTACGGGCCCTCCAACACGCCCGGGCTGTCGCGGGGGCGCGCCGCGCCAGACGCTACCAGCGGGACGCGCGCACGAGATGTGGAATGCTCCCGCGCGCACCGCCGTCTTCAGGCGGGCGCTTCGATTCCGCATACAAGGGAGGGACGGCAGATGTCAGTAGAGCGTGCAGCGATCGTCACGGGCGCATCCAGCGGTATCGGGCTGGCGATAGCGAGGATGCTCGGCGAAGAGGGCTTCGGCGTGACGATGGCCGCGCGACGCCCCGACAAGCTCGACGGCGCGGTCGAGGGCCTCGCAGCTGACGGCTTCGACGTGCATGCCGTCGCCGCGAACGTCGCCGACGAGAGCGACATCAAGAAGGTTGTCGACGCTCACCGCGAGCGCTATGGGCGCCTCGACATGCTCGTCAACAACGCCGGCGTGGGGATGGGAGCGCCGGTCGGCGAGATCGAGACCAAGCGCCTCGACATGCAGCTCGACATCAACATCCGCTCGATCGTCATCTTCTACCGCGAATGCCTGGCGATGCTGAAGGCCGCCGGCGCGGAGCACAAACGCGCGATCGTCGTCAACACGGCATCGATCGCGGGCAAGCACGGCGAGGCCTGGCTGTCGGTCTACTCGGCGACCAAGCACGCGGTCGTCGGCTGGACTGACTCGATGAACCGCGAGCTCGCGACCGAGGGCATTCGCTCGACCTCGCTGTGCCCGGCGTTCGTCGACACGCCGATGACAGATTTCGTCAAGGGCCAGGTCGCCGCCGAGGAGATGATCCGCCCGGAGGACATCGCCGAGTCGGTGCGCTTCCTGCTGAAGACCACGCCCGCGTGTGTCGTCCCGGAGATCATGTTCATCCGCCCCGGCGACGCGCTGTAGGCGCACGGGCACCGCTCCCGGCAATCGCCGCTGTCGGGGGCGCGAGCTGCCTCAGGCGCGGGTGAGGATCAGCCGGCGCTCGCCGCTCCGCGCGGAGCGATCGCGGCCGGGGCGGGGCGTAGACGGCCGGCGCAGGCGGCGCGCGATGATCTCACCGCGCGGGTCGGCGCTGTCGAGCAGCCGGCGCGCGGGTACGGATGCGCCTGCTCTTGAGTTCGCGGTGCTCCCGGATCGCGGCATCGAACTCGAGCCCGCTCGAGCTGACGAGGCTGTCTTCGAGCTGCGCGAAGCAGGATCCGCACCTCGCGCTCGGTGGCGGGGCGCGAGCCGTCGGAGGCGCGCGTGAAGCGGTCCCAGGAGCCGCGCAAACGTGAGGAAGTCGGTGCGGCCCCCCTGCCGGTGCGCGGCGAGCATCGGACAGACGCCGCCGTCGCGGTCGACGTACGCGCCGACGATGATCCGCTCGTTGCTGCGGCACACCGGCGAGCATCGCTTCGCGGGTTGCCACCGGGAAGACAGTCGATTGCGGTGCGGAGGCGCTCGACGGGGCTGTTGTTCTGGCGGCGCGGGTTTCGCATAGGCTGTGCCCCTCCGCCGGCGCTGTTCGCCTGCGGCCGGGTGCGCGGCCAACCCTAGGGAACGCGCTCCGCGCTGGCAACGATTTCCCTCCTGCTGAAAGGAAACTTGCACATGAAGCTCGGCGTGCACATCGGTTATTGGGGCCTCGGCCTCAGCTCTGCGGACCAGCTGACGATCGTGCAGGAGGCCGAGCGACTCGGCTATGACTCGGTCTGGGCGGCGGAGGCGTACGGCTCGGATACCGCCACGGTGCTCGGCTGGCTCGCCGGGCAGACGAGCAAGATCCGCCTCGGCTCGGGGATCTTCCAGATGCCCGGCCGCTCGGCGGCGATGACGGCGATGACCGCGGCGACGATCGACCAGCTCTCAAACGGCCGCATCATCTGCGGGATCGGCTCCTCCGGGCCGCAGGTCGCCGAGGGCTGGCATGGACAGCGCTTCGGCCAGCAGCTGCAGCGCACGCGCGAGTACGTCGCCGTGATCCGCATGGCGCTGGCGCGCGAGCGCGTTGAGTTCAAGGGCGAGACGCTCGAGCTGCCCCTGCCCGACGGCCCCGGCAAGTCGCTGAAGCTGACGATCGCGCCGGTGCAGGAGCGGATCCCGATCTACCTCGCGGCGATCGGCCCGAAGAACACCGCGCTTGCCGGCGAGATCGCCGACGGCTGGATCCCGACGCTGTTCTCCCCCGAGCACGTCTCCGAGCTGCGCCCGCTGCTGCAGGAAGGCGCCGACCGCTCGGGCAAATCGCTCGAGGACTTCGACATCGCGCCGACGGTCAGCCTCTGCATCACCGACGACCTCGAGGGGGCACGCAACACGATGCGGCCGTTCATCGCGCTGTATGTCGGCGGCATGGGCTCGCGCAAGCAGAACTTCTACAACCAGCTCGTGCAGCGCTACGGCTACGAGGCCGAGGCGCAAGACGATCCAGGACCTGTATCTCGAAGGCAAGCGCGATGAGGCGATGGCCGCGATCCCGGACAAGCTGATCGACACGGTCTCGCTGTGCGGGCCCAAGGATGTGGTGCGCGAGCGCCTCGCCGTCTACCGCGACGCGGGCGTCGGCACGCTCGGCGATCACGCCGACCGCGTTCACGGCGCCGGAGCGCCTCGAGCAGCTGCGGCTGCTGGCCGAGCTCGCCGGCTAGGAGCACCACCATGAAGCGGTCCTGCTGGGCGCCTTCGGCGACCCCGGCCACGCATTCCCGATGATCGCCCTCGGCCGCGCGCTCGCCGCGCGCGGCAACACGGTCACGCTGCAGACGTGGACGCGCTGGCGGAGCGAGGTCGAAGCGGAGGGCCTCGGCTTCGCGCCCGCGCCGGAATACAAGGTCTTTCCCTCCGGCCCTGAGCCGCTGAACTTCTACCAGTCGGTCGTGCGCGCAGCCCAACGACACGCTCCCGCAGATTCGCGACTTCAACCCCGACGTCGCCGTCGCCGACATCCTCACGCTCGCGCCGGCGCTCGCCGCGGAGATGCGAGGGCGTCCCGTGCGCGACGCTGATCCGCACGTCTACCCACATGGACCGAGCCGACTTCCCGGTCTACTCACTCGGTGCGCGGATGCCGCGCACGGCGCTCGGGCGAGCGCTCTGGCGCCAGGCGCAGCGCCCGGTCGAGTCGCGGCCTCGAGCGGGGCCGCGTGGAGCTCAACCGCACGCGCGCGGAGCTCGGCCTTCCTCCACTCGACTATGTCCACAGCGGCATCAGCCGCGAGCTCGCGCTCGTCGCGACGTTCCCGCAGCTGGAGTATCCGCGCAGGTGGCCCGCGCACGTGCACGTCGTCGGCCCGCTGATGTGGGAGCCGCCGGCGGAGGACGTCGAGCTGCCTCCCGGCGAGCAGCCGCTCGTGCTCGTTGCGCCCTCGACCGCGCAGGATCGCGAGCAGCGACTGCTCCGCGCGGCGCTCGGGACTCGCCGATGCGCCCGTGCGCATCCTCGCGACCTGGAATCGCCGTCTGCCGCCGCGGCCGCTGCCGGTCCCCGAGAACACCCGGATCGTCGACTGGGTGTCCTATTCGCGGACGATGCCGCTGGCCGACGTGGTCATCTGCCACGCCGGGCACGGGACGCTCGTGCGCGCGCTCGCAAGCGGCTGTGCTGTGATCGCCTGCCCGGCCGTCGGTGACATGAACGAGAACGCCGCGCGCCTGGATTGGGCCGGAGCGGGAGTGCGCGTGCCGCGGCGCTTCATCTCGCCGCGCTCGCTCGAGCTCGCGCTCGAGCGAGTGCTCGACGATCAGCGGATCGGGGCCCGCGCGCGCGCGATCGCCGACTGGGGAGAGCATCACGACGCCGGCGATCTCGCCGCCCGACTCGTCGAGCAGATGGTTGCGTGAGCGCGCGCCGGTTCAGCCGACCTGGCTCAGTTTCAGCCGGTTCCCGTCCGGGTCCGTGACGAATGCCGACCTGCCCGTATCGCCGGTCCGCTCCATCGCAGACGTCCTGATCCCGCGTGTCCGAGCCCGCCGAGAAGGCCGTCGAGGTCCGCGACGAGCAGCGACTGCAGCGAGGAGCCTGCGCGCGCCTCGTCGACGATCACATAGATCCACGCCGTCTCCGTCAGCCGCCACGCCGCCTCGATGTCGTTCGGGATCAGGTCCGGCGGGCGCTCGAGCAGCCGCGTGTACCACTCGATCGCAGCGTCGATGTCAGCCACGGGGATCGCGGCGAACAGGTGCTCCACGCCTGCGGCGGAGGACACGCCGTATCGCTCAGTGGATCCGGCCGGCGGAGGTCGCCCCGGCCCGTGCGACACGCTCATCCATGTGCTCGGCGATGAGTGGTAATCTCATCCGCGCGCAGCGTATCTGATCGCCCGACACCAGCTTGCGCCGCGGCGGAGCATCGAGCGACGGAATTTCGCAGTCCCTGTATGTGCCGGAGGCTCGCGGGGGTTGCGACCGTGAACGAGAGCCGATTCACGTTGACGCCTCGGCGGCGTATGCATAGACTGTCTTGGTATGGCAGTCGGTGAGGTCCAGGGGCATGTCGACGGGATGCTGCTGGCGGTCCTGCGCGGCGGTCCGCTGCACGGGTATGGCGTGACTGAAGAGCTGCGGCGTCGCAGCGGCGGCGAATTCGATCTGGCGGAGGGGACGATCTATCCGGCGTTGCATCGCCTGGAGGCATCGGGCCTGCTCGTCAGCCGCTGGGAGGTCGTGGGCGGTCGCCGCCGGCGGGTGTATGCGCTCTCGGACTCCGGCCAACGCGCCGCTGTGGACCGCCGGGACAGCTGGCGGGCGTTCAGGCGTGCCGTGGATGCTGTGTTTGGCAGCGATGCCCTCGAGGCCGGCTGACGGACGCGATGGATCGGATCGATTCGTTTCTCGAAGATCTCGCGCACGAGCTTCGTGTCCCGCGCCGGGCACGCAGGCGGATCTTGAGCGAGGTCCGCGCGCATCTGCTCGATGCCGCCGAGGCCGAGCAGGCGTCGACCGGGGAGGCGAGCGCTGCCGAGCGCGCGGTGCTTCGCTTCGGCCCGGCCGCCGAGACGGCGCGTCAGTTCGACCGCCCTGCGGCTCGCCGCGCCGCGCTGCTGCGGCGAGCGCTCGCGCCCTCGGTTGCGGCCTTTGCGCTGAGCTCGATTGCGACGGCGACGGTGTGGGCCTTCGAGCCCGGCCAAGCCCCGTCGCGCTCGCGGCAGGCACCCCACCTCGCCCGGCGCCACCGCGAACCGGCGCGCACCGCCGAGCACTCCGACGCATGGGCACTACGCGCGCATGTCCATTGAGCGCGCGGCCACCAAGCCAAGCGAGAGCCCGGCGAAATCGCTGACCGGCTGGGTCGTCGAGCTCGTCGTGATCGTCGCCGTCGCGCTCGGACTCGCGCTCGGCATCCAGGCGTTCATCATCAAGCCCTACCGCATTCCCAGCGGCTCGATGGAACCGACCCTGATCGAAGGCCAGCACGTGCTGGCCAACCGCATCGCGATGAGGTTCAGCGAACCGCACGTCGGCGGGATATACGTGTTCCACCCTCCCGAAGGCGCCAAGCAGCAGGAGTGCGGGCCGACGCCCCACGCGGTCAATCCCGGCGGCGCAGCGTGCGCGCAGCCGCTGCCCCGCGAGTCGCGCGAAAACTTCATCAAGCGAGCAGTCGCCGGCCCTGGAGACGAAATCTACGTCAGCGATGGCCACGTCTTCCGCAGGGCCGCCGGCACGAGCCGCTTCGTTGCCGAGAAGGACCCCTACATCAAAGCCTGCGGCGCCAGCCCGGAGTGCAACTTCCCGACGCCGATCAGGGTTCCCGCTGCTCACTGGTTCATGATGGGCGACAATCGCGGCAACTCCGACGACAGCCGCTACTGGGGACCCGTCCCCACCGGCTGGATCATCGGGCAGGCGATTGCCACCTACTGGCCTCCCGACCGCATCGGCGACCTCTGAGCAGACGCCGAGCCCGCACCGAGGACAGGCCGGCGGCTCCTCGAGCACGTCTATGCGCCGGCGGGCTAGGACGGCCTGACGAAGCGATTGGCGAAGGTCGTCGACTCCGACAGCCCCAACGCGGCGAGCGCCTCACTCTTCGTGGGGTACTCACGCACCTCGCCGAACAACCCATCGCGCAGGCTGATCACATGAACCTCTTCCATCGCGACCTGCTGGTCGCTGCCCTTGACGCGCCCGCTGAGCTGCAACACCGCCACGACTTTTCCGTCTGTCTCGAAGATCTCGACCGGCTCCGCGAGGAAATCGTCGAACACGCCGATCCACTCGGCCATCAGACTCGCGAAGTCCTCCAGTCCGCGGTAGGTCCGCGAGTCAGGGAGGTCGGTGCGCGTAGTCCACTCGAGTTCGGGATGAAAGGCCACCAGCTCCTCGGGCTGGAAGACCTCCCCCGACGCGGAGCGCGCGTTGAAGACCTCCCAGTTCGTGCGGGTCGCCCCCACGAGATCGCCCGCGCGGATCGCTTCGAGGATCGCCGCGGGCGTGGGATCACTCTCCTCAGCCGTGGGGTTGGACTCGTCCGGCGTCATGTGCCAAGTGTCCCACCCGGGGAGCCGAAAAGCGAGGGATTCACAGCTGCGGGGCTGCTGCGTGGCCGCGTAGTCCGACAGCTAGGATTGCGGCGTGGCGAGCGCTCCGTCGGCTACGAACAGGACACGATGGGATGCACGACTGGTCGAGCGCATGTCGCGTTCGTCAAGTGTTGCGACCCGGGGCCGACCGTTGAGCCCGGTCGGCTTCTTCTTCATGGCGCTCTTCTACAGCGTCTTCGCTGCCGCCCGGGGGCACGACGTCTGGTACGGAGTCGCCTGGTTCGCGGCCCTCGTCGCAATCCGACAGGTTGCCGAGTCGCTAAGAGAACGCCGAAGCCACGGCGGCCGTCGCTAGGTGAGTCGGCTGAGCCTTCGCAACCGGCACCCTTGGGCGTTGATTGTCCTCTCGGGGATCGCAATGCTGCTCGCCGGCTGCGGTAGTGGATCACCGACTGCGGCGAGCACAGCGCTGGCCAAGGCCGTCGCACTCGGCAACGCAACCTGCCGCGAGCTCACCACGGCGTATTCGCGCCAAGAGCGCCCCGCTTCGGACCTGAAGGCTGCGCAAGCGCGACTTCGAGCCCTCGAGGCCACGTCGCAGGCCCGCGTTCACGTTCTGATGAGCGTGGCCGGCAGCCTCCCGAGCGTGCGCAGACTGCGCGCCGACATCGCCGCGCGACGAAAGATCGAAGCCGCTTTGCAGAAGTGTCAAGGCCGGTTGAAAATGCACCCCGTTTCGCCGGTTGAAAACTGACCCCCCTTGGGTGTGCCGGCTGCGTGTGGAGCGAAGGCGCGTAGCGCCGAGCGGAGCACGCTGCCGGCGGCGCGCTCGTCGTTGGGGGGGTCAGGCGGTGTCGGGGGTGCGGGCGGGGCGTGGTCCGAGGTCGCGGTCCTTGAGGCGGTAGCTGTCGCCCTTCAGAGAGAGGATCTCGGCGTGGTGGACGAGCCGGTCGATCATCGCGACCGCGACGGCGTCATCGCCGAACACCTCGCCCCAGGCGGAGAAGGGCTTGTTGCTGGTGATGATCAGGCTCGCGCGCTCGTAGCGGCGTGAGACGAGCATGAACATCAGGTTCGCTGCCTGGGGGTCGAACGGGATGTAGCCGACCTCGTCGCAGATCAGCAGCGGGATCCGTTCGAGGCGTTTGAGCTCGTCCTCGAGCCGTCCTTGGCGCTGGGCGTCGGCCAAGAGCGCGACCCACTCGGTGGCTGTGCGGAACAGGACGCGCTGCCCGGCGAGGCATGCACGGATCCCGAGGGCGATCGCGAGGTGCGTCTTGCCTGTCCCGGGTGGCCCGAGCAGGACGACGTTCTCGCGGGCGTGCAGGAAGTCGAGCTGCCCGAGGTGCTCGACGACCTGCTTCTTGATCGAGCGTTGGAATGTGAAGTCGAACTCCTCCAGCGTCTTTCTCGCCGGGAACCTTGCGGTCCGGATGCGGGCATCGCCGCCGTGAGCGTCACGGGCCGATGTCTCGGTGGAGAGCAGCGCCTCGGCGAAACGCTCATAGCTCCATTCCTCAGCCCTCGCCCGGTCGGCGAGCTTCGGAAGCGCCTTCGCCGCGGCCGGGGCCTTCATCGCCCGAAACAGATGCGCGAGCTCGGAGGTCGCGCTCACGCGATCAGCCCGTCATAAACAGCCAGCGGACGCTGCTCGACGACGACATCCTGCTGGCGTTCACCGCGGCGCTCCTTCAGCGTCCGGGCGTGCTCGAGCATCGTGATCGCGCGGTGCCTGGCAAAGGAGCGCTGGTGGCGGCACGCGAGCTCACCGCTGTCCAGGGCAACCGCGGTGATCTGCTGCTGGCCTGCGCGGACCTCGACGCGCCGGCCGACCAGGCCGGGGTCCAGGGAGTAGTCGTTGCTGTCAAAACGCAGATATGGGTCCGGCGGCACCCGCGTCACCCAACGCCGGTCGACATCAGGCTCCGCGTTGGGGAGCGCTCGCATGACCTCGAGCTCCTCGGCGAGCCGGTCGACGGGCCTGGCTCTGAGCATCCGGTGCGCCCTGCTGTTCGCCTTCGCGAACCAGTCATCGAGCTGCAGCTGGAAATCGAGATGGTTCGCGAACCTGCGGCCCGGCTCGAAGTTGCTCTCCAGATACCCCTGCAGCCGCTCGACGCCACCCTTCGCCTGCGGATCGGCCGGCTGACAGAAAAGCCAGTCGACCTTCAGCTGTCCGCAGAACGCGGAATAGGCATCGGTCGGGCGGCCTGAGCCGGCGTGCAGGCACCCCTCTCGGTCCCAGACCAGCACCTCGGGCAGCGCGCCCAGCGACCAAAGGCAGCGGCTCATGCCCCACAACACATCCGGGGCTTCCTTGCTGAAGATCAACGCGCCCGCGCCCGCGCGGGAGTACCCCATGCAGGCCACCACAACCCACGCCCGGCGCAGCTGCCCGTGCCCGACCGGAACATGCTCGGAGGTCTCCCACAGATCCCACTGGCAGAGCTCCCCCGGCCGATAAACCGTCCGCTGGAACGTCCTGCGCGGCAGAAACAACGGGCGCACCTCGCGCAGATAGTCATCCACGATCGACTTCCCGCCATCGAACCCGAGCGGCTCGATCAGCTCACGAACCCGCACCCCCGGCAGCCTCGGATCCTGGCGCAGCAGCTCATGGATCTCATCCTTGAACGGGTCGAGCTTCGACGGCCTGCTCGAGCGCTCATAGCTCGGCGGGGCATCAGAGCGAAGCGCCGTCCTGATCGTGTTCCGCGCGAGGCCCGTGCGACGCTCAAGCTCCTTGATCGAGACCCCGCGGACGAAGTGTTCCCTGCGTAGCTCAGCCCAGCGCTCCACGTCCAACACGACCCTTCTCCCGGTCTCGATGACATGACCGAGCCAGGCTCACCAGAACCCCGGACGCCACCGCCTACGTCCCAAGGGGGTCAATTTTCAACCGGCGGAGGGGGGTCAGTTTTCCACCGGCGCCGACAAGAAGATGCCGGGAGGGCTCGCTGCCCGTGCGCCAGGCCACAGCGGCCGACGCGGACACAGCCTGTCAATCACGGTCGGACGACACGGGGAGAGCTTCTTCTCGCTCTTCGAAGAGTCCTACCGGCTCAACCTCAAGGTCTATGAGGACGCTAAGGCGATCGGGCTGACCGCATGCATCGGCCAGCCTCCACGCAAGCCCATCGAAGGCTAGAAGGGCCCGGCTCCACCGCCGAAAAACTCCGGGGGCCCGCGCCGGACGTCCCCACAACCGTCCTGACGCACGAGTATCCGCTGACAGCCTAGACAGGACCCGTCCGAGCAACACCGTCCGGGCCGGGGACAGTTGGGAGCGTGCAACCAGCCTCGTCGACCAGCTCCATGAGGTTTGCCATCCAGACACTCCAGTCGAAGCCGCTACCCGACGCGGGTTCCATGTCGGCAAGAGGCCACTCGAACGCGATCAGCAGCCCAGGACGCCTGCTCTCGTCGCGGAAGTAGCAGACAAGTCTGGGTGTGTCCGCCGTTCCCTCAACCGCGAGGCGGTCGAACACGGCACGGGACCTCCGATCGCCGTGGCCCCAGAGTGCCTGGCTAGTAGGGGCATACGTCTCGACTTCGACAAGGAAGGCACGGGCGGCGACATCCAACTTTGCGCCCGTCGAGCGCTCGAAAGCCTCGATCCAATCGCCGTCCATGGAAGCAGGCTAGCGCCCACACCGTACTCCGCGGGCGCGCGGCGGGAGGTCTCACTCCGGGGGTGGGACTCGAACCCACAACCTATCGATTAACAGTCGATTGCTCCGCCATTGAGCTACCCCGGATCGGGCTACCCCGGACAACAGGCCGGGACATCGACGTCATTCTATTCAGGCCGCGGCGGGCTGGCCGAGCGCCGTGATTCCCGCCTCAACCTCCGCGTGACAGTTGGCGCACAGCAGGACACACTTCTCGGCCTCGGCACGAACAGTCGCCAACGCTTGAGTAATGCCTCGGCTGGCGAGGCCGAACTGCTTGTCGGCGGGCACGACGTGGTGGAACTCGAGCGCTGAAATACAGCGCGAGTAGCCGCAGAGTCTGCAGGCTCCGCCGGCCTCCCGCACGAGCAGTTCCTTCACGCGACGTCGCCGACGGCTGACCGACTCCGATCGGCACTTCGCACAGCGGTAGTACCCACGAACGTCGACCACGAAGCGAGTCTCGCCGTGGTGGAGGCAGGTTAGATGCGCTTCGTATGCCTCGCGCTCTTTCGCCGCGCGGACGGCCGCGGATGGCCGTCGCCCCACCATTCCGCTCGTCTTCAGGCCGTAGCGGCTGAGCCAGTGCCGGACGGTGCCCTTGCTGCGCCCGACCTCCTCGGCGATCTCCGCGATCGTCATGCCCGCTGAGATGAGAGTCTCGAGCTGGTCGAAAGCGAGCCCCCCTTTTGCGGAGTACTTGCACCCTCCAGCGGGACGAAGCCCGTATTTCTCAACCAATAGCTGACCGTCGCTTCATGTCGATCGACTCGCCTGCCGATCTCGGCGAGCGAGAGGCCTTCGTCAAGGAAGCGCTCGAGGGTGGCTCGATCCATACACCCTATTGTCCTCGGCGCTTGGGACGAAACGCCTGCAACCAAACGCCTTTTCGCGCCAGCTTCAGGCGCTGCGCTCAACTCCGGTCGCCGGTCTCCTCGAGCACCCTGCCGTAGGCGCGGTCGAACTCGAGCTTGACCGCGGCCTTGTGTTTTGCGAGGTCGTTGATGTCGCCGGCGTCCTGTCCGCGCGCGCGCTGGATCTGGCGCTCGACCCGGGCGAGCTCGAGCTGCAGGCGCTGCACCTCGAGCATCGCCGGATCGGACTGCTCGCGACCGGCCTCGACGACGAGCTCCGCAAGGAGCCCCTTCAACTCAGGGTCCTGATCGAGCCCCTCGGTACCGGCGGCGTCGGCCATCGGCGTGCGCAGATCACCCTCGCGCAGGCGTCGCGCGGCGCGGCGGAGCAGCCCGGAGGAGAAGTGCTGCTCGACGTCGAGTCCTGCGAGCGCGAGCGCACCCTGATCGGGTGAGGCGATGCACAGCGCGAGAAACGCCCGCTCGGTGTCCTCGCGGCGCGAGAGCCCGCCGGCGCCGGGCGGGCGCCTCGGCGCGGCACCCGCCGAGCGCTCCGCTGCGGTCTGCTCATCCGGGACATGAGCAGCGCCCGCGCGGGTGCCCGCGGCGAGCAGCTTCTCGGCCGCGTCGTCGCCGCGCAGCGCGAAGCGGCTGGAGACGATCTGCGTCAGCTCCATGCGCACCGCGCTCGGCGGCAGCTCGGCGAAGATCGGGCGCAGCTCGGCGAGCATCCGGTCCTGTTCCTCGGCATCGGTGGGATCGCCGCTCGCGAGGATGCGCTCGGCGCGAAAGCGGACGAACGGGATCGCGTCGGCGACGGCGGCCTGCATCGCCGCCGCGCCGCCGCTCTGCACGAGCTCGGCGGGGTCGCTGCCGTCGGGCAGGGCGGCGACGCGCAGCTCGAGCTTGCGCTTGCTCGCGAGCCGAAACGTCTTCAGCATCGCCTCCTGTCCGGCGCTGTCGGCGTCGAGCGCGAGCAGCACCGTCTGCGCCATCCGCGCGAGCTCACCGACCTGCTCGGCGGTGAGCGCGGTGCCCATCTGCGCGACCGCGTTGCGCATCCCGGCCTGGTGCAGCGCGATCACGTCGGTGTAGCCCTCGACGAGGATCACCTGCCCGGCGCGCGTCGCGTGCGCACGGGCGCGGTCCGCGCCGTACAGGTGCTGGCCCTTGTGGTAGACGTCGTTGTCGGAGGTGTTCAGGTACTTCGGGCGCTGCTCATCGCGCATCGCGCGCGCGCCGAAGCCGAGCACGCGCCCGCGGATGTCGGCGAGCGGGAACATGATGCGCGAGCGGAAGCGGTCATACGGGCGGCCGTTCTCCTTCGAGCGCTGGGCGAGCCCGGTCGCATACAGCTCCTGCTCTGAGAAGCCGCCGCGGCGCGATGCGAGCAGCACCCGATCCCAGGCGCTCGGGGCGTAGCCGACGCGGAACTCGCGCAGGATCTCCTCCCCCAGCCCCCGCTGCTCGAGGTACTCGCGCGCCTTGGCCGCCTCCTCGGACTCCCACAGACAGCGCTCGTAGTAGGCGGCGGTGCGGCTGAGCAGCTCGAGCAGGCGCTCGCGGCGCTTGCGCTTCTCGGCATCGCGCGGGTCCTCCTCCTCGCGCTCGAGCTCGATCGAGTAGCGGTCGGCGAGCAGCTCGAGCGCGCCCTTGAAGTCCACCCCCTCGGTCTCCTGCACGAACGTGAACACGTCGCCGGAGGCCTGGCAGCCGAAGCAGTAGTAGACCTTCTGGGCGGGATCGATCCCGAACGACGGCGTGCGCTCGTCGTGAAACGGGCACAGCCCCTCGTAGCGCGCCGGCCCCGCGCGGCGCAGTCCGCCCTCGACGCGCGCGGAGACGAGCTCGACGAAGTCGACGGCGTCGCGCACGCGATCCTTGGAGTCGCTTGTGTAGAGCGCCATCCCGGCAACGCTAGCGGGCGAACGCCTGCGGCACCTGCAGCTCGGTGTAGGCGCGGATGCAGTAGCGGTCGGTCATCCCCGCGAGGTAGTCGGTGACGCCGTCCGCGAGCTCATCCTCGGACCCCTCGCCGTCGCCGCCGGGGCTCGGCGGCAGCAGCTCGGGGTGCTCGACGTAGTGCTCGAACAGCCGCTGCACGACGGCTGTGATCTTCGCGTGCTCGGCGCGCACGGCCGGCCCGAGATAGACGCGCTCGAACATGAAGTCGCGCAGCTCGCTCATCGCCGGCCCCGCCTGCGGGCCCTGGACGATCTCGCCGGCGGGCTCTGAGTGCTCGACCATGTCGTGCACGAGCGCGTCGATCCGCGCCGAGCCGGAGGAGCCGAGCACGGCGATCGGCTCGACCGGCAGCTCCTCCTCGCGCAGCAGCCCCGCGCGCACCGCGTCGTCGATGTCGTGGTTGATGTAGGCGACGCGGTCGATCACGCGCACGATCCGCCCCTCGAGCGTCTTCGGCAGCGGCGCGCGCGAGGAGTGGCTGCACGATCCCGTCGCGGACCTGCTCGGTCAGGTTCAGCCCCGCGCCGTCGCGCTCGAGGCGATCGGCGATCCGCAGCGAGTGCTCGTAGTGGCGGAAGTCCCTGCCGAAGCGCTCTTTCAGGCAGCCGTCGAGCACCTCCTCGCCGATGTGCCCGAACGGCGGGTGCCCGAGGTCGTGGCCGAGGCCGATCGCCTCGACGAGGTCCTCGTTGAGGCGCAGCGCGCGGGCGACCGTGCGCGAGATCGTCGTCACCTCGAGCGTGTGCGTCAGCCGTGTCCGGTAGTGGTCGCCGCGCGGCGCGACGAACACCTGTGTCTTGTGCGTCAGGCGCCGGAACGCCTTGCTGTGGACGATGCGGTCGCGGTCGCGCTGAAACGGCGTGCGCAGCGCACAGTCCTCCTCGGCGTGCGCACGCAGCGCGGGATAGGAGCGCGCGGCGAGCGGCGAAAGCAGCTGCTCCTCATCGGCGCGCGTGCGCGACGCGAACGCGGCTGCGACGGCGTCCTGGGGGCTGGCGATGCTCACTGCACGATTGTCGCAGCGGGTGCGGAAAGCGCCGACGGGAACGCTCCGGAGCGCAACGGCTGAGCCGAGCGTCGCGCCCGCTCAGCCCTCGCGGTGCCAGTCGCTGCGGCCGGTGTACTTGCGCACGAGATGGCTCCACTTGGTCTGTGTCGCCGGATCCTCGTCAAACAGCGGCGCGCCGCCTCCCGGCTCGGGCAGGCTCTGCGCCGCGGACTCGTCGATCTTCAGGTCGACGCCGCGTTCGTGCAGGCTCTCGACATCGGCGGCCTCGACGAAGCGCCGGCCGTGGGCGGGCGTCGTGATGACGAGCCCGTGGAAGATGTCCTTCTCGGGCGCGGCGACGACGTGGTGGACCGTGCCGACCTGCTCGCCGCCGGCGGCGAGCACCGGCACTCCGCCTTCGAGCACCTGGTAGGCGACTGGGAAACCCTCATCCATGCCGGCCACGATACCGCCAAACGCGGCGCCGGCCTTCCGCTCAGCCGAGTGAGCCCGCGGCCGGCATCAGCCGCAGGTGAGCGTGATGCTCGAGCGTCGCCGCGATCGCGCGCTCGACCTGGCCGAGCGCCGGCTCGGGCGCGTCCGGCGCCTCGCTGAGCGAGCGCCCGAGCGCCTCGGTCATGAACACGTAGGCGTCTTCGCCGAGCGCGAACGAGCCCGCCTCGCACGCGGCGCAGACGACGCCGCCGGCCGCGCCGGAGAAGCCGACGAGGTGCTCATGCTCGCCGCAGTTCGCACACGCGCCGAGCTGCGGCGCGAGGCCGGCGACGAGCAGCAGCTTCAGGCGAAATGCGAGCGCCGCCGCACGGCCCCTCCCCGTGGCGGCCTCGCCGTCGGCGCGCTCGTCAAGCAACTGCAGCTGGCGGCAGAGCAGGTTGAAGACGCCCGGGTGAGGCTCGGAGGTCTCAAACAGCCGCCCGACCGCGTCGCACGCGCGCGCAGCGGCATCGAGCGCGCGTGCGTCTGCGCGCAGCCGCGCATGCCCGTCGATCGTCTCCGCGCCCGTCACCGTGAGCAGCTCGCTGCGCCCTTCGTGCAGCTCGATGTGCAGGCGGAAGAACGGCTCCAGGCGCCCGCCGAAGCGGCTGCGCGCACGGCGCACACCCTTCGCGATCGCGCTCACGCGGCCGCGCGCGGGCGTGTACAGGTGCAGGATGCGGTCGGCCTCGCCGTAGCGCATCGAGCGCAACACGACCGCTTCGGTCTTGACCGCCCGGCTCGACATGGACCCATGGTGATCTACGCCCCCGACGTTGCCGCTCGACACACCGGGCTGAGGCGCCTGCGCCCGCCCGATCGACCGCGCCCGAGCGCCGAGAAACCGCAGCAAACCGCCGCTTTCCAGGTGTGAGGGGGTCCTCGCGCGGGTACCGATCCTGTAACTGCAACAAAGGGGGAGGAAGTCATGCGCATGCACAAGCCGGCGCCGGCGACGGTGATCGCGATCGTCGCGCTCGTCGTCGCCCTGAGCGGCACCGCGATCGCCGCGAATCGCTACGTCATCACGAGCCGGAGCCAGATCAAGCCGGCGGTGCTGAGCTCGCTCTCGGCACCGCGGCAGGCGAGCCTCGAGCGGATTCTGACGAGCCCGGTGAGCGTCGCACCCGGCAAGCAGGTGGGGCTCATCGAGGCGGACTGCCTGAAGGGTGAACACGTGATCTCCGGCGGCTATGACGTCGAACTCGCGCCTGGCGCGTACGTGACCACGAGCACCGGCATCTTCAACGGCTGGCTCCTCCAGCTGGACACGAGCAGGGCAAGCGAAGCCTCCACCGTGCAGGTCTCAGCGCTGTGCTCATCCGGGGACGTGCCGATCCGCGGCGTGACTGTCAAGGCGGTGACGCACTAGCGCGCCGGACACGGTCGCCGAGGTGATCGAACTAGCTGCTCAGCAGGGCGCGGAGGACCCCCACCAGGAAGACGATGCAAAGCGCACCGCCGATAGCGGCGAGCCAGGCCAAGCCGAGATGGGCAGCGCCGATCACGAGCAGGATCCCCGCGCCCCCGGTTGCTCTCAGGCGATGTGGCACGTTGCAAGGTTAGTGCGGACCCAGGCCGGGGATCAAGCCAAAAGCCGATGCCCCATCGGACGCGCAAAAGCGAGCTGATGCACCCTTCCGACCCCTGCTATACTTTATGAAGTAATGAGCGAGGTAACGGTCTATTCAACAGATCCGTGCGCGTACTGCGCACGTGCGAAGGCGCTGCTGAAGGCCCGCGGCGTCGAGTTCACGGAGATCAACCTCGCGCGCGATCCCGAGGGGCGCGTCGAGCTCGCGCAGCGCACGGGCATGATGACGTTCCCGCAGGTGATCATCGACGGCGAGCTGCTCGGCGGCTTCAACGAGGTCCAGGCGGCTGCTGAGAGCGGCCGCCTCGACGAGCTGCTCGCGGCGTGAGCGATCGGCGCGCGGCTCGCGGCCGCGACTGACATGTCTCACAGACGTAGGTTCCGCGTCCGGCGACGACCATCTTGACGATCGTCGAGCCGCAGACCCCGCACGGCTCGCCCTCGCGCAGGTGCACGAGGAACTGGTGCTGGAAGGAGCCGCTGACGCCGTCGACGTGGCGGAAGTCGTCGATCGTCGCGCCGCGCGCGTCGATCCCAGCGCCGAGCGCCTCGATCACGCTCTCGCGCAGACGCGCGCGCTGCGCGGCGCTCAGGCGCCCGGCGGGGCGCCGCGGGTGGATGCGGGCGCGGAACAGGGCCTCATCGGCATAGATGTTGCCGACGCCGGCGATCTTGCGCTGATCGAGCAGCAGCGCCTTGATCGGCGCGGTCCGCCCCTTCATCAGCGCGCGCAGGTAGTGCTCGTCGAACGCGGCATCGAACGGCTCGGGCCCGAGCCGCGCGGCGAGGAACCGCTCGAGCGCGTCGGTGCCGATCAGCGGCTCGCCGGTGCCGAAGCGGCGCGGGTCGACGATCACGAGCCGGCGTCTGCCGCCGCGCGCGCCGCGCTTCGGGCCGAGCCCCATGCGCACGCGCACGTGCGCCGGCTCGGGCTCGGGCTCGGCGAGCACCGCGCCGGTCATGCGCAGGTGCTGGGCGAGGTGGATGTCGCCGCTGAAGCTCCAGATCAGGTACTTCCCGCGCCTGCCGAGCTGCTCGATCCGCCGCCCGCGCAGCAGCTGCTCGAGCTCGGCCGGCGCGAGCGGCCGCGACCAGCGCGCGTCGAGGATCTCGATCTGCTCGAGCTTGCGTCCCTGCACGAGCGGCGCAAGCTGGCGTCTGATCGTCTCGACCTCGGGCAGCTCGGGCATCAGCGTCAGCTTATGAAGCTGTCTCCGGGCAGCCCCTCGGCGTCGCGTCCGGTGAGCCAGCGCAGGGTGCTCGCGCCGACGTCTGCGAGCGGGCCGTCGTGGCGCGCGCCGCCGCCGCGCTCGCCGTGTGCACGCCTGCGCGCCATCTCGCCGGTGAGCGCGAGCAGTGGCGAGTACTCGCGCGTGTGGTCGGTCCCGGGATGTGCGGGGTCGACGCCGTGGTCGGCGGTCACGATCAGCAGGTCGCCGTCGCGCAGCCGCCCGAGCAGGCCGGCGAGATAGCGGTCGATCGCGGCGAGCGCGCGCGCGAAGCCGCGCACGTCCTTGCGGTGCCCGTACACCTGGTCCGTCTCGATCAGGTTGACGAACACGAGGCCCCCGTCGAGCTGCGCGAGCAGCAGCTCGACGCTCGCGAGCGCCTCTCCATTGCTCGCGCCGGGATGCGAGCTGCTCACGCCGACGCCGGCGAACAGGTCCTCGATCTTGCCGACGCCGTGGACCTCGACGCCCCCCTGCTCGAGCTCCTGCAGGTAGCTGCGCCCGGCGGGCGCAAGCGCGAAGTCGCGCCTGCCGGCAAGCCGCGTGAACGCGCCGTCCTCGCCGCTGAACGGCCGCGCGATCACGCGCCCGACGGCGTGCTCGCCGCTCATCACCGCACGCGCGGCTTCGCACGCGCGGTAGAGCTGCTCGAGCGGCACGCGCTCGACGTGCGCGGCGAGCTGCAGCACGGAGTCCTGGGAGGTGTAGAGGATCAGCGCGCCGGTGCGCAGCTGCTCGGCGCCGAACTGCTCGATCGCGGCGATGCCGTTGTCGGGGCGGTTGCAGATCAGCTCGCGGCCGGTCGCACGGCGCAGTTTCTCGATCACCTCGGGCGGGAACCCGGCGGGATAGGCCGGCGGCGAGCGCTCGAGCACGACGCCCATCAGCTCGCGGTGGCCGCTGACGGAGTCCTTGCCGGGCCCGAGCGGGTGCAGGCGGCCGAAGATCGCCGGGTCGGCGCTCGCGGGCACGCCGCGCACGGGCATGATCGAGCCGAGGCCGAGCGCGCCGAGCGTCGGCAGCTGCAGGCCGCCGACCGCGTCGGCGAGGTGCGCGAGCGTGTTCGTGCCGCCGTCGCCGTAGCGCTCGGCGTCGGGCAGCGCACCGGCGCCGCACGCATCGATCACGAGCACGATCGCCCGCCGCTGCTCGGTCTCGCTCATCGGCAGATGTCTACAGTGCGCACGCGCTCAGCGCGTTGCGCGCGGATGCGCGCCGAAGTACACGTCCTTCAGGCGCTCGGCGGAGAGGTGCGTGTAGACCTGCGTCGTGGCGAGATCGGCGTGGCCGAGCATCTCCTGCAGCGAGCGCAGGTCGCAGCCGCCGGCGAGCAGGTGCGTGGCGAACGTGTGGCGCAGCGTGTGCGGGCTCATCTTCTCGGCGAGGCCGGCGCGGCGGGCGTGGCCCTGGACGATCTTGTAGAGGCCCTGGCGCGTCAGCGAGCCGCCGCGGCGGTTGAGGAACAGCTGCTGCTGGGAGCGGTTGCCGAGCAGCTCCGGCCGGGCGCTGCGGCAGTAGCCGCGCACCGCGGCGAGCGCCTGGCGGCCGATCGGCACGAGCCGCTCCTTGGAGCCCTTGCCGCGCGCGCACAGCAGGCCCTCCTCGAGGTCGACGTCGGCGAGCTCGAGCCCGACGGCCTCGGAGGCGCGCAGGCCGCACGCGTACATCAGCTCGAGCATCGCGCGGTCGCGCACGGCGAGCGGCGCGGAGCCCTGGGGCTGGCGCAGGAGCTGGGTGACCTCCTCGCGCGAGAGCACGCGCGGCAGCTGCGACGGCTTGCCGGGGCCGCGCAGCTCCGCGGTCGGGTCGTGCTCGAGGATCCCCTCGCGGCGCAGGTGGCGATAGAAGGAGCGCAGGCACGCGACCTTGCGCGCGAGCGTGCTCGCGGCAACGGGCGCGCGCTCCCCGGCGCCGGCGGCGAGCTCCGAGAGGAAGTCGGCGAGGTCGCGATGTGTGCACTCCAGCACCGTCACGCCGCGCCGCTCGACGAACTCGCCGAACTGCAGCAGGTCGGAGCGGTAGGCCTTCAGCGTGTTGCGCGACAGGCCCCGCTCGAGCTCGAGGTAGGCGAGGAAGTCGCGCATCAGCGCCTCGATCGCGCTCGCCCGTCGCGGCGGGGCGATCTCGGCGGATGTCATATCTTCAGCTTCGCGCCCCGCGGGGCTGCTCCTTGGCGCTGCAAGCGGCCATTCAGCCGCTCACGCGGCCTCGGCGCCTCCGTCCCCGGAGTCGCTGTCCGCGTCCTCGGCGTCTGCCAGGTCGCGCCTTGCGCCCTCGTCGTCTGACTGCTCGCTCCTCGCGCCGCTCCCTGAGCCGGCGCGCGCGGCGAGCTCGGCGAGTGCGGTGCCGGCGGCGAGCGCCGCGCCGAAGAACAGCGGGTCCTGCGCGATCCCCCGCCCCATCGTCTCGCTCGGCAGGCCGCTTGATGCGTACGCGGGCAGGTCGACGGCCGCGCGGCGCCAGTCGTGGCGGGTGATGCGAACCGGGCGCTCGACGTCGAGCGCGAGCGCCGGGCGGCTCGGCATCGCGCCGCCGAACACCGCGCCGAGCCCCGCGCGCAGGTCCGAGCCGACGGGCGAGCGCATCCCTGCGGGCAGCGCGACGGTGACCGGCTCGAGCAGCAGGTCGAGCACGGTCAGCGTGTGGTGTGAGATGCCGCGGTGGCGCTCGCGCTGATCGCTCGAGGACATGCGTGCGACGAGCAGGGTCGGGCAGCCGAGCGCGAGCGCGACGTGCGCGGAGTCGAGCGCGACCATGCCGCCGTGCCCGAGCGGCGAGCTCGAGCCGACGATCCCGGGGCCGGGGCCGCAGACCGCGGCATCCCAGCCGAGCGTGCGCAGGCCGTGATGCAGCGCGCCGGCGGCCGTGATCGCCTCGCCCTCGCCGCCGAACGCCGCGCCGGCGGTCAGGTGCCCGGCGAGCAGGCCGCGCTCGCGCAGCGCGCGCACCGTCCGCGAGTGCCCGCCGGGGAGCGCGCCGCCACTCGTCTGCACGTAGCCGAGGCGCCGCGTCGGCGAGCTCTGTGCGAACGCCCAAGCGAGCGCCGCGAGCTGGCCATGGAGCGCGAGCACCGCGGCCGGGCGCCCGAGCGGCAGCACGAGCTTCGCGTCATCGATCGGCGCGACCGCGTGCTGCAGGCTCGTGTAGTTGAGCTTCATCACGTGCGCGCCCTGCACGCCGTCGCCTTCGAGGCCGCGGCTGAGGTTCACGTGCACGACGTCGAAGCCGCCCGAGCCGAGCCCGAGGTCGCGCGCCTCGACGTTGACTATCACCTCATCGCCGACCTCGGCGGCGCCGGTCAGCGCGACGTCGGCGATCGCCTCGCGGCGCTCGCCGGCGAGCTCGATCACGAGGCGCTGCTCACGGCCGGCGCCCGGCGCGCGAGCGTCGTCGGTCTCGATCACGATTGCGGGCCGGAGCTTCAACATCGGCGCTGGAAGCTACACGGCCGGGTCCGGCGGGCGGGTCGCCGCGTTGTCCAACAGCGCGAGCGCGACATCGAGCATGCCCTCGAGCGCGGCCACGCTGACGCGCTCGCCGGGCTCGTGGTTGCGCTCGGTCCCGTTCGCCAGGTTGACGGCGGGAAACCCCATCGCGAGCAGCGCGTTGACGTCTGAGCCGCCGCCGCTTGCGACATGGCTCGGCTCATGCCCGCACACGCGCAGCGCCCGCTCGGCGACCGCGACCGCCGTGCTGCCCTGGGGCTGGCGGTAGCCGGCGAACGTGCGCTCGAGGCTGATGTCGACGTCGCAGTCGCAGTCGGGCATGTTCGCGGCCTCGTGCACGCGGTCGACGATCTCCGCCGCGAGCGTCTCCGCGAGCGCGTCATCGAGGCTGCGCACCTCCGCGAGCAGCGAGCAGTGTTCGGGCACGACGTTCAGCGCGGTGCCGCCGGAGATCGTGCCGACGTTGACCGTCGTCTCCTGATCGATGCGCCCGAGCGGCATCGCGGCGATCGCGCGCGCGGCGGCGAGGATCGCGCTACGCCCATCCTCGGGCCGGATGCCCGCGTGCGCAGCCGCGCCGCGCAGCTCGACCTGCACGCGGAGGTGCGTCGGCGAGCCGGTGATCACCTCGCCGATCGGCGATGCGTGATCGAAGACGTAGCCGAACTCGCTGCGCAGCGCCGCGACGTCGAACACGCGCGCGCCCGCCAGCGAGATCTCCTCGCCGACGGTGAACAGCAGCTCGACGTCGAGCGGCGCTCCCTCCCGCGAGATGTGCCGCGCGAGCGCGAGCAGCACGGCGACGGCGGCCTTGTTGTCCGCGCCGAGGATGCCCTCGTTCGCGTTCTCCCAGCCGCCGTCGAGCAGCACGGGCTCGACGGGGGCAGCGAGCGGCACCGTGTCGAGATGCGCGCACAGCAGCAGCGAGCGCGCGGCGCCGGCCGGCTCGCCGCCGCCGGGCGAGGTGCCCGCACTGGGAATCCGCGCGAGCAGGTTCCCGCAGTCTGAGCCGATCAGCTCGCCCGCCCCGTCCTCGGCGACGCTCACGCCGAGCGCGCGCAGCTCCGCGATCACCCGCTGTGCGCACGCGCGCTCGTGCCCGGAGGGGCTCTCGATCCGGCACAGCTCGGCGAACGTGCCGTTCAGGTATCGCCGCTCGAGCTCGCCGACGCGGGAGGAGGCCTGCGAGACCGTCACGACAGGCTGGCGTCGCGGCCGGAGGCCCGGCAGGCCGCCGCACGAACGTCCTGCACCCTGACATCGCCCGCTTCTGCGGGCTCATCGTCGAGCTCGCCGTCGCCGGCGCCGCCGGAGGCGTGCGCGAGCGCCGCCGCGATGAAGTCGCGAAACAGGGGCGCGGGGCGCTCGGGACGGGACTTGAACTCGGGATGGAACTGCGAGGCGACGAAGAACGGGTGCTCCTCGAGCTCGATCACCTCGACGAGGCGCTCATCGGGCGAGGTGCCCGAGACGGTCAGGCCGGCGCTCTGCAGGCGCTTGCGCAGCAGGTTGTTGACCTCATAGCGGTGGCGGTGGCGCTCGTAGACGACCGCCTCGCCGTACATCGCGCGCGCGTGCGTGCCGTCGTGGAGCTTGATCGGGTCCGCGCCGAGGCGCATCGTGCCGCCGAGGTCGGCGACTTCCTTCTGCTCGGGCAGCAGGTCGATCACCGGGAATGGCGTCTCGATGTCGAACTCGGTCGAGTTCGCGCCCTCCATGCCCGCGACGTGGCGTGCGAACTCGGCGACAGCGACCTGCATTCCCAGGCAGATGCCGAGGTACGGGATGCGCCGTTCACGCGCGATCCCCGCGGCGGCGATCTTGCCCTCGATGCCGCGCCCGCCGAAGCCGCCCGGGATCAGGATGCCGTCTGCGCGCGCGAGCAGCTCAAACGGGTCGGCGGGCACGTCCTCGGGCTGCTCGCCGCTGTCGCTCGCGGCCCCGCGCGCAAACGCCGCGGCGTCGGTGTCGGCGACCGTGACGCCCTCGTGGCCGCCGGCGCCCTCGAGCTGCTCGGAGTCGATCCAGTCGATCTCCACGGTCGTGTCCTGCAGCGAGCCCGCGTGGCGGAGCGCTTCGGAGACCGACAGATACGCGTCCTCCAGCTGCACGTACTTGCCGACGAGCGCGATCCGCACGGTGCGCGTCGCGCGCGACGAGCGCTCGATCGGCTCGGTCCACGCGGCCAGGTCCGCCGGCGGCGCCTCGGCGCCGAAGTGCTCGAGGATGAAATCGTCGACGCCCTGGTCGTTGAACGTCAGCGGCACCTTGTAGATGTTGTCGACGTCGTAGCCGGAGATGATCGCCTCCGACGGCAGGCTCGCGAACAGCGCGATCTTCTTGCGTATCTCCGCCGACAGCGGCCGCTCGGAGCGGCACATCAGCATGTCCGGCGCGATCCCGATGCGGCGCAGCTCGTTGACCGAGTGCTGCGTCGGCTTGGTCTTCAGCTCGCCCGCGTGCCCGATGTAGGGGACGAGCGTGAGATGGATGAACAGGCAGCGCCGGCGCCCGACATCGACGGGAAACTGGCGAATCGCCTCGAGGAACGGCAGCGACTCGATGTCGCCGACGGTGCCGCCGATCTCGGTGATCACGAAATCGACGTCGCTGGACTCGGCGATCAGCGCGATCCGCTGCTTGATCTCGTCGGTGATGTGCGGCACGACCTGGACGGTGCCGCCGAGGTAGTCGCCGCGGCGCTCGCGGCGGATCACGGTGTCGTAGATCCCCCCCGCCGTCACGTTTGAGGCGCGGCTCGTGTTCGCGTCGGTGAAGCGCTCGTAGTGGCCGAGGTCGAGGTCGGTCTCGGCGCCGTCCTCGGTGACGAACACCTCGCCGTGCTGGTACGGCGACATCGTCCCCGGGTCGACGTTGATGTACGGGTCGAACTTCTGCAGCCCGACGCTCAGCCCGCGCGATACGAGCAGCCGTCCGATCGAGGCCGCGGCGATTCCCTTGCCGAGCGAGGAGACGACGCCGCCGGTCACGAAGATGAACCGGGTCTTGGTCGGCGCCTGCGCGTGGCGGTCTGAATGATGCGAGGTCATGAGGGCCTGCCCCAGGAGTCTAGTTGCCGCAGCCCGGGTGTCCTTTCGACGAGCGTCGAGATCGAGCGCAGCTCGCCGTAGATCGTGATCACGACGAGCAATACGAGCGCGACGAGCTGTCCGGTGCCGGACAGCGTCAGCACCAGCCACAGGCCCGCGAGCGCGCCGAGCAGGTTCGCGCCGGTGTCGCCGAGCATCGCCCGCTCGCGCAGGTCATACGCGCCGGCGACGAGCGCCGGCGCGGCGAACAGGCCGAGCGCCCACAGCGGCCG
Organism: uncultured Solirubrobacteraceae bacterium; assembly: GCA_963827105.1. Classification (GTDB taxonomy): domain Bacteria; phylum Actinomycetota; class Thermoleophilia; order Solirubrobacterales; family Solirubrobacteraceae; genus Palsa-744. The sequence continues at coordinate 100,215 of CAWHAB010000007.1, read as the reverse complement.
CAGATCGACCGCGCCGAGCGCCAGCCCCGCGCCGAGCAGCACGAACGCCTTGCTCGCGCGACCCGGGCGCAGATCGAGCAGGTTGAAGGCGTTCGTCGCGAGCACCAGCACCGCGGCGGCGAGCAGCCAGCGCCCGTTGGAGAGGCCCGCGCTGTAGCTCATCGCGAGCAGCGCGAGCCCGAGCGAGCCGGCGGCCTTGAGCATGCCGGTGGAGAGCTCGCCGCGCAGCGCGGCGGCGCCGTGGCCGCGCCAGCCGCGCTGCGGGCGGCGCGGCGGCGCTGTCGCGGGCTCGCCGGCGAGCGTGTCATCGACGAGCCCGAGCGCGATCACGCCGAGCGCGTACAGCGGCGATCGGCAGTATCTCCGGGTAGAACAAGCGCGTCGAGCCGAGGCGCTGCAGCAGCAGCAGCGGGATCAGCGCGAACAGCGCGGCGGCGAGCGTCAGCACGCCGAACGGGAACGGCAGCTCGCGATCGCGGTAGTTCGCGCGGGTGTGACCGCCGTCGGCGAGCGCGCGCAGCAACGGCGGCGCGAGCGCGACCGCGCTGAGCAATGCGATCACGAACGGAAGGGCGTGCACGGGTGGAAACTAACGCCGCGGGCGGACGCGCTCAGGGCTGGGAGGCGGCGCCGGCGACGGTCGGCAGCAGCGAGTCGGCGGTCGTCTTGACGCCGAATGTTCCGTGGCTGCCGGCGAGCGCGTAGATCAACGCGGCCTGCCCGGCGAGCTGGTCGAGATTGTCGACGCTCGAGATGTTGTTGCCCTTGTACCACGTGATCTGCGACGGTTCGGTGCCGGTCAGCTCGACGCCGACGGTCGGCACGCCGGCGGCCGCGACGCCGCTCAGCAGGCCGGTCTCGAACGCCGCCGCGGCTTCGCTCTGTTCGGGGCTCATGCCGGTCGGCTCGCTGCGCAGCACGATCAGCCCTTCCAGGCGCATCAGCTGCCCGTCGAAGGCGCTCAGCAGGCTCGCGCGCACGCGGCTGAGCAGCTCGCGATCGACGAGCTGCCCGCCGCTGACGAGCTGGCGCCCGACGAGCTGGCCGAAGCGGTTGATCGTTTCGGGCGAGCCGGCGAGCTGTGAGTAGTGGGTGCCGGCGGCCTCGCTGTCGATCCCGCCCAGATCGAGCGGCTCGCGCACAGCGACGACCGTCGCGACGTTGCCGCCCGCCTCGGTCACGGCGGTGTGCACGAGCCCGTTGACCTGATCTGAGCTGCCGCCGAGGAACACCAGCCCGATGTTGCGCCCGCTCAGCAGTTCGTGCACCGCGAGCGGATACAGCCCGGTCGCGAATTCTTCCTGATCGCTGAGCTTGTCCTGGAGTGTCGCTACCTGGTGGCGGGCTTCGCTGACTTCGGAGTTGAGGTTGTGCACGATCCCGTTCTTGGCCGAGGAGACGAGGTTCGAGTCGCCGATCGCGACGCCGATCAGGACGCCGAGCGTGAGCGCGAACAGGACGGCCGCGAGAGACAGCGCGTGGTAGCGATAGTCGAACATCGGAGCAGTGTGGCGAGGTCGCTCAGCCGCCTGCGCCGGCCGCGTGGACCTCGGCCAGCACCTGCAGCCTCAGCCACAGCAGTTCCGCGACGTCGCGCAGCGCGGGCGTCAGCCAGACGACCGCGATCAGCGCGATCAGCCCGGCGGCGATCACGACGAGCAGCGGTGTCAGCCCGGGCCGCGGCTGATACAGGCGGCTGACGCCCTTGGCGTCGACGAGGATCTCGCCGATGCGCAGCCGCGTCAGGAACGTCGAGGACATGCCTTTGCGGTTGCGATCGAGAAAGTCGACGAGGTTGAACTGCGAGCCCACCGAGACGATCAGGCGGGCGCCCTTCTCGGCGGCGATCAGCATCGCGATGTCCTGGCTCGTTCCCGGCGCGGGCACGAGCTTGAACGGCAGCCCGAGCTCCTCGAGGCGATGGCGCCCCGGCGCGCGGCCGTCGGGATAGGAGTGCACGACGAGCTCCGCGCCGCAGCGCAGCGCCGCCTCGCCCGCGGAGTCCATGTCGCCGACGATCATGTTCGGCGTGAGCCCTTCCTCGAGCAGCGCATCCGCGCCGCCGTCGACCGCGACGATCACCGGGCGCTCGCCGCGGATGAACGGCCGCAGCGCGCGCAGGTCGCGCTGATGCCCGACGCCACGGACGACGACGAGCGTCGAGCGGTCGCGGAAGTCGGTCGCGAAGCGCGGCAGCGCGATCCTCCCGGCCAGCAGCTCACGCTCCTCGCGCATGTGCTCGATCGTGTTGTGCGCGAAGCGCTCGAGCGCCTCGCCGACCTCGAGTCGCCGCGCGTCTGTCTCGGCGCAGACGCGCTCGAGGTCGAGCACGTCGCCGCGCGCGAGCAGCTCGCCGCGGCGGTACACCTCCGCACCGACGCGCCCGGCCGCGGTCCGCCCCGCGCGCAGCACCACGGGGTCGCCGTCGGAGAGCACGTCGAACAGGCCGTCATCGGGCAGGTCGACGAGCAGGATCCCGGCTTCGACGAGCAGCTGCGGCCCGAGGTTCGGATACGTGCCGCCGGAGGACGGCTTGCAGTTCAGCACCGCGACGGTGTCGGCCATGATCAGCTCCTCGGCGGAGACACGGTCGATATCGAGGTGGTCGATCAGCGCGATGTCGCCGCGCAGCAGGTGCTTGACGAGCAGCTTCGTGCGCCGCCCCGGGCGCACCGGGCCGCTGACGGTCCGTGCGAGCGTCAGCTCCTCGCCGGCCGTGGGCACGCTCGCCGGCTGCGTGTAGCCGCGACCGCCTGATCGGGTGGCTGCCATCGCTTGCGAGAGTAACGCCCGCAGGCTCCCGGCGCAGCCGTTGCGGGCGCTCAGGCGGCGCGGCGCAGATCGCGCGCGTGCCTGCGCGCGCTCGTATCGTCGCTGTCGGCGCCGAGCATCCGCACCAGCTCGCTCAGCACCTCGCGCTCGGCGAGCTGCACGACCGTCGTCAGCGTCGGCTCGGCGGAGGTGTCCTTGGCGATCGAGAAGTGCCGCGCGCCGAGCGAGGCGATCTGCGGCAGGTGGGTGATGCACAGCACCTGGCGGCGCTCGCCCAGCTCGCGCAGGCGCGCCCCGACCGCGCGGGCGGTATGTCCGCCGATGCCCGCGTCGACCTCGTCGAAGACGAGCGTCGCATCGCTCGCGGAAGCGTTCGCGACGCTCATGATCGCGAGCATCACGCGCGAGAGCTCACCGCCGGATGCGATCTCGCGCAGCGGCCCCGCGGGCACGCCGGGATTGGGGGCGATCACGAACTCGACCGAATCGCCGCCCGCGGGACCGGCCTCGCGCTCGCCGAGCAGCACCTCGAACTCGGCGTCGGCCATCGCGAGCGTCCCCAGCTGCTCGCGCACCGCGGCCGCGAAATCCGGTGCGGCTGCGCGACGCGCGGCGCGCAGCGCAAGCACATGCTCCTCGAGCGCCGCGCGCGACGCGAGCAGCTCGGCGCTGCTCGCCGCGAGCGCGACCTCGGCACCGGCCAGCTGCTCGCGGCGGGCGCGCGCTCGCTCGCCGTGCGCGAGCACCGACTCGATGCTGCCGCCGTGCTTGCGCATGAGATGCTCGACCGCCGCGAGGCGCTCTTCGACGCTCTCGAGCGTGAGCGCACCGTCCCCCTCCTCCCCGCCCGCGCGCTCGCAGTAGCCGCGCAGCTCCGCGGCGAGGTCGTCGGACTCGATCACGAGCGCACGCGCGCGCTCGGCGAGCGCGTCGAGCGCCGGGTCGACCCCGCCGAGCGCGTCCAGCTGCGCGGCCGCGTCCGCGATCAGCTGCGCGGCACCCGCCTGCGCTCGTGCGCCCCCGTCGCCGTCGGGAGCGAGCGCCTCGGCGCCGGCCGCGGCGGCGCCGAGCAGCGCGTCGAGCTTGCGCAGCCGCTCGCGCGCCTGGCGCAGCTGCTCGTGCTCGAGCTGATCCGGCGCCAGCGAGTCGATCTCCGCGAGCTCGAACTCGAGCAGGTCGAGCTCGCGCTCACGCTGCGCGGCGAGCTCGCGCAGGGACTCCTGCTGCGACTCGAGCTCGCGAACTCGAGCGAGCGTCTCGGCGCACGCGCGCAGACGCTCCGCATGCGCGGCCCCGCAGAGCCCGTCGAGGATCTCGAGCTGCGCCGCGGCGAGGGTCAGCTTGCGGTGCTCGTGCTGCCCGTAGAACGCGAGCAGCACGCCGCCGACGTCGCGCAGCTCCGCGAGCGCGACGGCGCGGCCGTTCAGGTACGCGCGGGTGCGCCCGTCCGCGCCGACGCGGCGGGCGAGCACGATCTCCTCGCTGTCGGCGCTGACACGCTCGGCGAGCTGCTCGCGCAGCCCCGCGGGAAGGTCGAAGACCCCCTCGACATAGGCCTCGCCGGCGCCCGGGCGCACGATCCCCGCTCGCGCGCGGCCGCCGAGCAGCAGATCGAGCGCGTGCGCGAGCACAGTCTTGCCGGCCCCGGTCTCGCCCGTGAGCACGTTCAGCCCCGGCGCAAGGCGCAGCTGCGCCTGCTCGATCAGCAGCAGGTTCTCGACGCGGAGCTCTTGGAGCATCGAGCAGGTGTAGCAGCGGACGCCGACGGATCGCTGCGGGCAGATCGCCGCCGCGCCGCCCCGCGAGAGCGGCCCGCGGCCCGGCCGGGGTCGAGATCTTGCGGCGATCGCGCCGCGAGGGCGTACCCTGTAGCGAGGTTCGGGAAGGACACCGAGCGTCCGTAGACTCGTCCTCTGCACGGCATGGCTGCCAGCGACCACAACCCGCAGACCGATCCGGCCCGGCCGGGGGGCAGGTGCATGCCCGCGGCCGCGCTGCACGAGCGCGTCGAGGAGGAGATCGGCCGCGCTGAGCGCCACGGCACCGCGCTCAGCTGCCTGCTCGTCGTCATCGAGAACCTCGATGAGCTTGCGCGCGAGCACGGCCGCGAGCTGCGCGAGCAGACGCTCGCCTACATCGCCGGCGCGCTGCCGCGCGAACTGCGCCGCTTCGACCGCATCGGCCGCCCGAGCGAGCGCGAGCTGATGATCGTGCTGCCCGGCGCGGACGGTCCGCGCGGCGAGATCGTCGCCCGGCGCGTGCTCGACAGGGTGCGCACGATCAAGGTCGAAGTCGACGGCGAGCGCCAGCCGCTGCGCGTCTCGGTCGGCCTCGCGGTCTGGCGCGAGCAGAGCGACGCCGCGGATCTGCTCAGCCGGCTCCGCGCGGCGGCGACGCGCTCGGGCAACGGCGAGGACGTCGCGCCGCAGGAGGACCCTCCGCGCGAGCCCGCCGCGGAGACACCGGGGTACACCGCCTCGACCCTCCCGCGCACGCGACCGGCGACGTCGGGACCGAACGCCCCTTCATAATCCCCGGGAGTGCTCTCCGGGTCAGAGTTGTGGCTGCTGCGCCTGATGGCCGATCGCGGGCTCGCGCTGTTGGACGCCAGCACGCTGCTGATGGTGATCGAGGAGCGCGGCGAGCTGCGTGTGGCCGCCGCGAGCGGCGCCGACACGCCGCGCCTGCGGATCATGCCGATCCAGGGGAGCGCGCTCGGGGCGCTGTTCCTCAAACGCGAAGCCGTCTCGCTCGAGCGCCCGCGGGGCCAGGAGGCGGCGTGGCTGCACGAACTCGGGCTCGAAGCGCGCTCGGTGCTGGTCGAGCCGCTGAGCATGGACGAACAGGGCAGCGGCCTCGTGATCGCGCTGCGCAGGGACAGCGGCTTCCGCGGCCCCGACCGGCAGGCGCTCAGCGCGTTCGCGGCGAGCGTCGCGCAGCGGCTTGCCGCGGAGCGCTCGGTCGAGATCGAACGGCTGCGCTACGGCATGGAGGCGCGCGAGCACGAGCGCACGCGCTGGGCCAGGGAGATTCACGACGAGAGCATCCAGGGCATCGGCGCGCTGCGCCTGCAGCTGGCGAACGCCCGCGACCTCGAAGACCGGGAGGCGCTGAGCACGGCCGTCGACGTCGTCCTCGACGGCCTCGCCAACGAGGTCGACGGGCTGCGCCACCTGATCACCGAGCTGCGGCCCGCGGCACTCGACGACCTCGGCCTCGCGGCCGCGCTCGAGGCGCTCGCCAGACGCGCACAGGCGATCGACGGCCTCGACGTCAAAACCGAGATCGAGCTGAACCCCGCCGCAGGCGGGGTGACCGGCGATTCGCGGCGCCTGGACGCGGAGCTGGAGAGCACGATTTACAGGATCGTGCAGGAGGCGCTGACTAACGTCAGCCGTCACGCACAGGCGACCTCGGCACTCGTGCGCGTCAGCGAGCGCGACGGGATGATCGTCGCGTCGGTCACCGACGACGGCAAGGGGCTGCCCGACGCCGGGCGCCTCGGTCCGCGCGGCGACGGCCTCGAGGGCGGCTTCGGAATGTCCGGGATGCGCGAGCGCGCCGAGCTGATCAGGGGCGAGCTCGAGTTCGCGCCCGCACCGGGCGCGGGCACGGTGGTGCGCCTGACCGTGCCGCTCGCCGGGCGCCCGGCGCCCGCCGAGCACGCATAGGGCTACTCCTCCGCGGGCAGGAGATCCTCGCCGTCGGGCGCCCCGTCGCCGCCGTCGCGGACGCCGCGCAGCCAGCCCGCGAGCTGCTGCCCGACCGAGTTGACCGAGTCGCCGGCCTCACGGAACGCGTCGCGCATCCGCTCGGCGTAGAAGGAGACCGCCTCGCCGCCGTCCGCGCGGACGTCGACCGGCTCATCGCGATGCGGATACTCGCCGCTGCCGACGATCCGGTCGAACTCGCCCGAGCGCACCCATGCCATCAGCTCGTGCGTGCGCTTGACCGGCATCGGATGTGTGACGCCGAGGTCGATCATCAGCCGTGTCAGGCGCTCGAGCCCGCCGCCGCTCTCGACGTAGTCCATGCCCTGGCGCATGAACACGTCCAGGTCGAGCTCGTCGACCATCGCCCCCGCCGCGATCGCCATCAGCGTGCGGCAGACCGCGAGCGGATCGCGCGTGACGATCGCCGCGGCGCGGTCGGCGCTCAACTCGGTCGCGCGCCCCCACTCGAGCAGCGCCGTGCGCACCGGCGTCAACGGCAGCGGCAGGCGCGCGCTGCGGGTCAGCATCACGAGGATCTCGAGTGCCGTGCGGTACATCTGGTGGTCGGCGAGGATGTGCGCGGCCTCGTGCGCGAACACCGCGCGGCGCTGCTCGGCGTCGAGCAGCGCGACGAGCGCCGACTGCACGACCACGATCGGGCGCTTTGCACCGATCGCCATCGCGTTCGGGAGCGGGAACGTCGTCAGGTACAGATCTGGCACGACCTCCATGTCGAGCGTCGCGTACGCGCTCGCGTGCTCGCGCCAGACGTCTCCCAGCTGCTGCTCTGAGAGGCGCACCGAGGAGCCGAGGTAGCTCTGGCGCAGCGCGCGCTCGTAGCCCAGCTCGATCAGCTTGCGCACGACCCGGTCGAGATACGGGATCGAGGCCAGCGCGGCGCTCGCCGCGCGGTCGGCCGGGTGCTGGAACGCCCGCGGCGAGATGCCCGTCAGCTTGTAGCTCTCGCTTGGAACCGCCGAGCCGGAGGACGCCATCTGCGCAGCGTAGCGCCGTCGGAGCAGGCCAGCGGCAAAGTCGTCTCGCGCGCCCGCTGCGCGGGCGCGGCGCGCTGCTACTCGGACAGGCCGATACGCCGCACGTACGCCGTGATCTCAGCGCGCGAGGAGAACCCGAGCTTCTCGATCGCACGCGCGCGATACGTCTTGACGGTGCGCTCCGCGACGTTCATCTGTTCGGCGATCTCCGGGTTCGTGTAGCCGTTCGCGATCAGGCGCACGACCTCGCGCTCGCGGTCGCTGAGCGCGACGCCGTCGCTGCCGGCCGTCATCGCCCGTCGCCATCAGCGCGCCGAGGCGCGGGTGCAGGTAGTTCCCGCCCGCGACCGCGAGGCGGAAGGCCTGCAGCAGCTCCGCCGGCTCGGCCTCCTTGAGCACGTAGCTGCGTGCGCCGGCGCGCAGCGCCTGGCGCGCGTACTCGGGGTCCTCGCGCATCGTCAGGATCGCCACCGCGAGCGTCGGGCGCGCCATGAAGCACGCCGGCAGCGCGCCCAGGCTCGAGCCGCCCGGCATCGTCAGATCGAGCGTCAGCAGATCGCGGCTTGTGCTCGCGCACTACGCGCATCATGCCGGGATGTCGCGCGGCCTCGGCGACGACCTTGAACTCGCCCGCCTCGCGCTCAAGCACCGCGCGAATGCCGTCGCGGACGACCGTGTGGTCGTCGGCGATGATCACCTCGATCGGCCGCGGTCTCGCGGCTGAGGGTTCCAGCGTCCATCGACGGCACCGTAGCGACTGCGCAGGACCGACTGCAAATTAAGGGACAGATGTCGCCCTGGCCGCGGAGAGCAGGTAGCGTGGCCACGTGTCGTCAGCGCGCCACGGCGGCGCATCGACAGCTCCAGCATCACGCCCGGCTGCGCAGGATCGTCGCCGCCTACCGGTCAACCGCCTTGGCACGTGGTTCGGCCTCGTCGCGCTCTCGCTCGGGTGTTCGATCACACGCACAGCGCACTCGCGGTCGCCGCGACGCTCGCCGCCGGGCAGGTCATCCCGGCGTTCGCCGTGCCCGCCGTGATCGCGCGCGTGGAGGCCTCCACCCGTCGTCGCGAGCTGAGCGGCCTGTATCTCTTCGAGGCGTCGCGACAGCGCTCCTGGCCGTGTTCCTGTGTGCACTTCTGGCTGCCCGCGATCCTGCTCTGCTGGTCGCGCTCGACGGCACCGCGGCGCTCGCGGCGAGCGCCCTCCTGCGCGCCGAGGTCGCGCGCCGCACGCGCGCAGGCCGGCGGCCAGGATACCCGACGGACCGACGACACGGACCACGAGGCCTCGCGCAGAGGCCGCCGAACGCAAGGCAAACGCCGCCCTGAACGTCGCCTTCTCGGCCACGCTTCGTCCTCGGGCCCGTCCTCGGCGGGCTGCTCGTCGCAGGCAGCGGGCGCGCCCGCCGCGCTGTTCATCGACGCCGCCTCGTTCCTCGATCTGCGGCGCGCTGCTGCTCGACCTGCACCCGCACGTCGAGGAGGCGGCCGGCGACTCCGTGCGCGCGCGCCTGCGCGCCGCCTGGGAGCTTCGTCAACGCGGTGCCCGCGCTGCGGGCGCTGCTGATCGCCCAGGCGGTCGCGCTCGTCTTCTTCGAGTCGGCCGAGCCGATCGAGGTCGCCTACGCGAAGATGACGCTGGACGCCGGCGATGGCGGCTACGGGCTGCTGCGTCGACGCTGTGGGGAGTCGGCGTGGTGCTCGGCAGCATCGTCTTCGCGCGCTCGCGCAACCGCGGGCTGAGGCGCGATGCTCAGCGGCGGCACGCTCGCGATCGGCCTCGCCTATCTCGGCTTCGCGACCGCGCCGACGCTCGCTGGTCGCCTGCGTGGCGGCGGTCATCGGCGGGATCGGCAACGGCGTGCAGTAGGCGCCCGCTGATCAGCGCCGTGCAGCGCCTCACACCGCCGGCACCTGCAGGGCCGCGTGATGGGCGCGCTGGAATCGATCGGCGCGCTCTTCGCCGGCGCTCGGACTGGCGCTGGGCGGAGCGCTCGTCGCGCTCAGCTCGCCGCGTGTCGCTTTCCTCGTGGTCGGCCTCGGCGCCGCGCTCACGACGGTCGTGTTCTGCGCGCGTCGCTTCGAGGAGCTCGATCGCGCACCGAACGCCGAGGAGCGAGCCGGAGTCCCGGAGCAGCTCGGCCGAGCACGCCGCCGAGCGACGGCCGGGCTGACCGCTCCGCCGGCCGGCGCGTCGCGCTACGGCCGACGCGCGCTGCCCCTTTAGTGCCGACGCTGCGATCGGCCGTTAAGTACGACAAGGACTGACGCACCATGCCTACCGCTCAGAAACAGCGAATCTTCTGGTCTCGCCGAGGGCGTCTGCTCGGCGCAGCGATCTCGCGCCGCCGCTGATCTCGCTGCCCGAGGAATGGCAGCCGCTGCCCTCGTCGGTGCTGCTGCTCGTCGCTCGCGCTCGATCGGCAGCGGCTGAGCGTCGACTCGGCAGCGGCAGTGACCGCTGACCTCGTCGCATGCGCCTGGTGCTCGCGATGTGCCTGCTCGGCCCGGCGCCGGCGGTCGTGCTTCGGCCTGACCGCGGCGATCGTGTCTCGGCGCCGCGGCGGCTGCCGCCGTCGCAGTGGCTGGCCAACCTGTCCGCCTTCGCCGTCTACCCGCTCGTCGGCGGCTGCTGATCGCGCAGCGCGTCGTCGGCAACGTCCACGACCCGCAAATCACGCTGCGCGAGAGCATCGACCTTCGGGCTGGTCGTGTTCGCCGTCTTCCTGATGACGATCGCGCTCAACTTCGTCGTCGTCGCGCTCGACATCCGATCGAAGAGGGCCGCTCGCTGCGCGCGCCAGATCCGCGACGCCTTCATCCCGCTGCTCCCGGGCACCTCGCGACCGGCGCGCTCGCCGCGCTGCTCGCCGTCGCCTACACGAACCTCGGCCTGCTCGGTCCTGTTCGCGCTCGTCCTGTGCTGCTATCTTCCACTACCTGACGATGGCGCTGCTGCGCTCGGAGGATCGCGCCGACCAGCTGGAAGCGCGCTCGATCCACCTCGCGAACCTGCAGCTCGGCGTGCTCGAGCATGCTGCTGGACGCGCTCGCGCTGCGCGACCGCGACGACCAGCCGCCACGCGACCGCCGTCGCGCGCTACGCGCAGGCGCTCGCGCAGTCGAGCTCGGCTGCGACGAGGAGCGAGCAGGAGGTCATCCACACCGCCGGCGCTGCTGCACGACATCGGCAAGTTCGCTGGTCCGACAGGATCCTGCACCCGAGTCGCTGACCGACGAGGACTGGGCGGTGATCCGCCGCCACCCGCAGGACGGCGCGACGCTCGTCGGCAAGCTCGACGGCTACGGCCCGGTCGCCGACGCGATCCTCTACCACCACGAGCGCGTCGACGGCGGCGGCTATCCCGCCGGCCTGATCGGCAGCGAGATCCCGCTCGCCTCGCGCATCATCGCGATCTGCTCGACCTACGACACGATGACCGCGCGCGACAACCTACCGGCCGCCGCATGCTCCGTCCGGACGCGATCGCCGAGCTGCGGCAACGTCGCCGGCCGCCAGCTCGACGCCGAGCTCGTCGAGCAGCTTCATCGCCCTGCTCGAGCGCGACGGACCGGTCACCGCCGCGCACGGCGACGACGCCGACTATCAAGCCGAGCTCGCGTTCGAGCGGCGCGCGCGCAAAATGGCGCAGCCTGACGGCGCCGGCAGTCTCGAACGGCCGCGACCGCGCCGGAGCGGCTGCCTGAGCCGCCGCCCTGAAACGCTTGAGGGCGCCGTACACGCGGCGCGCGCCGGGCAGGACGCCCTCAAGTTAGCTCATTGAAACTGTCTGTCGAGTGCCTAGTGGCTGGTACGTGTTCCATGACAGCTCTCCTTCGTTGGCGCCGGGGCCGATTTGCGCAGCGGACCCGTGTCTCCATCCACGGACATCGCCCCTTTGAGTAGGTTTGCGTAGCGATAGTAGCAGGATTGGACGAAATGTCCAGCTTTGCGGAGCTTTGTGCAGGATTCGTTGCAGCGCGGCATTCGAGCGAGCGACTCTGCCGGCCGGCGGACGCGATCACGCGCAGCCCCCGACAAACGTCCACAAAGCTTCGCCGGCGCTCAAGTTCCTGCGCGCGATCTGCCGAAACGATGGACTAGCCGGCCGAGCCGCCTCGGCGCAGCTCAAGCGCCCGCGGCGCACAGTGGCACCGGCCAACCCGCGACACGACGAGGCCAACCATGCCCACAACGCCACCATCTCCCCAACGACCGCCGCTCGTGTTCACGAGCTCTCAGGCCGCGCTCTACCTCGGCGTGTCGCTGGCGACGGTCCGCCGCTGGACAGACGCAGGCCACGTCAGCTGCTACCGCACGCCCGGGCGGCCAGCGCCGCTTCTCACGCGCCCAGCTCGACGAGTTCATCAGCTCGATGCAGCACGACGGCAACGACGCCGAGCACCGCCGAGGGCGGCCCGGCGGACGCGCGCGTCGCCTGAGCGCGAGCCGCCGGCTTCAGCTGGCGAGCCGGCCGAACTTCTCGCGCAGGCGGCGGTAGAACGAGGAGCCCGGCAGCTGCGCGAGCGTGCCGACGTCGTCGACGAAGCGCGCCTCGATCGACTCGCCGGCGGCGATCTCGCCGACCGGGCGCCCGTCGACAGCCACGTCGAGCGGCTCGCGCGAGCGGTTGAAGATCGTCAGCCGGTCGTCCGGCGCGACCACCAGCGCGCGCGCAGACATCGAGTGGGGCGCGATGAAGGAGACGACGAACCCTTCGACCCCCCACGCCATCACCGGGCCGCCGTTGGCGAGGTTGTAGCCGGTCGAGCCCGCGGGCGTGGCGACGACGAGCCCGTCGCAGCGCACGCTGCCGGCCTCCTCGCCGTCGAGCGCGTAGGCGAGCTCGGCGACGCGCTCGCCGACCTTGCGGTGGATCGCGACGTCGTTGATCGCCGTCCTGCCTGCCGCCGGCGAGCTCGACCACGATCGCGGGCAGGCGCAGCAGCTCGAAGTCGCCGCCGAGCGCGCGCGCGATGCCGTCGTCGAGGTCGCTCGCGGCTCGACCGTCGCGAGGAACCCGATCTCGCCGAAGTTGATCGCGAACACCGGCACGCCGGTGCCCGCGTAGTGCTGCAGCGCCCGCAGGATCGTGCCGTCGCCGCCGAGCACCACGCACAGCTCGACGTCGTCCTTCGACGGCGCGTCGACCGCGAGCGCCGGGCCCTCGCTGCAGCGCAGTGCTTGGCGGTCTCCTCGGCGTCGAAGCGCAGCGTCACGCCGGCCGCCGCGGCGCTGCCGATCAGCCGCTCGAGGGCCGCGCGCGTGTCGTCGGCGCGCGGTGGGTGAACACCGTCATATCGCTCGCGCCCGCCTCTCACGGCTCCACCTCGCGCGCCATCGCCTCCGAGCTCGCCGGCTCGCGACGCCGCGCCGCGCGCGGGCTCGGCGAGCCAGATGAACGTCTCGCGGTTGCCCTTCGGGCCGGGCAGCCCGGAGGAGTAGTAGCCGAGCACCGCCGCGCCGAGCGCGAGCGCCGCCTCGCCGACCTCGACGAGCACCTCGCGGCGGTCCTCGGCGGCGCGCACGACGCCGCCCTTGCCGACCCTGCCCGCGGCCGACCTCGAACTGCGGCTTGACCAGCGCCAGCACGTCATAGGGCTGCGGCCAGGCAGCCGAGCACCGCGCCGAGCACCTTCGCAAGCGAGATGAACGAGACGTCGATCGTCGCCAGGTCGGGCAGCGTGGGCTCGCAGGCGCGCCGGCAGCATCTCCGGGTGAGCGCGCGCGCGTTCGTGCGCTCCAGCACCTGCACCCGCGGATCGGTGCGCAGCCGCTAGTCGAGCGTGCCGTAGCCGACGTCGACGGCGATCACCTCGCGTGCGCCGCGCTGCAGCAGGCAGTCGGTGAAGCCGCCCGTCGAGGCGCCGATGTCGAGCGCGCGCCTGCCCGCGACCGCGAGCCCGCACGCGTCGAGCGCGTTGGCCAGCTTGATCCCGCCGCGCGAGACGAACGCGGCCTCTGCGGCGAGCTGACGAGCTCCTCGACGTCGACGAGTTCGCCGGGCTTGGCCGCCCGGCGTTCGCCGCGGCCGAGCCGCACCTCCCCCGCCATCACCGACGCCGCCGCGCGGCTGCGGGAGGTGAACAGCCCCCGCTCGGCGAGCAGGGTGTCGAGTCGGCGCCTCTCCATCGCACGCGAACCCTTACACACAGATGCGCCCGCTGCACGGGCCATCTGCGAGAGGGAGCAGCCCAGCGTCCCCCAGCCGGAAGCGATCGCGACCGTCCGGGAAACGCCGGAACGATGTCGACGATACATCGAGCCGGCGACGGCACGCGCTCCCAGCGTGAATCCTCTGTGATCGATGTCACACACAGGGCTTGTGCGCGGCGCCATCATTGTCATCGGTCGAGATTGCAGCATCTTCTCTCCTGAATCCCTCCTCCCCGAAACGACCCGCTTCCCCGGCGGGTCGTTTCATTTAAGCGACGCCGCGAGCGCGCCGGCGCGTGCCGCCAGCACGCGCGGCATCGACGCCGGGCCGCGCCCGCACAGCATGCGCCGCGGCGCCGCGTCGTCGTCGCTCAGGAGGTCGCGATCGCGAGCCGGCGCTTCCGGGACCAGTCCCGCTGGATCGTGCGCGCGGGCGCGTGATCGGAGATCGCCGCGAGCACCCGCGCTCGGCGATCCGCTCGCCGGTGAAGCCGACCTCCTCGTGCAGCAGCGCGGGCTTGCCGTGCGTCACGTAGCGGTCGGGCAGCCCGACGCGGAGAGATCCGCGGCGGCGATCGCGCCCGTCTCGTTGAGCGTCTCCCAGCACCGCCGAGCCGAAGCCGCCCGCGAGCACGCCCTCCTCGACCGTCACGAGCAGGTCGTGCTCGGCGGCGAGCTGGGCCATCAGCCGGCGTCGATCGGCTTTGCGAAGCGCGCGTCGGCGACCGTCACGGCGATCTCCTCGCCCCGTGCAGCTCGGCGGCCGCCTCGAGCGCCTTGCCGACGCCGCTGCCGTAGCCGATCAGCGCGACCCGCGGCCGCCGCCGCTGCCCGCGCGGCCTCGGCCTCGAGGAGGATCTCGCCGGTGCCGATCGCGATCGGCTTCGCGGCTTCGGGCAGCGGTACGCCGGTGCCCTCGCCGCGCGGGTAGCGCAGCGCGATCGGGCCGTCGTCGTAGTTGATCGCGGTGCGCAGCATGTGCACGAGCATCGCCTCATCGCGCGGCGCCATCAGCACGATGTTCGGCAGACAGCGCATGTAGGCGATGTCGAACACGCCGTGGTGGGTCGGGCCGTCGTCGCCGACGAGGCCCGCGCGGTCCATCGCGAAGACGACGTTGAGCTTCTGCAGGCAGACGTCGTGGACGATCTGGTCGTAGGCCCGCTGCAGGAACGTCGAGTAGATCGCAGCGACCGGCTTGGCGCCCTCGAGCGCGAGGCCGGCCGCGAACAGGATCGCCTGCTGCTCGGCGATGCCGACGTCGAAGTAGCGCTCGGGCATCGCCTTCTGCAGGATGCTCAGCCCCGTGCCCGAGTTCATCGCCGCGGTGATGCCGACCACGCGCGGATCGCGCTCGCATTCGCTGACGAGGGCGTGGCCGAAGACCTGCGTGTACTGCGGCGGGACGATCCGCTTTGACCTTCGCGGCCCTCGCGACCGGAACGCTGCTGGGTCGGGTGAGCCGTTGACGATCGAGTTGGGCTTCGCCGCGTGCCACTTCTCCATGCCCTCGAGGCCGCCGTCCTCGGCCGGGGCGAAGCCCTTGCCCTTGACCGTGGCGATGTGCACGACAACCGGGCGTTCGGCGGCGAGCGCCTCGCGCAGCGCCGCGCGCAGTGCGCGCACGTCGTGCCCGTTGACGACGCCCATGTATGCCCAGTCGAGCTCCTCCCACCACAGCCCCGGCGCCCAGAACGCCTTGATCGACTCCTTCAGATGCGGGCCGAGCCGCTCGAATGCCGCGCCGATGCCACCCGGCAGACGCGTCAGACCGCCCTCCACCCCCGCGCGCGCGTGCCACAGCTTCGGGTTCAGCCGCACGCGGTTGAAGTAGCGCGATAGCGAGCCGACGTTCGGAGCGATCGACATGCCGTTGTCGTTGAGCACGACGACGATCGGCGTGCCCAGGCCGCCGGCCTGGCTGATCGCCTCGAAAGCGACGCCGCCGGTCATCGCGCCGTCGCCGATCACCGCGACGACCTTGCCGTCGGCCTCGCCGCATGTGACGCATCCCTTCCTTGATCCCGACGGCGTAGCCGATCGAGGTCGAGGCGTGCCCGGCGCCCATGATGTCGTGCGGGGACTCCCCGATCGAGCAGAACGGCGCGAGCCCGCCGTACTTGCGGATCGTCGCCAGCTGATCGCGGCGGCCGGTCAGGATCTTGTGCGGATATGCCTGGTGCCCGACGTCCCAGAGGATCTTGTCGCGCGGCGAGTCGAGCACCGAGTGCAGCGCGACGGCCAGCTCGCAGGTGCCGAGGTTCGCACCGAAGTGACCGCCGATCTCACCGACGGTGTCGATGATGTGCTCGCGCACCTCGTCGGCGACCTGCGTCAGCTCCTGCTCTGAGAGCTCGTGCAGGTCAGCCGGGCCCTTCGATCTTGTCGAGCAGGCTCATGACGTCGCTCGAGTCGGTGAAGATGAAATCGGCGATCTGCTCGAGCTCGGCGGTCGCACCGGCGCGTGATGTGCGCGCTGCGGCCTCCGCGAGCGCCGCGCGCGCCATCCGGTGGGACTCCCCTGCGAGATCCCTCGCGCGGTCGATGCCGAACTCGCTCACGTACGTGCGCTTCCCGTGACGCTCATCGCTACCTCGTGGCTTTCCAAGTGCATCATCGGTCCCGGTCACATCGAGTATGTCGTCGACGATCTGGAACAGCACGCCCAGCTCGGCCGCGAAGCGCCGGAAGGATGCATGTCGCAGGTCCGTCGTCGATCCCTGTCAACAGTAGTACGCAGAGCACCGACGCGCCGATCAGGCGGCCGGTCTTCAGCTCGTGCAATCGCCGCAGCGCCGCCGGCCCGGGCGGCGTGCCGCGGGCTCGACGTCCGCGTACTGCCCGCCGACCATGCCGTTGACGCCGGTCGCCGCTGCCAGCTCCGCGGCGGCGCCGAGCACCCGCTCGGGCGCCGAGCGCTGGTGGGTCAACAGGTGCCGAAACGCCTCCGCATAGAGCCCGTCGCCGGCGAGGATCGCGACGTCCTCACCGAACTTCACGTGGCAGGTCGGAGCCCGCGGCGAAGCTCATCGTCATCCATCGCCGGCAGGTCGTCGTGAATCAGCGAGTAGGTGTGGATCAGCTCGATCGCGCCGGCGAGCGGCAGCACCTCGCGCTGCTCGATGCCGACCGCGCGCGCCGTCGCGAGCGCGAGCACCGGGCGGATCCGCTTGCCACCGGCGAGCAGCGAGTAGCGCATCGCTTCGTCGAGCCCCGCCGTGATCGGCTCGTCGGCGAAGCGCATCTCCTCGAGGTAGCGCTCGACCTCCTCGCGCAGATGCTCCGGGTAGCTGGAGTCCGCGGGAACCGGGGTCCTATAGAAGCGAGTCCTGGCCTGGCGCCGGGGCCGACACCTCGGCGCGTGCCAGCTGCTCGAGCTCGGCGGCCGCCTGCGTGGCCAGCGACGCGCAGTCCTCGACCATCGTCGCGGCCGCGTCGGATGAGAGCTCGCCCGAGCGCAGCTGCTCGGCGGCGCGCTCCAGGCGGGTGATCAGGTCATCGAGATGCTCAGCGCTGCTCATGGGATCTGCACATTCTCTCGCACCTCGCGCAGCACTGCTGCGAGCACGCCGTTGACGAAGCCCGGAGCGTCGGCGCCGCAGAACGTCTTCGCCGTCTCAACCGCCTCCTCGATCGCGCCCTCCGGCGGGATCGGCTCCTCCGCAGGCGCTGCGTCCGGGTGCAGCATCTCGATCAGCGCCACGCGCATGATGCTCCGCTCGAGCGGCTGGATCCGCTGCACCGACCAGCCATGGGAATGGCGGTCGATGATCTCATCGAGCTCCGCCGCGCGGTCGACGGCGGCGTGCGCGAGCGCGCGCGAGAACAGCGAGGCGTTCGGCCCGAGCGCCTCGAGCAGCGACTGGCCGGTGAGATCGTGCTGGTAGAGCGCGACCACGGCCGCCCGGCGCTGATCGGAGCGCCGCATTCAGGCGCGCGCCATGTAGTCACCCGTGCGCGTGTCGACGCGGATGCGCTGGCCCGGCTCGACGAACAACGGCACGTTGATCACAGCGCCGGTCTCGAGCGTCGCCGGCTTGGTGCCGCCGCCGGAGACCGAGTCGCCGCGCAGGCCGGGGTCGGTCTCCGCGACCGTCAGGTCGACCGAGCTCGGCAGCTGCAGGTCGCCTGGATCACCGTCGATGAACAGCACGTCGACTTCGGTGCTCGGGGTGATCCAGCGCAGTGCCTCCGCGACCGTTCCTTCGGCGACCGCGATCTGCTCGAAGGACTCGCTGTCCATGAAGTGCGCGTCGCTCCCGTCCGCGTAGAGGTATTGCATCTTGCGCGCCTCGGCATGGACCGGGCGGAACTTCTCGCCCGCCCTGAACGTCCTGTCGATCACGTTGCCGTCGGAGGTGCGGCGCAGTTTCGTGCGTACGAACGCGCCGCCCTTGCCCGGCTTGACGTGCTGGAACTCGAGGATCTTGAAGATCGTGCCCTCGACCTCGATGTGGTTGCCGTTCTTGAATTGGTTGGTGCTGATGATGGTGAATCAGCCCTTTCTAGAGCCAAATTGGGATGTGTTTCGGCGGGTCGAAGTTCTGAGACGCGGGATGCGCACGCGGGGTCGGTCAGACCGCCGCGAGCGCCGGCGCCAGGTCCTCCGCTGACGTCTCGACCGTCTCTGGAACGGTCACCGCGAGGCGTCCATCGCGCTCAAGGATACGGCGTGCACCCAGAACCGTCAGGCCGACAACGCGATTGGTTCCCGGCGCGTAGCGGACCACGTGCCCCTCGGGTGTCTCCTCGCCCTCGCCCTCCTGTGGAGTCCCGATGTGGAGATAGAGGACGTCGCCGTCGGCGTCGTAGTCGGCGTGGTCGAAGCTCAGCCGTCCGATGGTGATGTTCACGCGCTCCATGATCTGGGGTCCTTCCGGTTGGCACACGCGGAGACAATCCGCGCGGGCTCCTGCTCATAGCTTACGACCACCAGCAGCCATCGACTCGGCCCGGCGCCGCGGGCGTAGTAGCGCGTGCGTCCCTCGAAGATCGGATCGGCGACTATGTGGTCCGGCTCGCTCACCGCCTGCAACACGGCACGTAGGTCCCCTGCGATCTCGGGATGATCGCGAATGATCTTCTCCCGCCATACGGTGCCCGTCAACACGATACGCGCGCCGCTGGGATCGGTCGTCTCTGCCGCGACGGGTTCAATGTTCATTGCCAGCCAGGATGCCCACGGCTGCGGATGCGACGATTCAGGTCGAGCTCCCCACGAGTTTCGGGCTAGGGGGCGATTCCGGTGCCGCCAGGTCGCGGCACGTGACGCATCGTGCAATCGCGCTCCGCTGGTTCGGTGGACCCGTTGCGCCTCATCTGGCGCTACGCAGCGCTCTCCAATTGCACGAGACGTCGTTCTTGAGCCGCAGCCACTGCCAGGCCTGCGTCGAGTGTGACCAGCCCGACATCCAGACGACGAGCGAGGGCCAGGTACGCGGCGTCATACGCAGTCAGCGTGTCGCGCAGCTCCCATATGTCAGCCGCGAGCTCGATCACGGGATAGGCAAGCGTGCGCAGATCGCGTAGAGCAGCAAGCGCCTCCGCAGCCCGTGGCTGCGTGAGTTCGCCTCGAATCGCGTAGCGCCGCAGCGCCGAGAGCGCCTCGACGTTGAAGTGCTCGGGCACGTGCAACTCGGAGTGCTCCGCGAGCGCCGCACGCACTTCGCCGGCGCGTGGCATCGCGAGCAGCACCTCCACCATCGCGCTTGCGTCGGCAACGATCACGCAGCGGTGCGCCCGCGCTCCGCGACAATCGCGGCTGCAGGCGGCTCGCTGGTATCAACCGGCACCCAAGCTTCGCTGCGCGCAAGCCACTCCCGCATCGTAGGTCGCACGGCCAAGGCCTGAAGCTCCGCGAGCAGATAGTCGGAGAGCGTCATACCCGTCTGCGCCGCCCGGACCTTCAGCTCGCGATGCAGCGCGTCAGGCACGTTGCGAATCTGGATCATCGACGCCATGCTGATCGCATTATAACATGCTGATCGCATTTCGCTACGCCACAGCGACCGGGACGATGACGTTCCAGGCACCTTCTCGAACTCACGTTCTTGGGCTCGTCTGTGGAAGCGCACTCAGACTGATCGGCGCCGATCGCCGCTCACGATCCCCTGCAGGGCGCTCAGACGCGCTGGTAGGTCAGCTGGAAGTCCAGCTGCCAATCCCCCGCGCCGCTGCGCTTCTCCCAGCGGCCGTCGATCGTGGCGCGCTCCTCGCTGATGTTCGCCACGAAGCGCTGCGCAAAGGCGAGCGGCGAGAAGTCGGCCTGCTCCCTGCTCAGCGTCCACTCGCTGTCGCTGAGCGTCATCTCGTACACCCGAGTCACGCCGCGCGAATCGAAGTAGTGCTGGGTGTAGTCGCCGCTCACCGGATCGACGCTGATGAGCGCGAGGCTGTCCGGCGCGCCGGGATCAGGAACGCTCGTGCGCTGCGACACGTAGCGCCCGTCGAGGATCCACTCGAACACCGTGCTCGCGCCGGTGAGGAGTGGACCGTCGGGAAACGCGACCTCGACGCGCCACTCGCCGATCAGCGCCTGCAGGCGCCCGATGGCTGCACTGCTCGCCTCCATCATCAGCAGGCGACTCTAGAGGGATCGGGCAGCCCGCTACAGGCCGCGCCGCCTGAGGTGCGCGTCGAACGTGTCGATCCGGGCGGTGTCCTCGTAGAAGTCCTCCTGGCGAACGACCTTTCCCCGGCGTGTGCGCACGAGCAGCACTGTTCGGTTGCGATACGCCTCGGCGCCGCCGGGATCGAGCGCGCGGTCGTCGAAGCGCGCGAGCACGGTCATCCGCCACGGCGGGCCGGAGAACGCGAGCTCGCTGATCTCGCCGTGCAGGCCGGCCGCGATGAAGCTGCGCAGGAATCGCTCGATCGCGGGCTTGCCGCGATGCTCACCCGCCCAGCGATGCGCGCCGTCGTTGAATGCGAGCACGGCGTCGGCGTGGAAGTTCGCGAGCAGCGGGCCGGGATCACCCGCGTTCAGCGCGCGCAGATCGCGGCGGAACTTGACGAGCAGCAGGCGCGCGAGCACGGCCCGCGCCGTCAGCGTCAATGCGGCCGCGCCCAGCAGCTCGGCGCGGCGCGCCCCGGTTCGTGCCCTCATCGGCCCATCAGCTCGCGTATCTGCGCGACCAGCTCAGCGGGCTGATCCTCGGAGATCAGCGTGTAGCTGTCATCGAATTCGACCAGGCGGGCCTGCGGCAGCAGCTCGGCGAGGCGGCGTGCGTGCGCGATCGGCATCAGTTTGTCCTCGCGGGCCCAGGCGATCAGCGCGGGGCGCGCGAAGCTGCCGAGCGCGCCCGCGGCCGCGAGCAGGTCGCGCCGGCCCTGCGCGGAGCTGCGCACGTAGGAGCGCAGGTCGCGGCGGATCTCACGGCGGCGGACGGGCGCGAACCAGCGGTCCATGACCGCGCGTGGCACCGGGCGCTTGCTGAGCGGCCCGTAGGTCATCCCCAGCCTGCGCAACGCGTCGATGCGGAACGGCAGCAGCGCGAGCTCGAGCCCGCCGGGGATCCGCGCGATGTGCGGGAGCGCCCGCGCGGCGCCTTGCGGGGGCACGTTGTCAAAGGCCTCGCACGCGCACACGAGCAGCCGTGCGATGCGCGCGTCGTGGGGACCGCCGATCAGCAGCTGCGGCCCGCCCCAGTCGCTCATCGCGAGCGTCACGTCCTCCAGGCCGAGCGTCGCGATGAACTCGCCGAGCAGGGCCGCGATGCCCCTCATCGACAGGTCCGCGTCGGCACGCATCGGCTGGGTGTGCGCACCGAGCGGCAGCGTTGGCAGCACGCAGCGGTAGTCGCCGCGCAGCTCTGCGACGACGTGGCGCCAGAGCGAGCCGTCCATCATCAGGCCGTGCGAGAAGACGATCACGGGCCCGCCCGCGCCGGTGTCCTCGTAGTCGATCGCTCCCGCCGAGAGCTCCACGCTGGGCATATTGCACTCCGCATCAGCCGTGATTTGATAGATCGCTCTAGTAAGATCGGAGCGTATCATCAGCGCGCGAGGAACGACAGCGAGGGGGCCGTGATGGCAGCAGGCACGAAGGACCGGATCATCGACACGAGCGCCGAGCTGTTTCGCCGGCAGGGCTACAACGGCACCGGCGTCAAACAGATCGTCGCCGCCGCCAACGCGCCGTTCGGCTCGCTCTACCACTTCTTCCCCGGCGGCAAGGCCGAGCTCGGCGAGCAGGTCATCCGCTCCTCCGGCGCGCTCTACCTGCAGCTGTTCGCGACGATCGCGCTCGATGCCCCCGATGCGCCGAGCGCGATCGCCGACTTCTTCAGCGGTGCCGCGCAGACGCTGCGCGAGACCGACTACGCGGATGCCTGCCCGATCGCAACGCTCGCGCTCGAGGTGGCGAGCAGCAACGAGCCGCTGCGCGTGGCGAGCGCCGCGGTGTTCGACAGCTGGCTCGACGCCCTCACCGGGTACCTGCTCGCCGCGGGCATCGCGCGCGAGCGCGCACGGGCGCTCGCGTTCTCGATCCTGTCGCTGCTCGAGGGCGCGTTCCTGTTCTGTCGCGCGCTGCGCAGCACCGAGCCGCTGGAGGCGGCCGGCGCGAGCGCGGTCGCCGAGGTTCGTGCGGCGCTGGCGTAGACGCCGCGGCCGCGGGCCGCGTCAGGCGGCCGCGGCGAGGCTCGCGAGGTCGACGCCGATCACCTTCAGCCGCCGGCTCAGAGCGTTGAACGCGAACGTGTTCGTTTCCTCCATCGAGTAGTCGTCGAGGATCGCGTAGCTCTCGGGATCCGCCCCTGGCGGCACGAGCACCGCGGCGGCGAGCGGGATCAGTTCCGCGAGGCGCTCGACGATGCGCCGCTTGAGCGCCGGGTCGGCGGCCTTCTCGCGCAGGAACCAGGTGCCGTAGGCGACGTGGCGGTGCTCGTCCTGGGAGATCAGCTTGAAGCCCTCGACCCAGCCCGGGAGGATGCCCTTTCGCTCCATGAAGTCGGTCAGGAACCACTGCCCGGTGAGCGCGAGCGTGCCCTCGATGATCATGTGGTAGAGCGTCACGAAATCGACCTTGGCCTCGATGTCGGCGGGGTTCTCGATCAGCCGCTGACCCCACTCGACGAGCACGCCGTCGAACATCTCGATGAACGCCGGGTTGAGGTCATCGCGGGCCTGCGCGAGCCGGTCCTCGAACGTGCCGTCGATGCCGAGCACCTGCTCGTAGAAGCGGTTGAAGTGCTGCGCGTGGCGCGCCTCGTCGACCTGCTGCGTGGCCAGGAACGCCTCTTCGGACTGGCTCTCATATGCCATCACGAGGCCCGAGAACTGGGTCGTCACGCGCTCCTCGCCGATGAAGAAAGACGACAGGTTCCAGGCGAGTTTGCGCCGCAGCTCGGGGGTCATCGCAGCCCAGTCGCGCTGGTCCTGCGCGAAGTCGATCGCGTGCGACTGCCAGCTCTGGCGCTCCCACAGCTCATACAGCTGCTGCGGCGTCATCAGTGTCACCGACGACAGCTTCGACTCATCGGAGATGGTGCCGACATCCCCCTGGCTCGTGAGGTCAAGAAGCGAGGGCATTGTGAACGTGGCCTCCTCGTCGGTCGGCGGGTTTTTGCTTGCCTGCGATCGGCGACGATACTCCTTTGAAGGGCTCAAGCCGGCCAGCTGCGAGGCCGATGCCAACCTATGCGGCGACGCCTGCGCGAGAACGCCCTGTGTGCGTTCATGGCTGTGGCGGGCTGCGCGACGATCGCGTGGCTCGGCCTCTACGGCTTCGCCTGGAGCGACTACGAAGTCGAGTCGCGACCGGCGTTCGAAGCGCTCGCCCACGGCCAGCTCGAGGCGTTCCTGCGGCTCGCGCCGGCCTACGGCGGCTCGCTCGTCGAGCGCGCGCCGTTCGCGCTGCTGCCGGGGCTGTGGGGCGGCGGCCCGCTGGCGCTGTATCGCACCGTCGCGGCCCCCTGCCTGCTCGCCTCCGCGCTGCTCGGCGTGCTCCTCCTCGCGCGGATGCGCGCGCAGGGCTTCTCGACGCTCGCGCGCGCCGTCACGCTCGGGATCTGCGTCGCCAATCCGATCACGCTGCTCGCGCTCGAAGTCGGACATCCGGAGGAGCTGCTCGGTGCCTGCCTGTGCGTCGCCGCGGTGCTGCTCGCGGCGAGCTCCGGTGAGGGTCGCCTGCGGCCGCTGCTCGCCGGCCTCGCGCTCGGCCTCGCGATCGCCAACAAGGAGTGGGCGCTGCTCGCGGCCGGCCCGGTGCTGCTTGCGCTGCCCGCCAGGCGCAGGTGGCCGTGCCTGAGCGTCGCGGTGCTCGTCGCGGCGGCGATCCTCGCGCCGCTCGCACTCACCGCCGCGGGCGGTTTCACGACGAGCACGCGGGCGGTCGCATCGGCGCCGAGCGCGATCTTCCAGCCATGGCAGGTGTGGTGGTTCTTCGGTCAGCACGGCGCGCTCGTGCACGGCATGTTCGGCACGCCCAAGCCCGGCTACCGCGTCGGCCCGCAATGGACCGGAACGATCAGCCACCCGCTGATCCTGCTCGTCGGCGCGGCGCTCGCGCTCGCGCTGTGGCGGCGCAGCCGCGGCGGCTCGCTGTCCGAACAGGATGCGCTGCTGGCGCTCGCGTTCGTGCTGCTGCTGCGCTGCGTGCTCGACACCTGGGACGCGGCCTACTACTCGCTGCCGTTCATCCTCGCCCTGCTCAGCTGGGAGGTTGCCCGCCCCGGCCGGCGCCCGCCGCTGCTCGCGCTCACCGCGACCGTGCTCGTGTGGCTCAGCTTCCGCTGGCTGCCGGCGCACGTCGGCGCCGACGCCCAGGCCGCGCTGTTTCTCGCCTGGTCGCTGCCGCTCGCGCTGTGGCTCGGCCTGAGCCTGTTCGCGTCGAGCTGGCTCGAGCGGCGAGGACGGCGCCTCGGCGCGAGCCTCACACGCGAGATCCGGCTGCGCGGCGGCGCCGTCGCGCAGCCGCTCGCGCGCGAGCCGGCGCGCAACGCATGAACCGCGCCGGGCCCGATCGCCCGCTCAGCTGATCACCGTCAGCTGCTTGCTCAAACCGGTGAGCACGTCGCGGCCGCCGTCTTCGACGACCACCAGGTCCTCGATGCGGACGCCGAGCTCGCCCGGCAGGTAGACGCCGGGCTCGACCGTCACGACGTTGCCGGCGAGCAGCGGATCGTCGCCGGCGGTGCGCGACAGTCGCGGCGGCTCGTGGATCTCCATGCCGACACCGTGGCCGAGGCCGTGCCCGAAGCGCTCGCCCCGCCCGCCCGCATCGATCACCGCGCGCGCGACTGCGTCCACGTCTTTGCCGCTGACCCCCGCGGCGACCGCGGCGAGGCCCTGTTCCTGGGCGTCGAGCACCAGCGTGTAGGTTGCGCGCGCGAGCTCGGAGATGCCCTCGCCGGTGGCATACGTGCGCGTGCAGTCTGAGCAGTAGCCCTCGTGCTGGGCGCCCCAGTCGATCGTCACGAGCACGTCGCGCGCGATCTGCTGCTCGCGCGGTTCTGCGTGCGGCAGCGCGCCGTGCGGGCCGGAGGCGACGATCGAGCCGAAGCTCGGCCCTTCGGCACCGAGTGAGCGCATGCGCGACTCGAGCTCGAGCGCGACCTCGCGCTCGCC
The DNA here is from genome assembly GCA_963827105.1 of uncultured Solirubrobacteraceae bacterium. Taxonomy (GTDB): domain Bacteria; phylum Actinomycetota; class Thermoleophilia; order Solirubrobacterales; family Solirubrobacteraceae; genus Palsa-744. The sequence continues at coordinate 75,007 of CAWHAB010000007.1, read as the reverse complement.
GCGGCCCGCGAGGCCCGCTTCGAGGACCCCGCGCAGGGCCTCATCGGCGAGCTCGCTCGCGGCGCGGATGCGCGCGATCTCGCCGGCGTCCTTGACCGCGCGCAGCGCGCCGACGACACCGCTGCAGGGGACCGCCTCCCAGCCTCCCGGGAGCGCCTCGAGCAGGCGGCGATGCTGCTTGACGGTGACGCTCGCCTCATCGAAGCCGAGCCGCCCGCCGGGCGCGGGGAGGCTCGCGGCGACGGCGTCGAGCAGCTCGCCCGCGACGATCTCGCGCGCGAACGCGTCGGGCACCTGCGCGGCCGACTGGGCTTCGTAGCGAAAGTCGCTGAAGAAGCGTTGCCCGCCGCCGGCGCCGTCCTGCGCGGCGAACACCAGCGCGAGCGCGGCGCTGCCGGTGAAGCCGGTCAGGTAGCGCACGTCGACGAGCCGCTCGACGAGCAGCGCGTCGAGCTCGTGCGCAGCGAGCTCGGCCGCGACGCGCTCGGCGCGCACCGCGCTCACGGCCGACCCCGATCGAGCTCCGCGCGCAGCTGCTCGAGCGCGTCGCCGTAGCCATCCGGCCCGCGCCCGCAGACGGTCGCGAAGCACAGCTCGCGGACGACCGAGACACGCCGCCACGGCTCGCGATGCTCGATGTCTGAGAGGTGGATCTCGACGGTCGGCAGCGCGGCGATCTCGAGCGCGTCGCGGATCGCCCAGGCGTAGTGCGTCCATGCCCCCGGGTTCAGCACGATCCCGTCGGCGCGAGCTCTGAGCGCGTGCAGGTGCTCGATCAGCTCGCCTTCGTGGTTGCTCTGAAAGAAGCTCGTCTCGAGCCCGAGCGCACTCGCCTGCTCCGCGATCCGCTGCTCGAGCTCGGCCAACGTCATCGTCCCGTAGAGGGCGGGGTCGCGATTGCCCAGCTGGTCGAGGTTGACCCCGTGGACGACCGCGACACGGTGGCCCGCGGAGCTCACGCGGCCAGCTCCACGACGGCCGCGCGCACGTCCTGCTCGGCCACCTCGCAGCCGTAGCGGACCGCTCCGGGCCCATCGACGAGCACGAACGGCACTTTTGCACCGACGCGCTTCTTGTCGCGCGCGCTCGCCTCGATCACAGCGTCGGCGGACGCCGCGGTGAAGCTCACCGGCAGATCATGGGCGAGCAGCAGCTCGCGCACCTGCGCACGCAGCTGATCCTGGCCGGAGAGCCGCAGCGCGGCGAGCAGGCCGAGGCCGACCGCCTCGCCATGGCGGTAGCGCGCGTAGCCGGTGACGGTCTCGATCGCGTGCGCGATCGTGTGCCCGAGGTTCAGCACCTGGCGGCGCCCGGCGTCGCGCTCATCCGCGGCGACGACCGCGAGCTTCGTGCGCGCGCACGCGAGGATCGTCGCCTGGTCTGCCGGCGCGCCGGCAGCGACGCTCTCCCACAGCGAGCCGCCGGCGATCAGCGCCGTCTTCAGCACCTCGACCCAGCCCGCCGCGAGCTCCGCCGCGGGCAGCGTCGCGAGCGTGTCGGGGTCCACGAGCACGCCCGCCGGCTGGTGATAGACGCCGATGTAGTTCTTCGCGTCGGGCAGATCGACGCCGGTCTTGCCGCCGTAGGCGGAGTCGACCTGCGCGAGGAGCGTCGTCGGGATCTGCACGACCGGGATGCCGCGCTGGTACGTCGCGGCGCAGAAGCCGGCGAGGTCGCCGACGACGCCGCCGCCGAGCGCGATCAGGTGATCTGCGCGGGTCACGCCCGCGGCGACGAGCCGATCCCACACGAGCTCGGCGCTCGCGAGCGTCTTCTGCCCCTCCCCGGGCGCGATCGCGACCGTGCCGAGCAGCTCGCCGAGGCGATCGCCGTAGAGCGCGCGCACGCTCTCGTCGCTGACGCAGAACGCGCGCGAGGCGGCGCGATCGAGCGGCCAGATCTCAGCGGGCGGGGACGCGAGCAGCCCATGTGCGATCAGCACGGGATATTCGCCCGAGCGCGAGCACGCCCACAGCAGCTGGGCGCCGGGCGGCGCCGCGGCGAGGGCACGCAGCGCCTTCGCGACGGCGGCCGCAGCGCCGCTCGGGACATCGACGAGCACGGCGTCGGCGAGCCGCTGATAGCGCTCGCGCCGCTGCTCATGCAGAGCGAAGAACTCCTCGCGGCTGCTCGCGAGCGGGCGCGGCGGCGCATCGGCGGAGCCCTGCACGCGCTCCCAGGCGATCTCGGGGTCGACCTCGAGCAGTACGGTCACGTGGCCGTCGAGCGCCGCGCACACGCGCTCTGAGAGCACGCTGCCGCCGCCGAGCGCGATCACGGAATCGGGCTCGGCCGTCGCGAGCAGCGAGCAGACGAGCTCCTCCTCGGCGGCGCGGAAGGACCCCTCGCCGCGCTCGGCGAACTCCTGCGCGAGCGGATGCCCGAGACGCTGCTCGAGCAGCGCGTCGCTGTCGGATACCGCGGAGCCGAGCGCGGCCGCGAGCTCGGCCGCGAGCGTCGACTTGCCGGCGCCCATGAAGCCGATCAGGACGAATGCCACCCGATCCGCTCTTCATAGGCGTTGATGGCCTGAAGGACATCGTCGATGTGATCGCCGCCGAACTTGCTGCGGTAGGCGTCGGCCAACACGAACGCGACCATCGCCTCGCCGACGACACCCGCGGCGGGCACCGTGCAGGAGTCGGTGCGCTCGCGCAGCGCCTGCGCCGGCTCGTGCGTCGCGGTGTCGACCGAGCGCAGCGGCTTGGTGAGCGTCGGCAGCGGCTTCATCGCGCCGCGCACGATCAGCGGCGAACCGTTCGTCATGCCGCCCTCGAGCCCGCCCGCACGGTTGGTTTCGCGGAAGTAGCCGTGCTTCTCGGAGAAGAAGATCTCATCGTGCGCCTGCGAGCCGGGCAGCCCGGCGACGGCGAAGCCATCGCCGATCGAGACGCCCTTCATCGCCTGGATCGAGCAGATCGCCATCGCCAGGCGCCCGTCGAGACGCTCCTCCCAGGAGACGTGCGAGCCGAGCCCCGGCACGAGCCCGAACGCCTGCACCTCAAAGACGCCTCCGAGCGACTCGTTGGCCTTGCGCAGCTTGTCGATCTCGCGCACCATCGCCTTCGTCGCCTCGCCGTCGAGGCAGCGCACGGGCGAGTCATCGACAGCGGCGAAGTCCGCCGCGCTGAGCGCCGCCTCGCGCTGCGGAGCGTGCACCGATGCGATCTGCACGACATGCGAGTACACCTCGACGCCGAGCGCGCGCAGAAACGCCTTGCACAGCCCACCGCCCGCGACGCGGGCCGCGGTCTCGCGGGCCGAGGCGCGCTCGAGGATGTTGCGCACGTCGCTGTGCTTGTACTTCTGCGTGCCGACGAGGTCCGCGTGCCCGGGGCGCGGCAGGTGCACCTCCGCGACCGCCTCGGCGACCGGCCAGGGGTTCATCCGCTCCTCCCAGTTGGCGTAGTCGCGGTTGGCGACCTGCAGCGCGATCGCGCCGCCGAGCGTGCGCCCGTGGCGGACGCCCCCGGTGACCTCGGCGCTGTCGCGCTCGATCTTCATGCGGCCGCCGCGGCCGTGCCCGAGCTGGCGTCGCGCCATGTCCGCGTTGAGGTCCTGCGGTGAGAGCTCGAGACCCGCAGGCAGGCCCTCGACGATGCACGTCAGGCCTGGGCCGTGCGACTCACCGGCGGTTATGAGACGGAGCGCCACGGCCCCAAGCTTATTTGCTGGGGGCTCAGCGCCGGTGATCGTGGCGCTGCGCGCTGTGCGCACGGGCCGCGAACGCCGAGTGACCGGCGAACACGAGCACGCCTGCCTGTGAGGAGGCGCGCAGGTACGGAATCGCAAGCAGCCCCGCGTCGCTGAGCAGCTTGCGGCCCGCCTTCGAGCTGCCGGCCAGCATGCTCTTGACCGACGCGGCCGACGCTTTGCTCGAGGCGATGCTCGCGACCGTCAGTTCGTAGGTCGTCACCTGGCCTTCGGAGCCGAGGTATTCCAGCTGCTCGGTCTGCCCCGACTTGAGATCGATCGCCTCGCACTGCGTGGCGTTCGGCAGGCATGCGCCGGCGCCGTGCAGGATCGCTTCGCTGACGATCGTGAAGGTCGCGCTCTTGCCGCCCGAGGTGACACCGCGGAAGACGACCAGCGGCGCCTTCGCCGACGGCAGCGGCGCCAGCAGCTTGAGGTCCTCATACGGCGTCAGCGATGTCGACGGCGCGGGCGGCGGCGGCGAGGCGAGCCCGAACAGCACGGCGACGTGGTAGACGGTGTGCTGCTTCGGCGGCGTCTTCGCGACGGGTTCACTGGTCGGCGTGGCCGCGCTCGAGCTCGTCGAGGAGGAGCTCGTCGTCGAGCTGCTCGTGCTCGAGCTGCTCGCGGAGGACGCCGCCGGCGTCGACTTCACAGGTTTCGGCGCTTCAAGCGCGTTGAACGGGTTGTGCGCGATGCCGTGGTGCTGTTCGGCTTCACCTTCGGTCGTCTCGGAGACCGCGTCCTTGGGTGTCGCTTCGCTCGTGGTGATGCTCGCGCCGGACGGCGCGGGCGTCGCGATCACCGCGACGTGCGTCGCTGAGCTCGAGCCGCCGCCGAGCACGCCGTAGGCGACTGCGCCGACGAGCGCGAGCGCGACGACGATCACGAACGGGCGCAGGCGCCTGTCGCTGAGGTCTGCCTTGACTGACTTGAGGAAGTCGCTCATCGCGTTCACGGGTTCACTTTCACGGTCGCGGGTGCTGTCGCAGAGGTGGCTGGGGCGGTGCTCGCAGCGGGTGTCGCAGCGCCCGTTGGCGAGGTCGCGGTAGCGGAGCCGGTGAGACCCTGTGAGGCCGGCAGCTGGTAGGCGCTGGCGGTGATCGTGCCTGCGAGCTCACTGCTCGCGGCGCCGGTTCCGGAGCTCGCGACCGGCGCGAGCTTGACGCTCTGGACCGTCAGCAGACGGCCGCTGACGCTCAGCCCGCCCGCGGCGGTGCGCCGGGCGAAGCCGTCGAGGCGCTGGAAGAGGCGTTCGAGCTCGAAGAAGCCGCCGTTGAAGATGAACGTGAACGGCATCGTCGAGAAGCCGGCCGAGGCGACGCTCGCGGCCGCCGCGCTCGGAGCGGCCGCGCTCGAGGAGGCTGACCCGCCGGCGGTGATCGAGGCGAATTCGACGTGCTTCTGTTCGGTCGCCTGCGCGAGCTGGTAGATCAGCGACGGCACTTCTTCATTCGCCGGCACGGCTTTGCCGAGGTTGACGATCGCGGCGTACGCGGTCGCATATCCGGCCTGCGCCGTGCGCGCGCTCGCCAGCTGGCTTTCAGCGCTCGTCAGCGATGACTTCGCGGCCGTGACTTCGGCTGTCACCTTCGTCGCCTTCTGGCGCTCGGGGGAGACGAGCAGCACCCAGGTGGCGCCGAGGATCGCAAGCACCGCGACGGCGATCGCAACCATTCGATCACGGCCGGTCATCGTGAGGACCCTCCTGCAGCCGAGGTCGAGACGGCAGCGACGGTAGCGGTCGGAGCAGCTTTCGGGTGACGGCGTCGGCAGTGGCTGGAAGGTGATCTCCGCCGCGAACACCGGGGCCGAGGCGGGGCAGCCGCCGGTCGTGGTCGACGCGGTGCCGGTGGCGCTCTTGACGGAGCTCTGCAGGGCGACGTGGCTGACGCCGTCCATCAGTCGCAGCTGCGTGAGCATCCGCGCGACTTCCTGCTGGGTGCGTGCACAGCCGGCGAGCGTGAACGTCGGCACACTGCCGGGAGGCGTCGCCGAGGCGACCGCGGACGCGCTCGGCGTGGCGGTTGCCGCCGGCGCGGGCGCCGGCCGCGGGCGCGACCGTGCCGACCGTGCCGTTGAGCGCGGAGATCTGCACGCCGAGCGGGAGCACGCGCGCGAATTCGTGGAAGACGTGCGCCCAGTCAAAGCGCGAGTCGACGAGCTGGTTGACCGCCTGCGTGCGCTGTTCGCGCATCGCGATGAAGCTCGTGTACGGCGCGAGCTGTTCGGTCGCCGCCTGCGCCTGGTGCGCCTGGGCGGTGATCGCAGCGGCTTCGCCGCTCTGGCTCGAGATCGTGTGGTGCGCGCTGCCGTAGGCGAACGCCAGCGCGGCGAGACCGCCGAGCAGCGCGAGCACCGCGTAGGCGCCACCTTCGGAGCGTCCGGCGCCGACCGACGCCGCCGCCGCGCTGCTGTACCGGGATCAGGTTTACGGCTCTCATTGCGGAGCCTCCATCGCGGCAAGCCCGGTCGCGACCGCGAGCCGGTGCGGCGAGACCGTCTCGGCGAAGCCGTCGGTCAGGTGGACCTCGGCGCTGCGAACCTCGACGCCGAGGGCGCTGTGCAGGGCCTCGGCGAAGCCGGGGATGTCCTGCGCGGCGCCGCTGAGGACGACGTGTGAGACCTCACCGCCGCCCTCCTGGGAGCGGTGGAAGTCAAGTGAGTTGCGCACCTCGCCGGAGATTTCGCGGATACCGTTCTCGAGCACCATCAGCACGTCCGTCTCCGACGCGACGCTCGGCGCGGGCTCGGGCGGGGCGGGAAGCGCAGCGAGCTCCTCATAGCTCATCGCCTGTTCGCTCTCCTCGAGGCTGACCGCGGGCGCGCTCTCGGCCCTGCTCCTCGACATCGGCCTGCGGCTCGCCTTCGCTGTGCTCCTGCTCGCTCGGCGCCTCGGCGTCGGGCTCCTCGACGGCGGGCTCCTGGGCGGGCTCCTCGGCGGCGGGCTCCTCACTGCTCTGCTGCGCCTGCGCGACGGCGCCCAGATCGACTGCCGCGAGCAGCGCGCGTGCCTCGACGAGGGCGATGCTGCGCCGCTCGGCCAGCTCGGCGGCCATGCCCTCGAGGCCGCTGCCGACGACGCGCGTGAAGCGGCAGATCTTGCCCTCGGCGATCGCAAGGTTCGTCAGGCCGTCGACGTTCAGGTACAGCACACGCCCGGTCTGCTCGGCTTCCGCGCGGTACAGCGAGCGGATCAGCGCGAACGCCGACAGGTCGACGCCCTCGGGTGTCAGACCGGCCTGGCGCACGGCGCTCAGCAGCCGTTCGACCATGTCGCGCTGCGCGGCCACGAGCACGACCCGCTGGCGCGGGCCGGCGGGCGTGTCGATCACGCCGAGCGGGTGAAAGTCGAGCACCGCGTTGTTCAGCGGCATCGGCACCTGGTCCTGCGCCTGGAAGGTCACCGCGGCGGCGAGTTCCTTCTGGTCGGTCACAGGAGGCAGCTCGAGCGTACGCAGCACGGTGCGCTGGTTGGCGACGCCGACGCGCACGTGCTTGCTCAGCTTGCTCGCCTCGAACATCTCGCGCAGCGCATCCGCGAGCGCGTCGGTGTCCATCACTTCGCCGTCGCGCACCGCGTCGGCGGGCAGCGCCAGCGAGACGGCGTGGTCGGCGGCGATCGAGCCGTTCACACGGGCATCCACAGCGGCGATGAAGCCGGGCTGAATGTCCAGGCCGACGACATCCGCTCCCGAGCGATGGCCGAGGTTGAGACCAAGCTTGAAGTTCATCGCGGGAAGTCGTGAGGGCAGTTTCATCTTTGTGTGGAGCGCTTCAGTGAGGGGCTGGATCGCCCGCAGGTGGGGTATCGGCGGCAATGCGCCGGCGCTTTAGTGAAGGAAGTGATTGACGTAGACATCAACGATCGGCTGCCCGAGAAAAATCGCCACGAGCGCGCCGAATGCGAGGAACGGGCCGAACGGAACGGCCGTCTTGCGTCCAGCCTCAACGCCCTTCTGGCCGATGATCACAGCGCCCACGAGCACGCCCGTGATCAGCGCGATCAGCAGCGCCGGCGCGACCGGCGCACCGAGGAACAGGCCGATCATCGCCGCGAGCTTGACGTCGCCCATCCCCATCCCGCCCGGGTAGGCGAGCAGCGCCAGCAGCAGAAAGCCGCCGGCGGCAGCGCCCGCGACCAGCCGTCCGGGCTCGCCGGCCGGATCGAGCGCGAGGCCGATCGCGATCGCGAGGATCGCGCCGAGGCCGGTGATGCGGTTGGGGATGATGCGATGCTCGAGGTCGATCAGCGCGGCGGGCACGACGAGCAGGATCAGGACGACGCTGAGCGCGATCGTCGACGGCGTGTCGCTGACGAGCACCGCGCCGACGCACAGCGCCGCGGTCATCGCCTCGACGAGCGGATAGCGCGGCGAGATCGGCTCGTTGCAGCTGCGGCAGCGGCCGCGCAGCAGCAGCCAGGAGAGAATCGGGATGTTGTCGTAGGGCCGCACCGGCGTCCCGCAGCGGGGGCAGTGCGAGGCCGGGGTGACGAGTGACTCGTGCCGCGGCAGGCGGTAGACGACGACGTTCAGGAACGAGCCCACGATCGCGCCGAGCACACCGGCAAAGGTTGCGACCTCCATGCTCAGCTAATCGTCAGATCCAACGGGGCGCTTGAGCGCCGCGGCGGCTGCGACTACCAGGTGCCGTTCTGACAGCCGCCGCCTTCGGCGCCGGTCTTGCCGGCCGGCGTGCACGTCCGTTCGATGACGCCGTTTTCTTTCTTGAGCGATCGTGAACGTGTGTTCGGGGCCGGCTGCCGTCGCCGTGACGCTGTATTCATTGCCGGTCGGAGCCGACGCGGCGCTGAGCCAGGCGTTGCCTTTGCCCGCGGCGAGCTGCAGCGAGCCCTCATATTTCTGTAGTTCGGTCGTCGATCCCGTGTACTGGCCGGCGTGGTCGGTCGCGTAGGTCTCCTCGGTCGTCTCAGCGGTGCGCGCGACTTCCTTCGCGGAGGCGTCATACGCCTTGCCTTCTGACTGAGGAACGAGGGGATCGCGATCGCCGCGAGGATCCCGATGATCAGGATCACGACCAGCAGCTCGATCAGGGTGAAACCCTGATCGCCCGCCGCCAGCCGCTGAACCCGTCGCCTCATGCAGCGCCTATCGGCGCGCGGGGGACCGACCTTGAGGCCGCTGCGCAGTTCCTGGCCGAAACGTCGAGAGGCGGCCCGGGGGGCCGCCTCTCGAGTGCTGCTCGATGCCCGTGCGTCAAGCGCGGGCGAAACTGCTGCTACCAGGTACCGTTCTGACAACCGCCGCCTTCAGCGCCCGTCTTGCCGGTCGGGGTGCAGGTACGCGTCACGACACCGGCTGCGCTTTTGGCGATGGTGAAGGTGTGTCCACCAACTGCCGTGGCGGTGACCGTGTATTCTTACCGGCCGCCGGGACCGTCGCACCGCTCAGGTACGCGTTGTTGTTACCGGCCGCGATCTGGATCGACGGCTCGTATTTCTGGAGTTCCGCCGTGTTGGCGGTGTATTCCCCACCGTGGTCGGTCGCGTAGGTCTCCTCAGTCGTCTGAGCCGTACGCGCGAGCTCCTTCGCCGAAGCGTCGGTCGCCTTGCTTTTCTGGCTGAGGAACGACGGAATTGCAATCGCGGCAAGAATGCCGATGATCAGGATAACGACCAGAAGCTCGATGAGCGTGAAACCACCCTCATCTGAAGAGCGCTGGCGCAGTCGATACAGCATTTGATCCTCCTAGGATCCGATTTGGGCGCCAGCCCTTGGTAGTCGCCTCAAGCGGCGATGCGTCCCCCTCTCGAGAGCCGCCGGCTTTGCTACGCATCCTTCACAGAATGCTCTGCCTTGGCACCTCAGTACTGGCTTTGTCAGCGGGTGCATCGACCGGTGCGCAAATAACCTTTATAGGCGCACATATGGTTGGACGCATGGGCATACGCGCGCCCGCGCGAGGGCACCGCGCGACGGCCGGGCAGAGGCGTCGAAGCAGGCTAGGCCGCGGTCTCGGGTGCGTCCGGCGCGGTCTCGCCGGCGGGCGCGGCGGGCGGCTCGTTGGCCGGCCAGCGCGCCTGCGCGTCGATCTCCGCGCTGCGCACGCCGCTGCCGTCGCACCACGGGCACGTGACCGTCTGCGGCGTGCCGCCGAGGTTCGAGATCACCTGTCCGCTTCCGCGGCAGGCCATACACTCCCGCGGCGCATGGGACGCCTCGGCCTGATCCTCGCTGTCGGAACTCTCGCGTGCCACAACGCGATGAGACTAGCGTTCCGCGCATGAGAAGACCCGGGCGCGTGGCGCAATGGGTCGCGGTGGCCCTGATCACGGCGCTCGCGGCGGCCCTGCGCCTGATCCACATCGGCCGCGTCTCGCCGGACCCTTTCTACGATGCGGCCGTGCGCAGCATGTCGCTGTCGCTGCACAACTTCTTCTTCGGCGCGTTCGAGCCGGGCGGCAGCGTCTCGATCGACAAGCCGCCGATCGACCTGTGGCTGCAGGTCGCGAGCGTGAAGCTGCTCGGCTTCAACTCGACGACGCTGAAGCTGCCGGAGGCGTTCGCGGGCATCGTCTCGGTGCCGCTGCTGTTCGCGGCCGTGCGGCGCATGTGGAATCCGGCGGCCGGACTGGCCGCCGCGCTCGCGCTGGCGGTGCTGCCGGTCGAGGTGATCACCTCGCGCAGCGACACGATGGACGGCGTGATGATGGCGCTGATCGTGCTCGCGCTGCTGTTCATCCTGCGCGCGCTCGAGCGCGGCCGCGTGCCGTGGCTGCTCGCGGCCGCGGCCGTGCTCGGCCTGGCTTTCAACGTCAAGCTGCTCGAGTCGCTGGTCGCGCTGCCGGGGCTCGCGGTGATCGCCTACTTCGGGCTGCCCGGGTCCCACCGCAAGCGCCTGCTGCAGGTGGCGCTCGCGGGGCTGCTGTATGTCGCGGTCGCGCTGTCGTGGCTGACGGCGACGCTGATCGCGCCGGCGAGCGACCGTCCGTGGGCGATCGGCTCGACCAATGGCAGCGCCTGGAATGCGGCGTTCGTGTTCAACGGCACCGAACGCCTCGGCGGGAAATCGCCGGAACCGTCGGGCACGGTCTATGAACCGGGGCACAAATATCCGACCGCGACGCAATCCGAGCGCGACCACATCCCGATCATCCCGCCCTCCCCGACGCGCCTGCTCGCGCGCTACGGACCGCTCTCCGGCCAGCGCCTCGGGCTCGAGGTCCTGATCGCGCTGCTGCTCGGCATACCGGCGCTGCTGTGGGGCGCGCGGCGCGGCAACGATCCGCGTCGCGAGGATCCCGCGCCCCGGCGCGAACCCGAGCCGGAGGCGGCCATTGCCGGCGCGGTGCGCGGGCCCGCTCAGAACGGTGCCGCGAGCGCATCGGCGCCGGGCACGGCGGCGCCGGCGAACGCGGCGAGCACGGCGGAGCTCGACGCTGCGAGCGGCCTGCGCATCCGCCGCGCGGTGGCAGCCGGGCTGATCATCTGGATGTTCACGGGGATCGTGCTGTTCAGCCACATGATCCGGCTGCATCCGCGCTACGTCGAAGGCTTCACACCGGTTGTCGCGGCGATGCTCGGGGTCGGCGTGGCCTGGGTCGCGGCCTCGCGCGGCAACGTTCGCCTGGCGCTGCTGATCGGCACGCTCGCGGTCACCGTCTACTACGTCGAGCGGCTGCTGTACGGGCGCCCGGGGACCTGGTGGATCGCGCTGTTCGGCGCGCTCGCCGCGCTCGCGTTCGCGCTGCTCGCGAGGCTGCCGCGCCCGCCCTCGCCGACGCGCGCGTGGATCACCGCGACCGGCGTGACGGCGATGACGCTCGTGGCGGTGCTGGCGATGGAGGTCAAGGCGGACATCAGCGCGATCCACGACCACGTCACCGACGCCGGCTATGTCGGCGCCCTGCCGACCGAAGAGCAGCACCTGATCAGCACGTATCTGCGCGCGCACCAGGACGGCGCGAAATATGAGGTCGCCGCGGAGTCGGCGACGCAGATCGGCTCGCTGATCGTCCAGGACGCCCGCCCGGTGCTCGTGCTGACGACGTACAACGGGCGCGTCTTCACGACGGTCGCGGAGCTCGAACGCGAGATCGCCGAAGGCAAGGTCCGCTACGCCTTCCTGACGACCTTCTGCACACACGTCGCGGCATCGGCGAATCCCGCCTGCTCGGCGCCTGTGCGGTGGGTGCGCGAACACGGCATCGACGTCTCACGCGCGGCCGGCCTCGGCCACGACAAGCTCCTCTACCGGCTGCCGGGGGCGCGGCAATGAGCATCGACGGCGACCCCGCGCGCCTGCGCGCGCTGGCCGAGTCCGCGCGCGCGGGCGGGCGCATCGCGCTCGACACGGAGTTCATGGGCGAGGGCCGCTACCGCACGCTGCTGTGCCTGATCCAGCTTGCGGTCCCCGCGGAGCACAGCGCCGGCGAGGAGATCGCGCTGATCGACCCGCTCGAGGAGCACCTCGACGGCTCGCCGCTGGTGGGCGTGCTCGCCGACCCGGACGTGCAGGTGGTCGTGCACGCCGGCCGCCAGGACATCGCGCTGATCCGCAGGCGCTTCAACGCATCGCTGAGCAACGTCTTCGACACGCAGGTCGCGGCGGGCTTCGCCGGTCTCGGCGCGCAGGTTGGATACGACTCGCTGCTCGCGGACGTGCTCGGCCTGCGCGTCGCCAAGAGCGCGAGCTTCACGCGCTGGGATGCGCGCCCGCTGTCTGCGGAGCAGCTCGCCTACGCGCGCGAGGACGTCGTGCATCTGCTCGAGCTCGCCGCCGAGCTCGAGCGGCGGCTGCGCGAGCTCGGGCGCCTTGCGTGGGCGCGCGAGGAGTGCGAGGCGCTCGCGCTCTCGAGCGACGAGCGCGATACCGAGGTGATCTTCTCGCGGCTGCCGCGCGTCGGCGGCCTGAGCGCGGCCGCGCGGCCGCTCGCGCGCGAGCTGGTCGAGTGGCGCGAGCGCACCGCCGCGCGCCAGAACCGTCCGATCCAGGGCGTGCTCAGCGACGCGACGCTCGTCGAGGTCGCCCGGCGCGGGCCCTCCTCGCGGGCGGAGCTCGAGAAGATCCGCGGACTCGGCGGCGGTGGCAACACGCGCCGCGCGGAGGAGCTGCTGGAGGCGGTCAAGCGCGGCCGCGAGCGCCCCGACGATCCGGCGCCGCCGTCGCAGCGCCCGCCCGCGCCGAAGCCCGACGAGGCGCCGCTGATCGCGCTCGGCGAGGCGCTGCTGCGCGCCCGCGCGAGGGAAGCCGGGCTGGCTTATGAGCTGCTGGCGGCGCGCGCCGATCTGCAGGCGATCGTCGCCGCCGCGCGCGTCGGCGAGGAGGCGGACGTGCGCACGCTGCGCGGCTGGCGGCGCGAGCTCGCGGGCAACGAGCTGCTCGAACTGCTCGACGGGGGCGTCTCGCTGTCGGTGGCGAAGGCGGCCCGGGGCCGCCGCGTGCAGATCACACGCACCGACGCAGGCGAGTAGTCCATCCCGCGCGGCTGCCTGCGCGGCGGTGCCCGTGGTCGACGCAACGATCCGTCCGGCCCGGCGCGCTGCGCGATACTCCCGAGGTGATCTCCGCGGCGTCCCCCAACCCCGGCCCGGCGGAGCTGACACGGCAGCTCCTCGACGCCGGCAATCGTCGCGATGTCGACGCGGCGATGAGCATCTTCGCGGCTGGCGTCGTGTGGGAGTCCCTCGACGGGCTCGGCCGCTTCGACGGGGCGATCGCGGTCCGCGGCTTCCTCGAGGACTGGCTCAGCAGCTATGAGGTGTTCAAGATCGAGCGGGAGGAGCTGCTCGAGCTGGGGAGCGGGATCGTGTTCGTCGTCGGTCGCGAAAGCGGTCGTCTGCGCGGTGTCGCCGCCGAGGTCGAGCAACGCTCCGGGTGGGTGATCACCTGGGAGGATGCGCGCGTCGTGCGCGTCGTCGCGAGCGTCGATATCGACAAGGCCCGCGCCGTCGCCGCGCGCCTCGCGCGGGGGCGTGTGTAGGCGCTGTCGCGACGCTGCAGCGCGGCGCTTTTCGATCACACGGCGACGGGGGAGCTCGCCGTGCGCGGCCCTCGCGAAACCGCGTCTGCGCTATTCGATGTGGTTGTAGACTTCGAACAGCGGCAGGTACATCGAGATCACGATGAACCCGACGATGCCACCGATCACGATGATCATGATCGGCTCGAGGATCGAGGTGAGCGCCTTGACCGAAGCTTCGACCTGTTCCTCGTAGAACTCGGCGACGCGCGCGAGCATCGCGTCGAGCGCGCCGGTTTCCTCACCGACGCCGACCATGTGCGTGACCATCGACGGGAAGATCGGTGACTGCGCGAGCGGCGCGGCGATCGTGCCGCCGCGCTTGACCGAGGCGATCACGCCGTCCATCGCCTCTTCGACCACGACGTTGCCGCCGGTGCGCCCGGTGATCTCGAGCGCCTGCAGCAGCGGCACGCCGGCGCCGGTGAGCGATGACAGCGTCCGCGACCAGCGCGCGACCGCGATCTGCTGCACGATGCTGCCGATCTTCATCGGCACGTGCAGGCGGAAGCGATCCCACTGCTTGCGGCCCCAGGTCGTTTTCTTCCACTTGATGAACGTCGCGATCAGCACGCCGGTCGACAGGAACATCAGCCACCAGTAGCCGACGACCATGTGTGACAGGAACACCGAGACCTGGGTGAGCGCAGGGAGTTCACCGCCGAACTGCTTGAACACGCCGACGAACACCGGCACGAGGAACGCGACTAGCGCCATCATCACGCCGACGGCGAAGACGATCACGAGCACCGGGTAGACCATCGCCGATTTGATCTGTTTGCGCAGGCCGGCGTCCTTCTGCAGCTGGTCGGCGACGCGCATCAGCGCGTCCTCGAGCACACCGCCGGCCTCTCCGGCCTGTGTCATCGCGACGAACAGCGGGTTGAAGACCTTCGGGTGGCGCGCCATCGAATCGCTCAGCGAGAGCCCGGCCTCGACGTCCTTGCGGACCGCGACGATCGTCTCTTTGAGGAATTTGCTCTCGGTCTGCTCCTCGAGCACGTACAGCGCGCGCAGGATGCTCATCCCGGATGAGATCATCGTCGAGAGCTGGCGCGAGAAGATCGCGAGCTCCGACGCGGAGACGCGCTTCATGAAGGAGAACTCGATCTCGCGCGAGGAGTGCTTGTCGGCGATGTCGAGGACGATCAGACCGCGGCTCTTGAGCTGGTCTGAGACGGCCTGCTTGGACTCGCCCTCGACCTCGCCGCGGGTCTTGCCGCCGGCGACGTCGAGTGCCTTGAAGACGTAGGTGCTCATCGCGCGCGCCTACGCCGCCGCCAGCGAGGTGGCTCCCAGGAGGCGTCCGAGCTCCTCCGGGGTCGACGAGCGCGCTTCGGCGAGCTGGCGCGAGATCTTCCCCTGGCGCACGAGCGTCGCGAGCGAAGTGTCCATCGTCTGCATGCCGGCGGCGGAGCTGGTCTGCAGCACCGAGTAGATCTGGTGGGTCTTGCCCTCGCGGATCAGGTTGCGGATCGCGGGGTTGGGCACGAGCACCTCGCACGCGGCGACGCGGCCGGAGCCATCGGCGTTGGGCAGCAGCTGCTGGGTCATGATGCCCTGCAGCGCGACCGACAGCTGCACGCGCACCTGGCCCTGCTGGTGGGCGGGGAACACGTCGATGATGCGGTCGATCGTCTGCGCGGAGTCCTGGGTGTGCAGGGTGGCGAACACCAGGTGGCCGGTCTCAGCCGCGGTCAGCGCGGTCGAGATTGTGTCGAGGTCGCGCATCTCTCCGACGAGGATCACGTCGGGGTCCTGACGGAGGGCGGCCTTCAGGGCGAGTGAGAAGCTCTGCGCGTCGGAGCCGAGCTCGCGCTGGTTGACCACGCATTTCTTGTGGCCGTGCAGGAACTCGATCGGGTCCTCGATCGTCATGATGTGCTCCTCACGCGTCGAGTTGATCTCGTCGATCATCGCGGCGAGCGTCGTCGACTTGCCCGAGCCGGTCGGGCCGGTGACGAGCACGAAGCCGCGCGGCTTGCGCGTGAACTCGTGCACCGCGGGCGGCAGGCCGAGCTCGTCGATGCTCGTCAGCCCGAAGGGGATCAGGCGGAAGGCCGCGCCGATCGCGCCGCGCTGGTAGTAGGCGTTGACACGAAAGCGGGCGTGGCCGGGGATCGAGTAGGCGAAGTCGAGCTGCCAGTCGGTCTCAAGCCGCTGGCGCTGATCGCCGGTGAGGATCGAGTAGATGATCTCGCGCGTGTCCGTGGAGGACAGCTCGGGGTATTCCTCAAGCGGCGAGAGTTTGCCGCGGACGCGAACGGTCGGGTGCGCTCCCGAGGTCAGGTGTAGGTCGGACGCCTTGCGGTGAACGACCTCCATCAGTAGATCTGCGAAATCGATGTCCATGGTTGAACCTATCGGCGGCTAGCGCGCATCGCTGTAGCGGCGTATGCGCGATGGCCGAATATTGGAGCGATCAGTTCGTGCCGATGACACGCGCGATCTCGGCGATCGAGGTGCGTCCGAGCCGCACCTTGAGCAGTCCGTCGTCGCGCATGCGCGACATTCCCTGGCTGACGGCGATGTCGCGGATCGCCTCGGCGGGCTTGCGTTCGAGCGCCATCGTCTGGATCTCCGGCGACATCTTCATCACCTCATAGAGGCCGAGACGGCCCTTGTAGCCGCTGCCGCCGCAGCGCCGGCAGCCGACCGGCTCATACGCCTCGAGCTCCATGCGCGCGTGGTAGCCGCTTTCCTGCAGGACGCCCGCGGGGATGATCGTGCGCTTCTTGCAGTTCGGGCACAGCATGCGCGCGAGGCGCTGCGCGACGACACAGTCGATCGAGGAGGCGACGAGGAACGGCTCGATGCCCATCTCGATCAGCCTGTTGAGCGCCGACGGCGCGTCGTTTGTGTGCAGCGTGGAGAGCACGAGGTGCCCGGTCAGCGCCGACTCGATCGCGATCTGCGCGGTCTCGCGGTCGCGGATCTCGCCGACCATGATGATGTCGGGGTCGGCGCGCACCATCGCGCGCAGCCCGGCGGCGAACGTCAGGCCGACCTTGGCCGAGACCTGCACCTGGGTGAGACCGGCCATTTCGTACTCGACGGGGTCCTCGACGGTGATGATGTTCTTCTCCGGCGTGTTCAGCAGCTGCAGCGCCGCATACAGGGTGGTCGACTTGCCCGAGCCGGTCGGCCCGGTCACGAGCACCGCGCCGTGCGTCTCGTGGCAGGCGTGTTCGAAGCGTTCGCGCTCGGGGTCGGCCATGCCGAGCTTGTCGAGCTCGACGACGACCGAGGCCTTGTCGAGGATGCGCATCACGATCCCCTCGCCGTGCACGCTCGGCAGCGTCACGACGCGCAGATCGACGTGGCGCCCTTCGATCACGAGCCCGACCCGTCCGTCCTGGGGCAGGCGTTTCTCGGCGATGTTCAGCTCCGCCATGATCTTGATCCGCGAGACGACGCCGGCGGCCATCTTCTTCGGCACGCTCGTGACGTCCTGGAGCACGCCGTCGACGCGGAAGCGCACGCGCACCTCCTTGCCGTCGGGAGCGAGGTGCAGGTCGGAGGCGCCGCGCTCGACCGCCTGCGCGACGAGCTGGTTGACGAGCTTGATGACGGGCGCGTCGTCTGAGGTCTCGTTCAGCGAGACGACCTCGGTCTCATCCTCCTCCTCGATCGCCTCGGAGGTCGATCCGACGACGTCTTCGAGGCGGTCAAGGCGCGAGATCAGCCCGGCGATGTCATCGGGCGGCGCGACCGCAACCCGGATCTCATAGCCGGTCATGATCGCGATGTCGTCGACCGCGAGCACGTTCGAGGGGTCGGCCATCGCGACGAGCAGCGTGCGCTTGTCCGAGAACGCGACCGGCACCGCCTGGTAGCGCTTGGCGACGTTCGTGCTGACGAGGTTGGCGGCGGACATGTCGACGGTGAACACGCCGAGGTCGAGGTGGTCGAGCCCGTAGCGATCCGCGAGCGCGCGCGCGAGCCCGTCCTGGGTCAGCGCGCCGTTTTCGATCAGCACGCGCTCGGGCGTCGTGCCCGACACGCGCGAGCTCGCGAGCGCCTCCTCGACCTGCTTCTTGGAGGCGAGGCCGAGCGACACGATCACGTCCGTGAGGAAGCCCTGCGAGGGTCCGCGTCGCGACGGCCGCGTCAGGCCGGGCCAGTCTTCACCATCGGCGTCGAGGGGGCCGCCTGCCGGCGCGGCGGCGCCCTTCGCGCCGCCTGCTTTCGCGCCGCCTGCTTTCGCGCCGCCGGACGCTTTCGCGCCGCCGGCCTTCCCGTTGCCCGCCTTCGCGTCGTCGAGCACGCGTTCGATGTCGATCGACGCCTCCTCGATCGAGATGTCGATGTCGGCGCCGAGCGGGGCGATATCGAGCGCCGGGTCGGCCCCGGGAAGCGAGCCGTCGTCGAGCTCGCCGCCCTCGCGCTCGAGCGCGATCATCGGGTCGGCCGCGGCGTCGCCGTCGATGTCGAACAGCTCGTGCAGATCGGTGTCGAGGTGCTGGGGCGCATCGCTCATCGCGGGCCCCGTTTCTGCGACCGCCTAGGCGCTGCGCTCAGCGGCGCGGGCAGCTGCGCGCATGACCTCCAGCGGAGGCTTGCGCGCGGTCCACAACTCGAAGCTGAGCGCGCCCTGAGCGAGGAGGATCTCGAGCCCGTCGAGCGTGCGTGCTCCCTGCGAGCCGGCGGCGGCAAGCAACGGGGTGGGTGTTGAGCGGTAGACCAGGTCGGCGACATTCGCGTACTCACCGAGTTGATCGAACGTCAAACCGAGTTGGTTGAGCGCACAATCCTCAGTGGCCGAGCGTTCTATGCCGCCGTGATCGTGCTCGAGCCCCACGGCGGTGCAATTGACGAGCAGATCGGCCGGCTCGGGTGCCGCGACGGCGCGCACGCCGAGGTCGCGGGCGAGCGCCGTGGCGCGCTCTGCGGTCCGGTTCCAGACCGATACCTCGCTCGCACCGGCCTCGCGCAGCGCCCATGCCGCCGCGCGCGCGCTGCCGCCGGCGCCGAGCACGAGCGCGCGCATCCCGCGCGGGGAGAAGCCGAGCGCGGCGATCAGCCCGGGCGCGTCGGTGTTCTCGGCGAGGATCTCGCCGCCGCTGAAGCTCAGCGTGTTCGCCGCGCCGATCTCGCGGGCGGCTGCGCTCGCACGATCGGCGAGCGCGAGCGCGGCGTGCTTGTGCGGGATCGTGACGTTGACGCCGGCGAAGCCGGCGGCGGCGAGCGCGCGCGTCGTCTCGCTGAACAGCTGCGGCGGCAGCGGCAGGCGCTGGTAGTGCCAGTCGTCCATCGCGAGGGCGGCGAGCGCGGCATTGTGCATCGCCGGCGAGCGGCTGTGCGCGACCGGCCAGCCGAGGACACCGAGGCGACGCATCAGCGGTGCTTGCAGCTCGGCGGCTTGCCGCCGTTGGCGGCAACCGCCGCGTGGTAGGCGGCGGCGTTGGCTTCGAAGGCCGCAAGCGTGGTTGAGAAGACCTGCTCACCGCAGCCGTCGGCACCGGCGACGTAGTACAGGTAGGGGACGTGCGCGGGGTGCGCGGCGGCCTCGATCGAGGCGACGCCGGGATTGGAGATCGGCGTCGGCGGCAGTCCGGTGTGCGTGCGCGTGTTGTAGGGCGAGTCGATTTTCAACTGCGCTTCGGTCAGTTCGTGCGTATAGGTCGCGATCTTGTCGTGCAGCTCGACGGCGTAGTAGATCGTCGCGTCGATCCCGAGCGGCATGCCGGCTTTGAGGCGGTTGTAGATCACCGCGGCGATCTTCGCGCGATCGCCGGGGATCTGGGCCTCGCGCTCGACCATCGAGGCGATCGTCAGCAGCTGATACGGGGTCACGTGCAGCGCGCGCGCGCGCGAGATCTCTGCGACGCCGAAGTTTTCCTGGAATGCGCCGAGCTGCTGTTCGACGAGCCGCGAGACGGGCTCGCCGGGGTTCTCGTCGTAGGTCGCGGGAAACAGGAAGCCTTCGAGGTTGGGCGTCCCCGCGGGCGCTCCGTAGTGCGCGGGGTTCAGCAGCGGCGAGCGACGCGACGCCGCCAGGTAGCTGCCGCTCAGTCCGGCCGCGGCGGCGATCTGCGCTATCTGCGCCCGCGTCTTGCCCTCGGGGATCACGACCTTGACGACCGCGGGCGGCGGGGGCGCCTTGGCGTGTGAGGTGCTGAACAGCGCGCGGAACAGCAGGAACACGACCGCGACGACCGCGAGCAGCGCGACGACGGCGGCGAGGCGCGCGAGCAGCGAGCGCCCGGCGCTGCGTGTGCCGATCGCGCCCGGCGCGACGGCTGCAACGGGCTCGCTGCGCGGCGGCGGCAGTGGCGGTGGCGGCGGTGGCGGTGGCGGCGGGGCACTTGGCGCCTCGCTCTGTGCCGCGGGCGGCTCGGCGGCGACGGGTGCCTCCCGTGGAGGCTCGCTTGCAGGCTGCGCGCGCGGCGCGGTCGGCGCCGGCGCCTCGCGCGCGGGCGCTGCGGCAGGCTCGACGGGCGCGGCTCGCGCGGCGCTCTCGCGCGCGGGCGCGGGGGCGGGCGGAGGGCTCGCGGGCGCCGCTCGCGCGGGCGGCGTGGTGGCCTCGGCGGCGGGCTCCGCGGGAGCGGCGGCGGGCTCCGCGGAGCGTCCGGCGCGGCGGCGCTCGCGCTCTTCACGGTCGCGCTCGCGCTCCTCAGCGGTGCGCTCGCGCGCTGGCCTTGATCGATCGCCGCGAGACAAGAACCAGGACCCTAACGCGATTGAGCGGCAAGCCAGCTCTCGAGCAGATGAGCGGCGGCGCGCGAGTCCTCACTGCTCTGAAACGCGCCGGCGGGCGGCTCCATCCGCTGGGCGAGCAGGGTCGTGAAGCGCTCATCGTGCATCTCCACCGGGATCTGCCCGCCGAGGCGCCGCTCGAGCTGCGCGGCGAAGGCGCGCGTCTCGCGCGTCTGCTCGGTGTCGGCGCCGCTCAGCGACAGCGGCAGGCCGACGACGACGCGCTGCACCTCGCGCTCGCTGACCAGCTCGCGCAGCTGCGCGAGCCCGCGCTTGCTGGCCGGCCTCAGCACCGTCTCGATCGGTGTCACGATCGTCCCGGAGGGGTCGCTGAGGGCGCAACCGCAGCGAGCGCTGCCGTAGTCGAGGGCGAGGACGCGCATCGCGAGCTCGGCCCTCAGGTTCGCCCTGCCTGCGCGCGCGTGTCCGCTGCCGAGGTCGGGCGCATCAGCCCGCGAGCGCGGCCTCGATCGCGGCGCGCCCGGCCGCGATCGCCTCGCCGAGCTTCTCCGGGTCGCGACCGCCGGCCTGTGCCATCGTGTCTCGCCCACCGCCGCCGCCGCCGGCGACAGCGGCGGCGGCCTTGACGATCGCACCTGCCTTGACGCCGCGCTCGACGAGCTCGGGGGCGACGCTCGCGAGCAGGTGGACGCGGCCCTCAGCGGCGGTGCCGAGCAGGATCGCCGCCTCGCCGATGCGTCCCTTCAGGCGGTCGGCGACATCGAGCAGCGCCTTCGCGTCGCCGACGTCGACGGCCGCTGCGAGCACGCGTGCGCCCGCGAGCTCCTCGGCGCGGCTCGCGAGCTCATCGATGTCCAGCTGTGCCACGCCGGGCGCGGAGGCGCCCTCCTTGACGGCCTTCTCGAGGCGCTTGCGCTCCTGCACGAGCGCGTGCACGGCCTGCGCGGCGTCGCCGGGGCGGGTGCGCAGCTGCGCGGCGATGTCCGCGAGCAGGGTGTCGTGCGCGCGCAGCAGCTCGACCGCGGCGGGGCCGGTGATCGCCTCGATCCGCCTGACGTTCGCGGCGCTCGAGGTCTCGCTGAGAATCCGGAAGGGGCCGATCTCGCCGGTCACGCCGACATGCGTGCCGCCGCACAGCTCGCGCGAGTACTTGCCCTCGCCGATCTGCACCATGCGCACAACATCGCCGTACTTCTCGCCGAACAGCGCCATCGCGCCGAGCCGCCTGGCCTCGCTCAGCGTCGTCGTGATCGCACGCACCGGGTCGTTGCGCGCGATCCACTCGTTGACGCGCTCCTCGACGTCGGCGAGCTCCTGCTCGCTGAGCGCCTGGCCGTGGTTGAAGTCGAAGCGGAGCTTGTCGGGCCCGACGTAGGAGCCGGCCTGGCGCACGTGGCTGCCGACGCGCTCGCGCAGCGCGGCCTGCAGCAGGTGCGTGGCCGTGTGGTTGCACTCGGTCGCGTGGCGGGCGCGGCGGTCGACGCGCGCGATCACGCCCTCGCCCTCGCGCAGCTCGCCGGCCTCGACGACGACCTTGAGGATCCGATCCTGTCCGACCGGGACGACATCCTCGACGCGCGCGCGGCAGTCACCGTCGGCGCACTCGAGCATGCCGACGTCGGAGACCTGGCCGCCGCCGGCCATGTAGAACGGCGACTCCGCGAGCTTGACGAGCAGACGCTCCCCACGCGCGCCGTCCCCGCCGGTCGGCGCCTGGTCGGGGCGCAGCGCGAGAACGGTCGTCTGCTGCTCCTCGGTCTCATAGCCGGTGAACAGCGTCGGCGCGCCGCCGTCGAGCGACCCCGCGAGCGCGGCGCCCGCGACCGCCGCCACCGCTCGCGACGGCGGCGCCGGTACGGCTGCGGTCGCGCTGTTCGTCCATCAGGGCGTCGAAGTCGCCCTCGATCGTCAGCCCCTCCTCGGCGAGCAGCTCGGTCGTCATCTCATAGGGGAAGCCGTACGTGTCGTGCAGGCGGAAGACATCGGCCGCGGGAACCGTCACGCGCCCCTCGGAGCGCCCACCTCGATCAGCTGGCGCAGGATCGTCATCCCCTGGGCGAGCGTGCGCCCGAAGCCCTCCTCCTCGGCGGCGAGCCACATGTCGGTGCCGTCGGCCTGCTCGATCAGTTCGGCGTAGGCGCCGCCCATCACCGCGCGGACCCGCTCGGCGTAGCGCACGAGAAAGCCCGGGTCGAACTCGAGGCCGAGCCCCTGCTGCACCGCGCGCCGCATCACCCGCCGCAGCACGTAGCCTCGATCCTCGTTCGACGGGACGACGCCGTCGGCGGTCAGAAACGTCATCGCGCGGGAATGGTCGGCGAGGATCCGCAGCGCCCGGTCGGTCGCGAAATCGTCGCCGTAGCGGCGGCCGCGAGAGTTCCTCGCCGAGCTCGATCAGCGGCCAGAACTGGTCGGTCTCGAACACCGACGGCTTGTCCTGCAGGATCGCCGCCATGCGGTTGAGCCCGAGGCCGGTGTCGATGTTGTTGGCCGGCAGCGGTCGCAGCTGCGAGCTCGCGCCGTTGTTGGCAGGCTGCTGCTCGTACTGCATGAACACGAGGTTCCAGTACTCGAGGAAGCGCTCGTTCTCCTGGCCGGGAGATCGGCGGGCGTGCCGTGCTCGACGCCGCGGTCGAAGTACAGCTCCGAGCAGGGCCCGCACGGACCGGTTGGCCCGGCCTGCCAGAAGTTCTCCGAGCGCGGGCACTGCACGATCCGCTCGCGCTTGACGCCGAGCTCCAGCCAGCGCTCGATCGCCTCGACGTCGGGGCCGAGCCCGAGGCCCTCGTCGCCTTCGAACACGGTCACCCAGATGTCCTCCTCGGCGAAGCCGAAGACCTGGCGCGAGAGCTCCCAGGCGAGCTCGATCGCCTCGTGCTTGAAGTAGTCGCCGAAGGAGAAGTTGCCGAGCATCTCAAAGAACGTGAGGTGGCGCGCGCTGTTGCCGACGTTGTCGATGTCGACCGTGCGGAAGACCTTCTGGCAACTCGTCAGACGCGCTGCGGGCGGCGTCTCCTGCCCGAGGAAGTACGGCTTCAGCGGGTGCATCCCGGCGACGGTCAGCAGCGCGGAGGGATCGTGCGCGGAGGGCACGAGCGAAGCCGACGCGATGCGCCGGTGCCCGCGCTCCTCGAAGAAGCTGAGGTAGCGCTCGCGGATTTCGTCTGAGGTCATGGAACGACGGATCTTAGGCCGCGGCTCGTGACTGCTACGCCGCGATCGTGCCGTAGCCGACGACGAGATCGCCCGCATACAGGCAGGCGATCTGCCCGGGAGCGGTGCGCTCGGCAGGGTCCTCGAGCTCGACGTTGACGCGCGCGTGCCGCCCGCGTGCAGGTCCTCGGCGAGCCGACAGGCGAAGCGACGCCCGTGGGCGCGCACGCGCACGCCGTCGACGCAGCTGCCGTGGCGGTGGAGCGTCACCCCGCGGACCGTCGAGTCCGCGCGCGAGCAGCGCGGCGCGCGGGCCGACCTTGACGGTGTTCGTAGTCGTGTCGGTGGCGAGCACGTACAGGGGCTCGCGCGCCGCGATGCCGAGCCCGTGACGCTGCCCGACCGTGTAGGCGTGCGCGCCGGCGTGCTCGCCGAGCGCTCGGCCGCGCAGATCGACGATCGGGCCGGGCCGCGCGCGCGAGGCCGCCGTGGCGCGCGAGAAAGTCGCTGTGGCGTGTGCCCGCGAGGAAGCAGAGGTCCTGGGAATCGCGCCGCCGCGCGACCGCGAGGCCGGCCTGCTCGGCGAGCTCGCGAACCTCGCGCTTGTGCATCGCCCGAGCGGGAAGCTCATCCGCGCGAGCGACTCGGGCGCGAGCGCGGAGAGCACGTAGCTCTGGTCCTTGGCGACGTCGACGGCCGTCTGCAGCAGCGGCACGGGGGCGCCGCGCGCACGCGCGCGTAGTGGCCGGTCGCGAGCGTCTCCGCGCCGAGCCGATCGGCGAGCTCGAGCATCGCGTCGAGGCGGACCTGGCCGTTGCAGCGCACGCACGGGTTCGGTGTGAGCCCGGCGGCGTGGTCGGCGAGCCAGCCGTCGACGACGCCCGCGCGGAACTCGGCGCGCAGGTCGATCGAGAGGTGCGCCATCCCCAGACCGTGCGCGAGCTCGCGCGCGCCGCGCACCGCCTGCGCCGAGCAGCAGCTGAGGTCACCGTCGTTCTCGGATCAGACCACAGCTCGAGCGTCACGCCGACGGCCTGTACGCCGTCCCGCGCGACTAGCAGCGCGGCGACGGCGCTGTCGACGCCGCCGCTCATCGCGACGAGCGCGCGTCCGCCGCCCGGCGCGAGCGCCGCGCCGCGGCGCGCGGCGGCGCCGAGCGCGCGGTGCAGGGCATCGGCTGCGAGCTCGGCGGCGTGGCGCTTGCCCACGCTGAGGCCGCCGAGCTCGGCGGCGATCTCGCCGGCGCCGACACGCGCGGCGTCAAGCAGCTCGCGCTCGCGCACGAGGCTGACGACGGCGCTGCCGGCGGCGATCACAGCGCCGCAGCCACTCGCGTCGAAACCGGCGTCACTGATGCGCGCGACGGGACTGTGCGGGTCGATCGCGAGCGAGATGCGGATCAGATCGCCGCAGGCGGCTCCGCCGGCGGCCGCGGTGAATGCGGCCTGCGGGGTGTGACCGCGCCCACGGGGGCGTTCGAGATGACTGGCCAGCTGCTCTGCGCTCGGGCTCACCGAGCGAGTGTAGGGCTAGGCGTGGCGAGCTTCGTCGATCGCCTGTTCGATCGCGAAGGCGGTCGTCAGGCCGGTGATGACCGTCGTCTGGCCGCTCTTGCTGACGAACAGCAGCGTCGGCGTGCCGAACACCTGCACGCCGCGGGTGACCGAGCCGAACGATGACACCTGGCTCTGGAGCGCGATGAAGGCGTCGAACTTCTTCTGCAGTTCGAGGCCGGAGGCCGCGAGCGCCTTGCGCAGCTGCGCGCTGTGCGGGACCGATTTGACCAGGTGGTGGACGGCCTCGAGGATCAGCAGTTCGTTGCGCACGGCGACATCGTCGGCGCCTTTCGGGTTCCAGATCAGGATGACCGCGGGCTTGCCTTCCTTGAGCGCGCGTTCGACGAGCGCCTGACGGGCGGGCACCCGGCCGGCGCCGCTGTGCGCCTTGATCGGCTGCGTTTTGCCGGCGACGGCGGCGACCGTCGTGGAGGTCGTCGGCGCGCCGTGGCGGGCGCTCGTGGTCGTGCTCTTCACGACCGTGACGCTCGTCGCGGCGGCGCCGGATGTCGCGGGCGCCGCGGCGGCGGGAGCGTTGGTCGCACTCGAGGCCTGCGCGGAGTGTGCTTCAAGCTGTGCGGCGTTCTGTTCGGAGGTGGCGACCGCGCCGTGGGCCTTGGCGATCGCGCTGCTCAGACCCTGCACGCCGGGTGCGGAGCCGTGGTAGACCTTGCTCGCGGCGCCGGCCTGGCCGGTCGAGCCGCCGCTTGCGGCAGGCGTCTTGGTGACGGTCGTGACGGCGGGAGCCGAGGATGCACTCGAGCTGCTCGAGCCGGCGCTGTGCGGCCGCAGTGCGACGACCCACACCGCGGCCAGGGCCACGATGACGAGGAGACCGATCTGATAGGGACGGGAGAGGTGCGCCATCCGGACCAACTTCGGCATCCTGGCGAAAAAGTTGAATGGCGGATCGAGCGGTGGACGGTTTCATAGAAGCTCACCGCTCTGCCGATAGGGCTCCTATGCAGCGCGTACGGCCCTTCTCGAAGCCCGGCGGAGACGCGACGAGCGGCTCACAGAACGGTCCGACCACGCCTTTGCGCAAGCTCGCGATCGGCGCCCTGCTCGCGTCGTGCACGGCACTCGCGGCGTGCGGCGGGCAGCAGACGAGCAGCACCTCGAGCTCCGCCTACGCCGTGGCGAGCGCTCCCGCGAGCAGCGCCGGGCAGCGCCCGCCCTCACGCGCGCAGGCGCTCGCATTCGCGCACGCGGTCAACCTGACCGCGGCCGACATCCCGGAAGCGTCGCTCGCGCCACGCGAAACGAACCTCAGCAACGCACGCGAACAACGCGAAGTCCGCGCGTGCCTGCGCTCGGTCCAGCAGGGGCACACGCTCGCGCACGCGACATCGCCGAAGCTCAAGCGCGGGCACGAACTGGAAGTCGAAGAGATTCGCTCAAGCGTGGACGTGATGAGCGGCGAACGGGCGATCGCCACGGAATTCGCCGGGGTCGAGCGCGCGGGCGTGCTCGAGTGCGTCGCGCACGTGCTCACGCGCAACTACGCCGATAAGGCGATTCGCGACGCGCGCTGGGGCCGCTTCACGATCTCGAAGCTCACGCTCGCGCTGCCGGGCGTGAAGGTGACGATCGGCATTCGCGTGGTGGCGACGCTGAATCTGGCCTACAGCGAAGTGTCGGTGCCGATCTATGTCGACCTGCTCGGTTTCGCCGACGGACCCGCCGAGGTGCTGCTGAGCACGGCGAGCGTCACGCAGCCGATGCCCGCGGCGACCGAGCAGGAAATACTCGAGCTGCTGCTCACCCGCGCGCGAGCGCACTCGCTCTAGCTGCTAGAGCGCGTGGTGACCGCGCAGGACGGCGTGGACGACCTCGTCGGCTGCGAGCTCGACCTGTCCCCCGCCCTGCATGTCCTTGAGCATCGCCGGCCCGTCGCCGAGGATCGCGACGAAACGCGCGCCGAGCGCGCTGGCGTGGCCGAGTTGACCTTTCAGCGAGCGACCGCCGAGATCCATCTGCGCTGACAGGCCGGCCGAGCGCGCGGCGCAGAGCAGGCCGAACGCGGACGCGCGGAGCTCCTCGTGCTCGCTGTCGAGCGCGACAAACAGCTCGACCGTGGCGGGCGCGGCCACGGGGAGGATCGCCCGCGAGCAGAATCCGCTCGACACCGGCTGCCCAACCGATGCCGGTGTGTCGGGCCCGCCGAGCTGCGCGATCAGGCCGTCGTAGCGCCCGCCGCCGCCGACGCCGCTCTGCGCGCCGAGCGCATCGGAGGTGAACTCGAACACCGTGCGCGTGTAGTAGTCGAGCCCGCGCACGAGCGTCGAGTCGATCTCGTAGCTGAGGCTGGCGGCGTCGAGCAGCCGCTGGACTTCGGCGAAGTGCTCGAGATCCTCGCAGCTCAGCTGATCGAGCAGCCGCGGTGCGCTCTCCATCACGCGCTGCGTGGGCGCGTGATCGGAGTCGAAGGCCCGCAGCGGGTTCGACTCGATTCGTGCGCGCACATCGTCGGAGAGGCTGCTCTTCATGCTCGCGCAGATAGGCCTGCAGCCGCTCTCGATATTCACTGCGACTCGAGGGGCTGCCGAGGCTTGACAGGCGCAGGCGAACCTCGCGCACACCCATCTCTGCGAGCACGCGTGCGGACAGCACGATCGACTCGGCGTCGAGCGCCGGGTCCTCCGAACCGAGCGCCTCGGCGCCGACCTGCCAGAACTGCCGGTAGCGACCGGCCTGCGCGCGCTCGTGGCGAAAGAAGCTCGAGAAGTACCACAGCTTCACCGGCTGGCGGCGCTTGTGCATACCGTGCTCGACATACGCGCGGCAGACGGGCGCGGTGCCCTCCGGGCGCAGTGTCAGCGAGCGACCGCCGGCGTCGGTGAGCGTGAACATCTCCTTGCGCACGATGTCCGTGGACTCGCCGACGCCGCGCGCGAACAGCTCGGTCGCCTCAAACGTCGGCGTCTCGATCCGCTCGTAGCCGGCGCCCTCGAGGATCGAGCGCGCGCGGGCCTCGAGCGTCGTGCGCGCCGCAGCCTGATCGGCGAGCACGTCGTAGGTCCCGCGCGGGACTTTGATCTTCGAGTCGCTCAACTGCCGGCCGCGGAGTCCAGCGTCGCCGATCCCGCGCGCGGGACACGGACGCGCAGCTCACTGAGGAACGGGTTGCTGTCGCGCTCCTGCCCGAGCGTGGTCACGCCCATGTGCCCGGGAACACAATCGTCTCCGGCGGGTACGCGCTTGAGCAGGCTCTCGATCGAGCGCTCGAGCGTCGCCCAGTCGCCGCCGGGCAGGTCGACGCGGCCGACGGAGCCCTGGAACAGCACGTCGCCGGACAGCAGCGCGCCGCTGATCGCGTAGGTGACGTGACCGGGGCTGTGACCGGGCGTGAAGAGCACGTCGATGTCGAGCCCGGCGAGACTCAGCCGCTCGCCGCCGGCAACCGTGTGCTCGGCGTCGTAGCTCTCAAACGGCCCGAACCCGGGCGGCACCCAACTCATCACGTCGGCGAGCACCGGCTGCTCGATCCGCGGACAGTAGACGGGGGCGCCGGTGGCGCGCGCGAGCGGCGCGACGGCGCCGATGTGGTCGAAGTGGCAATGCGTGATCAGGATCGCGTCGAGCTCGACTTCGAGAGCGGCGATCGCCTCGAGCAGGCGCTCGGCCTCATCGCCGGGATCGACGATCACCGCGCGCGTGGCCTGCGCGTCGGCGCGAACGATGTAGCTGTTCTCCTGGACGGGACCGACGGTGAAGCCGCGCACGTCGGGTGCGCTCATCGCGGCGCGGCCTTCCCGCCACCACCCTGCCCGAGCTTTTTGCGCTGGCGGCGGTCATACATCCACTTGTCGGTGAAGTAGCTGACGACCGTGTAGAAGACGAGCACGATCGGGAACAGGCCGATCGCGCCGGTCGACTGGTGAAAGAGGAGGATGACCGCGAACAGCAGCACGACCGTCGCGCCCATCGCCTTGATGAACGCCGCCGACCATGTCGGGGGGCGATCGCGCTTGTCGAGCAGCTTCTCCTTCTCGCGTGCCCGCGCGACCGGATCGCCGCTCTTCTCGGCCGCGGTCGGCTTGCGCCCGGTGCGACCGCGCGACTCGATGACGCCGGCGGCGTTGCCGCGGTGCTTGGTCTGGCGCTTGCGTCTGGTCTGAGCCACGCCTAGGAGCTTAAAGCGTTCTCGATCAGGTGGCGTGTGGGATCGAAGCCCGGCATCGGGATCTCCGGCGGAAACCCGTCGAGCGCGGCGGCGGGAGCCAGCCCGACGAGCTCGGCGCTGGCGACGTCCGCGTGCTGGCGGACGGCGTCGATGACCATCGCCAGCGAGACCTCGAACGGCCGCTCGACGTTCATCGAGACCTGCGCGACATCGCCGCCGAGCGATACGCCGATCGCGCGCACGCCGGGGAGCCCTTGCGCGCCGCCCTCGCGGATCAGCCCGGCGATCGCCTTCGCGTCGGCGAGCGTCGCAGGCGCGGCGAGCGCCAGGTTGAACGCGACGAGCGGCGGGCGCGCGGCGATCAGAGTGGCACCGGCGCGGCGATGCATGCGCGGCGGTCCGAAGTCCGGCCGCAGCGGATGCGCGCTCGCGGACATCCGCTCGGCGAGGCCGAGCACGCCGCCGCGGCGCAGCTCGGCGCGCGTTCGCGCCGGGGTGTCCTCGCCGGCGGTCAGCTCGCCGTAGAGAAACACGGGCACCTCGAGCTGCTCGCCGATCAGCTCGGCGAGCACCAGCGCCTCCGCGCACGCGGCACCGCGGTCGCGCGGGTCGAGGTAGACGATCGGCGCGACGTCGAGCGCGCCGACATGCGGGTGCTGGCCGACCTCCGCCTCGGCGCCGCCCGCGCGCGTGATCACGTCGATCCATTCCAGCGACGCGCGTGCACCCGCGAGCACGGCATCCGCGAGCGCGCCTGCCGGCGCGGCGAGCGAGAACACCGAGCGATGGTGATCGGCATCTGAATGCGCGTCGAGCAGCCGCGCGCGCGAGCCGTCGGTGAAGGCGGCGGCGATCGCTGCGATTGCCTGTTGATCGCGCCCCTCGGAGACATTCGGCACGGCGAGCAGCGGCGAAGGATCCATATCACGAGGCTAGCCTGTGCGAGCAGGTCTGCACCGGACGAGCCAGTCGGCGCGGTCTTCTCGCCACAGCGTGATGTGAGCGGGCAGGCGGGGAGCCTGCGCGATCGCGCCCGCCTCGATCGAGGACCCAGCGCCTGCACCTCGACATCCAGCGCCGGCACGCCGTCCACGCGCATCCTGCGGCTAGACTCCTGCATCTCCGGGCCGGAGTAGCTCAGTCGGTTAGAGCAGCGGAATCATAATCCGCGTGTCGGGGGTTCGAGTCCCTCCTCCGGCATGCAGCGGCACTCTCCATTCCGACGGCGCGCCGGGAGCGGGACAGGGCGATCGACGGACCCGCCGCTCACAGCGTCGCCTGGAGCAACGACGCCCTCGCAGTGGGCCAAACTCCGGCTCTGACGCGCCCGCTCTGTCTGCCAGCGAGACGCGCCGTAGAACTGAACCGAGCGCCCTGCCCTGCGATCCGTCACGATCGGCGAATGTCCCTGCGTCAAGACCAGAAAGAGATCGCGAGCGAAGCCGGGACCAGTAGGGGCTCCGACACCATGCGCTTCGGCCTATTCGGCGGCGCGCAGGCGCCGCGTGCCACGGACGGCGACCCGGCCCGTGGCTTCCTCGAGTGCATCGAGACCAACGTCGAAGCCGATCACCTCGGTTTCTATTCGACCTTCCTGGTCGAGCATCACTTCTCCGGCTCCGGGCAAGTCTCGGCCCCTCTCGATCTGTTGAGTTGGGTGGCCGCGCGCACCAAGTCGATACGGCTTGGGACTGCGGTGCTCGTGCTGCCCTGGCATGACCCGGTGCTGCTGGCCGAGCGCGCGGCGACCCTCGATCTCCTCTCTGGGGGGCGTCTCGACTTCGGCGTGGGCAAGGGCTACCGGCATTCGGAGTTCGCTGGCTTCTGCCTGCCGGCGGAGGAGGCAGAGGCGAGGTTCAACGAGTCGCTGGCAGTGATTCTCAAAGCGTGGAGCTCCGATGAGCCCTTCTCTCACAAGGGTCGGTTCTGGCGCTACGACGAGATCCTCGTGGAGCCGCCAACCGCTCAGAAGCCGCATCCGCCCGTGTGGATCGCTGCAGGCAGGCCCGAGTCCGTCTGCAATGTCGCTGCGCTGGGTGCCAACCTGTTGCTCGACCAATTCGCCTCCACCGAGGCGATCGGCCAGCGGATCGCTCTGTTCAAGGCCGAGTGTGAGGCTCGCGACCGTGCCTTTGATCCGATGGACGTGGCGGTCGCGCGCAATCTCTACGTGGCACGCGACGCAGATGACGCGAGCACGGCGCTCGCCCTGCAGGCAAAGGCCCACGAACGCATGATCGAGCGGTCGCGCGGCCCGGACGGCGCGAAGCGCTCGCACATCATGGCCTACGCGGGCAACGCCGGCGCGACCGAGGCCCATGCCCTCTTCGGCCCGGCCCCCGAGATCATTGCGGGACTGCATGCGCTGAAGGCGGTCGGCGTCAGCTACGTGCTAATCAGCGGCGGAGACGCCCGGCAGAGCATGCATCGTCTCGCCGCCGAGGTCATGCCCGCGTTTCAGCAGGACAGCTGACCCCGGTAGATCACGCGGCAACAAAATACGCACCGACCCTCAGTGATCGATCAGTCTTTTGATCGCTACGTCAAACGAAGTCCTGCCCGCCAAGCGACGAGACATCGAGTGTCCTTGACTGACCGCCGCCTTCGGCGGAGGGCAACCTTGCAGAACTACTGGGTGAGCGTTCTCGTGCCAATAAACTGGTACGAAACTACTTAAATGCTATTTTATTGATACAGATGCCCAAGCGCCAGCACGCCTACTCCCCCATCGTCTACGACGCCGCGACCCTACTCGGCACCGAGATTACGCAAGCACGGCTCGCGCGGCGCTGGACCGTGCGCGAACTGGCCGAGCGTGCCGGCATCAGCCCAGCCACTCTGCAGAAGGTAGAACGGGGCAATCCGAGCGTCGCGCTGGGAACGGCCTTCGACGCTGCCACGCTCGTCGGGGTTCCGCTCTTCTACGCGGACAGCACCCGCCTCGCGGACGAGGCGACGCGCGCCCGCCGCCCGATAGTCCTGCCACGCGCGGTGCGCCACCCCAAGCGGGAGCTAGATAATGAGTTCTGAGCCCTCAGGCGAGGCGTTCGTATGGATCTGGCTTCCGGGCGCATCCGAGCCGGTTGTCACAGGACGTATCGATGAGGCGGGCGGCGAAGCGACCTTCGTCTACGGCCGCAGCTACCTCGAGCGACCCGACTCGATCTCGCTCTATGCGCCCGAGCTGCCGCTAATCGAAGAGCGGCTCAGACCGCTCCAGGGGCTCGACGCACCCGGCTGCATCCTCGACGCTCGCCCGGATGCATGGGGCCAGCGCGTAGTCATGAACCGGCTGGTTGGATCCGGCGCGGCCGACGAAGATCCTGCGGACCTCAGCCTCATCACTTTGCTCCTCGAGTCCGGGTCGGATCGTGCCGGAGCCCTCGATTTCCAAAGCTCCTCCGACCACTACGTCGCGCGTGGCCGGGAGAACGCGAGCCTCGACGAACTCGCCAGCTCAGCCCAGCGCGTCGAAGAAGGGATTCCTCTCTCCGACGAGCTCGACGCTGCGCTGCTCCATGGCAGCTCGATCGGCGGCGCTCGCCCCAAGGCCCTGATCGACGACGGGGCGCGCCGATTGATCGCCAAGTTCTCTTCCTCCAGCGACACCTTCCCCGTTGAGCAAGGTGAGTATGTGGCGATGGAGCTCGCACACCGGGCTGGCTTGAATGTTGCCCGTACGGAGCTCACCCAGGCGCTCGACAGGCGAGCCCTACTTGTCGAGCGCTTCGACCGCATTCCGGAGACCAAGGAGCGGCGTAGCTTCGTCTCGGCTCTGACGATGCTCGGCCTCAACGAGCTCGCCGCCAGGCACGCGAGCTACGCGGACCTTGCCCAGATCATCAGGTCCACCTTCCTCGATCCAGCCTCGAACCTCCGCGAGCTGTTCTCCCGGATCACGTTCAACATCCTCGTCGGCAATACAGACGATCATGCTCGTAACCATGCGGCGTTCTGGGACGGGGACTCGCTCGAGTTGACTCCGGCCTATGACATCTGCCCCCAGGTGCGCAACACGGGCCGTGCGACCCAGGCCATGATCATCGGCGACGGCACTGACGGGTTCAAGGAGAGCCAGGTCGTCGGCTGCGTCGAGCGGGCCCACCTCTACCAGCTCAGCAGTCAGGAGGCGGCGGCGATTGTGGAGCATCAGATCGACGTCATCCGAGGCGACTGGAACGAGGTCTGCGAGCAGGCAGAACTGACCGAGACCGCTCGCAACTACTTCTGGAACCGCCAGTTCCTCAACGACTACGCACTTGAGGGTTGGGTGCCCGCCACCGGCCCCTCTCGGCCTGGGCAACCACCAGCCCGTTCTGCGCGCAGGCAATCTGAACGGACCGGATGAGATCCTGGGTCCGGTGCAGCGCCGCATCCGCGGCCTCGCGCGGCTGGCCGTGGACACTGGACACGGCATCGGGCATTTCCACGCATGGGTGGCGGCGCGAACTTGCTGGTCGGGGCGGCCACGCCGCCGATGCTAACGAACGTCGCCGAGGCGAAATGTTGCCGTCTGCGACCGCGCCGCTCGTGCCCATCGCCCAGCCGTGGCTGAGCCTCGGCGCGTACTCCCACGCGGCGGCCTCGGCGGCTGCGATCAGGACAGGAGGCTCAGAGCTTGCCGCCGAACTCGACATAGGCCCGCAGCCGCGCGCGCTCCTCCCCTTCGATCTGCGCGATACGGCGCTGCTCGAGCGCGTCGCGTTCCTGCTTGTGCCACTCGTGGTTGATCCAGAGCGCGAGCGCACCGCACGCGAACACGACGAACGCGCTGCCGCCGAGCGCCTCGCTGCCGACACCGAACACGAATAGACAGGACAGGGTGCGGATCATCGTGGGCCTCCTCGCGTCGTTACCTCCCGCGATCGTACACCTCAAATCAGCCGATCTGCGCCCCCGACAGACGCGAACGTGTGTTTGCCCGTGTTCGGTGAGAACGCCAGCGAGAGGCCCGCCGGCGCGCGGGAAACCAGCCACGGCGGGATACTGGCCGGGTGATGTCTGAGGAGTCCACGACCCCCGACCTGGTTGAGCTGAACCGCCAAGCCATCGAAGCCGTCGGCCGCCGCGACTTTGACGCTGCGATGACCGCATACGGCCCCGAGTCGGTGTGGGATACATCTGCGCTGGGTCTCGGCACATACCGAGGCGTCGAGGTGATTCGCGGCAGCTTTGAAGAGTGGACCGCCATGTATGAGGACTTCGCGGTCGAGATCGAGGAGAACCTTGACCTCGGTAGCGGCGTGATGCTCTCCGTGACTCGCCAGCGCGGTCGGATGGCTGGCAGCACCGGTTACGTTGAGTTCCTGTACGCGTCCGTCACTGAGTGGGCGGACGGTGTGATAGAGCGGGTCACGCCCCACACCGACATCGACGAGGCTCGTGCTGCCGCCGAACGCCTCGCCGCGGAACGGGCGGAGGCGGTGTCGGCGCACCTCGACCTCGTACGCACGATATATGCGGCGTGGGAACGCGGCGACTACAGCGCAGTTTCCTGGGTGCACCCTGAGATGGAGTACACAATCGCCGATGGCCCATCCCCCGGTACATGGATGGGTGTCGGCGGGATGGTCGAGGGTTTCCGCGACGTTCTCGCCGCCTGGGAGGATTGGGGCGTCGTCGCGAATGATTACCGTGCCCTGCCCGGGGACCGCGTCCTTGTGAGCTTCTCCTGCACCGGACGCGGCAAAACCAGCGGCGTCGAGCTCGCGCAACTGCACGTCAAAGGCGCAACCCTTTTCGAGGTCGACGACGGCAAGGTCACGCGCATCGTTCAGTACTTCGAGAGAGACCGCGCGCTCGCCGATCTCGGCCTGGCGGAGTAGGCGATGTCGCAGGAGAACGTGGAGATCGCCAAACAAGTGATTGACGCCTTCAACCAGCGCCATGACAGCGAATACGATCCCTTCACCCCGGACTTCGAGTGGTTCCCGTCACTACCGAGCGCAGTCGGGGGCGGGGGCTATACGGGACGCGAGGGCATCGACACGGCCCTCGGCGAGCTTCGCGACACCTGGGCGGAGTACCGCCTGCTCGCTGACGAGTTTCGTGATCTCGGGGACCGCGTACTCATGCTAGGTCGGCAGGAGGCGCGCGGCAGAGGAAGCGGCGTGCCGGTTGACGCGCCGTTCGGGATGATCCTCGACTTTCGCGGCGACAAGATCTCGCGTATGCGCTCCTACAACGATCACGACGAGGCGTTGCGGGCAGCGGGGCTCGATGAGAGCGGGCAAGGCGGTGTCTGAGCAGTCCACGGCCCCCGACCTGGTGGAGCTTACGCGCAAGCAGTTTGCGGCTTTGAATCGCCGTGATCTCGACGGGGTGATGAGCAGCGTCGCCGAAGATGGGGTCTTGGACGGGCGGGCGGACCTCATCGAGGGTCGAGCGGCGATCCGTGGCTTCCTTGACGAGTGGTTCGGGGCCTACGAGGAATTGGACTACGAGCTTGAGGAGGGCAGTCACCTCGGCGGTGGGGTTGTGTTGCAATGGCGATTCAGGAAGAACGTCTTGTTGGCAGCGACGGCCGTGTGCGACAACGGCGAGGGATGGGTCTACCTCTGGGTACGAGGCTTGATCGCTCGCCTTACGACCTCCGAGGTTACCGCCGAACGCCTCGCGCAGGAACGGGCCTACGGCTGAGCGGGCCGCGACCACCGGACGTCACTGACGCGATCCGCCGGGCGAATCGCGTGGAGCGGCGCGTCGGACTAGAGTTAGCCGCCGCAAGGTGGCCCGATGCTGGCTGTGGGGGCGTCTGTGCCGCTTGGGTCGGCAATTATTTGGGGGCCGGCATCATCGGCGGTCTTCTCGCGTTTGGCGTTGATGGTTACATCGGCGTGGGCGCACTCAACGGTACATTGCAACGGCACACTCGGACCGGGGACCATCAACGCGAGCGTGACGGCGGAAGCGGGCTGCTTCCTGGCGGAAAACACCACGGTCGAAGGCAACGTGACCGTAGCCGAAGGCGGAAGCCTGAACGACGGGCCTGGGCTGGTCATCAACGGGCATTTGGCTAGCACGGCGCGAGTCATGTGGAAATCTACGTCTCGCACGTGGGTGGCAACATCGTGGTCAAAGATACGACGGGACAAATCAGCATCCAGGGTTCAGGGGGTATTGCGGATCCAGGTACGGTGCTCGGCTCGATAGCCATCAAGAACAACGCGAGCAAACCCGAAGCGGGTGTGTTTGTCTACGCACTGACTGTCGGCGGCAACGTTGAAATCAGACACAACGAGCTCGGCGGGGAATGCGTGGGTGCCGATGCAAACTCCTTGACCGTGGCGGGAAACGTCATTGTCAGTGACAATGTCCTCTCTGGGCGCGATGTTACCTATTGCCTGGAAGTGTTCACTTACGGTAAGCGTTCAGTCCGTTGCCGCTTAGGCGAGTGAGAGCGCGGGATCTCCGCGTGCGTGTGCTGTGAGCAGTTCGGTGAGGTAGGCGAAGAGCGAGCGGTGTTGTAGGCGGCAGGTGATCGACGCGGATAGCAGCCGCTCGATGCGCCGCTCCCCGTCCTCGGACTGGCTGCCGAGAGAAAGCTTGCGGTAGATGACGGCGCCGCGGAGCGCGCGCTCGGCGTGGTTGTTGGTCGGTTCGACACCGCTGCGCTCGGCGAACGTCCACAGTGCCGGCCAGATCTTCAGCAGGTTGCGGGCCATGCCCCGCGTGCGCTTGTAGCGCGCCCAGCTGCGTGAGTACTGGCGCAGGATCGGCTTGAGCTCGCGCCGCAACGCCCGCACCGCGAGTCGCAACTCATGGCGCTCGTGCGTGTGCTGGTAGACCTCCCACGCCCAGAACACGCGCCCTGCGATCCGCAGGCCGTGCTCGCCGAACTCGCCCTCGGCGCCGAGGCCTTCGGCGTGTGCCTGGAAGTCGCGCTGTAGATGCGACCAGCACAGCTGGCGGCGAGTAAGCGGTAGGTGGTCATAGGCCCACCAGCGATCGGAGGTGACGACTCCTTTGTGCTCGCCGAGGAGCTCGCGCAGGTGCTGTTCGTGGCGATTGCTCCTGATGGCAAAGACGGCCGAGCGCTGCGTGAAGGCGCCCCACAGCGTCCGCTGCGCGCCGCGCAGGCGCCACCCCGTCTCATCGACGTTGATCGCGCCCGCATCGCGCACCAGATCGAGCAGCTGCGCGTAGGGCTCCTGCAGCGCCTGACCGGTGCGCGCGAGGATCGCGTCGATGCTGCCGCTACAGATGCGCGCGCCGAAGAGCTCCTCACACAGCTCGACCAAATCGCGCCGTGAGACGCGATTGCGCGCCGAGAGGGTCGCGATCGCCGCCTGCAAGCGGGGCCCGAAGGCGCTCGCGGCCACCTCCTCCGGCAGCTGTGCCGTCCGCTCAGTGCCGCAGCGCGGGCAACGCAGGCGCTGGCAACGGTGCTCGATCACCGTGACCGCGAGCTGCGGCAGCTCCTCGACCTGATGGCGCAGCGGCTCGCGCGAAGCGACCCGGTCTGACTCGTTGAATACCTGACCACACCCACAGCCAGTCGGCCAGTGCTCGATGACCTCATCCACCGCCCAGGCCGGCAACAGCTCGCGACCATGACCCTCGTGACCGGGCTGCGCTCCGCGCTTCTTGCCCGACGGGCCCTTGCTGCGCGGACGCGCACTGGGAGGATCAGAACTCGGCGGGCGCGATGAGTTGCGCGAGCTCTTGCTCAGCTCACGCTCGAGCTTCTCCACCCGCGCCTCCAGCTGCTGGATACGCCGATCCATCCGCAGCAGCACCTCGACGACGACCTCGCGCCCCGCGTCGTAGATCGCCTCCGCATCGGCACGCTCCACGCCCAGATATTCGACGGAGCAGAGTTATGTCCCCCAAACCCACTGAACGCTTACCACTTACGCGGTGAATGCAGGCGGAAATATTCACGTAACTGGTAACGCGCTCGAACCGACGGAATATTCCCTGCAATTTGAGAAGGTGGAAGTGGATAGGAGCTACGCGCACGGCGTAGTCACCGTGTCCGGGAACAACTTGTCGGGCTACGCGATGTTCCATGACGTGGGGGTTAGGGAAACCACAGTTACGGGAGGGATTACCTGCCGCAACGACGTGGGCAATAACCTCGACTTCTCGGGGTACTCAAACACGGCGGCGTTCGAACGCGGTCGGTGCTGAGGCAGGAGCACGGGGCGCCACCAACTCGATGCATGGCGGCCCGGTCCTCGCGGTCGGGCCGCCCGGACCCCTCCACTCGCCCACAAGCCCTCAGCCGTGGACCAGGCTTGCGCTTGGGAGTGATCTCCTCACACAAACACGAACGGCGCCGAATGGACACGGCGCCGGGTGCAGGTCGGTGCGGCGCACCGTTGACCGACCGCTGGACCGTCCCCGGCTGCGTCTGATGCGAACAAGAACGAGGCCGCCGAGAACGCGGCTCAAGCGCCTCATAGCCACCAGCGCGGAACCGCTCAATCAACACATAAATCCAGCTCTTGCTGATCCCATGAGCAGCCGCCACCTCACGCGCGCTGCGGCCCTCCAACAACACCGCATCCACCACATACCGCGCCAACCCCATGCCAGCCGCCTTTCGTAGGCGTCCAGCATCTCCCGAGACATCAGTCCACTATGTGCTGCAACCACACGCCTCCTCCGGCATCGCAGCAAGTCTGCCCGGCAGCTCTCCTGCCGGAGGCGCCGGCACCTACGCCTATGGCACCCGTGGCCTGAACGGGAGCAGCTCGTCGTGGCCTGCGCCGATGACCCGGCAGGTCGCCTCGGGCACTTCATTCCACACGCCCGGAATGTCGCCGAGCGGCTCGGAGACAACCATGTGTGCGTCCTCGGACACCTCCGCGTACAGCTCACGCTCGGGATAGAGCCTGCGCAGCGTCGGCACGTCGGTCGTGTAGAACAGCGAGCGCGACTTTCCCTCGCTCGAGTAACGGAAAGCCCAGATCGTGTTGCCGTCGGTGGTCGCGATCGTTCCCTGGAACGGCTTGGCGACGCCGTGCGTGGCGGCCACCGCCTCGACGACGCCGACGGCGCGCTCGACGGCCGCCGGAGGGTCGGCTTCGAGACCGAACGTGAGCGCGAGGAAGAACAGCAGCTCGGTGTCGGTCTGTCCCGAGATCTGCGGGTACAGCGATGGATCGACAGCGAGCGCGAGGTCGCGCTTGACCGTCGCGAACCCGTCGATGTAGCCGTTGTGCATGAACAGCCAACGGCCGTGGCGAAATGGGTGGCAGTTCGTCTGTTGCACGGAGCTGCCGATCGCGGCGCGGATGTGGGCGAAGAATGTCGCCGAGCTGACGTGGTCGGCGAGCTCACGCAGGTTTTTGTCGTTCCACGCCGGCTCGGTGCTGTGAAAGACGCCTGGGGTCGCAACATCGCCGTACCAGCCGACGCCGAAGCCATCGCCGTTGGTGGTCTCGGCCCCGAGGCGCGAGTGCAGGCTCTGTTGAATCAGCGAATTGGCCGGCCCGTACAGCGCCTCCCTGAGCAGCAGCGGCGACCCTGAGTATGCGAGCCAGCGGCACATCGCAATCCTCCCTTTCGATGGGCACATAGCCCGATATCACTCGACCTGCGTTATCGGGGCGGGCGAGCCATTCCGCCTCGCCCGCGACCGCCCTCCGCGGAGCTGAGCGCCCGCCTACATACCTATACACGAATACAGCGCCATAGGCTCGGGGACGCGACTGCTATGCCCTCAGTGCACTGAGCGGACAGCCGCTCAGGCCGACGCGACCGTCGTGTGCGCGAGGCGATCCCCGAGCCGCTGGCGTCGCGCTCCAGCTCCGATCGCAATCAGGCCGACGAGGTAGAGAAGCGGCAGCACGTCGATGAGACGGCCGAGCGTCCGACGCAGGATTGCGCCTCGGCGCGGGACACCCCCGTCGATATCGGTCACTCTCACACCCATCGCGCGCTTCCCGATCGTCTGGCCCGAACGTGACTCGAGCACGAAGTAATAAATGAGACACAGCACGGCGAACAGGGCAAACGGACCGGCTGCAAGTGACACCGAATCATCCGTCTGGTGAAAGCCGGGGTCCGCCGCGTTGCTCACAGTCCCGAAGTGCGCGCCACCGAACGCGACGCTCATCACGACGAACAGCACCGCCAGCACGGCGAGATCGATAAACCCCGCGAGCACGCGCCGACCGAGAACCTCATTGGCGAGATCGGTCGAGGCTCGCCGCGGCGCGACGTTTTGCTCGCCAGCTGTCGGGTCAACGGTCATATGCGACGCATCGGCAGCGGCGGAGCAGCGCTTGATGTACCGCGGCGGTCAGTCGAAGCGGTCGCCGGCCAAAAGGCCGCCCTACCGCCACCGCCCGGCGACACGCCTGCCCGGCCGAGGACGGCGAGGATCGCGCGGAGCAGCACCACAGCGGGTCGGAGCAGAGGTCCCCAGCGGTGTTTGGCAACGCCCGTATGCGGACAAGCAGAGCTCATCGCAGCGCTCAAAGTTGGGGAGAGGAGACGCAAAATGCTCAGAGGTCTGCTTGGTCTGCTGATCGTCGTCGCAGTCGTGCTGTTCCTCGTCAAAGTTGCGTTCCTCGGCGGGATCGTCGGCCTGATCGCGCTCATCCTGCTGGTGTTGCTGCTGCTCGGACGGCTGTAGCCGGCGACCGGCCCGCTCCGAGCGCCGCTGGTCGCCCGCGGGCGACCGGACAGCGGGCCGAGGACCCGCTGGGCGCGGTAGCTCGCCGATATCTCTAGTGCCCGTTGACCCGTCGGCCACACGAGGGTAGGATCGTGTCCAGCCAGACGGTGCTGGCTGTCCGGTCCGGGCGGTCCGCCCGGCTCGAGTTCGCATCTGTCTGTCTGCGAGTTCGCGGTATCGGCGTCGATCGTCTGCTCGCTTGCGGGCGTTTGACGGGAGGAAGGGACCGGGTCTCACCCCGGACACACGAAAGGGAGCTCATGAGGGATCTGAAGAATTCACGGCGCGGGAGCCTCGCAGTGCTCGGGCTGCTGGCCTGCGTGCTCTGCGCGGTGCTGCCTGCCGGTGCAAGTGCCGCCGGCGCCAACTACGTTGCGATGGGTGACTCCTACACCGCCGGCCCGGGCATCACGCCCTACGCCGAAGGCGCCCCGGAAGACTGCGGGCAGTCCTCGCGCAACTATCCGCACCTGGTCGCATCGGCGCTGGACCTGTCGCTCACAGACGTCAGCTGTGGTGGCGCGAAGACCGAAAACTTCACCGTCGCGCAGTTCCCGGACCAGCCGCCGCAATTCGACGCGCTTGGCGAATCGACCGAAGTCGTCACCATCGGCATGGGCGGCAACGACGGGAACCTGTTCGGGACGCTCGTCCAGGGTTGCTCGGAAACCGACATCGTGACGCCCGGCAAGGCACCGTGCAAGGCGAAGTACGGAGCGTTTGCCGAAAAACAGCTCGAAGCGGACAAAGGCCCGGCCGAACAGGCTCTCCAGGAAGTCAAAATCCTGGCGCCCCACGCGAAGGTCTTCGTCGTCGGCTACCCCGACATCGCCCCCCGCGAAGGAAAATGCTTCAGCTCTATTCCGTGGACGGAAGGTGACCTGAAATGGTTCCGTCGCTCGGTCGAGAAGAAGGGCGACGCCAGCCTCAAGGCGGGCGCCAAGGCGAACGGCGCGATCTACGTCGAAACGTTCAAGCAGAGCGAAGGCCACGACGTGTGCCAGCCTGTCGGCACGCGCTGGATCGAACCGCTGATCGGGTCGCTCACCGGTGTCCCTGTGCACCCGAACGCGATCGGCGAGGAACAGGACGCATTCGACGTCGAGCTCGCGATGCTGCGCGCCGGGGTCCGCTAGCACCTGTCGCGCAAACGACGGCGGCGCGGCTCACGCGCGGGATCACCCCCGCGCGTGAGCCGGCCACGGCGCGCGACAGCCTCTGGGCCACCAGGAGAGTTTCAGAGGGAGCGGCCCAGGGGCTGTCTTTCCGTGCGCTCCGGCAGCACCGCCGTGTGCTATCTGAAATCATGGTCCTCCTGCGCCCACTCCGTATGGGCGAGAGGCCAATTTTCGCTCCGCGATCTTGTGTGCGATGTCAGCGACGCGCAGTCGCGTGACCCTGTGATGCTCAACAACGGCGCCGGCTGGCTGCAGCTGACGCCCGAAGGAACGCCGCATAACCCGCCGGAATTCGTGCAGGAACTGCTCCCGCCGAGCTTTGGCCTGCACCTGTTCGACGGCAACATCGCGCTCGGCAACACCGTCCCCATGGTCGCGTTGCAGGCGCAGGAGTACCTGTTCGAAAACGAGGTCTGAGCCTCGCGAACCACCGATCGGC
The DNA here is from genome assembly GCA_963827105.1 of uncultured Solirubrobacteraceae bacterium. GTDB lineage: Bacteria > Actinomycetota > Thermoleophilia > Solirubrobacterales > Solirubrobacteraceae > Palsa-744. The sequence goes on along the minus strand of CAWHAB010000007.1, from coordinate 32,588 downwards.
TCGGTCCCCGTCCGGCAACGGCCTGCCGGAGGGGACCGCCGCCGCCGGCTCACGCGCCGCCGGACGCGATCATCAGTGCGCCAGCGGCGCGCCGAGCAGCGCCGCGAGAGTGCCGGTTAGACCCGCGCCGAGCAGCGTCGCGACGATGCTGCGCCGCAGCACGAGCAGGGAGACGGCGGCGGCTGCGAGCACGACGTACTGCCAGCTCGCACCGAGGCCCGCTGCAAGTGGGATCGCCGAGCCGATGATCGCCCCGGCCGCAGCCGGTGCCGCGCCCGCGAGGAAGCCGATCACGCGCTCGTTCCCCAGCAGCCGCTCAAAGCGCGCCGCGCCGATCAGGATGAACGAGAACGACGGCGCGAATGCGACGGCGGCCGCCAGCAGCGCCGCCGGCAGGCCGCCGGCCGCGTAGCCGACGACGGCGACCGTCTGGACGATCGGCCCGGGCGTGACCTGTCCGAGCGCGACCGCATTGAGGAATTCCGCGTGGGTCATCCAGTGGTAGGTGCTGACCGCGTCTGTCTGCATCAACGGGACGATCACGAACCCGCCGCCGAACGCGAGCGCGCCGACCTTCAGCGCGGTCCACACGAGCGCGCCCGTGCCCCCCGGCTCACCGACCGCGGCGAGCAGCGGCCAGAGGTGCAGGCCGACATGGTCGCGCGCCTGGCCCCTCACCAGCAGCTCGCTCGCCCCGCAGCCCAGCAGCACGAGCACAAGCCACGGCCCGGCGGTGGCTGCGGCGAGAGCGCCCGCGAGCGCATACGCAACGACGCGCGGGCGCTCATCGCCCGCGCGCCGCCAGATCGGAGCGGCGACGCCCAGGCCGGCGCGGACCGCAACCGCCGCGACCGCCGCGCCGGCGCCCATCCCCGCGCCGCGCACCCAGACGGGCGGCGATCCTCCGAGGAAGAGAACGGCCAGCGCGATGATCAGCGCGAGGCCCGGCAGGATGAATCCGAGGCCACCGATCAGCGCGCCGGCCGGCCCGCGCAGGCGCCAGGCGCAGTAGATCGCCAGCTGTGTCGAGGCCGGTCCGGGCAGCAGGTTCGTCGCGGCGATCGCGCGCTCGAACTGCTCCTCGCCCAGCCACTGCCGCCGCGTCACACACAGCGAACGGAACAGCGCGATGTGCGCGGGCGGGCCACCGAACCCGATGCAGCCGATTCGCCCCCATTCGCGCGCGATCTCGGCGAGAGAGGGCTCCGCAGAAGGGTCGGCCGCCATCGCGCCAGCGTATTGCGCGCGCACGAGAGGATCCGCGAGCTGATCCACAACTTCGGCGACGCGCTCACTGCCGTGCCGCTCGGGATCGCATTCGCGCGGGCGCCTACGTCAGCCTCGCCGTGATCGCCTCCGCGATCGCCGTCGCGCTCGGAGCCCCGATCGCCGATCCACTCATCCCCCTCGCGATCACGCTCGTGATCCTGCGCTCACCGGGCGGTCCTGGTCGACGGAGCGCGGGCACCCCGCGGCGTGGGCCCGAAGGCGCGAACCGGCTCCGCGCCGGCCTCGCCGGCGGGCGGGCGCGGGAGCCTCGATGCAATCGTCGCTGCAAAGATTCATCCGGCGATTTTGCAGAACGGCCTGCGTGCTGTACCTTTCAGGAGCATTCCGAGCGCCAGCAGTAGGCAAGGATGCTGACAGCGGCCGTCCTGGGGGACGGTCGGGGGGTACGAGACGTAAGGAAATGAGACAACTATGAGAACGCTTAGACTCGCGTGCCTCGTCGCACTGACGGTGGCCGCATTCGTCGTCGTCGCACCAGCCAGCTCCTTTGCTGCAACGGGCGCGAACTTCATCGCCACCGGCCACGACATGGACTACCACTGCAGTGCCGGCACGACGCCGGAGTGTGAATACCTGACGATCGTCGTCAACAAGGTGCGCAACGGCTCGACGCTGCCGATCCTCGCCATCGACCAGGGCAGCGAGCTTCCGGATGCGCTCGCCGACGCGGGCTTCACCGGAGCCGGCGAAGTAGTGACCGTCGACCCGGCGGAAGCCTCGACCTTCAACGCGACAGCGTTCGTCGACTCGAGCGGTCACCCGCTCTACTCGGCGATCATCACCGCCTCCGACAGCAGCTGCGGTGGCTGCGATGACACTCCCGAAGGCGAGGAAAACATCAACGACCGGGCCGCGGACTTCGCGACCTACTTCAACCACGGTGGCGGCATTCTCGCGCTCGCCGGGGCGGGCGACTACGCGACCTACTACAACTTCGTTCCGCTCACGGTCGGAGCAACCGTCGTCTCACCGCCGTTCACAGTGACTCCCGAAGGTGAAGCGCTCGGCGTGAGCAGCGAAATGGCGAACTGCTGTGCGACGCACAACAGCTTCGAAATCCCGCCGTCACCGCTCGTGGTGCTCGAGGACGACGACGCAGGCAAGGCCGAGACGATCGCGGCGCTGAACGCCACGATCGGCGAAGGCGGGTTCACGACACCGCCCGCCGAACCGGCTCCTGCGCCCGCGCCGGCTCCGGAACCCGCGCCGGTGGCGACCGTGCTGGCGACGAAAACCGTCGCCCCGCCGAAGAAATGCATGAGCGCGCGTTCGGTCACGGTGCACTGGTCGACGATCCTCAGCGGACCGCTCAGCGCGGTGCAGGTGAGCCTCGACGGCAAGAGCTACAAGCATCTCGCCGGCAGCGCCCGCAAGCTGCACATCAGCTTCGCCGGGCGTAGCAAGGGGGCGGTGAGCGTCAAGATCATCGGTACCGCCCTCTCGGGAGGCACGTGGGTCTCGACCCGCATCTTCCACCCCTGCGAGGCCGCGATCGCGAACACCGCTCCGGTCGTGCTGTTCCTCAAGCGCAAGTAGTCAGTCAACTCCCGGCGGGGGCCGTCGATCCGACGGCCCCCGCCCGGTGAGTGCTAGTCGCCGGTCGCCGAGAAGTGCTCCGGGTCGACCGGGCCGAGCACGCCGCCGATCAGCTTCCGCGGCCCCGGGTAGGAGCGCAGCACGCCGATCAGCTGCGAGGGGTTCGTGACGTCGACCGCGCCGCCGGGATATTTCGTCGTCTCATGGTTGCTCAGCCCCGCCGGCGCGCTGAACGCGCCCGCAGCGTTCAGCTGCGCCTGTTCGTAGAACGTCCGGTAACCGCTCGTGACGGTGCCCGCCCAGCCGTGTTCGGCGGCCCATGCGAGGACCGGGATGATCCAGTCCGCGATCTCCTTCGAACGCGGGTTCCACGCGGTTTCCGGAACCTCAGCTTCGACGACCGGCCCACCCGAGTTCGCCTGGCTGTTTTCAAACGACGCCGCCGTTTCGCCGGACGGAAGCACGATCCCGGCCTTGCGCGCGGCCCTGATCTCGCGGCGGACCTCCGCTTCAGAGGCCGCCCCGGAGGCGATGTGCACCTTGCCTTCGGCGAGAATCGCATCGGATGAGGCGTCGATTCGCGCGACGACGCTGCCGGCCGCCGCGTGCGCGGGCCGCGACGGCGCCTTCACGGCGGCTGTCGGCGCGACCCTCGCGCTCGCCGACCTGCTCTTCAGAGCCCCGCCCACCGCTGCTTCGCCGCAGCCCGTCGCGACCGCGACCGTGCAGGCCAGCAACGCAACCGGCGCAGCTCTGCGCGCCGCTGCGCAGGCCGCCCGCGGCCGCCTGATCGTCGCCGGGCCCCGCGCGCGCACGCCGGCATACGCCGTCGTTGTTGCCGGCGCGAGCAGCACTCGCCACCGCGGTATTGACATCGAGGCAGTCTCTCAGACGCGGCGAACGCGCTCGACAGCAGGCGCACGGCGACCGCCGGCCCCCGCGTTGCAGCGGCTTCTCGGGCGCGAGCGCTCCGCGGCGCTCCCGAGCGTGTTAACTCACGCGCATGGCGCCACCGCTCCCCCCCGCCCGCCGCGATGACCGCGCGCCTGCCGCCGATCGCCCTCGCCGGCGGCCCGCGCGGCGGCCGCGCCGGCCGCCGGCCGCGCTCGCGTGCGCGCTCGCGCTGCTGCTGCTCCCGGCCACAGCCGACGCGACGGGCGCCCGCGGCGAGGACGCGAGGCCGTCCGCCCGCGCGCACGCGGGCGCCGTCGCGGGCGCGGTCCCGGTGACGGTCGCGATCAACCCGCTCGCGCCGGGCCCAGCGGTGCCTCAGCGCTTCCTTGGACTGTCCTTCGAGGCCGCCGCGCTGACCCAGCTCTCCCGCTACGGCGATCGCGGCAACCTCGTCTCGCTGCTGCGCTCGCTGGGCCCGGGGATGCTGCGCTTCGGCGGCATCACAGCCGATGAGAACGTCGCCTGGACCGACGCCCACACCCCGCGGCCGGCATGGGCCTCGAGCATGATCGGGCCCGCGCAGATGCATGCGCTCGGCGTGCTCGCCCGGCGCAGCGGCTGGCAGGTGCTGCTGACCGTCGGCCTCGCCCACTTCGAACCGCTCGCCGCGGCGCGCGAGGTCGCCGCCGCGCACCGCGCGCTCGGCGCGAACCTCGCCGCTGTCGAGATCGGCAACGAGCCCAACTCCTACGGCAGCCACGGCTTGCGGGAACTGCCGTGGCTCGCACAGGCCTATGAGGAAGAGGTCAGCAGCTACCGCCAAGCGATCGACGCGCTGACACCGGGCGTGCCGATCGCCGGCCCCGACGTCTCCGGCTCGGGCATCTTCTCCGACTGGGGCGAAGCCGAGGCGCTCACGCAGCAGCCCGCGCTGCTGACCGGGCACCACTATCCGCTCGGCTGCGTGCAGACGCCGCCGCCGTCGATCGAACTGCTGCTCAGCGACGCCACGCGCGGACGCGAGGCGCGCTCACTGACGACATACATGTCGCTGCAGCGCGCAAACCGCATCCCGGTGCGCATCGACGAGGCCAACACCGTCTCCTGCGGCGGAGTCGCCGGGATCAGCAACACGTTCGCCTCCGCACTGTGGGCGACCGGCTACATCACACAGGCGATGGCGGCGGGCACAGCCGGCATCAACCTCCAGGGCAACCCCAAGAACTGCCCCGGCTACACGCCGCTGTGCACGCCCGATCCCGCCGCGATCGCCGCCGGAGCGCTCAGCGCCGAGCCCGAGTGGTACGCGCTGCTGCTGACGAGCTCGCTCGTCGGCACACGTCCGCTGCCGAGCACGGTCACCGCGAGCAACCCGCGCGACCTCGCCGCCGCATCGTTCCTCGGGCCCGAACGCTCGCTCAAGGTCGTGCTCGTCGATGACGAAGCGCACGGCGCGCAGCCGCTCGCGATGCAACTGCAGCTCGGCGGCGCCAGAGGGAGCGCGCAGATCCTGCGCCTGAGCGCCCCCGCGCAGAACGCCACGAGCGGGGTCCTGCTCGGCGGTCACGCGGTCGCGGCCGACGGCGTCTGGAGCCCGCCCGCGCGAGCGCAGAGCGTCCCCGTGGTGAACGGCACGGTCGCGCTCAGATTGCCCGCTGACAGCGCCGCGCTCGTCACCGTCACGCGCGCCAAGCCTGCGCCGCGCAGCCGCCACCGCGCGAAACGCTGAGCACGCTGAAGACCCCGACCCCCTGAGGCCCCTCGCGCGTGCTCCCGCGCCCTGCTGTGGAGCACGCTTACGAGGCAGTGAGGCCGGGGACGGGCGAACCTATGGCGCGCGCGCCGCGGCGTCAATGCACGCACCACGCCTTGCACGGCTCGGCGCTCGCGCCCCGCTCAGGACCCGTCGGCTCCGGCGCCGGGCTCGGCGCCGGCGATCGGCGCCGCACCGAGCACCTCGAAGAACTCGGCGCCCTCGATGCTGATGTGCGGCACGAGCCGTTCCAGCCAGTGCGGCATCCACCAGTTGCGCCGCCCATCAACAGCATCACCGCGGGCACCAGCAGGCAGCGCACGACCGTCGCGTCGAGCACCACCGCGACCGCCAGCCCGACGCCGAACTGCTTGATCGTCGGATCGCCGTTCAGCACGAAGCTGCCGAACACGAACACCATGATCAGCGCTGCCGCCGTGATCACACGCGCGCTGCTCACGAGCCCTGAGATCACCGAGCTGCGGTTGTCCTCGCCCGCGTGGACGTGCTCCTCGATCTGGCTGACGAGGAACACCTCGTAGTCCATCGACAGGCCGAACAGCACCGCGAACATGAACAGCGGCACGTAGGAGACGACCGGGACGGGGCCTTCGAGGCCGATCAGGCCGCTCAGCCAGCCGTACTGGAAGACCGCCGTGAGCACGCCGTAGGCCGCGCCGATCGACAGCAGGTTCATGACCGCCGCCTGCGCCGGGATCACGACCGTGCGGAAGGCGATGATCAGCAGCACGAAGCTCAGCGCGATCACGACGAGGATCTGCAGCGGCAGCTTTTCGGAGATGCGCGCGGCGAGATCGACGTAGCCGGCCGTGCTGCCACCGATGTCCGCGTGCATGTCCGTTTCGTCCTCCGCCGCCGGGATCACGCTCGTGCGCAGGCGCCCGACGAGTTCTTCGGTCGCTTTCTCCGCCGGCCCCGTCGTCGCGATCGCGTTGAAGTAGGCCGCTGTACCCGCCTGGTCGACCTGCAGCGGTGTCACCGCTGCCACACCGGAGCTCGCCGCGACGTCCTTCTGGAGCTTCTGCAGGCGCGGATCACCCGTGCGCGGATCGCCCTGCGATGAGCCGGCCGCGCCCGCCGAGGACGGCGCCTTCGCCGGCGAGCCGAGCGTGACCGCGACGATCAGCGGGCCGTTGATGCCCGCGCCGAAGTTGTCTGTCAGCAGGTCATATGCGCGCCGCGCGGTCGTCGCGGTGGACAGCGCGGCGACATCGGCCTGGCCGAGGTTCAACGACAGCAGCGGGATCGTCAGCGGCAGCAGGATCGCGAGCCCCGCGAGCCCCGCAAGCAGCGGCCGCCCGGCGATGAACGTCGCCCACCGTGACCACACTCCGTCGCGCTCGCTCGCGACGGGCCGCGGGTGGCGCACGCGCAGCGAGTTGATGTGCGTGCCTGCGGTCGCGAGCGACGCCGGCAGCAGGGTCAGCGCGGCGAGCACCGCGACGACGACCGCGACGCCCGCCATCAGGCCCATCGTCGTCACCAGCGGGATGCCCGCGACGAACAGCGAGACGAGCGCGATCGTGACCGTGCAGCCCGCAAAGAACACCGCTCCTCCGGCCGTCGCGGTCGCGCGCGCGATCGACTCCTCGAGCTCGAGGCCTTCGCCGATGCCACGGAAATGGCGCGTCACGATGAACAGCGCGTAGTCGATGCCGACCCCCAGCCCGATCATCGTCGCGAGCGTCGGCGCGACCGTCGGCACGGTTGTGACATGCCCGAGCAGCCGCACGATCGCGAGCGTCAGAGCCAGCGCCAGGACCGCGTTGAGGATCGGCAGCAGCGCCGCGACGAGCGTCCCGAAGGTCAGCGTCAGGATCACGATCGCAGCGACGATGCCGATCAGCTCGCTCGACTCGGTCGAAGCTTTCGAGAGCTTCTGCCCCAGCTGGCCGCCGGTCTCGACCTGCAGTCCGGCCGCTTTCGCCGGGTTCGCGCCGTCGACGATCCGCTGTGCTTCTTCGACTGACAGTTCGCCGGGCTCTCCGACAGCGTCACCGACAGATATCCCGTCGCCTGGTCCTTGCTCAGCGCCGACGCCCCCTGCGGCGTCAGCGGGTTGACCACCGAAGCGACGTGCGGCTCCCTGGCGACGCCCGCCGCCGCTTCGTCGACCGCGGTCGCGTACTTCGCTTCGCTGAGCTTGCCGCTGTGCGCATGCAGCACGATCGGGCTGGTGCCGTTCGCCTGATCGGGGAACGAGCGTGCGAGCGTGTCAGCGGCGCGCTGGCTGTCGGTGCCCGGCAGCGAGAGGTTGTCGTTCGTCTGATCCCCGAGGCGGTGGGAGACGACGACGAGCGCGATCGCCGCCACCAGCCACAGCGCGAGCACGGCAATGTGGTGGCGGGTGCAAAAGCGCGCGATGCGGTACAGGACGCTCGTCATCGCTCCGCCGCCATCGCCCGCCCAACCTACCAGCGGGGCGGCCCCCGGTGGGACCGCCCGCCGCTGTCGCCGCCCGGCGCGACGAGGTCGCTGCTACTTCTTCGCGCCCCGCGGGCAGGGTGCGTTGTATTTCGCCGTCACCGTCTCCGGTTTTGATTCTTCGCCGTTTTCGGCGAAGATCACTTCGGTCTTCATTTCCAGATGGCCTTTCGGGCACTTCTTCGGCACGGTGCCGTAGTAGGTGTCCTTCTTCGGGTTGTTCGGCGGGCCGATCGCCGCGCCGACGACGATCTTGATCTTTTCGACCGATGCGAACGGCGCGCCCGGGACGGTTTCGACGAGCGGCACCTTGCCGATGAACTTCGGGCCGAACGCGCCGCTGCCTTTGAGGTTCGTGTAGGTCCCCGTCGACGGGATTTCCAGCGTCGTCGGCGAGTGCCCGAACGTGAAGAACTCGAGGCCGCCGCCGGGTTTGAAGAACGCGAACAGTTCCGCGGACTCCGGCACGCGGGTTTTGCCGAACGAGACGACCCCGTCGGCGACGCCTTCCGCGTGGCCCGAGGACGTCAGCGGGCTCGCGTTCGAGCCCTTCGGACACGCTTCCGGTTCCTTTTTTTCGAAGATCGTCGCTTCAGGACAGGTTATGAAGCCTTTCGAGGTGATTTTCGATTCCCGCGGCAGGTAGAAGTTGATGCCGATGATCGGCGGCGGGAAGCCACCGTATTCGGTGCCCGAGATCGTGTATTCGGCATTCAGCGCCGCGCCGGCGCCGGCGATGTTGCCGGTGTCCTTGTATTTCTTGATCGGAACCGCTACCGCCTTCAACTTGACCGTCGGCGCGCCCACGGCGACGCCGGCGAGCGCCGCGAAGGCTACGCCGAGAACTGCAAGGCAAGCCGAGATTCTGCGCATCGCTCTCTCCCTCTGGTGGTCTTCATCCGCCTCGACCCAGTGCCTCCAGGCTCGTTCGCGCAGCGGCGCGAGCGCTGGGTCCAGAGCCCCACGTCTGACGATAGTTGATCGCGCCCCGCCGTCGCGCCGGCTGGCGGCCGCGTGCGAGAGCGCTCATTTCATGGAACTGCGCCGGCGCGGTCGGCGCTGCAACTCAGGCGAACAGCGCATCAACCGATACCTCGATCCGGCGCTCCGGCGCGGAATCGCCGGCGGCGGCCGGGTCCTCGGCCGCGCGCGTGATCGAGAACAGCGCCTGCACCTGCTCGGACAGGAAGCGCGAGGCCTGCCCGTAGCCATGAGCATCGTCGCGGCCGCGCGGGCGGTGGTAGTAGCGAAACGGGACGTAGACATGCAGGCGCCGCCGCGCCCGCGTCAGCGCGACGTAGAACAGGCGCCGCTCCTCGGCGATCCCCTCCTCGCTGGAGGTGCTCATGTCGGCCGGGAAGTTGCCGTCGTAGGCGGCGATCAGGTGCACCGCGTCCCACTCCAGGCCCTTCGCCGAATGCACCGTGCTGAGGACAAGAAAATCCTCGTCGCGATGCGGCGGCCCCGCGAAGTCGGCGCTCGAGGCGGGCGGATCGAGGATGAGCTCTGAGACGAAGTGGCGAACGTCCTGCGCGCCGCGCGCCGCGACGACGAGCTGCTCGAGGTCCGAGGCGCGAGCGATGCCATCCGGGTAGCGCAGCCCGATCAGCGGCGCGAGCGCGGCGCCGAGGCGCTCGACCTGCGCGCCCGCGCTCTCCCGCGCGCCCGCGCCGGTCTCGGCGAGCGCGCCGATCAGCGCCGATGCGTGCTCGAGCGCGCCCTCGGGGACGTGCGTCGCCGCCTGTGGCCAGCGGCCGAGCTGCGGCGGGCCGTCCGGGCGGGCGCGCAGCGCGTCGAGCACGCGGCGGGCACGGACGGGACCGACGCCGTCGAGCAGCTGCAGCACGCGGAACCAGCTCACCTCATCCGCCGGATTGTCGGTCAGCCGCAGCAGCGCGATGAAGTCCTTGACGTGCGCCGCGTCGAGGTAGCGCAGACCGCCGTACTTCACGAACGGGATCCCCCGCCGCGTCAGTTCGAGCTCAAGCAGGTCGGAGTCATGGCCGGTGCGGAACAGCACCACCTGCGCGCGCAGCTCCATGCCCTCCTCGCGCGCCGCCAGCACGCGATCGCAGACCTCCCCCGCCTGCGCTCCCTCATCGCGCGGAAACGCGAGCTCGGGGCGGCGACCGCCGTCGTGCTCGCTCCAGAGCACCTTCGCGAAGCCGCCGCCGTCCTGCTCGGAGACCGCGTTCGCGACCGCCAGGATCGGCGCCGTCGAGCGGTAGTTGCGCTCGAGCTTCGCGGTGTGCGCCGCTGGAAACTGCGCCGGGAAGTCAAGGATGTGGCGGGCGCTCGCCGCGCGGAACCCGTAGATCGCCTGGAAGTCGTCGCCGACGACCGTCAGGCCCGGGCGCCCCGCGCGCAGGCCGCGCACGATCTCGACCTGCAGGCCGTTGACGTCCTGGTACTCATCGACGAGCACGTGCTCGAATCCGTCCGCGATGCGCGGGCCGACGACGTCGTCGAGCGCGAGCGCACGCCAGTACAGCAGCAGGTCGTCGAGGTCGATCACGCCGAGCGAGCGCTTGCGCGCACCGTAAGCCCGGAAGATCCCCGCGAGCGTCTCGCGGTGCTCCGCACACCACGGGAACGACTCGGCGAGCACCTCCGCGAGCTGCATCTGCGCGTTGACCGTGCGCGAGTAGATGTCGAGCATCGTCTGCGCACGCGGGAAGCGCCGCCGGCTCGCCGCCTGCCCCTGCTCCTCGCGAACGAAGTCGAGCAGGTCGGCCGCGTCGCCGGCATCGAGCACGCCGAAGCCCGGGTCGAGGCCGAGCGAGGAGGCGTGCAGGCGGACGATCCGATGCGCGACCGAGTGAAACGTCCCGCCCAGCACCTTGCCCGCGTGCGGCGCCACCTGCTGTGTCAGCGCCCGCGTGCGCTCGATCATCTCCCGCGCCGCGCGGCGCGTGAACGTCAGCAGCAGGATCCGCTCGGCCGCGACGCCGCCTGCGAGCAGCCACGCGACGCGCGCGCACAGCGTCGTCGTCTTGCCGGTGCCCGCACCCGCGAGGATCAGCAGCGGGCCGCCCGCGTATGTCGCAGCCGCGAGCTGCTCCGCGTTCAAGCCCTCGAGCCACGGGCATTCGCTGGCGTCATCGAACATCTGTTCGCACGCTACGGGGCCGGTCGGATGGCGTGGGCGGGCGCGGTGACGGGCCCGTGCACGGCCCGCGGCCGGGCGCCGGTATCGCAGTCGCGAAACTCACCCCGCCGAGGTGACGTCGGCTCACCCGCGCCGCTGGCATACTCCGCGCCATGATGATGAGACGAAGGAGACCACTGTTGCGGGGCGCGATGGTCGGCGGCGCCGGCTACATGGCCGGTAAGGCCAAGGCCAACCGCTCGAATCAGGAGCAGGGGCAGGAACAGCGACTCGCCGAACTGGAAAGCCAGCAGGCTCCGCCGGCCCCGGTCGCGGCCGCGCCCGCGGCGGCTCCGGCCGGACCGAGCGTGATCGAGCAGCTCAGCCAGCTCGGCGAACTGCGTGACAAGGGCGTCCTGACCGCCGAGGAGTTCGAACGCGAGAAGCAGAAGCTGCTCGCGAGTTAGCGATAGGAGCACGATGATCGGTCCCGTACAGATGCTCGTAGTCGGCTTTGACAAACCGGATTTCCAGGGCGAGGTGCTCGCGCAACTGCAGAGCCTGAGGGAGCACGATGTCGTGCGCGTGATCGACATCCTGCTCGTCGTCAAGGACGCCGACGGCGTCGTCGAGACCGCGCAGATCACCGGGCTCTCCGACGAGGAGATCGCCGACCTCGGCGAGGTGCTCGAAGCGCTCGTCGGCCTCGCCGCGGCCGTCGACGGCGAAGGCGCCGCCGGGCTGTGGTCGGGGGATGACAGCCTGAGCGAGGCGGACGTCGTCGATGTGCTCGAGGAGATCCCAAACGACACGGCCGTCGCGATCGCGCTGCTCGAGCATCGCTGGGCGATCCCGCTGCGCGAGGCGATCACCGCCGCCGGCGGCTTCCCCGTGCTCGACACCTGGCTGCACCCGCGCGACCTCGTCGAGGTCGGCCTGCTCGCCGCCGCCGACGCCGCCTGACGCCGCCTAGCTGCTTCACCGGCGCCGGCCGCGCGGGCCCTCACTCCCACCGGGTGAAGGCACCTCACCCCGACGCGCGCGAGCGTGTCAGACACCTGACCAGCCCCGATGAATCGTCTGGAGTGACCATGGCCCAGAACCCCGTCTTCCTCTACGTAGCCGCATACTCCTCCGAAGCGGACGCGCGCGCCGACTACGAGGCCCTCAAGGATCTGCACGCGGCCGGCCTGGTCGGAACCTACGACGCCGCGATCGTCGCCAAGGTCGACGGCAAGGTCCACGTCCACAAGCACGAGAAGCCGACCCAGCATGGCGCCTGGACGGGCGTCGCCGTCGGCGCGGTCGTCGGCATCCTGTTCCCGCCCTCGATCATCGCCGCCGGCGTCGTCGGCGCCGGCGCCGGCGGGCTCATCGGGCACCTCTGGCGGGGCATGTCACGCTCCGACGTCAAGGAGCTCGGCGAGCTGCTCGACGACGGCGAGGCCGGGCTCGTGATCGTCGGCCGGTCGAAGATCGAGGAGCAGGTCGCGCGGGCGATCACGCACGCGACGCGCCAGCTCGAAAAGGAACTCGACGCCGAGAGCGAGGAGCTCGAGCGTCACGCAGGCGACGCCGAGAAGCAGACCAGCACCGCATGAACCCGGCGAGCCCGCCGCGCGCGCGCTCGCTGTTCCCGGTCCGCGCGGATATCAGCGCGCGTCGCTGCGCGGCGGCTCCGGGCCCACCCGCCGGCTGAGCGCCGGCCCTCATCCTCGCTGGGTGACGCCTGCTCATCCCCGCCGGCCGTAGCGTCCTCTGCGATGACCGGGCAGGCCGGTCGCACGAGGGCAATCGCCCGTGAGGATCGATGCGCGTGAGCACGGCAGACTACGAGATCCGCGTCAAGGGACGGGTCAGCGAGCAACTGCTCTCGGCGTTCGACGGGATGGACGCGAGCGTGCAGTCGGTCGAGACCGTGCTGCGCGGCCCGGTGCTCGACCAGTCGGCGCTGTACGGGCTGCTCGAGCGCATCCAGGCACTCGGCCTCGAGCTGCTCGAGGTCAGGCGGCTGCCGGCGGGATAGGCGCGCCGCGCCCGCCGAGCGCGTCGCTCAGCCGCGGCGCACGACGCGCGGGCGCTTGATCCCGGACGGCAGCAGACCGACGCGCCGCGCGCGCTCGACCGCGTCGGCGCGACCGCTCGCGTCGAGCTTGCGATAGATGCTGCGCAGGTGCGTCTTGACGGTGTTCAGCGAGACGAAGATCTCCGCGCCGATCTCCGCGTTGGAGAGCATCGTCGGCAGATAGCGCAGGATCTTCAGCTCCCGCGCGGTCAACGGCTCGGCGAGCCGCTCGCCGTCGCCGCGGCGCTGCCCGAGGCCGTCGAGCAGCAGCTCGAGCAGTGCCGGGTGCGCCGTGCCGCCCGTCGCCTGACGCTCGAGCAGCTCGCGCACGGCCGCGCCGCCCAGCAGGAACGCGTCGAGGAATGGCTCGCGCTCGGCGAGGGCGAGTGCCTGCTCGAGCGCGGCCGCCGCGGCCCGCTGCTCGCCGCGCGCGTGATCGCCGAGCGCGCTCAGCAGCCACGCCTCGACGAGCGTCGCCGGATGCGGCACCGCCTCCACCGCGCCGTCCGCCGCGAGCACGGCCGCGAGCGTCGCCGCGGCGCGCGCCGGCTCGTTCTCGCTCAGCTCGACGCTCGCGCGGCGCACGTGCAGCTCGGCGCTGCGCGGATCTCGCGCGGATGCCGCCTGCAACGCGGCGCGCGCCCGCTCTCGCTCGCCGGCAGCGAGCAGCACCCGCAGCTCGACGAGCTCGAATGCGAGCACGAGCGGCTCGGGCATCGCCGTGTGATCGTCGATCGCCGAGCGCAGCGCGCGCAGCTTCAGCGCGCCGCGCGCCGCCGAGCCGGACCCCGCCGCGGCGAGCGCGAGCGCCTGCAGCGCGCCGACCGCGACCCGCACCGGGGCCTCGGCGGTCTCGGCCGCACTCGCGGCCTGGCTCGCGGCTCCCTCCGCGCGATCGAATTCGCCGCGCAGATATGCGCCTGCGCCGGCCGCCAGGTACGCGCCGGCGACGGCCGGCCCGTCACACCACCCGTGCGCGGCGGCCGCGCGTGTCGCCGCCGCACTGAGCTCCTCGGCGCGCGTCAGCTCGCCGCGCAGCAGCGCGATCAGCGCGAGCCCTCCGCGGCAGTCGAGCGCGAGATGGTCGAGGCCGCGCTCGCTGGCGAGCGCGAGCGCCTCGTACAGGCTCTGCCCGGCGGCCCCCGCGTGGCCGCTCCACAGGCGCGCCGCGCCGAGGCCGCACAGCGCGAAGCAGCGCAAGCTGCTGCGGCGCGGCTCGGGCACGGCCCGCGCGAGGCGCTGCAGCCTGCGCGCGTGGCGCTCTGCGTCGACCGCGTGACCGCGCAGGCGCGCTCCCTGGAGCGCGACCGCCGCGAGCGTCAGCTCGAGCTGCCCGCGCATCGGCTCCGCCACCGCGGCACGCCCGCGTCGCGCCGCCGTGAGCTGCCGTTCGCCGCCGCGCAGGTCGCCGTCCTCGAGGCGGCTGCCCGCGAACGCCGCCGAGAGCCGTGCGTCGCCCGCGATCACGTCGGCGGGAAGGCGCGCGATCGCCGCGCGCATCGCCGCCGAGCGGCCGCAGAGGAACAGGTCGAGCCAGCCGCCGGCGATCAGCGTGCCCGCCAGCTCCCAGTCGCAGCCGAGCAGCGCGTGGCGGATCGCGGCCGTCGTCTCGCCCTGCTCGGCGTACCAGCGCGCCGCGCGCCGATGCAGGCAGGGCACCTCGCGCGGGTGCGCGTGGCGGAGGTTCGCCGCCAGCAGCTCGCGCAGCAGCGGGTGGTAGCGGTAGCTGTCGTAGCGGTGGCCGTCCACGTCGACGATCGGCTCCATCGGCACGCCCGCGCCCTCGAGCGCCGGCAGCATCGCGGCGCTGTGACCCTCGTGGCCGCAGAGCGCGTCCGCGAGCGCCGGGCTGATCGTCTCGACGAGGCTGCTGCGCAACAGGAACTCGCGCTGCTCCGCGCCGACGCGCGCGAGCACCTCCGCGACCAGATAGTCGGCGACCGCGCGCTCGTTGCCCGCGAAGTCGGCGAGGAAGCGGGCCGGCTGCGGGTGCCCGCGCAGCGATACCGCGGCGAGCCGCAGCGCCGCGGCCCAGCCCTCCGTGCGCGCCCACAGCGCGTCGACGTCCTCGTCGCCGAGCACGAGCTCGAGGCGCGCGCACAGCTGCGCCGTCTCCGCGCGGTCGAACGCGAGGTCGCGCATGCGCAGCTCGGCCAGCTCGCCGCGCATGCGCGCGCGCTCGATCGAGAACGCCGGATCCGAGCGCCCGGAGAGCACGAGGCGACACTGCTCCGGCGCGTGGCGCACGAGGAACTCGATCATCGCGCTCGCCTGCGGGCTGCTCAGCTCGTGGACATCGTCGAGCACGAGCACGAGCGGCGCGCGCAGCTCGCTCAGCGCGTTCACGAGCATCGGCAGGAAGTAGTCGGTGCGA
Source organism: uncultured Solirubrobacteraceae bacterium (assembly GCA_963827105.1). GTDB lineage: Bacteria > Actinomycetota > Thermoleophilia > Solirubrobacterales > Solirubrobacteraceae > Palsa-744. The sequence continues at coordinate 17,143 of CAWHAB010000007.1, read as the reverse complement.
GCCCCCGCCGGAGGCGTCAGGCGCCCGCGGTCGCTCGCCCGCTTGAACGCCGGGCAGCCGCGCAGCGCGCTGAGCAGATCCGCCGCGAGCCGCGAGGCGTCGTTGTCCTCGGCGTCGAGCGACAGCCAGCAGACCGGGCCCGGCAGCTCGCCCGCGGCGATCCACGAGGACAGCAGCGCGGTCTTGCCGGCGCCGGCCGGCGCGGAGAGCAGGACGATCCGCTCGGCGATCGCGCCGTCGAGGATCGCGAGCAGGCGCCGGCGCTCGATCAGGTGCGGCGCCGGCGCCGGGACGAGCAGCTTCCCCGCGACCGTCGGAATCGCCGCGAGCGCGCGCGCCGAGGAGGAGGCGAGCTCCCGCCCACCCCGCGTGAAGCGCGCGGATGGGTCGCTGCTCGAGCTTCGCTGCTGTCGGTCGGAGGGAACGCGCGGCAAGCCGTCTCACCCATCTGCCCCCGAGCCGCTGCCGGCGATCGCCCGGCAGCGCTGCCGTGGGAGCGTCGCCACCTGTCTGCGCGAGTCTAGCTAGTCGGCGAACGCGTCGATCTGGACGGGTGCAGCTGCGTCACCCCTGCGCGATGAGCTCAGCCGCGAGTTCATCCGGGCAGGGTGAGACGCTGTCGCTCTCGAGACGTCTACGCTCACCAGACGTCGGGTTCTCGCAGCGCGATCGGAGGAGGCAGCTGACAATGTCACAGCAGGGCGGCGGAGGTGGCGGGTTCTGCCCCAACTGCGGCGGCGCTGTCGCCGACAGCGCGACCGCGTGCCCGACGTGCGGCGCGCAGCTGCGCTCGAGCTCCTCCAAAGCGTGGCTGGCGGTGCTCGTCGTCGTGGTCGTCGCGCTCGCCGGGGTCGTCGTCGCGCTGCTCGCCTCGGGCGGCTCGAACAACAGCTCCAGCACCCACTCGATCGCAACCAAAACACCGAGCACGACCGCGCCGACGACGACCACGAACATCAACGTCAAAGCGCCGACGACGACGGTCACCCAACCGACGACGACGGTGACCGTCCCGGCGACCACGCCGACGACGACCGTGACGGTCCCGACGACGCCCGCGAAAACGAGCACGAGCACGACGACGACCAAAGCGCCGGGCGAATAGGCTGCCCGGCAGATGAGCCCGACGGACAGCACACTGGAGGCGCCCGCGCACCAGCTCGAGGAAGCCGTGCGCCTGTGGTGGCTGCTGCTGCTCGGCGGGCTCGCCTCGCTGATCGTCGCCGTGCTGCTGCTCGTGTGGCCGAGTGAGACGCTCGCGACGGTCGCGCTGATCGTCGGGATCTACCTGCTGCTCGGCGGCTGCATCCAGATCGGCCTGGCCTTCGCAGCGCCCTCGGACGCGCGCACCGGCGCGTTGCTGCGCGGCGCCCTCGCCGGCATCGCCGGACTGATCATCGTCAGACATCCGGGCGACAGCACGCTCGTGGTCGCCCTCGCGATCGGGATCGTGCTCGTGATCACCGGCGTGCTGAAGCTCGTCGCGGTGACCGCCGCGGACAGCGGGCGCGGCTGGCTGCTGCTCGGCGCGCTGCTCGACATCGCGATCGGGATCGTGCTCGTCGCCTGGCCGCAGTTCGGCGTCAACTCGCTGGCGATCCTGCTCGGCATCGTGCTGCTGGCGCGCGGGCTGCTGGAGTGCGCCGGCGCGTTCGTGCTGCGCAAAGCCGGCTGAACGCCTCCGCCGCCTCAGCGGCGGCCGCGCCGGCGATTTCGCCGCGTCGAGCCGCCATAGGCCCCGAGCTCGAACAGGAACGCGAGCGCGACCCACAGCCAGCGGCCCTGCCCGAGTTCGACCGTCGGCGACCATGCGAGCACGTACACGAGCGTCGTGAACGGCAGGAAGATGAGACCGAGGAACGGCAGGATCAGCCCGTCGAACGCGCGGTCGACCAGGTTCGTGAAGATCCATACGAGGACCAGCGCGAGGCGCGGGAAGAGGCCCGCGACGAGCGCGAACAGGCAGCCCATCTCAGCCCGCCCCGCGCGCCTGCGGGGCGATCACCGGCGCCGGCCCGAGCCGGGCGCGGATGCGCCCCCTCGCTGCGTGCGCGGCGACGCCGCGCTCACGGCGCGCCGTCGCCGAGCACGCGCCCGTCCCCGAGCGCCTTCGCGACGAGGTGCGCGCGCGAGCGCGCATCGACCTTCGTCATCGCGTTGCGCACGTGCGTGCGGACGGTGTCGTGGGCGATCCCAAGCTCCTCGGCGATCTCCGGTCCGGTGTTGCCGAGCGCCACCAGGCGCACGACCGTGCGCTCGCGCTCGGACAGCCGGCCGGGCTCCCCGCCGCTCGCCGGCGCGCGGCGAAAGCGACGTCCCCAGCGCGAGGTGCTGAGCGCGACCAGCAGCACCAGGCGTCTGCCAGTGACCGTCTCCGCGCTCGCCGCCCACTGCACCGCGACACCGCCGCCCTCGGCCGTGCGCATCGTCGCCTCGCCCGTCGCATGGCCGCTTCTGAGCATCTCCTGCCAGTCCGCCGGCGCGACCCGCTCGCCGACGTTGAACTCGTAGATCGGATGGCCGAGCAGCTGATCGCGCGGGAACCCGAGCAGCTTCAGATACGCGCCGTTGCCATCCACCTGCGTGCGCTCGCTGTCGAGCAGCACCATCGGATTGCGCGATTCGCGGAAGGCGGCCGTGAACAGCCCCGCCCAACCATCCTGCCCGCGTCCGCTCATGATCGTCTGCTCGATCCGGCGATACTGCCCGCGGCGGGGGTGAGCGGGCATCACACGCCCAGGATGAGGCGCGCGAGCCTCACGAGCCCTCGGCGAGTGCCGCGATGATCGCGCTGGAGTCGCTCAAGCTCGGCGCCCACGGCGACAGCGCGCCCGCCGCGGAGGGCGCTTCGGGGCACAGCATCCGCGCGAGCGCGGGGCCGCCGCCGGCGTAGCGCATCTGGTCGATGCAGCGCGCGCCGGCGGCGAGGAGCACGACGTGGCTCGTGACCATCCAGCCGTAGGTGCGTTCGCCGCCGTGCGCGACGTACCCGTAGCGAGCGGTCACCTCGCCGTTGACGGTGTGACCGTCGGCGGCCACGCTGCGCTGCTCGATCGGTTCGACGTCAGACGGGTAGAAGCGCTCGCCTTCAGCGACGGCTGCGCGCGCGATGCCGCCGCCGTCGGCGTCGATCCAGGTCCACGTCAGCAGCGCGAAGCGCGCGCCGCCGACATCCCGGCCGTAGGGCGAATACGAATACAGTCGTCCGCTGCTCGGACCGCGATACAGCTGCTCCGGCGCGTTCATGTCGGCGGGCGTGATCACGTACGCCGGTTCGCCCGGCGCGGCCGGCGCCGGGCGACCGTATGCGCGCGCCAGCGCCGTGTCGAGCGTCGGTGTTTCGGCGAGTTCCGACGCCGCCACGAGGCCGGGATACTGGGCGGGCGAGCCGGGCGCGACTTCGTCCGGTTCAAGCGGCCACGTGTAGTACATCCGCAGCCCCGCCGCGTTGAGCGCCTCGAGCGCCTGGATGCGGATGCAGCGCCTGCTGCCGGCTTCGGCCAGCCGGTGCAGCGGCGGGTCCGCCAGCTGCAGCGGATGCCCGTCGCCGAGCGCCTGCAGCGGGGCGCCTTCGACGTCGCGCACCGCCACCGGCCGCCCGCCGCGCGTGGCGATGCACTGAATGTTGTGCGTCATGCCGCTGCGGTCATACGCCGCCGCGCTCAGGCCCTGCGCGCGCGCCGCCGGCGCGCCGAGCATGCTCGCGGCGAGCGCCGCAACGCTCGCGGCCCGTCGGCCGCGTGCCCTCACCGCATCGGTTCGCTCGCTCATCCGCGGCTCGCCTTTCCACCTCGCCTGTCCGGCGCCTGGATCCGCACGGGCAGAGCGCAGGCGCCTGAAGTCGGCCGGAAGCCCAACGTAGCAGTGCGTGATCAAGCTGCTCGCGGCCTTCGCCGATAAGGCAGACGTGCGCGAGATCGCCGAATCCAGCCGTCCCCACCCGCTCGCGGCCTGCCCGTGAAGGCCTAGCCGTGCCCGCGCAGACCCACGGCAGCGGGGCCGGCGGGCACACCGCGCGGCCGGCGAGCGACGAGCGGCCCGAGCGGATCAGCCGGCGCTGGAGGATGCTCGCCTGCGCCGTGATCCTGATCGGCCTCGCCGCCTCGCTCACCGCGGCGCTGATGTGGCGCTCGAGCGTCAACGCGCGCAACGCCCAGAACTTCCAGACCGGCGCCGCGAACGTCAGCGGGACGCTCGACACGCTGATCCGCCGCGACACCGATTTCGTGCGCTCGGTGCGGGCGGTGATCGACGCTCGAGCCGCACCTCAGCGCAAGCGCGTTCAAGCGCTGGGCGACGCAGCTCGAAGACCACCAGGCACAGCTCGGCAGCCTCGGCGCGCTGCTCGTGCGCTCCGTGCCGGCCGCGCAGCTCGCGCGCTTTCAGGCGCAGCGCGACGGCGACCCGGCGTTCCGCGCGCTCGTCGGCGACCACATCGAAACCGTCGCCCCGAGCGGGCGCGCGCACTACTGCCTGCTGTCCGGTGGCAGCGCGCTGATCGGGCAGAGCGCCGAAGTCGCGCTGACGCTCGAGGGCGACTGGTGCGATCCGACGTCATTGATCGGCGGCTACCGCCAGGACGGGACGACGCGCGCGCAGTTCACACACGCGATCACCGAAAGCGGTCGAGTTCGCCGCCTACTCCGCGAGGACCGCCGGGGTCACCACGCTGATCCTCGAATCTGCGGTCTATCGAGCAGGGCGTGCCGCTCACGACCGTCGCCGAGCGGCTCACAGACGTGCGCGGCTGGGTGCTCGGCTCGTTTGACATCGGCACGTTGCTGCGCTCGGCCCTGCACGGCGAGCATGGGCTCGCGGTCACGCTCTACCACCAGGACCCCGGCCAGCGCCAGCTGGAATTCATCGGACGCAGCGGTGCCGCCGGTGCGAATCCGCTCACGCACCGCTCGACGCTGGGGGTCGACGGCACCTGGACGGTCAAGGTCGCGGGCGCGCCGATCGCGACGGGGCCCTCGGCGAACGTGCAGGCGCTCGTGCTGTTCCTCGCCGGGATGATCGCCACGCTGCTGCTGTCCGCGCTCGTGCTCGTGCTCGCCCGCTCGCGCGAGCGGGCGCTCGAGATGGTCAGGGAGAAGACCGTTCAGCTGCGCCACCAGGCGCTGCACGACGCGCTCACCGGGTTGCCCAACCGCGTGCTCGCGCTCGACCGCGCCGAGCAGATGCTGGCCCGCGCCCGCCGTCGGCAACTGCCGGTCGCCGCGCTGTATCTCGACATCGACGGCTTCAAGGAAGTCAACGACACGTTCGGCCACGCCGCCGGCGACGAGCTGCTGCGACTCGTCGCCGCACGGCTCGAGGGCGAGATCCGCGAAGGCGACACCGCAGCGCGGCTCGCCGGCGATGAGTTCGTCGTGCTCGTCGACGGCTCGACGCTCGATGCCGGCCCCGAGCTGGTCGCCGAGCGCCTGCTCGAGGTGTTGCGCCGGCCGTATGACATGCGCGCGGAGATCGGCCGCGAGCTCGCGCTGACCGCGAGCGTCGGCATCGCCTTCGGCGTGCGCGACTCCGCCGAGCAGCTGCTGCGCGACGCCGACGTCGCCCTGTATGAGGCCAAGGCGGCCGGCCGCGACCGCTACATGCTGTTCCGCGACACGATGCAGACGGCGATCCAGGATCGCATGGCGATTCAGCTCGACCTCGCCGGCGCGCTCGAGCGCGAGAGCTGTTCCTGCTCTACCAGCCGACGTTCGATCTGGAGTCCGAGCGAATCATCGGCGTCGAGGCGCTGATCCGCTGGCGCCATCGCGACGCGCGGCGACGCTCGCGCCGGCGGAGTTCATCCCGATCGCCGAGGCGACCTGGCTGATCGCGCCGATCGGGCGCTGGGTCTGCGCGAGGCATGCGGCCAGCTCGCCGTCTGGCATGCGCGGGGCCACCGGCTCGGAATCTCGGTGAACATCTCCGGCGGCAGCTCGAAGACCCGAGCTGATCGACGATGTCGGGGACGCGCTGCGCGCGAGCTCCCTGGACGCCGGCGCGCTGACGCTCGAGATCCCCGAGGCGGCGCTGATGCGCGACCCGACACGCGCCGCCGGGCGACTCGGCCGGCTCAAGCAGCTCGGCGTGCGCATCGCGATCGACGACTTCGGCACCGAGTACAGCGCGCTCGCGCATCTGCGCCGGATGCCCGCCGATGCGCTCAAGCTCGATCGCTCGCTGATCAGCGGCATCGCCTCCTCCAGGCAGGCCGCCGCGCTGATCCAGACGCTCGTGCAGCTCGGCCGCACGCTCGAGCTCGAGACGCTCGCGGAGGGCATCGAGGACCAGGCCCAGCTGCAGAGCCTGCAGCGCGAGCAATGCGATCACGGTCAGGGCTTCCTGCTCTCGCGGCCGCTCGACGTCAGCGCGATGGACGCCTTTCTCGGCGCCAGCGCCGCCGCCGTCGAGGCTCGCCCGCCGAGCCACGCGCGGCTGCTCGCCTCGCCGCGCAACCCGCGCTAGCGAGAGCTGTGCTCGCGCCGGGCGCGAGCCGCGCGCTCAAGTTCGCCCTGCTCGGTTGTCGATGACGAACTCGGTGTCGAGCACCTCGACTGCACCCACGCGAGCGCTACTCGCCGCCCCGCCGGCCACGCCGGCGCCGCCGGCGATCGCGCCCTCGAGCCCGATCGCGGTCGCCGCGCGCGCGTTCGGCGATGACTATCCGCCGCTGCGCCGGCACTGGCTGGTGCGCTGTGCCGGCGCCGCCTACCTGATCGCCGCCGCGATCTACCTGCCGTGGCTGTTCTCCTCGCTGAACCGCGAACTGCCGTGGCTGGCCTGGCCGTTCCTCGCGGCGAATCTGCTGACGATCGCGACGAGCCTGCTGAGCGTCTTCAACCACTGGTGGCGGGCCGTGCCCGAGCCGCGGCCGCTGCCCCACGGCGCCGAGCAGACGGTCGGCATCATCATCCCCTGCTGCGGCGAGCCCGTCGGAATGATCCTGCGCACGATCCGCTCGGTGCTCGAGCAGGACTGGCCGCACGAGCGGATGCTGATCGTGATCAGCGACGACGGCCACGACGGCGAGCTCGCCGAAGCGGTCAGCTCGCTGCCGGTCATCTACCACTCCCCTCCCCCGCGCTTCGCGCCCGGCCGCGACGGCGCCGCCAAGGCGGGCAACCTCAACTCGGCGGTCACGATGCTGCTCGCCGAGCATCCCGACCTGCGCTACATCGAGACGCGCGACTGCGACGACGAGGTCGGCTCGGCCGGCTTCCTGCGCCAGGCGATGGGCCAGCTCGAGTACGACGATCGCCTCGCGTATGTGCAGACGATCAAGGAATCCCAGGTCAGCGCGGGTGATCCGTTCAACAACCGCGAGGCGATGTTCTACCGCGGGCAGATGCTCTCGCGCAACGCCGCCAACGCGACCTTCCCGTGCGGCTCGGGGCTGCTCTGGCGGCGAGCCGCGCTCGAGGACATCGGGCTGTTTCCGACGTGGAATCTGGTCGAGGACCTGCAGTCCGGCGTCGAGGCGCTGCGCCGCGGCTGGCACGGCATGTATCTGCCGATCGTCGGCGCCGTCGGGCAGCACTCGCCGGAGGACGTGCCGAACGTCTACAAGCAGCGCGGCACGTGGGCGATCGACACGGTCCGGCTGATGCTGTGGGGCGAGCTCAAGGGCCTCGACCTGCGCCAGCGGGCGCAGTTCTATGAGCTGCTGTTCTACTACCTGCACTCGTTCACCGTGCTGGTCTACGTGCCGAGCATCGTCGGCGCGCTGCTCGGCTACCTGCCGTTCACCGCCAGCGGCGTGAGCTTTCTCGTGCACATGCTCCCGATCGTGCTCGCCACCGAGGCGTGGCTGCTCGCGATCAACCGCCCCTACAACGACCGCCGCGGGCGCCAGCGCGCGCCGATCCGCGAGCTGTGGCGCGTACGCATCATCTGGAGCGGGATGGCGCCGGTGTTCATGAAGGCCTCGATCCAGGCGATCCTCGGCGGCCCCAGGCACAAGCCCGTCTACAAGGTCACACGCAAGCACGACGATCCCCGCTGGCACTGGGGCCACACGCTGCCGCAGACGACGGTGCTGCTGATGGTGCTGTTCACGCTCGTCTTCGCGCTGCGCAACGGCACCCTGCCGCAGCCGATGCTGCTGATCCCGTTCGCCTACTGGGGCGGGCTCTACGTGGCGCTGTTCGCCGGCTTCATCGCGCGCAGCTGGCACGGCGTGCGCAGCCTGCGCGCGGCGGTCGCGCCGCTCGCCAAGCAGAGCGCCGAGGGCGCACGCGAGCCGCGCGCGTCGATACCTTCCTGAGATGAGCTACGTCAAGGGGCTGCAGGAAGTCGGGCACGGCCTCTACGCGTACCTGCAGCCGGACGGCAGCTGGGGCTGGAGCAACGCCGGGCTGGTCGTCGACGGCGAGAGCACGCTGCTCGTCGACACGCTGTATGACCTTGAGCTGACCGAGCAGATGCTGCGCACGATGCGCGACGCGGTACCCGCGGCCGCGCACATCGAGACGCTCGTCAACACCCACGGCAACGGCGACCACTGCTTCGGCAACCAGCTCGTCGCGGGGGCGCGCATCATCTCCTCCGAGCAGGCCGCCGAGGTGATGGCCGAGCTGCCGCCCGCGGCGATGGCCGCACTGATCGAGCAGGCGCCGAAGATGGGCCAGCTCGGCGAGTTCTTCCTCGCCTGCTTCGGCAAGTTCGACTTCAGCGACATCGAGCTGACGCTGCCCGCGGAGACCTTCAACGGCGGGCTGACGCTGCACGTCGGCTCGCGCCGGCTCGAGCTGATCGAGGTCGGCCCGGCGCACACCCGCGGCGACACGCTGATCCACGCGCCGGCGGAGCGCGTGCTGTTCAGCGGCGACATCCTCTTCTCCGGGGCGCACCCGATCGCGTGGGCGGGGCCCGTCTCCAACTGGATCGCCGCGTGCGAGCGGATCCTCGCGATGGACATCGACGTGATCGTCCCCGGCCACGGCCCGCTCGCCGAGCCCGCCGCCGTGCGCGAGCTGCAGGCGTACTTCGAATATCTCTACAGCGAGGCGCGCGCCCGCCACGCCGAGGGCATGAGCGCGCTGCAGGCGGCACGCTCGCTGTCGCTCGACCGCTGGGCCGACTGGGGCGAGTCCGAGCGCCTCGTCGTCAACGTCGCGAACATCTTCCACGAGCTCTCCGGCGAGACCGAGCCGCTGAACCCGCTGACAGCGTTCGAACAGATGGCCGAGCTCGCAGGCATGCCCTGAGCGGATTTTCTCGGAAGCTGCGGGATCGACGCGCGCGAGCTCTTGAAATGCGAGCCGCGCGTCTCTAGGTTCACTCCCAGACGCGGTTCAGAGCCGTCAAGAGCGAGGCCACCGAGGTGTGAGGCCGCGCCACCCAACCGGAGGGCCCTCGGGTCCGAAGGCGCGGGTTCCTCAAACGGCTCGGGACCGCGTCGCTTTCGTTAATCGCGGCGGTCGGACGGCTTCTACCGCGCGCACCGCGGCGACAGCGACAAGCGGCGGCCGGACGGACGCGGGATTTTTCCGCAAGCTGCGGGGTCGTTGTGCGCGCGCCCCTTGCATTGCTCACGGCGCCTGTCTAGGTTGACGACAGACGCGGTTCAGAGCCGTCAAGAGCGAGGCCACCGAGGTGTGAGGCCGCGCCACCCAACCGGAGGGCCCTCGGGCTCGCCGGCGCGGGTTCCTCAAACGGCTCGGGATCGCGTCGCTTTCGTTAACTGCGGCCGAGCGCGCTCTTAGCGCGCTCTTAGCGACGGGTTAATGTCGCTTCAGCGGCGTCGGCGAGAGTGGCTTTCATGCTCACCGGGATGCCACTGTGACGCTCGCCGAGAACAACCTGCTCGCGGTCGCTACGAGCCCGCACCTGTACTGGATCGCCAGTCGCGCGGCGGGCATCGCCGCGCTGCTCCTGGCCAGCATCTCCGTGTGCGTCGGCGTGCTGATGGGCGGCCGTGTCGGGCGCTCGCACCGTGGCGAGCTGCGCGTCGCCCACGAGGCGCTGTCGCTCGCGACGCTCGTCGCGCTCGTCGTCCACGGACTGACGCTGCTCGGCGACGGCTATCTGCATCCGAGCTTCGGCGATCTCGCGATCCCGCTCGTCAGCGGCTATGAGACGCTGTGGACGAGCATCGGCATCGTCTCCTTCTGGGCGCTCGCGCTGCTCGGCCTCTCCTACTACGCACGCGGGCGCATCGGCGTGCAGCGCTGGCGCAGGCTCCACCGCTTCGCCGCGCTCGCCTGGGTCCTCGGGCTGATCCACTCCCTCGGCGAGGGCAGCGACGCGGGCGAGCGCTGGTTTCTGGTGATGGTCGCGATCGTCGTCGCGCCGGCAAGCGTGCTGCTGGCCCAGCGCTGGCTCACACGCGCCCCGGCCGCGCAGCTCGGCGGCGCGCGATGAGCGCGCCCGCCGCACACGGCGGCGTCTCGCCGCAATACGCCCGCGCGCTCGCACGCGAGCGCCGCAGCGAGCTGCGCCGCCGCGCGTGGCGGATTCGGCGATCGGTCGGCGCGTTCGCGCTGGCGCTGTTCAGCGCGGCCTTCCTCGCGATCTACATCCAGCTCGCCTCGGGGCACGATCCCGCGCTCGCCTCCAGGCGCGCGGCGAGCGTGAGCACGCAGGCGAGCAAAGCGGCCGCGCAGGCGAGGACGGCGGAAGCCGCCGGCGGCTCCGCGAGCGCGGCCGAAAGCACCGAAGCGGGCAGCTCCGGCTCCGCGGGCTCCTCGAGCTCGAGCGAAAGCACGGAAGCCGGCAGCTCCGGCTCCTCGAGCGCGGGCGAAAGCGGCGCTTCCGCCGTGACCACGTCACAGTCGTGAGCCACGAAGCCGAGGCGAGCGTCAGCTTCGACTGCTTCGGCGCCTCCTGCAGCGCATACGTGCTCGGTGCCGGCGCACACGAGTCGGCCGCCGAGGCGCTCGCGCGCGCGCGGCGCGAACTGCTCTGCTGGCACGAGCGCTTCTCGCGCTTTGAGCCCGCTAGCGAGCTCTCGCGGCTGAACCGCGACCCGCGCCGGCTGGTGCCGAGCAGTCCGCTGATGGCGCGCCTTGCCGCCGCCGTGCGAAGCGCCGGCGCGAGCAGCGGCGGCCTCGTCGACGGAACGCTGCTCGGCCCGCTCGAGCGCGCCGGCTATCGCGGCGAGCTCGAGCGGCCGCCGAAGCTGCGCGACTCGCTCCTGCACGCACCGCCGCGCCGGCCCGCCGCGCCGTCGGCGGCGCGCAACTGGGAGCGCATCGAGGTGGACTTCGCGACGCTGATGATCTCACGCCCGCCCGGCGTCGAGCTCGACAGCGGCGGCCTCGCCAAGGGCATGTTCGCGGACGTGCTCGCGGAGACGCTCGCGCGCCACGCGAGCTTTGCGATCAACTGCGCCGGCGACCTGGCGATCGGCGGCGCCGGCGCGGTGACGCGCCCCGTCCACGTCGCCAGCCCGTTCGACGGCAGGCACGCTGCACACGTTCAACCTCACGCACAGCGGCGTCGCGACGAGCGGCATCGGCCGGCGCAGCTGGCGCAGCGACGCCCGCCCCGCGCATCACCTGCTCGATCCCGCCACCGGAGAGCCGGCGTTCACCGGCGTCGTGCAGGTGACGGCGCTCGCGCCGAGCGCGCTGCTCGCCGAGATCCGCGCGAAGGCGGCCCTGCTGAGCGGGCCTCGCGCGGCCCCCGGATGGCTCCCCGACGGCGGCGTGATCGTGCTCGATGACGGCTCACACGAGGTCTTCGAGCCGCCGCGCTCGGCGACGGTCGTCGATCAGCGCGCCGGCGCGGCGCTCGGGGCGCCGCTCGCGCGCTGAAGTTCGCGCCCGCCGGACTCGAACGTGACGCCGAGCTGCCCAGCCAGCTCCGCCGCCGGCACCGGCCGCGAGAAGAAGTAGCCCTGGCCGGTCTCGCAGCCGAGCGCCGTCAGATGCTCCATCTCCGCCTCGGTCTCGATGCCCTCCGCGACGACCGTCAGTCCGAGGTTGCGCGCGAGGTCGAGCGTCGAGCGCACGATCGCGTCCGCGCGCGGGTCCTCGAGGATGCCGGTGATGAACGAGCGGTCGATCTTGATCTCGCTCGCCGGCAGCGTCGAGAGGTACTCGATCGAGGCGTTGCCCGTGCCGAAGTCATCGACCGACACCTCGATCCCCCGTTCGCGCAGCGCCGCGAGCACCGCGACCGCACGCTCGGGGTCGACGAGCGCGGCGCTCTCGGTCACCTCGAGCGTCAGCCGCTTGGCGGGAATCGCGTGCAGCTGCAGCAGCTCTGCGACCTTCGCGGGGAGCTCGGGGTCGAGCAGGTTGCGCGCTGACAGGTTGACCGACATCTGCGGGTAGATGCTGCGCGTGCGCCAGGCGGCCATCTGCCTGAGCGCGACGTCGATCAGCTGCAGCGTGAACGGGCCGACCAGCGCGGTCGGCTCGATCAGCGGGATGAAGCTCGGCGGCGCCATCAGGCCGTGCTCCGGGTGCTGCCAGCGGACGAGCGCCTCGACGCCGGTCATGCGCCTCGTCTTCAGATCGACCTGCGGTTGATAGTGGAGCACGAACTCGCCGCGTTCGAGCGCGCCACGCACCTGGCCGAGCAGGATCAGCCGCGCGGCGTCGAACTGCTCGCACTCGGGCGAGTGGACCTGGACCCTGCTCGAACGTTCGCGCGCGTAGCGCGAGCGCCGCGTCGGCACGCTGCAACAGCAGTTGCGCCGCTTCGGCGGGCGCGCCGTTGAGCGCGATGCCGATGCTCGCCTCGATGTTCAGCGCGACGCCGTCGAGCGCGACCGGCGCCTCGAGGCTCGCCTGGATGCGCGCGGCGGTGCTCGAGCGCGTCCGGCGAGACCGTCGCCGTCGGTGAGCAGCGCCGCGTACTCGTCCGCGCCGGGTCGTGCGAGCAGCTCTGCCTCGCCGAGCGCACCCTCGAGCCGGCGCGCGATCTCGCAGAGCACGCGGTCGCCGTTGGCGTGGCCGAGCGTGTTGTTGATCTCCTTGAAGCGGTCGACGTCGATCACCAGCACGGCCACAGATTTCGGGCGCACGCCCTCCACGGCGAGCGCCGCGGCGACGCGCTCGAGCAGCAGCGTGCGATTCGGCAGCCCGGTCAGGCGGTCGTAGTGGGCCAGCCGCTGGTTCTCCTGCGCCTGATGGCGCAGCCGGCGCGAGGCGCGCGCGACGATCCGGTAGAGGATCACCCACAGCAGCGCCAGCCCGATCGCGACGAGCAGCGCGATCGTGCGCTTGTCGCGTGCGAGCGCCGCGGCGATCGGCCGATAGCTGAGATAGATCTCAAACGCGCCCGCCGGCGGCCCGGCCGAGCTGAAGCGCAACGGCACGTACACCTCGACGAGCCTGCCGAGCCCGACCTCGCTGGCCGTCTCGGAGTGGCGCGACGGGGTGATCACCTCGGCCTCCTGCGGTTTGCCCGCGAGCGCCGCGCGCAAATCGTCGCTCGGCATCGAGCGTGCGCCCGATCAGGCTGTGGTCATCGGAGTAGACGACCGTGTCGTCCGCGTTCCAGATCTTGATCCGCGCGAGGTCCTCGGCGACCGAGCGGGCGCTGAGCTGGTTGTCGAGATCGCGGATGCCCGCGGCGCTCATGCCGAGGCGCAGATCCTGCGGGCTGAGGCGCGGCTGGATGCCGATGTGCGCGATGATCCGAGCGGACTCGGTCGCGTCGGCAAGCGTGCGCGAGACCACCTGCGACTGCAGCACGCGCGCCAGCACGAAGCCGAGCGCGACCATCGGCACGAGGCTGAGCAGCGCGACCTGTCGCGTGAGACTCAGGTGTGCGCTCGGCCTCCAATGCGCGGCGCGGCTTCGCATCTGATCATTTCGACAGGCTCTCCGCAATTCTGTAGCAGCAGAGCCACAAAACGGACGCTGCGTCGCTAGGCCGCGCGCGACTCGGCGCCGTCCTGCGCGCTGATCTCGGCGACCGGCTCCGCGGCCTGCGCGGCCGCGCTCGCGGCCGCGGGTACCGTGCTCGCGACGGCGATCGCCGCCGCGACAAGCGCCGCGGCGATCCAGAACGCGAGGTGATAGCCGCTCGTCAGCGCGGCGGGCGTTGCGTGTCCCTGCTCGATCAGATGCCTGCTGTGGGCCGCTGCGAGCGTCGCCAGCAGCGCCAGTCCGAGCGCGCCGCCGACCTGTGCGGTCGTGTTCACGAGCCCCGACGCAAGCCCCGCGTCGCGCGTCGCGACGCCGGACATCGCGACGTTCATCAGCGCCGGGAAGCACACGCCCGCGCCGATGCCGAGCAGCGCCATCGCCGGCATCACGTTCCTCAGATAGCTGCCGTGCACCGGCGCGCGCGCGATCACGATCAGCCCGGCCATGATCAGCAGCAGCCCGGGACGAGCAGCGCGCGCGCGCCGTAGCGCGTCACCAGCCGCTCGGAGTAGCGAATCGAGAGCGTGCCCATCGCGATCGTCACCGGCAGGAACGCGAGGCCGATCTGCAACGCGTCGTAGCCGAGCACGCGCCGCAGGTACAGCGCGCCGAGGAAGAACATCCCGAACATCCCCGCGACCGACAGCACCTGGATCACATTCGCCGAGACGAGGCTGCGCGAGCGCATGATCCGCAGCGGCACCAGCGGGCTGCGCGCGCTCGCCTCGCGCACGACGAAGCCCGCGAGCAGCACGGCGCACAGGCCGGCCAGCTCGAGCGTGCCGGTCGCGCCCCAGCCGTGCTCGGCCGCCGGCTTGACGATCGTGTAGACGCCGAGCATCAGCGCCGAGGTGATCAGGATCGCGCCCGGCACGTCGGCGCCGTCGCCGAGGCCGATGCCGCGGTCGCGCTCGAGCAGGCGCGCCGCCAGCAGCACCGTGACGAGGCCGATCGGGATGTTCACGAAGAAGATCCAGTGCCAGCTGATCGACTGCGTGATCACGCCGCCGGCGACCAGCCCGACCGCACCGCCGGCCGATGCGACGAACGCGTATACGCCGATCGCCTTCGCCTGCTCGCGCGGCTCCGGGAACATCGTCACGATCATCCCGAGGATCACCGCCGAGGTCATCGCGCCGCCGACGCCCTGCACGAAGCGCGCGCCGACGAGCAGCGACTGGCTCTGCGCGAGCCCGCACACCAACGAGGCGGCGGTGAACACGCACACGCCCGCGAGGAACACGCGCCGGCGCCCGATCAGATCGCCGAAGCGCCCGGCCAGCAGCAGCAGGCCGCCGAACGCGATCAGATAGGCGTTGACGACCCAGGCGAGGCTCGTGCTCGTGAAGTGCAGGTCTTCCTGGATCGACGGCAGCGCGACGTTGACGATCGTCACGTCGAGCACGATCATCAGCATGCCCGACGCACAGCACGTACAGCGCGACCCAGCGCGCGCGGCTCTCGCCGCCGCGCTCGGAGCGGGAGCCGACGAGGACCGCCGGGCCGCTCACAGCGCCTCGCCGAGCGCCGTCAGGATTCCCGCGCTGCCCTCCTCGCGCTGGGCCGGCGTGTCGTGCCCGTCGAGGTAGACGCCCTGCTCGGTGAACGTCAGGCGTGTGGCCTCGCCCGCGGCCGCGAACTCGACGGTCGTCACCGATACCGAGATGCGCTCCGCGTTGAGATGCATGTCATAGGAATAGACGATCCGCTGATCCTGCACGATGTCCTGGTAGACGGCGTCGTAGACGTACACGTCGCCGGACGGCGCGGCCGCCTTGAAGTGCTCGCGCCCGCCGACGCGGAAGTCGAGCGTGCGCTCCTCGCCGCTCGGCGGCCCGAACCAGCGCGCCTTCGCCGCGGGGTCCGCCCAGGCCGCAAAGACGCGTGCGGGCGCCGCCTCGTAGGTCCGCTCGATCACAAACGTCGCGTGCTCGGTCGATCGGTCAGTCACTGTCTGCTCCTTGTTCGGCGTTGTCGTCGGTCTGTTCGGCGAGGAACTCGCCGAGCCGGTCGAGGCGGCCCTCCCAGGTGCGGCGTCGCTCGGCCACCCAATGCTCGGCGCGCGTCAGCGCCGCCGGCTCGATCCTGCAGGTGCGCACGCGCCCGGCCTTCGCGCTGCTCACCAGGCCGCTCGCCTCGAGCACATGGAGGTGCTGCACAACCGCCGGCAGCGACATCGCCAGCGGCCGTGCGAGCTCGCTGACCGACGCCGGGCCTTCGCTCAGGCGGTCGACCATCGAGCGCCGGGAGGGGTCGGCGAGCGCGTGGAAGACGAGGTCGACGGGCTCGTAATGCTTAAGCATCGACTTAAGTATGGCATACTCGGCGACGATGCGCGCGCTCGTGCAGAGAGTCAGCAGCGCCGCCGTGCGCGTCGACGGGCAGCTCGTCGCCGAGATCGGGCCCGGGCTGCTGCGTGCTGCTCGGCGTCAGACGCGGCGACTCGCTCGAGGACGCCGAGCGGCTCGCCGCGAAGGTGCGCGCGCTGCGCGTGTTCGCCGACGCCGACGGCCACATGAACGACGCGCTCGGCGATCGCGAGATCCTCTGCGTCAGCCAGTTCACCCTCTACGGCGATGCGCGGCGCGGGAATCGGCCGAGCTTCATCGACGCCGCGCGCCCGGAGCAGGCTCAGGGGCTCTACGAGCGCTTCTGCGAGCGCGCCGAAGCCGAGCGCGGCGTGTTCGGCGCCGACATGGCGGTCGCGCTCGTCAATGATGGGCCGGTCACGCTGCTGCTCGAGAGCTGAGCCGAGCGCGCGGCCCAGCGCTCGGCCCACTCATACAGCGGCGGAAACACCTCGAGCAGCCGCCGGCCCTCGCCGCTGAGCCGATAGCCGCCGTCGCCGAGCTCGACCACATCCGCCGCGCGCAGCTCGTGCAGGCGCTCGTTGAGCACGCTGGAGGACATTCCCTCGCAACGCTCCTGCAGCGCGCGGAACTGCAGCGGCTCCCCGCGCAGCTCCCAGATCACGCGCAGTGTCCAGCGACGGCCGAGCAGGTCCAGCAGCGCCATCACCGGCCGGCCGCTGTGCGAGCCGCGAACCGGCGCCCCCGGCGCCGCGGCGCCGCTGGCGCGCGCACGCGTCCCGCCCGTCCGCCGCGGGTTCATCGGACGACGCTTCGGAAAGCGAAGCGATACGCTTGATGCTGTGAAAACAGAAGCACGACCGATTGGAGTCTAATGACAAGTTCACAGGAGCAGCCCGCGCATCGCACCGCTCGAGCCGCCGTATCAGCCGGATGTCGCCGCCGCGCTCGCCAAGTGGATGCCGCCGGGCGCCGAGGCCGAGCCGCTGCGCCTGTTCCGCACGCTCAACGTCC
>CAWHAB010000006.1:0-120728 GCA_963827105.1 uncultured Solirubrobacteraceae bacterium | reverse complement strand
TCAAGGCCGCTTGAAAACTAGGCCGGTTCTGCCGGTTGAAAACTAGGCCACTTGAGGGTCGGCGGCGCCGGCGGTTTTGGAGCCAGCTGTAGGCGAGCGCAGGAAACTGCCGGCGGCGGTGCTGGTCAGGGGAGGTCCCCGGGCGTTGTGGGCCGGGGAATCAGTTCCTTGCCGCGGAGGCGGTAGCTGTCGCCCTTGAGGCTGAGGATGTCTGCGTGGTGGATGAGCCGGTCGATCATTGCGGTGGCGACGGCGTCGTCGCCGAAGATCTCTCCCCAGGCGCTGAAGGGCTTGTTGCTGGTGACGATCATCGAGGCGCGCTCGTAGCGGCTGCTGACGAGGGCGAACATGAGGTTCGCAGCCTCAGGGTCGAACGGGATGTAGCCGACCTCGTCAACGACGAGCAGCGGGATCAGCGCTAGACGTTTGAGCTCTGGCTCGAGCTGGCCGTGGCGCTTCGAGTCGCCGAGCCTTGCGACCCATTCGGTGGCGGTCGCGAAATGGACGCGTTGTCCGGCGAGACACGCCCTGACGCCGAGCGCGGTAGCGAGGTGCGTCTTGCCGGTGCCCGGAGGGCCGAGCAGGATCACGTTCTGGCGGCCGTGCAGGAAGTCGAGCTGCCCGAGGTGTTCGACGATCTGCTTCTTGACCGAGCGCTGGAAGGTGAAGTCGAATTCCTCGAGCGTCTTTCGTGCCGGGAAGCGGGCGGCCTTGATCCTGTGCTCCCCGCCGTGGCTGTCGCGTGCGGAGACCTCGCCGGAGAGCAGCGCTTGGAGGAACTTCTCATAGCTCCAGGACTCCTCCCGCGCCCGCTCGGCCAAAGCGGGAAGTGCTCTGGCGGCCGCGGGCGCTTCAGTGCCCGGAACAGGTGCGCGAGCTCTGAGGCTGGGCCGCTCATGCGATCAGTGCGTCATAGACCGACAGCGGGCGCCGCTCGAATCGACCTCATGTCGTTGGCGGTGGCGCATCGCCGGATTTCGAGCTCGCTCTGGGCGCGGGGTCAACGATCGTCTGGGAGCCCGCAAAGACCCGCTTGTGCCGCGCGGCCTGCTCGCCCGTGTCCAGGACGGTCGCGGTGACCTGCGTCTGGGAGACGCGGACCTCGACGCGCCTGCCGGCGAAGCGCGGGTCCAGCGAGTAGTCGTTGCGATCGACCCTGATCAGCGGCTGCTGGGGTCCCCACCACCCAGCGCCGGTCCGTGTCGACGCTCGCCCGGCCGAGCGGCCTGAGCGTCGCTCTTTGGCCAGCCGCTCGGCCGGGACACCACGGATCGTGCGATGCGAGCGGCCGTTCGCCTTCTCGGCCCAGCGGTCCAGCTGGTCCTGGAAGTCCAGGTGGTTCGCGAGTTACCGGCGCGGCTTGAAGTTCGAGCGAAGGAAGCGGTGCTGACGTCGAGCTGCCCCTTCGCCTGCGCATCACCAGCATCGAGGATGATCCAGCCGACCTGCAGCTGGCCGCAGAAGGACAGGAACGGCTCGCTCGGTCTCCCGCGGGCGCCGATCGCTGACTCGCGGTCCCAGACGAGCTTCTCCGCCCGCACTCCCAGCCGCGACAGCGAGCGCTCAAGGCCGGCGAGGATGTCCGGCGCTTCCTTGCCGAAGATCAGGGTGCCCGCGAACGCCCTTGACCAGCACGACTGCGTCGTGACAACCCAGCCACGACGCCTCTGGCCATAGCCGACCGGGACGTGCTCGCTCGGCTCCCACAGATCGCACTGGATCAACTCTGCCGGCCGGTAGATCGTCCGCTGGAACGTGCGCTTGATGAGGAACCGCGGCCTGACCTCACGCACATAGTCATCAAAAACGCTCTTCCCGCCCCGATACCCGATCTCACCAGCGAGCTCGCGCAACCGCTGCGAAGGGACCTTCGGATCGGCCTGAGCCGCCCGGAGATCCACTTCTTGAACGGTTCGACCATCGACCCGGCCGGCGAGCGCGCATAGCTCGGTGGCACCTCCGCCGCAAGCAGCCTGCCCACCGTGTCCCTGGCCAGCCCAGTCCGGCGAGCGATCTCCCGCGCCCAGAGCCCCTCGACCCGCCCCATCCGCCGCACCTTAGCCCATCTCCACGCCGACCAACAGCCTTCCTCCCGTTCGATCCCAATCAGATCGAGCGAGCGTCGCGACCCAGCCGGACAACCGACCGCCACGCCGAACTGGCCTAGATTTCGAGCGGCGCAGGTGGCCTCGTTTCCACCCCGGCGCCCACACCGTGGATGTGCGGCTGCAGCGCGCGGCCGCGCATCATAGTGTGACGCCCAGTAGAGCGAAGCCTCATCGGTCCGGTCTCCAAGCCCGGGATCCCTCGCGCTTAGGGTAACTCTGAAGGCGGCGAGCGCTACCTCATCACCGTGTCGCGGCCGCTCCAGGGAGGCGCTCCAGGTGTGTGCGCGATGGTCGTGTTCGAGGGACGACGTGGTGAGGGTTACGGTGGCTGCGGAGCCCTACCCGACCACCGCGTTGCCTTACCAACCTCGCACCGGGCGGTAGGCGCGCTCCTCGTTGCGCTGCAGGTCCGGACGGGCGACGCGGCGCTTGAAGGCCATTGGAGCCCGTCGTGCCTGACGCTCCACAGCCGGCGCTCCCTCCAAGGGAT
The DNA here is from genome assembly GCA_963827105.1 of uncultured Solirubrobacteraceae bacterium. GTDB lineage: Bacteria > Actinomycetota > Thermoleophilia > Solirubrobacterales > Solirubrobacteraceae > Palsa-744. The sequence continues at coordinate 118,130 of CAWHAB010000006.1, read as the reverse complement.
CTCGAACATATGTTTGGGGATCAATTTGGGGATCAATTTCAGCGAAACCGGCAGGCACGCGGAGCAACCAAACCCAATGGATTCGGGCCTCTTGGCCGCAGCAACACTGTGTTCGAGCGTTTGTGGTCCAGGCGGTCGCGGGTTCGAGTCCCGTCGCTCACCCCTCCTAAAGCACCGCCTCCACAATCACCGGAGCGGTTCAAACCGTCGTTAGGGCAGAGCGAGGTCGCCGGCCTCACACGCGCTGGCTGCGTTTGCGGAACATCTGCGTTATCGGCGCGCAGTCTCCCGCTTGCGCAACTATTTCAGTGCGCGCAAAACGAAACGCACGTGTCAGGAGACGAAGGCTGTCATCCGGATGGAGACGAGCAGTCCGGGTAGCTCGACGCCGAGCTTGGCGACGTAGCGGGTCGGTGGCTCAGAGGCGAACCAGTGCGCGTACTCCTCGTTGAGGCCGGTGAAGTCGGCCGAGTTGGTTAGGAGCACGCCCACCTCGAGGACGTCGTCCAGACTGGCGCCGCCCGCCTCGAGGATCGCGGCGCAGTTCTTCATCGCTTGTCGTGTCTGGTCTTGGATCGTGTCGCCAGCGAGGCTGCGGGTGCTGGGATTGATTCCGACGATTCCCGACAGGAGCACATGGGGTCCGGCCTTGATTCCCTGGCTGTAGAGCGGCGAACTGGGAGCGCTTGGCGTGCTGATGACTTCGCGCATGCGGACAGGCTATCGCTGAACGGGGGTCGGCTGAGCGATCCGTAGGCGCTCACGAATCGCGATGAGAGCGCGGTCGAACACGGCACTGTCGCCTTGAAGGATGAAGGACGTGTTGGCTGCCACGAGCAGGGCCTGCAACTCGAAGGCGAGCTGGGCGGGCTCGGGCTTTGACTCCAGCTCGCCGAGTTGAGTTGCCTCGGCGGCGAGGCGCTCGAGAAGCGCGAACCAATCAAGCCGCTGAGCGAGGATGGCGTCGTGCACCGGTCCCGGTCGAGTGCCGATGTCGACTGCGGCCGCCGAGAAGAAGCAGCCGCCGGGGAAGACGCGGCGCTCGACGTGGGAGATGTACGCCTCGCAGGCGGCCAGTAGTCGCGCGATCCCCTTGGGTGCCTGCAATGCGGGGCGGAGAACCTCAGCGACGAATGTTTGGCGCGCGGCCTCGATCGTCGCGAGCTGTAGATCGAGCTTCGATCCGAAGTGCGCGTAGAGGCCACTCTTGCTCATCCCGGTCGCGCGCGCGAGCTCCCCGATCGACAGCCCCTCCAGCCCGTCGACGGTGGCCAGCCGTGCGGCCTCGTCGAGGATCGCCTCCCGCGTCCGCTGCCCCTTGGTCTTCTCGATGCTTACTGCCATGATCCAGGCATAATACGCACGACCGTGCTATTCTGCGGCAACCAAATAGAACGATCGTGCTTCTGGCGGGGAGACCAAGAGATCGTGAGGATGGAGACTGACTATCTGATCATGGGGGCCGGGGCCAGTGGCCTCGCCTTTGCCGACACATTGCTGGCCGAGGCGGAGGAGGTCCAGGTGACGATCATCGACCGCCGGCAGGCCCCGGGCGGTCACTGGCTTCAGGCCTACCCGTTCGTCCGCTTGCACACCCCCTCCGCCTACTACGGGGTGAACTCCCTGGGCCTCGGCGAAGATCGCATTGACGAGGCAGGCGAGAATGCCGGCTACTACGAGCGGGCGACCGGCGAGCAGGTGTGCCGATATTTCGCCGAGGTGGCGGTTCGGCTGACGAGAACCGGGCGGGTCAGTGTGTTGAGCGGTCACGAGTATCTCGGCCCCGGGAACGGCGGCGAGCAGGTCCGAGACGTGGACACCGGCCGGGTTCACGCCGTCACGGTACGCCGCAAGATCGTCGATGCTCGCTACCTCGAAGCGTCGATCCCGGCCACCCACACGATCCCTTTTGATGTGGTCTCGGGCGCACGTGTCGTCGCCGTCAGCGACCTCCCATCGGTCGCATCAACGGGCTCCTCCTATGCCGTGCTGGGCTCCGGAAAGACGGCGGTCGACGCGTGCATGTGGCTCCTCGATAACGATGTGGAGCCCGACCGGATCCGCTGGATCCGGCCCCGCGACGCGTGGTTCCATGACCGCCGCCACTTCCAGCCGCTGGAGCAGGTCGGCAGCATGATGGAGGGGCTCGCCCTTGATGCCGAGGCAGGCGCGCGTGCAACGAGCATCGACGAGCTCTTTGAGCAGTTGGAGGCTTCGGGGCGGCTCTTACGCATTGATCCGAGCCGGCCCGCAACGATGTACCGCGGCACGATGCTGGGTGCCCGTGAGCTGGCCGCGCTGCGGCGGATCGAGGACGTCATCCGGCTCGGCAGAGTCCGGCGGATCGCGGCAGACCGGATCTTGCTCGAGCGCGGGGAGGTCAGGAGCAGCTCTGAGATCCTGCACGTGGACTGTACGGCCCGCGGTTTGAGCGACGCCCCCGCGAGGCCGATCTTCGAGGCCGGCCGGATCGTGCTTCAGCAGGTCCGTCACCTGTCGCCGTGCTTCAACGCGGCTCTGATCGGCTTCCTCGAGGCCCACGCCGCAGACGATGCCGAGAAGAACCGGCTCTGTCCTCCCAACCCGTACCCCGCCAGCGTCGGGGATTGGCCAAGGATGATGAGCCGTACCTGGAGGACGGAAGCGCGATGGTTGAGTGAGCCCGATCTGTCGGCGTGGGTGGCCAGCAGCCGGCTGCACCTGTTGCGCGCGCTTCCCGACCACATCACCGAGCCATCCGTGCAGGCGCCTCTCCAGCTTTATCTCACCCACATCACGGCTGCTACCGAGCGGCTTGGGCAATTGGACGGCTCGAAATCGCCGGGGCCGGTAGTGACCGCGTAGGTCAACGGCAGAAACGCAGGGATCAGGCACGGACTTCGTGCATCTACTCATGAGGAGGGTCGATCCGATGAATACCAACAAAGCACTGTGGGAGAAGGGTGACTTCACGCGACTTGCCGAGAGCATGCGCGACAGCGGCAAGGCGCTCGTGGCCGAACTGGGCATCGAAAGCGGGCAAAAGCTCCTCGACCTCGGCTGCGGCGACGGAACAACCGCGGTGCCGGCCGCAGAGCTGGGCGCCGAGGTCCTCGGTGTCGACATCGCCAGCAACCTCGTCGCGGCGGGAAACGAGCGAGCGCAGAGACTCGGCCTCGCCAACTGCGGATTTCAGGAGGGCGATGCGTCCGATCTGCACGAACTCGAGGACGACAGCTTCGACCTGGCGCTCAGCATGTTCGGAGCCATGTTCGCTCCGAGGCCGATGGACGTGGCGAGCGAGCTCGTTCGGGTCGTGAGGCCCGGAGGGCGCATCGTCATGGGGAACTGGATTCCCAACGATCCGACGCTGGTGGCGCAGGTGCTGAAGGTCAGCGCTGCCTACTCGCCCCAGCCGCCGGCTGGTTTCGTCAGCCCGATGACGTGGGGGGTCGAGGAGCACGTGACTGAACGATTCGCGGCTGCGGGCGTTGAGGCCGACGCCATCTCCTTCCGGCGGGGCACTTACACCTTCAGATATCCCGGCACGCCCGCCGAACTGCTGAGTGTGTTCAGGAGCTACTACGGGCCGACCATGAACGCGTTCGAGGCCGCGAAGGTCGATGGGCGCCAAGCAGACCTGCAGGCAGAGCTCGAGGCGCTCTTCAACGAGCAGAACACGAGTCCGAGTGCCGACGCGACCTCGATACCCGCGACCTTTCTGCTCGTCAGTGTCGGGAACTGAAGCTCGGCCCAGACCCTGTCGCATCGAGCACTGCACGGGCCCCGAACACCCAGCCGCACTGGCCAGTTCGTGTTGTGGTCCACGCGGTCGCGGGCTCGCTTCCGGTCGCCGCGGTCGCGCGCGGCGGACGGCCGCTGTCAGGTGCCGATCGTCCGATCCAGCAGCGCGAACAGCTCGGTGAAGTGCCGCTCGGCCGCAGTCTCGTCGTAGGCGGCGGTGTCGCTCATCGTGTAGCCGTGGGCGGCCCCCTCGTAGAGCTCTGAGCGGTAGCGGACGCCGGCCTCGTCGAGGGCTTGCTCGAGCGCCGCGACGTGCTCGGGCGTCATGCTCTGATCGTTGTCGGCGTGGCCGAGGTACAGCTCGGCTGACAAAGCTTCGGCGCTCAGGTGCGGGCTGTCCTTGTCGTCGCTCACGAGCCCTCCCGCGTGGAAGGCGGCGAGCACCGCGACGCGCTCCGGGTAGGCGGCTGCGATCCGCCAGCCCACGCGCCCGCCGAGGCAATAGCCGGTGATCGCGAACGGCGGGCTCGCGAACTTGCCGAGGCAGTCGAGGTAGGCCGCCCCGTCGCTCACGATCCGCTCGGGCGTCAGCTCGGTCATGGCAGGTCGCAGCCGCGCGAAGAACGATTCCCGCTGTGCGGGGTCCTCCAGATCGGGCATCTCCGGCGCCGGTCCGGCGCGATAGAGGACGTTCGGAGCGAGCACGACGAACCCGTGCGCTGCGATGCGGTCGACCATCTCCTCGATCCGCGGGCGCAAGCCGAAGGCGTCCATGATGAACAGCACGCCCGGCTGGCTCTCGCCCGGCCCGGGGGGCCGCGAGAGGTAGGCGTCCGCCGTGCCGTCCTCGGTGGTGATGTCGACCGTCTCGCCTTTCATCGCTGTTCTCCAATCGTCGCTCATCGGATCGGTGCAGCCTAGAGCGGCGAGCGCCACGGGGAGATGCTCGTGCGGACGCCGCGCAACGCGATATCGGGGCGGGTCGCGCCGGGCGCCTGAGCGATCTCGGCCGGCATCGGGCGGCGGGCCGCTGCGACTAGCATCGGCGGGTGCCCTTCCTCGAGACAGCGGACGAGCCGCTCGCGTTGCTCTCTGAGTGGCTCGAGCAGGCGCGCGCGGCGGGCGTGCCCGAGCCGGGCGCGGTGGCGTTCGTGACCGTCGGCGAGCGCGGGCGGCCGTCGGCGCGGACGGTGCTGCTCAAGCGCCTGGAGGATCACGCGCTCGTGTTCACCTCGGCGCTGTGGACGCGCAAGGCGCGCGAGCTCGCGCTCAACCCGTATGTCTCGCTGCTGTTCTACTGGCCGGCGGTCGGGCGCCAGGTGCACATCAGCGGCGAGGCGGTGATCGCAGAGCGCGAGCTCGCCGTCGAGCTGTTCGCGGCGCGCGACCTCGCGCACCGCGTGCAGACGCTGAGCTCGCGCCAGGGGGAGACGATCGCGGACATCGCGCCGCTGCGCGCGCGCCACGAGCATCTGATGGAGGCGCTCGAGGCGCCGCCCCAGTGCCCACCCGACTGGGGCGCGATCCGCGTCCGCCCCGACGCCGTCGAGTTCTGGGCTGAAGCGCCTGATCGGATGCACGACCGCCTCCTCTACGAGCGCGGCGAGGACGGCTGGTCGCGCCGGCGCCTGGCGCCGTGAAACGGGCGCTCAGCGTTCGATCACGAGCTTCGTCCAGCCGCCCTCGAGCAGCGCGTCGGCGGCGCTCTCCCAGCCGAGGACCCTGCTCGTTACGAGCTCGGGATGCACGGCGCCGGAGGCGGCCAGCTCGAGCACGTGCGGGATCGCCGGGCGCGCGTTCGCACGTCCTGTCCGGAACGTGATCCCCTTCGTGTACATCTCGAGCAGCGGCAGCGCCGGCTGCTCGCCGAAGTAGATCGCGGCGCTCGTGCAGACTCCGTCGGGAGCGGTCGAGCGCAGCGCCAGCGCGAGGCCGTCCGGGTCGGAGCTCGCGTCGACTGTGATCGGGAACGGGCCGAGGCGCTTTGGCGTCTGCGCGAGCGTCTCGGCGCCGAGCGCCGTGGCCGTCGCGCGCCGCGCGTCGTCGGCGTCGACGTACGTGACAGACTCGGCTCCGAGCGCGACCGCGAGCGCCGCGGCATACAGGCCGATCGAGCCTGCGCCGGCGCCGCCGACGACGAGCACGGGGGCGCCCGGGTCCGCGGCGAGGCCGGGGGCGACCGTCCGCCAGGCATCGCTGATGTTGTCCGAGGCGCTCGCGACCGCCGCCGGCTCGAGCCCGGCGGGCACGGGGACGAGCATGTGCTCGGCGTAGGGCACGGCGACGACATCTGACAGGAAGCCGCCCCACTGCTCGACCGCCGGGCCGAAGCCGTAGGTCGCCATGAACGGCACCTCGCTGCAGTTGGAGGTGCGCCCGCGCCTGCAGGGCGCACACGAGCCGCATGAGATCTGGAAGGGGACGCTGACGAGCTGGCCCGGCGCGAGCGCGCCGACGGCGTCGCCGACGTCGAGGACTTCCGCGACGCACTCATGGCCGAGCGCGAACGGCGCGGCGAACGGCGAGCGGCCGGTGATGATCATCGCGTCGAGATCGCAGGTCGCGACGGCCCTGGGCCGCACGAGCGCGGCGGCGTCGGAGCTGAGCGCCGGCGCGGGCGCTTCGCGCCACTCGACGGCGTTCGGGGCGGTGTAGGTGAGCTGCTGCATGTGCACTCCCTGGTAGATCGGTAGACCGGTCGTTATACTACTGCGATGGCTGCCGAGCGCGCTCCCCGACGGCCCGAGCGCAGCTCGCGCGAGGCGTTCATCGACACGACCGCGAAGCTCTTGCGCCGTCGCGGCTACGCGGCGAGCGGCCTCAACGAGATCGTCGCTCGCAGCGGCGCGCCGAAGGGCTCGCTGTACTTCCACTTCCCGGGCGGCAAGGAGGAGCTGGCGATCGCGGCGCTGGAGCACGCCGGCGGCGAGCTGCGCGCGGGCATCGCGCAGCTGCTCGCCTCGAGTGAGGACCTCGGCGAGGCGCTCGCCGGCGTCGTCGACGCGCTCGCCGCGGGCCTGCAGGCCTCGGGCTTCCGCGACGGCTGCCCGATCGCGACGGTCGCGCTCGAGGCGGCGAGCGAGTCCGAGCGGCTGCGCGCGAGCGCGGCCGCGGTGTTTGACTCCTGGCTCGCGGTGATCGCGGCGCGCCTGCGCGCCGGCGGGCTCAGCGCGGCGGCGGCCGAGCGCAGGGCGCTGATGGTGCTCGCGGCGATCGAGGGCGCGCTGATTCTCGCGCGTGCGCGCCACGATCTCGCGCCGCTGAGCGCGGTGCGCGAGGAACTGCTGGCGCTCGCGGTGTAACGTGCGGCCATGTCCTCGCGATGGCCGACGCTGTCCTACGGGGAGTGGCACGGGAGCTGCGACACGCTGCACGCGCATACGCAGGTGCTCGGCAAGCTCGCGGTCGCGCTCGCGCCGCCCGAGCCGCAGCTGCAGCACGCGGCGCTGCGACTGACCGCGCGCGGCTGGGAGACGGCGCCGCTGCCGGCGCCGGACGGCTCCGGGGCGCTGCTCGCCGCGCTCGACCTGCACAGCCACGAGGCCGTCGCCGAGCACAGCGACGGGCGCTCGCGACGGATCGCGCTCGGCCCCGACCGCGCGGTCGGGGCGGTCACGCGTGAGCTGCTGGGCGCGTTCGGCGAGCTCGGCGGAGCCGTCGCGATCGATCCGACGCCGCAGGAGGTGTCCTGGAGCGTGCCGCTCGACGAGGACGAGAAGCACGCGAGCTATGACCCGGCGCCGGTCGAGGCCTATTTCGCGGCGGCGACCCGCGCCGCGCTCGTGCTGAGCGCGTTCCGTGCTCCGTTTCGCGGGCGCTCGACGCCGGTCAACGCCTGGTGGGGCTCGTTCGACCTCGCCGTCAGCCTGTTCTCGGGCGAGCCGGCGACGCCGCCCTCGCATGACTTCATCATGCGCAACGCGATGGACGCGCAGGAGGTCGCCGTCGGCTGGTGGCCTGGCGACGCCCGCCGCGACACGCCGGCGTTCTATGCGTATGCGCATCCCGCCCCGGACGGCTTTGCCGACGCGTCGCTGTCGCCGGCCGCGGCACACTGGGACGGCGAGCTCGGCGAGTACATCCTCGCCTGGGAGGACGTGCTTACGAGCCCGGACCCGCACGCGCTCGCGCTCGAGTTCGCGCACTCGGCGTTCCGGCATTCGTGCGCGGTCTGCGAATGGGACCCTGCGCTCGCAGCGAGCGCCGACGGGACGCCGCCGCCGGTCGCCTGAGCAGGCGGACAGCATCGGTCTTGTCAAGCGCGACCTGGTCTGAGGCGGCGCGCGGCACGGGTGCTCGCACGCACCGCGGGCGCGCGCTCGATCGCGATGCGCGGACGGCGCTCGTCGGGCTCGCCGTCCTGCTCGCGGCGGCGATCGCGCTGCGCGCCTGGTTCACGCTCAGCTACCGCCCGGCGCTGCTCGGCTTCCCCGACTCGCACGCGTACCTGTCGGCGGCCGCGCTGAACATCTTCCGCGACGCGCAGCACCCTGCCGGCTATCCGTTCTTCCTGCGCCTCGTCCGCCACCTCAGCGACCGGCTGTCGTTCATGATCCTCGTGCAGCACGCGAGCGGGCTCGCGACCGGTGTGCTGCTGTACATGTCGGTGCGCCGCTCGGGCGCGCCGCCATGGCTCGGGCTGATTCCGGCGGCGACAGTCTTCTTCGTGGGCATCGGCCTGCTGCTCGAGCAGGCGCTGCTGGCGGACTCGCTGTTCACGTTCCTGCAGGCGCTCGGCATCTACGCGGCGGTTCGCGCGCTCGAATCGCCGGCCTGGCGCTGGCCGCTGCTCGCGGGCGTCGCGATCGGCATCTCCTTCTGGGTCAGAACCGTCGCGATCTCGAGCGCTGTGCTCGTTCCCCTGCTGCTGCTGTTCGCGGCGCCGGGCGGGCGCCGCCGGCGGCTTGTGAGCGCGGCTAGCGCCGCGGCGGGGGTGCTGGCGATGGTGCTCATCTACGTCGGCGCGCAGGCCTACTTCACCGGCTACGTCGGTTATGAGCGCCAGAGCGCGTGGAACCTCTACGGGCGCGTCGCGACGTTCGTCGACTGCTCCGGCTTCACCCCCCCGCCGGGCACGCGCTTTCTCTGCCCGTCCCAGCCGCCGGGCGAGCGCTTCTCGCAGAACTACTATCAGTACGCGGCCGCGGCCCCCGCGGTCGTGCGCTACGGCGGCCCGGCGCGGGCACCCGCCGCGGCGGATGCGCTGCTGCAGCGGTTCGACCTCGCGGCGATCGAGCACGAGCCGCTCAGCTACGCGGCAGCGGTCGCCGGCGGCCTCGGCTCCTACATCTTCCCGCGCGCGGGCGAAGGCTATACGCCTTCAGAGCTCGACGCCGAACTCTCGAGCGCGGCCGGTACGCGCGCGATCGAGCCGGTGCTGGAGCGCTTCTACCGCCACAGCACGGGCCACGTTTCGGCGAGCGGCGCGCGTGCGCTGTCGGCATATGAGCGCAACACCCGCGTCGACGGGCCGCTGCTGATCGTGCTGCTGCTGTGCGCGCTCGCCGGTGCGCCGCTGCTCGCCGGGCGGATGCGCAGCGCGGCGCTCCTGTTCACGCTCACGGCGATCTGCTCGGCGGGCCTCGCGGTGGCGAGCAACTGCTACGACGCCCGCTACGCCTACCCGGCGCTCGGGCCGCTCGCGGCGGGCGCGGCGCTGGGCGGCTGGGGGCTCGTCTCGGCGCTCGCGCGGCGTCGCGCCGGGCTGAGCGTCAGGCGACCGTGAACGTGCCGGCGCTGGAGGTGCTGCCGACCGGGGCGGCGCTGTTGACGACGGTGATCAGTCCCGTTTTCGTGCCTGCGGGCACGAGCACTTTGAGCGTCGTCGCCGATACCGAGGTGACCGTCGCGGGCACGCCGTCGAAGCTGACGGCCGAGCTCGCGTTGAAGCCGTAGCCTTTCAGCGTGACGCTCGCGCCGGGCGCGGCGCGCCCGGGCGCCTCGCTCGTCATCGACAGCGTCGGCGTGAACTTGGCCGAGCTCGTCGTGGACTTGACGGGTGTCGTGACGGTGATCGTCGCGCTGCTCGCGCCGTTGGGGACGGTCGCTTCGATCGCGCTTGCGGAGAGCACGGTGAAGCTCGCGCTGAGCGTTCCGAACTTCACGCGCGTTGCGCCGAGGAGCGCGCTGCCGGTGATCGTGACCGCGCTCCCGGTCAATCCCGAGCCCGGCGTGATCGCGGTGATCGTCGGCACGTCTGAGACGATCGCGGCGGTCGGTGCGGAGGCCGTCGGCGTGCCCGAGCCGGCGGCGTTGGCCGCGCTGACGACCACGCGGAACGTCAGGTGCACGGCGCTTGCGGGCACGACGAAGGTTTTCGCGGTTGCGCCGCTGACGGCCGAGCAGGTGCCGCCGGAGGCGTTGCAGAGCTCCCACTGGTAGCTCGTGCTCGTCGGGCTCGCGCTCCATTCGCCCGCCGCGGCGGTCAGCGTCTGTGCCTGCTCGGCGACGCCGGAGATGCTCGGCGGCGATTCATCGACAGGGCTCCCGGCCGGTGCGAACGCGGCCAGTCCGATCGGGCTGCCGACGCCGCTCGGGCCGTCATAGCCGCTGACCGCCCTGCACGCGGTCGCGCCCGAGCAGCTGCCGTTGCTGCCGGAGGTGACGTCGTACAGGACACTGCCTTCACCGGCGTGGGAGTACAGCGTCTCGGCGGGGAATTCGACTTTGCGCGCGCCGCCCGCGAGCCCGAACTCGCCGGCGATGATCGGCGAGGACGCGGAGGTTCCGCCCCACACGCCCCAGCCGGTGGGGTCGCCTTTGCCGGCGGGTGTGCCGTCGTAGACATCGACGCCGGTGTCGGGGTCGCCGATCGCCGACACGTCGGCGGCCGAGCGTCCGCTCGAGCAGCCGGTGGCGGAGAAGTCCGCGATCGTCGTCTGCCACAGCTGCGCCGAGAACACGTGGCTGCAGCCGCTGCCGCCGTGGTCCCAGGCGGTGCTGCTCCAGGATTCACCCGAGCCGCTCAGCGAGGTGCCGCCGACCGCGACGACGTCGGGCGAGTCGGCGGGGAAGTTCGCCGCGGCGGTCCCGCCGCAGGCCTGGTTGTAGTAGCCGCAGTCACCGGTCGAGACGGTGACCGCGACGCCCGCGTGGCGGTAGTAGGTGTTGCTGAGGCTCGCGTATTCGGAGAACTCGGCGCCGCCGTAGGAGTTGCTGACCTCGGTCGCGCCGGCGGCGACAGCGGTGTTGACGGCGGTGCCGAGGCTGCCCCACAGTTCGTTGCTCGCCTCGACGAGCAGGATGTGACAGCTCTGGCAGATCGCGTGCGCCATCTGCACGTCGAGTGAGATCTCCGTCGACCATTCACCTGAGGTCGCCGGCAGCGGGCTGGTTTTGCCGTTCTGGTTGACCTTGCGGAAGCAGCCGTTCGCGCTGGTGCACGCCGGCAGGCCGAAGGCTTTGTCGTAGATGCCGAGGTCGGCTTCGGCGGTCGGGTCGTTGTAGGCGTCGACGAGCGCGATCGTCTGCGTCGTCGAGGCCGGTGTTTCGCTCGGCAGCGAGTAGGCGCTGTGCAGGTCCTGAGGCGTCAGGCCTCCCGGCACGACCGCTTTGCTGTTGATCACCGGCGTCGCACCGCTCTGGACTTCTTCGGCCTGTCGCACCGCATTGGTGTGCAGGTCGGCGCCGGTCAGCGAGTCGGACACCAGCCGCATCGCAAGGCACCCGGCCGTTCCCCGCCGCGGGCTCGCGCACAGGCGCTGCGCGCGAAACCTCGCGCGCAGCGGCGACGCCGCGGCGATCGGGGCGGCGGCGAGCGCGGTCGCGCACACGGCGATCAGCGCGGCGCACAGGCGGGCGATCGTGTGACTGCGCAGCAGCGGCGATTCGGACTTCATCTGAGTGACCCCCTGGTACTGATCGAAGCTCTTGCCCTGAGCGTCGGCCGCGCGGGCGCCGCCCGTGAGCGTCGTCGCCCGCGCATGGACGCCTCGACAGTCGCGGCGTGGCGCGCGGCCGCCGATCCACCCCGCGTGCGCCTTGCAGGCGCCGCTCGCGGGGCATCGCGTCGCCGCGCCAAACGTGTAAGTGGAAACTTATGAACTGTTGATCGGGAGTTAGGGAGCGCTTGATTGACACGCTCGAGACTCGCTCGCATGAGCTCCACGAAGGTCGATCGCGACGAGGGCGGCCTGACACGCAAGCAGCGGCGCGAGCAGGCCCGCGGCGAGCGCCGCGAGCTCGAAGCGGCGCAGGCGGCGGGCGCGGCGCGGCGCAGGCGGCTCACGCAGCTTGCGATCGTGCTCACGCTCGTCGCCGTCGGGATCGTCGTGGTGCTGGTCGCGAGCAGCAAGAGCACTCCCGCGCCGATCCGCCCGCGGTCGGCCGTGGCGGCGAGGGAAGACGCGAAGATCACCGCGCTGCTGAGCGGCATCCCGCAGCACGGCAACGTCCTCGGGCGGCCGAGCGCGCCGGTCACGCTCCAGTACTACGGCGACCTCGAGTGCCCGTTCTGCAAAGCGTTCACCGTCTCGGTGCTGCCGACGCTGATCCGGAAGTGGGTGCGCACGGGCCGGTTGAAGGTCGAATACCACTCGCTCGAGACGGCCACGCGCGAAGCGGAAGTGTTCTCCTCACAGCAGCTCGCCGCGCTGCCGGCGGGCAGGCAGAACAAGCTGTGGAACTTCATCGAGACCTTCTACCACGAGCAGGGCGAAGAGGACAGCGGCTATGTCACCGAGAGCTTCATTCGCGCGATCGCCGAGCAGGTACCCGGCCTGAACCTCGCTCGCTGGAGCGCCGACCGCGCGGAACCGGCGCTCGCGGGTGAGCTCTCGAGCGACGCCCAGGCGGCGGTCGCCGCACAGCTCAGCGGCACGCCGGGGTTCCTGATCGGCCCCTCGGGCGGCAAGGCGAGCAGATTCGAAGCGAGCTCGTTCACCGAAGCGGGCCCGTTCAACGCGGAAATCGAAAAGCAACTCGCGCACTAGAAGGCGCGAGGAGGGGAGAATCGCAATGCGCGCACGAACGCTGCGGATAGTGTTGGGCGGGCTGACCTTGATCGGGCTCGGCATCGCCGGCTATCTGACCTACGTCCACTACGCGGGCATCAAACCGGTGTGCAGCGCGGGCGGTAGCTGCGAGAAGGTGCAGACGTCGGCCTATTCGCTGCTGCTCGGCGTCCCGGTCGCGCTGCTCGGCCTGATCACGTACGTCTCGCTGCTCGCCCTGCTGCTCGGCCCCGAAACGGAGAACACGCGCTTCGCGGCGATGGCGATCACCTGTGTTTGCTTCGCGTTCAGCGCGTATCTGAGCTACCGCGAGCTGTACTCGATCCACGCGATCTGCGAGTGGTGCGCCTCGAGCGCGGTGATCCTGACGGTGATGACGCCGCTGTCGATCTGGCGATTCCTGGGCGGCCCGCCGAGCGCTGCGGGTGCAGCGCAGTCGCCGCGGCAGCTCGGCGCGCACGAGTCGGCGGCGCCCGTCGGCTGAGCGCGCGCGTGCCCCGCGCGGCGGGCGAGACCGGCAGCGATCGGCCGGCGTGTCAGCATTGGGGTGGTGATACCGGAGGAGGACACTCGCGAGCTCGCTGACGCGGGCGCCGAAGACCGTCTCGATCGCGCCGCGCCGCTGCCCGGCGATGATCAGCTGCTCGTCGATCGCCCGCGGATAGCGCGTGGCGCGATCACGCTGCTGCTCGTCGAGGACGATGACGGCGACGCGCTGCTGGTCGAGGACCAGCTCGGCGACGGCCTGCCGCGGGCGCGGATCTCGCGCAGCCACACGCTCGTCGAGGCGATCGCCGCGGCGGCGGAGCGCGTCGACTGCGTACTGCTCGACCTGCAGCTGCCGGACGCCGCGGGGCTCGACGCGGTCGCGGGGATCCGCGCGCGGCACCCGTCGATCCCGCTGATCGTGCTGACCGGCCTCGACGACGAGGCGGCGGGAATCGCGGCGATGGAAGCCGGCGCGCAGGACTACCTCGTCAAGGGCAAGGTCGACGCCGGCACGCTGTCGCGCTCGATCCGCTACGCGATCAGTCGCCGCCATGCCGATGCGGCCGAGCGCGAGCTGCTGCTCGCGCAGGCACAGGCCCAGGAAGTGACGCGTCTGGAACGCGGGCTGGCGCCGCGGCCGATGATCACGAGCAGCTCGGCGTGGGTCGCGTCGTGCTCGCGCGCCGGTCGCAGCCGCGCGCTGCTCGGCGGCGACTTCTACGACGCGGTCGAGACATCCGACGGCGGTCTGCGCCTGCTCGTCGGAGACGTTTGCGGCCACGGCGCCGACGAAGCGGCGATCGGGGTCTCGCTGCGCAGCGCGTGGCGCGCGCTCGCGCTCGCCGAGGAGAGCCCGGAGCTGATCCTGGAGACGCTTCAGAACGTGTTCGAGCACGAACGCCAGATCCCCAACCTGTTCACGACGCTGTGCACGCTCGAGATCACTCCCGCGCGCGATCGCGCGCGGATGATCCTCGCCGGCCATCCGCCGCCGGTGCTGATCGACGGTGATGCGGTCGTGCGCCTGAGCGACACCTACGGCGGGCCGCCGATCGGCCTGCGCCTGGGCGGCTGGCAGAGCGAGTCCTTTGCGCTGCCGCCGCGATGGGCGCTGCTGCTGTTCACCGACGGGATCATCGAGGGCCGCACCGGCGAGGGCGTCGAGCGCCTCGGCGAGGAGGGTCTGCATGGCCTGATCGCGCGGCTACATCGCAGCGCACCCGGCCTGGCGCGAGCGGCCCGACGCGCTGCTCGAGGCGCTGGTCGCAGAGGCGCATGAGCTCAACGGCAAAGCGCTCAGCGACGACGTTGCGATGGTCCTCGCCGGCGCCGGCACCGGCGCGTGAGCTCGCGCCGCAGGCGCGCAGCGGCGGCGTCTACGGGCGAATCAGCGAGCTGCCGGTCGGCACATCGGTGGCGCTGACGATCGGCGTGCTGCTCGCGCTCGCTGCCGGTCGGGATCGGGATCGCGCTGATCGCGAACGCGCACCTCAGCGACGCCGCGCGTTCCTGCTCGAACAGGTGGGCCCGTCGCTGCGCAGCTCGATCACGCTCGAAAACGCGCTCGTCAACGAGGAGACCGGCGTGCGCGGCTTCGTGATCAGCCCCGAGCGCGAGCTTCCTGGTGCCGTATCTGGATGGGTTGCACGCGGAGTCGAGCGCGTATCGAGGAACTGCACGCGCGCGAGCACGCGACCGGCGCGCGGATCGCCGCGGAGGTCGAGGCGGTGCGCGCGCACGCCGACGCGTGGCGGCAGCGCTATGTCAATCCGACGCTCAGGCTGGCCGCGGCCAGGCGGCCGATCCCGTTGACCGCGAGCGTCGCGCGGCAAGGCGCTGTTCGACCAGATCCGGCAGCTTGCTCGCGCGGCTCCAGGCGGGCCTCAGCGCCCAGGACCAGACGACGCGAGCCCAGCTCAACCACGCCGCGGACCTGCTCGAGCTGACGCTGATCGTCGCCGGTGCGCTGATCCTCGGCAGCCTGCTGCTCGCGGGGCTGTTCCTGCGCCGGATGGTCACGCAGCCGCTCGCGCGGCTCGGCGCCGAAGCGGGGCGCGTCGCGGGTGGCGAGTTCACGACGCCGATCGCGGTCGCGCAGGGCCCGCGGGAGATCACCGATCTGGGGATCGAGATCGACGCGATGCGCGAACGCATCGTCCAGGAGCTCTCGCAGCTGCGCGCGGCGAACATCCAGCTCGCGCGCCAGTCGGAGGATCTCAGCCGCTCGAACGCCGAGCTCGAGCAGTTCGCATACGTCGCCTCGCACGACCTGCAGGAGCCGCTGCGCAAGGTCGCGAGCTTCTGCCAGGCGCTGCGCTCGCGCTACCACGGCCAGCTCGACGATCGCGCCGACCAGTACATCGACTTCGCGGTCGACGGCGCGCAGCGCATGCAGGTGCTGATCAACGCGCTGCTTGCACTCTCGCGCGTCGGTCGCGGCGATCAACCGCACGAGCGGATCGCGCTCGACGATGTCGCGGCGGCGGCGCGCAGCTCGCTCGGCGCGGAGATCGAGCAGACGGGCGCGGAGGTGCTGATCGAGCCGCTGCCGGAGGTCGTCGGCGACCGCGCGCTGCTCGTCTCGGTGTTTCAGAACCTGATCGGGAACGCGATCAAGTTCCGCGGCGCCGAGCCCCCGGTGATCCGAGTGAGCGCACGCGAGCACGAGGGCGAGTGGCAGCTGTCATTCGCGGACAACGGCATCGGCATCGACGGTGAGTACGCTGAGCGCATCTTCCAGATCTTTCAGCGACTGCACGCGCGCGAGGCCTACGGCGGGACCGGGATCGGCCTTGCGCTGTGCCGCAAGATCGTCGAGTACCACCATGGGCGCATCTGGCTCGATCCCACGTACGCGGGCGGCGCCTGCTTCCAGCTGACCCTGCCGACGGGCACCGACGCGCTTTGATGGACGCGACGCTGCCCTCGATCCTGCTCGTCGAGGATGACCCCGGCGACGTGCTGCTCGTGCGCGAGGCGCTCGCGGAGCACAAGGTCGCGAACCGGCTGTCGGTCGTCAACGACGGCGTGATGGCGATGGAATACATCCGCGGCGAAGGCGAGTACGCGGCCAGCGAGCGCCCCGAGCTCGTGATCCTCGACCTCAACCTGCCGCGCAAGAGCGGCAGCGAGGTGCTCGCCGAGCTCAAGGGCGACCCGCAGCTGGCGGCGATCCCGGTCGTCGTGCTGACCACCTCGCAGACCGAGGAGGACGTCGTGCGCGCCTACCAGCAGCACGCCAACGCGTTCATCACCAAGCCGCTTGACTTCGAGCGCTTCAAGCAGATCGTCCAGCAGATCGATGATTTCTTCATCGGTGTCGTGCGGCTGCCGGGCCGCCCGTCCGCGGAGGCCTGAGCGCGCGCTCAGTCGGAGGACTCGCCCGAGCTCCGTGCGCGACAGCGCGGGCAGGCGGCGGCGAAGCCGATCGCGGAGCTCGCCTGGCGGCCGTCGAGCTCCTCGAGCAGGCGCTGCTTGAGCGCTAGCAGCAGATCGTGCGTGTCGGCGATCCGCAATGCCTGCTCGCATCCGCGAGCCTCTTCGAACAGCGCTTCGATCAGCCTGTCGGTGGCCTCGACGCGCCGCTGCACGTCGGGCCCGTCGCCGCCGGGCAGCATCGCGACGCGGCGCCCCATCACGTACACGCTCACGTACTGCTCGCCGTCGACGCGATCGTTGAAGTGCTCGAGCAGCGGGTCCAGCGGCGCATCGAGCTCCCAGTGCCGCGAGCGCTCCGCGGTCGCGGTGGCGAGCTGGTCGATCAGCACGCCGACCATGAACGGCGGTTCGGTGATGCCGTGATCGCGCGCCGAGCTCGTGAACTGGAGCCACAGCGCCTGCGGCGCGGCCTGCGCCTCGGCGACGGCCGCGTTCCAACGCTCGAGCGACTGATCGAGCACGGGGAAGTGCGCGCGAAAGCAGTCGCGGTTGTTCTGCTCGCCGGTCGGCACGTCGGCGAGCTCGCACGGCATCTCGAGCGCGACCGCGGTGTGAAACATGCCGCGCAGCGCCTCGAGCGCGCGCGCGTGAGAGTCCTCGAGCCCGCCGTCGCGACTGCCGGCGCGGGGGGCGCCCAGGTTTCCGTGCGAGGACGGGGGCGAGATTCGAGGTGTCATCTGGCTGGGCCGGGGGCGCCGCGGGCCGCCGGCAGCTCGGGTCTGCTCCATGCAGCACTCCCAGCCCGGCCGCCGGCGCTCCGTTCGGCTCTGTTGAATTGTAATACCCGCGCCCGGCGCGGGCAATCGCGCAACGCAGGCACAACGCCGCTAGCGCAGCGCGCGCCGGAATCGGCCGCTCGGCTTGAACGGCTCGGTGGCGCAGGCGAAGAAGAACGGCAGCTGGCGCAGTCCGGCGGCGACGCCCTGATAGCCGGGGCCGACGATTTCCTGACCGCTTTCCGGGTCGCGCCAGCAGCCGCTGGGGAAGTACACGCTGCGTGAGCTCGCGCCCTTTTCGACGACGGGCGCGACCAGCACGTCGGGGCCGAGCAGCCACTCCTGATCGGCGCTCGCGGCCTGAGGGTCATCGGGGTAGGCGAGATACAGCGGCCGCGTGACGGGCATCCCGGTTTCATCGGCCTGCTTCCACAGCGCCGAGATCAGCGGCTCGGCGCTCACGTGCAGACGCGAGAGTTCCCGGTAGATGCCGACCGCGTGGATCTGCTTCGACCACGGCGTGTGCTCGACGGAGAGCGCGCCGTGGAGGCGGAACAGCGGCGACAGCGCCGCCCACTCGGCCCAGCGGATGAACAGTTCCCTGCTCGTCACCTGCCGTCCGGGGCCGAGGTCGTAGTAGCCGCCGATGTCGGTGCTGTAGCCGTATGCGCCGCCGACCGCGCGGTTGAGCATGTCGCGCGTCAGCGACGCGAGCCCGGAGGCCTCACTCCAGTTGGTCGTCTCATCGCCGGCGAAGTTGAAGTTCTCATACGCGGCCGAGCCGGGCGTGCCGCTGTAGCCGCTACGCGTGTAGAACACGATCGCGCGACCGGGATGCAGCGCTTCGTAGGCTTCGAGCGCTTCGCGCGTCACGCGCTGGACGAGGATCGGGTAGGCGTTGTGCATCGCCGCGCCGGTCGCGCCGTCGCTGAAATGCATGTCCGGCTGCACCTGCTCGCCGAAGTCGAGCATGAAGCCTTCGGCTCCGAGTTCGAGCGCCGCGTCGATCCGTTCGCGCCACCAGCCGACGGCGGCGGGATTGGTGAAGTCGATCAGGGCGCCGCTCGCGTTGAAGTCGTCGGAGAAGATGTACGGCTGTCCGCCCGCGGTCCGCGTCACATAGCCGTCGGCGATCGCGGTCGCGTATTCGCCGCTGCGTTCGGTGCCGGTCGTGTCCTCGCCGACGAACGGGCGGAAATACAGCAGCGGGCGGATGCCGAGTGCGCGCAGCCGCGCGATCACGCTTTCGAGGAACGGCCTCGGCAGAAACCCCCAGCCCTCGATCCGGTAGGCGCTGACGGGCAGACGGCGCGCGACGATTTCGTGCAGGTCGCTTTCGACCTGCTGTTCGTAGAGCGCGGGGGTCACGCCGAGTTCGGTCTCGCGGTCGAACATCGGCCCGAGCGCCCACGCGGGCGGAACCCGCTGGCGCCCGCTCAGCGACGTGAGCGTGGCGGCGGCCGCGGCCATGCTGCCGGGCGCGACGACGTAGCTGATCTGCGCCGCGGCGACGCCCGCACGCCACGCGTCCGGCTGTTCGGCGTCATCCAGACGCCAGTCGGAGAGCTCGTCCTGGTCGAGCAGGAAGCCGTAGCCTTCGTTTGAGAGGAACGACGACTGCACGTAGTACGCCGCCTGCGGCCCGTCCGGCACGAGTTCTGTTTCGCCCGCGCGTTCCTGCGCGCCGCTCCCGAAGTTCTCCTGCTCGACCCAGTTGTAGAAGCTCTCCCCGTGCTGGTCGAGGGCGTTGTGCCGACCGCCGAAGCCGTGGAACGCCTCCGCCGCGGAGGAGCTGAAGGAGTCGGCCATCGCGGCCACGCCGGCGGGTTCGCTGGGGACGGCGGAGACGCGGATCGCGCCGCCGCCGTCGGGTGCGATCGTCACCTGCAGCTCGCGGCCGGACGGGTCATCGGTGGCGAGGGCCAGCTCGACGCCTTCGCCGGCGGGTGTCGCGCTGAGGACTTCGCGCGCGGAGTACTCAGTGCCAGTTTCCTGGTCTTCGAGCAGGTCGCCGCCGAGCTCGCCGCCGCTGTCGGTGAGCGGCTGATCGGCGCCGACGAGGAACGACAGCGGCGCGTACAGGGCGGGTGTCGTCGGCCCGCTCGGCGACTGCGGCAGGCCGGCGGGCAGCGTGAAAGGGGCGTCCACGGGCGCGACCTCGGAGAGCACGGTGTGTCCTTCGGCATTCGTGAAGGCGATCTGAAACGGCGCGCGCGTGATCACCGCACCGGCGCCTGTGCCGCTGACGAGGATCTCCGTGGGACCGATCGTGACGCTTGCGGCGGCGACCGCGGGCCCTGCGGCGAGGGCAAGCGCCGTGGCCGCCACCGCAGCGAGCAGCATTCGCCGCGCGGACGCCCGGGGAGCACCGCGCAGCCCACGCTGCGACCCGAGCGTGACCCCCTCCAGATCCCGGCTCATCGGCCAAGGATACCGGCCGCTCTGCACCTCGGAAAGCGGTGCGGGAGCGCTCGCGGGCCCGACGCTAGTAATGGTCTTCGACGCTGATCGACCACTGCGCGGCGTCATGGCCGGCGGCGACTTCGACGCGGTAGAGCCCGGGACCGCTCTTGAACACGTGCGTCTGTGAGCTGCCTTCGTTCAGTTCGAAGCCGCCGAACGTCGCGTTGCTCTGCAGGTTGCGCACCTGGGCGCTCGGCCCGAGGCAGGTGATGATCAGCAGGCAGGTGCCTTCGTAGGCCATGTTGTATCTGACGCGCCACTCTTCGCCGCGGATCCGGAATGCGACCGAGTGGCCGTCGTCGACGCCCGCGAAGCTCGTCAACGGCCGCCAGCGCGGCGCCTCGACGATGTCGAGCGCGATGGTAGACCCGCGCGGCGCGGACGCGGCGGCGCGCGGGGACTGCGCCAGCACGGCGCCCGGGGTTGACCCGGGCGCGGCGACGAGGTTGACGCTGTAGCGCAGCCCGGCGTTTGCGATCGTGCTCTCGGCCGCGGCGGACTGCGCTCCGACGACGCCCGGCACGCTCACCGGCGGCGGCCCGGCGCTGAAGATCACGCGCACGCGCGAGCCGCGTTCGACGCGCGTGCCGGCGGCCGGGCTCTGTGCGATCGCGAGGCCGGCGGGCGATTCGGAGTAGTGCCTGGCGAACACCGGATCGACGTGCTCGCGCTCGGCACGCGCGCTGACGCCGCCGGCGGGCAGGCCGCGCAGTTCGGGGACGGTCGTGATCGCGCCGCTGCGCGTGCCGATGAAGATCGCGAGCGCGCCTGCGGCGAGCACGAGCAGCGCCGCGGCGACAGCGATCCGCCGCCGCCGGCGTGGGCTGTGTGTCGCGCCGGCGTGCCGAGCAGGCGGTGGCGAGGAGGGCGGCGCGGCGGCGCCCGCGGGGCCGGATCGCGGCGCGCGCCCGGGCGGGGCGGCGGCGCCGAGCACCCTCGTCGCCGACGCCGCGGCGCCCGCGCCGGCGAGGTCGATCGTGGCGTCCGCGCCGAGCACGGCGGTCGCGGCCGCATCCGGCTGCTGCTGCGCCCGGGGCGTCGCGGCCGCGGGCGCGGCGCTCTGCGCGTCGCGCCGGGGGAGCTCGGCGGCGTGCAGGGCGCCGGCCATCTCCGCGCCGTCGCTGTAGCGCTCGGCGGGGTCCTTGGCGAGCGCCCGCGCGACGATCGCGGACAGCTCGCGTGGCGTCTCCGCGGGCAGCGCGGGCGGCGGCTCCTGGATGTGGCGAAGGCCGAGATCGACGGGCGAGCCGTGCTCGAACGGCGGCTTGCCGGCGAGCATCTCATAGAGCACGACGCCGGCGCTGTAGACGTCGGTTGCGGCTGTCGTCGCGCGTCCCCGAGCCTGCTCGGGGGACATGTAGCGCGGGGTGCCGGCGACGGTCGCGGTGAGCGCCTGCGAGGTGCCGCCGGCGAGCCGCGCGACGCCGAAGTCGCCGACCTTGACCTGCCCGTCGCCGGTGAGCATCACGTTCGCGGGCTTGACGTCGCAGTGCAGGACTCCCTGCGCGTGCGCGCTGCCGAGCGCGCGGCACAGCTGCTCGGCGATCGTGCGCGCCTCGGCCGGGTCGAGCGGGCCGCGCTCGAGCCGCGCGGCGAGGCTCTCGCCGGATACCAGCTCGGCGACGTAGTAGGGACCCTCCTCGGCGTGGCCGATGTCGAAGATCTGCACGATCCCGGGGTCGTTGACGCGCGCCAGCAGCTGCGCCTCGCGCTCGAAGCGCTCGACCCACTCGCTGTCCTCGGCCCACCAGGGCTTGATCACCTTGACCGCGACCGCGCGCGCGAGGCGCCGGTCGCGGCCTTCATAGACGCGCCCGAACGCGCCCTCGCCGATCGCCGCGTGCAGCTCATAGCGATCATCCAGCGCGCGGCCGGCGAGATCAGGCGTCCGTAGCATCGAGACGAGTATTCCGCGCCGCGCGCCTCGCCGGCGCATTCACGGCGCGGCGCGGGCCTGCGCTGCGGGCGGCTCGGGTTCGGCGCCGGCGGTCAGGCGGGTGCTCATCTTGACCGCGCGCACGGCGCCGGTCGCGCCCGCCTGCAGCGTCACGCCGAGCGCGAACACGAGGATCCCCGGGATCAGCAGGTAGCGCGTGCCGAGCATCAGCAGGCCGATGCGACCGAGCAGGTACGGCGGCGTGCAGACGGTTGCGCCGAGCGCGCCGCTGAGCGCCGAGGCGGTCAGCTTATCCCGCCGCGACTGCGTCGGCGTGGCGCCGATCAGGCGCGCCGGGACGGCGACATAGATCACCATCATCGCGCCGACGACGATCCCGAGTGTGAGCGCGAACCACGGTTTGCCCCAGCGCGGGGCGATCGTCGTCGCGACCGCGAGCAGCGCGCCGACGATCGCTCCGGTCGTGATGATCGTCGCCAGGCGCGTGCGAGCGGTGGCGAGGGCGGGGCGGATCTGCGGCGGCCGCGGCCCGGCGATCGCGTACGCGAACACGGCGTTCAGGAAGAAGCTCCCGATCGTGATCGCGATGATCACGATGAAGATCGGGATCAGCACGGCGCCGCGGATCTGGTGGAACGACCTGCCGTGCAGGACGTGCAGCTTGAGGTCGAGCATCGCCACCCAGATCCACACGGCGGGGAGGATCTGGATCAGCATCAGCCGCCAGTTGCCGAGCAGCACCTTGAGCCCTTCGAACAGCAGCGCGAAGGCGCCGACGGTGAACGCGAGCGGCGCGAGGATGCGGTGCGAGCGACTGAGCCGCAGCAGCCCCTGCTGGAGCGCGTCGTCGTCCTCCTGGATTGCGCGCGCGAAGCGCCTGGCGCCGTCCATGAGCCTGCTGCGGCGGGGCCTGTCGCGCACCGCGGCCATGCGTGGCGATTCTATCCTGCGCCTGCGCGCGCTCTCGCGGCGCCGCCGCTGGCGCGGGCGTTGCGCGACCGGGGTGATCCCGCGATGCGCAGCTGGCTAGGATCCGCGTGGATGTCGTTGTACGCACTGAACCTGTTCGACGTCGCGCGCGACAACGAGGACTACCTTGCGTACTCGCGCCGCTCGCGCGACGCGGTCGCGGCGCACGGCGGCAGCGTGATCGCGCTCGGCCTGCACGCGGCGCATCCCGCGGAGGTGGGGCCGGAGACGCCGCGCCAGGCGCTCGTGCTGGTCGAGTGGCGCGATCGCGCGGCGTTCGACGCGTTCCTCGCCGACCCGGAGCTCACGGACCTCCATCCGCTCCGGGAGAACGGCACGCGCGGCTACATCTGGTGGACGTTCGAGCGGATCGAGGATCTGCGCCCGTTGCTGCGCGCGGCCCGGCAGGATGGAGCGCAGTAGTCCCGCGCTGCGGTGCGAGCGGCCGGGCGAGCCGGCTCAGAGCTGAGCGAGCCTCGGCGCGTCGGCGGCGACAGCCGCCGGGCGGAAGTTGGCGGGATAGACGCTCATCAGTCGGCCGCTCGCGCTGACGCCGTAGACGAGCCCGCTGTGGTTGATCAGCTGCGGCTGCCCGGCCTCGCGTTCGCTGCCGACGCTCCATGCCCGCCAGACGCGCGCGAGTTCGCCGGCGGAGCCGATCAGGTACTGCATGCGGCCGGTCAGCCGGTGGCGAGCGAGAAACGCGCCGACCGCTCGAGGCGTGTCGCCGCGCGGGTCGACCGACACGGCGATCAGCTGCGTCCGCGCGGCGGCCGCGGCGCCCATCAGCGACTGCGCGACGCGCAGGTTGGCGGCGATGATCGGGCAGACGTCGGTGCAGTTGGTGTACAGGAAGGTGACGAACACGGCCCTGCCGCGGTAGTGCGCGAGGTTGACCGCTTCGCCGCGGTAGTTGCGCAGCTGCAGCGGCGGCGCGGGCCGCGGCGGCGACAGCGTCTCACCGGCGAATCGCGACGTCTGCGAGGCGGTGACGTTGCCGGTGAGCGCGAGCTGCGGCGAGCCCGCGGAGACGAGCAGCGCGGCGCCGAGGCCGGCGAGTGCGACGAGCGCGAGCAGAGCGGCGAGCTCGCGCGTCCGCAGCCGGCGCTGCGGACGCAGGGCGGGGCGCTCGAGCTCCTCGACGGCGGCGTCTAGCAGCACAGCCAGACCGAGCCGCCGCCGACATGCGCGCCGCTGCCGAGGCCGTAGAGGACGCTGATGAACATCACGGTGAGCAGCAGCGGCGTGAGCCGCGGGATCGCGCTCCGCGCGGCGTGCGAGCGCCGGGCGAGCAGCAGGCAGCTCGCCGCGAGCATGATCACCGCCTCGGCGGCGGCGGCGATCGCGTCGGCGCTGCCGAGCGGCTCTGCGACCCACGGCTGCGGCCCGATCGGCAGGCCGGCGCTGCGCGAGACGATCCACAGCAAGATCAGCGCGGCGTTTACGAGCGCGCCGCAGAGCAGCGCGCCGCGCGAGGGACGCGCGATCACGAGCGCCGCCCAGCCGAGCTGAAACGCGGCGATCATCGCGACCAGCGGCGTGTAGGCGGAGGACTGGCTGACATCGCCGGCGGCGATGCCGATGTGGACGAGGCCGGTGAGGATCGACAGCGCGCCGATCAGCAGCGTCGCGGTCTCGGCGGCGAGCAGCTCGCTGCGCGGGCGCGGCTGCTCCTCGCGCAGGTCGCGGGCGCACGGCGAGGACAGGCTCGAGCCCATCAACATCTATCGGGCGCCGTCCGCGCGAACTTGACGGCGCGTGCTTGCCCGCCTCAAGCCGGCTCTGGCTGAGGCCGATGAAGCTCGCATGCCGTCTGAGCAGGTGACGGTCGCGATCGGGGGCCCGAATGCGCTCTCGCGGCTGCGCAACCGTCTTCCCCGGGGAGGCTCGCTGCCGGTCGCCGAGTGGCGCCGCCGCCATGCGGGGATCATGGCGCTGCTGTGGCTGAACGTCGCCGCGGTGCCGCTGTACGGGCTGATCGCGGGGCATTCGAGCCTCGTCCACGACTTCGACAGCGGCGCCGCGCTCGCGGTGCTCGCGGTGCTCGGCGCGAGCACGCGGCTGTCGCGCAAACTGCGCACCGCGTTCGCGTCGCTTGGGCTGATGAGCGCGGCGGCGCTGCTGATCGCCGAGGCGGACGGCCTGATCGAGATGCACTTTTACTTCTTCGTGCTGATCGTCGTGCTGACGCTGTACGAGGACTGGATGCCGTTCCTGCTCGCGGTCGCGTTCGTGCTGATCCACCACGGCGTGCTCGGCACGATCGACCCACGCGCGGTGTTCGACCGCCCGCAGGAATGGGAGCACCCGTGGCTGTGGGCGTCGATTCACGCGGGCTTCGTCGCGGCCTCGGGCGTCGCGGCGCTCAGCGCGTGGCGTCTGAACGAGGACGTTCGCGGCCAGATGCGCTCGGCCAACGACAGCCTCCGCCGCCTCGCCGCCGAGAACGAGGAACTGCTCGAGGCGAGCCGCAACGAGGCGAACACCGACGCGCTGACCGGGCTGCCGAACCGGCGCGCGCTGATGAACGACCTCGACGAGCGGATCGCGCGCTCGAGCGAGGAGCACCCGCTGATGCTCGCGCTGTACGACCTCAACGGCTTCAAGCACTACAACGACACGTTCGGGCATCCGGCCGGCGATGCGCTGCTGATCCGTGTCGGCGATCGCCTGCGGCGCGCGCTCGAGGGATCGGCGACCCCTTACCGCATGGGCGGCGATGAGTTCTGCGTGCTCTCCAGCGCCGACCCGACGCGCGGCGCGGCGATCGCGCGCCGGGCGGCGAGCGCGCTGAGCGAGAAAGGCGAGGCGTTCACGATCGACTCGTCCTACGGCGTCGCGCATCTGCCCGGCGAGGCGAGCAGCGGATCACAGGCGCTGCGCCTCGCCGATCGGCGCATGTACGAGCTGAAGGCGGGCAGAGTCTCAGCGGGGCGTCAGAGCACCGACGTGCTGATGCAGGTGCTGAGCGAGCGCAACCCGGGCGTGCACGAGCACATCACCGAGGTGGCGCGGCTCGCGGGCATGCTCGCGAGCCGTCTCGGGCTCCCCGAGGCGGAGGTCAAACGGGTCGCGCTGGCGGCGGAGCTGCACGACATCGGCAAGGTCGCGATCCCGGAAGCGATCCTCGAGAAGCCCGGCCCGCTGGACGCGGAGGAGTGGGACTTCATGCGTCGCCACGCAGAGATCGGCGAGCGGATCGTGACGGCGGCGCCGTCGCTGACGCATACGGCCAAGCTCGTGCGCTGCCACCACGAGCGCTTCGACGGCAGCGGCTATCCGGACGGCCTCACGGGCGAGCAGATCCCGATCGGCGCGAGCATCATCGCGGTCTGCGACGCGTTCGGCGCGATGACCAAACAGCGGCCCTACAGCGACGCGATCAGCGTCGCCGACGCGCTCGCCGAGGTGCGCCGCTGCGCCGGCTCGCACTTCGATCCGGCCGTCGCACGCGCGTTCTGCGATCTGATCGAGCAGCCCGTGCAGCCGTCGCGCGCGAGCGAATTCAAGACTCGCAGCGCTGCGGACGTCCCCGCGCGCTGACGCGCGGGCTAGAAGCAGCGATTCAGCGGATCGCCGATCAGCACCGCCTCGGCCTCCTTGAACTGCCGGCTCATCGCGGGCGTCTCGAGGAACGTCATCAGCAGCCGCTCGGCGGGTGTGAGCTGGCGCATGATCGACGCCGCGCGCGTGCTCGGCCCGCCGTGAAAATGCGCGAGCGCGACCCCCTCCGAGAACGTCGCGGAGACGAACGAGCCGGGGGCGCGCAGCTCGAGCTGAGAGTCGGAGGCGAGCGCGCGGTAGAGCGGGAGCTTGCCCGGCACGGCACGGGCCCAGAGCGCGGACGTGAACGCCAGCCGTGCGATCAGGTGCTCGCCGCGGCGGTCTCTGCTCCACGCGCCGCTGAAGACATCATCGCCGCGGATCACCTTGCCGGCATAGCTGCACAGGCCGAGCTCGGCGAGGACGACCGCGTGGCCCTTGACGAGCTCGCCTGAGCGCGGATTGCTCACGAACGCGCGCGCGAACGCGTCGTCGATCTCAGCGAGCTCGCGCTCGGCGAGATACGCGGCGAGCAGGCGCGAGCACTCCGGGTCGCCCGTGCGCGACTCGATCGGCCCCGCCAACTCTACGCGCACGAGGCCATGGGCATCGAGCCAGCGCGCGGCGGCGCCGCGCGCGGACGCGAGCCGCGCGAGCGTCGCGTCGCGCGCGGCCGGGGCGCGGCGATCAGCAGCTCACGATCGAATCTGCGCACCGCCCGCTCGTAGTCGGCGAGGAGCGCGGCGCCGGCGGCCTGCGAGCCGCGCTCGAATTGATACCGGCCGGCCTCCTCGAATGGCACGAGCCAGCATGCGCCACGGTCCTCGAAGTCGAGTATCTCGACCTCGAAGAGCCCCTGCGCGGCGTGGATCTCGGCGACCAGTACGGGCGTGCGGCGGGGATCGAGCAGGCGGCCGCGGTTGCCGGGGACGAGGTGCCTGAGCTCGCCCGCTTCGAACTCGTCGTCGGGTGCGCCCTCGCTGTCAGTCAGATAGATCGGGGTGCGCGGCGCGCTCACGCGGCAATACTCGCGCGGCGGGTGCGGCGAAGTCAACGCGTTTGCCCGCGCGGTGCGAGAATGTGCCGATGGCGGGAGCTCGCGGGGCGCGGCAACGGTGAGGGCGGTCGTCTGCCACGACGCGGAGCTCGCCGTGCGCGAGCGTCCCGAGCCCGAGCCGCGACGGGGACAGGTTCGCATCGAGGTGCTCCGCTGCGGGATCTGCGGCTCTGACCTGCACGCCCGTCACGGCGTCGACGCTGGGCCGAGCTGGCCGTGCGCGCCGGCTATCAGCGCTTCGCCCGCTCAGAGCAGGAGATCGTCTTCGGTCACGAGTTCTGCGGCGAGGTCGCCGAGCACGGCCCCGGCTGCCGCGAGCAGCTGCCGGCGGGCACGCGCGTCGTCGCGCTGCCGCTGCTGCGCGGGAGTGGCGGCGTCGATCTCGTCGGCCTGTCCGCGGATGCACCGGGCGCCTATGCCGAGCAGCTGCTCGTCGAGGAGTCGCTGATGATGCCGGTGCCGAACGGGCTGGAGCCGATGTCGCGGCGCTGACCGAGCCGATGGCGGTCGCCTGGCACGCCGTGCGCCGCGGCGAGGTCGGCAAGCGCACGGTCGCGGTCGTCGTCGGCTGCGGCCCGATCGGGCTTGCCGTGATCCTGCTGCTGAAGGCAAAGGGTGTGCGCACGGTCGTCGCCAGCGACTACTCGCCCGCCCGCCGCGCGCTGGCGGGCGCGTGCGGCGCGGACGTCGTCCTCGACCCCGCGACGGAGTCGCCGTTCAGCGCCGTCACGCGGCGCGGACAGGTGCCGGACATCCCCGCGGCGCTCGAGCTCGCGGTCGGCACGCGCGAGAAACTCGGCCGGCTGCCGCTCGCGTGGTGGCACACGTGGCGGCTCGCGAAGCGCTCGGCGCCGCGCCGAAGCACCCGGTGATCTTCGAGTGCGTCGGGATGCCGGGCGTGATCGACAGCGTAATCGACGGGGCGCCGCTGTTCTCGCGCGTGGTCGTCGTCGGCGTCTGCGTGGGCGTCGATCAGTTCACCCCGGCGATGGCGATCAACAAGGAAATCGACCTGCGCTTCGTGATCGGCTACACGCCGCTCGAGTTCCGCGACACGCTGCACATGCTCGCCGAGGGCAAGGTCGACCCGCGGCCCGCTGATCACCGGCACGGTCGGCCTCGACGGCGTCGAGCAGCCGCGTTCGCGGCGCTCGGCAGCCCCGAGCAGCCACGCAAGATCCTGATCGACCCGCGCAGCACGGCCGGCGCCGCGGTCGGCGCCACGCCGGCGCCGTAGCGGATAGGGCCGGCGGGCGCTCAGGCGGGCGTTCGAGATGCGCGCGAGGACGCCGCTGATCGCGGGGCGCAGGAACACGAGCGCAGCCACGCAGCCGGCGGCGGCGAGCACGAACGGGATCGCGTCGCCGGTTGCGCCCGCGATCGCGCCGGCCGCCGCGGGGCCGATCATCGCGCCGGTCGCCCAGGCGGCGTTCATCAGGCCGAAGGCCATGCCCTGAGCGAGCCCCGCGCTCTCGGCGCCTTCTGAGACGAGTGAAAAGGATGGCGTGAACAGGGCCCCGTAGGACATCCCCGCGAGCACGACCAACGGCGCGTAGAGGAGCGGGCTCGCGCCGAGCGCGAGCGCGAGCGAGACCGGGATGCTCGCGAGCAGCGCGAGGCGCGCGGGCGCGATCGCTCCGTGCCTGTCGCTCAGCCGCCCGATGAACGGCGACTCGGTGGCCTCGAAGGCGGCGCCGATCAGCCAGACCGCGCCGATCGCGCCGGCGCCCCAGCCGGCGGCGGCGAGATGCAGCGGCGCGAGCACGGAGAGCACTCCGAACAGCATCGAGGCGACCGCGAGCAGCACCAGGCCGTTCGTGAACTGACGCGCCCTCAGCCCGGTTCTCAAGCTCACCTCGACGGACTCGACGCTCGACTCGGCATCGATCTGGACGGTCAGCACCGCGAGCACGACCGCGAGCCCTGCGAGCGCTGTGAAGACGCTCGCGCGCCCGAGCACTCCGGCGGCGACGCCGAGCACCGGGCCGAGCAGCTCGCCGACGACGGCCGCGCCCATCGCGCGCCCGATCAGCTCGCCTCGCCGCCCGGGCGGTGCGGCGCTCATCAGCCAGCTGAACGCGCCGGCCCATGTGAACGCGCTGCCGGTGCCCTGGATCACGCGCGCGATCACAAGCGTCGTGTAGTCGCCGGCGAACGCGAAGGCGACGCTCGAGAGGCCCATCAGCGTGAGCCCGACGAGCACGGCGCGCCGCGGCCCGAGCCGCGCCGCGGCGCGCCCGCCGGGGAGGCCGCCGATCAGCGCGCCCGCGGCATAGGCCGCGACGAGTGCCCCGGCGCCCGCCTTGGAGAGGTGCAGCTCAAGGGCGAAATGCGGCAGCAGCGGCGTCAGCGCCGCGTACAGCATGGTGTCGACGAGCACGAGCACGGAGACGAGGATCAGCAGGCGGCGCATCAGTCCTCAAGCTAGCAACGCCCTCCGCGCCTGCGAGCAGCGTGCGAATCGACCTGCGCGCGCCCGCGACTCTGTGCCCGGCCTCGAGCTCGATCAGCGCCGCCTCGGAAGTCAGCGCGACTAGCAGGCGCGCGGAGATCCGCGCGGGAGTCATGCCGAGCGCGCGCATGCTCGGTTCGGCCAGTCGCGCGAACAGCGCCTCGCGGTCCTGCATCGGCGTCGTCGGCGTGCCCTGCGTGCGCGTCTCGAACACCAGCGCCTTGACCGCGCGGTTGTGCAGGCGGAGACATCGAGGTAGGCCTCGATCGCCGCGAGCAGCAGCTCGCGTCCGGGGCGGGAACTCGGCGACGGCAAGCGCGACCGCTTCGCTCACCTGCGCGTAGAAACGCTGATGCAGGGCGTCGATGAACGTCTCGCGGTCCTTGAAGTAGAGATAGAAGGTGCCCTTCGCGACCCCCGCCTGCGCGGCGACCGCAGCGACGCTCAGGCCGGAGAGCCCGTCGCGCTCGGCGACCGTCTCGCCGGCGCGCAGCAGCGCGTCGCGGGTGCGCCTTCCCTTCGGCGTCACCGGGTCGGCGCCGGCGAGGCGGGTTGCAGGCTCGGCCATGGCCTCGACTATAGGTGACCGGCGGGTCATGAGGGCGCCCTGAACTGACGGTATCGTCATGAAAAACTGACGGATGGGTCATAAATATGCTAGGCTCGCGGCGGTCGCGCATCCGCGCAGGCTCATCCTCGAAAGGGGTAGCGATGAACACGCAGGTGATCGCCGTTCCGCAGGTGCTGGCCGGCGCGATCGCACGATTCGCGGCGGGCGCATGACCATGCTCGCCCGGGCCGCGCGGGCAGAACGGGCCAGCGCGGCAACGACGCGAGCACGGAGGCGGTAGCGGATGGCGCGGCAGAGGCTCGACGAGGACGACGCGCTCGAGGACTTCGAGCCCCGCACGATCACGCTCGAAGGTGCGAGCAAGCTCGTGCACGTCGCCGGTGGGGGCCCGGCTGTGATCGTGATGACGGAGATGCCCGGCATCAGCCCGCATGTCGCGCGCTTCAGCCGTTGGGTGCGCGACGCGGGCTTCACCGTTTACATGCCGTCGCTGTTCGGCCGCGACGGCGCGGTGCCGGCCGTCGAGGCAGGGACGGCGGTCTTCCAGCGGGCTTGCATCAGCGCGGAGTTCCGCGCGTTCGGGGCCAACCGCTCGAGCCCGGTGACGCAGTGGCTGCGGGCGCTTGCGAGACTCGCGCACGGCGAGTGCGCGGGTCCCGGCGTCGGTGCGATCGGGATGTGCTTCACCGGCAACTTCGCGCTGACGATGATGCTCGAGCCGGCGATGCTCGCACCGGTCCTCTCGCAGCCGTCGCTGCCGTTGGACGAGCCGGCCGGGCTCGAGATCGCGCCCGAGGAGCTCGCGGCGGTTCGCGAGCGCCTCG
This sequence comes from uncultured Solirubrobacteraceae bacterium, assembly GCA_963827105.1. GTDB lineage: Bacteria > Actinomycetota > Thermoleophilia > Solirubrobacterales > Solirubrobacteraceae > Palsa-744. The sequence goes on along the minus strand of CAWHAB010000006.1, from coordinate 87,037 downwards.
AGCAGGAGGACCTGACGGTGATGGCCTATCGGTTCAAGGGCGATCGCTTCTGCCGGGCCGAGCGCTTTGCCGCCTACGCCGAGGCGCTCGGCGAGCGCTTCCGCGCGCGCGTGCTCGCGGACAGCGCCGCCAACCCCGAGACGGCGCCATTCTTCGCGGATGTCGTCGCGAGCCCGCACAGCGTCGTCACCGCGCATCTGATCGACGAAGCGGGGCAGCCGACGATCGCGGCGCGCGATGAGATCCTCGGCTTCTTCGCACAGCGCCTCGGCCGCTGAGCGAGGTCGGACCAGTCCGCCTCGGGGCATCTTCCTGCGCCCCAACACGGCGTTCACGTCGTCCGCAAGCAGATTGTTAGGATCGGTCCCAGTCCGTTGCGCGGGTCCCTGACGACCCGTGGGTTGACGAACTCGACCCCCGAAGTCGGTGAGAGGAGCCTCTCGATGGAGCAGTTCAAGGGCACGATCAACATCGATATCCGCGACTCCCAGCCGGACTGGTCGCCGTTTGAGCCGCCGAAGGCTCCCGATGGTGCAGCGAACGTCCTCTACATCGTGCTCGACGACGTCGGCTATTCGGCGATGAGCTGCTACGGCGGGCCGATCGAGACCCCGAACATCGACAGGATCGCCGCACAGGGCGTTCGCTACACGCAGTGGCACACGACCGCTCTGTGCTCGCCCACGCGCTCGTGCCTGCTGACCGGCCGCAACCACACACGCAACAGCATGGCCTGCATCACCGAGGCCGCGATCGGCTTTCCGAACGCCAGCGGCACGGCGCCACCTGAGAACGGCATGCTCCCGGAGCACGATTGGACGGTCGTCAGCGTCAAGCGTGACTCCTCGACGGTGTTCGGCGACGCGACCGCGTGAAGTGCGCGTCGCGATCGTCTCGGACATCCACGGCAACCTGACCGCGTTCGACGCCGTCGTCGAGGATCTGCAGCGGCGCGCGCCGGACGTGGTCCTCCACGGCGGCGATCTCGCGCTGATGGGGGCGCAGCCCGCGGAGGTGGTCGATCGCGTGCGCGAGCTCGGCTGGCAGGGCATCGTCGGGAACACCGACGAGGTCCTCTGGAGGCCACAGGAGCAGCAGCGCCAGGAAGATCTCGCTCCCAGGCTCACGAGCCTGCTCCGTCTGATCTTCACCGAGTACGCGCCGGTGACGCGGGAGCTCCTCGGCGAGGAGCGAGTCCGCTGGCTGCGCGAGCTCCCCGCCGAGCGGCGCGTCGAGGATCTCGTCGTGGTTCATGCGACGCCTGGAGATCTGTGGCGCGCGCCGGGGCCGGAGGCGAGCGACGCGGACCTGTCGGCCTCCTACGATGCGCTTGCAGCACCGATCGCGGTCTACGGTCACATCCACCGCCCCTACGTCCGCCGGCTCGACGGGCTGACGATCGCCAACAGCGGCAGCGTGGGAATGCCTTTCGACAGCGATCCGCGCGCCGGCTACCTGCTCATCGAGGACGGGCGGCCCGAGCTCGTGCGCGTCGCATACGACCTCGAGCGGGAGGCCGCGATGCTGGCGGCCAGCGGCTATCCGGACGCGCCGCGCCTGACCGAGATGCGCCGCCGCGGGGAGTTCCTGAAACCCGGACCGCCGGTCTAGCGGAGAGCCTCGGGCGCTCGTCGGCGGGCGAGCGTGCGGCAACTCCGCGAACCGACGCGGTGGCGCGAAATGGGTGCGGGGCGCGGTCGCGTCGGCCTATACTCGGCGGCAGTGGTGGCTGTGCTGCGCAGAGCCGGTGCGATCGTCGCGATCGTCCTCGCGTGCCTGGCGGCGACGATCGGAGCGCCGGCGGCAGCGGCGGCACCGACGGCGGGGCAGCTCGCGAACTGCACGGCCAAAGTCACGGGTGTGCCACGGCCGCAAGCCGTCAAGCGCGCGGTCTGCGCGGCGGTCATCTCCGCGCTGGCGTCCGTCGGCCCACGCCTGGGGCTGGCGGTGATCCCGCTTGAATCGAAGCCGGCTGCCGACGGTTTCCAGCTCGAATTCTCCGCGCACGCAGACCCAGCCGAACCCGCGGCCGACGCGGGCACGGACTTCAACGGCGCCGCGCCCTGCTTCATCGCGCTGTTTCCCAGCTTCTGGAAGCCGCTGTCCTCGAAGCTCGGGGCGCAGGGCCACCTCGTGCTCACGCACGAGGTGGTGCACTGCTACCAGGACGTGGTGTGGGGGAGCGCAGCGGTGGCGGATGCCGTGCCCAAGTTCATCCTCGAGGGCTCCGCCGAGTACCTCGGCGACGACGCGGTCGGTTACGGCGACTCCCCGAGCTGGTGGCCGTCGTGGTTCAATCCGGCCCGTCCGCAGCCCTCGCTGCTGAACCGCAGCTACGACGCACTCGGCTGGTACGCGCTAGATGCCCGCGTGACCGGCAGCCTGTGGTCGCGGATGGTCGCGGCGTGGCGCGCCTACCGCTCGGGCGGCTCGCAGGCGTTCATCCACGCGCTCGGCGGCGACGACCGGAGCGTCGAGACCGCGTGGGGCCCGTCACTGGTCAACCACCGCTCGTGGGGCGCCCCGTGGATCAGCACGGGTCCCGGCCTCGGCTCCGGCGAACACTCGATCGGCGCAACCGACGCGGACACGGGCAAGCTGCAGGCGTGGGCGGGCGAGGTCGACCGCGATCCTCCCGGCAGCGGCAGGCTGGTGTTGATCCGCGTGTCCGGCGGCTTCGGCGCCGTCCACGATGAAAGCGGCCACCATCTCGTCGGTTTCGTCGATCAGCTCTTCTGCACCGACGTGCACGGCTGCCCGATCAAGTTCGAGACGTGCACGGACGGCACCAGGATCACGGTGCCGCGACTGGACCCCCGCTACACGCTCGCCGTCGCAAGCGGCGCGGCCGGCGGCGAATACACCGTGGCCGGCTACAGCAACGTCAACCTGATCGCCTCCGACGTCAGCCCCTGCGACCCCGACACGAGCGGCGTCAGCCGCTCAGCGCTCGAGCACTATGCGGCCAACCCGTGTGAACTGCTGAGCGGCTCGCAGGTGGCTGACGCCACCGGCGAGCAGCCTCGCCACAACGAGCCCGCCGAAGCCGGCGAACCGGCCCCCACCTCGCCACCGACGGAATTCGGCGAAGTCGCGCTCGCCTCGCCCAAGGGCGGTCTGTGCGAGTGGAACCTCGAACAGCCGATCGAACAGGACTTCCTGATCGCGCAGGCCGCGATCGAGGAACAGCCCTGGCCGGAAGTGACCGCGCTGGCCGCCCCGAAGGGCATCGAAGAAGTCCACGGTCTCGGCGTAGCCGCCGTCTGCGAGAACCGCACCTACATCCAGGGGCTCGTGCCGGCGCTGTACATCGAGCTGAACTCCGACTGGTATGTGGGGGTCAGCGGCGGCCATTCCTGCGTGGAAGCGATCGCGATGGGCAGGGACGCCTACGCCGCGGTCGAGGGCTTCTGAGCGGGCTCGCGCGGGTTCAGTCCTCGCGGCGGACGGCGGAGACGTTCAGGCGCACGTAGTCCAGCGGCAGTCGCACACGCGCAAGGACCGCGGCGGTGAACTGCTCGCGGCGCTCCGCGGGGAGGCGCTGCAGATGCGCAGCGAGGATCGAGGTCGGCACGAACGCGGCCAGGTCCTTCGGGTACGTCGGCCGCGGCTCGAGCCAGCACAGGGTCTCGGTGAAGCCGGCCTCCGACAGGCGCCGCTCGGTGTCGCGCGGCCCCGCAAAGACCCATGGCGACCAGCCGAGAAGCTCCGGGGCGCAGTCGGCGGCGACCCCCTCGATGACCTCGCGCACACCATCGATGTTGCCCTCTCCTCCGCACTGGATCTCGATCATCCCGCCAGGTCGCAACGCCCGCGCAAGTCGCGCCCAGAGGAGATCGTGGTCGGTGACCCAGTGCAGCGCAGCCGTCGAGAAGACCGCATCGACAGGCTCGGCGAGATCGAGCTCCAGTGCGTCCTGGCACCAGATCTCGGCGCGATCGCCGAGCCTGCTGCGGGCGAGTGCGACCATGTCCGCAGACGCGTCGAGGGCCAATACGCGCCCTCGTGGCACGAGCGCGAGCAGCGCCTCTGTGACCCGCCCGGTGCCGCAGCCGACGTCGAGCACCGTTGCGTCCGGCGCGATGCCGTGCAGCCGAGCGAGCACGTCCGAGGCCCACGCCTGCTGAGGCTCGCTCGAGCGGTCATAGGTGTCGGCGTCCCAGGGAGTCGCGGCCACGATTGCAGGCTATCGGCACGACAGACGCGGCTCGCGCGGATAACACGAAGGTCTCGCGACTGGCAGAGTTCCGGCGATGGAGAGGAGCCAGGCGACAGCAGCGCCGCGCGAGCGCGACGGGGATGAGCACGCCTCCGCGATACGCGCGCGACTCGCCGAGCTGCTGGGCGAGTCGCCCACCGGCGAGATCCGCCGGTTGAGCGGCGGGGCGTCCCGGGAGACATATCTCTGGCGCTGTGGTTCACGCGGCGAGCTGGTCGTGCAGATCGAGCACGGCGGCAAGCCGTCGGGCGAGCCGCCGGGACAGGCCGAGCTGCTCACAGCCGCTGCGCGAGCGGGCGTTCCGGTGGCGAGCGTGGTCGCCCACGGCCGCGACGATCCCGTGCTCGGCGCCGCCTGGACGCTGCTCGAGGCGCTCGCTGGGACGACGGATCCAGAGCAGGTCATCGGCGCTGTCGCCGCGAGCGACGCGCCGAAGCTCATCGACAGCATCGCGCAGGCGCTTGCCGCCGTGCACCGCATGCCCGCGGAGCCATCGCTTGCGCCGCCGATCGAGGAACCGGTCGCGCAGCTGCGTGCCCTGTACGAGCGTCTCGGTGAGCCGCATGCGACGTTCGAGCTCGCGTTTCAGGCGCTCGGCGCCGACCGGCCGGCGCCGCGACGCGCGCTGGTGCACGGCGATTTCCGGATCGGCAACCTGATGGTGGCCGGTGATCGGGTCACCGGTGTGCTCGATTGGGAGCTGACACACATCGGCGATCCGGTCGAGGACCTCGGGTGGTTGTGCGTCCCCGCGTGGCGCTTCGGGCGTCCCGAGCTGCCCGCCGGCGGCCTGGGAACACGCGCGCAGCTGCTCGCAGCGTATGCGCGGCACTCGGGTGTCGAGGTGGCGATGGCGGAGCTGCGCCGGTGGGAACTGATCGGCACGCTGCGCTGGGGTGTGATCTGCGTCATGCAGGCGTTCACGCACCTGTCGGGCGCGCGGCGCTCGATCGAGCACGCGGTGATCGGGCGCCGTGCGTGTGAGGTCGAGTGGGATCTGCTCAACCTGCTCGACCCGCAGGGCCAGGCGACGCCTCCGGCGGGGGACCGCGCGGACGCGCCGGCCGCTGCGCCGAGCTTGCACGACAGACCCGCTGCCGTGGAGCTGCTCGAGGCGGCGCGCAGCGCGCTCGGCGAGCACCTGCTGCCGCTGCTCGAGGGCCGCTCGGCGTTCGAACTTCGCGTCACGCTGCGCGCCCTCGGAATCGTGCGTCGCGAGCTGGAGCACGCAGAGGAGCACGCCGCGCTGCATGCGGCGGCGCTGGCGAGACTCGGGGTCGCGGACGAGCGGGTGCTCGCGCTGGCGATCCGCGACGGCGCCCTCGCGGCCGGCGACCCACAGCTGCGCGCCGCGCTGCGCACGATCGTCCGCGCAAAGCTCGAGGTTGCGAACCCCGGCTATCTGCAGACTGGCGAGAGCGCATCGGCAAAGGAGGCGACATGAGTGAGGATCTGCCCGACGAGGTCGCGGGGCTGTTGGACGAGGTGGACGCTTTCATCGCGGCCGAGATCCGCCCATTGGAAGCCGAAGGCGACAACGCTCGCTTCTTCGACCATCGACGCGAGTACGCTCGCACCGACTTCGAGGCCGACGGCATCCCCCGGGCGGAGTGGGAGGAGCTGCTCGAGGAGATGGTCGAGCGCGCTGACCGCGCCGGGCTGTGGCGCTATGCGCTGCCCGAGGAGCTCGGCGGCCGCGGCGGCTCGAACCTGGCGCTCGCGATCGTGCGCGAGCACCTCAACCGGCTCGGCATCGGGCTTCACAACGACCCGCAGAGCGAGGTCTCGATGATCGGAAACTTCCCCACCGTGATCCTTGCGCACGAGTTCGGCACGCCGGCGCAGCAGGAGGTTTTCGTCCAGGGTGCCCTGCGCCGGGAGACGAGCCTCGCGTTCGGCCTCACCGAGCCGGATCACGGCTCCGACGCGACATACATGGAGACGACCGCGCGGCGGGCGGATGGGGGATGGGTGATCAACGGAAAAAAGCGCTTCAACTCGGGCATGCACCGCGCGAGCCACGATCTGGTGTTCGCGCGCACATCGGGTCTCCCCGGCGAGGCGCGGGGCATAACGGCCTTCATCGTGCCGCGCGATGCGCCGGGGCTGAGCGTCGAGTTCTTCTGGTGGACGCTCAACATGCCGAGCGACCATGCAGAGGTGGCGCTCGAGGACGTGCGCGTGGGCGACGACGCGATTCTCGGCGAGCTCGATCTCGGGCTGGCATTGGCGCAGCGCTTCGTCCACGAGAACCGCATCCGCCAGGCTGCGTCGAGCCTCGGCGCCGCTGCGTTTTGTGTCGAGGCGGCCGTCAAGTGGGCGCGCGAGCGAACCGTCTGGGGCAAGCCGCTGTGGCAGAACCAGGGCATTCAATTTCCTCTTGCCGAGCTGTGGACGGACTGCGAGCTCGTGCGTGGGCTGGTGCGGAAAACCGCGGCCGAGCTCGATCTCCACCACCACATGGAGGTCACGCATCTGGTCGCGATGGCCAACTACCGAGCCAACCGTCTCGCCTGCGAAGCCGCCGACCGGGCGATGCAGACGTGCGGAGGGATGGGCTACACGCGCCACATGCCGTTCGAGCACATCTATCGCCACCACCGCCGCTATCGCATCACCGAGGGCAGCGAGGAGATCCAGATCAGGAAGGTCGGCTATCAGCTGTTCAAGTGCTGAGCACGCGGCCCGGGTGAGCTCACGAGCTGCGCCCTGAGGATCATGCGTCGTCGCCGCGTGGAGCTCACGCCGTCAGCAGCGCGAGCAGCCCGTCCGCCTGGCGACGGTCCAGGCGGCCGCTCGCGGGGCCCGTGAGGATGAAGCCCATGGCGGCGAAAAACAGCGTGTTGGCGCGAAGGCGCGCCTCGGCGTCCCTGAAGCCGAGCTCGACGAACGCGCGCTGCTGCGCGCGCAGCAGCCAGCGGTCCGCGCGCGCGAGCGTGCTGCGCACGCGCGTGTTCGTCCGCGCCCACTCGCGCGAGGCTCGCTCCAGGCGCCAGTAGCGGCTGTCCTGCAGCAGCTCGAGCAGTGCCATGAGGCGCTCGCGCGGCTCGAGCGCGTCGAGCGCGTCGAGCATCACGCGCAGCTGCTCGCGCTCTTGGCACCAGGCCTCCGCGACGGCGTCCATGAACGACGCGAGGTCTGTGAAGTGCCAGTAGAAACTCCCCTTGGTCGCGCCCAGCCGGCCGGCGACGCGATCGATCTTGACCGCGGCGAGCCCCTCCTCGCCGATCAGCGTGAGCGCCTCCTGGACCCAGTCCTCGGCGGTCAATCGCTGCGCGGCGGGGCGGGGCGACGGGCGGGCGGTGGGCGGCATCGATCGTCTCAGCGCGCCGCCGGCGAACGCGCCGGTTCGGGACGTGCGCGGCGGGCTCGTTTCGGTATGGCCGTCGCAATCGCCGCGAGCTGCGCGGCCGTCGGGCCGGAGCGATGTCTCATTTCTCTACCGTACCATGCGGTATGGTTGGACTCGATCGGTCCCACCACACGTCGACCGGACGGAGGAGCAGCGATGGATCTGGAAGGTGTCCACCACGTCACGTGCATCACCGCCGACGCGCCGAGCAATGCCGACTTCTACGTGCGGCTGTTGGGCCTGCGGATTGTGAAGAAGTCGATCAACCAGACTGACCAGACGACCTACCACATTTTCTACGGCGATGAGCGTGCAAGCTACGGCTGCAACATCAGCTTCTTCGAGTACCGCGGCCGTCCCGATGGGCGCTCGGGGGCGGGCAACGTGCACCTGATCGTCTGGCGTGTCTCCTCGCAGGAGGCCCTGGACTTCTGGGAGCGGCGCCTGGCCGAGGAGGGGATCTCAACTGAGCGTGCGGAGACGGCCGTTCGCTTCGTCGACCACGAGGGCCTCGATCACGAGCTGGCCGTGGTCGAGACGACCGATGAGCCGCTCGCCGGCGAGTCGCCTGAGATCCCCGCCGAGCACGCGCTGCAGGGAATCGACGGCGTGCGGGCGTTCGCCACCGACGAGCGTGCGAGCCTCGAGTGCCTCACCGGCGCGCTCGGCTTCCAGAGCATCGACGGCGGTGACCGCCTCGAGGTCCGCGGACCCGAGCGCGGCGGCTGGTACGCGCTCGACCCGGCGCCGGCGCACCGGCGCAGCTTCGGCGCGGGCTGTGTCCAGCACGTCGCGTGGGGATGCCCGCCCGCCGACATCGAGGCGTGGGCGCAGGTGGCGGCCGGCATCGATCCGAAAGCCACTGGGATCGTCGACCGTCACTTCTTCCGCTCGGTCTACTTCACCGAGCCCGGCGGCGTGCTGTTCGAGGTCGCCGAGCGCGGCGGGCCGGGATTCGCCGTGGATGAGCCTGACGCGGCGCGGATGGGCGACACGCTGACGTTGCCGCCGTGGCTCGAGGAGCGCCGCCGGCTGTATGAGTTCTCGCTCACGCCCGTGCCCACGACGGATGAGCTGCGCGCGGGGATCCTGGCGCGCCCGCGCGTCGCCTAGCGTGAGCGCGAACGCCGGGCCCGGGCCGCTCGCGGGGTCCGCGTGGTGGAGTTCGGCCAGCTGATCGCGGGCCCGCTCGTGGGAACGATGCTCGGCGATTTCGGCGCCGAGGTGATCAAGGTCGAGCCGCCACCGCCGGCGCCAGCGCGATCGGCTCGTTCTGCAGCCCGTCACGCGGCCCGACCTCGCAGATGCTGACGCAACGCCTCACGAGGCTGGCGCGCCCGGCTCGCGTATCAGCATCGGCATCCCCGTCGCGGGGCCGATCGTCGGCTGCTGGCGAATCCGCAGCTCGTAGCCGGCCTGCTGCTCCAGATCGAAGCCCGCGACGATGGCGCAGACGATCGCGCGGATCTCGAGCTGCCCGAAACGCATACCTATGCAGGTCCGCGAGCCGGCGCCGAACGGCACGTACTGGCCGAGCGCGAGCTGCGCCTTGCGCTCGGGGGCGAAGCGCGCGGGGCGGAACTCGAACGGCTCCTCCCAGACATCCGGGAGATGATGGCTGACCCATGAGGAGTACATCACCGGCGCGCCGCCGGGAGCGCGCACACCGGCGACTTCGAACGGCTCGATCGAGCGGCGCGGGCCGACCCACGCCGGGGGTAGCGCCGGAGCGTCTCGTCGATCACCTGCTCGAGCAGCGGCAGCGTCTCTCCTATCAGCTCCTCGGCCCGGGGTGGGCGCCGGCCGAGCACGTCGAGCTGCTCCTGACGCAGGGCGCGGAACCACTGCGGATCCCGCGCGAGCTCATAGAACAGGAACGCGATCGTCGAAGTGGTCGTGTCGTGCCCCGCGAACAGCAGCGTCATCACCTCGTCGCGCACCTGGCGGTCGCTGAGCTGCTCGCCGTCCTCATCGCACGCGTCGAGGAGCAGGCTCATCAGATCCTCGCCGCGCTGCAGCGACTGTCGGCGGCGCGCGATCTCGGCGAATATCACCTCGTCCAGGCGCGTTCGCGCACGCTGCATGTGCGACCACGGTGTGCGCGGGCCGCGCAGCATCTGCACCGGCACGTCGTATGAGTAGAAGCTCAGGCCCTGCTCGAACAGGCTCGCGAGGTCGGCGCGGCGGACCTCGGGGTCATCGGGCTCGAAGCCGAACAGCGCCCGCATCGCGATCCGCAGCGCGAGGCGGCGCGTCCACCAGTAGAGGTCGATCGCCTGCCCCGCACGCCAGCGCTGCACAGCGGCGGATGTCTCCTGGTCGATCACCGCGAAGGACGCGAGGATGCGCGCGCGGTGGAACGCCGGGAGCATGATCCGGCGCGAGCGGCGGTGGAACTCGCCGTCGATTGTCAGCAGCCCGTCGCCGAGCAGCGGGATCAGATTGCCCATCGCGCCGTCGCGCCAGCTGAAGTTGGCGGCGTTCGAGACGAGCAGATGGTGGTTGGGCTCCCCTCCGAGCAGGACCACGACGTTGCTCGTCAGCAGGCGCATCGAATAGACGGGCCCGAACCGCCGGTAGCCGTCGAGCATCAGGCGCAGGGGGTCGGTGAGGATCTGGTGCCCGCGGCGCGGGTCGAACGAGGTCAGCCCGGGCGGGAACGGCACGTTGCTGCGCCGCGCGTTGCGGATGTCGGTGAGCATCGGCGCCAGCGGGTTCGCTGATGGCGTCGGAGGGCCCTGCAGGGTCATCCGCTCACGCCTGTTGGCGCCCGGCCGCGCACGCTAGGCCAGACCGCGCTCGCCGAGCCACTCGACGCAGCGCGCGGCGGACTCCCGGACCTTCGGTATCTGCTCCTGGCCCAGGTAGTAGTGGTTTGCGCCGTCGATCTGGATGAACGTCCTGTCGTCGTGGCCGACCGCCTCGAACAGCTCGCTGGCATACCCCGGCGTGCAGATCTCATCGGCCCCGTTGCAGACGACGAGCGTCGGCACACCGACGTCGCGAGCCGCCGTGATGCCGTCGCCGCGAGCACGGTCGATGCCCCACTGCGAGAGCCAGCTGCGCAGCGTGCAGAAGCGCGCAAGTCCCACCGGGCCTTCGTTGGCGATCTGCGGATCGCCGAGGAAGCTGACTCCCGGCGTGCGCTGATTGGGGTCGATCGAGGGGTCCAGCCAGCGGGGATCGGCCATCGTGCCGCGCACCACGAACCCGCGCTCATCGTCCGGGCGCCCGGCCGCCCTGAGCGCCTCGAGCTGATCTTCCACCCACGCGGTGATACGCCGGTTGCGCGCTCGCTGGGCCGCGCGAAAGCGCTCGAGCAAGGCGGCATCGTACGGCGCCTGCGGGCCGCGCGGGTCGTACAGGTCGAGCTCGACATCGCGGCGATCGGGGTGCTGCTCGTCGGTGATCGACGGGTCCATGCTGTCCACGAGCACCCGGTGGCGGCTCGGATGCGCGGCGACGAGCATCATTCCGTCGGCCGGTGCAAGCTCGAGCTTCGTCAGATCCGGGCCATCGCCGGCGGGGGTGGCGGTGACCGACGGACAGCGCGCCTGCTGCTGGTAGAACAACGACAGTGACCCTCCGCCCGACCAGCCGGCGAGCACGACCCGCTCATAGCCGAAGCGCCGCTTGGCATCTTTGATCGCTTCGCCCATGTCGATGACGACCTTCTCCATGATCAGCGCGGAGTCATTGCCGCGATAGCGGCTGTTGCAGTAGATGACGTGCACGCCCGCCCGCGCGAGCGCCTGCACGAACGGGAGGAACGCGCCGCCGCCGATCGGGTGCATGAACAGCACCACGGTGTCGCTGCTCACATCGCTCGGCACGATCCGGTGCGATTCCAGGAACACGAGCCCGCCGACGCCGCCGTAGGTGTCCTTGAACTGGGCCGTCTCAGGAAAGGCGATGCCGTAGACCCGATGGTCGGTCTCGTGACGCGTTCCGTCGGCGACCATGCTTCCATACTATCCGGTATGGCGAGGCGCGTACCGGCGCTCATCTGCCGTCGCGAGCAGCCGGCGTCAGAGCGAGCCCGCACAGCTCCGAGCTGCTGTCAGGCACGCCGGTTCGGATGCGATCGCGGGCGTCGGGCTTACGCTCGCCCGTGAGACAGCGAGCGTCGAGGCAGTCGTGCACCCCGACGATGAACGCTCGCGCCGGCGCTCGCCGATCATGTGCTCGAGTTCGGCGCGGGACCTGGTGAACTCACAGAACTGCCGTGGACCGAGCGCTCCGCGAGTCAGCGGCTGCGCGAGCGGCACGACTTGGCGGCGCCGCTCGCGCAGTTGGCCGAGCCCGAGCGGGCAGGCCTATTTTTTGGGTTCTTTGATCTTGACCGTGCCGCTCTTGGTGAGCCCGTTGAGGGTCAGGGTGTACGCGTCGCCCTTGTGCAGCGGGACGTACTGGTTGTAGGCCGATCCGAAGTAGAAGACGACTTCCGCTTCGGTATACGTTTTGAAGATCAGGCCGATGCAGTCGCCCGGTCCTTCCCCGGCATCCCAGCCCGCGCTGGTGTCTGAGAAGACCGCGGCGGTGCCGAAGTCGTTACCGAGCCCCGAGACTTCTTCGCCGAAGCAGTTCGGATCTTCTTCAGCGGAGCCGATCGGAAGCGACCCGAGCCCGACGCCCTTGACGACCAGCAGCGGTGCGCTCGGCGTCCCGCTGAATTTGACTGATTTGATCGTTGGCGGTTTTGGTTTGGCGAGTGCCGGTCCGGCGAACAGCGCCATCCCCAGGACAGCGGCCGCGACCGCCAGGCCGACCCTCGCGGAGGTCTTCATCATCGAGGCTCCTCTCTCGGTTGTTCACCGGGTCCACCCCCGGACCCGGCAATGCCCCGAGAGACTACAGTGCCGGCCGTGGATGAGACCAGCGCCGAGGAGGAGCTGCGCCCGGAGTTGCCAGCACCGCGAATTCGCCGCCCGCCTGCCGGGCCATAGGACGTCACCTGGGTGGATGGACGGCTGTGGCGTCCGGGTCGAACCGGCCGCGTACTCGATGCCCGAGATCGTCGCGGCCTCGCCCTCGGGGACGATCGGCGCGCTCGGGCTGATCGTGAACGACGGTTCTCCTTCTGCTGGATCACCTCTGTGAGGGCGTCGGACTCCCTGGCGAGCTTGCGCGAGTCGCGCGGAAAGTACACCCGCACCGTGGCGCAACGGCGGATGTCTGGTCGGAGCGCTACGCCGGGATTGGCGTAGCGCTCCGCGGTCGGTCATCACACCGCTGCCCTCTAGGGTGCTTCGCTCACGCCCCCGTCGGGGACGGGGTGGCGGTGGAGGGGCTGCCGCGTTCGGCCCGCCGGCGCTTGAAGCTGAACGCCGAGTCTGAGTTGCCCAGAGCGCCGCCGATCGCGAGGATCGCGAAGCCGACGCCGCTCAGCAGCAGCGCGATGCCTACGACGATCCCGAACAGCGAGACCTGGGTTGCCATGTAGCTCGTGTTCAGGCCGGTCGCCAGGGCGGTCTCCTGAATCCACACTTCGCGCGCCGGGTTATCGACCGGGGTGCCCTTGGCGCTCTTGAGCGCTTTGCTTTCTTCGTTTGTCCCTTCGCCGTTCGCGGTGGCGTAGCGCGGCATCTGCGAGTAGTAGAGACCGCCCGTCGCCTCCAGCGCGTGGATCGTCATGTACTGCGCAAAGCAACGAGCGCTCGAGCCGCTGTTCACCGCCTTGCCGGCGACAGAGCAACTCGGGATCGCGAGCTTGCTCGTATCGAGGTGGGCTTTCTTGGCCTCCGCGGTGATCCCGGCCGGTGTCATGTCCGGGGTGCCGACGATTTTCTGTTCGGCAAGGCTGTTACGGACGGTGTTTCCTCCGCTCGCGCCCATCACGATCGAGGCGATCCCGAATCCGACCAGTACCACTGCGGCGACGATGCCGCCGATTTCCAATGTCTTACGCATGATGCCTCCTTAGGTGGTGATGACCTTCTCACCCAGCCTGCCAGCCGGACGACCTCCCGCCATCACGAGAAAGGCGCGTACCGGCTACGTGGTTTGCCGCACGTCTCGCGCCCACCTTCACCTCACGTCTGAGTTCCCCTGGGCGGGCAGGCACATGACCGCGCTCAGCGATTGGTTGAGCGCGAGGTCAGGCCGTGCTGTCGGCCGCAGCGTTTCGGCCCGGTGTCGCGGGCGTCGCCTGAGGCCCGACCGCCGTGACGGGCACGGGGGAGCGGCTCAGCAGCTCACTGGTGACGGTGCCGAGGGCTTTGTGCAGGGGCGAGTGCTGCTCGGCGCCGACGACGATCAGCCGTGCGCCGTGACGCGTCGCGGCATCGATCAGTGCGGTGACAGGGTCGTCGTCTGAGATCTCTGCCTCGACATCGAGGTCGAACAGCGAGTCCTCGCCCTCGAGCAGCAACTCGTCGATCAGCGCACGTCCGAGTTTGTGGCGCTCCTGACTGCTCGACAGCGGCGACGGCGGCGCGTGCAACCCGCGGCATGAGTGAACCAGCACCAGCTTGCCGGCGCCGGACACCTCGGCAGCGGCCCACGCGACGGCGCCACGCGCGCTGTCGGTCCGGTCATACCCGACGACCACGCAGCGCGCCTCCGCGTCCGTCTCGCCGGGGGCGCTCATCGTGCCGGTGATGCGTCGCGGTCGAGCTGATCCAGGCACGGCGCGAGGTACTTCGCGGCGATCTTGTGTCCGGAGGGCCACGTCGGCGTGTCGGAGATCTCCGAGCTGAAACCGTGCCCGCCGGTGATCTTCGCCGTCAGGTATATCGGCTCATCGTCGGTCAGCAGCATGCCGCGGATCACCGGGTTGAACGGCTCGGGCACGACGCTCGCTCCAGCCCGCGAAGCGATCGACAGCGCTGCAACATCGGCCTGTTGTGAGCCGACGCCACCGTGCTTGATCGGGAACTCGATCGCGTCGCCGGCGGCATAGATGCCCTCGACACCGCGCACCCGCCCGTATGGGTCGACGCGGATGAAGCCGTGCTCGCCGAGCGGGATGCCGCGGACAGGGGGCCCGTAGAGCTCGGGCAGCGCGACCACTCGCTGGACATGCATACGCCGATCGCCCGGGTTGATCACGAGTTCACCCGCAGACGGCATCTCCACATACGCGGAGTTGATCGTCTCGATGTGTGCCCGCGCGAGCCTCGCCGCGATCGCGCTGGTGGCCGTCGCCCCGAAGATCGCAAGCGGGCTGTCCTCCGGCGTGATGATCGTGATCGGCAGCTCGATGTTCATGTCATAGGCTCGCCCAGCCGTCATCAGCGCCAGCTCATAGAGCGGCAGCTGCCAAGCCATTCTGCCCGGCGAGACGAACGCCACGCTGTCGACGTAGCCGCCCTCGATGTCCTGGATCAGCCCGTGCAGCGTCTCATCCATCCGCCGGTCATCCATCGTGATCGCGTGCCGGTAGTACGGGACCGCGTGCGCGCCGAGCGCGAGCACGAGCGCGTCATACGCGATCGCTTCGCCGGCCTTCGTGTGAATCACACGCTTCTCCGGCTCGATGTAGTCCAGCTCGCCGCGCAGCAGCTCGGCGCCGGCGCCGGCGAGGATCTGGGCCACCGGATAGCGGCGGGCGGCGGGAAATGCAAACGGCTCACGGACCGTCATCGGCCGGTAGACGAACTCATCGTTCGGAGCGAGCACGGTCGTCCTTGTCTGCTCAGGCGCGAGCTCGTGGAGTGCCAGCGCCGTCTCCAGCGCGGCTACCCCTGCGCCCGCGATCACTACGCGGAGTCTTGGGTGAGAGCCACTGGTAATCATGCCTTGAAGCTAGCCCTCGCGATGATCATCGCCAGCCGCAGAAGTCCGCCGTGCTGGGGGAGAAACTACGGAGTCGTTCAGCGATGCAGCCGGCAGCCGTCGGGCGGCCGTGTCTCGCCGAGACGCTCAAAGCAGCCGCGGTGGTAGTGCTCCGCATCCCGTCCAGAGAGCTCAGGGTCAAGTGCCCGGGAGCTCTCAACGACACGGCCGTCCACGAGCCTGATCAGCGGCTCATAGACGCCGATGACGTCGCCGCAATGCGCGCAGCTCAGCATCTCGCTCACCGGCCGCGCACGGCAGGCCCAGATACACCGCGCGGGCGCCGGGATCGAAGATGTGCTTCATGCTGTGAGTCACCGTAGGCCGCGTCCACAGCGATCGGATCGGTGGCCGCCCGCAGCACCCGGTGGGGAAACTACTGACCCCGTCAAGCGCCGGCCGCGTCGTGTCGGGGGATTCCGCCGGGCCGCCTGCGCCCACTGTGGGGATCGTTCTAAGCTCCGCAGAAGCATGAGTGCCTCGCCTGAGGAGCTTCGGCTTCGCCGCCTTCTCGACGTCGGCCGAGAGCTCGTCGACCGAGCTTGACCTCGGCGTTGTGCTCGATCGGGTGCTGCAGACGGCGCGGGAGATCACCGGCGCGCGCTATGCGGCGCTCGGGATCCTGAACGAGCAGCGCAGCGAGCTCGATCAGTTCCTGACCTCCGGCGTGGATGAGCAGACCCACCGTGCGATCGGCGACCTGCCGCGCGGGCGCGGCGTGCTCGGCGGCTGATCGAGCACCCACAGCCGCTGCGGCTGCAGACGTCGGCCAGCACCCCGCGAGCTACGGCTTCCCCGCCGGGCATCCCGTGATGCGCAGCTTCCTCGGAGTGCCGATCCGGATCCGCGGGCAGGCATGGGGCAACCTCTACCTGACCGAGAAGGAGGGCGGCGAGTTCACCGAGCAGGACGAGGAGGCCGCGGTGATCCTCGCCGACTGGGCGGCCGTCGCGATCGACAACGCGCGCGCTGTATGAGACCAGCGAGCTTCGCGGCGACGAGGCCGAGAGGGCGATTCGCGGCCTGGAGGCGACCCGCGACGTCGCCGTCGCGATCGGCGGAGAGATCGCGCTCGAGCACGTGCTCGAGCTGATCGTCAAGCGCGGACGCGCGCTCGTCGGCGCGCGCAGCCTCGTGATCATGCTGCGCGACGGCCACGAGCTCGTCGTGCAGGCGAGCGCCGGCCACGTCGAGACGATGCGCGGCATGCGCCTGCCGATCGCCGACTCGACCTCCGGGCAGGTCCTCGAACGCAGGCGATCCGGAGCGGATCACCGACGTCAGCACGCGGCTGCGGATCGCGCCGGAGGAGTTCGGCGTCACCGAGTCGCAGACCGCGCTGCTCGTGCCGATGCTCTACCGCGGCGAGGGAGTCGGCGTGCTCGCGGCGTTCGATCGCGGTGAGGAGGGCAGCGTCTTCAGCGAGGAGGACGAGCAGCTGATGCGGACCTTCGCCGCGAGCGCCGCGACCGCCGTCGCGTTGGCTCAGAGCGTGCAGAGCGACCGCCTGCGCAGCTCGCTGGCCGCCGCCGACGCCGAGCGGCGCCGCTGGGCGCGGGAGCTGCACGACGAGACCCTGCAAGGCCTCGGCGGCCTGCGGCTGCTGCTCTCCTCGGCGCGGCGCGGCGACGACCTGCCGCGCGCACACGCGGCGATGGGCGAGGCCGTCGAGCACATCGAGCGGGAGATCGCCAACCTGCGCGCGATCATCACCGAGCTCAGGCCCGCCGCGCTGGACGAGTTGGGCCTGCGCACCGCGATCGAAGCGCTGCTGGACCGCCACCGCGAACAGCACGCAGTCGAGATCGACGACGAGCTGGAGCTGCCCGGCCCGTCGAAGGAGGAGACGCGCTTCAGCGAGGATCTCGAAACGACCGTGTACCGGCTCGTTCAGGAGGCGCTCACGAATGTCGCCAAGCACGCCGACGCCACGCGCGTACGCGTCGCTGTCTCCGTGGCCGACGGTGAGCTGCACGTCGAGGTCGCAGGACAACGGCAGCGGGCTTTGACACCGCAGCCGCAAGCGACGGCTTCGGGCTCGCCGGGATGCGCGAGCGCGTGGCCCTCGCCGGGGAACGCTGAGCATCGACGCCGGTGATCACGGCACGCTCGTGCAGGCATGCCTGCCGACGCTCGCGCGGCGTCCAGGTGCCGCTCAGGCGCCGAGCAGGCCGCGTCGTAGCGCGTAGCGGACCAGTTCGGCCCGGGTCGAGAGCCCGAGCTTGCGGTGAATGTTCGCGCGGTGGCTCTCGACCGTACGGGGCGAGAGCTGCAGCTTGCGGGCGATCTCGACGCTCGTGTGCCCGAGCGCGATCAACCGCAGGACTTCGACCTCGCGTGGCGAGAGCGCGTCGTCGGTCAGCGCACGGTGCAACGCGTCAAGGCGTGCAGCGATCCGAGGGCTGACGAACTCCTCGCCATGCGCGGCGGCGCGAACCGCCGCGGGCAGCTCCTCATCGGCGAGCTCCTTGGCGACGAACCCGAGCGCGCCCGCCGCGAACGCGCGCTGCGCGAATGCCGGGTCCTCGTCCATCGTGATCACCACGATCTTCGTGTCGGGCGCCCGCTCGCGCAGTCGGCTGATCGCCTCGATGCTCGATCCGCCGGGCATGTGCAGGTCAAGCACCAGCACCTGCGGCTGACGACCCAGAGCGTGCCGTGCGACGCCCGCCATGTCATCGGCCTCGGCGATCACGTTCGACACCGTACTCACCGTCGAGCAACGTCTTCAACGAGCGGCGCATCAGCGCGTGATCATCGGCCAACACGACCCGGATCGGGCCCTCCGGCGCGACGGTCTCGGACGCTCCGGCGTTGCGGGCGAGCTGTAGATGTGAGGCCATGTGAGCACCGTAGCCCGCCGCAGTGGGCCTCTACCACCGGGGAAACACACCGACCGCTCGCGGCAAAGCACGGATCTTCACGACCCACTCCTGCGAGAACGACGAGGCAGCGGCCATTCCCCCCGACGCTCCGGGAAAAACACGGATGCTCCAGACTCGCGCTGCACCCATCCTTCCTGCTGTGACCGGCACCCAACCACGAGCTCTGCCAACCGCGCCGTCACCGGCGACGGCGCCCGCTGCTGCGGCGATCGAGACCACCGCCCTGTCCAAGCGCTACGGCGACACCGTCGCGCTCGACCGGCTGACCTCACCGTCAACGCCGGTCGAGGTCTACGGCTACCTGGGGCCAAACGGGTCGGGAAAGACCACCACGATCCGCCTGCTGCTTGGACTGCACCGCCCGAGCAGCGGACGGGCAGAGCTGTTCGGCCTCGACGCCTGGAGCGATCCGGTCAGCGCCCACCGGCACGTCGCCTACGTCGCCGGCGAGCCGTTCCTCTGGCCGCGCCATGACCGGCACAGAGACGCTCGCGTTTCTCGCACGCCTCCATGGCGGCACCGACATCGCATATCGGGACACCCTGATCGAGCGCTTCCGGCTCGACACAGACAAGAAGATCCGGGCGCTGTCGAAGGGCAACCGCCAGAAGGTGCAGCTGATCGCGGCGCTCGCGACACGCGCCGAGCTGCTGCTGCTCGATGAGCCCACCAGCGGCCTCGACCCGCTGATGGAGGTCGCCTTCCGCGATTGCGTCAACGAGGCCAAGCAACGCGGGCAGACGGTGTTCCTCTCCTCGCACATCCTCAGCGAGGTCGAGGCGCTGTGCGACCGCGTCGGCATCCTCAGGGAGGGGCGGCTCGTCGATCGAGGGCACGCTCGCCGAGCTGCGCCACCTCGCCGCGCAGACGGTCGAGGTGACGTTTGCGGGCGAGGCGCCGGTGCTCGCGCCGCTCGAGGGTGTGCAGGCGCAGGCCGCCGGACCGAACGCGCTGCGCTTCGAGGTGACAGCCAGCATCGGCCCGCTGATCGCCGCGCTCGCCGAGCATCCGGTCGAGACGCTCACCAGCCGCGAGCCATCGCTCGAGGAGATCTTTCTCCACCACTACGACGGCTCCGACGGTCGTGTCAGCAGCTAGCCGAACGCTCCCCGCCGCAGGCGCCTTGCAGTCGCGGCCCGGAGCGGGCCGCGGCATCGCGCTCGCGCTGACGCGCCGCGCATTCGCTGACGCACGGGTGCGCACGATCGCCTTCGCCTACCTGTTCGCTTTCTACGGATACATCCAGCCCGCCGGCTACCGCCACACCTACCCGACGATCGCCGACCGGCTCTCGTTCGCCCGCAGCTTCGGGCCGAACAAGGCGCTGCGCCTGTTCTACGGCGAACCGCACGACCTGCTCAGCGTCAGCGGCTACACCGCGTGGCGGGTCGGCGGGACGCTTGCGATCCTCGCCGCCGTGTTCGGGCTGCTCGCCGCCGTGCGCGCGCTGCGCACCGAGGAGGACGCCGGCCGGATGGAGCTCGTGCTCGCCGGGATCGTCGCCCGTCACACGAGCTATCTGACGGCGATCGCGGCGATCGCCGCGGGCATCCTGCTGCTGTGGGCCGGCGAGTTCGCAGGCTTTGTGATCGGCGGACTGCCCGCGGGCGGAGCGGCCTACCTGGCGCTCGCGACCGTCTCGGTCGCCGCGGTGTTCGTCGGCGTCGGTGCGCTCAGCAGCCAGCTCGCGCCGACTCGCCGTCTCGCGCTCGAGCTCGGCGGGGCAGTGCTCGCGCTGATGTTCCTGCTGCGGGTGATCGCCGACACCGCCGCCGGCGCGCGGCTGGCTGCGCTGGGCGACGCCACTCGGGTGGGCCGAGCAACTGCGCCCTTTCGCCGACCCGCAGCCGCTCGTGCTGCTGCTGCCGGTCGCCGCAAGCGTGCTGCTGCTGGCGCTCAGCGCACGGATCTGCGCTGCGGCGAGACATCGGCACCGGCAGCCTGCCGAGCCGTGACAGCGCCGCGCCGCGGCTTCGGCTGCTCTCCTCGCCCACCGCCCAGGCGCTCCGCAGGGAGCGCACGCAGCCTGCTCGTGTGGACGAGCGCCGTCGGCGTGTTCGCGCTGATCCTCGGCGTGGTCTCCAAGAGCGTCTCATCGGCGGGTATCCCGCCGGCGTGCAGCGCGAGCTTGCCAAACTCGGCTCCGGATCGATCGCGACACCGACCGGCTACCTGGCGTTCGTGTTCATCTTCTTCGTGCTCGCCGTCAGCCTGTTCGCCTGCGCGCAGATCGCCGCCGCCCGACACGAGGAAGCCGAGGGGCGCCTCGAGACGCTGCTCGCGCTGCCGCTCGGACGCGGCAGCTGGCTCGGCGGGCGCCTCGCGCTCGCCGCCGCCGGGCGCGCGCCATCTCACTCACCGCGGGTCTGCTGACCTGGATCGGAGCGGCCGCGGTGGGCATCCAGATCGCGCTGCCGCGGATGCTCGAGGCCGGGGCGAACTGTCTACCGGTCGCGCTCCTGTTCCTCGGGATCGCCGCGCTCGGCTACGCGCTCGTGCCGCGTGCAGGCGCCGGGGTCGCGTATGGGCTGCTCACCGTCGCCTTCCTCTGGCAGCTCGTGGGCGCGCTGCTCGGCGTCCCCCATTGGCTCGTCGACCTGACGCCGTTCGCGCACGTCGGGCTCGTCCCCACACAACCGTTCCGCACAGGTGCTGCCGCCGTGATGCTCGCGGCTGGGGCAGGCTGCGCGCTCACAGCGATCTGGGCCTTGCGCCGACGCGACCTGATCGGGGAGTGAGCGTGGTTGCCTCGTGCTGCAGAAGGTAGCCGTCGGGCGCTGGTCGCTGGATGCCTACGAGGGCATCGCGCCGCAGTCGATCCTGGAAGAACTCCGCGAGCGCGCTCGCGCCCTCGCGGGCGCGCGCATCCTCAACGTCAACGCCACGGCCTACGGTGGCGGCGTGTCCGAGCTGCTGCGCTCCGCGGTCCCGCTGCTGCGCGACCTCGGTCTCGACGTCGACTGGCAGGTGATCGCCGGCAGCCCAGAGTTCTTCGCTGCAACCAAGGCGCTGCACAACGGGCTGCAGGGAGCGAGCAGGCGGCTGAGCGATGCCGACCGGCAGGCGTATCTCGACTGCGCGCGCGAGAACGCGGCGGCGCTGGACGATGGCTATGACTTCGTGATCGTCCACGACCCCCAGCCCGCTGCGCTGCTGAGCATCAACGGCAAGCGCGGCGCACGCTGGGTATGGCGCTGCCACATCGACACGTCCGAGCCCGACGCCGATACCTGGGCGTTCCTGCGGCCGTATGTCGCCGACTACGACGCCGCCGTTTTCACGATGGAGCAGTTCGTGCCTCCCGACTTCCCCGTGGCGCGAGTGGACGTCATCGCCCCGGCGATCGACCCGCTGAGCCCGAAGAACCTCGAGCTGGATCGCGCCACCGCCCGCCAGATCCTCGACTGGATCGGTGTGCAGCTCCCGGGCCGCCTCGTCACTCAGGTGTCGCGCTTCGACGCCTGGAAGGACCCGCTCGGCGTGCTCGCCGCCTACCGTCTGGTTCGTGAGGAGATCCCCGAGCTGCAGCTTGCACTCGTCGGTTCGATGGCACTCGATGACCCCGAGGGGTGGGAGGTCTACAGCCAGGTCTCAGAGCATGCAGCCGACGATCCGCAGATCCACCTTTACACCAACCTGACCGGTGTCGGCAACGTCGAGGTCAACGCGTTTCAACGTCTGTCTGAGGTGATCGTGCAGAAGTCGATCCGCGAGGGCTTCGGTCTCGTCGTCTCCGAGGCCCTGTGGAAGGGCACGCCTGTCGTTGCCGGTCGCGCCGGCGGCATCCCGCTGCAGATGCCGGACGGGGTCGGCGGCACGATGGTCGAATCCGTCGAGCGGTGCGCGACGGCGATGCTGGGCCTGCTCGAGGACCGCTCGGCGCGCGCGCGGCTCGGCCGCAGTGGACGCGAGCACGTACGCAGGCACTTTCTGCTGCCGCGACTGTTGAACGACGAGCTGCGGCTGCTGGCGACGCTGAGCTGACGGCTAGGGCAGCAGGACGATCTTGCCGTGCGTGTGCCGGTCGGCGAGCTCGGTGAACGCCGCGCGAACCTGCTCGAGCGGATACGTCTTCGCGATCGGTATCTCAAGACGTCCGCCGGCCACCAGGCCGGCGAGCTCGGCGAGCAGCGCCGCGCTGGCGATTGCGTGCGTGCCTTCGCTGTGAGCGCCGAGACGCTGCGCGGTCTCGTAGTCGATGATCGTGTTGATCCGCTGCGGTGAGACGCCAAGCTCGATCGCCAGCTCGACATACCCGCCGCCGAACGTGTCGATGAACGCGTCCACGTTGGCGCCCGCCGCATCCCGGATACGGTCGGCCTGTCCCGCGCCATAGGTGACCGGCACGACATCGTGAGCGCGCAGCCACTCGTGGTTTCCCTCACCGGCCAGCCCGATCACCCTCGCGCCGGTATTGCGCGCGAGCTGGACCGCCGCCGAGCCGACGCCGCCGCCGGCAGCGGAGACGACGACGGTCTCGCCCGCGTCAGGCGCGACCGCCCTGACCGATGCGAGCGCGGCCATACCGACGACGAACAGCGATCCAGCGACCTCCCACGGGAGCGCCTGCGGCTTGACCGCGAGCTGCTCGGCCGGGACGACGACGAGCTGCGCGTGGCTTGCCCGGCGCTCGGTCCAGCCCAGCACCTCATCGCCGACGGAGAAGCCGCCGACGCCCTCGCCGAGCGCGCGGATCACGCCCGCGAAGTCGGTGCCCTCCCCGGAGGGGAATGTCGCCGGCCAGCGATCATGCAGGCGTCCCTCGCGGATCGATATCTCGCCCGGGTTGATCCCCGCCGCCTTGACCGTCACGAGCACCTCACCCGAGCCCGCGACCGGGTCCTCAACGTCGCGCACATCGAGCACCTCGACCCCGCCGTATTCGTCGAATCGCACCGCTTTCATCGCGCCTCCTGGACCGTCGTCGCTCGTCTGCCCGTGTCTGTGCTCAACGTAGCGAACAGCCCCCCGCGGCCGAGGCTCAGCAGGCGTCGCGCGCGAGCGCACGGAGATGGACACCCTCGGTGCCCTCGAGTGAGAAGCCCATCGCCGGACCGGGCGAGAGGCCGATCCGCAGCAGTGGATGCTGCCAGCGCTCATCCTGGTCGCGGTCGACGTAGACCGGCGTCTCTCCGACGACGCCGAGCAGCACGTCCTCGGGACCGGGCGGCAGCTCCCCGGCCGGCAGGCAGATCGGGGAGCTGCCGTCGCAGCAGCCGCCGGACTGGTGGATCACAAGCGGGCCGTAGCGCGCCGCCAGGCGCTCGAGCAGCTCGAGCACCGGTGGCGTCGCGCTGACGCGTCCCTGGCCGTCAGCGGTCATCTCCTAGAAGAAACCGAGCGGGGCCGGGTCATAGCTGACCAGCAGGCACTTCGTCTGCGTGTAGTGGTCGAGCATCATGCGATGGTTCTCGCGCCCGACCCCGGAGGACTTGTAGCCGCCGAACGCGGCGCCGGCGGGGTAGAGGTGGTAGCAGTTCGTCCACACCCTTCCCGCCTTGATCGCGCGGCCCATGCGAAACGCGCGGCTGCCGTCCCGTGTCCATACGCCGGCGCCGAGCCCGTACATCGTGTCGTTCGCGATCTGCAGGGCCTCCGCCTCGTCCTTGAACGTCGTCACGGCGAGCACAGGCCCGAAGATCTCCTCCTGGAAGACACGCATCGAGTTCTCGCCCTTCAGCACCGTCGGCTCGAAGTAGTAGCCGTCCTCGAGCTCGCCGTCCATCTCCGCGCGGTGTCCGCCGATCAACAGCTCCGCGCCCTCGTCGAGGCCGATCTTGACGTAGCTTTCGATCTTCTCCAGCTGAGCCTTTGAGACCTGCGGACCGATCTGGGTGGCGGGGTCCAGCGGGTTGCCCTGGCGAATCGCGCGGATGCGCTCCAGGCAGCGGCCCATGAACTCCTCATAGATCGACTCCTCGATCAGCGCCCGCGACGGGCACGTGCAGACCTCGCCCTTGTTGAACGCGTACAGGACGAGCCCCTCGATCGCCTTGTCCAGCAGCGCGTCGTCCGCGTCGAGGATGTCCGCGAAGAAGATGTTCGGCGACTTGCCGCCCAGCTCCGTCGTCGAGGGGATCAGGTTCTGCGCGGCGTAGCCCATGATCAGCCGCCCGGTGACGGTCTCGCCGGTGAACGCGATCTTCGCGATCCGCTTGCTCGAGCCGAGCGCACGGACCGACCTCTGCACCCGAACCGTTGACGATGTTGATCACACCGGCGGGCACGACGTCCTCGATCACCTCGGCGAGCTTGAGCAGCGACCAGGGCGTCGGGCTCGCCGGCTTGATGACCGTGCAGTTGCCGCCCGCGAGCGCCGGCGCGATCTTCCACGCCGCCATCAGCAGCGGGAAGTTAAACGGGATGATCTGCCCGACGACGCCGAGTGGCTCACGGAAATGGTAGGCGTAGGTCTCCTCGTCGGTCTCCGAGATAGAGCCCTCCTCGGCACGGACGGCCCCCGCGAAGTAGCGGAAGTGGTCGATCGCGAGCGGCAGGTCGGCCGCGATCGTCTCGCGCACCGGCTTGCCGTTCTCCCAGCTCTCCGCGACCGCGAGCATCTCCAGGTTCTCCTGCATCGCGTCGGCGATCGCATCGAGCACCGCCGCGCGCTCCGCGGGGAGCGACGGCCCCAGTCGTCCTTGGCGGCGTGTGCCGCGTCGAGCGCGAGCTCGACATCCTCCGGGGTCGAGTCGGCGACCTCGCAGAACGCCTCAGCTGTCGCGGGGGAGAGGTTCTCGCGATACTTTCCGCTGCGCGGTGGCAGCCACTCGCCGCCGATGAAGTTCTCATAGCGGGCTTTCAGCTCGACGACGCTGCCGTCCTGGCCGGGTGCCGCGAAGGTCGTTGGGGTGGCGACTGCAACTGCCATGGGAATCCTCCTGGGATCGTGCTGGTTTGCGATTGTGAAAGTCGGGGGGCTGGCTTCACGCGGGCGCGGCGATGCGCGCACTGTCGGCCGTGCCGCTCGGGACATCGGCCATCCGGAAGACCATTCGCGGCGCCGGCGCACTGCCGTCGAGTACCTCGGCGATCGCCTCGTTGACGTCGTCGAGATCGCGCTCGACACGCTCGACCTGCGTGCGCCCGCGGCGGTGAAGCTCAAAGACCTCCTCGAGGTCGTGGTGGGTGCCCACGATCGAGCCCTTCACCGTCAGGCCGCCGAGCACCGTCTGGAAGATCGGCAGGCGCATCTCGTTCTCCGCGGGCAGCCCGACGCAGACCAGCGTGCCGCCGCGCGCGAGCGATCCGAGCGCCTGCTCGAACGCCGACGGGCTGACGGCCGTCGAGATCGCCTGGTCGGCGCCGCCGAGCGCCTGGATCGCGGCGACCGGGTCCTGTTCGCCGACATGCACGACGTGCTCGGCGCCCAGCTCGCGGGCGGTCTGCAGTCGCTGCTCGTTGATGTCGACGGCGACGACCGCGGCGCCCGTCACACGCGCGTATTGGATCGCCAGGTGTCCGAGCCCGCCGGCGCCGAACACTGCGACGAGGCCCGCGGAGGATGCGCCCGAGACCTTGACGGCCTTGTAGGTGGTGACGCCCGCGCAGGTCAGCGGCGCGGCGTCGAGCGGATCGACGTCGTCAGGGACACGCACGACGTGGCGGGCATAGCCGAGCGCATACTCGGCAAAGCCGCCGTTCATGCCATAGCCGGTGTTGATCTGCGACTCGCACAGCGTCTCTGAGCCCGAGTTGCAGTAGCGGCAGTCACCGCATGCGTAGCCGAGCCACGGCAGAGCGACGCGCATCCCCTCCCGCAGGCCGTGCGGGTTTCCGGAGCCGATGCGCTCGATGATCCCCACGCCCTCATGTCCGGGGATGAACGGCGGTTTGGGCTTGACCGGCCACTCGCCGCGCGCGGCATGGATGTCGGTGTGGCAGAGGCCGCAGGCCTCGATCCGCACGAGCACCTGCTCGGGGCCGGCTGTGGGGACCGGCACATCCTCCAGAGCGAGGGGCTGGTCAAAGCTATGGACGATCGCGGCCTTCATCTTGGACTCCTCGGGTCGGGAGACCAACATCACACAGCGCGCAGCGCGCATCATCAGCAGAACAGCGCAGGCCGCTCAGTAGTCACCACGGAGCCCGCCGGTGCTCGGTGGTTTCTACCTACCGGCCCCGTGGTCGACGCCCGATGGCACGGCGCTCGCCGCCCCGTAGCGTGCTCGTCAATGGCGGCGACCGTGGCACAAGTCGATCCATCCCCTGTGGTCAGCGGCACCGGTCAGCCGGAGCCGACCGAGCGGATCGACCTGCTGATGCGCGACCTGCGCTCCTCCATGCAAGGGCTCTCCACCACCGAGGCCGAGCGTCGCCTGATTCAGTACGGGCCGAACGAGCTGACCCGGCGCGGCGGCGCAAAGTGGCCGCCTGAGCTCCTGCGCCAGCTCACGCACCCGCTCGCGCTGCTGCTGTGGCTCGCGGCCGCGCTGTCGTTCGCCGTCGGCAGCGAGACCGTCGCCGTCGCGGTGCTGCTCGTGATCGCGCTCAACGCGGCGTTCGCGTTGATCCAGGAGATGCAGGCGGAGCGTGCCGTCGAGGCCCTCGCGCAGTTCCTGCCGCAGCACGCCAGGGTCCTACGCGACGGCAAGCCGAGCGAGATCGTCGCCGTCGAGCTTGTCCCCGGAGACGTCGTGCTCGTAGAGGAGGGCGACCGCATCGCGGCCGACATGCGCCTGATCGCGGGTGCGGTCGAGGTGGATCTCTCGACGCTCAACGGCGAGTCCGCCCCGGCGCTGCGCTCGGCCGAGCTGATCGACCCGAGCGTCGCACGGATCGCAGCCCAGGACCTGCTGTTCAGCGGCACCAGCGCCACCGGCGGCGAGGCCCGCGCGGTCGTGTTCGCGACCGGGATGCGCACCGAGCTCGGCCGCATCGCGGCCCTGTCCGAGCGCGTCAAGGAGGAGCCGAGCCCGCTCGAAACGCAGGTGCGCAAAGTCGCGTGGTTGATCGCGGCGATCGCGACCGTGATGGCCGTCGCGTTCATCCCGATCGCGATCTTCGGCGCCGGGCTGTCGCTCCAGAACAGCGTCGTGTTCGCGGTCGGCCTGCTCGCCGGCAACGTTCCCGAGGGGCTGCTCCCGGTGATCACGCTCGCGCTCGCGGTGGCTGTAGGTGCCCTCGCCCGCCGCGGCGCGCTGGTCAAGCGTCTGAGCGCCGTCGAGACGCTCGGCTCGACCGACGTGATCTGCACCGACAAGACAGGCACGCTCACCGAGAACCGGATGAGCCCGATCTCACTGTGGACCCTCAGCGGCGAGGTCAACGTGCAGGACGCGCTGCCCGCAGCGCTCGATCACCGCAACGCCAAAGCGCTCGCGGTCGCGGCGCTCGCGTGCAACAACGCGCGGCTCGAACTCGACGGAGCCGAGCGCGGCGACCCGACCGAGGTCGCGCTGCTGCATGTCGCGGAGACACTCGGCGTTCCGTTCGACGCCGCCGCCCGCGAGCGCTCACGCCGCCATCAATACAACTTCGACCCGCAGCGCAAGCTGATGTCCACCCTCGACCGCGCGCAAGGACACGACCAACTCCACACCAAGGGAGCTCCCGAGGCGGTTCTTCCGCGCTGCAGCAGCACCTCTCGAGGCGGACGGGTCCGACGCTCCGCTGACCCAGGCAGAGCGCGCGCAGATCAACGCGGCGGTCGAGGGATTCGCCGGCAACGGACTGCGCGTGCTCGCGCTCGCCCGCAAGGAGCTGCCCGCCGCCACCGAGCCACCGCAGCGTGACGACGCGGAGTGCGAGCTCTGCTTCCTCGGTCTCGTCACGATGCAGGACCCGCCCCGCGCGGAGGTCGCCGCCGCGGTCGCCCGCTGCCACACGCGCCGGCGTCCGCATCATCCTGATAACCGGCGATCACCCGCTCGACCGCGGCAGCGATCGCCGGCCAGGTCGGCATCGGCGGAGAAGACCCGCTGATCGTCAATGCGCAGACGTTCGACCATCGCCACGAGCAGGAGATCGCGAGATCCTCGCCGGTGGCCGCGAGGTGATCTTCGCCCGCGCATCGCCGGAGACGAAGCTGCACATCGCCGAGGCGCTGCGCGGCGAAGGACACGTCGTCGCGATGACCGGAGACGGCGTCAACGACGCCCCCGCGCTACGGACGCGCCGACATCGGTATCGCGATGGGGCGCTCCGGCACCGACGTCGCCAGGGAGGCCTCGACGATGGTGCTGACCGACGACAACTTCGCGACGATCGTCGTCGCGGTCGAGGCCGGACGCCAGGTCTACGACAACGTCCGCAAGTTCATCCAGTTACATCTTCGCCCACGCCACGCCCGAGGTCGTCCCGTTCCTCCTCTTCGCGCTCGCCGGCGGCGCGATCCCGCTGCCGCTGACCGTGATGCTGCTCCTCGCCTTCGATGTCGGCACCGAGACGCTCCCGTCGCTCGCGCTCGGGCCGTGACCCGATCGAGCCCGGCAGCATGGAGCGCCCGCCGCGCCCGCGCTCAGAGGGCGTGATCCGCCACCGATGCTCGATACGCGCCTGGCTGTTCCTCGGCGTGATGGTCTCCGCGCTCTCGCTCGCCGGCTTCTTCTACGTCCTCACCGCGCAGGCTGGCACCCGGGCGACCCGGTCGGCGCCGGGTCATCCGCTTCACCACGCATACCTCCAGGCGACAACGATGACCTTCGTGGGCATGATCGCGGGGCAGATCGGGACCGCGTTCGCGGTCCGCACCAGACGCGCCTCGCTGCGCTCGATCGGCGTCTTCAGCAACCGCTACCTGCTCCTCGGCGATCGCCGGCGAGCTCGCGCTCGCCGCGTGTTCATCTACGCGCCGCCGCTGCAGTCGCTGCTCGGGACCGCGGCGCTGCCGCTGCGACGACCTGCTGTTGCTGCTGCCGTATCCCGTTCATCGTCTGGGGCGCCGACGAGCTTCGCCGCTGGCTGATTCGCCGCGGGACCGGTGCCGCGAGCACCGGCCGCGCGGCCCTCCGCGGGCGTGGCGCGCCTCGTAGAAGCCCGCACCGGGAGGGGTAGCTGCCCCGCTTTTTGCCGCGCTCACGGGCACCTACCGTCGCGATCAAGCGATCTAGAAGGAGAGCGTGATGTTCAAGACCGTGCTGAAGGGTGGAACGGAAGCGCCAATGGTCGCGATGCGATCGCGCTCGCCCGGCAGCTCGTTGACCCCGACGGAAAGCTCATACTCGCCCACGTCCAACGCGGCGCGCCGCACAGCCGCGCGGCATTGAACGTCGTCTGGGCGAGGAGGAACGGAAGAATCGCGCGAGCTGCTCGAGCATGAGCGAGCGGCGAGCGGCGTCGATGCCGAGCTTCAGAGCGTCGCCGGGTCGAGCGCCGCCGCCGCGCTGCATCACGAGGCAGAGCAGCAGGACGCCGATCTGCTCGTGGTCGGCTCCTGCCGCCGCGGCGCGATCGGACGCGTGCTCCTCGGCGATGATGCCCGCGCCGCGCTCCACGGCGCGCCGTGCGCGATCGCGATCGCTGCACACGGCCACCGCGACCACGGTGAACCCGCAACGATCGGCGTTGCCTACGACGGCTCCCCCGAGAGCGACGCCGCGCTCCGGGCCGCGCGCGCCGTCGGCGAGCGCAGCGGCGCGCTCATCCAGGTTCGCCAGGCCGCGTACATCCCCAGCCGCTACTACGGTCTCGACGCGATCGACGTCGGCTACAGCCTCGAGCACGTCAAGGAGGCCGAACGCCGCATCGCGGAGATCCCCGGTGTGAGCGGCAAGGTCGTCTGCGGCGCCCCCAAGTTCGAGCTCGACAGATTCAGCAGCGAAGTCGATCTGCTCGCCGTCGGCTCCCGCGGCTTCGGCCCGCTGAAGCGGCTCGTGCTCGGCAGCACCGCCAACCACCTCGCCTGTCACGCCGGCTGCTCGCTGCTCGTGCTGCCGCGTGGCGCCGGCGCGACCGGCGCGCAGCAGACACGGCGGCCGGCGCCGCCATGCGCTAGGGAAGCACCCGGCGGCGTGGGCGCCTGGCCGAGGGTCTGCTAGGTTCGGGCGGGAGAGGTGGGCGGATCATCCTCGCCGGGCCCGGACGATGCTCGGCGAGAGCCGATAGGCATCCGGGCGGCGGGTCGCGAGCAGCGGAACAGCTCGAGCCAGTCATGGCGCTGGTCGAGGTCGAGGTCCGCGACCAGCACCGCCGGTTATCGCGAGGAGCCTGCACCAGCTTCCTCCCGTAGGGGTCGCAGATGAACGAGGAGCCGTAGAAGTGCAGCGGCGGCTCCTCGCCGATCCGGTTCACGACGACCATGAACACGCCGTTCGCGATCGCGTTGCCGAGGATCACGCTCTCCCACAGTGGCTCGGTGTCGAAGTCGGGATGGTCGGGCTCGGATCCGATCGCGGTGGGATATACCAGCACGTCGGCATCCTGCAGGCTGTACGCGCGTGCGACCTCCGGGAACCACTGATCCCAGCACGTCGGCAGGCCAAGACGGGTCCCCTCGAGCGTGACCAGCGGAAACGCATCCGCTCCGCTCGGGCCAGGGCGAAAGTAGCGGTCCTCGTGGTATCCCGCCGTGATCGGGATGTGCAGCTTGCGGGTCCGCGCCGCCAGCTCGCCCGTCGGCGTGACGAGGATCGCGGTGTTGTAGCCGAGCCCGTCGCTGGCGTCCGCGCGCTCGTACAGCGACGCGTGCACATGGGTCCCCGTCGCGCTGCGCCATGCGCGCCGCGAACCTGTAGGTGGGCCCGCCCGGGAGATCCTCGGGCTCCACGCCCGCTGCCTGCGGCCCACCGGGGTCGGCACCGAAATAGCGGCTCAGCGTCAGCTCCTGCAGGCACACCATGCGCGCACCCTCCGCGGCCGCAAGCCTGATTCCGGCCTCGAGCGCGGCCTCGTGCTCGGCAGGGTCCCGATGCCAACGGTGCTGGACCGCCGCGATCCGAAACGGCGCCCGGCTCGGCGGGCGCTTACGCGCCGGTGAAGCGTGAGGAGCGGGGGCCGCAAGCAGACGGATCTCATCCATCACGGGCACTCTAGGCCGTCACGCGAACGGTCGCCCGTGAGGACCAGTGCGACGTAGCGTTCGCAGAGAAGCGTGTGTGCGCCGCGACGGATGGCGAGGCCCCCGGCCCCAGCACGATGAGGGCTATGCAGCATTACGTCGATACCCAGGACTTCTCACGCAGCGACTCGAGCAGCTCGGCCTGATCCGCCGTCCGAAGGACGTAGCTTGCGAGCGGCCGTGGCCCCAGCTGCTGAGTCGCTCGCTCCCTCGGCATGATCTTCGAGGAGCCTCGACGCGCACCCGTGTCACGTGCTCTTCGCGATCTTCGCGGCCTCCTCGGTGATCTTCCTGCTTCCATACCTGCTGATGTACCCATCCGTCGCGATCCTCCGTTACAAGGACCCCCACCGGCCCAGACCGTTCAAGATCCCGGGCGGCAGTCGCGTCGTCATCGCCCTCGCGACGATCACGTCGATCGTGATCGTGGCCGGCACCGTCCTGTTCCCCTGGCCCGAGATCCCCAACGCACCCGCTGAATGGCCATACACCGGGCCGCTGCTCGGGATCGTCGCGGTGACACTAGCCGCCGGCGAGGTGATCCCCTGGCGCATGAGCCACCCGCGACCCACCCGCAGACAAGCCGCGACCGCCGCTCAGCCGGTTCAGCCGGTTCGCCCGAGCGTCAGTGCGCAGCAAGCATGAGCGCGACGCTCATCTCGACACCCGCCGCCGACGGCTACCGCATGCCCGGCGAGTTCGAGCCACACTCAGGCTGCTGGATCGCGTGGCCCGAGCGTCCCGACAACTGGCGCCAGGGAGCCAGGCCCGCACAGGCGGCGTACGCCGCTGTCGCGGAGGCGGTCAACGCGTCTGACCCCGTGACCGTCGCCGTCTCAGACGCCCAGTTCGAGCACTGTCGCGCAATGCTCTCGCCATCGATACGCGTCGTTGAGATCTCGACCGATGACGCGTGGATACGCGACATGGGCCCGACGTTCCTCGTCAACGACAACGGCGGCCGGCGCGGCATCGACTGGCACTTCAACGCCTGGGGCGGCCTCAAAGGGGGCCTCTACTTTCCGTGGGACCGCGACGACCGGGCTGCCGAGAAGGTCCTCGAGATCGAAGGTACCGAGCGCTATCGGGCTCCGATCGTGCTCGAGGGAGGCTCGATCCACGTTGACGGGCAGGGCACCGTGATCGCCACCGAAGAGTGCCTGCTGAACCCCAACCGCAACCCCGACCTCTCACGCGAGCAGATCGAACGGGTCCTGTTCGATCACCTCGGTGCCGAGAAGATGATCTGGCTCGGCCAGGGCGTCTACAACGACGAGACCGACGGGCACGTCGACAATCTCGCCTGTTTCGCACGACCCGGCGTCGTGCTGCTCACCTACAGCGAGGACGATTCCGACCCGCAGCACGCGATCTCACGCGACGCCGAGCAGCGCCTGCTGGCCGCGGCCGATGCCGCCGGCCGGTCGATTGAGGTGATTCGCCTGCCCTCGCCGGGCCCAGTGACGATCACCGCCGCGGAGGCCGCCGGTGTCGATGCGGTCGCGGGCAGCCTTCCGCGGCGAGCCGGCGACCGGCTTGCCGCGTCCTACGCGAACTTCTATCTTGCAACGAACAGGATCGTCTACCCGCTCCTCGATGAGCGCTACGACGAGCAGGCCGCCGAGGTGCTGCGTGGCTGCTTCCCCGACCGGGCGGTCGTAGGGGTGCCCGCCCGCGAGATCCTGCTCGGAGGCGGCAACATCCACTGCATCACCCAGCAGGTCCCGGCGACGGGGGCGTCGGCGTCGCACTCGCACGTCAAACCGAACCCGCACGGGCCATGAGACACGGGTGACGATCCTCGGCCACGCCCCGGACCCGACATCGACGCTCCATATGTGAACGGATCCGCACGGCATAGGCTGGCCAGGCTTTGACCTTCGGAACCCTGACCGTAATCGTGCTGGCCGGGCTCGGCGGGCCGCTGCTCGGCGTGAGCGAACGGCGGTTCGTGCCCGTGGTGATAGGCGAGATCCTCGCCGGCATCCTCGTCGGCCCCGAAGTGCTCGGCGTCGTGAATCCCGCGGACGCGACCACCTCGTTCCTCGGGGCGATCGGGTTCGCGATGCTGATGCTCACCGTCGGCATGCACCTGCCGCTGCGCGACCGGCGGCTGGCCAGCGCGGCGAGGGATGGGGGACTGCTGGCTGGAATCGTCTGCGTGTTGGCGGTTCCCGGCGGTCTGCTTGCTGCGGATATCGCAGGCACCGGCAACGCGGCGGTCTATGCCGTACTGCTCGCCTCCGGCTCGGCTGCCGTGCTGCTGCCCGCGCTGGAGGAGTCCGAGATCACCGGACCCGACTCTCTGACCGTGATGGCGCAGGTCACGATCGCCGATGTGCTGACGATCCTGTCGGTGCCGATCGTGCTGCAGCCCGCGCGCGTCGGTCACGCGCTGCTCGGCGGCCTGCTCGTCGGCGCAGCGGTGCTGCTGCTGCTCGGTGTGGCCCGCATACTGACGAGCCACGAATGGGTGCACCATGTGCGCCATCTCTCGAAGCGACGTCACTGGTCACTCGACCTGCGCCTGTCGCTGCTTGTCCTGTTCCTGCTCGCGTGGATCGCGCAGAAGGGCGGCACGAGCATCCTGATCGCCGGCTTCGCCGCCGGACTGATGGTCGCCGTGATCGGCGGACCGAAGCGCCTCTCGACGCAGATGCGCGGCGTCGCTGACGGCTTCTTCATCCCGCTCTACTTCGTCGTCCTCGGTGCGCAGCTCGATCTCGGCGGCCTCCTCGATGATCCGTCGATGCTCGCGCTCGGCGGCTCGTTGGCGGCGCTGAACCTCGTGATTCATCTCGCTGCGGTGCTGCTCACGCGCAGGCCGCTGGCCGCGGGTCTCGCGGCCAGCGCACAGCTCGGAGTGCCAGCGGCCATAGCCTCGCTCGGGCTTGCAGAGCACGTGCTCTCCGCCGAGGTCGCGGCCGCGATCATCGTCGCGGCGCTTGTCAGCCTCGCCGTCTGCACCGTGGGCGTCGATCTGCTGATCGGTCGCGAACGGGAACTCGCATCCGGGCCGCCGCCGCAGCGCCTCAGGCGGTGATGTTGCGGTACAGGTGGACGGCGATGAGGAAGAACACGACGAAGATGCCGGCCGACCACGCAAGCGACTGCCACACCCAGTTGTGCGTGGGTTCTCCCTGCAGGAGGGCGCGCACCGCATCGATCGTGATGCTCACGGGCTGATGGCGGGCGAACGGCTGGAGCCAGCTTGGCATCGTGGCGACGGGCACGATCGCGGAGCTTGCGAACACGAGCACGAAGAACGGCAGGATGCCGGCGATCTGGGCGGTTTCCGGATCCTTGGTGACGAGGCCGATCGTCGCGTAGACCCATGAGAAGCAGTATCCGAAGACGAGCACCAGTGCCAGCCCGCCGATGATCCCGCCGGCGGCGGAGTGGAAGCGGAATCCGACGAGCAGGCCGAGGCCGACCATCAGCGCCAGCGCGAACACGCTGCGGCTGAGGTCGGCGAGCGTGCGGCCTGCGAGCACCGCCGAGCGGGCCATCGGCAGGCTGCGGAAGCGGTCGATGATCCCGCTGCGCAGATCGTCGGCCAGCCCGATCGCGGTCGCCATGCCGCCGATCATCACCGCCTCGATGAAAACCGCGGGAACGATGTAGTCGACGTAGCTGGCCCCGGGAATGTGGATCGCACCGCCAAGCACGTAGCGGAACAGCACGAGCAGCAGGGCCGGCTGGACCGCGGAGATCACGAGCAGCCGCGGGTTGCGCACGATGCGCAGAAGGTTGCGCCTCGCGACGCCGCCGGTATCGCGGAGGCCGGCGGCCGTCGGCCGTCGCACATCTGCAGTCGTCGGCTTGCTCATCGGCCGCTCGCCAGGGCCGCGCGTCGGCGGGCGGTCGGCCCGATCAGTGGGCGCGCCATTGCCGCGAGCATGGGCTGAGTCGCCGGTGAGCGACAGAAACACATCGTCAAGCGACGGATGGCGAATCCCGAGATCCGCCAGCGCGATGCCGTCCGCCTGCAGGCGTTCACCGGCGGCGATCAGCACCTGCGTGGCTCCCCTCGTGGGCATGCTCACGCTCCGCTCGTCGCGGTCGATGCGCGGCACGCTGTCGCCGAGCTCCGCGATCAGCGC
This sequence comes from uncultured Solirubrobacteraceae bacterium, assembly GCA_963827105.1. GTDB lineage: Bacteria > Actinomycetota > Thermoleophilia > Solirubrobacterales > Solirubrobacteraceae > Palsa-744. The sequence goes on along the minus strand of CAWHAB010000006.1, from coordinate 51,705 downwards.
CGCCGCCCGCTCGAGGTCGCTTGCGCTCGACACCCGCGCCTCGAGCACGTCGCCGCCGAGCCGATCCTTGAGCTCGCCGGCGGTCCCCCGCGCGACGACCCTGCCGGCGTCCATCACGACGATCTGATCTGCGAGGTGCTCAGCCTCCTCCATGTACTGAGTCGTCAGCAACACCGTCGTGCCGCCGGCGACGAGATCCTCGACGAAGCTCCACACGCCGTTGCGGGTGCGGGGGTCCAGACCGGTGGTCGGCTCGTCGAGGAACAGAACGCGCGGACGGCCGACCAGGCTGGCCCCGACATCGAGCCGGCGTCGCATCCCGCCGGAGTAGGTCTTGACGAGCTTGTCGGCGGCGTCGGTGAGCGCGAAACGCTCGAGCACGTCCTCGGCGCGGAGACGGCGCTCGGCTCTGCCCAGCTGGTAGAAGAGCCCGACAAGCTCGAGGTTCTCCCGGCCGGTGAGCAGCTCGTCGACCGCTGCGAACTGCCCGGTGAGGCCGATCAGCGAGCGCAGCCTCGCCGCGTCGGCGACCACGTCGCAGCCGGCCACGGCGGCGCGTCCGCGATCCGCGCGCAACAACGTCGCCAGAATCCGCACGAGCGTCGTCTTGCCTGCGCCGTTGGGGCCGAGCAGCGCGAGCACCTTGCCCTCCTCGACGGTGAGATCGAAGTCGGCGAGCGCCTGCGTGGACCCGAAGCGCTTCGCGACGGCCTCGACTTCGATCATCGGCACGGTGTACCTCCAGGCCTTCGACACGCGCAAGACCTGCACGCCGGCAGCTCGCGTGGCGAGCCGCGCGTCATTCGCTCGCGGCGTCGCGCGCAGAGGAGGAGCGCCCGCGATGAACGACGAAATGGTCCGTGCCCGGATAGAACAGCGACTCGTGCTCCTCATCCCACCTGACGCGAAAATGCACGTGCTGCCCGGCGCCGAGCACCTCCAGGATCTCGCCCCGTCGCGGAGAGCCCTCGCCGGCGCCGGCGACCTCGATCCAATCGCGTGCCTGCGGCGCGTGTGCCTGCTCGAGCCCGCTGCCGCCGTCACCTGAATCGGTCATGGACGCAGACTACGTCCGCCGGGCCACGTCGCCAACGCAGTATCTCCGCGGACCGCCTGCGGAGAACTACCGAACGGGGGGCCGACACGAGCCGAACGCCCGCACTGGGGTGCTCGCAGACGCTAGGCTCCCGGGATGGACTCGCAGCGCGCCCAAAAGCTGCTCGCGGATGAGCGCGAGCGGATCGAGCAGGCGATCGCCGCGCTCAGCGAGACAGCCACTCAGGCGACCGCCGAGCAGGGCGAACCGGGCGAACAGGGCTCCGAGGATCTCTACGAAAAGGAGTTCGACGCCGGTCTCGCCGAGGACCTCGACAGGCAGCTCGGCGCGCTGGAACGCGCCGAGGGGAGGCTCGCCGCCGGCACGTACGGCGTGTCCGTGGACAGCGGGCAGCCGATACCCGACGCGCGCCTGGAGGCATTGCCGACGGCAGAGCGCACGCTGGAGGAGCAGCAGGCGCTCGAACGCTGAGCCCGTGCTCGCCCTCCTGATCTGATTCGACGGGCGCGACCTGAGGCTGCCGGGACAGCCTGCGCCATGTGAGCCGTCACGAGCAGGCGCGCTCGGTAAAAACACTCCGCAGACCGCGCAGGCAGTCGCCCGTGCCCAAGGGACACTCGCTGCACACGGCGGAGGCATGGCAGCTCGCCGGCGGCGGCAATCAGCATCCGTCGAAGGCGATACGGTCACATCCGTGGGCGAGCCCGATCAAGCTGCCACACAACCCGCGCCGGAGCAGGCGGGGCTGATCAAGCTCGTGCTCGCCGACGATCACGCCGTCGTGCGCAGCGGGCTGCGGATGCTGCTCGACAACGAGGCCGACTTCGAGGTGGTCGCCGAGGCCAGCGACGTCGACAGCGCGCGCCGTTACGTGCGCGGACATCACCCCGCGGTGCTCGTGCTCGACCTGAACATGCCGGGCGGCTCCAGCCTCGAGGCGATACCCGTGATCCGCGAGGAGTCGCCCGACACCCAGATCGTCGTCCTGACGATGCAGCAGGAGCCCGCGTTCGCCCGCGAGGCACTCGGCGCGGGTGCGCTCGGCTATGTGCTCAAGGAGGCCGCCGACGAGGAGCTCGTCGAAGCCGTCCGTCGCGCCGCACTCGGGGAGCGCTACCTGAACCCCGCGCTCGGCGCACGCATCGCCTCAGAGCCGCCGCCCGGTCCCCCCGATGACCTCTCAGAGCGCGAGGTCGACGTGCTGCGCCTGATTGCGCTCGGCAAGACCAACGCGGAAATCGGCGAGGAGCTCTACCTGTCGGTGCGCACGGTCGAGACGCACCGCTCGCACATCCAGCAGAAGCTGAGGCTCTCCACCCGCGCCGAGCTGGTCGGCTACGCGATCGAGCGCGGCCTCATCAACACCGGCGGCTAACCACCGGCATTCTGTGCCCGCAGCGGCGCCGCACGGGAGGCGCTCAGGGCAGCGACATCCTCGCTCACATCTCGACGGGCGCGGCGCCGCTCAAACTCGACGGCGTCAGGTATGCCGGTCGAGGGCACCACGAGCACCGCGCACTCGGCAGCCCGCACGACGGCATCGCAGACACTGCCCATAACCAGCCGGCTGACGAGACCGCGGCCGTGTGAGCCGAGAACTAGCAGGTCCGCATCGCGCGTGATGCCCAGCAGCTGCTCGGCGGGATCACCGTCGCGGACCTCGCTGCGGGCTGAGACACCGGGGGGCAGTCCGGCGAGCGCCGTCTCGAGCGCCTGCTCAGCGGCGGCGAGGCGCGCCTCGGTGACCTGTGCATAGGGCATCGTCGCGCGAGCCAGGTCCGCGACCGTGCAGTCCTCGGCGACCGCGACGATCAGCAGCTCGGCGCCGGTCTGCTCGCACAGCGCGACCCCTGCAGGCACCGCCCCGCACACCGGTTCGGCGACGTCGTAGGCAACAGCGACGCGTCCCAACGCGCCGTCGCGGTGGCGGCGGTGAAACCCTACGGGTGCGATCGCGACGGCGGCAAACCTCGACGCGTGGATCGTTTCGGTGCCCACGCTGCCGAGCAGCACCCTGCCGAGCGTGCCGCGGTGGGAGGAGCCGAGCACCACGAGCTCCGCGTTCTTTTCTGCTGCGACTCGATCGAGTGTTCTGGCCGCGCCCGCGCCCGCGACCGACATCGGCGTGACCTTGGCGCCGCCCTTGAGCGCCTCCTCGGCGTCAGCGACGGCGTGCTGCGCCGCGTCGCGACCCAAGCGGGGCTCAGTCGGGTCGATACGCGCCGACAACGCGTCGAAGTGGTGCACCGAGCAGACGATCACTTCACCGTCTGCGCTGGTCAGCGCGTCGGCGAGCACCAGCGCATCACGAGCGCGCTCGCTGCCGTCAAATCCGACGATCACCCTGTCGAACATCGTGCCTGTCGCTCAGCGGCGGTGCTCCCGCCGTAGCGCTCGTGAACGAGGCGCCAGCTCGAGGTGAGGAACTCCACTCGCTCCTCGGGCCCGTCGTGATGGACGACCCTGGCGTCGAAGCCTTCTCGAAATACATCCAGCATCGCCCGGTTTTCACACAGCACCTCCGCGACGAAGTGCTTGATCCCACGCTGCTCGGCAATCATCGCCAGGCGCTCGATCAGCACGGTCCCGAGGCCACGGCCGTGCAGATGGTCTGCCACCTCGACCGCGACTTCAGCACGCGTGGCATTGATGGCGATGAAGACGGCGTGCCCGACGATCATGCCGGTCTCGTCGTGAGCCACGAGGCCACAGCGCCGCTCGTCCGCGTCCGCGGCCCAGTGCGCAGCCCAGTCCATCGTGGCAATCGCGCCGAAGAACCGCAGGCGGCGCGCTTCGGCACACAACCCGGTGAGGAACACCTTCAGCGCGCCTTCATCATCGGGGCGGACCTGGCGGATCGTCACGGCGGAGCCGTCGCGCAACGCGACGAGCGCCGGCTCAGCGGCCGGCGGGTGGGGGAGTATCGAAGCTGCGCTGCTCATGCCCTCAACGCTCGCGCACCCGGCGGGTTGGGGCATCCGAGGATGCCCCACGGCTCGATGCGGGAAACTACGCGGGGCGAGCTACAGTTCCCAATAGTGCCCGACGTGCGCGGCTGCACGCGAGGTGAGCAACGCCTCCGGTGCCGCCGAGCTCGACGGTCGATCTCCGCCGAGCGCGAGCAGGGTGCCTTCAACACACTCGGCCAACACAACCGGCGAGTAGCCGCCCTCGAGCACCGTCCCGACGGGCACGCCGAGGCCGGTGGCGAAATCCCGGACGTGGCGGGCCATCTCCGCGAATGAGCTGCTCTCCAGGCGGCAGTCCGCCAGCGGGTCTTCACGGTGCGCGTCAAAGCCGGCGGAGATCAGCACGAGGTCCGGGTCAAATCCCGCCGCGGCCGGCAGCACGACGTGCTCGAGCAAGGACAGCCACAGGTCCTCCTCGGATCCCGCAGGCACGGGGAGATTGATCGTGTAACCCGTGCCGGCGCCCGAGCCGACGTCGCCGATCGCTCCGGTGCCGGGGTAGATGCCGGTCTGGTGGATGCTCGCGAACAGGACATCCGGGCGCTGCCTGAACGCCTCAGCCGTGCCGTTGCCGTGGTGGACATCCCAGTCCAGCACGAACACCCGTCGCGCACCGAGCTCGTGGATCGCGAGCTCAGCCGCGATCGCGATGTTGTTGAACAGGCAGAACCCCATCGCGCGGTCCGGTTCAGCGTGATGACCAGACGGTCTGACCCCACAGAAGCCGACATTTGCGATGCCGGCCATCAGCGCGCGGGTCATCTCGCACGCGCCCCCGGCGGCGTGCAATGCCGCCCGATAGGACGGCTCGCCGACGAATGTGTCCGCATCCACCGCTCCGCCTCCTGCGACAGCGAGTTCCTTGATGCTCTCGATGTGCCCGCGACTGTGAATCAGCTGCAGCTCGGCCTCTGAGGCAGGTGGCGCGTCGCGTCGCTCCCAACCGAGCCAGTCTGCGGCCGCGAGGCGCCGCTCGATCTCTTCCAAGCGCTCCGGTGTGTCCGGGTGCTCAGGGACGTGCAGCGAGGGATCGTGCTCCAAGCACGCCGCATCGCTGAAATAGAGCGCGGGAGGATCGTGTGTGCCCGGACCGTTCATCCGTCTTCGCCCTCCCTTGCTTGCATGCTACACATCCACGGCGCCGCGAGTGTAGAGCGATACTCGCCGCAGGCGTGGCCAGTGCCATCGGCAAACCCCACCCGACATTCGCGTGGCAGCTACGGAGATGGCTCTGGGATTTCCACGGGTAGAACGCGGCACCCGTCGCGGCCTCGGTCCCCGGCGTCTGGGCAACTGCGTGGTCCAGCGGGCTATTGCCCTGCCGCGGCCTCCCCTAGCGCCGGCAGCGACGTCGCGGAATCGCGCGCTCGCGACCCGGCGCCGAGTTCGCCCGCGCGGGCGCTCACTCCTAATAGTCTGGTGACTCGACCCGAAGGACAGTGGCCCGAGCTCACAGCCGGGCGAACCCTCTACGCGGAGGTGGTGCATGCCCGAGCCTGTTGATTCCAATCATCTCCTGTTGATCGGGGCCGGACCGGGAGTCGGCGCCGCCGTGGTGCGGCGCTTCGGCCGCGAGGGCTTCCGCAGCGCACTGATCTCACGCAGCGAAACGCTCGACCAGCTCGCCCCCGAACTGCGCAGTGGCGGCCTCGAGATAGCGGCGATCGGCGCCGATATCGAGGATCTGGACGGATTCCGCAAGACGCTCGAGCGGATCTTCAGCGCCCAGGGGGCCCCCGGCGTCGTCGTGTACAACGCTGCGTTGCCCGATCCGGGCCAGATCCTCGACACGACCATCGAGCGGCTCCGAACCGCGCACGACGTCGATGTCCTCGGTGCGGTCGTCGCGGCACAGGTAGCCGCGCCTGCCCTGCGGGCGGGCGGCGGTGGCACCCTGCTGGCCACGAGCGGCGGCTTTGCCGACAATCCGGTGCCCGCACTGGCGAGCCTGTCGATCGGGAAGGCGGCCCTGCACTCGGCGCAGACGCTGATTGCCGCCGGCGTCCGGGAGGACGACATCCACGCGGCGACCGTCACGATCGCCGGTGCCGTCAAGCCGGGGACGGGCTTCGATCCGGACAACATCGCAGAGCTTTTCTGGACCGCCCACTCCGACTCGAAGGACGCCTGGCAGACCGAGTATCGGTTCACAGGCGCATAGCGCGGCACTGGGAGCGCGCGAAGCGGATGAACGACTGGCCTCGCTCGAGCGGCGACCCGACGACCGGCCCGCTTCTCGAGTCGGGCGACAGAGGCCTGCACAGCCACCCATCGCCGGGCACCTCAGCGGTGAATCCGGGGCGCACGCGGGCCGCCAGCCCATGGCTCGCCGTCGTCGTCCTGTGCGTGGCTCAATTCATGATCGTCCTCGACGCGACGATCGTCAACGTCGCGCTGCCGTCGATCCAGCGTGGCCTGCGGTTCAGTCCGGCGAGCCTGCAGTGGGTGATCAACATGTACACGTTGATCTTCGGCGGCTTCATGCTGCTGGGCGGGCGGGCCGGTGATCTGGTCGGGCGCAAGCGGGTGTTTGGCGCCGGCATCGTGCTGTTCACGGGAGCGTCGCTGCTGAACGGGCTCGCCCAGTCATCCGGGATGCTGATCGCCGGCCGGGGGCTGCAAGGCCTGGGCGGCGCGCTCCTGGCCCCAGCCGTCCTGTCGATCATCACGACAACCTTCACTGACACCACGGATCGTACGAAGGCGATGGCGATCTGGAGCGCGATCGCCGCCGGCGGCGGCGCGGTCGGCCTGCTGCTGGGCGGAGTGCTCACCGATCTCGCCTCATGGCGATGGGTGTTCTTCGTGAATGTGCCGGTCGGCCTGGCGCTCGTCGTCGCGACGGTCAAGTTCGTCCCGGAGTCGCGATCGGATCTGCCTCGCCGGACGCTCGATCTGCCAGGAGCGGTGTCGGTCACCGGCGGCCTGTTGGTGCTGGTGTTCGGGATCGTCAAGGCACACAGCTACGGATGGGGATCGCTCCGGACGATCGGGCTGCTCGCAGGCGGCTTCGCGCTGCTCGCAGCGTTCCTCGCGCTCGAGCGCCGCAGCCCGGCGCCGCTCATGCGACTGAGCATCTTCCGGGCGCGCAGCCTCGCCGTCGCCGACGTCACGCTGCTCCTGAACTCGGCCGCGGTGTTCGGGACGTTCTTCTTTGTCTCGCTCTACCTCCAGCAGATCCTCGGGTACCGCCCGCTCAGCGCGGGCGCGGCGTTCCTGCCGCTGTCTGCAGGAATCGTCACGGGCGCCACGATCTCGCGCAGGCTCGTGCCACGGGTGGGCGTTCGCATCGTCCCCGTGCTCGGACTCGCCCTCGCGACCGCCGGGATGGTCGTCCTCACGCAGCTTCCTGTGCACGGGGACTACGTGTCAAACGTGCTCCCAGGCCTGCTCCCGCTGGGTCTCGGCATGGGCCTGACGTTCGTGCCGATCACGCTCGCCGGCACGAGTGAGGTGAAAGGTGAAGACGCCGGGCTGGCATCCGGCCTACTCAACACAGCACAGCAGGTTGGGGGTCAATCGGGTTGGCGCTCCTCTCGACCTTCGCTGCAAGCCGGACGACGAGCCTCCTCCGTGGGCCAGTGAGCGCAGGCTCAATCCCCGCAGCCCGGGTATCCGGCTTCCACGTCGCGTTCACCGCCGCCGCCGTGCTGCTCGCCGCAGCGTGGATCCTCACGGCGCTGCAGCTGAGACCCCGCAGTGCCGGTCGGCCGAAGCGCATGGAGGTCCCGCGAGATCTCGCCGCCCGCGCTGTCGGATGCGCCCAATGCGCGCCAGTCGTGATCTCCAGCACACACGAGCCCGCCAGCACGTCGGTTTGAATGGTCCGGGCCATGGCCGACACAGCGTCGCCTGCTCGATCAGCTCATCTGCAAGCGCGGCCATCTCGTCGCCACGTATTCCCAGGTCGATCAGCAGCACACCGGAATTGCGCTGTCTCTCCTCCCCGGTCGGCAGCGATGTCATCTGCACGAAAGCCTGTACGTCCTACCCATTCGAGAAACGCACCCCAACGCGTCCGCGTGGTGAGCTACTGCTCCTCGGCGTCTGAGCGCTTGAATAGCAGATTCAGGCGGTCGGCCGGGTCTTCGTCGGCCGTGGGCGGGTCGAACCGGCCTCGGGTCAGGGCGCGGATCGTGCCATCCTCGGGGTACTCCACCAGCTCGGGCAGCACCTTGTTCGACACCATCAGGTACCGCACCGGCTCGTCGGTCCGATTGGCCAGCGTGTGGCCGCCGCGGCGGCCTCGGGGAACGCGACGACGTCCCCGGGCGCGAGCTCGGACTCGCCCTCGAGCGTCCGTAGAGTCGGCCGGCCGGAGATCACGATCGCCAGCTCCTCCATTCCGTGGTGGATGTGAAGTGGGACGCCCTCGTAGCGCGGAGCCAGCTCGTACAGCGTCCCGCCGAGCAACTCGCCCCCCGCGGCCCTCACGACCGGCTCGGCCCGCAGGCCGGAGAGCTCCCTGCTGAACCTCTCAGCGAAGACATTCGGCCGCTCGCCGCTCACGAAAGCCATCATAAGGTGCTGCGACGCGAGGCGCGAGCGCTGCCCGCTGAACGCCGCTTGGCTGACGGCGGCTTCTGATAAGTTGCCGGTGCGCTGATCGGAGCCGCTGACTGCTTCGCGCGAAGCGGGTCGGTAGGAGGACTTCTTATGTGGCTGGCGAGGGGTTTGCTTGGTTGGGCTTGCGCTGTGGTGCTGCTGGCGGGCGGCGTGACCGCGGCGGGCGCGTCGCCGATGACGGTGTACGTCGCCAACGCCGGCAGCGCCACGGTGACGCCGATCGAAGTCGCGACGAACAAACCCGGCAGCGCGATCAAAGTGGGCAGCGAACCGGTCGGGGTGGCGGTCACCCCCGACGGCAGGACGGCCTACGTCGCAGACTACGGCAGTGAATCGGTGACGCCGATCGAAGTCGCGACGAACACACCGGGCAGCGGACTCAAAGTCGGCAGCTTCCCGAAAGCGCTCGCGCTGACCCCCGACGGCAAGACCGCCTACGTCGTCAACGAAGACAGCGACTCGGTGACCCCGATCGAAGTCGCGACGAACACGCCCGGCAGCGAAATCAAGGTCGGCGTCCACCCGGTCGCGATCGCGTTCACCCCGGACGGCAGGACCGCCTACGTCGTCAACGAAGACAGCGACTCGGTGACCCCGATCGAAGTCGCGACGAACACGCCCGGCAGCGAAATCAAAGTCGGCAGCGAACCGGACGGGGTCGCCGTCACCCCCGACGGCAGGACCGCCTACGTCGCCAACGCCGGCAGCGACTCGGTGACGCCGATCGAAGTCGCGACGAACAAACCGGGAAGCGCAATCAAAGTCGGCAGCTTCCCGTGGGGGGTCGCGGTCACCCCCGACGGCAAGACCGCCTACGTCGCCAATTTCAGCAGCGACTCGGTGACGCCGATCGAACTCGCGACGAACACGCCGGGCAGCGAAATCAAAGTCGGCAGCAACCCGGTCGGGGTTGCGGTCACCCCCGACGGCAAGACCGCCTACGTAACCAATCGCGGGAGCGACTCGGTGACGCCGATCGAAGTCGCGACGAACACGCCGGGCAGCGAAATCAAAGTCGGCAGCGACCCCTACGGAGTCGCAGTCACCCCGGCCGCGGCGCCACAAGCGTCGATCACCGCGCCAACAAGCGGCGGGAGATACCTGCAGGGCGCGCTCGTAAGGACGCGCTTCTCGTGTAGTGAAGGCGAAGGCGGCCCGGGTCTTGAATCGTGCGAGGATCAGGCCGGCGTCTCGGCTCCCGGCGAAGGGGAGCTGGTGACGTTGACCCCCGGCGAACACGAATATCTCGTGACCGCGAAGAGCATGGACGGCAAGAGCGCGACGGCGAGGATCACGTACACAGTCGTTGCGCCGCAGCAGATCGTCACCGCTCCCAACAGCCGCTTCAGCGCTCTTGCTGCGAGCGTCAACCGCCACACCGGCACCGTCACGTTCAAGGGGACGGTTACCCAGGCCGGGGCCTTCAGCTGGCTTTTGACCTTCCCCAACGGCAAGTTCGGGGTGTTCTCGGCGAGCGTCAAGAAATGCAGGAAGGGCCAGGTCAAGCTCACCGGCCGCTGCCGCCCTGCGCTGGTCATCTACGCCAAGGGTAGGCGCACGGTCGCCGCGGGGAGCTTCAGCTTCACGGTCAAACCGAGCGCTTCCGCGCGTAAGGCGCTTCACGACGCGCTTGAGCATAAGCGGGCGCTGCCCGTCACCGCGACCCTCACCTTCCAATCCTCGCTCGGCGGGCTCCCAACGTCGCACACCCAGAGGCTCACGATCACGTTGAAGCACAAGAAAAAGTAGTCACGGCAAAAGCCAACCCTGCCAGCGACCACGTCGACGGGCGCACGCCACGATCGGGCTCGACCGAGAGCTGGGAGCGCGGAACCGCTGCGTGACGGGGATCCCAGTGTCCGGGAGTCCACCGTGGATGTGGATGAGCGCGCTGGTGATCCCGGCTTCACTCGCGCTCTCAGCCGGCCGTAGTCGACAGCCACTGAGGGGGGGTCCAGTCGCCCTCGGGGCCGGTGGTTTGGCCCACCTCGATCAGATGGCCGTCGGGATCGCGGATGTAGCACCGGATCTCGTACTGGTGCTGCTTCGGCGGTGTCAGGAATTGAGCACCACGGGCGCTCCATTCGGCGTACACGGCCGCGATGTCCTTGACCCGGATGTTGAGGAAGCTGCTGACCCGGTCGAGGTCGCTTGGCGCCTCCAGGGTGACGGCGGGCTTGTCGTCGGTCGGGCCTCCGCCCCGATTGATGACGATCCAGCTGTTGGCGAGCGCGACGTTGGTCGGTTCTCCGGAGCGTTCCAACCTTCCGCCGAGCACGTCGGTGTAAAAATGCCGGGAACGCTCAACGTCGTCCGAGACGATGAAGTGGGTCAGCATAATTCCCTCTGTGGCTGGTCCTGCTACGGCCATCTGCCACCTCCACATGTTGGGACTCATACCCGTTACGGGCGAGGTTTACAGCCGATGCTGTGATGATCGGGGACTCTACCTCGTCCCATGGCAAAGCGACAGGCCACCACGTTGATCGGATGGCCCGGCCTCCAGTGAATCGGATTGGCTCACACGCGAGCCCTCGCCCTGCCGGGTCGTGGTGCTCCTGCACGACGAGCAGCGCGTGAACGCTGGGATGCTCTCGTCGGCACGCCGCGGTACCTGGGGCCGACGGCCAGCGGGCGCTTCGCTGTCATATCCTGCTGCTGCAGCAGCCGGTGATGAAGTTCAGCCGAATTCGACTGGAGGCCCATTATGCGCGGCGACATCGAGGTCGGGGCACGCCTACCCGACTATGAACTGCCGGACCAGGACGGCGTCGTGCGCCGTCTGTCGGACCTGCAGGGCTCGAACCCGATGGTGCTCCACCTCTCACGCGGCGGGTTTGACCCGAAGGAGCACCGTTTCCTTAACCACCTGATCGACGCATACCTCGACTTCCGGGTCGGGTATACGCGCGTGGCTCTGATTTCGACGGACAACCAGCTCGAGATCAATGAGTTCCGCGATAGCGTCGGCGCGCAGTTCCCGTTCCTCTCTGACCCGGAGCGAACGGTGCGCGACGATCTCGACATCATCGAGTACACGGACCCCGTCCACGACCCGATGGTCCCGCACACATTCGTGCTCGCCCCTGAACTCGAGATCTCCGCGATCTACAACGGCTATTGGTACTGGGGGCGCCCGACGGTCGAAGAGCTGCACCGCGACCTGCGCGAGGTCATGCGCAGCCTGCGCCCCGATTTCGATCTGGGCTCACCAGGGCTGCGCGAGGCCTGGGATCGCGGCGAGCGCGAGCAGTTCCTTGTGAGTCCAGTCGAAGGAGAGGCGATTCGCTACACCGAGGGGGCTGAGGTGGGAGTGAAGCGATGAGCGATGGTCAGCGTCGTCAAGCCCATCCCGGCGAAGGGTACGACCGAACAGGTCCCTCCGGCCCGCGCCGGCGGAGCGGTCAGGCCACACCTGCCGCTGACCGAGCCTCTGTAGGGCCGACTACGAGGTCGTGAAGGTTGCCGCCCACCTCGAGTCGACTGGACTGTTGGACCCCGCCGGCCTTCACCGCCTCGAAGCCGGCTGTTCGGATCAGACGCTCGACTTGCTCGCCGGCACGGTCATCGTCGGTCACGTAGAAGAGGACCGCCAGCTCCGGTGATCGCCTCCTGGAGGACTCAAAGAGATCGGCTGACAGGGTTCCAAACGCCATCGCCAGGCGCGCGCCCGCCGGCAACCAGCCGGCCACAACCTCGCCGGAGGCTTGCCCATCCGGCAGGAGACGTAGGACGTTGCCCTGTGCGTCGATGCCGAGCGGGTTGCTCGGAACGACCACGAGCTTGTCGGTGAGCCGCTCGGCGATCTCGTCGATGACGCCCTCCAGCGCGGTAAACCGCAGCGCGAGGACGACGGCATCGGCGCCCTGCAAGGCGTCGCGGTTGTCGCCGGCGACGACCGCGGCTGGACCGATCTCTGCGGCCAGCATTCGTGCCGATTCGTTGTCGGCGCTCGAGAGCCGCAGGGTCTCGCGGCCTGAGGCCAGTGCGCGCGCGATGACCGATCCGAGCGTCCCGGTGCCGATGACAGCGGTGGTCATGACTCCTCGGCGGCCGTATTCGACAGCCACTGAGGGGGGGTCCAGTCCCCCTCGGGGTCGGTGGTTTGGCCCACCTCGATCAGATGGCCGTCGGGATCGCGGATGTAGCACCGGATCTCGTACTGGTGCTGCTTCGGCGGCGTCAGGAATTGAGCACCACGGGCGCTCCATTCGGCGTACACGGCCGCGATGTCCTTGACCCGGATGTTAAGGAAGCTGCTGACCCGGTCGAGGTCGCTTGGCGCCTCCAGGGTGACGGCGGGCTTGTCGTCGGTCGGGCCTCCGCCCCGATTGATGACGATCCAGCTGTTGGACAGTGCGACATAGGTTGGCTCCGCCGGAGAAGACCACCCTGCCGCCGAGCACGTCGGTGTAGAAGCGGCGGGAGCGCTCTACATCATCTGAAACGATGAAATGAGCCAGGACCAGCCCGTCCTCGATGCTGCTCATGCTTACCTCCGTCTCTGGAATTTGCCGCTCCGGTCACGCATTGCACCGCGCATCGCGCCTGTGCGTGCCGCTGGTCGGATCCTCGGTCGTTGCCCGGGCGGCCCCCACCGCCTTGCCGTTCTGAGCGCGCAGTCGGGTGTCGCTGAAAGACGGGATCCCCACGGTCAGTGGCCTGCGCTTTGGCCGCCGTCGATGTGCAGGATCTCGCCGGTCACGAAAGACGCCGACTCGAGATAGAGGACTCCCGCGACCACGTCCTCGATCTCGCCGACTCGGCCGATCGGGTGCAAAGCGCCCATCCCCGCGTAGGAGCTCTCGTCGTGCGGCGGCGTTTTGATGACGCCGAGCGAAACGGCATTCACCCGTAGGCCGCGTGAGGCGTACTCGATCGCGAGCGACCGGGTGACCGCGACCAGGCCGCCCTTGGTCAGCGTTTGCAGCGCGGCTGGTCTGCCGCTGTCCGGCTGCTCGACGAGTGACGTTGAGACATTGACCACGTGCCCGCGACCCTGGTCCAGCATCTGTTTGATCGCGCGCGTCGTCATGTGAAAGAAGCCGGCGACGTTGACGGCGATCAGTGCGTTGAAGTCCTCGAGGGTGTAGTCCGTGAAGGGCTTGCCGATATAGATCCCCGCGTTGTTGACGAGGGTGTCTATGCGGCCGAAGCGCTCGACCGCCACCTGCACGATGCGCTGCGCCGTGTCGGGGTCGGCGATGTCGCCCTCGACGGTCACGACGCCGGGGTCCTCCGAAGTCCCGATCGATCGAGCAGCCGCGATCACCGCATACCCTCGCTCACGGTAAGCCCTCGCGAGACCTGCACCGATGCCCTGCGAGGCGCCGGTGATGATTGCGACCTTCTCCTCGTCGTGCTCGGGCGGCGGGATCACTCGACGAGGTAGGTCTCGTAGATCACGCCTTTGGGCCGGCGGGCGCCGACGCTGATGAACACGCCCTCGTTCAGCCAGTCGAGCCGGGGGGCCGCCGTCTCGATCTGGGTAGCGGTGCGGAACGTGTACTCACTCGCGTCGACGTCCTCTCCGCGCGCGAGCCGGGCGAGCACCTCGGCGCTACCGTGGCGGACTCCCCGCGCCTGGACGTAGAGCAGATCGCCGCCGTCGGTCTGCAGCGTGTAGCGGATGTCCGCGAATGAGGTGCCATCCGGCGACACGATCTGCCAGTCCGCGCTGGCGCCCGGGACTAGTGTGCCGCTGATCTCCGGACCGGTGAACGTGCCACCGGTCTGGGGCACGATCCGCCGGTGGCCCTGCGCGACCTCGCCGAAATCCAGTGGCTCACCGAGGGTCACCTCGAGGCGGTAGACCTTCCTCAGGCGGGGATCCGGAAGCTGATCGCTCATCGCCGCTCATGTTGGCATCTGCCGGCCGGTTTCGATTTCTGGCGCGCATCCAGCGTCGTGCGGATGCCTGGCGACGCGGGCGCCGAGCGCGTTCGCTCGCGAGCGCTCCGGACTCGCCACGCGCCCCGGAGAGCCTTGACATCCGCTCGGATGAGATGGAGAGTATGCGCCACCCGACGGGAGCGTCCTCGGTCGAAGAACGGCTCTGGGGCGACCAGAAAAGGGAGCTCGTGCCGATAGCCCTTTTGCAGCGCACTCACAGCCTCGGCCTCCTCGCCGTCGCCGCCCCGCGCTGTCCGGTGCGGCGAGCACACGGTGCCGCGTCGCGGTGCCGTCAACCGATGGAGGCGATATGAGCAGTGTGGAGGTGAGCAGCGAAAGCGCGGACGGCGCGCCGCCGGTGAACGCCGGGGAGTTCAAGCTCGAGGTCGTGGTCCTGCCGGTCTCGGACGTCGACCGCGCGAAGGAGTTCTACGGAGGTCTCGGCTGGAGGCTCGACGCCGACGTTGCCGCGGCATCAGGCTTCCGTTTGGTTCAGTTCACGCCTCCGGGCTCTGCGTGCTCGATCCAATTTGGCATGAACATCGCCTCTGGCGCGCCCGGCTCCGCCCAGAGCCTGTACCTCGCCGTCTCCGACATAGAAGCTGCGCGTGATGAGCTGCTCGCCCGCGGCGTGGAGGTGAGCGAGGTGTTCCACGAGGGGATGACGGGCGCTCGCTTCCACGAGGCCGGGCGTGAGCCCGGGCCGGCGCCCGACCGCGGCACCTACGGCTCGTTCGCGACGTTCAGCGATCCGGATGGCAACGGCTGGCTGCTCCAGGAGATCACGACGCGGCTGCCGGGTCGCTGAGAGGAGAGGCTGATGGCCACGACATACGAGTCCGTGGAAGATCTCGCGGACGCGCTCAGGCGGGCGGCGGCGGCGCACGGCGAGCACGAGGAGCGAACCGGCCAGGCGGACCCGAACTGGCCGGACTGGTACGCGCTCTACATGGTGCGCGAGCGCGCCGGTGAGGAGCTGCCGACATGAGCAGCGACTATGACGTGATCGTGCTCGGCGGCGGCTCGCCGGGCGAGCACTGTGCGAGCGCGCTGGCGGAGGGCGGTCTGCGCGTGGCGGTCGTGGAGCGCGAGCTCGTGGGAGGGGAGTGCTCCTACTGGGCTTGCATTCCTCGAAGACGCTGCTGCGGCCGGGCGAGGCGGTCCATGGGGCGCGCGAGGCCGCCGCGACCGCGGAGGTCGATGTCGAGGCGGCGCTCGCCTGGCGTGACTTCATGGTCTCCGACTACTCCGACGCCGGCCAGGAGCGCTTCCTTGCCGATCACGGCATCGAGCTGCTGCGCGGCAGCGGGCGGCTCGCCGGCCCGGGGGTCGTGGAGGTCGACGGCGTGCGCCACACCGCGGAGCACGTGGTTCTCGCCAACGGCGCCGATCCGGTCGTGCCGCCCGTGCCTGGCCTGCGCGAGCTCGACGGCGTTTGGAGCAACCGCGAGGTGACGTCCATGAAGGCCGTTCCGCGCCGTCTGCTGATCCTCGGTGGCGGGCCGGTCGGCGTGGAGATGGCGCAGGCCGTGCGTCGCTCGGCGGCGAGGTGGCGGTGATCGACATGGCCGAGCACGTGCTCGGGCGCGAGCCGGCGCCGCTGGGCGAGGCGCTCGGCGAGGTTCTGCGCAGTGAAGGCATCGAGCTCGTCCTGTCGGCGAACGCGAGCGCGGCACGACGCGAAGGCGAGGACTACGTGCTCGAGATCGACGACGGACGCGAGCTGCGCGGCGAGAAGCTGCTCGTCGCCACCGGCCGGCGTCCGCGGGTGCTCGGGCTCGGCCTTGAGACCGTCGGCGTCGAGGCCGACGCGCACGGAGTTCCAGTCGACGCGCACCTGCGGGCGGCGGCGAACGTGTGGGCGATCGGCGACGTGAACGGGCGGTGGCCGCTCACCCACGTCGGCAAGTACGAGGGCGAGGTGGTCGCCGCGAACATCCTCGGCGAGCCGCGAAAGGCCAACTACGAGGCTGTTCCCCGCGTCGTCTACACCGACCCGCAAGCCGCCGCGGTGGGCGCCTCCGCCGGCCGCTTCAGCGCGATGGTCCCGCTGTCGGAGGTGGCGAAGACCGCGACCTACACGCGAGCCTACGCCGACAGCAACGGCTTCCTGACGCTGCTCAGCGACGGCGAGCGGCTGACAGGCGCCTACGCGCTCGGCCCCGAGGCGGGCGAGTGGCTGCAGCAGGCGACGCTCGCGATCCGCGCCCAGGTCCCACTCGGCGTTCTGACGGACACGATCCAGCCGTTCCCGACGTTCTCGGAGATCTTCGTCGCCGCGCTGAAGGCGCTTCGCGGCGAGATCGCGGCAGCGTCCAAGGCGGTCGGCGCGGGACCACCGATGGCGAGCTGACGGACGGCGAGACGCTGAGAGCTCCAAGGAGCTTCGGCGCGACCTGTGCGAGGATTCGAGGGCAAGCTGGGGCCGACGCGCGCAGCGGCGGGATCGCGGCCGTCCGGCAGCGGTCACGCCGGCCCCCGTTTGGGCTGCCACCGGCTGACGCGCTCTGGACGGAGGATCGAGCGCCGTCTGGCAGATCGCGTCCTTGAGCTGCGCCCGCGGCAGCTGCTGCCGCGGTGCGGTCGCCGGTGCATGTGTAGCAGCCGCGACCGCGCCTGCCGGGATCAGCGGCGCGAGCGCGAGCGCGGCGATCGTCGATAGCCATCTCATGTCCACGTGAGCGACTGGCGAGCCGGGAAGGTACCCGATTCAAGCCGATGAGCCAGCCGCCAGCCTTGGGGCTGAGCCGGCGGTCGCGCGCGCCGTGTCGCCCGCCTGCGTGGCTTAAGCCTCCGGCCCAGGGAGCCGAAAGAAGCATGTGCGAGCCCTGAAGCGAAATCAATCGGCGGTAGCTGAATCAGCGGCGCCGGCACGGTCACCCCAACCGGGCCAGGTGGCGGTCCGCGTGGTGCGCCAGCCGATCTTCAACGCCGATGAGGAGCGGGTCGGCAACCGCGTCCGCGCCAGCGGGGACGAATCGGGCGCACCGGGCGGCTATCTGGCTGCGATGCCGCAGGGCGACGACGCCGAGCTTGTGCTGGCCGAGGAGCTCCATGCATTCGTTCCACGCGGGCTGGTCTTCCTGAGTGTCTCGCGCAGCGAGCTCCTCGAGCGGCGCGCGCTTTTCCTGCCGCACGAGCGCGTCGTCCTCTGCCTGCCGGCGACCGAGGCCCTCGACGACGACCTGCGGGACGCCATCGACCGTCACGCCATGCGAGGCTTCCAGCTCGCTGTGGACGCCGTCGATCTCGCCGCGCTGGACGGGCCGCTGCTCAACCGGGTCCACACGGTCACGGTTGAGGTCGGGGCTCGACCGTCGCACGAGTTGGCAGCGCTCGTTGCTGCGGTGCGTGAGCGCGTGAGTTCGCCGGCACTGGTGGCGGGCGGTGTGGACAGCCGCAAGTCCTTCCAGATCTGCCGAAGGCTCGGTTTCGACCTGTTCCAGGGCCAGTTCTTCCTGAGGCCCACCGGGGCGCCGACTCGCACCGCAGCCGAGGCCGCGCTGGGCGGAATCGGGACGATGGCCGATCTGGCAGCGACGGACAGCTTCGAGCGTCTGGCGGCCATCATCACGCGAGATCCAGGTTTGAGCATGCGCCTCTTGCGCTACGCCAACTCAACGCATGTAGCCCTTCCCCGGCGGGTCGGGTCGGTCCACGAGGCCCTTGCGTGGCTAGGGACGGTGGCGGTTCGAGAGTTCGCCCTGATCGCGGCGGTGGCCAACGTCCCCGGGGCCTCGCGCGAGATGCTCGCTACCGCCCTGACACGGGCGCGGATGTGCCAGCAGCTCAGCCGGGTGCTCCCGGCGACAGACCCGGAGGAGTCCTTCACCGTCGGTCTCTTCTCGGTCGCCGACGCTGTCGCCAATTCACCCATCGACGTGGTCGTCGGCGAACTGCCGCTGCGCGAGGACATCGCGTCGGCCCTCACCCGCGGTGCAGGCGAGCTCGGTCGGCTGCTGACGGCGGTTGTCGCCTACGAGCGCGGCGAGTTCGCCTCGGCAGCGAAGATGACCGGCGTATCCGGCCTGATCGCTGAGAGCTATGTCGAGTCAATCCGCTGGGCCGACTCGGCAGTCGATGCCGTCAGCTGACTCGCACGACCGCTGTTGGCCGCGCGCGGCTTCGGCGGAACCGTAGCGCCGTGCTGCGCTCCCAGCACACGCCCGAGGACGATGGACCGCTGACGATGGGGCTTGCGCTCCGCCGGCTCGACCCGATACGTCGGCGTTCGTAAGCGCCACTCCGGGGTAGCAGGTAGAGCATCCGGACGAAGCCTGGACAGTGCAGCTAGTCACCTGGAATCTCGCCGGCCGCGTCAAGCGCCTGCCCGAGCAGGCCACGCTGCTGCTCGCCCTCGCCGCCGACGTGATCTGCCTTCAGGAGCTAACACCCTCGACGCTGAGCGACTGGAGCGACCGCCTGCAAGCCGCTGGCTACCACACCCTCGGAGCACCCGACTCACGTGAGCGTCCCCGTCCGCTGCGCGTGCTCACCGCTGCGCGTGCACCGCTCCAGGAGATCCCCGTGGCCGACGTCCCTGGCCTGACCGAGTGCTCGCCGCGTGTCACGAGGGTCATGGTCGCGAGCTGTTGCCGGCCTGGGCGGTGGATGAGGTCATCGAGCACTGGCCGACTGGCTGTGGGTGTGGTCAGGTATTCAACGAGTCAGACCGGGTCGCTTCGCGCGAGCCGCTGCGCCATCAGGTCGAGGAGCTGCCGCAGCTCGCGGTCACGGTGATCGAGCACCGTTGCCAGCGCCTGCGTTGCCCGCGCTGCGGCACTGAGCGGACGGCACAGCTGCCGGAGGAGGTGGCCGCGAGCGCCTTCGGGCCCCGCTTGCAGGCGGCGATCGCGACCCTCTCGGCGCGCAATCGCGTCTCACGGCGCGATTTGGTCGAGCTGTGTGAGGAGCTCTTCGGCGCGCGCATCTGTAGCGGCAGCATCGACGCGATCCTCGCGCGCACCGGTCAGGCGCTGCAGGAGCCCTACGCGCAGCTGCTCGATCTGGTGCGCGATGCGGGCGCGATCAACGTCGATGAGACGGGGTGGCGCCTGCGCGGCGCGCAGCGGACGCTGTGGGGCGCCTTCACGCAGCGCTCGGCCGTCTTTGCCATCAGGAGCAATCGCCACGAACAGCACCTGCGCGAGCTCCTCGGCGAGCACAAAGGAGTCGTCACCTCCGATCGCTGGTGGGCCTATGACCACCTACCGCTTACTCGCCGCCAGGTGTGCTGGTCGCATCTACAGCGCGACTTCCAGGCACACGCCGAAGGCCTCGGCGCCGAGGGCGAGTTCGGCGAGCACGGCCTGCGGATCGCAGGGCGCGTGTTCTGGGCGTGGGAGGTCTACCAGCACACGCACGAGCGCCATGAGTTGCGACTCGCGGTGCGGGCGTTGCGGCGCGAGCTCAAGCCGATCCTGCGCCAGTACTCACGCAGCTGGGCGCGCTACAAGCGCACGCGGGGCATGGCCCGCAACCTGCTGAAGATCTGGCCGGCACTGTGGACGTTCGCCGAGCGCAGCGGTGTCGAACCGACCAACAACCACGCCGAGCGCGCGCTCCGCGGCGCCGTCATCTACCGCAAGCTTTCTCTCGGCAGCCAGTCCGAGGACGGGGAGCGGCGCATCGAGCGGCTGCTATCCGCGTCGATCACCTGCCGCCTACAACACCGCTCGCTCTTCGCCTACCTCACCGAACTGCTCACAGCACACGCACGCGGAGATCCCGCGCTCTCACTCGCCTAAGCGGCAACGGACTGAACGCTTACGGGTTTTCGTCTTTCATCGACACCAATCTGCCACCGTTCCGCGCACATGCCTGACGACCTCCCGCTCCCGCTCCCACTCCTGTCGCAGTACGGCCTGACGATGCTGCACATCCAGTTCTTTGAACGTGGGCTCGCACTGCACGCGATGACCCTTACACGCAAGAGCTCCACACGTCAGCTCAAAAGTCCTGAGGCCATCGCACAGGCGCTCGACCGGATGCAACGCCGCATAGAGCACATGTTCCAAAAGGCGTCCGTGAGCGAGCTGCGCAACATGTTGCCCGACGATTTCGACCCGGAGCTGTTTGCTGAGATCGAGGCGCTCATCCCGATCCGCACCCGCGTCGCTCATCGCTACCTCTTGGAATGCCTCGCGCACCGCGACCAGGACCCGCTGGGCGCTCGAGCGACCGCCGAGCTCGCCACGCATAGCAACCAATTTCGAGATGTGACAGGTCGCCTGGACGCCGCGCAGGCGGCGCTCATGGCGACTCTCCCAACGCCGGATGCCCCATCGGAGCTTCGAGAGCTGATCGAGCAGATTGTGACTCCGACGATGAAGGGGACCCCGCCCGGCAAGTGAGCTGCCGGAAGCGGCCTGGGCCCTATCGTTCGGCGACGGCGACGGCGACGGCGGCGGCGAGCACGAGCAGGGCCAGCTGCGCGAACTGGTCGAGGGCCGGGGTGCCGTGGGGGAGGAAGACAGCTTGCGCCTATCGGCCGTGGCACTTCTTGAACTTCGTTCCACTCCCACACCAGCACGGGTCGTTTCGGCCGACCATTGGGGGATCAGGCTTCTCGGTATGTGGCGCTGCTCCTCGCGGGCACGGGCGCAGTCGCGGCGGATAGCCCAGGATGGAGACGTTGTCTAGAACTGGCGGGGCCCCGGCGATCGCAGCGATCGGTCCGTGTGCTGGCGGCACGAACCGCGCAGTGCTCTCAGTGAGACCTCCTGCTGGATATGTAACGTCTGCCCTCGGTTGATCTGGTGGTTCCCCGTCGCTCCAGCATTCGACTTCCAGCCCGAGGTCTTCGACCGTCTGGACGAGGGCTTCAGACGGGGCCCTGTCGGCGATGATTACGCGAGTCGACTGGGGCAAGAAGTTCAAGAGTCGATCTATCTCCGTGCGATCAACCTCGCCATACGAGTGGCCGAGAATGATGCACTGCTCGCACGTCGCGGCGCGTTCCTCGAACTCCATGTAGCCCTGCTCCACCCAGTGGAAGGACTCGATGAGGGACGCCTGGTTCGGCGGCACGAGCTCGACGTGCTTGCGGGCTGCCGTCCTCTCGGCGCGGTCTAGGAACTCCAACTCAGTGTCGACAAGCAAGGTGGGCTCCGTGGCTGGCCACGCCGTGGGGATAAAGAGCCCTGCGGGTCCGTAGTCGATCGAGCCATGCGGCTTGTGGATCACGAGCTCGCCGCACTCGTCTTGGAAGCCGACGCGCCTGAAGCCTATGCCGAGGACCTCCAGCAGATGCTCGATCACAAGGTCGTAGTTGAAGCTGACAATGACCTGGAGCTGTGGTCCGAGGGCGGCTAGGTATTGAGCCCACGACCAGCTGGACCAGTAAGCCTTGCCTTGCTCGACTATCTGGTCGTCGAGGAGGGAATAGGCGAGCGCAAGAAAGCTCCTGATCTCGGTGTTCTCGAGGCTGAGGTCTTCGTGCGTGCCCGCTACGTGCACTAGGCGGTCGAAGTGCGATCCCGCTGGTGCCATGGTGGACTTCCCCCGTTTTCGAGGACACTTGAGCGCTTGGGTCGAAAGACCCGGGCAAGGAGGTTCAAGTGCCGAGATCGAAGCCGCCGTATCCAGAGGAGTTCCGTCGTGAAGCGCTCGAGCTGCTGAAGCTCACCGGGAGGCCCGTCAGTGAGGTCGCGAAGGACCTGGGCGTGTCTGATCAGACCCTGTTCAACTGGCGTCGCCAAGCCCAGATCGACGAGGGCAAACGAGAGGGCCTCACGACCGAGGAGCGCGAGGAGCTGCGCCGGCTTCGCAAAGAGGTCAGGAAGCTGGAGATGGAAAAGGAGATCCTGAAAAAAGCCGCGGTCTTCTTCGCCAAGGAAACCGACGGGCGCTGAGCGAGGTGTTCACGTTCATCGCCGCGGAGAAGACCGGCTATCCCGTCGCCGTGATGTGCAGGGCCCTCGAGGTCAACCGCACCAGCTTCCATGACTGGGAGCGCAGAGCGCCGTCGAGTAGGGCTCTCACTGACGCGTGGCTGACCGAGAAGATCAAAGAGATCCACGACACCAAGAGACGCGTCTATGGCGCTCCCCGCATTCATGCGGAGCTGCGGATGGCTCACGGCATCCGGGTCGGCAGAAAGCGCGTGGAGCGGCTTATGAGCTCGGCCGGGATCTCGGGCCTGGTGCCCAAGAAGCGAGGCCGCACCACGATCCGGGTGCCCGGCGTGAGGGTCGCCGACGATCTCGTTGAGCGCCAGTTCAAGCCCGACGCGCCGAACGTGCTCTGGCTCGCCGACATCACCTACCTCCGATCGTGGGAGGGCTGGCTCTACCTCGCCGCAGTGCAGGACGCCTATTCGCGACGGATCGTCGGCTGGTCGATGGCCGAGCACATGAAAACCGAGCTCGTCACCGACGCGCTGAACATGGCCGTTCACCGCCGCCGGCCCGACGCGGGGCTGATTCACCATTCCGACCAGGGCTCCCAATACGTGTCTCTGGGCTTCGGTCAGGCAGCCCGAGACGCGGGGATCGCGATCTCGATGGGCTCCCGCGGAGACTGCTGGGACAACGCCGTCGCTGAGAGCTTCTTCGCGACCTTGAAGAAGGAGCTCATCCACCGCCAGTCATGGCCGACACGCCGCGAACTCAGCTCGGCCGTCTTCGAGTACATCGAGGCGTTCTACAACCGCGACCGCCGACACTCAACCCTCGGCATGCACTCCCCAACCGACTACGAGCAGCTCCTCTACGCTGCGAACACCAAGGAATCCCCCACCACCAAGAACATCAAGTCAAAAAGTGTCGTCTGAACCGGGGGAAGTCCAGAGTTGAACCAAGTCGTAGGGTTCCGTGGACTCCTCAGGCATCGCGTGGGGAGTATCCCGCAACGCCGCGGGCGGTCGCCAAGAGGTCGTGGATCGCGCTGGCGAGCTCGAGCCGTGCCTTCCATCGTTGCGGTCGAGAAGCTCGACCCCGTCTTCTCGCCATTTCGCCCTCGCTGTTCGAGCGATCTTCAACCAATCTCGCGAGATTGACGGCTAGGCCCGTTCCGCGGCGAGGCGCTCGACGGCGGCACGGGCCTCGTCGACCTCGAGGACAGTAACGCGCGCGACCAGGCCTCGCACCCAGACGAAGATCCATCCCTCCCGCTGTCGGACGTGGCCGGCGCTGCCGGCCGGACGACCGTCCTGAACGACCACGGCGAACACAACGCCATTGCCGAGGTCGCGGACTTCCTCGAGCCCGTACTCCAACCCGTCATACGTGCCAAACCAGCCTTCAATGAAGCTGCGAATGGCCGCCCGCCCCTCGAAGTGGTCCCCCAACGCCCTCCCGTCGAAGGTCGCATCTTCGGCGAAGCTGCTGGCCACCGCGTCGAGATCACGGCGATTCGCAGCCGCAAAAGCGCTGCGCACAAGCTCAACCAGGTCGGGGGTCGTGGTCTCCTCGGGCACGGCAGGGAGTATCCCGGAGTGCTCCGATGGGTGATCTGGCGACGCTACGTCGCGGCCTTCGCGCTTTCTCTGCCGCGACCGGCAGGTCGCCCACCGAGTGGCGGCAGGCGGCCACGCTCGCCCTCGATCGGCGCGCGACCGTGATCGCGGCACCTCACGCGCGCTCTCGGCGGCGGCGAGGGTGCGAGGAGCAGGAGCGCAAGCGCCACGATCAGTGCCGAGGCGAGCATCAGTCCGCGCCCGCGCCGTCCGACACCGCTTGCCGCGGCTGGCTTATTCGACTCCGCCGCCACGATCGACACGGCAACCCCCCTGTCGGTTTTCCCGAGTCACGGACACGCGGGCCCATCACCCGAATTTCGAACGCGCTATCCGATCGAGGATCAGCCCGTTAAGCTCACATTTTTCACGCGGCGCCGAGGGCACGACCGCGATCTCGGGTGATCGAATCGCTCGCTGCGGCTGCACCGGG
This sequence comes from uncultured Solirubrobacteraceae bacterium, assembly GCA_963827105.1. Lineage (GTDB taxonomy): Bacteria > Actinomycetota > Thermoleophilia > Solirubrobacterales > Solirubrobacteraceae > Palsa-744. The sequence goes on along the minus strand of CAWHAB010000006.1, from coordinate 27,331 downwards.
TCGGCCGCCTGTCCGCCCGAAGATCTACGGACGTCGCGGCTGCTCGCCGTCGCACGGCGCTAGATTATGAGCGCCGTGAAAGGGGTGGAGAGCGTAGCGGCGAGGGCCGCAGCATGGAGACGCCGGCGGCCGCCGGCGTGGGCCGTGCTCGCGCTCGTCGGGTCAGTTCTCGCATGCGGTCAAGCATCGGCCGGCGCCGCCGTACCGGCGCTCGCGCCCAGCCGTGACGGCGTGCGCGCCATCTGCCCGGCGGCGCCCAGCGGCCGTTTGCGCTGCGACGCACTCGAGCTGACAGCGCCGGCCGCTGGGACGGGTCGGGCGAGCTCGTCGCAGCTGCCGCCGGCAGCGGCCGGCGCCGCACAGACGCCCGAATGCAAGATCCCGCTTGCCAGCGAAGGCTGCTATGGGCTTCGGCCCGTCGATCTGCATGCCGCCTATGAACTCCCCGAGACGCCGCTCTCGCCGCAGACGATCGCGATCATCGCAGCCGGCGGCGATCCCACAATCAGGAAGGACCTCGCCAACTACGACGGCGAATTCGGGCTGGAGGGCTGCCCCGGCGAAGCGCCGTGTCCGACCATCGTCAATGGCGAAGGTGGGCACCGCCTCCCCGCCGTGCAAGGCAACGCGCCCGAGGAGACCTCGCTCGATGTCGAGGTGGCGCATGCCGTCTGCCCTGGCTGCAGCCTGCTCCTGGTCGAGGCGAGCTCCGAATCGCTGGGTGCCTTTGAAGAAGCCACGAGCACAGCCGTGCGCCTTGGCGCCGAGGAGATCTCCATCTCCTTTGGCGAAGCCGAGCCCGCGGAGGTCCTTGAGGAAGGGGCCGCGTTCGATCACCCGGGCACCGTCATCACGGCCGCGGGCGGGGATACGGGCTACCTGAACTGGGCCTCGCCCGAAGCTGAACGCGGGCGGCCCGAATACCCGGCCTCGTCCCCTTACGTGGTCGCCGTCGGTGGCACGAGCCTTACGCTGGGCCCGGCCGCGGAATGGCAGGGCGAAACCGTGTGGGACCAGCTCGAACCGAAGGATGAAGCCACTGGCAGCGGCTGCAGCACGCTGTTCGCCGCTCCGTCCTGGCAGCTCGAACTTCCCGACTGGGAAGCGCTCGGCTGCGGCAGTCACCGCGCCACCGACGACGTTGCGGCCATTGCAGACCCGCGCCTCGGCGTGGCCACCTACGACTCGACCAAGGAAAGCGAAGGGCACAAGCCGGGTTGGCGCCGCAAAGGGGGGACCAGCGTCGGGGCGCCCCTGATCGCCGCGGCCTTCGCGCTTGCCGGCGGCGCCCACGAAGTGGCCTACCCGGCACAGACCCTATACCGGAACGCCGCCTTGGAGCCCGGGCTGCTGCACGAAGTCGTGACGGGGACAAACGGCGCCTGCCGCCTCGCACTCGGCCGAGGCTGCACCTCCGAAGAACAGGAAGCCGACTGCTCGGCGCGGCCGATCTGCGTCGCTGGGCCCGGGTACGACGGCCCCACCGGCGTCGGGAGCCTGCATGGGATAGCAGCGCTCGAGCCACGCCTGGCGTTCCGCTCGCTGCCACCGTCGCCGGCCCGCCGCGGAGACTCCTTCGCTGCGGAAGCCGTCGTCGAAGCGACCGGGAAACAGGTGGGGTTGGCCTCGGACACGCCCGGCGTATGTGCGGCGAGTGGGGGTGAGGTCACGCTGCTGGCAGCCGGAACCTGCACCCTGACGGCAGCGCTGACGGGATACCTGGAAGCGCAGCAGAGCTTCGCGGTCGCGCGCACTGCCCAGGTGGTCAGCTTCTCCTCCGCCGTGCCCCCTGCGGCGGTCGCCGGCGGGCCCGAATATGCGCCGACGGCGTCCGCCAGCTCCGGCCTGCCGGTGACGTTCATCTCTCTTACGCCGGCGGTCTGCGAGCTCCAGGGTGGCGCGATAGCGCCCCTCGCCGCCGGTATCTGCACGATCGCCGCGGAACAGGCAGGCGACGCTGAATACGAACCCGCGCCGCCGGCGATGCAGTCCTACGCCGTGGCCCCCGCCGCGCCTGCGGGCGGGGTGCTGTCGCTGCGCGAAACGCCGAACCTCTTTGCGCCGCCGACGACGCTCCGCCTGCACGGCGCCCCCTCGTTCTCGCGGCGCGACGGGGCGCTCAGGCTGTCGCTCGTCGCCTCGCAGCCCGGAACGATCCGCTGGCTGATCACCTTCACCCGGTCGAGCAGGTGCCCCCGGCATCGGGGCTCGTGTCCCCGTCAGCTCCTGCGCTTCGCCGCGGGCGGCAAGTCGGCCGCCGCCGGTACGTTCACCCTCACCGTGAGACCGAGCGCAGGCGCGCTGCGTGTGCTGCGTGTCCGCAGGGTGCTGCGCGTGCAGGCTCTCGTGACGCTCACGACGGCCTCAGGGACCGTCGCGCACACCACATCGACGATCGTCGTGCGGCTGGCCGGCGGACGCCCACGGCGCAGCTAGGCAGCTCGCTCTCGGCGGGGTGCTCACGGCTGCTTGGTCGTGTTGACCTCGAGCGCCTGCCGGCTCGTGCTCGTGAGGCTCATGGTCAGTTTCGTGGGAAGTTCCGTCGAGCCCGACAGGTCGATCAGCTGCGCTCCGGCCCCGGTGAACGACGCGTTTGTCGTCGTGCTCATCACGTTCTTGTCGCCCGTCAGCGAGCCGACCGTCGCGCCCTCGATCGCATACGGCGTGCTGGCGCACGAGAAGCTTGCGAACTGGGCGGCGGCAAGCGCCAGTTCGAAGGCCCCGGATTCGCCGCTCTGGAGGACGATCACTTCCAGCGGCGAGCTCACGATTGTGCCCGGCTCGAGACCGGCCGATGTGCAACTCGTGGCTTTCTGCGAGCAGCCCTGGAGTGTGAGCGTCTCGGTGCCCTTTTCAGGCGAGAAGAATTCACCCGCACCCGAGCCGCCCGTGCATTCGATCTTCGTCGCGCCCTGCACTTCGATCACGGCGGTGCCGACGGTGCTCGTGAACGCTCCATTTGCAACTTCGTACTTTCCGGCCGGCTTGCCCTTCTTCACGTCGGTCTGCTGGCAGGAGCCTTCTTCGAACTCGCCTTTCTTCAGCGGGAAGCAGGTCCCGGGGATGGCAGGGAACCATTCGAACTTGCCTTTGCCGTCCGCGTGGCCTTTCGATTCGTGCACCGTCAGGCAGGCCCCTTCTGAGTAGACCGAGTCCTTCGCCGCACGGCACTCCCCGAACTGACCGGCGGGCTCGCCCGTTTTGTACTTGAACCCTTCCAATTCGGCGACGGATGGGCGGCTTGTCGCGTTTGCGGTGAACGAGAGGCAGCCGCTGTTCAGCGTCGCCGCCGGGCTCACTGGCTCCCATCCCTTCTTGCCGTAGCCCCACAGCGCCTTCGCGCTGCCGACTTCGCATGTCTTGATTTCGACTTCTTTGAAGCTCGCCGCGCTCGAGCGGTAGACATCCAGGTAGCCGCCCGTCGAGCTGGGCAGGGGCGGCTCGCCGACGTTCGCGCCATAGGAGCCGACCGTGACCGCGCCGATCCCGTCGCTTGCGGTCGCGCTCACGCTCCCGAGAGTCGCTTTTGCGGGTTTCGAGGGTTCTTCGGTTTTGGCGGTGGCGAAGCCCGTGAACGTCGTGAACGTCGCATCGCTCGAGTGGAACGTGCCCGCGCCGGTGGTCACCGCGATGCGGAAGTGATAGGTGGTGCCCGAGGTGAGGCCGCTGACGTTCGCCGAGACCGCCACGGGTTCAGCGCCCGCCGGAGTCGGCGAGCACGCTTTGAAGGACCCGTAGGTCAGCGAGGTGCCATATTCGAGGTGGCAGCTCGTGACTAGTTCTTCGGCCGCGTTCACGGTCCCTTTCAGCGTTGCCGTTGTGGTCGTGATTTCGCTCGCCACCCCAATCAGCGGCGTCGGGGTGTCCGTGTAGATGGTGGGCTGGGTGCTGAACTTCGACCACAGCAGCGCCGTGTTGCCGTCGCCGGAGAGGACCGCTTCGGGGATGTAGAACGCTGAGCGCGTGGCCGATGCGTATGGCATCTCGGTCGGTTCGTTTTTCAGGACCCACGAGGACCCTTCGCGCGTGAACTCGTAGGCGAGCTCGTCTTCTTCGGAGCCGAACGCCAACACGAGCGCTTTCGAGCCGGAAGCCGACAGCGACACGTCCGAGCCGAATTCCTCCTGCGAGGGGCCACCGGGTTCTTTGATCGTCACCTGGATTTCCCATTTGCCGGAGCCAGGTATCTCCTTCCAGATGCGCGCGGCGTCGGCGAGGTATTCGCCCGTGATGGCCGCGTCGCCTTCATAGTCGAGCGCGACGGCGACGTTCCGCTGGCCGTCGTAGGCGAAGTAGTTGATCGTCCCGTCCTGTTCCCACGGGCCGCCGCTGTCGGAGTAGGAGTAGACGAGTTCGGTCGCGGGCGCGGCCACGAGCGCGTCTTTGCCGTTGCCCGAGAGCGCGATCGCGATCCCGTATTCACTCGGTTCGGATTTGCCGTTGGAGAACGACGTCACCTCTTCCCATTCTGAGCCGACGCGGTCGTACAGGACCGCGGCTCCCTGCGGTTCGTCCGCAACCAGCGCGACCGATCCGTTGCCGGACAGCGCCAGCGCGTTTCCGTACTGGAACCCGGGTTTGTCGTGGTCGTAGGGCGGGTTCGTTTTGATCGGGTCGGCGAGCGTTTTCGCGTCGGCTGCCCACACGCCTTCGTGCAGCCTGTAGGTCCAGATGTGGCCGAGGTTGCTCGACGTTTCCGCGCTCACTAGCAGCGTGGTTCCTTCTTCGGAGAGCGCCACGTGCGAGCCGAACGCGTAGCCGTCCGAGCCGCCCGGCGAGATCGTCTGCTGCAGCGTCCACAGCCCGTTCGCGCCGCGCTGGAAGATGTAGACGGCCCCCGGCGCGGGCGTTGACGCGCCGATGACCGCAGTGTCCCCGTTTGCCGAGATCGCCGCTCCCGCGGAGGCTTCCCCGGCCTCGGGATGCGCTGCATAGTCGAGCGCTTCGTCGAACACGAGCGGGTCGACGCGGACGGGGAAGCGTGCACCGGCGGCGTCTATCTCGAGCAGGATCCGCCCGGCGCGAACCGCCAGATGGCTCGGCAACCGCCGGCCGGACGCATCCACGGCCGTCAGCGCGCCGTAGCGCAGGCCGCCACCGAGCGAGACCGATCCGTCACGCAGATGCGCGGGCGCCGCGCCGCGCACCGCGAGGTCGAGTGTCAGTGCGCCCGGGCTGCCGCGGGCGATGGTGAAGCCCTGCTCCAGGCCATACGGCCCGGTTGCATACCACTCGCTGACGGCGCCCCGCTGGTAGGTGACGCGGTTCTTCACGGCTTGCGGGGCCGCTGCGGCGAGCGCGATCTCTCTCCCCGCATCGGACATGCCGGCCAGTGCCAGCGAGGCGCTCGCGCTGGCGGTGTGCAGCGTGATCCCGGCGCGCGAGAAGCTCGTGGCGACGCCGCCGCCGCGCGCCGTGAGCGCGCCATCGGCCGCGGTCGTGACCTGGTAGGCAGACGCCGCTGCGCCCTGTGCGGCCGAGAGCTGCGCGCGCAGCGGCAACGGCAGCCGCTGGAGCTGCGAGACAACGGGCCGCCCCGCCCGCGGCAGCGCCGCCGGTGGCCCTGATGCGACCCGCACGATGGCAAGAGCCGCGAGCGTCAGGAGAAGCGCGGCGAGCCCGACTGCGTACAGCCGTCCTCGCGATCTCCGGGTTTCCCGGATCCCCCGGCCGACGTCAGCTCGATAGCCCGCGTATACGCTCACCGTCCACCTCCATCTCGCACCCCCAGGCACGCTCCCACGTCTGTCCGGATGATTGCAGGCTGCCGCTCCGAGCGATGTGACGTCGGTCACGCACTTGTCGCCGAATCGATCACGCGGGCGGGGTGTGCTCGTGGCGCGTGAGAGCGCCACGCATCGAGCCGGCCTGCGCACGTGTGCTCGCGAGTTGAGCGAGCGCGGGCTCTGCGCGGAGCTGCTCGAATGTCGCGGTCGCGCCGCTCAGCTGCGATTCGCCCTCATCCGCGTCTCCATGGGCGAGCAGCCAGCCGCCGAGCTCAAGCCCGGAGCGAGCCGTCCAGTAGGGATAGGCGAGGGCACGAAACGCGTCCGCGGCCGCATCCAGGCCCGCTCGCACCGCGAGCTCGTCGGGCGCCTCGCCTGCTGCCTCCACAAGCGCCCGCAGGCGCTCGAGCTGGGCTGCGAGATAGGGAGGCCGCGCCTCCTGCGACAACCCCTCGACGGGTGCGAGGAGCGCACGTGCTCTGTGGGTGTGTCCCAGCCGCAGCGCCGCCTCGACGGTGTCGGGCCAGCCGATGCGAAACGCTTCGTGGGTGGCGGTCAGGGTGGCGAGCGCGCTCTGTGCCATCCGCTCGCCGCCCGCGAGCGCTCGATCGGGCTCACCGGCCGCGACGTCGACGACCACCTCGACCGCGGCGTGCATCGCCTGCAGCTCCTCATCATCCCCCTCGCCCCAGCCCTCGAGATGCTTGAGCATCGAGCGAGCGGCCTCCTGTCGACCGCGCAGGGCGCAGACGATCGTCAACGGCGCGTAGATGAACTCGCTGCCGGGCCGCTCCTCGAGGTCCCCGAGGACGCGTTCTGTCAGCTCCTCGACCTCGTCCCAGCGGCCACGCAGGACATAGGAGACGCACAGGTTGGCGACCGCGATGCTCTCCCGCAGCCGATCGCCGCTGCGGCGCGCCAGCGCGAGCACCTCGGCGTGCTGGTCGGCGGCCTCCGGTAGGTCCCACTGCGAGCCGAGCGTGGCGAGGTTCCCCGCGCGAGGATCAACTCCTCGCGAAGATCCTCGCGCACCGCGATCTCGATCGCCTGTTCGAGCAGCGCGCGGGCAGACACCGGGTCCCCGCGCTGTTCGGCGAGCATCGCCTGATCGGTCAGGACATGGCTCTCGACCGCTGCGAGCCGCTCGCGACGCGCCAGCTCCAGCGCCCGCCCGAGCGGCTCTTCGGCCGCCTCGGCCTCGCCGCCGTAGACGCGCGCCCGGCCAAGGATCGCGTTGAGGGCGGCCTGCTCGGCGACCGCCGCTCCGTCTGCGAGTGCCGTGAGCGCCTCGATCGCGGTGCTCGCCGCCTCCTCGTTGCGTTCGAGCCGGTGCAGCGTCTCGCCCAGCGAAGCCGCCACAGCCGCCACGTCTCGCTCGTCACCCGCCGCGGCGAGGCTCGCCGCGGCGGCGGTGAAGAGCTCGAGCGACTGCTCGATATGGCCTGCCTGCAGCGCCATCGCGCCGGCCGCCCTGGTGAGCTTCAGGCGCTCCTCGCCCTCCGCGAGCTCGGCCGCCGAGCAGTAGTTGTGTTCGGCGATCGCAGGCGCGCCCAGCGTCGTTGCCCGCTGTGCTGCTCGGCGCAGCGCGGCGATCGCCTCGGAGCGCAGCACGGGTGCGTCGTCGTCGTCGCGGGCCGCCCGGTAGGCGTCCAGGTAATGGGAGGCGATCACCTCGGCGACCTCCTCCCCGTCGTTCGGGAATGTCCGGCGCAGGTACTCGGCGGTCGCCTGGTGGCGCGGCTTGCGCTCGCGCCGGGACAGCGTCTCGTAGGCGACCGCGCGCAACAGCTCCTGGCTGAAACGGTACTGGCCGCGCTGCGGCGAGAGGGGGTCGGCGCTGATCGAGAGCACCTGCTTGCGCACCAGCGACTCAAGCGTCCTGTCCACCTCCGTCGCCGGCAGATCGCCGAGCAGGGCAGCCGCGGCACGTGGAAAGCTGCCGCCGAACACGCACATCGTCCGCACCAGCCGCCGCTCGGCCGGTGCCAGCGCGTCGAGCCGTGCCGCGATCAGGGAGCCGAGCGTCGCTGGGACGTCGAGGTCCCCGAGCTCGCCGATCACCACGAGACGGCCGTCGTGCTCTTGCAGCGCTCTGCGGCTGACGAGCACCCGGAGCGTCTCCATCGCGTAGAGCGGCACACCCTCGGCGCGCTCGATCAGCTGCGCCCGCACACGCGGTTGCAGTCCATCGACGAGCGCATCCAGCAGCTGTTCCATCGCGGCGTCCGCGAGCGGGTCGATCTGCACGAGTGTCGCGCCCGGTCGTGCCGCAGGCCAGCCCTCGGGCCGAGCGGCGATCTCGCTGCGCGCGAGGGTGAGGATGAAGATCGGGCTGGACCGCGCCCAATCGAGAAGGTGCTCGATGAACGCCAGCAGGCCCTCGTCGGCCCACTGCACGTCCTCGAAGACGAGTACCACGGGTGCCTCCGCGGCGAGCCGCTCGAAGAACATCCGCCACCCTGCGAACAGCTCCGCTCGGGCCATCTCCCGCTCCTCCGTGCCCAGCAGGGCGCCGAGACGCGGCGCGAGGAACTCGCGGTCGGCGGGCTCCTTCACCCACCGCTCGAGGCCCTCCGTCAGGCGCTGGGCGACCGTCTCGCGCGGCGCGTCCTGGGCTGTTCCCAGCCGCTGGCGCACCATGTCGGCGAGCGCCCAGTATGCGATCCCTTCGCCGTAGGGGAGGCAGCGGCCGCTGTGCCACAAGATCGGTTCGGCGAGCCCGTCGACGTACTTGTCGAACTCCCAGAGCAGGTGCGACTTGCCGACGCCCGCCTCGCCCGAGATCGCCACCAGCCGCGCCGCGGCGTGTTCGATCCCGCCGTGGAAGAGCTCCTTGAGCAACCGCAGATCGCCGTCACGGCCGCACAGCGGGGGCTCGAGGCCGCGCTCCCGCTGGGCGCCTCGTACGCCGGCGACGACGCGCACCGCCCGCCACAGGTGAAGCGGCTCGGACTTCCCTTTGACCGTATGCTCGCCTGCGTCCTCGTAGGCGATCGCCAGCGACGTTGCCTCGCGGGTGACGCCGTCCACGAACACGGCACCCGGGTCGGCGGCCGATTGCGCCCGGGCCGCGGTGTTGACGCGGTCGCCCACCACAAATCCTTCCCCGGGTCTTTTCATCGACGCCGCCTGGCCGGTGACGATCCCCCCGCGCGCGCTCAGGTCCGCGATGCCGACCTCCTCTCCGAGCACGCTGACCGCCTCGACCAGCTCCAGTCCCGCCCGGACCGCCCGCTCGGCGTCGTCCTCGCGCGCCACGGGCGCTCCCCAGACAGCCATCACCGCATCCCCGATGAACTTCTCCAGTGTGCCGCCGTGGCGGTGAATGATCGCGCGGCCGGCATCGAAGTAGCGGCCGAGAAGTTCCCGCACATCCTCCGGGTCGCGAGACTCCGAGAGTGTCGTGTAGCTGACGATGTCGACGAACAGCACCGAGACGAGGCGCAGCTCCGGAAAATCGGATTCGGCTGGCGGGGTCGGCGGAGATGCGGCCAGGCCTGCCCCGCAGTGGCCGCAGAACTTCTGGCCGGCTGGATATGGCGTCGAGCAAGCTGGACAGCGCAGCTGTTGTTCCGCTCCGCACTCGGTACAGAATCTCGATTGCGCCGAGACGTCGGCGCCACAACTCCCACAACTCACCTTTCACCCCTCGCGACGCGGGATCAGACAGCGTATCCGGCCGGCGGGACCTGCTCAACGACGCCGGCCGGCCGCCACTTCACGCGAGGTCCTCGAGCAGGCCGCTTGCTGTCCGCTTGGCGGCCGCAGATGTCGCGGAGTGGGCGTGCATCGAGGCGAGGAAAGCCTCGCGGCCGATGCTCAGGAGAGTGGTCTCGCCGGTTGCCGTGACGGTGGCGGTGCGTGTCACCGGGTAGAGCAGCGCGATCTCCCCGAATCCGTCGCCGCGATCGAGCGTCCTGATCTCGTGCTCGCCTCTGGTGACACGCACCGACCCATGCGTGATCGCGTAGTAGCAGTCGCCCTCCTCGCCCTCCCGGACGATCGCGGCGCCGGGGTCGACGCTCACGTAGTGCGATTCGCGGGCGAGCGTCTCCAGCGGGGCCGCGGGGAGGGATGAGAAGATGCCCATGTTGCGCAGCATCCCCATCTCGACGACGGGGATCGAGGCCTCTGAGTCGATCCGGCGAATTCGGCGCGCGGTTGCGAGCACCGCGATGAGGGCGACGCAGGCCATCCCCACGAAGGCGGCCTTGGCGCCGCCGAGCCCGATCAGCAGCGGCACGATCAACGCGCTGAGGATCATGCCGAGGTCGCGCATTGACTCGATCAGGGCGAACGCGCAGACAATCACATCGAGTGGTGTCGAACGCTGCAGGAGAGTCTGCGCGGCGACACTTTGGACCGTGCGGGCGGCGCCCACGAGCACCAGCAGCAACACCGCGACGAGCACGGTGGAGACCAGTGCCAATGCGCCGAGAGCCAGGCCGCCGATGAGGGCGGCGGCGGCTAGTGGGAGGGCGAGCCGACGGCCCGCCAACAGCACCGCCACGGTCGCGCCGAGCAGGCCGCCGGCGCCGAAGGCGGCGCTCAGGTAGCCCGCAGCACCTGGTCCGATTGCGAGGATCTGGACGGCGAGCACGACGACGAGTAGGTCGATCGCCCCCTCGATCGCGGCCGCGGCGGCGGGGAAGGCGATCAGCGCCCGGGTGTTCGGCCGGGAGACGATGGCCCGAGCGGCAGCGAGCAGATCGGAGAGGCCGCCAGCTTCCTCGCCGGACTCCCCGGCGGCGGCGCGCAGCGCGCGCACGTGGGCCAGTATCGGAGTGGAAAGACACAGCCCGGCGAGCGCCGTGCAGGCGAGGCCCGGTCCATTGGCGCTGATCAGCAGGCCCGCGAGCGCGGGGCCGACCAGCGCTCCGACGCCCTCACCCCAGCTCGTGGCGATGTTGGCCGAGGTCAGTTCGTCGGGGTGGCGCACGACGAGCGGCATCAGGACATAGTGCAGAGGCCTGCTCACCCCGAGCGAGAGTGAAAACGCGGCTGCAGCGACATAAACGACGGGCACGGGCGCGCCTGTGAGGATCGCCACGCCACAGCAGCCGAGGGCCGCCGTCGCTGTCGCATAGGCGCCGGCGAGCAGCCTGGCAACGCCGATGCGTGCCAGGTGGGCACTGATCAGCGGGGCCAGGAACATCGACGGGATCAACTGCACGATCACCACCAGGCCCGCGGCCGAGGCGCCGCCGCGAACGTATGCATAGACGATGACGGCGAGCCACTCGCCGAACTCGGCCACGATCATCACCAGGTAGGCGAGCAGCAGACGGGTCAGCGCGCGGTTGCGCGCAACCACTCCTATCACCCGGCCGAACCCGTTTTCCACGACCGCCCCGCTCTCCATGGATTTTGGAGCTTATGCGCCAGCGTCCGTTTCGGCTGGCGACCTTCAGAAAGCCGCCGGAGGGCGGGGGAAGGGCCGAGTGGTGAAGGTCGTGATGGGGCTCAGCGCAGCGTGAACCTGACGCTGCGCGAGGCCGACGATCGGTGCTGGGAGTTGACCGCGGACAGCGCGATCTCATAATGCCCGGCCTTGAGATGCCGTGGGGGCCTGCTGGACCTACGCCACGGGCGAGTCAGCATGTCCGGTGCCGGTCGCGGCAGATCCCGTGGTCGGGGCCCACCTCCTCTCCCTCGAGTCAAGCCCCGCCCATGGACGAAGAGCGCGGCGTCGCTGGGCTCTCGTGGCCGCAGCCGAGTACAGCAGGGTGGCCTTACGCACGGGCTGCGGGCGCGCGCCGGCAGCTGCCGCGGTGCTAGGCTCGTAACTCCACGGTCGGCGGCAATGACCGGCCGGAGGCGCGGGGAGAACGGATATGGCTACGCTGGTGTTGCGTAACTTGCTGAAGGTCATCCTGACGATGTGCTGTGGAGTGCTGTTGGTCGCCTCCGCGGCGCGCGCCGAAAGTAAAACGTGGAACGTCGCCACTGAATTTCCGCTGATAAAGAAGAACCCGGCCCCAGACCGCTATGGGCACAAAAGTGTCTGGTACTACATGTACGGTGAAGCCATGGGGGGAGCGGTTCACAAGCTGAAATATTTCTACGATCCCGCCGAAGAGGAAGCGGCATGCGGAGTCGAAGGATTTTATGGCTGGGACGCGCTCAAGCATAACCTGCAGGGTACGCCCGCGATCTGGTACAACGCCGGGCCGACGGTCGAAGGCACGGATTACTGCTCCGGCAGTACAACCTTCCTGACCAAGACCGTCTTCATGCATCCTGAACATAACGGAAACGCGTATGCCGTTGTGGGGTGGAGGGCGCCTGTAACCGGAATGGTCACCGTGTCGGGCTCGGTCGAACCGGTCGACATATTTGTTACAGGTATCACCTGGGAGCTCGATCACGGCGCGAGCGTCCTGGCTGGTCCGACTGAAACGGATGAAGTGACTCCCACGCTATTCGGGCCTACGGTGGTTTCCGTGCACAAAGGAGAATACCTCTATTTGGAGATCGGGCGTGCCGCGAGCGCCAGTGGTGCGGCCGACTCGACCGGGGTGACTTTGACCATCACGTCCTCCTGAGTCGGGTGCGATGGTGGCCTGTGCGTTACAGGACAGGCCATCATCGGAGGTCCCCAAGCCGGCCTATCGCCCGCTGACGAGATCGAGTCGAAGCTCGAGTCGAGCGATGAGACGGCAGCCGGCGCCCCAATCCGTGGCGGCGCAGGCCAGTCGAGCCAAGCGGTCTGAGACGACCGCGGTCCCGGCTCGGACGATCAGCAAGGTCAATCCAGACCACGGGTTCGCGGCGCAGCCGCGCACGGTCAAGATCACAGGTGAATCACTCGGCGCCGCGACCGAAGTGCACGTCGGCGCCGAAAGCGTGCCGTTCGCCGTGATCAAGTCTACGCTGATCGAAGCGCACGTTCCGGTGGCGAGGATGCTCGGCACGGTCGATGTGACGGTGACGACGCCGGCTGGCTCAAGTGCGATCACACGCGCCGACCACTACACCTTCGAAGGCAAGCAGCCGGTGCTCGAAGGCCTCGCGCCAGGAGGGGGTCCGGCGGGCGGCGGCAACACGGTGCTGCTGATGGGAGAAGGCTTCACCGGCGCCACCAGCGTCGTGTTCGGTGAAATTGCGGCGATCAGCTTCGAAGTGGTCTCCGATGTCGAGATCGAAGCGATCGCGCCGCCCGAGACGACGGCGAAAGTCACCGTCGCGGTGACGACGCCGCGAGGCACGACGCCCACGATGTGCACCAAGCGAGGGTGCACAGAGCCGCCGAGATACCTGTTCGGGCCGCCGACGGTGACGTCGGTGAGCCCTGGCAGCGGCCCGCTCGCGGGCGCCACGACGATCACCGTGATTGGCACGGGCTTCGGCACGGGTCCGGGCGAAACGACGATCGAAATCGGGCACCGAGACGCGAGATCGGTGGACTGTCCATCGTCGGTGGAATGCATGGCGGTGACACCCGAAGGCAAACTGCCGGGTGCACAGCCGGTGACCATGCGGATCCACAGCGGCGTCGACTCAGAACACGACCACAACGAAGAAAGCCCCGCAGCTGTATTCACCTACGAATAGGGCATGGGCGCGAGGCGGCCATCGCTATGGCCGCCTCGCGGAGTGCAGGCCGAGCGGCCGCGAGTCACGCGACCGGGCCGGCGTCGATCAGATGACGTGCGAGTCGCACGAGCTCCTCCCCGTAGCGGTCGGCCTGCTGCGCGCCGATCTGCTTGAGCTGGGGCAGCTTGCTGACGTCGTCCATCGCGAACGGCTCGGGCAGCGTCGGCTGGTAGCGCCACAGCTGCGGCCCGCCGCCGACGTCAGCGGGCGGCAGCACCGGCTCCCACGCGTCCTGGACCGGCGCGTCGCCGTTGAGCAGCATGTGCGCGGCCTCGTTGGCGAAATCGCCGCTACCCCCGAGCATCGCCTCCAGCAGCGCCTCGCCGCCGGTCCGCGGCTCGAGCCAGCCGATGATCCCGCCGCCGCCGTAGTCCAGCGGCGCCGACCAGGCACCGGTGCCGAGCGAGACCATGAACAGCTCGCGCGGCCCGCGCGGGACCGGCTCGGCCGTCCGCCGCAGGGCGAGCGTGATCGCCGCAAGTGCCGGGTTGCCGGCGTATACGCCACCATCGATCAGCCGCGAGCTGCCGAGCGCCTCCGGATCGAAGTACGTCGGGGCGGCGGCCGTGGCCAGGGCGACCTCCACCATCGTCTCGCTCGGCGTTGTCGGGGTGCTGCCGGCGCCCGGCTGTCCCCAGCGGGTGAAGTAGCGCAGTCCCGGGATCGACGTGTCAAACGACAGGATCAAGACGTCGGTGCGGGCGTCCTTGAGCAGCCCGTTGCCGAGTACCGCGGGATCCTCGAGCACGCTCCGCAGCTGCGAGAGCGGGTACTTAGGCTTGGCCAGCCCGAAGACCTCCTCGACCTCATCGATGAGCGAGCGGCGGAAGATCGCCGGGCCGTGCGTGGTGTAGACGTCGGCGGCGTCGGCCGCGGTCAGCTTGGGCCGCCCATCGGGACCGGTGCTGGTCAGCCCCGCCGTCAGCAGGCCGCCGGTCGACGTGCCCGCGATCAGGTGAAAGCAGTCGGCGATTCGCGGGGTGCTGATCCCGTGCCAGCGCTGCGCGGTCTCGCCCGGCGCTGCAGCGAGCGCTTCGCCGAGCAGCACCTCGAGCCGCTCGAGCAGCAGCGCCGGGATCACTCCGCGGATCCCGCCCCCGTCGACCGACAGGATCCGAAACGAGAACGACTCAGGGAGCCGGTCACTGGCCGGGCGCAGCCGATCCGACGGCGTCGACGGGCTCACGGACACGCAGTCTAAACGCGGCGTCGAGCGATGAGCGGCGACTCGCGCGCGTCACGCGCCTGAGATCAAACGCCGACGCGCGCGTGCATCGCTGTGTCATCGGCTCAACGGCCGGCCCATTCGCCGTGACCGACATGGTCCTTGGCGATGAGCGGGTTGCCGGCTCGCGCCGTGATCTGCTGCACTGCCCATGTGTTTCCGTCCGGGTCCTGGAAGCCGAAGAACGTCCCGCCGTCCGCCTCGGTGATGACGCTCAGCTCGCTGACCTCGACGCCGCGAGCGAGCAGCTCATCGCGTGCGGCTGCCGCGTCAGCCACCACGAGCTGAAGGCTCTTCATCGAGCCCGGCCCCATCGCTCTTTGCGCGGGCAGGTCGCCGAACACGATCGAGCAACCCGAGCCGGTCGGGGTCAGTTGCGTGACGTGCATGTGCTCGTTGTGAGTGTCGTGATCGAGGTGAAAGCCGACCTGGTCGCGGTAGAACGCAATCGAGCGATCAATGTCGCTTACGGGGAGCACGACAACCTCCAGGGTCCAGTCCATCTGAGGCTCCTTACGGGTCGAGATCGTCCCGTAGGTCATAGCCGATCCGGCGTCGGCGTCGCCGTGCAAACCGTGAAGCTTCCGGCAAGCTCGCCTTGACGGAGGCCTGCCGAGCGCCATCGACGGATCGGGCGTTGATTGCTTCTCGGCAAGGGATTTTACGCGTCTGCGCGCCGTCGAGTAGGCTCCGTAAGGACACGGGCGCTGCTAAATCGGATGCATGACGCGCTGGGAGCGACTCAGCGGCCCAGGCAGCTTTCGCACGAAACGGCTCCCCGAGTGGGAGCCTTGTTTCGCACGAACGGCTCCTCGGATGGGAGCCTTGATCTCCCCGGGCCACCGGCCCGGGGCTATGACGGAGGGACATCGAGATGATCGGACAGACTTCAAAGAGGGCCGCGACGTTGGCGACGGCGCTGGTTGTAGCAACCGCCGGGTTGGCCCTGGCGGCCGGCGGCGCGAGCGCGTCGGAAGTTCTCTACACCAACATTCCGAAGCCGATGCCTGGGAACCTGCCATCCCAGAGCTTTGAGGCTACCGGGACGTCGGAGTTTGGCGGCCTTGTCAAATTCGGGACAGGCGGCGAAGGGTTTACCGACCGAAGCAAACCTGCAGTGACGATTGCGATGAGCAGTTGGCAATGTCAAAACGGGACCTGGTTCGAAGACAACTGCACAACAGCGAAGGGCGCGAAAATCGAAAAGCTGGTGCCGGTGACGCTCAACGTCTACGAAGTGGGCGAACTCGCTAAACCGAGGTGGACCGTGACGAAGGAATTCAAGATGCCCTACCGGCCGTCGGCAAACGCAAAGTGCGCTGCCAAAGGCGAACCGGGCAAGTGGGATCGCATGGGCACCTGCTTCAACGGCAAGCTGTTCAAGATCCACTTCTCGTTGGCCAAAGTAATGGGCACAGAACGAGTGCCCGCGGAATGGATCATCAGCGTCGCCTACAACACGACCGACTTCGGCTACAGCCCCACGCACGAAGCTGGGGACGTCTCCGACAACCTGAATGTAGCGACCAGTCCGGAGACGCCTGAACTGGGTACCGACCCGCTGCCGGGAGACGCATTCATCACGTCGGTGTACGAATCCGAATACTGTGGGAGTGGCGTCACCCCGGGGACCTTCGGACTTTCGGGGTCGGCCGGAAACCCGTGCTGGACGGGCTTCCAGCCGGCGATCGAAGTCAAAGGCTCAAGCGGAATCTAGGCGGCAGCAGTCAAGCCTCCCGAGGGCCCCGCCCCACGGCGGGGCCCTCGTTGTGCGCGGGTCATCCTCCCGCGTGCTTGGCGACTGGTCCGTCCGCTCGCGCGAGGCTCTCGCTTGCTGCCGGTTGCCACCGGCTCGATGACGCCGTGTCGTGGCGTTGCGTGATCATGGGAGCCGAACTGGACTTGGGGAATTCGCGCGGGATAGGTGGACGTCGCCATCTCGCGCCGCGCAGGGGGTGACGCGCCGCCTCGCCGGCGAGCGGCCGCATCCGACAATCCCGCCGCGAGATCTGGCGGTGGCGGGACGGCTCGCTCAGCGTTGACGCGCCGCGGCACTCCGTCGCGCGGTGACAAGCACGGCGAGGGCGCTCGCCCGGATCGGCCGGCCGAGGCGCTGCCGCAGGGCATCATTGGCGCTCACGAGGGCGTCGCGCTCAGCGGCCGAGAGTCGCGCCCAGAACGACATCGTGCCGAGCAGGCCGCTCAGTTCAGCCGCGCTGTGCTCGCTCAGGGCCGGCACCGCTGCGAGTTGCAGCTCATCGAACAGCTCGGCCGCGTAGTCACGTCCGATGTCGTAGCTGCCGAGCCAGCTCCAGGCGTCCGCGACGTTCCGACGGCGCTCCTTGACGCCCGCGATCGTGCGATCGAGGTCGCGGTAGGTTGGCCAGCTCGCGGCGATCTCCGGCGCGTGCCTGCGCACGGCCGACAGCAGAGCGTTCTGGTCGCCGGCGCTGCGCTGCTCTTGAAGGCCGAAGTACTGGATCAGCGCGAGCGTGCCGTTGGGCGCGAGCGCCTCAGCGATCCCGCGCCAGCTCAGATCGGGGTCGACCCAGTGGATCGCGGACGCCGAGAACACCGCCGCGTAGCTCTCGCGGGGCAGCTCAAGGTCCTCGAAGCGTGCGTGGACGAACTCCACATCGCCCGTCCCCCCGAGGTTCTCCTCGGCGATGCGGAGCAGTTGATCTCCCGGCTCCACCGCGGTCACGCACAGCCCTCGCGCGAGCAGGCTGCGCGTCAGCTGGCCGGTCCCGCAGCCGACCTCGAGCACCCGCTCGCCAACCGTGATCCCGGCCAGCGCGCACGCCTGGTCGATCAGCGAATCGGGGTAGCCCGGGCGGCTGCGGTCGTACTCGAGCGCAACCTCGTTGAAGACCTTGCCGTAGCTCTGCGCAAGCGTCCCGTCGCTCATGCCCGCAACGTATACATCCGCCTGGATAGGACGGGCGGGCGCTGTCAGCGCGCGTCGGGCGGAGCGCCCGCCTTGAGGTCCTCGCGCTCGGAGCGGTAGACCGCGATCAGTGACTGCAGCAGCTTCCAGCCGATGATGCCGTTCTCCTCGACGATCGGGCGGAAGTCCCAGAACGTGACGCCCGAGCAGACGAGGTCGCTCAGCGCTTTCACGGTGGCGGTGCGGGCGCCGGCGTCGATGAGCGCCATCTCGCCGAAGTAGTCGCCGTCCTTCAGGGTCCTGCGCTCGACGCCGTCGACGTGCACGATCACTTCGCCGGAATCGATCACGAAGAAGGCCGCCGCGCCTGAGCCCTGCTGGATGACGGTGTCACCCTTCGCGAAGCGCCGCTGCTTGAACACGGTCGCGATCTCTCGCAGCTCGCTCTCGTCGAGGTCGGCGAACAGCGGAACGCGCCCGAGCACCTCGATCGGCGCGCCGCTCACCGCTGCACCGCCTCCGCGTCGAGCGCGTCGCGTGCGACGGTCATGCCGCGACCGTCGTCACGGCCCGGCACTGCAGGAGGTAGAGCTTGCCCGCGGAGATCGCCCACTCGGTGTCGCGCGCCGGGCCGTAAACCTGCTCACAGCGCGCGGCGAGGTCATTCAGCTCGGAGAGCCGGCCGTCGTCGAGGCAGAGCGCTTCGACCAGCTCGGGCGAGACCCGCTCCTCGCGCGTGCCGCCGTCGGGGAGCGAGCGAACGGCAATGTCCTTGCGTCCCGCGCGTCGCTCGATGATCTCGCCGTCGCGGCCCACGCGGTAGTGATCAGGGATCACGCGGCCGTCCACGACGGCCTCCCCGAGCCCGAAGCTCGCCTCGATCACGCGCTCGTCGGCCCCCGTGACAGGGTTCAAGGTGAACATCACGCCCGCGGTTTCGGGCTCGACGAGCGCCTGGATGACCACGCCGATGCTGGGGCGTGTGAACAGGCCGACGCGCTGGCGGTAGGTGATCGCCGAGTCGGAGTTCGCCGACCACCACACCTCGCTGATCGCCGCGGTCAGCTCGTCCGCGCCGCGGACGTTCAGCAGCGTCATGTGCTGCCCGGCAAAGCTCGCCTCGGCGCCGTCCTCGTCTACGGCCGAGGAGCGGACAGCCAGCGCGCCGGGGAGCTGCGACCGACTCGGCGACGCGGCGGATCGCGTCCTCGTCTCGGCCCGCGACGGCATCGACGACCGCGCCGGTGAGCGCCACCCCGGGGGGCACCGGAAGGCCGTCGCGCAGCGCCTGGCCGAGACCCACCGCCTTGGAGCCGAACAGCGAGGTGTCTTCGGCCGCGAGGAGCGGGACGACGCGCTCACGCGAAGACCGTCACCTCTCCCGAATCGCCGTCGACGATCACGCGCGCGCCGTCTGCGATCCGCTCCGTCGCCTCGCGGGTCCCGACGACGCCCGGGATGCCGTACTCGCGGGCCACGATCGCCGAGTGCGAGAGCAGCCCGCCGCTGTCGGTGACGATCGCCCCGAGCAGCGGCAGCAGGATGTTGAAGGCCTCGCTGGTCGACTCCGTCACGAGCACGTCGCCCTTGAGGATCCGATCGAATTCGGCCGGGCCGGGATGCGCCGCGCCGGGCCCTCATAGACGCCGCGGCTGGCGGCAAGCCCGCGCAGGAGGTGTTCCTCGTGCTGCTCCTCGGAGCTGCCGAGCATTTCAGCCATCACGATCCCCATCGCCCCCATCACGCGGGTTCCCGGTCGCGCAGGGCCGGGAGCAGTTCCGCGAGCCGACCCTGATACCAGCGAATCGTCACCAGCTGGGCGCCGGACCACCATTCATGGTCGATGTCCCCCGCGGCGGCGCCGCTCGCGGCGCAGGCGCGAGCCAGGGATTCCGCGTCGTCGAGACGGCCCGCGCGGATGGCCAGCATCACGTCGATGGCGCTGACCACGAACGCGACGGCCAGATGGTTCTGCTGCTCGAGCTGATCGCGCAGCTCGCCCAGGTGCCGTCCGGCGTGCGGGTCGCCCACGGAATACGCGTCGACTGTCTGCAACAGCAGGCCCATCAGCAGGTCGCTACGCCGTCTGGTGCGGAAGCTCACCTTGATCAGCTCCACGGCCAGTTCCCGGCGCCGCTGGACGTGCTCCGGGCCGAGCAGGCAGTGATGAGCCAGGCTCAGCGCCTCGGCCAGGAGTTCGGGGATCGGCCGCGGCCCGGGCGCCGTCAAGCTCGGCCAGGATCGCCTCATGCCCACCCCGGACATAGTTGGCCTCCCCCGCCAGCCGGGTACGGATGCGCAGCGCCAGCGAAGAATGCGGATCGAGCAGTGACAGGACGTGCTCGAGCCGCGACGTCAGCAGCACCGCCCCGGTGACCGTGCGGCGCTCGGGGACCCTGAGACCGGCCAGGCCCAACGCGGCCACGGCCATGGCCTGCATGTCCCCCGCCCGCTCGGCGAGCTGATAGGCCCGCTCGAAGCTCTGGCGGCTGGCCAGCAGATCACCATCGACCTCGCGGGCACGGATCCCGGCCACCAGCGCGGCGTCGAGCCCGTCGGCCGGATCGGTGACGAGTTCCAGCCGACGAGCCGGCGTAGCCTGGCCGCCTCACCCGTCATAGGCAAAATGTATTCGTCGCGCGTCCTCACCGTCGAGGTTTACGGCCCGGCCGCCTGGTCTTGTGGCCCGCTCTTGTGGCCCGCTCTTTGTGGCCCGGTCAGTACCGGCGGGATAAACCTGGCTGAGTTGCTCTATATTCACATCGTTGACCCCACCGGGAAGGCGGATCGATGCCGGGCGACACCAGGCCAGCGCAGGAGCGGCGGACCATCGATACCACCGTGGCCCACAGCGCCCGGGTCCATGACTACTGGCTCGGCGGCAAGGACAACTTCGCCGCCGACCGGGAGGCCGGTGATGCGGTCATGGAGGCCTACCCCGGGATCGTCATGTCGGTACGCGCCAACCGGGCGTTCCTGGCCCGGGCGGTTCGGTTCCTGGCCGCCGAGGCCGGGATCCGACAGTTCCTGGACATCGGTACCGGCATCCCGACCGCGAACAACACTCACGAGGTCGCGCAGTCCGCCGCGTCGGACTGCCGCGTGGTGTACGTCGACTACGACCCGGTTGTGCTCACCCACGCCCGCGCCCTGCTGACCAGTTCCACCCCCGGCGCCATCGACTACATCGACGCGGACCTGCGAGATCCGCAGACGATCCTCGGGCACGCCGCGCACACCCTGGATTTCTCCCGACCGGTGGCGGTCATGCTGATCGCGATCATGCACCTGATCGTGGACGAGGACGACCCGTACGGGCTCGTCGGCCAGCTGCTGGACGCCGTGCCGAGCGGGAGTTACCTGGCCTTGTCGCAGGTGGCCTCGGACATCCAGGCGGAGCAGATGGCCGAGGCGGCCAAGCGTACAACCGGCTCGCACGGCAGACCCAGCGCCACCGCGACCGGGCCGAGGTCGCGCGTTTCTTCGACGGACTAGACCTGATCGAACCGGGCCTGGTACCGGTCCAGCAGTGGCGACCCGCGTCCGACCTCGAGGCCAGGGCCCGGTCCGCCATGTGGGGCGGCGTGGCCCGGAAACGGTAGGCGCCGGTCGCTGCTTAGCGACCGGATGAGCACTGACGACGGAGATTACCGCTGCTACGTGGCCTGAAAAAGCGTCCCCGGGCCAGCCTGCGGGCTAGCCCGGGAACGCTTGGAACTGGCGGATCTACCCCCCCGAGATGTCGCTCTCGGAGAGCTTGATCACGTGCCACGCCCCGTCGATGCCGTTGCCCTTCGTGCTCAACGTAGACGCGCCGACGTAGGTGTACAGGGGGTAGCCGTTGTAAGTGATGACCTTCGTCCCGCCTGCCCCGGTGACCACGCCGAAGCTGCCGGGGAAGTTGTCCGCAGGGCCGGCCTTGGGCATACCGGTGACCGGAGCCCACACCGAGGCGCAGGATCCGGTGCAGGTCGGCGCTCCGTCCTTGCTGTCCTTGGCGTAGGTGTACACGACGTAGCCGTCGGCCTTCGCCATCACCCAGCCGAGGTTGGAGTGCTGCACGATGAGGACGGTCGTGCCGATCGGCGGGAACGTGACCCCCGCGTTGGTGCTGGGCTGGGCCTCGGCCGTCTGCTTGGATGCCGAACTCGACTGCGTTGCCTTGGCGTTCGCCGTCGATGTGGGCGAGGACGTAGACGAGGACGTAGACGACGACCCGGTGCTAGCCGACGACACGGCCGTTCCCTGGGTTGCCGAGTCAGAGGCTGCGCCCGCGGCCGAGCTCGAACTCGACGATCCCCCGCACGCGGTTAGCAGCAGTACCAGCGAACCGAGCCCGGTAGCTACCGTCCAGCCGCTCTTGCGCATATGTCTCTCTCCTTACCGCAGGACCCGGTGACCCGGGTCCCGGTAGCGACGTGCCGGAAACTCAGAAGCTGGCCGTGACGTCCTTCGCCGAGAGCTTGATCACGTGCCACTTGCCCTCCATGCCGTTGCCCTTCGTGCTCAACGCTCCCGCACCCTTGAGCGTGTACAGGGGGTAGCCGTTGTAGGTGATCGCCTTGGCGCCGTTGGCCATGGTGACCGTGCCGAGCGTGCCAGGCAGGGTGTCAGCCGGACCGGCCTGCGGCAGGCCGGTCACCGCGGGCCAGAGCGCGGCGCACGAACCGGTGCAGGTCGGCGATCCGCCCTTGGTGTCGCCCCCGTAGGTGTACACAACGAAGCCGCTGGCCTCGGCGAGCACCCAGCCGGCCTTGGAGCGCTCCACGATTAGGACCTGGGTGCCCGGCGCAGGCCGGCTCACCCCACCCGAGGGCTGACCGCCGGTGGCCGGCGTCGTACTCGAGGTACCCGCGGCTGACGACGATGACGACGATCCCCCGCACGCGGTTAGCAGCAGTACCAGCGAGCTGACCCCCGCAGCAGCTACCGCCCACCCGCTCTTACGCATAACGTCTCTCCATTCAAATGTTTCATGGGGTTTCATCCGTTCCCGATACGCCGGAAACGTACCAGACCGCCGGCTTCGCCGGTGGCTACTTAGCCGCTACTTAGTCATCCGGGCGCACAGCCAGGCGAGCGACTGCGGGTAACGGTAATCGATGCCTCCGTGCCCCGCGTCGAAGAGCTCGAAATGTACCAGTTTGTCGGCTACGCCCACGTCCCGGAGCGCGGCACGGAAGGCCTCGGCGCCGAGGTCGAGATGATACTCATCCCGCGTTCCGGCATCGATCCAGATGGCCCGCAGCCCGCGCAGGGCCTCGGCGTGTGCTGGCACCATCCGGACCGGATCCCAGTCCAGCCATCGTTGCCAGACGGCGGTCCGGAGTACCCCGGTCACCGGGTCAAACGGCAGGTCTACGGTACCGTCCTGCTGCGCGGAGAAGCACGCCGCCACGCCGAGCACCTCCAGCAGGGCCACGTCCTCTTCCTTGGTGAAGGCCACCCGCGAGGAGAAGTCCTCCCACCAGCGCCAGATGTCGCCGTCGTAGCGGCGCAGATGCCGGACGGCGTCCGCGAACGCGGGCAGGTAGCTGTACTCGTACAGCGTGTCACCCGCGTGCGTGGCCAGCGCCCCGAACAAGTCGGGGCGGAGCATGGGCGTGATCATCGCGCCGAATCCGCCGCTCGACTTGCCCATGATGGCCCGGTGCGCGGGATCGGGGAGGGTCCGGTAGCGCGCGTCCACCCAGGGCACGACCTCGTCGCACAGATAGGAGTGGTAGCGGCCGGTGCCCGGTGAGTCCACGAACTGGCTGCCGCCGTATTTGCTCCACGCGTCGACGTACACCACGATCGCGGGCGGGGCGTCGCCGCTGGCGAACACCGCGTCGGCCGCCTCGGGGAAGGGCAGCCGGTACGGCGATCGGTTGCGCCACATAGCCACGTTGCCGGTGTAACCCTGAATCACGTACACAGCCGGGTACCTGCGCCCGGGATCCTCGTCGTAGCCCGGCGGCAGGTAGACCAGCAGCGGTCGCTCGTACGGGTCACCGAGCGGGTTGCCGCGCAGCAACTCGCTGCTGATGACCCGCTCGTCGATGCGGCCGGCGAGGTCGGCGGACCAGGGCAGCACGGCGCTCCTTCGTTCCCAAGGGGGGTCTGGGGGGATGGGTCCCCCCAGAAGCAGTCGGAATCTTAGCCTACGAGGTGACCGAGGATGGCCGCGGTGACCGGGCCCGGGGTTTGGTAGGGAGCCAGGTGAGACGTGCCGCGGATGACGGTCAGCCGGGAGTCGGTGATGCCCAGGGCGGTCCGCGCCCCCTGCCAGGGTGGGGCGGCCGGGTCCTCCGCGCCCGCCAGGACCAGCGTCGGCGCCTTGATCGCGCCGAGCGCGGGAGCCAAGGGGTCCAGGTCCAGGTCGGCGATGGCGTCCGCGCAGCCCGCGTAGCCCTGGGGATCGGTGCCGAGCAGCATGTCCAGGACCGCCGAGACGGCCGCGGGCTGGCGCGCGATGAAGTCCGCGGTGAACCAGCGCGGCGGGGTCATCTCGCTGATCGCGGCCATCCCGGCCGAGCGCACCAGGGCGGCCCGGTCGAGCCAGGCCTGCCGGGACGGCATGGGGCTGATCGCCGCGCAGCAGACGACGAGGGAGGAAATCCGTTCCGGCGCGTTGGCGGCCAGCCAAAGCCCGATCATGCCTCCGATGGAGATCCCGCAGTAGGCGGCCGTGGTAACGCCGTAGTCCCGCATGAGGCCGAGCACGTCGGTGCCGAGTTCGGCGATCGAGTAGGGCCCGGGCGGGGCGGCCGAGCGGGCCCCTGCTTCGCCGTGCCCGCGCAGCTCGAACCTGAGCAGGCGGAAATGCCGCTGCAGCACCGGGACCTGCGCCGCCCAGATGGCCCGGGTGGTGCCGATCGGGTTCGCGAGCACCAAGACCGGCGCGCCGTCCGGCCCGTCCAGCGAGGCCGCCAGCCTCGCTTCAGACATCGAGCTCAGACATCGAAGAAGACCGTTTCGCGCTCGCCTTGCAGCCAGATGTCGAACCTGAGCTCGCCTTCGGGCTCCGGCACGGCGATGAGCGTAGCCCGGCGGGCCGGCTCGCTGATCGAGCACAGCACCGGGTCGACGGCGTTGGCGGTCTGCTCGTCCGGGAAGTACAGCCTGGTCACCACCCGGTCGAGCAGGCCGCGCGCGAACACGGACACGTCCAGGTGCGGCGCCTCGATACCGCCATCGGGGGTGGGCAGCGGGCCAGGCTTGAGGGTGACGATGCGGTACGACCCGTCCGGCGCGGTCGGGCACCGGCCGAAGCCGCGAAACCCGTGGTAGCCGCCGGGCGTGGCACCGCGCGGGTCGTCCGGGTGAGCGAACCGCCCGTCCGGGCCGGCCTGCCAGGTCTCGACGAGCCCGTCGGGGATGATGTTCCCGGCGCCGTCGTACATCCGGCCCACGATCGTGATGGCGCCGGGGGTGCCCTCCGGCACCACGTACGGCCCGTCGGGCCACGGCAGCCGCATCGAGAAGTAGGGGCCCACGGTCTGCGAAGGAGTGATCCCTGGCACGCGTAGCTCCGCTCTGTGTGGTCGGGGGCGGATCAGGGTGTATCGGTCATTCGAACACCGACGCGGCCCGGCCGCGCAGCACGATGTCCCAGGTGTAGCCGAGCGCCCACTCGGGCTGGGTCAGGTCCATGTCGAAGCCGGCGATCATCCGCTGCCTGGCCTTCTCATCGGGCACCGAGTTGAAGATGGGGTCCAGGGGCAGCAGCGGGTCGCCCGGAAAGTACATCTGGGTGACGAGCCGCTGGGTGAACGCGCGGCCGAACAGCGAGAAGTGGATGTGCGCGGGGCGCCAGGCGTTGTAGTGGTTTCCCCACGGGTAGGCGCCCGGTTGGATGGTGACGAACCGGTACCGCCCGGCCGAGTCGGTGATGGCGCGCCCGATCCCGTCGAAGTTCGGGTCTAGCGGCGCCGGGTGGTGGTCGCGTGAGTGCCGGTAGCGCCCGCTGGCGTTGGTCTGCCAGATCTCGATCAGCGTGTCGGGCACCGGCCGCCCGTCGGAGTCGAGCACCCGTCCGGCCAGGATGATCCGCTGCCCCTGCGGCTCGCCGGCGTGCTGGGTGGTCAGGTCGGCATCGGTGGCGGTGATCAGGTCGTCGCCGAGCAACGGCCCGGTCACCTCGGTGAGCCGGTGCGGCAGCAACACCAAAGGCCGCTCGGGGTGGCGCAGCGCGGTCGAGCGGTACCCGGCGAAGTCCAGCGGCGGGTGCACCCCGCACGGACGCTCGTAGGCGGGCAGGGCGAGCCCGCGGGCGCCGGTGAAGGCGGTCGTTGAAACCTCAGCGGTCAATGATGCTCCTTTGGAGGGTGTGCAGTCCCTCTCTGGAGGTTGCGCAGCGCTGCGAGTTCGGCCGGGCTGGGCCCGGCGATGATCTCCGGATCCGGGGCGACGGCCAGGTCCCAGCCGGTCCGTTCCTTGGCGGCCACGGCGGAGACACCCGGGAACAGCCCGGTCAGGGTGAACTGTAGCGTCGCTGGATCGGGCTCGAGGACGCCAAGGTCCGTGATGATCTTCTTCGGCCCGGCCCCAGTGAGCCCGAGCCGCTCGCGGTCGCCCGGCCCGGAGCCGTAACCCACTGAGGTGACGAAATCAACTCGCTCCACGAACGACCTGCTGCTCTGCCTGACCACGACGATCACCTCACGACACGAGGCGGCGATCTCCGGTGCCCCGCCCGCACCAGGCAGGCGCACCCGGGGGTGCTCGTAATCTCCGCCGATGACCGTGGTGTTGATGTTGCCGAACTTGTCGATCTGGGCAGCGCCGAGGAATCCGACGTCGATGCGCCCTGGCTGCAGCCAGTAGTTGAAGATCTCGGGCACGCTGACCACCGCGTCGGCGGTCTCGGCCAGGATGCCGTCGCCGATCGACAGCGGCAGTTCGGCGGGCTTGGCGCCGATCGTGCCGGACTCGTAGATCAGCACCAGCCCCGGAGCGTGCGTGGCCCGGGCCAGGTTCGCGGCCGCGCTGGGCAGCCCGATCCCGACGAAGCAGGTCATGCGCTCCCGCAGCACTCGGGCCGCGGCCACGGTCATCATCTCGTCGGCGGTATAGGTCAGCTCGCTCACCGCTGCGGGATTCAGGCCCTTCATGACTGCCCCGCGGGTACCGCATACACGTGCTCGTCCAGCCAGCGGGCGAACGCGTCGCGATCACGGCCGATCGCATCCCAGGCCACGTAATAGTCGTTGTCGCGGACCGAGTAGCCGAGCGCGTAGGACGGGTGCGCCCCGCCCGGCACGTGCGCCACGTAGCTCACCGTCCAGCTGGGCAGGACCACCGCCCCGGGCCGGGGGTCGAGATGGTCAACGATCTCCTCGACGGTGACCACGGACCGCTGCGCCGCCAGCACCGCCTCCTTCTGCACCCCCGCGATCCCCCACAACTGGACGTTTCCCGACAGGTCGGCACACTGGGCGTGGATGACGGCCACGTCGGGCCGGATGGCGGCGACCGCGGTCAGCGTCTCGCCGGTGAACGGGCAGGTGATCGGCTTGATCGTCGGTGCCGATTCGTGGTCTCCGTTGAGCGATTCCAGGCCGGTGCCGTTATACCCGCGCAGCACCGCGAACGGCAGGCCGGACGGCGCCGGCCACGTAGCGGTTTGCCATCCCGGCGTGGCTGTGCTCTTCGATCTCCAGAGTGACCGGCCAGGCGTGCTCCACTGCATCCCGGAACCGGTGCAGCGACCCCACCCCCGGATTGCCGCCCCAGGAGAAGATCAGTTTGCGGGCACAGCCGGCCCGATGAGCTGGTCGTAGATCAGGTCCGGTGTCATCCTGATCAGGGTAAGGTCCCGGCGCCGCTGCCTGATCACCTCGTGTCCGGCGGCGAACGGGATCAGGTGCGTGAACCCCTCCATGGCCACGGCGTCCCCATCGTGAATCGCCCGCT
>CAWHAB010000005.1:0-20044 GCA_963827105.1 uncultured Solirubrobacteraceae bacterium | reverse complement strand
GACCGGGCTGCGCTCCGCGCTTCTTGCCCACGGGCCCTTGCTGCGCGACGCGCACTGGGAGGATCAGAACTCGGCGGGCGCGATGAGTTGCGCGAGCTCTTGCTCAGCTCACGCTCGAGCTTCTCCACCCGCGCCTCCAGCTGCTGGATACGCCGATCCATCCGCAGCAGCACCTCGACGACGACCTCGCGCCCCGCGTCGTAGATCGCCTCCGCATCGGCACGCTCCACGCCCAGATATTCGACGGAGAAGAGTTATGTCCCCCAAACCCACTGAACGCTTACGAAAACCCCGGATTAGCAGGGCTTTCTCGAGTGGGCGATACTGGGCTCGAACCAGTGACCTCCGCCTTGTCGAGGCGGCGCTCTCCCAGCTGAGCTAATCGCCCTGGGACCGGTCATCGTATCAGCGGCAATAGAAGCGACGAGACGTACTGGGCCCGCTCAGTCCCGGCGATCAGACGCTTCAAGGCGGGGGTGACCGTCGCGTCGGCCCCGACAAGTCATCTTGCGCAGCGACCGGCGCTGCGTGCTCGATCCACGCTCCCGTATGGGAGCAAACGCGCCGGGGCCTCCCGTCCCCGTGCGCGCCCGTCCTCAGGATTTACAACTAGGGCACGATCACGACGCGGCCTTCGCGTTCACCGCCTGCGCCTCCGGCTTCTTCTGGGCCGCCGCCGGAGGCGACTTCGCCGCCGGCTTCGGTGCCCGAGCCGCTGGGTTCGCCGCCTTCGCCGCTGGCACCACTCTGCGCTTCGGCTTCAGTGCCCTGCTGCGTGCCGTACGGCGACTGCGCGGGGCCGGCGCCCTGCGATTCGCTCCCGTTCTGCTGCGTTGCGGTGGAGGCGACGCCGTCTCCGGCCTCGATCGTCTTGATCGCCTGAGCGACGGTGTTCGAGTTGATCGCAAAGCCGACGCCGGTGCTGCCGGGCTGCGAACCCGCGACACTT
Source organism: uncultured Solirubrobacteraceae bacterium (assembly GCA_963827105.1). GTDB lineage: Bacteria > Actinomycetota > Thermoleophilia > Solirubrobacterales > Solirubrobacteraceae > Palsa-744. The sequence continues at coordinate 19,095 of CAWHAB010000005.1, read as the reverse complement.
GCCGCGTCGCTTGCGATCTGTGAGTTGACGCCGATCACTTCGCCCTGTTCATTGAGCAGCGGGCCGCCTGAGTTGCCGGGATTCAGCGCGGCGTCGGTCTGGATCACGCCGCTGATCTTCGAGCCATCCGGCGCGGAGATTTCGCGCCCGAGCGCCGAGACGATCCCACGCGTCAGCGTCTCTTCGAGGCCGTACGGGTTGCCAATCGCATAGACGGCGTCGCCGACCTGCACGGAGCTCGAGCTGACGAGCTTGAGCGGCTTGAGGCCCAGGCCCGACGGGTCGACGTGGACCAGCGCGAGGTCCTCGTTGGCTTCCTCGCCGACGAGCGTCGCGGTGTGGGCGTCGCTCGCTGTGCCGTGTGAGCTGACGGTCAGGCTGGTGGCACCCGCGACGACGTGATCGTTTGTCAGGATCAGGCCCTGTTCGTTGAGCACGATCCCAGTGCCGCTGTCCTCGCCGTCGGCGGTCACCGCCTTGATCGAGACCACGCCGGGCGAGTCCTGCTGATAGATCTGTGTCGCGGTCGGCGTGCCCGTCGCGACGTCGCGACGGCTACCCGAGGAGGAGCGCGACAGCGCGGCCGATGTGGCGGCGACGGTCTTCGTCGTGCCGCTTGCGCCGCGAAGCGAGAGGACGACTACGCTCGCGAGCGCCGCTCCGAAGAGCGCGGCGATCAGGATCGGGGCAAATAGGCGTTTCACGGACATCTCCACTCGTCGGGTACACAGCCATCGTGGGTCCGCTCGCTGTGCCTGCGCTAACAATGTCCGAAAGGCGGCCTAACGAATTGCGCAAGCAGCGATAATCCGCGTGCAAGCAGCTCGTAAGGCGCGCGGGCGTATACGCGCACGCTCCGCGCGCCGGCTGGGCGCACGGGTCATGCACAACCAAGCGCTCAGGCTCGATACCCTAGGAGCGCTCCTGGCGACGTGGCGGAGTGGCTACGCAGCGGCCTGCAAAGCCGTCTACACCGGTTCGACTCCGGTCGTCGCCTCTCGCAGCGCCCCGCCGGCGTCCGGCGTCTCACCGAGCCGGCGAACGGGGCCATCCGCGTTGCCGCGACGTACGCTGCTCGCCCGGTCGGGCTCAGCGCGCCTTTGACTGCCGGGCACGCAGCACGGGAAGGCCTGCACGCTCCGCGTGTAGCGGGCTCGCTGCCGGTTGAGTGCGGAGTGCCCCGCGTGCGGGGCACTCCGCTGTCCATCGGCCTCGGAAACTACGTCCCCGGGTGATGCTCAGGGAAACGGGTAGATCGCGACAATCTTGAATGCCGTGCCCTTGGGGTTCACGGTGTATTCGAAGTTGGTCGTCGTGATCGCATTGCCGTCCCAGTCCGAACCCCATTCTGGGTCCCCCTCGATCGGCGGTCCCACTTTGTGTTCGCCTGCCGCCATCCCAATCAGCGGTTTTCCTGTGGTGCTCTTGCATTTCTCGATGTCCTTGCCACCCGTGCCGCCCGGGCCCGCAACGCCGGGATAGCCCTTCTTTTCGTTTGTCAGGTGGTTTCCGACACAATGAACCGGGCCGTAGAAGATCGCTTCGGTCAGGTTGAATTCGAAGTGTTCCTTCGTCGCCGGCGCAAATTTCATACCTGCTGGTGCAGCCGCAGCCGACACCCCTCCTGCCGCTGGCGCTGCGCTCGCCGCCCCCGCTGCAACAGCCAATACTGCGCTCGCTGCCAACAGACCGGCAGCCAGCTTCGCGACCCTGTTCGGAATCCGTCCAGTCATCTCTGTCTCCATTCGCTCAGTGGCCCTGACGTCGCGCGTGTTTACTGTGCGACATGCCCCCATGCTCCAGACGCACGACGCCGAGGGTTGACCTCAACGCTGCGAAACTATCACGTCGTGACCACCCGATGGACGGGGTGCGTCGCTGTTGTCATACGCATTTGACCGCGACCCATCGGCCGCGCTTATGGCAGTCAGAGCCAGCGGTCCCGGACGTGCCGCGGGCGGCCTTGCGAGTCCCGTCTCGTTTGCGACGCGCGTGAGCCCCTCGGCGCGCGTGATCGCGCGTTCGCTCGGCACTCGCTCATCGTGGGCGTGTCGAACGTCCTCATGTCGGTCTGATCCAGGGCCCGCCGCCGGGGCGCAGGCTGTGAGATCCGCGATGCCGAACAGGACGGGGAGCGGTATTGTGCAGCGGTCATCGGGGGCTGAGAGCTGTGCGCGCCGTCCGCACCGGCAGGACAAACCGGTCAGGGCATCAGCCCCTGAGCGCGCGCTCAACCAACCAACTGAAAGGGCCGAACATGCGATTTCGTCTCAGTAGCTCCGCTTTGCGGGGCGCGCTCCTCGCAGCCGTCCTGCTCGCCGTCGCGCTGGTGTCGGCGGGCAGCGCGCAGGCGACGACGCTTCCCACGCTGTCACTCACGCTCACGAGCTCCTCGGTCACCGTCGGCGGCACGACACAGTCGGGAGCGGTCAACGTCGTCTCGACCGCGACGGGCTTCAAGGAACCGAGCGTGCTGCTGTTCCACCTGAAGCCCGGCGCGACCTTCGCCGAAGTCGAAGCCGCGATCCAGGCGGCACACGGTGAAATCAACGTCACAAGCAAGTACGGCTCGATCGTGTTCGATGCCGAACTGACTCCCGGCACGACGAGCGAAGTCCAGACGGTGCTGCAGCCCGGTGAATATGTCGCGGTCGTCCCGGGAGCCGAAGGCAAGGGCTCGCGGGCACACGCGGACTTCACTGTGACGCCAAGCTCCTCGCCGGCGACGCTGCCGACGCCGCAGGCGACGGTCCGCTCGATCGAGTTCGGCTTCCGCGGGCCGAGCACGCTGCACGATGGCGAGCTTGTCCGCTTCGAAAACGAAGGCTTCCTCGTGCACATGGACTTGGCGGCGCCGGTCAAGAACATGCTCGACGCGCACAAGGCCATAAAGGACCTTCTCGCGGGCAGGGAAAAGCCGCTTGGCAAGCTGATCGCCGGACCGCCGGTGGGCTTCGCGGGACCGCTCTCCCATGAAGCGTTCCAGCAGGAGACGATCACGGCCAAGCCCGGCATCTACATCGAGGTCTGCTTCATGGAGACCCAGGACGGACGCGATCACACGCTCCTGGGCATGGAGCGGATCATCAAGATCACGAAGTAGCGGTCCGCCGTCGCGTCCGTCCCGCCGCTGCGCGGGACGGACGGCGCGGGGGCCGCAGCGGCTCAGCGCTGCCGGTAGGGTCCACTGTGCAGGGGCCCGGGAACCGTGCCGGCGGGCGCCCGGACGGTGGCGCGGGCGACGGTTACGGGCGCGGACCCGACGCGCCGGTAGCGGACTTCGAGCACCGCGGCGCGCAGCGCATGGCGCGCGATCTGCGGCCGGCCGTTTGCGCCGGTTCGCGCGCAGGCGCGGGTGAACACTTCGCGAGCGCTGAGCTCACGGCTGACCGCTTCGCCCTGCCGCACGTTGCGGGCGATGGCGGTCTCGGCGTATCCGCTCGCTTCCGCGGTGCGGCGCCGGCCCGGCCCGCCGGCGCCGGCGCATGCGTAGTCGGGGATCTCGATCAGGTATTCCTGGCGCGCGCTGTTGACGGTGTACGGCGCGAGGAAGCTCACGTGGACGCCGGTGATCACGCGGCCGCTCAGGAGCAGCTGAACGTGCAGCGCCCGGTGCAGTTCGAGCGCTCGGCTCGAGTGCGACGGAAAGTGCGGCGATGGGCATGGATCGGAGAGCTTGGAGACGCCGCCCGGCGGCAGGCTCGGTCCGCGTTCGCACAGCTTCCCGCCGAGCCTGTAGGTGATCGTGCTGAGCGGCGCGATCGGAGCGAGGTCGCCCTGGCTGCCGAGACTCCCATGGCCCGATTCGATCTGCTCGCCGGGCGCGGTCCGTTGCACGATCAGATAGGCGCCGACGCCGGCGACGACGTCCTCGCTGGCATGCGTGGCGCCGGATCGGTAGCGCACCTTCACGGCCTGCGGGCCGAGCAGGCCGTAGGAGACGTCACGCAGCTCGCGCAGCGGGCGCGGCGAGCCGGACGGGTTCGCGCCCGCGCCGCGGTCGAGGCCGATGTGCTCGCCGGCGACGGCTTCACCCGCGAGGTGGCAGTCGGTGTTGGCGTTCGCGATCCCCCACGAGGGGTCGAACAGGTGGCCGTGGAAGGAGTCGGCGGGCAGTGCATCGGGCTCGATCGGGTGAAAGCGCCCGTCGTCGTGGAAGGCGCCGTCGATCCCGAGCTCGCCGAGCTGGCCGTTCTGTACGCGTCCGATCTGCACGCAGACCTCACCACGGGTCGTGTGCACGACCCGCATTCCCCATGCGAGGCCGCCTTCGGGGTCGGGGACGCGCAGGGCGAGCAGCTGCGAAGCGCCCGCGGCCGGCATGCCCTCCCCCACGTTCGGGTTCAACAGCTCTTCCGGGCGGACGGACGTCCCGGTGAGGATCACGCCGTCGGCGGCGAGCGCGAGCGTCGCGACCGCGAGCAGGCAGCCGAAGACGAGCATTCCCATCCGCAGCCTGCGCAGCCATCCGGCCGGATCGACGCCGCGCCGCGGGCTTCGGCGGCTGTGCGTCTCCATGGCGTTCGCGAGGTCTCTGCCGAACGCCTGCAGGATCGGCGGGAGGTCAGTGCTGTCAGGCATGGTCGGGTCTCCCCTCGGGTTGTGCGCTTGCGGCGGCGAGCGCGCGCAGCGCGCGACTGACGCGCGCGCGGGCTGTCTGCTCGGTGATGCCGAGGCAACGCGCGAGCTCTGCGTAGGAGTGCTCCTGCACGACGCGCAGCTGCAGCGCCTCGCGCTGCTCGGCGGGGAGCTCCCCGAGCGCGTCGGCGACCGCGGCGCGCTGGGTCTGCAGCCCGGCGAGCTCCTCGATGCGCTCGTAGTCCTCGTCGCTCAGCTGCGGGAGTTCAAGCCCGAGCCGCGCGAGCGCACGCCGCTCGACGGCTCCCCGGCGGAAGTAGCTGCTGAGCTGGTGGCGGGCGATGCCGAATATCCACGCGAGCGCCTCGCGGTCACCGCGGCCGCGAAACCGAGCGCGATCGGCAAACGCCTGCGCGAACGTCTCGGCGAGCAGGTCGACGGCTACCTCCGCCTGCAGCGTGCGCCGCGCGAGGAAGCGCAGCAGCTCGGCGGCGTGCGCTTCATAGAGGCGGGAGATGTCATCGGGCTCGAGGCTCATCTGCTGGCCACCGAAGCTATAGGGGCGCGAGCCCGCAGAACTGTGACGAGCCGACCGGGCCCCCGGCGATCGCGCTCGCTCAGAGCCGGCTGAACGTCTTCGTGACGCGCCCGTCGGCAGCCCGCCAGATCATCCTGGGCTGGCGAATCGTGCCCCCGCCCCCGTTGCGCGGGACCCGCACGACGAGCTCGTTGTTGATGACCGGGGCGGTGATCGTGACGGGTGGTGAGATCTTCGCGCTGTAGCCGCTCGCGCGGCCGGCGGGATAGTGCAGGCTGACGCTCGCGACGCCGTCGGGCACGATCATCGTGATCGTCGCCGACGTGCTCGAGCCGGGCGGCCCGGTTCCGGCGTCTTCGGCGCGCTCGATCTGCGCGGCGCTCGAGCCGCCGCCGCCGTCGCCGCCGATCAGGCCGTGTCCGAGGTCGATGTCCTTCGCGAAGTTCATCATCCCCTCGTGCGGGGCTCTGCCCGGTGCCACAGCCGCCGACGATGGCGGGGTAGATGTAGTAGGAGCTGTTGCCGATCACTCGGGTGCGGCGGATGTAGCGGGCAAAGACACCCTGGATCAGCCCCGCCGCCGTGATGTCGCTGCCGGCGTCGGCGACGGTCGCGGGCCGGCGCAGCACGCCGAGAATCGACAGCAGCGAGCTGCTCGGTTTGCCATGCAGCGCCTCGCGGTCGGCCCCGGCGCAGGATGACAGCGCCACTGCGGCGGCCTGCGAAGGCAGGCGCCGCGGCGGCGCGGGGGGGCTTCCCGGGTGCGTTCCCCCGCCACCACCGCTGAGCCCGAACGAGATCGCGCCGATGGCGACGGCGAGCACGACCGCCGCGCCGGCGATTCCGCGGTGGCGGCGCTGGCGCACGCGTGCCTCTTCGATCACGCCCGCGTCGGGCGCCGTCGCGGGAGGTTGCTCAACGGCTGTGGGCATCGGATCTCTCGGCTGCACTCGAAGTCCCGGGCTGAGCTACTATCAATAGCACAATGATCGCTGTCACGATCGACCGGGACGACCCGGCCCTGCTCCACGACCAGGTCGCCGCGCAGATCCGTCGCGCGATCGCCGACGGCGAGGCGAAACCCGGGGAGCGCCTGCCGCCGGCACGCCACCTCGCGGCGGTCATGCACGTGAACACCAACACGGTGTTGCGCGCGCTGCGCCTGCTACGCGACGAAGGGCTCCTCGAGCTGCGCCAGGGCCACGGCATCCGGGTCACCGGCACGCCGCAGCGCGGTGCGCTGCAGGCAAAGGCGCTCGAGCTCGTCCAGCTGAGCCGCGACAGCGGCTATGACCGCGCGGAGCTGCTTGAGATCATCGAGCAGCTTCCCTAGCCGGCGGCCTCCTCGCGCGGGTCGCTCAAACCGCGAGCGTCGCCCACACGACCTTGCCGCCGACGGTCGCCTCGACGCCCCAGTCGCTTGAGATCGCGTCGATCACGCCGAGCCCGTGCAGCGGCTCGCAGATCCCGGCGAGCGGGACCGCGCCGACAAGCGCGCAGGCGTCCTCGACGGCGAGGCGGAGCGTCGCGGCGTCGAGCTGCGCGGAGAGCTTGAACGGAGAGCCGGCGTGACGCACGGCGTTGCTTGCGAGCTCGCTGATGATCAGCGCGGCATCGTCGACGGTGTCATCGGGCAGGCCCCAGCGCCGCAACCCGCCGATTAGGCGTCGCCGGGCGCGGCCGGGCGCGCCGGGCTCCTCGGGAAAGTCGGCCTCGAGCGTGAGCTGCGGCTCGCGATCGGCGCGCGGCGGCGTGCCGAGGATGACGGAGTGCTGGCGGCAGATGTGCTGCAGCGCGTCGGCGTGCTCGCCGGCGAGGGCGGGGTCGCAGCGATAGGAGCAGAACAGCGAGAACGAGGACTCGTGTGCGAGCTCATTCCAGAGCCGCTCGAGCTCGATCGCGCCGAGCACGTCGCCGGCGCCCCACAGCAGCGCGACCATCTCGCCGTACTGCGCGCAGCGGCCTGCCGGACCGCAGCGCAGCGCGCACGAGCCCGCCGATCTCGGCCTGGAAGGCTGCGGCGTCGACGGCGCCTGTGTGATCGACGATCCTCGCGAGCGTGTCGGCGGCGTCGCATGAGAGCAGCTGTCCGCTGGCCTGTGCGTGCTCGACATCGATCCCTTCGGCGGCGAGCGCGGACTCGAACTCGCGGCGATGCGCGGCGGTGGCGATGACGATCGCCGCCTCGCCGGCGCGCACGGCGGCGCTGAGATAGGGGGCGACACCGGCGACGAGTTCGGCGTCGTCACCGTAGAACTGAACGGCATGGTCCTCGCTCGCAATCTCGACGTCGCGCGTTCTGAGCGGCACTGAAACCTCCGCTGGGGGCCCAGGATCAGATCGTACTTACCCTTCCGGTCAGGAATTAGACACGGCTGCGCATATGTCTAGTTCTGCAGCGCGGCGAGCGCGTCGGCGATGATCAGCCCGTGGTCGAAGGCGAGCGGCGGCAGCCGATCGGCGGCGAACCAGCGCGCGTCGCTCGCGTCGTCGGCGCCCGCGACCGCGCGCTCGTGTGCGAGGCGCGCGATGTAGACAGCGGACACGCTCCAGCCGCGGGGATCGCGCCCGGGCGTGTCGTAGACGCCGAGCAGCTCGAGCTGCTCGACGTGCAGCCCGGTCTCCTCGGCGAGCTCGCGCGGAGCGGCCTCGTGCACCTGCTCGCCCTCCTCGACGAAGCCGCCGGGGAGCGCCCAGCTGCCGGCGAACGGCGGGTTGGCGCGCTCGATCAGCAGGATGCGGGGGAGTGCGTGCTCGAGCGCGCAGGCGACGACATCGACGGTCAGCATCGGGCGTGGATAGGGAGTGCCCTCTTTGATCTCGCTCACCTGCCGTGCCGCTCCCGGGCGCCTCGCGCGCGGCGGCGCGGCGTGAGCTGCGAACTCGTTGCGGCGGCTGCGCTCAGCGCGTGCCGATCACGTCGAGTGAGACGGAGTTGATCGTGATGTGCCCGCCCGCGGCGCTTGTTTCAGCACAGCGATCGGAGGCCTCCATCGTCAGCTTGTGCGCGGTCGTGGTGCCGGGCTCGAAGATCGGCTCCTCGAGCGCCGCGGTCGATGCCACGCGGGTCGCTCCGGTGGACCACTGGACCCAGCGCGTCTGCGTCGTGCTGCTCGCCAGTTCGCCCGGCTGGGTCGCGGCCGCGAGCGCTGCGGAGGTGAGCTTGCCGTCGAGCCAGATGTCGATCGCCGGTCGCAGCGTGCAGCCGGCGGGCAGCGTGTAGTTGACCTCGCCGCCGATCTGATCGACTTCTTCGGCGCCCTGTGTCCAGCTCGAGCGGACGAGCGGCACCCATGCGAGGGCGGGGGCGGCGACGGTCGTGACCGGCGTCGCGCTGCGCACGCGGGCGATGATCTGTGCGCCAGCGCTGAGCGAGCGCAGGACACCGGGCTTGATCTGGCTGGGGCTGGTGATCACATAGCGGCTCGCCGCCAGCGCGCTGCCACCGAGCGCAAACACGAGCGCGAGCACGGCGATCACTGTCGTTGGCGATGGTCTTGCCGGGCGCAGCACGTCTCCCCTCCTTGCCGGTCGCCGAACGATAGCGCCCGTGTGCGCGCGGCGGGCCGGTTCGGGCGGCCTTGGGGAGACTTCAGCTGCGTTCGATCCGGCTCATCGCGGCCCGCAGCGAGTGTTCGTCCTGCGGCCCGACGAGCGCGGCGCGGATCCGTCCGTGGCTGTCGAGCACGAACGTCGTCGGCAGGTCCCGCAGCCCGTAGGCGTTGCCGATCGTGCCTTCGGCATCACGCAGATTGGCAAAGCTCCAGGCGTAGTGCCGGATGAACGAGCGCGCGCCGGAGAGCCCGTCGCTCCAGTCGACGCCGAGGATCCTGCCGCGCCCGTAGGCGCTCTGCGAGAAGCGCTCGAGCGCGGGCGCCTCGTGCCGGCACGGCGGGCACCAGCTTGCCCAGAAGACAACCGCGACGGGGCGCCCGCGGGCGCCGGCGAGCAGGCTCGCGAGCGTCGTCGATGTCCCGACCAGCTGTTCACGCGGCAGCGCCGGCGCGGCCTGCCCGGTGCTGGCTGAGCGACTGGACGCAAGCCCGAACACGGCCAGCAGCGTGACCGCGACGAGCCCCGCGAGCGTCCAGCCGAGCGCCTTCCGGTGCTTCATCGCAGCCACGCTCAGCGCGCGGCGAGCAGCGGCACGTCGTGCGCTATTTCGCCCGGCTTGAACGTCGCGTCATAGACGGTGATGCGCTTGCCGGAGGCGGTGATCCCGTAGACGAGCCCTGAGTGGTTGATGAACTGCGGCTGCTGCGCATCACGTTCGGAGCCGACGCCCCAGGCCTGCCAGACACGGCCGAGTTCTGCGGCCGAGCCGATCAGGTACTGCATCCGGCCCGTCATCTCGTGACGCGCCAGAAAGCCGGCTACGGCCTTCGGCGTGTCGCCGTGCGGGTCGACCGAGACGGCGATGATCTGCACTTTCGAGGCCGTCTTCGGCCCCATCAGATTCTGAGCGACCCGCAGATCTGAGGTGATCAGCGGACAGATGTCCGGGCAGTTCGTGTAGAGGAACGTGACGAGCACCGCCTTGCCTCTGTAGGAGGCGATGTTGACGGGCTGACCGAGGTAGTTGTGCAGCGCCAGCGGCGGCGCGGGCCGGACCGGCGAGAGGAACGCAGCGGCGTCGAAGCTGGCCTGGTGGGCCTGTTGGCCGGCGGCGCTCGAGCTCGACGAGCCGCCGATCGTGAGCAGCGCGACGCCGCCGGCGATGACGACGAGGACGAGCAGCGCCAGCAGCGCGCGGAGGTCGAGGCCATGCTTGCGCATCAGGCAGCGAACTTATCACCGCGCGTGCGCGGTCGTAGCCGCTCGGCGTCGGCGGCGGTGGGCGCGCTCCTGCCTCTGGAATGCATCTTGCAGCGAGATGTGTTAGCTTGCCGCCCGTTCGTGCCGAGTCCTCGACCCCAAGGGGTGGAGGAGCGGGGGACCCATTGCAGCCGAGAGGCTGCGGGGGCGAATCGCCACAACGTGTGGCGTAGCGTAGATGTTTACGCGAGCCCGACAGCTAACCCCGTAGGCGCCCGGAAATGGATGAGAAAGGACGCCGCGCATGTCGGGATTCCCGCGTGATCTTGCAGTTGTCGACCACTGGGCAGATTCGCTCGAGCGCTCGCATGCACGCCGTGCTCGGGCCGGTCGGGGCCGTGCCGGGCACACCCCCCGGGCCAGCGTTTCGCTGGCCGCGCTGCTCGATGCCCGCTCGGGCGCACGCCGCGCGCGGGATCTCGCCGACGAGCAGACGTGGGAGCTCTCGCTCGGTCGCTCGCGAGCGCGCCGGCGCGCTGCGGAGCTGCGCTTCGTTCCTGCCGGCTCGCGCGCCAAACGTGTCTCGCTCGGCGCCCTGGCGGCGTTGACGGTCGGCCCGACGGCGAGCATCGCGAGCGGGCAGGGCGCGGTCAGCGCGACCGGCAGCACCGGCCCGGCGACGACGACAGAACACGTGATCGTGCTCAGCTCGGGGATGAAGGGCGCCAGGTGATGCTGCTGCAGAAGGCGCTCGGCGCGATCAAAGTCGACGGCATCTTCGGGCCGGAAACCGAAGCGGCGGTGCGCAGCTTCCAGTCCGGCCACGGCCTCACGGTCGACGGCATCGTCGGCCCGGCGACGAGCTCGGCGCTGCGCGGCGGGGCCTCGCAGACGGCGCTCGCGGACGATTTCACGCCGAGCACGCCCGGCGAAAGCGCGACGGAAAGCTCGACCGTGACCCAGGCACCCACGCAGCAGGCGCCGAAGGAAGGCACCCCGGCGGGCGCGGTGCAGCAGCTGCAGAGCGCGCTGCACCTGCACGTCGACGGCGACTTCGGCCCGGCGACCGAGGCGGCGATCAGGCGCCTGCAGGCGCGTCACGGGCTGAAGGTCGACGGGATCGTCGGCCCCGCCACGTGGAACGTGATCGGCGTGCGCGGGCAGGAAACGCTCACGCCGCCGCCGTCGGCGCTGCCGGCGCACCAGGCCGCACAGGCCGGCACGCCCGGCACCGCCGCGGAAGCGGAAACGGCGGGCGGCGCAGAAGACGGCTCGAGCGCGGTCGTTCGCCTGCAGAAAGCGCTGAAGATCACGCCCGACGGCGAATTCGGCCCGGCGACCGAGGCGGCGGTCGAGCGCCTGCAGACACGGCACGGGCTCAGCCCCGACGGCGTCGTCGGCCCGGCGACATGGGGACTGCTCGGGATCAAGACCGAGGGCACGCTCACGCCGCCCGCGTCGGCACGCGCGGCGGCCGCGGAAGCGGCCGGCGCGGGCGGGGAAGCGAGCGGCGGAGAAGACAGCTCGAGTGCGGTCGAGCGCCTGCAGAAAGCGCTGAAGATCACGCCCGACGGCGAATTCGGCCCGGCGACCGAGGCGGCGGTCGAGCGCCTGCAGACACGGCACGGGCTCAGCCCCGACGGCGTCGTCGGCCCGGCGACATGGGGACTGCTCGGGATCAAGACCGAGGGCACGCTCACGCCGCCCGCGTCGGCTCGCGTCAGCGCGGGTGAAGCGACGAGCAGCACCGGCGAAAGCTCGGGCGTCGTCGGGCGCGTGATCGCCGCCGCCGATGAAATCGCGACGCGCCCATACGTCTGGGGCGGCGGGCACGGCTCGTTCATCTCCGACGGCTATGACTGCTCGGGATCTGTCTCCTACGCGCTGCACGGCGGCGGCCTGCTCAGCTCGCCTGAGGATTCCTCGGGCCTCGAGTCATACGGCGAACCGGGGCCGGGCAGGTACATCACGATCTACGCGAACGCCGAACACGCCTACATGGTCATCGACGGCAGGCGCTTCGACACGGTCGCGCTCGCGGAAACCGGAACCCGCTGGTCGGACTCGGCAGGCGAGGACGGCGGCGACTTCGTCGCGCGCCACCCCGACGGGCTCTAACGGCGGCGCGGGCTCGGCGCTACCAATTGCTCGCCGCGCAGCGCGGGCGCCTCGGCGAGGAGGCGCTCGCGCACGACGGCGTGCTGTTCCTCGACGGCCTCGCCGCTCCCAGAGTTCTTGTCTTCCCCCCTCTTTACGGGCAAGCCTCGCGCCTGCTGTTCGTCCGCTGGGCTAGCACCGAGCCAGGCTCGGCGCGCGCCCGCTTGGCTGCCGAAAACAGCGGTCGGCGATACTCAACGCACCATGCCCGAGGAGTTCACGACGCCCGACCTTGACGACGCGTTTCGACGGTCGTTCCAGAGTCTCAACCGTGGCGATCTTGATGAGGCAGTGTCCTTGTGGGCACCCGACGCGGTTTACACGTTGGCATCGGGCGGCTTCGCCGTTCTCGAGGGAAACGTAATCAGAGGGCGTGACGCTGTGCGCCGACTCTGGGAAGACTTGATCCTGGTATTCGATAGCTTCGAGTTCGTGAACGAGGCGCTCGACGATCTCGGTCACGGCGTTGTGTTCGGGGTATTTGCCATGCGCGGAAAGCCCCACGGCGGCGGCAGCGTGGTCGAGATCCGCTTTGGGATGGTGTCGATCTGGAGAGACGGGCAGATCGCTAGTGCCACGAACTACACCGACATCGCCGAGGCACGTGCTGCCGCCGAACGCCTCGCGGAGGAAGGGCGTCGGAACTCCGAGGTCTGAGGCTATCCCTCGAGGAGTCTCGCGGAGCTCACGCGGCAAACGCTCGATGCGCTGCGCCAGCCGCCGCATGGGCCGCTAGCAGGGGGCGCCAGCAACAAGTGTGATCCCGAACCTCGCCAGTCGATCGCCGTCGCTACGCATTTCGACTGTCACGGTACCTTGCGGCGTCGGTTCGCCGTTCACGGTGACACCCGCGATCACGGTGCTGTCGGGCAGGACGAACCGGGGAGCATAAGACGTCCGGCGAGGTTGGAGACTGATCCCAGGCGTCGCCGTCTGACTAATCGTGTATCTGTCGTTCGGCCGAGCACGTGCGACACCGATTTCCGGCTTCAGCAGCAGGCTCACAGGCGGAAACTCGATAGACCTCCTGCACAACGTAAGCCGACCGTTCGCAGGCACATAACGGACGTTCGTGGGGCCGAATATCGACCAACGGCGAGAAGTAATCACAGCGTGGCTCCGGGTCGGGTTCGCGCTACCGCATCCGTCGAGGCATGCGGTCGCCATCAATAGGGCCCGTGCTCCACGGCCAATCCGCATCGGCGCATCGTAGCGTCGCCGGAGAGAGCCAAATCCGCCGTGCCGCTCCCCACGCAGCATCGAACGATGGAGCCGTCGGCCGCCCCGCGTCGGTGATACTTCCTCGCATGGCCGAGGAGTCCACGCCGCCTGACCTCGTGGAGATGGCGGCGGCGTTCGTCGAGGGCTACGGGCGGACGTGGGAGCGCTGGGATTTCGACGGCTTCGTCGATCTGTTCAGCGACGACGTCGTGTATGTGGAGCACCCTGTCGATGAGACCGTCGTCGGGCGCGAGGCGATGGGACATTACATCCGCAGGGAGGGCGATGCACGCATTTTCGCCAGTACTGGCTCGAAGTCGAGGGTCACGCCGAGCCTTTCCCTGGCTGGGGCGAGTAGGCGATGTCGCACAAGCACGCGGACACGCAAGGTACTTCGGCCTGAACCACCAGGTCCGAGGCTGCTCGACCGATCGCCGAGATGCGTCCAAGCCTGCGGGATACTCCGTGCCATGTCCGATGAGTCAACGACCCCCGACCTCGTGGAGTGCCAGAAGCGGCTCACCGAAGCTGCCAGGCGCCGCGATCTGAATGCGCTCATGGCCTTCTACGCACCCGATGCCGTCTATGACATGGCGCCGGTGGGGATGGGCACGTTCGAGGGTCAGGCGGCAATTCGCAGGTTCGTCGAGGACTGGTTCGCCTCCTACGAGGAGTTCGGGCTGGAGGCTCGAGGAGACGCTCGACCTCGGCAATGGAGTTGGCTTTCGCGTACTCAGCCAGCAGGGGCCGTCCCGTCGGCAGCAGCGGCGAGGTCCAGCTGCGCTACGCAACCGTCAGCGTGTGGGAGGACGGCAAGCTTGCGCGAATCACGAACCACGGCGACATCGACGAGGCCCGTGCTGCGGCCGAACGCCTCGCGCAGGAACAGGGGTAGGCGATGTCGCGGGAGAACGTGGATAGGAAGGGGCGCTTCGGCCTGCACTACCGGGTCCGCGGCTATCCCGCGATCGCGCGGACGGCCGGCTACGCGCGTCGCCGCGAAGCCCGCGAAGCCGCAGGGCTAGCGTAGGCGCGGCCGAGCGTCCCGTCCCAAGCACGCTCTAGCTTGCGGGCCTCCAACGAGCGGTCACAGGAGCCCAGAGCATGCTCGCGCGCACTCACACGTTCACTATCGATGGCCTCGCGACCGCGCATGTGAGCGTCGAGGTCGATGTCCGCCCCGGGCTCCCGGCGTTCGCGATCGTCGGGCTCGCCGACACGGCGGTCCGCGAGGCGCGTGAGCGCATCCAGACGGCGATCCGCAACTCGGGCTATGAGTTCCCGGCGCGGCGGATCACCGCGAACCTCGCACCGGGCGACCTGCCGAAGGCGGGTGCGGGCCTCGACCTCGCTCTGGCCTGTGCGCTGCTCGCGGCGAGCGGCCAGCTCCCGCCGGAGCGCCTGGAGCGGATCGCGCTGTTCGGCGAGGTCGCGCTCGACGGCTCGGTCAGGGCTGCTCGCGGGACGCTGGCGGTCGCGCAGGCGACGCGGCGCTCTGGCCTTGATGGACTCGCGCTCGCGGGCGCGCGCGCCCGCGAGGCGATGCTGGTCGAGGGACTCGAGGTGATCGTCGTTGAGACGCTCGCGAGCGCGGTGCGCGTCCTCGCCGGCGGCAGCGCGGATCCGCTGCCGCGAGCGCCCCGTCGCGCTGCGGCGCCGGCGCGGCGGCGCGCGCCGGGCCCGGACCTGAGCGACGTGCGCGGTCAGCACCATGCGGTGCGAGCGCTCGTGATCGCGGCGGCGGGCGGGCACAACTGCCTGCTGAGCGGTGCGCCGGGAACCGGCAAGACGATGCTCGCGCGGCGACTCGCTCCGATCCTGCCGCCGCTCGGGCGCAATGAGGCGATCGAGGTGACGCGCGTCCACAGCCTCTGCGGCCAGCCGATCGAGTGCCTTGCACGCGACAGGCCGTTTCGCGCGCCGCACCACTCGATCACGGCGGCCGGGCTGATCGGCGGCGCGCAGCGCGGGTGCCTCGGCGAGGTCGTACTCGCGCACAACGGCGTGCTGTTCCTCGATGAGCTCGCCGAGTTCGCGCGCGCGACGCTCGATGCGCTGCGCCAGCCGCTCGAGGAGGGTCGCGTGGTGATCGCCCGCGCGCGCCATCGCGCGGTCTACCCGGCGCGCTTCATGCTGATCGCGGCCAGCAACCCCTGCGCGTGCGGGTATGCGGGGACGGTCGATCGCTGCGCGTGCAGCGAAAGCGAGCTTGCGCGCCATCGCCGGCGCCTCAGCGGCCCGCTGCTCGACCGCATCGACCTGCTCGTCGACCTCCCCCGCGAGCACGGCTCGACGCTCGCGGGCGAGCCGCTGTTGAGCTCCGCACAGGCCCGCGAGCAGGTACTCGCGGCACGCGCGCGCCAGGCGCGGCGGCTGTCGGCAGAGGCGGTGATGGTCAATGCGCAGATGGACGTGCGCATGTTGCGCCGCTATGTTCCACTCGGCGCGCGCGAGCAGCGGCTGCTCGACGGCGCGCGCGGGCGCGGGCTGTTGAGCGCTCGCGGCGAGCAGCGGGTCTTGCGTGTCGCGCGCACGGTCGCGGATCTCGACGGGAGCGGCGACGTGCGTGCGAGCCGACATCGGCGCGGCGCTTGCGCTGCGTGCGCGCAGCGGCGAGGACGGTGCACGAAGCGTGGCGGCGTGAGCGCGCATGCGACCGATGCGCGCGGCGGCGGCGCCTGCCGGGGGTGTCTGCGCCGCAGCTGGCTGCTGGCGGAGCTGGGGCCGGTCCTCGAGCGCTTTGCGCGTGACCGGCGTTCGCTCTTCGCGCTGTTGCGGCTCGACGATGAGTCGCTGATCGACGCCGTCGCGGGCCGTCGCGGCGATCAGCTCCGCGAGCGCTATCACGCGTTTGACCCCGAGCCCGATCGATGCGGGCGCGGCGACGAGGCGATCTGCTGCCACGACGATCGCTACCCGCAGTGCCTGCTGGCGGGCCGGGGGCCGGCGCTGCTGCACGTGGTTCCGACGGCGGCGCGCCTCGCGGCCCGGCACGCGGCGCCGGCGGTCGCGATCGCGGGCAGCGCACGCGCGAGCGACTACGGCAGCGAGGTCGCTCGAGGGCTGGCACGCGGGCTGACGGCGAGCGGGGTCACGGTGATCGCGGGCCTCGGCGACGGGATCGCCCCGGCGGCGCATGCGGGCGCGCTCGAAGCGGGCGGCGGCTCGATCGCTGTGCTCGGCGGCGGGCTTGCCGTCTCGATCCCGGCACGGCGGCGAGGGCTCTACGGGCTGCTGACCCGCAGCGGCTGCGCGATCGCGGAGCTGCCGGCGGATTGTCGCGGACGACGCTGGGGAGCGCTCGCGAGCGAGCGGATCGTGGCGGCGCTCGCGCGCGTGACGGTGCTGGTCGAGGCTGCGGACACGCCCGCCGAGCTGCTGCCGGCGCGGCTCGCGCGGATGCTCGGGCGCACCGTCGCGGCGGTCCCCGGGCGCGTCAGCTCGCGCCTGTCAGACGGCTGCCACGCGCTGTTGATGGACGGCGCGGAGCTCGTGCGCGGTCCGCACGACCTGCTCGAGCTGCTCGCCCGCGACGGCGAGGAGTGCATGCTCGCTCGCGACGGCGCTGCGCACGCGGGAGCGGCCCTGCCGCGGGTGTGCCGCAGCGGCTGCGCAAGACGTTCGAGCTCGTGGGCGCGGGGCGCGACACGCCCGATCGGCTCGAGCGCGCCGGCGAGCAGGCGCAGGACGTGCTGCTGTCGCTCAGCGAGCTCGAGCTGCTGGGGCTGCTCGTGCGCGGCGACGGGGGTCGTTACGTGCCGAGCCGGCGCTGGCATGACGATCCATAAGTGAGCGTTATGGCCAGAGTCACATCGTCTATGTGACACCCCCCATCCTCAAGTAGCGAGCGACCTGCGCCGACGTCTTGGAGCGAGATGATGGATCAGCTCAAGTCCTAGGAGGGTCAGGCAATGTCGGCATCTGGCCGCCCCACACGGGCGCGTTCTCAGCAGGAGCTGCGACGCCTCGGCGAAGCGCTGCAGGGTCGGGTCGAGGACGTCCTCGCAGGCACCTTCAGGCGCACCGAGGCGGCGGCGCCGGAGCTCGACCCGCAGGTGCGCGAGAGCTTCGCGCGCGTCGGCACGATGGCGACGCTTGCGGTCGCCCGGTGGATGGCGGGTGGCGAGCCCGAGGCAGGGCTCGACGCGGGCCGCGAAGCGTGGGATGTGTTCGGCCAGCTGGCCGCGCACGGGACGGTGCCATTGAACGAGGTGACGAAGCGCTGTCTGCGCTGGCGCGACGCGCTCAACGACGTCCTCCGCGACGCCGCGGCCGAGCTCGCGCTGTCGGCGGAGGTGCTGGCGCTCGCCCTGTCGATGTCGCAGATGACCCTCGACGTGACGCTCGTGCACATGTGCGAGGCGTTCGAGAGCGAACGCTCGCGAACCGAAGAGGAGCTCTCGCGCCGCCAGGAGGAGCTGGCATTCATGGCGACGCACGACCAGCTGACGGGGCTCCCCAACCGCACGCTGATCCTCGACCGCGCCGAGCAGATGCTCGGCGCGCGCGCGCCGCCACCACACGCCGGTCGCCGCGCTGTACATCAACCTGGACGGCTTCACGAGCATCAACGACACGTTCGGGCACGCCGTCGGCGATGAGCTGCTGCGGGCGATCGCTGCGCGGCTCGACGGCGTCGTGCGCGACACCGACGCGCTCGGGCGCCTCGGCGGCGATGAGTTCATCGTGCTCGCCGAGGATGTTCGCTGGCAGCCGGCGCGGAGATGATCGCGGTGCGCATGCAGGAAGCGCTCGCGATGCCGTTCGACCTCGCCGGCACGGAGCAGGGCCAGCTGACGATGACCGCGAGCATCGGCATCGCCACCGGCGTTCGCTCGAGCGCGGAGGATCTGCTGCACGACGCAGACATCGCGATGCACCGCGCGCGCTGGGAGGGTAAGAACCGCTACATCGTCTTCGAAGCGGGTATGCAGGATGTGATCCAGAACCGCACAGAACTCGACATGGACCTGCGCAGCGCGCTCGCCCAGGATGAGTTCTTCCTCGTCTACCAGCCGACGTTCGACCTGCGCGGAATGGCTGCCGACGGGGCCGAGGCGCTGATCCGCTGGCAGCGCCCGGGACGAGGGATCGTCCCGCCGAACGACTTTATCCCGCTGCTCGAGGAGACCGGCCTGATCGTTCCGGTCGGCAAGTGGGTGCTCGAACAGGCCTGCCGCCAGGGCGCGATGTGGCACCGCGCTGGGCACCCGATCGGCATCGCCGTCAACGTCTCCGGCCGCCAGCTCGACAGCGACCAGTTCGTCGCGGACGTGCAGCACGCGCTCGAGCAGAGCGGGCTCGACCCGGAGCGCTCACGCTCGAGATCACCGAGACGACGCTGATGCGCAATGCGGATGACACCGCGCGGCGTCTGCACGCGATCAAGGAGCTAGGGCCGCGGATCGCGATCGACGACTTCGGCACCGGCTACTCCTCCTTTGCGCACCTGCAGCGCTTTCCCGTCGACGCGCTCAAGATTGACCGCTCGTTCATCTGCCAGCTGACCGACAACCCCGAAGGCGAGACGCTCATCCGCACGCTCGTGCAGCTCGGCAAGGCGCTCTCGATCGAGACGCTCGCGGAGGGCATCGAGGCGCATAACGAGCTTTCGCTGCTGCTCGAGGAGAACTGCGACAGCGGCCAGGGCTACCTGTTCGCGCGCCCGCTGTCGATCGATGACACGAGCGCGTTTCTCGACAACTGGCGTACGAACGGCCCGGCGCTCGCCGCGGGCGTGCGCAGCCCCAACTGAGCAGCGCCGGGCCGCTCGCCGCGGCCACCGAGCTCCCCGCCGCCGCTCGCGAAGGCGCTCCCGACAGAGCGCCGCGGATCAGCAATCCGTC
>CAWHAB010000004.1:0-184608 GCA_963827105.1 uncultured Solirubrobacteraceae bacterium | reverse complement strand
CACCATTTTGCTGCAAAAACAAAGTATGGGCCAGGCAGAAAAATGCGCCGGAGGCGAGACTTTGCCTGGAGTTTTGCACAGCGGCGCCAGCGATTGTTAACGGATTTGGTGGATTGTCCAGGCTGCCGGCTCGCGGTAAAAACGACGTTGGGCATCGCATGAAGTCTGTCAGGGTCGTATGAAATTCTATCCTCTCGTTCTCGGCCTTTTGGCCGCCAGCCTGTTGTGCGCGCCCGCACAGGGGCGAACCTTCATCAGCACGGTGACTGTAAAGCGATGACATCACCCATGTGCGTCCCGATTTCAAGCTGCCGGACGAACCCAACCAGCTTTTCTATATCGAGCGTTCGGTCAATTCCAACACCGTGGTCTATACCGCCAGTCTTGACCCGCAGGGCGCGATCCATCCCAAGGCGCCGGTTGATGCCTATTGGCGCTGGTTCAATGTCGATGGCCACATAAAACCGCTCAACTTCGTGGAGCGCATGATGGCTTATGGTGTGCATGTCGATGCGACGGAAACGGGCAAGCTGCTCACCTTTTCCATTGTGCCGCTGCCCGAACGCAAGATCACGCTGGCGATGGGCGCGGATACCAGGCCCGAAGCGCGCATGAAAATCGGCGATCACATCGTTCGCCTCGCCTATGTGCGTCTATTTGAACGTGATCGACGGAATGATCCCCAAAGTGCCGTCGCTCGATATCTTCGGCACCGACATCGTCACCGGCAAGGCGATCCAGGAACATCTGGTGCAGAACTAGGGACGTCTGTCGCGCCCGCTCCAAATCGCTGGCGATGCCGATGACAAGGCGGTGAATTGGTGTCGATGGATTGCATCATGATTAGAAAAGACAAGCGCCCTACATCCGCGCCAGGCGAGCCGCGTAATGTCCTTGATCGTGGGCGTGCCCATCTGCTGCATGGTCATCCTCAGCTCGGCGCGAAGGATTTCGAGCACCCGTTCGACACCTTCCTCGCCGAACGCGGACAAGCCCCAGATATAGGGTCGGCCCATGCCGACGCCTCGCGCGCCCGAGGCCAGCGCCTTGTAGATGTCGGCGCCATGCCGCACGCCGCCATCGAGGAAGACCGGCACGCGCCCGGCGACCGCGGCGGTGACATCGGGCAGGCAGTCGATGGTGCCGCGCAAGGTCTCGATGGAGCGCCCGCCATGGTTGGAGACGATGATCCCGTCGACTCCATGCTGCACTGCAAGCTGGGCGTCCTCGGGACTGTCGAGACCTTTCAGCATCACCTTCATCTTGGTCGCTTTCTTCAAGCGGTCGAAGGTAGCCAAGTCGCGTCCGGCGGATTGAAGCGGCCTGACAGCCCATCGAACATCGGCCGCGAAATAGGGTCTACTGCGAAACCATCGCCATTCAGATTTTGCCGGACCGTATGGCATTGTTTGCAGTCGCGCGTGTCCTGCCGCCCAAAGCGCACCATGGTCGGCGTGTTACGGCCCGGCCAGAAGATCGACGGTCCAGACCAGCACCGGACAGCCCGCATCCTCGATGCGCTTGACCATCTTTTCCGTCTCGTCCCAGGCGAGCGGCATATAAAGCTGCTGCCAGGGCAGCGCCCAGCGTCTTGCCGACGTCCTCCACCGAATAGGTCGAAACGTTCGACAGGATCATCTGGTGGTGCTTTGCCTTCGCGGCGCGCGCGGTGGCGAGTTCGCCCTCCGGGTGAAACGCCTGCTGGCCGCCCACAGGGCAGATGAAGAGCGGCGTCTCCCATTTCTTGCCGAACACTTCGGTCGACATATCGGGCTTCGACACGTCGACGAGGCGGCGCGGTTTTAGTCCGATATGCTTGTAGCCTTCACATTGGCTTTCAGCGTGGCGTCGTCGTCCGACCCGCTCGCCATGTAGCCCCAGTGCGCGGGCGGCAGCGCGCGCCGCGCGGCCGACTCAAAATCCATCACCTGCAGCGCTTCCTTGGCAGAGGACAGCGGTGGCAGGGGTGGGCTGGGTGGAGGGGGGGGGCGCGGCCAACTGCTGGGCCAAGGCCCGCGCGGCCGGTGTCAACACGGCGCTGGCGGCCAAGGAACTGGAAAAACCGACGACGATTCTCGGTCCTGTCGGCCATGTTCGCCCCCTGTTGCGGTCAATTTTGCACAAGCGACAGATGACGGCAACGGGTTGGCCGGGGCCTTCCTGGTACGGCATGGGCGGGACTGATTTCCACGCGCAAATTCGAAAGGCGCCTCACCTTGGGGATCGATCACAGGGGAATTGCACATTCAGGGTTTGGCGACCAGACAACGAAACAACGCATCGATGTGGTAGCGCCCATCGGCCTGCCGAAAGGGCGCGAGCGCCGTTCGGTGAGCCTCGTCCACCGCGTCCTGGCCTAGAATGCTCGCCGGCGCGCACGGCAACGCCCGACGAGCCCAATCCGCGCAATGCGGTGTCAAGGTCGGGGAGACCCCGGAAACGGACTGTCCACATCCACGATGTCGAGCGGGGTCAGACCGGCTTGCGTGGCCAAGGCCCGCAGGGCTTCGTCCGATAAGGCAAATGGTCCAGGCGCGCCCGGCGGCGGAGGCGGAAGCAGAGAGCCGAGCGCCTTCACAAGCGAAGCGGCGGGCATTGCATCTGGGCGTCCCCAAACCATGATCACGATATGCGCATCGGGTTTGGCTACGCGGCGAGCCTCGTTTAGCGCCCGCACAGGATTGCCCGCATATTGAAAAGCATTGAACCCGGTCACCAGATCAAATTTCTCATTGGGATAAGGCAGTTCTTCCAGATCGCCCGACCGGAATTCGCCATTCGGAACCCGATCTCGCGCGATGAACAGCAGATTTTGGTGATCGAATCCGCAAACCTTCGCCCCCTTGCTGGAAGCGATCCTGGCAGCTATCCCCGAGCCGCACCCGGCATCCAGCAGCGCCGTGCCGTTGGTCACAAAGCGATGCATGACGGCTTCATAGGCGGGACGATGTTGCACTTCCTGCACCTCAGCCCAGTCCGTGCGCGTGCGCCCCACCAGTGCGCGTTTGCTTCCCTCGTCTTTGGCCTATCGCTCATCAACTTTCTCCTCGCTCGGCATGGATCAGCGCGTGATCGCGCCGCGGCCGGGTTCAGCCAATATGACGGCTGCTGACGCTGGTCACCTGATGGCGATGGGCAGATACTGGATCTCACCATCCCAAAACTCTCCCAGATGATATAGGGGGCCGAACCTCGTCGGCTCACATCTTCGCTGGTGCAGCATGGGGTGCGAATTGCCCGCGCCCCGAATTGGAGCGTTAGGGTGCCAGGCATTCGGGGGCCATAACCATTTGCATCTCACGCCGAAAAGTGAAGCGCTGCAGCACAGCCGTCGCCGCTTTCCTTAGGACGGCGGCAGCGTTGGCGCTTTTGACCGCCGGTGCCTTCTGCTCGCAAACTCCATTTCCGGCGCTTTGCCCTGGTCGCCTTCGCCGCCTGATCCGCCTAAGCCGGTTAACCCGGAAGGCTGGTTTTTCCTTAACACCTCAGGAAGCCGCCCTGGTCGAAGCCATCGTGGATCGGCTGATTCCCGGCCGATCATCTATCGCCCGGCGGCAAGGATTGCGGCTGTGCCATCTTCATCGATCGCCAATTGGCAGGCTCCTTCGGCAATTCCAGCAATCTCTATACCAAAGGCCCTTTCGCAACAAGGCCTGCCGTCCCAAGGCTATCAAGACGAACTCTACCGCCGTAGAGCGTTACGGCGACGGCCTCAAGGCCTTGAACGATCATGCCCATGCGCGCAAAGGGCGGCAGGATCTTTTCCCAGCTGCCGGCAGCCGGCCAAGACGACATTACTCAAAGGTCTGGAAAGCGGCAAGATCGACCTTAAGCTCCCCCAAGCGGCCTGAGCACGAAGGCCCTTCTTCGAACTTCTGCTGCAGAACACGATGGAAGGCTTTTTCGCCGATCCCGTCTATGGCGGCAATCGCGGCATGGCACCCCGGAAGATGCTGGGCTTTCCGGGCGCGCGCTACGATTACCGCGACTATATCGAGAAGCATGATGTCGCCTTATCCTTTCGGCCGGTGGCGATCCTTGGTGAAGAGCCACTGGACCGTGAAGGGTTGATGGCGTGGCCAGGCTGTTGCCGCGCAAGGACGTGGTGATCGTGGGGCTGGGATGGACCGGTGCGATCCTGGCGCATGAATTGGCCGAGGCCGGCCTGAATGTCGTGGCGATCGAGCGCGGGCCCTGGCGCGATACCGCCACGGATTTCAACATCGGCTATATGCAGGACGAGTTGCGCTATGCCATTCGCAAGGAATTGTTCCTGCAGCCGGCGCAGGAAGCCATCACCATGCGCAACAATGCTCGCAGACCGCGCTGCCGATGCGCGATTATGGTTCCTTTCTCCCCGGCGCGGGCGTAGGCGGCGCCGGCGTGCATTGGAACGGCTTTGTCTGGCGCTTCTTCACGATCGATTTCCAGCTCAAGCCATCTGACCCAGCGTTATGGCGCCAAGCGCCTCGACGATTTGGAGTTCGCCGATTGGGGTATCACGCTATGATGAGCTGGAGCAGAGCTTCGACAAGTTCGAATATCTGTGCGGCACATCCGGCAAGGCCGGCAATCTGAAGGGACAGATCCAGGCCGGCGGCAATCCTTTTGAAGCGCCGCGCAGCGCGCGACTATCCCATCCCGCCGCTGAAAATGCCGTATGCCTCGACCCGTTCGCGGAAGCGGCGCGAAATATTGGGGCTTTCATCCCTTTCCGCCGCCCGCCGCCAACCTTTCCCGCCCTATGTGAATCCGCTGGGGGTTGCGATGGGCGAATGCACCTATTGCGGCTATTGCGAACGTTTCGGCTGCGCCAATTATTCCAAGGCGAGCGCCGCAGACCACCATTCTGCCGGTGCTGATGAAGAATGCCCAATTTCGAGGCCCGCACCGAATGCGAAGTCCTGACGGTCAATCTGCGCCCCGACGGCAAGAGCGCCAAAAGCGTCACCTATATCGACAAGTTCGGGCGCTGACTCGAGCAACCCGGCGACATCGTCATTCTCTGCGGCTATGGCCTGATGAATGTGCGCCTGATGCTGCTGTCGGGCATCGGCAAGCCTTATGATCCGGCTTCAGAACCAGGCCGTGGTGGGGCGCAATTATTGCTACCAGACCATGGCGCGGGGGCGCGGCGCTGTTCTTCGACAACAAGAAATTCAATCCCTTCATGGGCTCCGGCGCGCATCGAGCCCGACCATGGATGATTTCCACGGCGATGCCTTCGACCATACGGACGCTGGATTTTGTCGGTGGCGCCAGTATCAGCGTCAGCGCCAGCGGCGGCCGGCCGATCGGCTATCGCCCCACCCCGCCGGGCACGCCGCGCTGGGGGGCGCAATGGAAAAAAGCCACGGCCGAGAACTACAACAGCATGCATGGCTTCGGCTCCTCAAGGTTCGAGCTATGCCGTGCGGGGCAATTATCTCGACCTCGATCCCACCTATACCGACCGCCTATGGCCGCCCCCTGCTGCGCATGACCTTTGATTTCCCGGACAATGATTTGCGCATGTGCGGGGTTCATCGCCGATCAGCTCGCCAAGATCGCCGGCACGATGGGTCCCAGCAAGTCAGTGTCAGCCGGTGCAACAAAGGCTGGGACTCCGTGCCATACCAGACCACCCACAATACCGGCGGCGCCATCATGGGCGCCGATCCCAGCCGCAGCGCGATCAACCGCTATCTGCAAAGCTGGGATGTCTCCAATGTTTTCGTGATGGGCGCTTCGGCTTTCCAGCAGAACGCCGGCATGCAATCCCACCGGCACGGTTGGCGCGCTGACCTTTTGGGCGGCGGAAGCGATCAGGGCCCGTTACGTCAACAATCCCGGCCCGCTGGTGCGGGCATGAAGGCCTGGGCGCTGATCCTGATAATGGGCTTTGCGGCATCGCCTTCCATCGCCGCGGATGCCCAGATCATCGCCGCGCCAGACAATGCGCATTTGCAGGCTGGCGCGGCGATCTACCAGGACAATTGGACGGCCCGCCATGGCCGCGACGGCAGCGGCGAAAAAAGCATATCTCCCGCTCCGCGGCAACGCCCTTGTGCGGGGGACGAGCGCCGAAAGCCTGATCCGGGTGGTGCTGGCCGGTGCGCGGTCCGTCCAGACGGTCAAGACCCCCACCGGAGCGGCCATGCCCTCTTTCGTGTGGCCGGCCTACGATGTCGTAGACCGCCGACGCCGTGACCTATATCCGCAGCAGCTGGGGCAACCAGGCGAGCGCAGTATCCGCCGATATGGTCGCGCCTATCCGCACCAGGCTACGCAAGGATGCGGGCGCTCCTGAATGCCGGCGAGCAACTGAATTTTCGCTGGTGTGATCAAGAAGAACATGTCTTCCACCAAAGTTACAGGCAAATGTAGACATCGAATCCACGGTAAACTTAGACCATGCTCAAGAGCATTCTTTTCGCCCTGGAAACATCGCATGTTGCTAGAGGGCCTAAGCTAATCGCAGCCGCTTTCGGCGCTTTCTTGTTGAGTGGCATCAGTTACGCCCAAGAGCCATCACCCACGCTTATCCGGTCGTCGCAGGGCCTATCTTTTGACGGTGGGCGCACTTTGAAGAGGGCGAGATCACCCGCGTCGGGCGCGGCGGAGGATTGGTTGGGGCCGTGGCTGGCGCTGAAATCGGCGCACCCGTCACTCCGGCAGGTATTCTGAGCGTCGGGTACAACGCAACCACGGAAGCTGGGCTGGGCAATGGCGCGGGTGCCGGAAGGGAACGGCTGGATAGAGCCATCGAGGCTTGGCAGGAAGGCCCAGCGCCTTGACGCAAAACCTCGACCGCCGTTCAAACTTTGCACGATTTTGTTCATCACGACCAAGCATCCTGCCGCATCGGGAATGTTGACCGCACCAAGGGAATGGCTATAGGCCGCCATGGCGGCGACGCCGCGCGTGTAATTCACATAGTCGGCATTAGCCCCAGGCGATACAACGCCGCCATTGTACGGATCGACTAGCAACGCATTGAACGTAGCCGGCGTGAAGTTGCTGCCACCACCGTTCATGTCGTTCATGGCCCAGGCCACGAAGGCAGTCCCGACATCGGGATAGACAAAGCTGTCGGGCACGTTGATCGTATCAAAATATGTATGGTTCGGGTCCAGGGGCACGCCGGGGACATAACAATAGAAGTAGTAGGGGTCGCAGAAGGCAGGAACGGTTTTCACCCAACTAATTGTGTCTTGCGCGCACCATTCAGCGAAAGCCTTGTAATCGGCTCGACCGAGAATAACGGCGACCAATGCTTCGACGGCGAAGAACTTCCCCTGCCATAGTTCTTCGAAGCCAGTTCCAGGGATGAAGTGAAATACCTTTGCGCTGCGGGTCGGCGCGTTGGACCATTGCTCAAGAATACCCGCGTATTCGTCAGAATGGTGTCCCAATAACTGGACGGCATCAGCCACGCCGGAAGCGGCCCGTTCTTTTCAGCTTCCACAGTCGCGCGCCATGCTTTGACCACTGTCCCGAAGGGCCACGCCATTGTTCGCGTGCCGCCTGCCGTTGCGACAACGGCAATTCCGTTGTATGTCTGCTGATTGGCGATGATGCAGAAGTTCGCGATGAATTGCAGGCTTTCGAGAGATACTGAATCGCCCGTTGACAGGTATGGTACGTAGCACAACGAATTAAGGTGACCGTCATCCGGCGTTACGCCAGACTTGTCCTGCCCAGACGCATTGAAGATGTCCCATGCGCTGACAAAATCAGGCAAGCCCTGATAGTCCCCGTCCGGCTTGGGCCATCCATAATTGTTGGTCTTGGGATAGGTGGCCTTGTTGATAGGTGCATCGGTCGCGTTGTCGCGCCAATAGATGGGCCATGTGTTCGCCGCATCGCCCCAGGAAAGCATCGCGTTGATCGCGACGGGATCGTTCGGGTTTATTTCGTAATTGGCAACGATCTCAGTTTCTTCGCCGATGTCGTAGCGTTCGCCGGTCGTGCCGCCTCCCGGCTGACGACACCGGCCAAGTCCATCGGGTTCACGTAATTGTATTTGCTGAAATTGGTATTGTCGAACTTCCCCGGGATGCCGGCGGCTCCGCGCGGGGGCCCAAGTCTTGCCGTATAGTAACGTGGAGGCGTCCTGATGATTGGACGCCTAGCCGTTTTGAAGATGTAGCGCGCACCCCACCAGAAGGTGGAGCGGTGATGACTGTGCGTCCGAGATAATCCGCAACCGGATTGCCGCTCGCGTCGAACGCCTCGATCGTGAACGGCATCATGATGTCCTGCGCCGTGATGCCGGCAGGGAAGTTCCTTGGAGAACAGTCATACGACCCGCGACCGCCCCGGCCAAGTCGCCAGAAGCGAACAACTCGATCACCGCCTCGCCACGCGTTGCAGGGGCCAGATCGTTGCGAATGTAAATCCGCATCGCGGGAAACTTTGGCGTGGCTGGCGCGCGGGCTTTCACATTCTTGTGAGCAAAGCCGGGCCCGAAATTTCCCAAGTCTTTACCACCTGCCAGGAGATAGGAATCCGTGCCGTTGATGAGAATTTTCGCGATGGTCATGTTCTACACCTCGAACAATTTAATAGCTGCCAAATCCGGCACCAGTCTACGGAAATATTTCCATTCATTGGTGTACTTGACGTTGCATGCGGGGATCTGTTTCGCTGGGCCGCCGATCCTGAGGTGCGCCACTTGGCGTCAAACCCGAACGAGTGCGTCAGGAACCTGCACAATCGCAAGAGCGCCGGCTTGTCACCACGGACCGAAGACGACGTTGAAATCTATCAGCGCAAATGGCCGCTCGGGACGAGGGAGCGCGTCTGCTCGACATGACCCTCTACACCGGTCCGCGCCGCGGCGTGTTTGCCGCCTTGGCGTGTATACGTCGCGCGCGTTTTCGACCCTGAGCTGCGGGCATGGATCAAGGTGATTTCATTCAAGACGGAAAAAAAAGGCGCGAGCCGGTCAATGTGCCACTCCCGATTTTGGTGCTGCAAGACGCTGGCCCGCGCGGCGACCTGGCCTGCATCGTCGGTGCGCACGGCAAGCCGTTCACCAAGGAAAGATTTCGCAAGGCGTTTAGCGATGCCACGCGCTAGGCTACGCAAGAATGCGGGCCTGCCCCCATTGCCGGCGGGCAACTGAACAAGGTCAACCGGCCGATCCAGGCCTCGGTTGACCGACCGCGTACTGCGTGGCCGGCTGCATCGGTGAGACGCTACCCTGGGCCAGCTTTTTCGGCTGTTCCTTTGGCGGCTGTTCCAGATAGGCCGGCACGGCCGTAAGAGTCCTCCAGGTCTGCGAAATCCGCGTCCGCTTGCCGTTCTTGGCCTTGTCGATATCGGTATCCGCATATTTCTGCATGGCCTGATATATGCCGACCATGTCCCCCGAACCGCAGACCTTCGCCCTGCGCGGCATAATCGCCGTACGGGAAATAGATCATCGTGATGGGGAGAATAAAGCCGCCCAAGAACCCCTGCAGGCTGCCATCCGGCTCGAATGCCAGCCGAAGTCGCGCATGCTTGAAATCAAAGACCGGCTGAAGCCGCGTGGTGGAAAGCATCCGGAATTGCGGCGTGAAATCCGACAGGAACACCCCGTTCTTGATCTAGCCCTTGAAGGTCGTCAGGGTCTTGAGCGCGGTATTGGGATCGATCGTATAGGTCACATCGCGCTGAAATCCGGAGGAGTTCAGCACGGGCGATTGCTGACCGCGATAATATTTCACCGTGACGTTTTTTTCGTTCTGAATATCCGAGGCGCATTGCGGTTGTTGTCGAGCATCAACAGCCATGACTTCCCTCGATGATATGCTGCCAGCGCAGCATCGTGTTGCCGACGGGCGCATCCAGCGTGCCGCGTGTGCGGTCGATGCAGCCGATGATGCGGGCCGCCACATTGTCCACGCCAGTTTCCTTGGTCAGAGGATCGGTGTAGTCCAGCGCTCCGACTTTGCCGTCGAGATTGAAAGCCGTATCCTTCTTTGGACTGATCGAGCTTGATCGGGGTTCCGAACCCGAGAGCGAATATTCGTAAGACAATACCGGCTGTCCGTCCTTGCGGCCACGCAAGGGAGCCTCCGTGCGATAGCGCTGACCGAAATCCTTCGAGGCGAGCGCCTTGTCGATGTCCGCTTGTGACATGCCGAGATTTTCTTCATCGAGTATTTGTAGATGTCCGGCGCGATGGCGCTTTTGCCATCGGGTAACCGCTCTCGTCGACGTTGTTCATCGCTTGCGACCAGATGCTGATGACATAGCCTTTTTGCTCGGCATGAGCGGCCTGCTCGCGCCGAGCGTCATGGCGATAGCCGCTGCAGGTACTGCGAATTGTCTACGCATAGGAGCCTTCCTCCAAAACGTCATGGTTTAAGGCGTTACCGCGCGCCACATCAAGCCCATTCCATATTCCTTCGGCAGGGCCTGGTTGCCGTATCCATCCTCGAACTGGATCATATACTGCTCATTGCCATCGAGCGATCCGGGCCGTCTCGGTGGCATGGGTATAGATGGCGGAATTCTTGTAAGCCCACTGATGCTTGCCATCCGGACGCGTCATAGATCGACCAATATCCAATCCGGCTGGGCGTTCGCCGAAGCCAAGGAACGGATGCCAGGTCTTTTGCACATTTGGCATCGCAATGCTTGATGCCGAGCGATGCGCCGATCCCGGGATCCATGGTACCTTGCGGGGACCGCGAATTGTCCGGGAACATATTGTCTCCAGCGCACGATCGCGGAAATAAAGCGTCATGCCGGTGCCCGCTTCGACCATGCGGCCGACGGCCAGCACGTCCTTTTTGATCGCCACTTGCGAAGGCAAGGGATAACGCATGATCGACCACGACCTTGATGCCGGGTGCCGGCTCTCGCCATTGATATCGCCAGGACTCGCGTCGCAGGCGCAGCTGTACAACGCGCTGCCGGCGTACAGCCATTGCCGCGTTCCGTCGGCGCGCTCGCTGATGGTGAAGTCGCCAATGGGCACGGATAGGCCAGAGGCGTAGATCGGCGAAAATGTCTTGAGCAGCGCCTTTTCCTGCTGAGGCGTGCCGGAGAATGTGTAGAGCGGCTGACCCAAGGCGTTGACGTTGCTCGCGCCCGTTGTGAGCAATTGGCCCGGCGCCAGCCGATATTCGGCGATCCCGATGCTGTGGAGTTCTTGATCCAGCTCTTGGGCGTGACGCGCAGCGCCATCATCCCGTCTTCGCCATCCTTGAGCTTGAGGGTCGGCGTTCCGGAATCGCGAAATGGCAGCTGCTCATAGTCAGACGTGGTGAAGGGCGTATCGATGAGCTTGCCGCTGGCAGCGGTATATAACGGCTTGCCTTGGAATGCCCACTGCTGTTGGCCGGGGGACAAGCTGACCAGTGTCCAGTCCTTGATCGCGACCGCGTTTGCCGGAGCAACCGCTGGGTGCCATTTTTCCAGACACGCTCCAGCGCATTGCGCACCGGGCGCCAGGAAAAAGAACGGGTGCCCTGAGACGTCCGCAAAGACGATGGTTCCTGTGCCCTGTTTCGCGCATTGATGTCGCCGCCGCCAAGACCGACGACTTCGCCATGCCGATCGCATGCCGGTTGGCAGATCCGAGGCGGTTTTTGCGGCCGCCGCCGAGCTGCGGCTTGAGCGCCGCCCATGGGGCGGTCAGGAAGACCAGCGCTCCCAAGCCCAACGCCGCTGTGGAGTGAAATCCTCCAGAAAGTCTCATCAAAGCCGCCCCCTAAGCCACGATGTCTGCGATGGGCCGGCCAGTTGCTCCATATCGAGTTGGTGCCGAACTTGTTCACCGGAACCTTGAACAGCTGCATCGCCGTCAAGCCCAGACGCGGGTTGGGTCGTTTCTCATATTTACGTGCATGCCGGTCTTGAGCAGACCGCCGGCGCCTTCCGGCCGTGAAGGCCGGAATGTTGTTCAGCGAGTGGGTGAAGGCCAGACCATTGTCGGAGTTCATGATCACCAACGTCTGGTCGAGCAGCGTGCTGTCGCCTTCCTTGAAGCTGTCCATCATCTTGATGAACTCGGCCATCTGGTCCGCGGTCTGCCCGCTGAAGAATTTGCACTTTTCCTGCGGGCCGGACGAGCGCTTCCTGGTGCGAATAGGTGTGATAGGTCGTCGGCTTCGCCCGCGACCCGGAGACCCGGGCTCGAGTCCGTGAACATCATCCGGATCGAACGCGTCTGGTCGCACAGAAGCGCATGCGCCAGCAATTGGCCCATGAGCTTGTGGGTCTGATGGAGACGTCCAGCTGATCGCTGACCGCTTGTCTCGCCCGGATCGTCCTCGCTTGATGCAGGCCGCAGCGGTTCCGGCTTGGTGAGCTGCATGTCGACCTGCTGCTCCACCTGGCGCAGCGACGTGAAATACTGGTCGAGCCGCGCGAGATCCTCGGCGCCAAGATCCCGCTGGAACGCGGCGCGTTCGTCCTTGATCGCGGACAGAACGCTGCGCTTGGCCATGACCTTCGGATCGGGCGTGAACGTGCCGGCATTGGGATCGGTGAACTCCGGTCCAAAGATGCGGCCATACATGGCCGCCGGAGCGGCTCTCGTTGGGCTGCGCGACACCGCCGGCCAGATAGCTCATCGTGCTGGCCGGATTGCCGGTGCAGCTGGCGCCGAGAGAGCGGAAGCGCGTATTCTGCGCCGATCTGATCGGAAATCATCGTATCGACGCTGGGCGCCGCGACAGTGGCGCCCGGCGGGACCGTTCCCTGCCATGACCCTGCCAGCCGGTGACATGGGGCCGGTTGGTTCTTCCGTCCGGAAGCACGTCATGTGCGAAAAGATGTTGATCTTGTCCTTGACCGCTTCCAGCGGCGCGATTTCATCCGGCAGCGTGATGCCCGGAGGGGGCCGGTCTGGTCCGGCCACCATTGCCTGCCGGCGGTGAAGCCGTTGCCGAAGAACCATGCGCGAAGCGGACGCGCGCGGAGAGCCGTCCGCCATCGCCGCGCCGTTGCCGTCCAGGAAACAGTTCAGGAACGGCGAGGCCACGGTAACCGCGGACCCATTCAACATGCCCCGCATGACACGGCGCCTGCTCAACAGTCTTTCGGTGGCACCCATAATCAATCTTCCTCCATTTTGGCGCTCGTCGCACACTATGTCGACGGCGCGTTTTTTCGATGCAACGTCCTTATTGGGCACGTACGCGATAGAAGCCAGGTTCAAGAACGATGCGCCGCATCAATGCCGAGATCTTATAGCCCGAGGCGGCCCAGTCGGCTGAGCAATTGATCCTTCACCCATTGCCGTCTCATTCGCTGTCGGGGCCCGGCCTATGGCGTAGTTATAGACATTGTTCGGCAAGGCACAGCAGTCGCCCGCGGATTGTCATGGACGGCCTTGCCCAGGCCGGTGGCGTCCTTGATATTGGGCATTGTCCAGGGCCCCGCTGGCATCGATGGGCTTGTGCGCGTCTTGGGTACGGAACGCTGCCGCTGGTGTCATAATTTTCCAGCGCCAGGCCCAGCGGGTCCATCAGCTTGTGGCATCCGGCGCAGGCCGGATTGGCATGATGGCCTCGATCGCTTCACGCACCGAGATCTGTGTCGGGGTCCACGCTGGCGAACTTCGAGAAGTCCGACATCGGCGGCGGCGGCGGGATTTCCTGGCACAGGAACACTTCGCGCACCGCCTTGCCGCGGAGCGTCGGCGACGTCTTGCCCGAACTGGAATGCAAGGCGTCAAAACTGATCTGGGTCAGGACGCCAGCCGGGGCATGGAATCAGGCAGCCTCGACAGGCTGCCAATTGTGCATGTCGCCCCATTTTCCGCGTGAACGGCACGCCATAGGCGGACGCCAGCAGCGGCGTGATGTAAGTGTCTTTGGCGGTGAAGATGTCGCGATAATCGCCGTTGCGCGTCACCAACACGTCGACGATCGTGCGCAACGCCTGTTCCTGCGCCTGCTTGGCAACCTCGGCGCTGTAGTTCGGATAGAGCACGGCATCCTTGCTCACGGCTCGAACAGGTCGAACTGCAACATGTCGGTGAAGATAGGCGCGGACACCGGCCGCAAACCGCGGCGAGGCGATCATGCGGTCGACCTGTTTGGTCAGCCCGTCTGGCGTGCTGAGTTCACCGCTCTGCGCCGCATCCAACAGTTCCAGAATCGGGCGAAGAGCCCCAAAGGAGCAGGCTGAGGCGCTGCGCCTTGCTTGGGCCGTCAGCCGATAGCCGCCCGCTTTGTCCGGATCGGGGGGAAGTACTGGTCCTCGGCGTCGTAGAAGGCGTTCTTGCCGTCGCTGAACAGCGACTGATGGGTGTGCATGCCCGAGCCGTTCTCGCCGAACATCGGCTTCGGCATGAACGTCGCGTGCCAGCCGTACTTCATCGCGTACTCCTTGACGGTAATGCGGTAGGTCATGCAGTCGTCGGCCATCTTCATCGCGTCGGCGTAGCGCATGTCGATCTCGTGCTGGGAGGGCCCGACCTCGTGATGGGTGTACTCGACGTGGATCCCCAGCTGCTCCATTGCGAGCACGGTCTCGCGGCGGACGTCTGAGCCGGCGTCGAGCGTCGTCAGGTCGAAGTAGCCGCCTTCGTCGAGGACCTCTGTCGAGCGCGAGTCCTTGAACAGGAAGTACTCGAGCTCGGGGCCGACGTTGAAGGTGTCGAAGCCCATCGCCTGCGCGCGCTCCACAGCGCGGCGCAGCACGTGGCGCGGATCGCCCTCGTACGGCGTTTTCTCGGGCGTGATCACGTCGCAGAACATCCGCCCGACGCCCTGCTCCTCGGGCCGCCACGGCAAGATCGCGAACGTGCTCGGGTCGGGCATCGCGATCATGTCGGACTCCTCGATCGCGTTGAAGCCGGTGATCGAGGAGCCGTCGAAGCCCATCCCCGCCTCGAACGCGTCATCGAGCTCGGCGGCGTTGATCGAGAACGACTTGAGCTGGCCGAGGATGTCGGTGAACCAGAAGCGGATGAAGCGGATCTCGCGCTCCTGCACCAGCGCTTTGACGTCCTCGGCGGTCTTCGGCTGATCTGTCATCGCGCCCGGACCCTAACCGATGGCCGCCGCGGGCCGCTATCGACGGCTGGCCAAAGCCGCGGATCGCGTGCGGACGAGCACGGGCGCCGCCTCGCGCGGATCATCGGCCGCCTCAGCGACCGGCGACGGCCGCGACGAAGCTGGCCACGTCTTCGGCTTCCTTGCCCTCGTAGAGCAGCGCCGGCATCTGCCCGAGGCCGCGCGCGCGACCTTCTTCGATCGCGTTGAGCACGAGCGCCTTGCGGCCGGCCGCGGTCGCGATGTCTTCGCCGACGCGCACGTCGAGGTCCGGGCCGATGCGCCCGACCGACTTGACCGCGGCGAGCGTGTGGCAGGCGGTGCACGAGTGCGCGAACAGTTCGCGGCCCTTGACCTGCTTCGCCGTCAGTCAGCCCGCCGACCGCGCTCCGGCCTTGTGCCTGCCGTTGTGGACCAGCACGATCGTCGGCACGACCAGGCCGAAGACGAACAGCGCGGCGACGATCACGTTGACCGCGCGCTGGCCGGCGCGCGACTCGGTGTGCAGCGACTCGCGCGCCCGCGCGCGCCGCCGCGCATCGCGACGAAGAACACGCCGAGGCCGAGGAGGATCCAGAAGAGGACGAATGCGAGGACCATGCGGGCGGGAAGATATCGGGTGAGGCCGCCGAACGATGCATCGGCGTGCGCTCGCGTGGCCGTCGCCGGGCCGCATGCGGCGCACCGCGCGCCTTTAGGCGCGCCTGAAGCCGGGGCGCTAACCTGAATGACAGTAGGGCCCAAAGCGAAGGACGAGGACGCTGCCGTGAACATCTTCCGCCGTCTCCCCCTGTACCGCCTGCTGCTGCTCTGCGGCGCCGTCGTCGTGATCGGCGCGTCCGCGACGGCGCTCGCGCTGGCGCTCGGCTCAGGCCCGACGCCGCCGGCGAAGCCGCTCGCGGACGCGGTCCACGACGCGCTCACGGCGCCTCCGGTCGAGGGCGTCAGCGCGAACATCAAGCTGACCGACCACCTGCTCGAAGGCGCGAACCTCGCGAGCGGCGGCGAACACGGCGCGCTGTCGTCGAACCCGCTGATCACCGGCGCGACCGGGACGCCTGTGGATCGCCAAGGACGGCGACGTGCGCCTCGAGCTGCAGGCCGAACAGGGCGACACCGAGATCTTCTACGACGGCCGCACGGCCGAGCTCTACGACGCGGCCACGAACACGCTCTACCGCTACACGCCGCCGGCGCACGCGGCGGCCACGGCGGCCAGCTCGCCGGGGGAAAGCGGGGCAGCGACTGTAGGGGGGGGGAAGCCGGGGGCGCGTGCGCGGCGGGGGCGCCGGGAGCCACATCAGCGCGGCGAACGCGCAGATCCACGTCTTCCCGGCCACCACGAAGCCCCGAGCGTCGCGAAGATCGAAGAAGCGATCGCGCACCTCTCCGAGCACGCGAGCGTCTCCGGCGCGACGCCGAGCGACGTCGCCGGCCGCGCGGCCTACACGGTGCGCGTCGCGCCGAAGGAAGGCGGCAGCCTGCTCGGCGGCGCCGAGCTGTCCTTCGACGCCGAAACCGGCATCCCGCTGCGCAGCGCGATCTACGCAACGGACGACAGCTCGCCCGGTGATCGAACTGGCCGCGAGCCACATCTCCTACGGCCCGGTCGACGCGCTCGGTGTTCGCGTTCACGCCGCCGGCGGATGCGACGCTCGTCGCGGTCAAGCCGCCGGCGTCCCACCACGCACAGGCAACGAAGCCCGGACGCGGGCAAGACCAGGCTGAGCGCCCACGGCCACGGCGTCACGACGATCGCGGTGCTCGAAAGCCCGGGCAAGGGCGCCAAGCAGGCCGAATCGGCGCTCGCAGGGCTGCCGCAGGTCAAAGTCGACGGCGTCAACGCGAGCGAGCTGCGTACCGAGCTGGGGACGCTGCTGAGCTTCGAGCGCTCTGGTGTCCGCTACCTGCTCGCCGGCTCGGTCACGCCGGAAGCGCTTGAGGCATTCGCCCGAGGCCTGTAGCGTGAGCGCGCCTGCGGCGCCGACGGGCCGGCACCGGTCAAGGCGCGCGGCCTCGTCAAGCGCTACGAGGAGGTCCTCGCGGTCGACCACATCGACCTGAACGTCCGCACCGGCGACGTCTACGGCTTCCTCGGCCCCAACGGCGCCGGCAAGACGACGACGCTGCGCATGGCGCTCGGCCTGATCACGCCCAGCGAGGGCACGGTCGAGCTGTTCGGGCGCGACCCGATGCGCGACGGCGCGCGGGCCCTGGAGGGCGTCGCGGGCTTCGTCGAGGCGCCGCGCTTCTACCCGTACATGAGCGCGCGCAAGAACCTCAAGCTGCTCGCCGCGCTCGACGGCGGCGACGCGCAGCGAGCGCATCGACGAGGTGCTCGAGACGGTCGAGCTGACCCCCCGCGCCGCGCACAAGGTCGGCGGCTACTCGCACGGCATGCGCCAGCGGCTCGGGATCGCCGCGGCGCTGCTGCGCCGGCCGCGACTGCTGATCCTCGACGAGCCCGCCACCGGCCTGGATCCGGCCGGCATGCGCGACATGCGCCTGCTGATCCGCCGCCTGGCCGACGAACGGCATCACGGTGCTGCTCTCCAGCCACCAGCTGCCCGAGGTCCAGGAACTGTGCGACCGCGTCGCGATCGTCGAGTCCGGCCGCGTCGTCTACGAGGGCGCGCTGGCAGACCTGCGCCGCCAGGGCGGCGCCGGCTACCGGCTGCGCAGCAGCGACGACGCGCGCGCGCTGACGATCGCGCGCGCCCAGGCCGGCGATCGAGCACGCGACAGCGGGCGAGCACGGCCTCTCCTTCCAGGCCGATGAGCTCGATGTCGGGCGCGCTGTCGCTCGCGCTGGCCGCGCCGGCATCGGCGATCCTCGCGCTGACGCCGGAACTGGCGACGCTCGAGGATCTGTTCTTCAGGCTGACCGAGGGCAGCGGCCGCGAGCCCGGCGGCGCCGGCGGCCGTCGCCGAGCGCACGGCCGGCTGCGCGCGAGGTCGCGATGAGCAGCGCGGCCCTCCGCCGCCCGGCCGCCGCCCGCCGCCGCGCGCGCGCGGCGCCCGTCCACGCTGACGGTCTACCGCTGGGAGCTGCGCAAGCTCGTAGCGCAGAAGCGCACCTATCTGGGCTTCGGCGCTCGCGATCATCCTGCCGCTGATCTTCGTGCTGGTCGCAGAGCATCCATCAGCGCCACGGCCACGGCACGAGAACATCTTCGCCGCGGAGATCACGCAGTCGGGCCTCGCGACGCCGGTGCTGATGCTGCTGTTCCTGTCGGTCTTCTTCCTGCCGCTGATCGCCGCGCTCGTCGCCGGCGACATCGTCGCCAACGAGGACGGCAACGGCACGCTGAAGACGATCCTCACGCGCTCGGTCGACCGCGGCCAGGTGTTCGCCGCGAAGGCGCTCGCCGCGATGACCTACGCGACGCTCGCGGTGTTCCTCTCGGCGGCCGTCGCGACGATCGCCGGCGTCGCCTCCTGGGGCTTTCACCATCCGCTCACGACGTTCTCCGGCACGGTCGTCCCGGCGCCGGAAGGCGCTGCTGCTGGTGTTCGCCGCGAACGCCGTCTACCTGATCCCGCTGCTCGCGATCGTCGGCATCGGCGTGCTGCTGTCGACCGCACGCGCAACAGCGCGGCCGCGGTCGTCGGCACGCTCGGGCCTCGTGATCCTGCTGTTGATCGTTGCCGCAGATCCCGGGTCTGGAAGGCATGAAGCCGTATCTGCTGACCGAACAGTTCGAGACCTGGCAGGGCCTGCTGCGCACGCCGACCGACTGGGCGCCGATCTGGCACTCGGCCTGGGTCTGCGCGCTGTATGGCGTGCCCGCGCTGTTGGCCGGCCTATCTCGTGTTCCTGCGCCGCGACGTCGCCGGCGGCTGAGGCTCGTCTCGGAGCGCGATCCGCTGCGCCGGCGCTCAGCCGACCTCGGCGGGCACTCGACGCGCAGCTCGACCTCGCCCATCAGCCGCCGCGCCTCGCGCGAGTCGATCAGACCGGCTCCGAGGCGCCCGGTCGACTCCGCCCCGCAGGCGACGCCGAGGCGCAGGCACTGGTCGAGCGCGCGCCCTCGTAGCGCGCGGCGATGTAGCCCGCGAGGAACGCGTCGCCCGAGCCGCGCCTGGCGATCGGCTCGCGCGGCTCGATGCGCGCCCGCTTCATGCGCGGCTGCCGTCGATCAGCACCTGCGCAAAGCAGCCGTCGGGCAACGTCATGATCGCCTCGCGCGGGCCGAGCGCGACGATCTCGCGGACGACCTGCGCGCGCTCGGCCTCGCCGGAGAACTCGTGGCCGACGAGCTCCTCGGCCTCGAGCATGTTCGGCGAGACGATGTCGGGTTCGGCGCGCACGGCGTGGTGCAGCGGCTCGCCGTCGGTGTCGATCACCGTCGTCACCTCCAGCCGCGCGAGCTCGCGGATCAGCTCGGCGTAGAGCTCGGGCTCAACGCCGGCGGCAGCGAGCCCGCGAACACGACGATCGCGGCGCCGCGCGCGAGGTAGAGCAGCTTGTCGCGGAACAGCTCGATCTCGCTGCTCGAGACCGACGGGCCGCGTTCGTTGATCTCGGTCTGCTCACCGGTCGTCGGGTCGAGCACCGAGGTGTTGGTGCGCGACTCCTCGCGGATGCGCACGAAGTCGTTGAGGATCGACTCTTCGGTCAGCTGCTCGACGATGTGCGTGCCGGTCGCGCCGCCGGCGAAGCCGGTTGCGATCACCGGCTGGCCGAGCGCCTTCAACGTGCGCGCGATGTTGACGCCTTTGCCGCCGGCCATCGTGCGCTGTTCGACGGTGCGGTGACGGCGCCCGAGGCGGAAGTTCGGGCACTGACAGCGACTTGTCGATCGCCGCGTTCAGCGTGACCGTGATGATCATCGCGAGCTCCTCACCCACCTTCCGGTGCGCCGAGCGGCCGATCCGCCCGGCACACGGCTCACAGGCTAGCGGACGCTCGCCCGGCCAGCTCGCCGCGCCGGCCGGCGCGTGACGCCGACAGCGACCAGGCCGCGCTCGCGCAGTCGCTCGGCCTCGGCCGCGCCGCCGGCGCCGGGGCTCGCCGCCGCGTCGCCGATGCGCGGCGACGATGCTGCGCGAAGCGCTGATCAGCCCTCCCGCGCGGCCCGGCGCGAACGCTGCGCGCGAGCTCCTCGACGCGCCCGCCCTGCGCGCCGACGCCGGGCAGCAGGAACGTCGCGTGCCGCATCAGCTCGCGCGCCCGCGCCAGGTGGCCGGGCCGGTCGCGCCGACCACCGCGCCGACGTCGCTGAGGCCCGCCTCGCCGACGCCGTCGGCGCCGAGCCGTCGACGATCGCCGCGCCAGCCGCTCCCAGACGCGCGCCGCCGCCCGGCCAGCTGCAGGTCCTCGACGTCGCGTGCGCCCGGATTCGACGTGCGCACGAGCACGAGCACACCGGCGCCGCCTTCGCGCGCGGCCGCGACGAAAGGCTCGAGCGCGTCGACGCCCATCAGCGGATTGACCGTGACGAGATCGGCGCCCAGTCCAGGCAGCGCGCCCGTACGGCGTCTCGGCGCCGCCGAGCAGCGCGCTCGCGTACGCACGCGCGCTGACGTCGATGTCGCCGCGCTTGCCGTCGGCGATCACCAGCAGGCCGGCGCGTGCGCGTGCGCGATGACGGCTTCCAGCGCGGACCAGCCGGGCGCGCCGAGCAGCTCGAAGCGCGCCAGCTGCAGCTTGACCGCGACACACGCCTCTGCCGTCGCGTCGATCACCGCGCGGCAGTGCGCGAGCACGGCCCGCGCGGCGCGCTCACCCAGCCCTCGCGCGCGCCGCCCGCCGGCGCCGCGACGGCCACAGCGCGCCCGGATCGGGATCGAGGCCGAGCACGATCTGCGACTCGCGCTCGGCGACGCGCGCGCGCGAGCATGTCGGCGAAAGGGCGCGTCGGCTCAGCGGCCCTTCACCGCGGTCTTCAAGCCGCTGCCGGCGGTGAAGCGAGGTACGCGCGAGGCGGGGATCTCGATGCGCTCGCCGGTGCGCGGATTGACGCCTTGCGCGCGCCGCGATCACTCACGTGGAACTTGCCGAATCCCGACACGGTCACGTCGCTGCCGCGCCGCAGCGCGTCCTCGACGGTCGCGAGCACCGCATCGACCGCGCGCGAGGCATCTGCTTGGTCAACTCTGCGCGGCCGGCCACCTGTTCGACCAGCTCAGACTTCGTCACATCGCCCTCCTCGTTCGTAAACCCGTTAACGACGCTAACACCCGCAGCGGACGCGCGCATCCGACAGAATGTCGCGATGGCTTCACCCGCGTCGCCTGGATCGCGACCGTGCTCGTCGCGCTCGTCACCGCGCTGCTGCTGCTGCTCTCCGGCTACACCGGCTACGCGGGCCTCGGCCTCGCGGTCGCGCTCGCCGCCGCGATCAACCTGCTGTAGCGCCCGCTCGCGCGCCCGAGCGCAGCCAGCAAGCAGCGCCGCGCGGCGATGCCGCGGTGGCTGATCGCATCCTTCTGCTCGTCTGAGAGCTCGGCCATCGTCGCGCCCGCGGGGCCCGCAGCGGGCAGGAACGCCGGGTCATAGCCGAAGCCGCCGCTCGCCGCGCGGCGCGGCGGCGGCGTCCCCTTGCAGCGGCCCTCGAAGACGCGCTCGCTGCCGTCGCCGGGATCGACGTGGGCGATCACGCAGACGTATTCGAGCGCCGAGCCCACGGGCGCCTCGCGCAGCAGCTTCGCGAGGTTCTGCTCGTCGCTTGCGTGCTCGCCAGCGAAGCGCGCCGAGCGCACCCCGGGCGCGCCGCAGAGCGCCGCCGCGGCGATGCCCGAGTCATCGGCGATGCTGATGCGGCCGGTCGCCTGCGCCGCCGCGCGCGCCTTGCCGAGCGCGTTCTCGGCGAACGTCTCGCCGTCCTCCGGCGGCATCACCAGATCCGCCGGCAGCGCCTCCGCCAGCCACCCGCCGGGACCGTCGAGCAGGCGCGCGAACTCGCGGCGCTTGTGCTCGTTGTGGGTTGCGAGGAGCAGGCTGCCGGGCACGCGCGATCAGGGGGTCACGGCTCGTGCGGGTCACCGCTGCCGCCGATCGCCTGCTGCTGGGCAGCTGCAGCTGCTCGATGCCGCCCGCGGCAAGCCCGAGCAGCTCGTCGAGGTGCGCGCGCGAGAGCGGCGTGCGCTCGGCTGTCGCCTGTACCTCGACGAGCCCGCCGTCGCCGGTCATCACGACGTTCGCATCGACCTCCGCGGTCGAGTCCTCGGGATAGTCGAGGTCGAGCCGCGCGGCGCCGTCGATCATCCCGCAGGAGACCGCGGCGACCGAGCCGGTCAGCGGCGAGCGCTCGAGGCGCCCCGCGGCCTGCAGGCTCGTGCACGCCAGCGCGAGCGCGACATAGGCGCCCGTGATCGACGCGCAGCGGGTGCCGCCGTCGGCCTGCAGCACGTCGCAGTCGAGGTAGATCGTGCGCTCGCCGAGCGCGTCGAAGTCGACGACGCCGCGCAGCGAGCGCCCGATCAGCCGCTGGATCTCGACGGTACGGCCGTCCTGGCGCCCGCGCGTCGCGTCGCGCTGCTTGCGATCGCCGGTCGAGGCGGGGAGCATCCCGTACTCCGCCGTCACCCAGCCGCGGCCGCGGCCGGCCATCCAGCGCGGGACGCTCTCCTGCGCGGAGGCGGTGCAGATGACGCGCGTCTCGCCGATCGAGATCAGCGCCGAGCCGGTCGCCGTGCGCACGAAGCCGGGCTCGATCTCGGTGGGGCGCAGCTGATCGTGTGCGCGCCCGTAGCTGCGCGTCGAGTCGCCGTCCATGCGGGCCATCATTCCAGAGCGCTACGGTCGGGGGATCGTGCGCGCGCTGGTGGTCTCGAACATGCTCCCTGACGGGGAGCACCCCGAGCGCGGAACGTTCGTCCGCGACCAGGTCGCCGATCTGCGCCGCCTCGACGGGCTGGACATCGAGCTGTACGAGTTCCCGCCGGGCGCGCGTGCGCTCGCGCGCGCCGCGCGCGACCTGCGCGAGCGCTACGGCGGGCCTTCGACGCTCACGCGCCGCCCCAGCCGCGCGCCGTTCGACATCGTGCACGCCCACTACGGCCTGACCGCCTGGCCGGCGCTCGCCGTGCCCGCGCGCGTGCGCGCGCTGACCGTCCACGGCAACGACATGCGCCATCCGCGCACGAAGCTGATCACCGGCGCGGTGCTCAGCCGCATCGATCTGCTCGCGGCGGTGTCGAGCTCGCTCGCGCAGGAACTGCCGGGCCGGCGTGCGCGGGCGCGGGCGCTGGTGCTCCCCTGCGGCGTCGACCTCGAGCGCTTCCACCCGCTGGCGCGCGCCCAGGCCCGCGCCGAGCTGGGCCTCGACCCGGAGCGGCCCTATCTGCTGTTCGCCGCCGACCCCGCGCGCGCGATCAAGCGCTATGACCTCGCGCTCGCGCTCGCACGCGAGGTCGACGTCGAGCTGCTCGTGCTCGGCGGCGTCGAGCCGGCCCGCGCGCCGCTGTGGTTCAACGCGGTCAACGCCGTGCTGATGCCCTCAGGCCACGAGGGCTTCGGACTCGCGGTGCTCGAGGCGCTCGCGTGCGACGTGCCCGTGCTCACGACGCCCGTCGGGATTCACCCGGTCGCGCTCGAGGGCGTCGCCGGCACGCTGTGCGAGCCGTTTGATCTCGCGCGCTGGCGGGCCGCGCTCGAACCGCACCTCACGAGCAGCGACGCACGCATCCGCGGACGGGCGAGCGCCGAGCGATTCTCCGGGCCGCGGCTGGCCGAAGATGTGCGCGCCGCCTGGCAGCGCGCGCTGCAGCGATCCGGGTAACGAGCCGGATAGCATTGATCGGCTGTGGATCAGATATCTGGTGCGACGCCCTCAGATACCCCTGCGCAGGCGCAGGACGCGAGCCCTGCGCCCGCCGCAGCAGGCGCAGTTGAGCAGCAGGACGCGCGGCAGGCCGACTTCGGATCGCGCGGGCGCGCCCGGCGGCGGGTCCGCTTCCTGCGCAAGGCTCGCGAGCTCGCCTATCGTGACCTCGGCGGCCTCGTCTTCAACCTCCACCGTTTCGGACAGCGCAACGATGCGCTCGTGCTCAGCAAGCTGACGACGCTCGGGCACATCGACGACGAGCTGCGCGCGCTCGAGAGCCATCTGGCCGAACGCGTGCCGGTGACGGTTCTGCGCGAGGCGGGCATCACGGCATGTCCTCGCTGCGCTGCGATCCACAGCAGCGAAGACCGCTTCTGCCCGCACTGCGGGCTGGCGATGGGCCGCCACGCCGACCTGCCGATCGGGATCGGCGCGAGCGCCGACGGCACCGCCGCCGCCGCGCCGGCCCCCGCCGCCCCGGCCGCCGCGGTCGCAGCTGCCAGCGCCCCCGCGCCGGCCCCCGCGCGCGCGCCCGCCGCCCCGGTACAGGCGCCCGCGCCCGCCGCGCCGGCGCCGGCCCGCGCCGCGGCCGGCCCGCCGACGCAGCAGGATCTGACGACGATCGGGCGCTCGCCCGCGCCGCCGGGCGCCCCCGCGACAGGCCCGCATCCGGCCACGGGCACCGGTCGCGAGGAAGCGACCGAGATCCTTCGCCCACCGCCGGAGCCGTGAGCGCAGCCCCCCCACCACCGTCGGCGCCCACCGATCACACCGCCGCACACACCGCGGCCGCCGCCCCGGCGGTGGCCGGCGAAGCGTGCCCGCTGTGCGGCGCACCGCTGCACCCCGCGCAGGAGTGGTGCCTGCGCTGCGGCGCCGCGGCGCGCACGCGGCTGGCCGCGGCTCCCAACTGGAGAGGCCTCGTGACCGCGCTCGCCGTCGTGGTCGTGCTGTCGCTGGGCGTGCTCACCGCCGCCCTGATCTCGCTGGCCGGCGGCTCGGGCTCGACGCAGAGCACCGCCTCGACGCCGGCGAGCAGCACCGCGGCGACGGTCACCGCGACGATTCCCGCGCTCACCACGACGCCGCCGGCGACGGGCACCGCGACGACGAGCACGCCGACGACGACTCCGGGAACGACGCCGAGCGCGCCGACGACGACGACCGTGCCCGGCGCCGCGCAGACCGCGCCGAGCGGCACGACGCCGCCGACCGGCACGGGCGCGACGGGCACGACGGCGCCGACGCAGAGCACCCCGGCGACGACCACGCCCGGCTCACACCCGTCCGGCTGAGCGAGGACCGGGAGGATCGCGCGCCGGGCAGGTACGGTTCCCGCGATGCCA
This sequence comes from uncultured Solirubrobacteraceae bacterium, assembly GCA_963827105.1. Classification (GTDB taxonomy): domain Bacteria; phylum Actinomycetota; class Thermoleophilia; order Solirubrobacterales; family Solirubrobacteraceae; genus Palsa-744. Next base: position 159,507 of record CAWHAB010000004.1, on the reverse strand, counting down.
CCCCTCCCCTCGGCGAGGACCCATGCGGCTGACATCGCGGTCGTGGGCGCGGGAGCCGCGGGCCTCTACGCCGCACTGTGCGCCGCGCGCGAGCACGCCAGCGTCGTGCTCGTCTCCGCCACACCGCTCGCGCAGACCGCCAGCTACTGGGCACAGGGGGGCTGGCGGCCGCGCTCGCCGAGGACGACAGCAGCGAGCTGCACCTCGAGGACACCGAGCGCGCGGGGCGCGGCCTCGTCAGGCGCTCGGCCGCCGAGATCCTCGTGCGCGAAGCACCCGACTGCGTGCGCGACCTGCAGGCGCTGGGGGTCGGCTTCGACTTCGACCGCTCGGGGCGGTTGGCGCTCGGGCTCGAGGGCGGGCACTCGGTCAGGCGCGTCGTGCATGCGGGCGGCAGCGCGACCGGGCGGCGGGTGGTGCGCCAGCTGTCCGCGCTGGCGGCCAAGGAGCCGCGGATCACCGTCTTCGAGGGCGCCCGCGCGCAGGCGCTGTGGCGCTCGCAGGAGCGCTGTCGCGGCCTCGTCTGCGACGACGGCCGCATCATCACCGCGCGCGCCGTGATGATCGCGACGGGCGGCGCCGCGGCGCTGTGGGCGCGCACGACGAACCCGCCGGGCTCGCAGGGGATCGGCATGTTGCTGGCCAGCGCGGCCGGAGCGGCGCTCGCCGACCTCGAGCTGATGCAGTTTCACCCGACCGCGGTGATCGGGATCGCCGGGCGCGAGGGCTTCCTCGTGACCGAGGCGATCCGCGGCGAGGGAGCGACGCTGCATGATTCCTCGGGCGAGCGGTTCGTCGATGAGCTCGCGCCGCGCGATGAGGTCTCGCGCGCGATCCAGAGCCGCCTCGCGGCCTCCGGCGAGCGCTCGGTCGGGCTGGACATGCGCGCGGTCGACCCCGCCCACTTCCCCAACGTGATCGTCGCGCTGCGCGAGGCCGGCCTGGATCCGGCGAGCGAGCTGATCCCGGTCGCGCCGGCGGCGCACTACATGATGGGCGGGATCGTCACGGATCTCGATGCGCGCTCGACGCTCGCGGGGCTCTACGCCGTCGGCGAGTCCTCGTGCACCGGCCTGCACGGCGCCAACAGGCTCGCCTCGAACTCGCTCAGCGAGTGCTTCGTGTTCGCGCGGCGCGCCGTCGACGACGCGCTCGCGCGCCCGGCCGCGGCGGAGCCGGCGCCGCGCCCGGACGAGCTCGCCGCGCTGCACGCGCTGCCGGCGCCGCCGGTCGCCGAGCGCGCCACCCACGAAACGCTGTGGCGCGACGCGGGCATCGTGCGCACGGCCACGGGCCTCGGCGAGCTGTTGCACGATCCCCACCCGCTCGCGCGGCAGATCGCGCGCTGCGGGCTCGCGCGCACCGAGAGCCGCGGCGCGCATCTGCGCGCGGATCATCCCGACCGCGACCCGGCGTTCGACGGACGCCACGTGCTCGTCACCGGCGAAGACTCGATCGAGTGGCAGAGCTGGGCCTAGCGGCACGGCCGGGTCCCGGCCACGCGAGCGCATATCGGTCCGCTTTCTGCGGGCCAAGATAAGAATTCGACGTTACCTCTTTATGTCGGTCCTTTCCGCGGATACGCGTGTTCTCAGTGATGGAAGGACTTCGGGGGGAACGGAGTCTCTTGGAAATGGCGGGAGTGCTCTCAGACGATGGATACCAACAGAGAGGGTGAGGACTAGTCGCCATGTACCAGTTCAGTCGGGCTATCTACCGCGAGCTTGCTCCGAAGATCCTGGCGCCCCCGCCCGGGGTTCCCTCGACTCGCAACCACGCCGCCGTGCTGCGCGCCTGCGAGGAAGTGATCACGCGCCTGGCGACCGATCGCCACTACTTCGCGCGACCGGCCCGCACGCTCTTCTGCGATATCCGCAACTACTTCCCGATGGCCGCACAGGCGCACGTGCACCGCGTCGTCACGCGCTACACCGAGTACGCCGTGCGCTTCCTCGCCGAGCATCCGCACGAGGGCTACACGGCCGTCAGCGGCGCGCCGCCGCAGTGTCGCGCGACGACGCGCAAGGGCTCGGCCTGCCAGCGCACGCCGCTGCCGCACAACGGCTACTGCCCGTCGCACCAGCACCTCGCAGACACCGAGGATCGCGAGCTCGCCGCGGCGTAGCCGCCGAGAGCGCTCGCCGGCGCCGCACTCAGAGCGCCGGCGAACCCGCGCAGCCTGCCATAGGCTGAGCCGATGCTCCTGGGAGTCGATGTCGGCGGCACGTTCACCGACGCGGTGCTCGTCGGCGACGATGCGAGCATCCACAGCGCGAAGGTCCCCTCGACGCCGAGCGAGCAGTCGCGCGGCGTCCTCGCGGCGGTCGCACAGGTGCTCACCGAGGCCGGTGCGCACGCGCGCGAGGTGACGCGTTTCGCGCACGGCATGACGGTTGCGACGAACGCGCTGCTCGAGGGACAGGTGGCGCGGACCGCGCTGCTGGCGACGGAGGGCTTCACCGACGTGATCGAGCTCGGCCGCCAGAATCGCGTGGCGCTGTATGAGCTCTGCCGCGCCGCGCCGATGCCCGTCGTCCCGGCCGAGCTGCGCTTCGCGGTGCCCGAGCGGGTCGGGCCGGAGGGGCCGTTGCGCGCTCTGCAGCAGGCGCCCGCGCGAGCGCTCGTTGCAGAGCTTGCGCGCGCCGCGCCGGAGGCCGTCGCGGTCTCGCTGCTGCACTCCTACGTCGAGCCGGCGCACGAGCAGCTGCTCGCGGCCCTGCTCGCCGAGCTGCTGCCCGGCGTCCACGTCTCGCTGTCGTGCGATCTCGTCGGGACGTTTCGCGAGTACGAGCGGACCGCGACGACCGCGCTGGATGCCGCGCTGTCGCCGCTGCTCGCCTCCTACCTGCGACGGCTCGCGCGCGAGTCCTCCGCGTCGGGTCTGTGCGAGCCGCAGGTGATGCAGTCCTCCGGCGGGCTCACCGACCTCGCGCGCGCGAGCGCGCACGCGGCGCTGACGGTCCTCTCGGGGCCCGCCGGCGGCGTCGGCGGGGCGCTGCTGCTGGCCGAGCTCGCGGACGAGCCGCAGGTGCTCTGCTTCGACATGGGCGGCACCTCCTGCGACGTCTGCCTGATCGACGGCGCGCGCGTCCCCGAGACGGCTGAGCGCGAGGTCGCCGGGCGGCCGCTGTCGCTGCCCGCGCTCGACATCCTCACCGTCGGCGCGGGCGGCGGCTCGATCGCCTGGCGCGATCCGGGCGGGGCGCTGCGCGTCGGGCCGGCCTCCGCGGGCGCGCAGCCGGGGCCCGCCTGCTACGGGCGCGGCGGCAGCGCGCCGACCGTCACCGACGCCAACCTGCTGCTCGGCCGGCTGCTCGAGGACTCGCCGCTCGCGGGCGATGTGATGCTCGACCGCGCCGCCGCCGAGCGCGCGATCGCAGGGCTCGCGGGCGAGCTCGAGCTCAGCACGCTCGCATGCGCCGAAGGGATCGTGCGCGTCGCCGAGGCCGCGATGCTCGGCGCGCTGCGCGTCATGACCGTCGAGCGCGGCGTCGATCCGCGCGCCTTCGCGCTGATGCCGTTCGGCGGCGCCGGACCGTTGCACGCGGCCGCGCTCGCGCGCGCGCTGGGCATCTCGCGGATTCTCTGCCCGTCCGCCTCGGGGGTGCTGAGCGCGCTCGGCCTCGCCGCGGCTGCGCCGCGACGGGACGTCGCCCGCACGGTGATGCTCGACACGCGCGCGCTGACACCCACGCGCCTCGGCGAGGAGCGCGCCGCGCTGATCGCCCAGGCGAGCGCCGCGCTTGCGAGCAGCGCGACGCGCGTGCGCGTGCGCCACGAGCTGCGCTACCGCGGCCAGGCGTTCGAGCTGCCGATCGAGCAGGAGCTCGCTCAGGCCGGCGGCGCAGCCGCGCCGGCGGCGCTCGAGCCGGCCGCGCTGCACGAGGCGTTCGCGCGCGCGCACGAGGCGCGCTACGGCTACCGAGACGACGCGGCGGAAGTCGAGCTCGTCACGATCCGCGTGTCGGTATGGGGCGCCTCGCCGCAGCTGCGCCCGCTGGCCGCGACCGCCGGCAGAGACGACGCCGCCGACGTCCGCCCGATCTGGTTCGCGGGCGCGCCGCTCGCGAGCAGCGTCCTGCGCGGCGCGCTCGCAGCGGGAGCCGAGCTCGCGGGCCCGGCGCTGTGTGCGCTGCCGGAGGCGACGCTGCTGATTCCGCCGGGCTGGTCCGGGAGCGTCGACACGCACGGCACGATCCGGCTGCTCTACGCAGAGGAGAGCTGAGCGCTGCTCGACCCGATCGAACTCCAGATCCTCAGCGGCGGCCTGCGCGCCGCGTGCGAAGAGATGGGCGTCGTGCTGATCCGCTCGGCGCACTCCTCGAACATCAAGGAGCGCAGGGACGCCTCGACCGCGCTGTTCGACGCCGACGGCCAGATGATCATGCAGGCCGAGCACATCCCCGTGCACCTCGGCGCGATGCCCGCGGCGGTCGCGGCGGTGCTCGGCGAGCGCCACGTCGCGGGCGTCTCGTGGGTCCTCAACGACCCGTTCGCCGGCGGCAGCCATCTCCCCGACATCACCGTCATCACGCCGATCTTCGCGCCCGCCGGAGGCTCCTCTGATGCCCGCCGGATCGGCTTCGCGGCCAGTCGCGCGCACCATGCCGACGTCGGTGGGCGCCTGCCCGGCTCGATGCCGGCCGACAGCCGCTCGCTGGCCGAGGAGGGCGTCGTGATCGCGCCGCGCCCGCTCGATCCCGCTGCGCTCGAGGAGCTCGTCATGCAGATGCGCCAGCCGGATGAGCGCCGCGCCGACCTGCGCGCGCAGCTCGCCGCGAACCGCACCGGCGCCGCGCGGCTCGCTGAGCTCTGCGCGCGGCTCGGCCCGGAGCGCCTGCGCGAGGCGACCGACGCCGTGCTCGACTACTCCGAGCGGCGGACGCGCGCGTGCCTGGCAGCGCTCCCGGACGGGAGCAGCCGCGCCGAGGACCTGCTCGAGGCCGCGGACGGCGATCTCGAGCTGCGCCTGCGCGCGACCGTCGCGGGCGAGCGCCTGCTGCTCGACTTCACCGGCAGCGCCGCCCAGCACGACGGCAACCTCAACTGCCCGCTCGCGGTGACCCGCTCGGCCTGCCTGTTCGCGCTGCGCGTGCTCACCGACGCCGACATCCCCCCGACCGCCGGCGCATACCGCCCGATCGAGGTGCGGGTGCCGCCGGGGACGCTGCTCAACGCCCGCCCCGGCGCGGCCGTCGCGGCGGGCAACGTCGAGACGTCCTCGCGCGTCGCCGACCTCGTGCTGAGCGCATTCGGTCGCGCCCAGGGCCAGGGCACGATGAACAACCTCACGCTCGGGGACCCGAGCTTCTCCTACTACGAGACGCTCGGCGGCGGCCAAGGGGCGTGCGCGGACGCGGACGGGCCCGGCGGCGTGCACGTCGCGATGAGCAACACGCTGAACACGCCGATCGAGGCGCTCGAGCGCGAATTCCCGCTGCGCGTCACCGAGTACGCGCTGCGTCGCGGCTCCGGCGGCAGCGGCCGCCACCGCGGCGGCGACGGCGTCGTGCGCGAGCTCGAAGCGCTGCGCCGAGATGACCTTCTCGCTGATCGCCGAGCGCCGTCGCCACGCCCCGCGCGGCGCCGACGGCGGCGGCGACGGCGCGCGCGGGCGCGACCGGCTCGACGGCCGGCCGCTGGCGGGCAAGAGCACCGGCACGCTCGCGCGCGGGCAGCGGCTGCGCATCGAAACGCCCGGTGGGGGAGGATTCGGCGATGCCCGCGCAACAGATCGATGAGCGCATCGGCTTTCTCGGCCTCGGCATCATGGGCTCGCGGATGGCCGCGAACCTCGCGCGCGCCGGCTATGAGCTGAGCGTCTGGACGCACACGCCCGGCAAGGCCGAGCGGTGGGCCTCCGAGCACCGCGCGAGCGCCGTCGCAACTCCGGCCGAGGTCGCCGAGCGCAGCGACATCGTCATCAGCATGGTCGTCGACGGCGCGCAGGTGACGTCGGTCCTGCTCGGCGAGGGCGGCGTGATCGATCGCGCCCGCGCGGGTCTGCTGTGCGTCGACATGTCGACGATCGCCCCCGCGGACACGCGGCGGATCGGCGCGGCCCTGCGTGAGCGCGAGGTGCACATGCTCGACGCACCGGTGACCGGATCCTCGCCGCGCGCGGAGGACGCCTCGCTGACGATCATGGCCGGCGGCGACGCCGCGGACTTCGCGCGCGCCCGCCCGGTGCTCGAGCGGATGGGCAGGCTGATCGCGCACGTCGGCGAGCTCGGCCAGGGCGAGACGCTGAAGCTGATCAACAACGCCGTCGGCGCCGCCAACGCCGCGGCGGTCGCCGAGGCGCTGCTGCTGGCCGACGCCAGCGGCATCGACCTGGACGCGTTCGTCGAGGTCCTCGGCTCCGGTTCCGGGGCGTCGGCGCAGCTCGCGCTGAAGTCGCAGCCGATGCGTGAACACGACTTCACGCCGCTGTTCAAGACCGCGCACATGCTCAAGGACGTCCGTCTCTGCCTCGAGCAGGCCCAGGACGCCGGCGTGCCGTTCCCGTCCGCCGCGCACGCTCGTGACCTGCTCACCGCGACGATGGCCCGCGGGCACGGCGAGCAGGACTACGCCGCGATGATCGAGGCGGCCGAGGGACTCGCGGGCCGCCGACTGTGAGCACGAGCGCGGCGCCGTAACGGGTTTGTCAACGTGCACGGCGCCGAAAAGCAGTCGATTTGCAGGGGATTTGGGATTTTCGCTCAGGTTTCGTATCTTTCAAGGCATCGGCCGCGTCCTCGTCAGCTCGACTGGCGTCGCCGGGTTCAGTCGCTTCCTCTCATCTCGTTCGTCCTACTTTCGATGCCAATTGCTTTCAAAGAATGGGCTGTCACCGTCCGCGCCCTAGCGGAAGGGGAGCAGCTCCTAACCCTCCGCAAGGGCGTTCTCCCGCGTGGCAACAAGCCCTTCAAGCTCGCCCACGAACGCTTCTTCCTGTACCCGACCTTCGACCACCAGCCCGGCGATCTCGTGCGCGAGTCCCACCAGCCCGAGCTGCGCCGCGCGCTCGAGGAGGGCGTCTGGAGCGACGGCGAGCCGCCGCTGCACACGTTCGTCTCCGGCGCCCCGCTGCAGCAGCCCGACCGTGTTCGCATCCGCGCCTGGGCGGAAGTCACAGACCACTTCACGATCGTCGACCCGCGCTGTGTCGACGCGCTCTCGCCGTTCTACGTGTGGACGCCCGACTACGCCGAAAAGCGCCTCGGCTGGCGCGGACGCCAGCCGCTGCACGTGCTGCTTCTGCGCACCTACCGGATCCCGCGCCCTGTGACCGTCAAGGTCAAGGACGAGTACACCGGGCCGAACGCGTGGGTCGAGCTGCAGCGCGAACTGCCGTTCGAGGGCACGCCCGTGCTCTCCGACGCCGAGTTCGAGCGCGCCTCGGAGGAGATCCGCTCGATCACCTCTGAAGCAACCGGCCAGCCGGTCCTCGTCTAGCGCCGGTCGAACGCGAGTGCTTCACGCGCTGCCTCGGCGCCCGACTCGGGCACCAGCACGTCGCGCGGCCCGGCGACCGGGCCGTGACCGGCGACGGAGCTGCGCAGCATGCTCGGAATGCCCTCCTCGAGCAGCAGCCCGGCGATGAACTCGGCCTCCGGCTGAGTGCGCACGCGCGCGACCTTCACCGGCGGGCCCTCGGCGTACTCCGGTTTGATCTTGCGCGCGGCCTGGCGGCGCTCGGTTGCGGGCTGCTCGGCGCGCGCGCCGAGCACGAGCGGCATCCGGCACTCCTCGCAGAAGCGCTCGCTCGGTGGATGCGCGCGGCCGCAGCTGGGGCAGATGATCTGCTCGGCATCCATCACTGCACCTCGAGCGGAACCTCCCGCACGTCGCCGTCCTCGATCAGGTAGGAGCGCACCTCGGGCTCGGACCCGCTCGCGAGCCCGACGATGATCCACTCGACGCCCGGCCAGTTGGCGGCGAAGTTGATGTCTGTCTGGGAGGGGTAGGGCCTGCTGCGCACGTGCGAGTGGTAGATCGCGCCGAGCTCACCGCCGTCGGCCTCGCACGCGTTCCACAGCTGCAGCAGTTCAGCGGGCTCGATCTGGAACTTCAGCGGGCTGGCGTGGATGTTCCTCGCGCGATGCACGCGCAGCGCGCGAGCCGGCACGGAGGACGCGACCGCGACGACCCCGCAGACCTCGTTGCGCGGATCGGCGAGCGCATGTGCGACCAGCTCGTCGAGCAACTCGCGTGAGATGTTCATGTCCGTCGTGCAGCGTCGCGGACGGTGGCGGGCCCGCCTACCACCAGACGGTCGACTCGAGATTCTCGATCTCGTCGACCGGCAGCGTGTAGATCCCGCTCGACAGGTACTTCCAGCCGTCGTCGGCGACGACGAACACGACGTTGCCCTCGTCGAGCTCGCCGGCGATGCGCACGGCGATGCTCGCGATCGCGCCGCTGGAGACGCCCGCGAAGACACCCTCCTCGTCGAGCAGCTTACGCGTCCAGATGATCGCGTCGCGGTTGGTCACGAAGATCTTGCGGTCCAGCAGCGAGATGTCGATGATCGGCGGGATGAAGCCGTCGTCGAGCGAGCGCAGGCCCTGCACCGGCTCCCCCTGCATCGGCTCGGCGGCGACGATCTTGACCGCATCGCCGAACGTCTCCTTCAGCCTGCGCCCGTTGCCCATCAGCGTGCCGCCCGTGCCGAGGCCCGCGACGAACGCGCTCACCTCGTCGAGCTCTTCGAGGATCTCGAGCGCCGTGCCGTTGTAGTGGGCGTTCGGGTTCGCCTGGTTGCCGTACTGGTAGGGCATGTAGCAGGACGGGTCCTCCGCGGCCATCTCCAGCGCCTTTGCGACTGCGCCGTTGGAGCCCTGGCTGCCGTCGGAGTAGACGATCTCCGCGCCGTACATGCTCAACAGCTGGGTGCGCTCGGGCGTGACGTTGTCGGGCATCACGACCTTCAGCTTGTAGCCCTTGCGCGCGCAGATCATCGCGAGCGAGATGCCGGTGTTGCCGGACGTCGGTTCGAGCACCGTCTGCCCGGGGCTGATCGCGCCCTTCTCCTCGGCGTCCTCGATCAGCGCGCGGCCGACGCGATCCTTGACCGACCCGGTCGGGTTGTGCGACTCGAGCTTCGCCCAGATATGCACGCCCGGCTTCGGCGAGAGGTTCGGCAGCTCGATCAGCGGCGTGTTGCCGATCGATTGCACGAGGTCGCCGTAGCGACCACCGCAGGGACGGTTCCTGAGCCGCTGGGCCGCCATTACTTCACGGAATATAGCGGGGTCCGCGAGTGTGTGTATCATTTGAAGTCGAGGCGCTCAAGCTACATTCATCGCTGCCCGATGCAATCCTAGCTATGCGCACGCTAGCCTGCATCTATGTGCTCCTAGTCGGGAGCACCATGCTCGTCCTCCGTCCGCGGCTGGCGCAGCAACAATAGAGTAATCCCGGCGGCCGATCGCTGACAGTCTGCACATGCCCGTTGCACTCGCGCCAATCGCAGTTGTAGATCCGTTCAATGCTCATCGGTGTCCCTTCGCCCTGGGCGTGGATATGCCTGCTTGGACAATGCGTGACCGCTCTGGCATAATAGTCAGTATGAACAGGCTGAGCACCGAAAAGCGCGGCCAAGTCCTCTCGATGCTGGTCGAGGGCAACAGCGTTCGCGCGACCAGCCGCATGGCGGGCGTCGCGATCAACACGGTGCAGAAACTGATCCTCGACATCGGCGAGGCAGCCGCCGCCTACCAAGACGAGCACCTGCGCGACCTCAACTGCAAGACGATCGAGGCAGATGAGATTTGGTCGTTCGTCTACAGCAAGGCACGCAACGTACCCGAGGATCGCAAGGGCGAGTTCGGCGTCGGCGACGTATGGACGTGGACGGCGCTCGACGCGTACTCCAAGCTGATCGTCAACTGGTACGTCGGCGGCCGCGCGGTCGAGGACGCCGAGGCGTTCATGACCGACCTCGCCTCGCGGCTTCGCAACAGAATCCAGCTGACGACCGACGGCCACGGCGCGTACCCGAACGCCGTCGCGCTCGCGTTTCGGCACAACGTCGACTTCGCGCAGCTGATCAAGCAGTACGCGTCGCCGCGGGAGGGGCAGGCCCGCTACAGCCCGGCGGTCTGCACCGGCGCTCGCGTCCGCGTCGATCGCGGCGACCCCGACCCGGCGAAGATCAGCACGAGCTACGTTGAGCGTCAGAACCTGACCATGCGCATGGGGATGCGCCGTTCACGCGGCTTACCAACGGCTTCTCAAAGAAGGTCGACAACCACATGGCCGCCATCGCCTTGCACTTCCTCCACTACAACTTCGCACGGCCGCACAAGACGCTCGCCGACCCCTACCCGCGCACCCCCGCGATGGCGGCGGGAATCGCCGATCACGTCTGGACGATGCTGGAGATCGCCGCGTCGCTGGACTAGCAGAGCTAGGACAGCCGCCTCTGGAGTATTTCTCGGGGCGGCATCGATCGGTCAGACCTCGAGCGCTGTTAGGCTCGCACGGCTCTCGCGCCACCGTATCCATCCACAGACCGGGAGAAGTCAGCGTGCTCAGGACCCTGCGGTGCCGTCTGGCGTTGGCCGTCGCGGCCGCGCTCATCGTCGTTGCCCCTCCGGCTACGGCGAGCGCCTCGGCGAAACCCGGCTTCTCCTTCCAGCCGTTCTACGAGTACACGATCGCGTTCGTCGGCCACGGCAGCTACACGCGCACGTCAAGCGACGAAGGACCCGGAAAGCTGACCGAAGAAGCGAGCTGGAAGTGGGACACGGTCTACCCGCACGTGCTGATCCCGACGACCGCGAGCAGCCCGTTGCAATCCGCGGGGTTCCCCGCCGTCGGCCTCGGCCAGGAGGGCAGCGGCGAGTGGAAGATCACGAACACCGGCAGCGAAGACGAGGACTGCTCGAACTCGGGAACGCTCAGCCTCAAAGACAGCCCGCTCGGCGGGGGCGGCGGCGCGGTCACGGTACACCGGCCGGCCGGCGGCTTCAAAAAGGGCGTGATCTTCGACATGGTCGCGCTCGAAGGCTTCGAAAGCGCACCGAAGGGCAACAACGTGCTCCCCTGCGACCCGAGCGAATGGTGGCAGCAGACGATCGAAGGCTTCATCGGCGCCGGCAGCAAGCACGCCAGCGCGGGCCTGCCGGATGTCAGACCGCTGACCGCGAAGATCCAGCTCGAGCCGAGCGACCTGAAGCATGCGAGCGTCACCAAGGACGCCTCGATCGGAGCCTCGGAGGACGTCTCCGGCGACTGCGGCAGCGGCGACGGCAGCGTGTGCAGCGACAGCTACACGTGGTCGGGCACGGTCAAATTCACGAAGCACAAGTTCAAAGCCTGAGTCACGCCGCACGACCGACTGGCCGCACAGCCAGCCAAGCTCTAAGATCGGGCGGTCGCTGCACCCGAACCGAAGGGATCGTCGAGCATGGCATCAAAGGGCTTCGACTTCGACTGGCTGGTGATCGGCTCGGGCTTCGGCGGCAGCGTCTCCGCGCTGCGCCTCGCCGAGAAGGGCCACTCGGTCGGCGTGCTCGAGTGCGGGCGGCGCTTCGGCGACAGCGACTTCGCGCGCACGACGGGCGACCTCAAGCGCTACTTCTGGAACCCGCGCGTGGGCATGAAGGGCATCTTCCGGCTGACCACGTTCAAGGACGTCTCGGTCGTCTCCGGCTGCGGTGTCGGCGGCGGCAGCCTCGGCTATGCGAACACCCTCTACGTGCCGCCGAAGGCGTTCTTCGAGGATCGCCAGTGGGCTGAGATCGCCGACTGGGAGAGCGCGCTCGCGCCCCACTACGCCGAAGCCCAGCGGATGCTCGGCGTCGTCGAAAACCCGCACGAGGACCCGGCCGACCAGCTGCTGCGCGAGCTCGGCGAGGAGCTCGGCGTCGGCGAGAGCTACCAGCGTACCCCTGTCGGCATCTACTTCGGCGAGCCCGGCGAGACCGTAAGCGATCCGTTCTTCGGCGGCGAGGGACCCGATCGCACCGGCTGTCAGCTGTGCGGTCGCTGCATGGTCGGCTGCCCGCACGGCGCCAAGAACACGCTCGTCAAGAACTACCTGTACTTCGCGGAGAAGCGCGGCGCGCAGGTGATGCCCGAACGCACCGTGATCGACATCCGCCCGCTTGGCGCGAGCGACGGCAGCGACGGCTACGAGGTCGAAAGCGTGCGCTCGGGCGCGTGGCTGCGCAAGGAACGGCGCGTGCAGCGCGCCCGCGGCGTCGTCGTCTCCGCCGGGCCGCTCGGCACCAACAAGCTGCTGCAGCGCTGCCGCGTGAAAGGCTCGCTGCCGCAGATCTCCGCTCGCCTCGGCGAGCTCGTGCGCACCAACTCGGAGTCGATCCTCGCGGTCACCGTGCCCGAGGACTACCCCGAGGACCTGATCAAACGCGTCGCGATCACCTCCTCGATCTACCCGGACTCGCACACCCACATCGAGACCGTCACCTACGGCAACGACGGCGACTCGATGCACCACCTGAACACGATGCTGACCGGCGACGGCACGCGCCTGACACGGCCGCTGAAGCTGCTCGCGCAGGCGCTGCTGCACCCCCGCCGCGCGGTCAAGGTGATGTTCCCGAAACACTGGTCGCGGCGCACGATCATCATCCTCGTGATGCAGACGCTCGACAACGCGATCGCGCTGCGCCCGCGCAGCGGCCCGTTCGGCTCCTTCTGGCTGCAGACCGAACAGGACCCCGAGCGGCCCAACCCAACGTTCATCCCGATCGCCAACCGCACCGCGGAATGGTTCGCCGAGCGCACCGGCGGGGTCGCCCAGAGCTCGGTCACGGAGGCGCTGTTCAACATCCCCACCACCGCTCACATCCTCGGCGGGGCGGTGATCGCCTCAGGCCCCGAGCGGGGCGTCGTCGATGCCAACCAGCGCGTGTTCGGCTATGAGAACCTGCTCGTCTGCGACGGCTCGGCGATCCCCGCGAACGTCGGCGTCAACCCGTCATTGACGATCACCGCGCTGGCCGAGCACGCGATGAGCCAGCTGCCCGCCGCGGGGATCGCCGGCGGCGACGCTCAGCCGTCAGAGATCGCCGGCGTCTGACGGCGGATCGGCGCCGGGCGCCAGCGCGCGGGCATCGCCCGCGGTCAGCGCGGCGATGTCTTCCAGGTCGACCGGCCTGCCGCTCGCGCGCTTCATGCTGATCAGGTCGTCGCGGCCCGCCACGGCGAGCGACAGCTCGCCGAGGCGCACCACGAGCGCACGCCCGCGCAGCTCATCGTAGGAGGGAGCACCCGCGACCTCGTGCAGCACGTCGATCGCGCCGTGATCGGTTGCGAACTGCCAGAGCGTCGCACGCGGCAGCATCGCGGCGTCGATCGTCTCGCGCTCGCTGCCGGGATTGAGGATCCGTGCCCGGAGCGCATTCAACGCGTCCGCGAGGTGCGCGAGATTGAGCGGCTCGGGCCGCGGCAGCACGTCGATGTCGACGGTCGTCCGAACGTGCCCGTGCGTCTGTACGGCGAGCCCGCCGATGATCACGTAGTCAACCGAGTGGGCGGCGAGCTCAGCGAGGATACGCTCCGCATCGAGTGGTGTCTCACGTGCCATCGGATGCACGCGCGCCGGCCTCGCGCAGGCGGCCCGCGAGGCGATTCGCCGAGATCGCAAGCTCGAGACGCTCGCTCGGTTCGCGCGCCCGGGAGGCGGCGAGGTGCGCGGGATCCCAGCGGCCGACGAGACGCCGCGCCCGCAACTCCGGCTCGTAGCCCATCGCGAGCAGCAGCGAGCGCATCGTCTCCCAACCCGGGGCCGTGAGGCCCCGCTCGATGCGGCTGACCGCAGCCTGCGTGGTGCCCGATCTGCGCGCGAGCGAGCGCTGGCTGAGACCGCACGCCCAGCGATGCTCACGAATGATCGTCCCTGGCGGCATGATATAAAAAACTATATCAAATACTCAACCTGCTCGGCCGCGACCCGACCGCCGCGACCGCGCTGAGGAGCGCGCCGTCGAGCAGCCGCAGCCTCGCCGGCCCGCGCAGCGCGAGGAGCGCGTTGAGGACGCCGTCCTGCCCCGCGTGCTCAACCGCGAGCGTCCTCCATCGGCCCGAGTGCGTCTGCCGCTGCAGCGCGATGACGGCGTGCGGCTCGCCCGCCAGCGCCCACACACGCACGTCGCGAGCGTCGACCCGCAAGGGGTCGAAGGGCAGCTGAAAGCCGCTCAGGAACGGCTTTGCGCTCGCGCTTTCGAGGTCTCCCCCGATCCCCGCGCTGTAGAGGCCGGCGGCGCGCGAGTATTCGACCACGCCACCGGTCGGGGTGCTGGCGGTCGCCGCCGGGTACGGGTCGACGAGGAACTGCCAGGCGACGAGGCCGACGCCGGCGACCCACAGCCGGTGCAGCGCGCGCGACACCCACAGGGCCTGCAGCCGCGGCGCCACGCCGCCGCGCATCGGCGGCGAGCTTTCCCAGTTGAGCTCGGTCACCCACACCGGCTTGTGCCCGGCCGGGAGCGCGGTGTGCAGCCGCTCGGCTTCGCGCAGCAGGCCGGTGATCTTGGCGGCGTCGGCGATCGACACGTCGAGCGAGGACGCGGCGGGCAGGTCGGGGTCGCCGACCGACAGCGGGTGGAAGGCGAGGACATCGAAGTGCGGCGGATCGGAGCACCCGTGCATGCCCTCGCGGCCACTGCTGTCCTTCGTGGCGGGCAGGCACATCAGCGCGCGCAGGAACTGCACCGGCGCCATCCGCCCCACCCCCGCGCGGTCGCCGTCAGGGGCAACGCCGGCGCTGATCACCAGGTCGGAGGGCTCGACCGACTTGACGGCGCTGTAGAAGGCGTTGAGCATCTGGCGGTAGAGCAGCGGCGAGAACGCGCTCCAGCGTTCGCCTGCGACCACCCATTGCGGCTCGAGGTAGCGGGCGAGGTTCGGCTCGTTCCAGGCCTGCAGCAGCCGCACGCGGGGCAGCGTCTGCCCCGCCAGCAGCGGGTCGGGGAAGCTGCCGTCGTAGCGGCGCGCGAGCGCGCCTGCGAATTCGCCGAGCGCCGCCGGGTTCGGCGCCCAGCTGCCGGGAAACGCATACGGCCAGCGGTGGGGGGCTTCGGCGAATGCGGGTGCGTGCGAGACGACGAGCAGCGGCGTCAGCCCGTCCGCGACGGCGGCCGTGACCGCGGCGTCGATCAACGCGAAGCGGTACGCCGGGTCGGCGGGGTCGCGGGCATCGAAGCCGGCGGGCGGAGCTTCAGCGACGGTGTCGCGCCAGTCGACCGGGATGCGCACGACGCTCGCGCCGCTCGCACGGATCTTCGCGAGCGCGAGTTCGAGCACCGCGGGGCCGTGCTCGAGCAGCAGCGCCCCTTCGGAGACGCCGCGCTCGAGGCCCGAGCGCGGGAACGGGCCGTCGAGCAGAAGCCTGTCCTGGGCCCGTGCGAGCGCGCCGCTCGTGGGCGGCGGCTGCGGGCCCTCGCGTGGTTCGCGCCCGAACGAGCGCGGCGGCCCTTCGCCACCGCTGCGCGAGGGCAGCGGCAGCACCGGTGGAGGCACGAGCCAGACGGCTGCGCCCAGTGCGACCCCGAGCGCCCGCCGAACCGCCTGCGCGCGCTTAGCGGTGGAGCGAGATCGTGCGACGTCCAAGTGTGATCTTGGCGCCGGAGCTGCTGCGCAGGGTCGTGATCAGGACGACTTTCAGGCTGTGCGCCGACTTCAGCTTGCTGCGGCCCTTGCTGGTCAGGCGCAGGTGGACCGTGACGGTGCCGGCGACTTTCGCGCTCGCCGAACCGCGCGCCAGCAGCAGGGCCGGCGGCAGCTTGCGCTTGTGCGCGCTGGCGAAGGCGGGCAGTTTGCCGCCCACCAGATAGAGGTCCTGGGTGACCGTGCCGGGCCGGTCGATCGTGACCTTGTCGGTCGCGCCGAACCTCAACAGCCCCTCGATCTTGCTGCTGAAGAGCTTCGCGATCACGCCCTCGAACGGGGGCACGACCGGTGGGGGCGGCGCGATCACGGGAGGCGGCGGAGCCGGGCAGCCGGCGACCGGACGCTCGGTTTCGCTTGCGTATTCGTAGGTGGCTTCACCGGCGAGCGAGGTTTTCAGGGACTCGAAGGCCCCGACGTCCTCGCCGATTTCCAGCGGCTTGAGGAAGTCGCCGCCGAACGTCGTGCCCGACAGCGTTTTGACCTGCGCTTCGCCGAACGCCTTCTGGACGGGCCGCGTCGACTGGTGATAGGGGGTTTCGAGCACGTTCTTGACGTAATAGCCTTCGACGACCTCGCCGCTGCTGTTCTCGCCCGAGAAGTTCGTCGAGCCCGCGCAGACCGTCGGATCGATCGTCGGCAGGCCGTCGTAGACGACCGTCGAGATGACGGTGCCTTTGGGCGATTCGAGGATGACTTCGTCGCCGACCTCGGGGCCCGGCGAGATCCAGGCGCCTTCGCCGTTTTTGCCGGAGTCGCGCGCGATCGCCAGACCGCCGTGGATCAGCTGCAGGACGACTTCGGTTTTCGCGTTTTCGATGCTCGCGCTGACCGAGTCGGGGTGTTCGAATTCCGGCAGCGTCGTGGCGCCCTCGACGATCTTCAGGTGGTAGCGCGGGCCGTGCCCGCTGGCCGCGGCCGCGGGCGCCGCGAGGGCCAGCACGGCGAGCAGCGAGATCGCCCAGCCGCACCCGAGCCCCCTGAGGGCAGGGCGGGCGCCGCGGGCGCGCGAGGGGTGTCTGAGACTACCCATGGACGACCACTTCATCGGCCGTCGGCGTCGGGGCTTTAGCGCGCGCGGCCCAACTGGACACCTCGAGATGCCCCCGCGCCGGCGCGCGGGCACCGCTCAGCCGCGCCCGAGGGAGCTCTAGCTGGGCTGCCCAGGCAACCCTAGGAGGCGGCGCCGCCGGCCATCGCCGGCAGGATCACGAGCGTGTCGGCCTCGCCGACCGCTGTGTCGAGCCCGTCGAGCACGCGCACGTCCTCGTCGTTGAGATACACGTTGACGTAGCGGTTGAGCTCACCGTCGGCCGAGAACAGCTGGTCCTGGGTCGCGGGGTGGCTTGAGGCGAGGTCGCGCAGCACGTCGCCGACGTTCTCACCGGAGGCGCTCAGGAGCTTCTCGCCACCCACGGACGCGCGCAGGACCGGCGGGATCTTGATCGTTGCCATCGGCGCGCAGACTACCCGGCCGCGGCGCAGAACGCCTCGTAGTCGGGAAACACGCCGAGCTCGTCGTCGCTGATTTCATCGGGCTCGCGTGAGCAGATCGGGCAGTCCGGATCGCGGTGGACTTTGACCTCCGTGAGCGTCGCGCCGAGCGCGTCGTAGAGCAGCAGGCGCCCGATCGCCGGATCGCCGATGCCGAGGATCAGCTTGACGACCTCGGTCGCCTGCAGCAGGCCCATCGTTCCCGGCAGCACGCCGAGCACGCCGTTGGCGCCGCAGGATGGCGCGAGCTCGGCCGGTGGCGGCTCCCGGAACAGGCAGCGGTAGCACGGCCCGTCATACGGTTTGAACACCGACAGCTGGCCGTCGAAGCCGAGGATCGAGGCGGAGACGACGGGGATCTTCAGGCGCACGGTCGCGTCGTTGAGCAGGTAGCGGGTCGGGAAGTTGTCGACGCCGTCGACGATCACGTCATAGCCCTCGATGATCTCCATGATGTTCGACGCGTCGATCCGCGTCTGGTACTTGATGACGTTGACGTCCGGATTGAGCGCGCGGATCGACTCCTCCGCGGAGTCGACCTTCGGCGTGCCGACGCGGCCGGTCGTGTGGATCACCTGCCGTTGCAGGTTGGAGAGGTCGACGACATCGTCGTCGACGATCCCGAGCGTGCCGACGCCGGCGGCCGCCAGATACAGCGCCGTCGGCGAGCCGAGGCCGCCCGCGCCGAGCAGCAGCACCTTCGCGTCGAGCAGCTTCTGCTGACCGTCGGCGCCGATCTCGGGGACGAGCATGTGGCGGGAGTAGCGGTCGCGCTGCTCCGCGGTCAGGGCGCGCGGCACCTGCACCTCATAGCCGCGGTCCTTCCACAGTGTGATGCCGCCGGTCATCGAGCGCACGTGCTCGTAGCCGAGGTCCTCGGTCAGGGTGCGCGCGCCGTAGGCCGAGCGGTTGCCCGATGCGCAGTAGAGGATCACCTGCGTCGAGCGGTCCGGTACGACGCCCTCGATCCGCGTCTCGAGATAGCTCCTGGGGACATGCTTCGCGCCGGGCAGGTGCCCGGTGGCGAACTCCTCGGTCTCGCGCACGTCGATGACGACGACGCCCTCGTCGATCAGCTCCTTGACCTCGGAGGGGTCGACCTCTTCGATCTGGCTCTTGACTTGGCGGAGAAGCTCTGCGCTGGAGAGGCTCATCTTGAAACTCCTAAACCACGGTCGGGATTCAAGGACTTCATAAAGTGTAGCGACTGCCGCTAGGGCCTTGAAGCCCCTCCCGGATGCGACACGCCGGCCCTCCCGGCCTGCGCGATTCCCTACGCTGGCCGGGATGGGACGCCGCTCCGCCATCGCGATCTCAGTGTTCACGGTCACGCTGCTGCTCGTGCTCGTGCTCGTGCTGGTGCTTGTGTCGAGCCGCTCCTCGCATGATCTCGCGCCGGCGGCGTCGAGCGGCGCCGCCGCAAACGGCTTCGATGGCGCGGCGATCCCGGCGGGCGCGCCGGCGCCGAACTTCACGCTGAGCGACCAGGACGGCCGCAGCGTGTCGTTGCGCGACTACCGCGGCCAGGTCGTCGTGCTGACGTTCCTGTACTCGACGTGCGGGGCGAGGTGCGTCGTCATCGCCCAGCAGATCCGCGGCGCGCTCGATGAACTCCCCCACCCGGTGCCGGTGCTGATCGTCAGCGCCGATCCCCGCGCGGACACGCCCGCGAGCGTGCGCCGGTTCCTCGCGCAGATGTCGCTCAGCGGCCGCGTCCGCTACCTCGACGGCCCGCTCACGCGCCTGCGGCCGATCTGGAAGGCCTACGGCGTGGCTCCCGCCGGCGCCGCGCGCGCGGCCGTCGCGCACGTCGCTCCGGTGCTGCTGCTCGACGGCGAGAACCGCGAGCGGGTGATCTTCGAATCCGAACAGCTGACGCCCGAATCGCTCGCCCACGACATCGGCAGGCTGCAGGGCGGCTGATACCCTAGCTCGCAGGTAGGAAATCTGGCGATGATGTTCTCAACCAAGGCCGAGTACGGCGTACGCGTGATGGTCGAGCTCGCTCGGCGCTCCGGCGGGGACCCCGTCCCGCTGGCTGAGATCGCGGCCCACGACGGCCTCCCGCTCGCCTATCTCGAGCATCTCGTCGCGCGCCTGCGCAAGGCCGGGCTGGTGGATAGCCGCCGCGGCTCACGCGGCGGCTACATGCTCGCGCGCACAGCGAGCGAGATCACGATGGCCGAGGTCGTGCAGGCGCTGGAGGGCTCGATCGCGCCGATCGAGTGCATCTCCGAGGCCGCCGACGGCTCGATCGTGTGCTCGCGCGAGTCGAGCGCCGACCACGTCTGCCCGACGAAGCTGCTGTGGACGCGCGTGCGCTTCTCGATCGTCAGCACGCTGCGCGAGACGACGCTCGCGGACCTGCTGCAGACGCCGGTGATGCCGGCCGCAGCGACCGTCGCACCCCTGCAAATCGAATCCCTCACGACCGGAGCCTGAGCACAGAACATGGCCGACCTAGAAATCACAGACCTGCACGTCCGCATCGAGGAGCGCGAGATCCTCAAAGGCGTCGACCTCGACATCAACCGCGGCGAGATCCACGCCCTGATGGGCCCCAACGGCTCGGGCAAGTCGACGCTCGCGAACACCCTGCTCGGGCACCCCTCCTATGAGGTCACACAGGGATCGATCACCTTCAAGGGCGAGGACCTGACCGAGGCCGAGCCCCACGACCGCGCGAAGGCCGGGCTGTTCCTGGCGTTCCAGTACCCGGTCTCGATCCCCGGCGTGTCGGTCGCGAACTTCCTGCGCATGGCGATCAACGCCAAGCGCGAGGAGCCGATCCAGGTGAAGGAGTTCCGCAACCAGCTCCAGCACGCGATCGAGCTGCTCGACGTCGACAAAGCGTTCACCTCGCGCCACCTCAACGACGGCTTCTCCGGCGGTGAGAAGAAGCGCGCGGAGATCCTGCAGATGGCGATGCTCGCGCCCGACATCGCGATCCTCGACGAGACCGACTCCGGTCTCGACATCGACGCGCTGCGCACCGTCGCGGAGGGCGTGCAGAAGCTGCACGACGAGCAGGGCCTCGGCGCTCTGATCATCACCCACTACCAGCGCATCCTGCACTACGTCAAGCCGGAGTTCGTGCACATCCTGATGGACGGGCAGATCGTGCTCGAGGGCGGCGTCGAGCTTGTCGAACGGCTCGAGCGCGAGGGCTATGACCAGATCCGCCAGGAGGTCGGCGCCGGTGCCTGACGCGGCGGAGGTCGCGGTCAAGCCGGGCCGTCACCGCGAGGCGACGCTCTACCACGCGTTGGCCGGCGCCGGCGCCGGCGACGGGCGCACGCTCGAGCAGCTGCGCGAGGTCGCGCTCGCTCACTTCTACAGCTCCGAGCTGCCCGTGTGGCGGCGCTCGGGCTTCTGGTCGACGAGCCTGGAGAGCCTCGACCTCGACGCGCTGCAGGCCGATGGCAGCGCCGGCGCCTCGGGCCAGGTGCCCGACGTCGTCGCGCGCACGCTGCCCGAGCGCCCGCGCGCCGGACGGCTGATCCAGAGCGCCAACGCGCTCGTGCACGTCGAGCTCGACCCGGCGCTCGCGGCACGCGGCGTGATCCTGTGCTCGCTCGAGGATGCGTTTCGCGAGCACGCCGAGCTCGTCACGCCGTGGTACTCGAAGCGCCTACGCATCGACCGCAACAAGCTCGAGGCTGCAAACGCCGCCTTCTGGCGCGGCGGCGCATTCCTGCACGTGCCCGCGGACGTCGTCGTCGAGGAGCCGTTTGAGATCGTCTACGCGATCGAGCAGGCCGGCGTCGCCCAATACGGGCGGACCCTGGTGCTCGGCGGGACCAACAGCGAGTTCCGCGTGCACGAGTACGACCTCGCCGAGGACTTCGACGGGCAGGCGCTGCACGCGGGCGCGTTCGAGCTCTACCTCAAGGACGGCGCGCGCTGCCGCCTCGCCCAGCTGCAGGACTGGGGCAGCGGCGAGGTGTTCGACGTCTCGACGCGCTTCGTCGCTGTCGGGCGCGACGCATATTGCCACTGGCTGCCCGCGCTGCTCGGCGGGCACCTCGTGCGCCAGCATCTCGAGCTGGCGATCTCCGAGCCGGGCGCCGACATGGCCTTCCGCGGCCTGTTCTTCGCCGAGGAGCACGAGCACCTCGACGTGTTCGCCGTCGATCTGCACGAGACCGGGCCCTCGGGCGGCGACGTCCACTGGCGCGGCGCCGCCGCCGGCGAGAGCCGCGCGAGCTTCGAGGGCCTGATCCAGATCGATCCGGGCGCCCAGCAGACGCACACCTACCTGCAGTTCCACTCGATGATGCTCTCGCCGAAGGCGCGCATCGACGCGATCCCCTCGGTGCTCGTCTCCGCCGACGATGTCTCCGCCTCGCACGGAGGCACGGTCGGCGAGCTCGATGAGACGGCGATCTTCTACATGCAGACGCGCGGGCTCGACCGCCCGTCGGCGGTGCGTGTGATCGTCGAGGGCTTCTTCGAGCCGCTCATCGCCGAGCTCCAGGATGAGGCGCTCGAGGAGCTCGTGCGCGGCAAGATCGCCGGCAAGCTGGCGGCTGCGCGCGAGGACATCGAGGCGTATGCCACCAGTCGCTGAGAGCGATCTCGCGATGAAGCCGGCCCCCGGGGGCGGGGCGAGCGTGCGCGGCGACTTTCCGATCTTCGCCGCGCGCCCGGAGCTGGTGTACCTCGACTCGGGGGCGACCGCGCAGAAGCCGCAGGTCGTGATCGACGCGCTTGCCGAGCACCTGCGCCGCCACAACGCGAACATCCACCGCGGCGTCTACGCGCTCGCGCAGGAGGCCGACGCGGCCTATGACGGCGCCCGTGAGAAGGTCGCCCGCTTCGTCGGCGGCGAGCCGCGCACGACGATCTTCACGAAGAACGTGACCGAGGCGATCAACCTCGTCGCGTATGCGTGGGGGCGCGCGAACATCGCCGCCGGCGACACCGTGCTGATCACGCAGATGGAGCACCACGCGAACCTCGTGCCCTGGCAGGTCCTGTGCCGCGAGCGCTCGGCCGAGCTGCGCTACCTGGAGGTCGACGAGCGCGGCGAGCTCTCGCTGCGGGCGCTCGAGCGCGAGCTCGCGTGCGGCGACGTCAAGCTGGTCGCGTTTGCGCACATCTCGAACGTGCTCGGCACGATCAACCCGGTCGCGGAGATGACGGCGCGGATCCGCGCCGCCGGCGCGGTGTCGGTCATCGACGGCGCGCAGGCCGTGCCGCAGATGCCCGTCGACATCGCTGCGATCGGCGCCGACTTCTACGGCTGGACCGCGCACAAGGCGCTCGGGCCGACCGGCATCGGCGTGCTCCACGGCAACGCGGAGCTGCTCGAGCGGATGGAGCCGTTCCTGACCGGCGGCGACATGATCGCCTCGGTCGACTTCCAGACCGTCAGCTGGAACGAGCTCCCGTACAAGTTCGAGGCCGGCACGCCGCCGATCGCCGAGGCCGTCGCCCTCGGCGCCGCCGTCGACTATCTCTCGCAGCTCGGCATGGAGCGCGTGCGCGCACACGAGCGCGCGCTGACCGCATACATGCTCGACGCGCTCGCGAGCGTCCCCGGACTGCGCGTCGTCGGGCCGCCGGAGGCCGAGAACAGGGGCGGGCTGGCCTCGTTCACGATCGACGGCATCCACCCGCACGACATCGCCGAGCTCGTCAACCGCGACGGCGTCTGCATCCGCGCCGGGCACCACTGCGCGCAGCCGTTGATGCGCTGCCTCGGCGTCGGCGCGACCGCGCGTGCGAGCGTCGGCGTCTACAACGAGCGCGCGGATGTCGATGCGCTCGTCGCCGCGCTGCTGGGCGGCCGCGAGGTATTCGGGCTCTGAGCATGGACGACCTCTACCGCGACTACATCCTCGAGCACTACAAGCGCCCGCGGAACTTCGGCGAGCTCGACCCGCACGATCTCGAGGCGCTCGAGCACAACCCGCTGTGCGGCGATGAGCTCGGCGTGCACATCCGCGTCAAGGACGAGCGCATCGAGGACCTCCGCTTCCACGGCCACGGCTGCGCGATCTCGCAGGCGTCCGCGTCGATCGCCTCGGAGGAGCTGAAGGGCATGTCGCTGAGCGAAGTCGAGGCGCTCGGCGCCGACTGGATGATCGAGCTGCTCGGGATCCCCGTCTCGGCGACCCGGCGCAAGTGCGCGCTGCTCAACCTCAAGGTCGTTCGCGGAGCGGTGACCGGCGATCACGCCTGGCCGGCGTGAGCTGACCGGCCACCGCTCCTGGTTTCAGCCGACGAGCACCTTCAGGACCTTCGAGCCGAGGCCCGGACGGCCGCTGTCGCCGGCCCACTGAGCGACGAACACCGATGAGCGCGTGATCTGCCACGTGGTCGCGAAGCTGCCGCCGTTGGCGCCCGCGACCACCTGCTGGGTGTGCCAGCTTCCCCCGGCGAGATCACGCCGCGAGACGACGATCGTCTCTCCGCCGAGCGCGCCGCTCAGCGTGCCGTCGACGCGCACCGTGTCGTGCGCTGTGCGCAGCGCACGCCTGCTCAGTGACGTCCGCGGCGTGCTCAGCGCAAGCGTCTGCGCGCCGCCCGCGACGTCGCCACCGCTCGTCGTGGTGAACAGCAGCCGGTCGAGTTCTTCGCCGCTGACCGAATGGCTGTCGACGAGCGCAGCAGCGTCGAGGCCGCTGCTCGCGACGAGCGCACCGTAGGAGAGCGAGCCGAGCGTCAGCTCCTGCGGATGCCAGCTGACGCCGCCGTCGGTCGTGCGCAGCACATACGCGTCAGCGCTGTCCTCGCCGAAGCCGCGCACGTCCATGAACCCTTCCGTCGGGGTGGCGAACGCGAGCTGAACCCCTTCGCTGCCGCCGGCGGACAGCACCTCGCTCCACGCGCGCCCGCCGTTCCTCGTCTTCCACAGGCGCCCGCTGCTGTCCAGCAGCATCCCGTCCGCGCTGCTCGTGAACGCGACGCTGCGGATCGCGACCCCGGGGTAAGCGGGGACCCTGCGTCCGTGGCGGCGCGCGGCCCTGCGTGCGAGCGGCAGGCTGACGCCGCTCCAGCGCGCGCCCTGATCGGTCGAGCGGATCAGCGAGTGCGAGCCGACGCCGAAGGCGAACACCGCCGATCCGGCGATGTCGTAGTCCGACAGCCGCGCGCTCGCGGCGACACCGCCGAGCGGCTGGAAGGGCCCGCCGTTGACGGCGCGGCTGATGCCGAGCGGGCCGAACAGGAGCACCGTGTTCGCGCCCAGCGCGGCCATCGCCCGCGCGGGCGTGCTCGTGCCCGAGCTCAGCGTCTGCCAGCTCGCGCCCGCGTTTTCGGTGCGCTGCAGGCCGCCGCGCACGTCAAGCGCGTAGCCGAGCGTGGGGCTTGCGAACGCGACATCCACGAGCTGCTGGGAGCTCTGCGTCGCGATCACCTGCCAGCTCTGACCCGCGTTCGTGGAGATCGCCACGTCGCCGTCGGCGCCGGGCGCCAACAGCATCCCGCCGGGGCCGAGGCGCAAGCGGCCATACTGGCCGCCGATGTCGAGGCTTGCCGCGGTGAATGTCGCGCCGCCGTCGTTTGAGAGCACGGTCGTGCCGCTCTCACCGACAGCGACGATCTGTGTCGGGCTCGCGTACGCCGCGCCGAAGATCAGCGCGCTGGACGGCGTCGTCTCGGTCGCGCTTTCGCCGCCGTTCGCGGTCTCGATGAGGCTGTCGCCGGCGCTGACCGTCAGCACACAGCTGAGCGCGCTCGCGCAGTCGATCGAGTTGAACACCTTGCCCTTCGCGATCGGCTCCGCTTCCCACTTTTCACCACCATCGCTGGAGCGCAGCAGCGTTTCCGGGCCGATTGCGTAGGCGTTCTTTTCATCGACGAAGTGAACCGCGGTCACGCGTGCGCCGGCGGGCAGTGCGACCGGCGTCCACGACTCGCCGCCGTCCGGTGTCATGTATGCCGCGCTCGCTCCCGCCGGGGAACTCGTGAACGCGATACCGACGTTCGCTGTCAGGAAGTGAATATCGGTCCCTTCATAGCTGCCGCCGCCGCTCGCAGCCGGCGTGCCGGGCACGCCGGTCCGGCGCGCGAACGTCTCGCCGCCGTCGGCCGTCATCTCGACCGAGCCGTTCTTGAGCAGCATGAAGCCGACCTTCGCGGAGATGAAGCTGAACGCCGCGACCGGTTCGGCACAGCCGGATTCCGCGACGCTGAAGATGCGCCTGAAGACGGCGCCGCCGTTTTCAGAGATACGCGTCACACAGCCGCCGGCGCCGCCGACGACGACGGTCGATGGTGAAACCACCTGCACCCGTTCGAGGTCGGCGGTCGTCCCGGTGTCGAGCCCGCTCCAGGATTGACCGGCGTTGTCTGTCGAGAGCGCAGTGCCGCCCAGCCCGACCGCGTAGCCGGTGGGGCCTGAAAAGGCGATCGCGCGGAGCGTCCGCCCCTGCGGGCTGGGGTTGCTCCACGCCCAACCCGACTTGCTCACCGTCACATTCGCAGAGCTCTGCCCGACGATCACAAGCACCGCCGCGACGACGACGAGCGCCACGAGCGCAAGCCGTCCACCGCCCCGCTGTTTCAACAACGAAAGCATCACTGTCCCCCCAAGTCCGTTTGGATGAATCGACTGGCTCTCTAACAGCACGCGCGAGCGAGAGTTGCGCGATCCGCCGCGCGGAGGGTGAAATCAGTCGATTAACTGTTTAGGGCAGCGCCGCTCGCGGGGCGAGCAGGCTCGAGCAGACGACGGCGCTGACCGGCACCGCTCGGCGCCGGTCTGCGCGACGCCGAGCACGCCCTGCCTGCGGGAGCCGCTGACGGCGTCCCGCAGGCGGCGAGGCGTCTGCTAGATCCCCTGTCCGAAGTTGCTGCAGCTGGCTTTGAACGAGGAGCTCGGGCTCGCGCTGAGCTGGTTGAGCACGTTCTGCAGCGCGGGCGAGTCATCGAACATGCCGATGTGCGCGACCGGGTCGGTCGGGCACTGGCTCTGGATCAGGATGTTCGTGACGTTCGCGCCGCTCAGGAACGCGTGCGTGTAGGGCGTGACGACCTCGTCGTGTTCGGTCTCGATCACGACGTAGCGCACGCCCGCGGCGACAGGTTCGCCGGAGCCGAACAGCTTCTTGATGAACGCCGAGTTTTCCTCCTGTTCGGGCAGCGAGGGCGTACCCAGCAGTTCGAGCAGGCCGGTCGTGAGTTCCGAGGCGAACGGGAACGCTTCGACGAGTGTCGTGAGGCCGTCGAGCGTCGTCCCGTGGTTGCTCGGGGCGAGCCCGATCAGCTCGTTGACCTTGGCGGCGCCACCGAGGAACTTGATGTAGTAGTTCGGCATCATCCCGCCCTGGGAGTGCCCGACGAGATCGACCTTCGCGGCTTTAGTTTTCGAGAGCACGCGGCTGACGAAGCTCGACAGTTCTTCGGCCGACGCGGTGATGTGGCCGAGGCCGTCGATGCGCCCGGGCGTGATGAACGGGATCGCCGGCAGCGACGCGAGCGTTTCGCCGTAGTTGAAGGCGTACACGCAATAGCCTTCGTTCGCGAGCAGGGGGGCCAGCGTCACCCAGTTGGAGCCCTCGTCGGCGAGCGTCGCGTGCACGAGCACGACCGGGTAGGGATGGGCCGAACTCGGCTTGCAGTTGTTGTTCGCGCCCTGCACCGATTCCGGCGCCCAGGCCTCGTTCCAGATCGCATCTCCAAGCGCGGTGTTGCCGTACGGGACCGTGAGCTTGGCGCTCGCTGCCGGCGCTGCGACGGCGACGGCGACGGCTGCGATCCCGACGAGCAGCACGGCTCTCAGCTTGAACATCGTTTCCCCTCTCGTTGATCTGCGCGCGCCCCGCCGGGAGCTGCCCGGCGCGACCGCCCGATTGCTGCGCGCCAAACATATGCTCAGCCGGCCTCGCCAGTCAACAGGCGCCCGCAGCGGGCGCCCGGAGGCGGAACCCGACGGTGTTCGCGGTCCCCGCTCGCCGTCTCGATACAATTCCTACTTCGGAGCACAGGATTCGCGAAAGCCGCCGCTAAGGAGCCTCATGGCCACGATAGACAGCGTCAAGATCACCAAGCCCAGCCCGATCGTCGAGGACGACCAGGGACAGCTGCGTGCGCGCCAGGGCATCTCCCGGGAGGTCGTGAGCGAGCTCTCGAAGATCAAGGGCGAGCCCGACTGGATGGCCGAGAAACGGATCAAGTCGCTTGAAATCTTCGAACGCAAGCCGATCCCGACGTGGGGCCCCGATCTGGGCGGGCTGAACCTCGACGAGCTCGTGCTCTACTCGCCGCCGACCGCCGGGCGCTTCAACAGCTGGGACGACGTCCCCGCCGAGATGAAGCAGACCTACGAGGACCTCGGCATCCCCCAGGCCGAGCGCGAGCACCTCGCGGGCGTCGTCGGCGTCTGGCGCCAGGAGCCGGTCTATGAGGGCCTCAAGGAGGAGTACGCCAAGCAGGGCATCCTGTTCTGCTCGATGGACACCGCGATCACCGAGTACCCCGAGCTCGTGCAGAAATACTTCATGACCAAGTGCGTGCCCGCGCAGGACAACAAGTTCTCGGCGCTGCACGGCGCCGTCTGGTCCGGCGGCGCCTTCTGCTACGTCCCCAAGGGCGTCAAGTGCGACCTGCCGCTGCAGTCCTACTTCCGCATGGAGGGCGCCGGCGAGGGCACCTTCGAGCACACCCTGATCGTCGCCGACGAGGGCTCGGAGGTGAACTACATCGAGGGATGCACCGCGCAGACCTACAGCGTCAACTCGATGCACTCGGCGGTCGTCGAGATCTTCGTCCACGAGGGCGCGAAGGCGCGCTACACGACGGTGCAGAACTGGTCCAAGGACGTCTACAACCTCAACACCAAGCGCGCGGTCGTCGACGCCGAGGGCACCGTCGAGTGGGTCGGCGGCTCGATGGGCGCGAAGTACGTGATGCTGTACCCCGGCTCGTTCCTGATGGGCGAGGGCGCGCGCGCCGATCACCTCAACGTCGGCGTCGCCGGCAAAGGCGTGCACAAGGACACCGGCGCGAAGGTCGTGCACCTCGCGCCGAACACGACCTCGAACATCCTCGCCAAGTCGATCTCCAAGGACGGCGGGATCATGGGCTACCGCGGCCTCGTCAAGATGGGCCACAACTCGGCGGGCTCGAAATCGCGCGTGCAGTGCGACGGGCTGATGATGGACGGCGAATCGAAATCGGACACGTGGCCGGACATCCAGATCCAGAACCCGCACGTGACCGTCGCCCACGAGGCGACCGTCGGGCGCATCTCCGACGACCAGCTCTTCTACATGGGCTCGCGCGGCTTCACCGAGGACGAGGCCGCGGCGATGATCGTCAACGGCTTCATCGAGCCGGTCACGAAGGAGCTGCCGATGGAGTACGCGGTCGAGCTCAACCGCCTCATACAGTTGGAGATGGTCGGAAGCATTGGCTAGGGGCCCCGCTTGAGGGCGCCCGTCGACACGATCGTTGCGCCGCTGCTGCCGACGAAGCTGCCGTGGGTCAACACGAGCGGGCCGAAGTCGAGCATCCAGCGCGGCAGGCCGATGCTGATCGAGTTCTGGGACTTCTGCCGTCCCAACTCGCTGCGCACGCTCCCCTACGTGAAGGCCTGGCACGAGCGCTACAGCGAGACGGGGCTGCGGGTGATCGGCGTGCACTCTCCCGGCTTCGACGCTTCGCGCGATCCTGATGCTGTCCGTGCGGCGATCGCGCGCCTTGAGATCTCACACCCCGTGCTGATCGACAGCGAGCTCGAGGTCTGGAAGGACTACGAGAACGTCGGCTGGCCGGTCCGCTACCTGTTCGACGGCCGCGCGCGCCTGTTCGAGTACCACTACGGCGAGGGCGCCTACGAGGAGACGGAGCTCGCGATCCAGGAGCTGCTCGGCGTCGAGCGCGAGCCGCTCGCGCCGCTGCGCCCGGAGGACGCCCCCGGAGCCGTGCTCGCGCCGCAGACAGCCGACCAGAGGGGCGCCTACTCCGGGCCCTATGAAGCCGGCGGCGTGTGGGCGGTGCTCGACGGTAGCGGCAGCATCACGGTCAGCGGCAGCGGCGATTTGCCGGCGCGCGAGTTGACGATCTCGGCTCCGGGCGCATACGCGCTGCTCGAGCACGAGCGCAACATCGAAGGTGTGCTCGAGATCTCGCTCAGCAGCGGCGTCAGCTGCCTGGCCACGTGTTTCACACCGGGGATCGCCTGACCGTGCGCCGACGGCAGTAGCGCCTACTTGTGTGACTTGGCGTGCGACGGGACCGTGAAGGTGACCGTCAGCGTCTTTACGACAACATGCTTGCCGGCGATCGTCTGCGCCACGGCGAGCTTCACGTGGAGGGAGTGACGGTGCGCGAGCAGCCCGCGCCCGCTCGCGTTCAGCGGGATGCTGACGGTTTTGGTCTGACCGCCGGGGATCGTAAGCGAGACACGGCCGAGCGTAACGATGCGCTTCTTCGTCTTCGCCTTGGCGGCGACCGCGACCAGCCTGCCGGAGCGCAGTGTCTCGAGCACCGACAGCGTCAGCGAGTCGGCACAGCTGGTGCCAGCTCCACCGGAGCAGGTGATCGTCAGCGACGCGGTGCGGCCCTTCGTCTTTGCGTGAGCGACGCTCGATGTGCCGGTCGTGGACATAGCGACCACGGGTGCGCCGCCGGAAGGTGGGGTCGCGCTGGGTCCCGCGACCGTCGCCGAGGTCCACGTCGGGTAGCTGTCGGGTTCGGTTTCGGTCGCGTCGCTTGTGAGTTTCGTGGCTTCGGCGATCGTGCACGCGGGTCCCGTGAGGCAGTGGGCGGGGAGGCTGTAGATGTTCTCCAGTTTGCCCAAGATCGCGCTGAACACGAGCTCACTGGGACCTACCCACGTGATTTGGCCGAACGTATGCGGTGTGACCGAGTGTTCTTCAGGCGGCGTGGGGTCAGCCAGCACCTCGCGCGGGGAACCGCCGCTCGCCGGGACGACATAGATCCCCGCGCCGGAGCCTTCATTTTTGAATTGCGTATTGATGTATGCGACCTGGCTCCCGTCGGACGAGAAGGCCGGCCGTTCACCGTGGGGCGCGGCAATCGTGGCGGTGGGGATCCCTTGCTGATTGACGACTTCAAGGGTGCCGCTGCTGAGCGTGTACGCGATCAGGCCGCCGTTGGCCGGGTCGGCCGCGTCTCCGAGAGCTCTCGAGTCCGGCGTCATCCACGGCTGCGCCGCGCCACCTCCGAACGGTCGCACGAACAGGCCGCTGCTCGTGTTTGTGACTTCGCATTCGGGAATGCAGTTTTTGCCGTAGTTGATGGCGATCGTTTCGAACACGACGCGGCCGTCTGCGGTGACCGCCGGGTCGCCATCGGCGGTCGAGGCGGATGTCAAAGGGGCGGGAGGTTCGCTCAGCCGTGTGAGCACGCCGCCCGCGAGCGTGTAGATGCCTGCGCAGTTAGCGCCGCAGTCATCCGGCGGCCCGTTGATTTCGTGGTTGGCGAACGTTTCGGCAACGAACGCAAGCGTCGTCCCACTCGGCGCGACATTCGGTTCGGCCAGGTGGATCATCACCGGGCTGCCGGGGATCTGCGCCGGGGTCAGCAGCACATGCGCCCCACCGCCGTCGTCGTTCATCGCGATCAGCTCTTCGCCCGGCGCGCGACCGTGTCCATAGATGATCTCTGCTCCGGCACTCGCGGCGAGCGCGAGCAGGCAGGCGCACGCGGCCACCAATGCGAGCACGATCGGCACAGCTCGCGTGCTCCACCTGACCCGCCGTGAACCCCCTGCACGTGGCATCCGCGCAAGCTACCCACGTCCGCGCGTGGCCGCATGCTCACGAGCGCTGACCCGTTCGTCCGCCCGCGCGAGCGCCCGACGGCGCCAGCTGCTCGTGGCCGGACTCGGCGAGCAGGTTCCTGAGTACGGGTGGACCTTCGTCATCGACGAGCACGCACGCGCCCGGCCAGTACGGGCTCTCTCCGGGGTTGCCGTCGAGGAAGATCGGCGAGTAGGTCCAGTTGCCGGCGTTGACGAGGCGCGCGCCGGACCTGCTCGCTCCGTGTGCTCCCGGCCCGTGCCACTCGGCCGGCTCATCATCGGGCAGCGGCCCGGCGCGATGGGTGTGGCCGAAGACGACGTAGTTCTCAGCGAGCTCGAGGCGTGCAGCGACCTCGCCCATCGCGCGCAGCCCCGCGCGGCGCAACTCGACGGGAGAGATGCTCGCCCGCAGCGGGCCGAGCCCCGCGCGGTTGAGCCCGGCGACGGCGAGCGGAAAGCCGCGCACGAACGCCTCCCTGCGCAGCCTGCGCTTGAGCGTCAGGCGCCGGCGGGCAGGCGCCGCCCGCCCGCCGCCGAGCGCGCGCCAGGCATCGACCGTGGCGATCCCGTTGAGCGCATTGCCGGTGCGCGAGTCCCTCGCGACGGCCTGGCGCCACGCGTACATCGGCGCGGTCACCGCCTCGTAGTCATCGATCGTCGCGAGCTCCTCGAGCGGTCGTCTGAGCAAGCGGCTCATCATGCCGACGCTCAGGCGCTCGAGCGTCGGCACCGTCAGATGGCAGTCGAGGTAGTGCCCGTGCGTGGCGTACACGTCGGGGCGCACCCACAGCCCCGGGTAGGCGACGCGCACGCGCGCCGGGGCGGCCCACTCGGCCAGCCGCGCGACGAGCTCCGAGGCGAGCGCCGGCTCGACCAGCTGCTCGGGCGCGAGCGGCATCTGCTGCTCCTCATAGCTGCGCGCGGCGAGCCACGGCTCGACGAGCGCATGGTCGTGGTTGCCGGCAGTGATGATCAGCTCGCGCCCGGCGAGCGCGCGGCCGAGGTCTTCGAACACGGGCCGCGCGGCGGCGAGCGCTTCGCGCGGCGGGCCGTGGCGCAGCTCGAGCACGTCGCCGAGCAGGATCAGACGGTCGACGTCGGCAAGCGCCTCGAGCAGCGGCGCGCGCAGCTCCGGGCGCCTCAGCAGATCCGAGCGCGAGACGCCGCCGAGGTGCAGGTCGGAGATGATCAGCGTGCGCATACTACGGCGAGGCGGGCGCGGGCGCTCACGCGCGCGGGCGCCCCGGGCACGGCGCCTTCAGGATGACCCGCCGGCTGAGACGGCTTCGCGGATCTGCTTCGGCAGCATGAAGCGGACGTCCTCGCGGACGACGTGGAACTCCGAGACGTCGCTCACGCCGCGGGCGCGGAACAGCTCGACGAGCTCGCCGACGAGGTCCTCCGGGGCGCTTGCGCCGAGGAGATGCCGACGACGCGGCAGTCGGCGAGCCACTGCTCCTGGACCTCGCCGGCGTTGTCGATCAGGTGCGCGTCGGTGCCGCAGTCGCGCGCGACCTCGACGAGCCGCAGCGAGTTCGACGAGTTGCGCGAGCCGATAACGAGCATCAGGTCACAGCTCTCGGCCATCTGCTTGACCGCCATCTGGCGGTTCGTCGTCGCGTAGCAGATGTCATCGGTGCGCGGCGCGACGATCGCCGGGAAACGCTCGCGCAGACGGTCGAGGATCGCGCTCGTTTCATCGACCGCGAGCGTCGTCTGCGTCACAAAAGCGACGCGCTCGGGGTCATCGACCTCGAGCTCGGCGACGTCCTGCTCGCTCTGCACGAGCACGATCCGATCGGGCGCCTCCCCCATCGTGCCTTCGACCTCCTCGTGGCCGTCGTGGCCGACGAGCACGATCGTGTAGCCCTCCTGGGCGAAGCGCAGCGCCTCGCGGTGCACCTTCGTGACGAGCGGGCAGGTCGCGTCGATCGTCCTGCAGGCCGCGCTCATCGGCCCCCGCGCGCACGCTCGGCGCGACGCCGTGGGCGGAGAACACGCAGACGGCCCCCTCCGGCACTTCGGTCTGCTCCTCGACGAAGATCACGCCGCGCTCGCGCAGCCGCTCGACGACGTGCTTGTTGTGCACGATCTCCTTGCGCACGTACACCGGCGCGCCGTGGATCTCGAGCGCTCGTTCGACCGTCTGCACCGCCCGGTCGACGCCGGCGCAGTAGCCACGCGGCGCTGCCAGGAGCAACTTTTCGACCGTGTTGGGCACGGGTGTCATTGTAGGGGGCGTCCCGCTAGGCTAGGCGACGATGCCCCAGCGCCACCTCGACCGGCTGACTCCCGTCGACGCCGGCTTCCTCCACCAGGAGGGACCCGTATCGCACATGCACATCGGCGGGCTGACGATCGTCGAAGGCCCGCCGCCGGGGATGGAGGAGTTCCTCGAGCAGATCCGCCGACGCCTGCACCTTGTTCCCCGTTACCGCCACAAGCTCGCCTACACGGCGATCGACAGCGGCCGGCCGGTGTGGATCGATGACCCCAGCTTCAACCCCGAGTACCACGTGCGCCACACCGCGTTGCCGGCCCCCGGCAGCTGGGAGCAGCTGCAGGATCTGACCGCGCGCATCTTCTCCCAGCAGCTCGACCGCTCAAAGCCGCTGTGGGAGATGTGGCTGATCGAGGGCCTCGAGGACGACCGCTTCGCGCTGATCACCAAGACCCATCACTCGCTGATCGACGGCATCGCCGGCGTCGACCTCGCGACGGTGCTGTTCGACCTGTCGCCCGATCCGCCGCCGATCTCCAACTCCCGGCGCCCCTGGCAGCCCCATCCAGAACCCGGCACGGCGCACCTGCTCGCCGCCGATGCGCAGGGCGCGGTGCGCGCCGGGGTCGCGCTCGCCGAGGGCGCGATGGAGGCCATCACACATCCCGAGCGCGCGCTCGCACGCGCTCGCGAAGCGGCCGAGGGAGTCGGCGAGATCATCTGGGCGGCGCTCAACCCCGCTCCGGAAACGCCGCTGAACGTGCCGATCGGGCCGCACCGGCGCTTCGTCGCCGTCAGCAGCCAGCTGGCCGACCTGAAGAGGATCAAGAACGCGTTCGGCGGGACCGTCAACGATGTCGTGCTCGCGATCGTCGCGGGCGCCCTGCGCTCGTTTCTGATCTCCCGCGGCCGGCGCACCGCCGGCGTCGAGATGCGCGCGCTCGTGCCCGTGTCCGTTCGCTCCGAGGACGAGCACAATCAGGGCGGCAACCGCATCGTCGTGATGCGCGGGCCGCTGCCGGTCTACATCTCCGACCCGCTCAACCGCCTGCGCTTCGTCTCCAGCGCGATGGACGGCCTGAAGGAGTCAAAGCAGGCGCTCGGCGCGGAGGTGATCGCCGGCGCGCAGAACTTCGCGCCGCCGACGATCCTCGCGCAGGCCTCACGCCTGAACTTCTCCACGCGCCTGTTCAACATGATCGTCACCAACGTGCCCGGGCCGCAGTTCCCGCTGTATGTGCTCGGCCGCGAGATGCTGCAGGCGATCCCCGTCGCGTTCCTGCCCGAAAACCACGCCCTCGCGATCGCGATCATGTCCTACAACGGGCAGATGAACTTCGGCCTGCTCGGCGACTTCGACGCGCTCCCGGACATCGATGAGATCGGCGCGAGCATCGCCGAGGAACTCGCGACGCTGCTCTCGCTCGCGCGCGAGACCACCGCGACACCCGCCCCGAGCGCCGCCGCTAGAAGCTGATCGCAAAGCGCGCGACGATGCGCGCGCTGCGGTCCAGCGGCTTCGGCAGCCCTCCCGGATACGAGTACGGGGGCCGGCCCGGTTTGGCGACCACTCCGCAGACGCGTTTGCCTTCTTCGAGGATCCAGCAGCTGCTCTGCGCGCTCGTGCCGTAGCAGTAGTAGCCGTTGCGGCAGGGCGGCGCGTGCGGCACGGCGTAGACGGCGCCGGTGTAGCGGCCTGTGCACCAGCGCCCGCTGCTCGACGCAGCCGGCAGGAGCGTCAGGCGCATGCTGCGCCGGCCGTGCGGAAAGCCGTACTCCGTCTTCGCCATGTCACTGGAGATCGCGCATGGCGGCGGCGTTTCCTGGGATTCGCCTTCGTAGCGACTGAGCACGATCACCGCGTAGTAGAAGCCGCCGCGCGGCAGCGGATGCGGCCTGAAGTTGATGTGGACGTCGGCCAGGACGCTCGGCCGCGGCGCCACCACGACCGTGACCGGAGCAAGCGCCGTGCCCCCAAGCGCCGCGGGCACGAGGCTCAGAAACAGCGCAGTCGCGACCGTCAGGCGTGTGCAGCGCCTCATCATCCGACCGTAGCAGCGCGCGCAGCGGTGTCGAGAGCGGCGCGGCGCTAGTAGCCGAGCGCGAACTTCGCGTCTTCGCTCATCATCTCCGGCGACCACGGCGGCACGAACACCATCTCCGACTCGACCGTCTTGACGCCGTCGAGTTCGCCGACGAACTCTTCGATCTGTTCGTTGACCTGCGGCCCGATCGGACAGCCGGGCGTCGTCAGCGTGAACGTCACGCGCACATCACAGCCACCGGCGATCTCGACGCCGTAGATCAAGCCCAACTCGACGAAATCGAGCCCGAGCTCGGGGTCGATCACGTTCGACAGCGCGTCCATCACGTCGTCCTCTGTGAGCGCAGCTGGGGCGGCCTCGGTCATGACGTGAGTGTACCCGCCCGGCCGCCACCGGCCGGAGCGAACCAGCCGGGACCCGAACATCCTTCCTAGCGGGCCGTAGGCCAAGCAAGACAAGGACGCAGGCTGCGCCGCGTGCTGCGCACGCAAGCAGCCGAGGACGCCGTATTGCGCCGGCATACGGCCCGCTAGTTGTCGCAGCCGAGGCGGTCCCACATGTACAGCTGGATGCACTCGTTCGCCAGTTCGATCGCGCGCACGCTCGACAGCCTGGGCAGCACCGTGTCGAGCGCCTGATCCTCGGCGACACCGGCCTGGAAGGCTTCCTCGCCGCGGAAGCCGGCGGCGATCTTCAGCGCCTCGCGGCGGTTCTCGCCGAGGCTCGGGAAGACGCCGACGAGGAACTCGGTGTTGGGGATCGGCTGGCCGACCTCGAGCGAGGCGTGCCAGGCCGCGAGCAGGTGCAGATCCTCCTCGTCGAGATCCGCGATCGCCTTCGCATAGTGGACCGAGAGCTCCTGGTCGGGGATGTCGTCCACCCATGCGCGAACCACCTCGCCGACGAGCTGACGGCGCGCCTCGCGGCCGACCGACTCGGCGATCACGCGGATCGCGTCCTGAGGCTCGATGAAGCAGAGTGGCATCGCAACTCCCGGGTTGGGAACAACTGACACGCTGGACTGTAGGTGGGCGTGTGGACGGCATTTTTGCGGCCCCGCGAGGTCTCACCCGGGGACGGCGTCCGCGGCCCGCCGGCACGGCTACGGAGCGTCGCGCAGCGCGCGCTCCATCTCCTCGGCGAGCGCTGCGTTTGCGTATCCGCCCTCGCCGCGGAGCTGCGCGCGCACGACCTCCGCGTCGGCGACCTCGCGCGCGGGGCTGTGGCGCATCACAGCCCGAGCGCGTCCGCGGCTCGCCCCTCGGCGTCGCCGTCGAGCGCGTCGGGCGGGCAGCCGAGCGTGGCCCGCTCGCCCGAGCCCCAGTTGGCGAGCGCCAGGTCGAGCGCCTCGACCGGCACCGCGATCGCCTCCGCGAGCGCGGCCGCGCGGCGCTCGAGCAGCAGCGGATCGCCGATCCCGAACACGCGCTTGGCGGCGAGCGTCGCGGCGTCCTCGGCGCCGCTCGCGCCGCGCGCGCCCGCCAGCTGCAGCGAGTCCGCGCGCAACTCAAACAGCCCGAGCCGCCCGAGCGTGACGAGCAGTTCATAGCGCCCCGTGCGCCCCATGCCGGGCAGCGCCAGCCGCTCGAACAGCCGCCCGAAGCGTCGCTGCGGCGTCCACGCCGGATCGCCGACGAGCGCCGCCGCCTGGGTCTCCTGCGGCCCGCCCGAGCGCTGCACCCACTGTCGATAGGCGAGCAGCGTCGCGGCGCCCCGCGCCGGCTCGTGCGAGCTCCGTGGGCCGAGCGCGACGCCGTCGAGGTCGGGAAGCTCGCCGCCGAAGGGCGCGCGCTCGAGCACGGCGCGGATCGCGGCGAACGGATCGCCCTCGCCCTCGGTCGGCGAGAGGTAGGCGATCAGGAAGCAGATCCAGCTCGCCTGCTCGAGATCGCTCGCCGCGAGCGCGCGCGCCTCGCCGTAGAGGCCGGGCGGGTCGCTGCCGAGCGCGAGCAGGCGACTGCTCGCGAACGCGACCTCCTGCGCGAGCCGGCGCGCATCGGCCGAGGCGCGAACGCCGGGCACGAGCTCTGAGCTGTAGCCGTCCTCCTCGGCGCGCCCCTCGCGATGCACGCGCAGCCCTCCTGCGCGCTGGCCGCGGGCGCGGCCCTCAGCGGCGTGCGAGCGCGTCCGCGCGGCGCCGCTGCGGGCCGGGCGCCCCCCGCTCGGCGCGCGGCCGGGCAGGTCCTTGCTGCAGATCGGACAGCGCTCTAGGAAGCGGTTGTGGCGACAGAAGGTCGGCATAGAGCCGGTGGCTGGAAGCCCTGCGCGCGTGCGCGCTCGGCGCCCTTGCGACGCTCCTTGGAGAGGGCGTGGAGATAGTCGTCGTAGTCCACCTGGATCGTGTGGCGCTTGGAAGCGACGTAGCGCTCGCGCATCGCCGCCTGGTCGGCGCTGATGTCCGCGCGCAGCTCCTGCGCCGGGGGCAGCTCGTAGTCGCCGAGCAGGTAGTCGCCGACCCATGCGCCCTGCGCCTCGGCCAGCGGCATGATCGCGCCGAGCGGCTGCAGCAGGCCGATGAAGAAGACGTTCGCGATGTCCGGGTGGAATACGCGGCGGAACAGCTCGATGTGGTTGTCCGGCGCGGAGATGAAGTCCTCGTCGAAGAACGGGAAGGAGATCTTGTAGCCGGTGCAGTAGACGACGACATCCGCCTCGACGCTGCTGCCGTCGACGAAGCTCACGCGTGAGCCCTCGAGCGATTCGATGTTGCCCTTCGGTGTGATCGTGCCGTGCTGGATGCGGTCGAGGATGCGCCCGGAGACCGTCGGATGGGCCTCGCCGAAGCGGTGGTTGGGCTTCGGCAGCCCGTAGCGCTCGGGCGGGCCGGCGTAGCTCGTGATCAGCTGCTGGGTGACGCGCTGGCGCAGCTTGAACGGGACCCGCGGGTTGTTGCGAATCTGATCGACCGGTTTGCCGAAGATGTACTTGGGGACGATCCACACGCCCTGGCGCGCGGCCAGGTAGGTGCGCTCGGCGACGTAGGAGGACTCGACGGCGATGTCCATCGCCGAGTTGCCCATGCCGAGCACGACCACGCGCTTGCCGGCGAAGACCGAGTTGTCGATGTAGGAGTGCGCGTGCATCTGCTCGCCGCTGAACGTGTCCGCGCCCGGGAACGCCGGTTCCGGCCAGCGCGCCAGCCAGTGGTGCCCGTTGGCGACGAGCAGCGCCTCATAGCGCCGGCGCTCGCCGCCCTCGAGCTCGACCGTCCAGACGCCGTCCTCATCGCGGCTCGCGTGCTCGACGCCGGTCTCGAACGTGATCTGCTCGCGGAAGCCGAAGTGGTCGACGTAGTCGTCGAAGTAGGCCGCGATCTGCGTGTGATGGGGGAAGTCCGGATAGGACTCCGGCATCGGGAAGTCGGTGTACTCCATCCGCGGCCGCGAGGTGTTGATGAACAGGTCGCGGTAGGCGGCCGACATGCCGTTCTTGTTTTCGAACACCCAGTTGCCGCCGACGCGGTCGGACTTCTCAAAGCAGTCGAACGGGATCCCGCGCTCATACAGCGCCTTCGCGGCCGCGATCCCCGAGGAGCCGGCGCCGATCAGGCACACGCGCGCCGGCGGCTCGCCGCCCCCCTCGCCCGAATCGCGCTTTCTCGAGAGGATCGCCATGCCCCTATCCTGCCTCAATTCCCGGGCCGACGTGCTGCGGCGGGCCCTCCGGGCCGGCGTCCGCGTCGGCGTGACCGGCGAGGCCTGCGTCCTGCGGCGCGAGCGCGCCGAGCTCGCCGTCTCCGGTGCGCCGCTCCGCGAGGAAGCGCTCGACCATCCGCGCGCACTGGCGCCCCTCGTTGATCGCCCACACGATCAGCGACTGCCCGCGGCGGGCGTCGCCGGCGGCGAACACGCCCTCGACCGAGGTCGTGTACGGCTTGAGCGCCTTGATGTTGCCGCGCGGGTCCTTGGCGACGCCGAGCTGGTCGAGCAGCTCCGGCTCGGGGTGCAGGAAGCCCATTGCCAGCAGCACCAGCTGCGCGGGCAGCTCGCGCTCGGTGCCCGCGAGCGGCGCGAACGGCGGCTCGGCGGCGGCCTGCGCGATCTGCAGCGCCGCGACCGCGCCGCGGCCGTCGTCGCTGAACGCGGTCGTCGTCACCGAGTAGTCCTGCTCGCCGACGCCCTTGCGCTTGACCTCCTCCATCGCGTAGCTGAGGCGGTACTTCAGCGGCCACTCCGGCCACGGCGTGCGCTCGTCCGGGCGCTGCGGCGGCGGCTCGGAAAGCAGCTCCAGCTGGAGCGACCGAGCGGGCGCCCTCGCGCAGCGAGTTGCCGACGCAGTCCGCGCCCGTGTCGCCGCCGCCGATCACGACGACGTCCTTGCCCGCGCGCCGTGATCTGCTTCTCGATCGCCGGCTGCGCGGTCGTCGGCTCGGGCCCGAACTCGCTCGCGGCCCAGCGATTGCGCTGGTAGAGGTACTCCATCGCGTAGTGCACGCCGTCGAGCTCGCGGCCCGGGACGGGCAGCTCGCGCGGCACGCGCGAACCGGTCGCGAGCACGATCGCGTCGAAGCGGGCGCGCAGATCCTCGACGCTGAGGTCGCTGCCGACCTCGACGCCGCAGCTGATCTCGACGCCCTCGGCGATCAGCTGCTCGACGCGGCGCTGGACGATGTGCTTTTCGATCTTGAAGTCCGGCACGCCGAAGCGCACGAGCCCGCCGACCGCCTCGTCGCGCTCGAACAGCGTCACGCGGTGCCCGGCCCTGCGCAGCTGCTGCGCTGCTGCCATGCCCGCCGGGCCGGAGCCGACGACCGCGACCGCCTGCCCGGTTTCACGGCGCGGGTGCGGCGGCTGGGGGACGACCCAGCCCTCCTCCCAGGCACGGTTGATGATCGAGTTCTCGATCTGTTTGATCGTCACCGCGTCGCCCTCACGGATCTCGAGCACGCAGGCCGCCTCGCACGGCGCCGGGCACAGGCGCCCGGTGAACTCGGGGAAGTTGTTCGTCGCGTGCAGCTGCGCGATCGCGTCCTTGAAGCGGTCGCGGTAGACGAGGTCGTTCCAGTCGGGGATCAGGTTCCCGAGCGGACAGCCGTTGTGGCAGAACGGGACGCCGCAGTCCATGCAGCGCGCGCCCTGCTCGCGCAGCTCGTCGACCGGGCGCGGCAGCTGGAACTCGCGGTAGTCGTGTGCGCGCTCGAGCGGGTCGCGCTGGGGCACGCCGTGGCGCTCGATCTGCAGGAAGCCCCCGAGCTTGCCCATCAGGCGCCCGTCCCGCCGACCGCGTCGAGGGAGCGCGGCGTCTGCACCTTGCCGTTCCGCGCCGCGCTCGCAGCGGCGGCCTCTTCCTCGGCCATCTCGCGCAGCACGCGCTTGTAGTCGTGCGGCATCACCTTCACGAACGCGCCGCGCGCGAGCAGCTGCTCCCACTCGGCGAGCACGCGTGCCGCGACCGGCGAGTCGGTGCGCCGCTGGTGCTCTTCGATCATCGCGCGCAGCTCGATCGCGTCCGCCGCGGCGATCTCGTCGAAGCCGACCAGGCCCATGTTGCAGCGCTCCGCGAACGTTCCCTGCTCATCGAGCACGTACGCCACGCCGCCGCTCATCCCGGCCGCGAAGTTGCGCCCGGTCGGCGCCGAGCACGACGACGCGCCCGCCCGTCATGTACTCGCAGCCGTGGTCGCCGACGCCCTCGACGACCGCCCACGCGCCGGAGTTGCGCACCGCGAAGCGCTCGCCCGCGAGGCCGCGGAAGAACGCCCTGCCGGCCGTCGCGCCGTACAGCACCGTGTTGCCGACGATCACGTTCTCCTCGGCCTTGAAGTGCTCGCCCATGCCCTCGCGCGGGCGGATCGCGAAGACCCCGCCCGAGAGGCCCTTGCCGGCATAGTCGTTGGCGTCGCCGCGCAGCGTGAACGTCACGCCCGGGGCGAGCCAGCCGCCGAAGCTCTGCCCGGCCGAGCCCTCGAAGTCGACGCGGATCGTGTCCTCGGCGAGGCCCGCGGCGCCGTGGCGCTGGGCGATGTGGCTGGAGAGGATGCCGCCGACGCAGCGGTTGCGGTTGCGGATCGCGTGCGTCAGCTCGACGCGCTCGCCGCGCTCGAGCGCCGGCGCGCGACTGCTCGAGCAGCTCCCAGTCGAGCGCGTCCGCGAGCACCTCCGGCGGCGCTTCCACACGCCGGCGCGGCGCGTCCTCGGCGAGCTTGATGTGGGTGAGGATGTGGATCAGGTCGACGCCGCGCGCCTTCCAGTGGTCGATCGCCGCGCGCGCGCCGAGCAGGTCGACGCGGCCGACCGCCTCGTCGAGCGAGCGCAGCCCGACCGACGCGAGGATCTCGCGCACCTCCTCGGCGACGAAGAAGAAGAAGTTGACGACGTGCTCGGGGGTTCCCTTGAAGCGCTTGCGCAGCTCCGGGTCCTGCGTGGCGATCCCGACCGGGCACGTGTTCAGATGGCAGGCGCGCATCATGATGCAGCCGGTCGCGATCAGCGGCGCAGTCGAGAAGCCCATCTCATCCGCGCCGAGCATCGCCGCGATCACGACGTCGCGGCCCGTCTTCAGCTGGCCGTCGGTCTGCACGATGATGCGCGAGCGCAGGTCGTTGAGCAGCAGCGTCTGCTGCGTCTCGGCCAGGCCGATCTCCCAGGGCACGCCGGCAGCCTGGATCGAGGACAGCGGCGAAGCGCCCGTGCCACCGTCGTGGCCGGCGATCAGGACGCGGTCGGCGTTCGCCTTGGAGACGCCGGCCGCGACCGTGCCGACGCCGACCTCGGAGACGAGCTTGACCGACACCTGCGCCTTCGGGTTCGCGCAGCGCAGGTCATAGATCAGCTGCTTGAGGTCCTCGATCGAGTAGATGTCGTGGTGCGGCGGCGGCGAGATCAGCCCGACGCCCGGGGTCGTGTGGCGGATCGAGCCGATGTAGGAGTCGACCTTGTGCCCGGGCAGCTGCCCGCCCTCGCCGGGCTTCGCACCCTGCGCCATCTTGATCTGCAGCTCATCGGCGTTGACGAGGTAGTGGATCGTCACGCCGAAGCGCCCGGAGGCGACCTGCTTGATCGCCGAGCGGCGGCGATCGCCGTTCGCGTCGGGGGTGAAGCGCGAAGGGTCCTCCCCGCCCTCGCCCGTGTTCGAGCGCCCGCCGAGCCGGTTCATCGCGATCGCGAGCGTCTCGTGCGCCTCGCGCGAGATCGAGCCGAGGCTCATCGCGCCGGTGCAGAAGCGCTTGACGATCTCGCTCGCCGGCTCGACCTGCTCGAGCGCGATCGCGCGCTCCTCGCCCTCGCCGCCGCCGATCTGCAGCAGGCCGCGCAGCGTCGCGCGGCGGGCCGCGTCCTCGTTGACCAGCTGCGCGTACTCGCGGTACTTCGCGAACGCCGGGCTGTCGCGCACCGCCTCGTGCGCCGCGCGGTCGCCCTTCAGCGCCGCGCCGACGTCGCCGTTGGCCGAGCGCACCGCGTGCTGCACGAGCGCGATCGTCTCCGGGTTCCACATGTGGTGCTCGCCGTCGCGCCGCCAGGCGTAGACGCCGCCGACGGGCAGCAGCTCGTCCTGCGGCGCCGGGTAGGCGCGCGCGTGGCGCTCGAGCGCCTCCCGCGCGAGCACTTCCGCGCCGATCCCGCCGATGCGCGAGGCGGTGCCGGTGAAGTGCGTGTCGATCAGCTCGCGGTCGAGGCCGACCGCCTCGAAGATCTGCGCGCCGCGGTAGGACTGGATCGTCGAGATGCCCATCTTCGAGATCGTCTTCAGCAGCCCTTTGCCGAGCGCTTTGACGACGTTCTGCGCGGCCCGCTCGAGGCGCTCGTTGATCTGCTCGCTCGCCGCCCGGAATCGGCCGCTGCTCGCGTCGTCCGCGAAGATGCGCCCTTCGACGACCATCTCGTCGAGCGTCTCGAGCAGCAGATACGGGTTGATCGCGCTCACCCCGTAGCCGATCAGCGTCGCGAAGTGGTGCACCTCGCGCGGCTCGCCCGACTCGAGGATGATGCCCGCGCGCAGGCGCGTGCCGGCGAGCACGAGGTGGTGCTGCACCGCGGCGACCGCGAGCAGCGCCGGCACCGGCGCGCGGCGCGGGCCGAGCAGGCGGTCGGAGAGGATGATGATGTTGACGCCCGCGGCGATCGCGTCGCGGGCCTGGCTGCAGATGCGGTCGAGCGCGGCGTTCATCCCCGCGGGGCCCTCCGCGACCGGCCAGGTGATGTCGATCGTGCTCGCTGCGTAGACGTCGTGGACGACGTGGCGCAGCGTCTCCAGCTCGCGGTTGAGCAGGATCGGCTGGTCGAGCAGCAGCTTGTGCGCGTGCTCGGGCGTCTCGTCGAGGAGGTTGCGCTCGTTGCCGAGGCTGGTCGCGAGGCTCATCACGATTTCCTCGCGGATCGGGTCGATCGGCGGGTTGGTGACCTGCGCGAACAGCTGCTTGAAGTAGGAGTACAGCGGCGGCGCCTGGTCGGAGAGCACCGCCAGCGCGAGGTCGTTGCCCATCGAGCCGATCGGCTCGGCGCCTTCCAGCGCCATCGGGCGCAGCAGCGTGCGCAGGTCCTCCTGGGAGTAGCCGAAGGCGCGCTGGCGCAGGCGCAGCGGCTGGTCTGAGAGCGTCACCTGGCTGGAGGGCTCCAGCTGCGAGAACGGGACCGCGTTGCGCGCGTACCACTCGCCGTAGGGCCGTCGCGTGGAGACCTCGCGCTTGACCTCCTCGTCCTCGATGATGCGGCCCTGCTCGAGGTCGACGAGGAACAGCTTGCCGGGCTGCAGGCGCCCGAGCCGGCGCACCTCCGCGGGCGGGATGTCCAGCAGCCCGACTCCGAGCCGAGCACGACGTGGCCGTCGGTCGTCTCCACCCAGCGCCCGGGGCGCAGGCCGTTGCGGTCGAGCGTCGCGCCGACAACGCGGCCGTCGGTGAACGCGACCGAGGCGGGGCCGTCCCACGGCTCCATCAGGCAGGAGTGGAAGGCGTAGAAGCCCTTCAGGTACTCCGGCAGGTCGTCGCGGTTGCGATACGCCTCGGGGATCATCATCATCGCCGCGTGCGGCAGCGAGCGCCCGGCGAGCATCAGCAGCTCGAGCACGTTGTCGAACGTCGCCGAGTCGGAGTTGCCGGCGCTGACGACCGGCAGGATCCGCTCGAGTCCGCCCCGAACAGCTCGCTGCGCAGCTCCGACTCGCGCGCGCGCATCCAGTTGACGTTGCCCATCACGGTGTTGATCTCGCCGTTGTGGCAGATCACGCGATAGGGATGCGCAAGCTCCCAGCTCGGGAACGTGTT
Source organism: uncultured Solirubrobacteraceae bacterium (assembly GCA_963827105.1). GTDB lineage: Bacteria > Actinomycetota > Thermoleophilia > Solirubrobacterales > Solirubrobacteraceae > Palsa-744. The sequence continues at coordinate 115,204 of CAWHAB010000004.1, read as the reverse complement.
CGTCGAGAAGCGCGAGTGCACGAGCGCCAGCGCGCTCTTCGTGCGCTCGTCGCGCAGGTCGCTGTAGAACGCCGCCAGCTGGTGGCTGATCAGCATGCCCTTGTAGTTGATCGTCCGCGACGAGCTCGACGCGACGTACAGGCCGCTGTCCTCGGCCTTCAGCTCGGAGACCCGCCGGATCACGTACAGCTTGCGCTCGAACGCGTCCTGCGCAGTGCCCTCCGGGTGGTCGTGCTCGAGGCCCGCGCCGGCGCCGACGAACAGCTGGCGAATCACCGGGCGGCAGGCGCCTGCGACCTCGCCCGTCTCCCGCTCGTTGATCGGCACGTCGCGCCAGCCGAGCAGACGCTGGCCGATGTCGGCGACGGTCCGCTCCAGCAGCGCCTGCAGGCGCTCGCGCACGGCGGCGTCGGTCGGCAGGAAGCACATCAGCACGCCGTACGCGCCCGCCGGCGGCAGCTCGAAGTCGACCTCGGCGCGCAGCAGCTCGTCGGGCAGCTGCATGAGGATGCCGGCGCCGTCGCCGGTGCACGGGTCCGCGCCGGAGGCGCCGCGATGCTCGAGGTTCTCGAGCGCGGTGATCGCGCGCGAGATCACCTCGTGCGTCGGCTGGTTGTCCAGGCGCGCGACCATCCCGACGCCGCACGCGTCGTGCTCGAAGCGGGGGTCGTAGAGTCCGACGGCCTTTGGCGGCTGCGTGGTGTGCGAGTTCATGGAAGTGCTCCCTTGGGGCGGTGCATCCCGCGCTGGGGTGGAATCCCGTTGCGGGCATACCCACCGTCGCGCAGGCAGGCGGGCACCTGAGGCGGAGCCCGAAATCGTATCAGCGCAAAGCCCGCGCGAAGCGTCGCCGCAGCTGAATTTCGTCGACCCTTCAAATCCGCCGGAAACCAGCTGCAGCGGCCGTTCAGGGTCCCTGATCGCCGCCGCGGGCGTGCCCGGATCGAGCTGCGGATGCTCGCGCAGCGTCTCCGCCTCGCCCCACGAGCACAGCCTCGCGCGGCCCGGGCAGGTCAGGCACAGGCCGCGGTGCGGGCCGCGGGCTGACGGCGATAGCTGCTGCTCGCGCGCCGCCGCGATCCGCAGCCGCGCGTCGCGTTCGAGCCGCTCGCGCTCGCTCGCCGCGTAGCTCGACCGAGACCGGCTCGTGCGGGCGTTCGAGGAACCAGTGCGACGATCTCCACCGCGCGCGCGCCGCCGCGCAGGACGGCGAGCGCGTATAGCAGGCGCTGGATCGAGTAGTCGCGCTCGACGAGCTCGGCGAGATCGAGATCGGGCCGACGCGGTCGCTCTTGTAGTCGAGCACGAGCGCGCCGCCGCCGGGCTCATCCGCGAGCAGATCGATCACGCCGTTGATCAGCGGCCCGTCCGCCGCGAGCGCGAACGCGAACGGGTACTCGCGACGCAGCCCGCCGCCGCCGCCAGCCGCCGCGCGGGCGGGGCCGCGAGCGCGGCGCCGAGCAGCCGTCGCGATCTCCTCGCGCTGCTCGCCGTCGACGCGCAGCCCGAGCTCGCGCGCCGTCGCGCGCCAGCTCACGCCGTCCGGACCCGCGGCGCGCGGAAGTCGAGGCGCTCGAGCAGCACGTGCACGAGCGTCCCCGCGCGCGTGCCTCGAGCGGCGCGCCGTGGCCCGCGCCGCGCGCGGCGCTGCGATCCTCGCCGATGCCGAGCACGCGTTCCAGGTAGTAGCGGTAGCCGCAGCGCTCGAGCTCGCTCAGCGACGTGTAGCTGAGCGCCGCCGGCGCGCCCGCCGGCTTCGCCGCGCGCTCGCTGCGGCGGGCGTCGCTCGGCGTCGCGCTCGAGCGCGCCCGCGCCCTGCAGGTATGACGGGACGCGCGGGGCCTCGACCGACATCGAGCCGCGTGTGAGCACCTCGCCCGCGACAGCCGCGCTGCTGATCCGCAGGCGCACGCGCGCGGCGCCGACCGCGAGGTCGTGCACGGCCGGCGGCCGGCGAGCGCGAGCTGCGCGATCTCGCCTGACAGCGCCGGCCCGAGCCACGAGACCATCGTGCCCGCGCGGCCCGGATCCGGCCAGCGCTCGAAGCTCGACCGCGCCGCTCAGCAGCAGCCGCTCGCGCGCGCGCGTCATCGCGACGTACAGGATCCGTTCCTCCTCCTCGGCTTCGGCCTGCTTGCGCGCGCCCGGCCAGCTCGTCGTAGTCGAGCGCCGGCGCCGCCTTGGCGCCGTCGAGGCGCAGCAGCGCGAGGCCGATGCGCTCGCCGTCGACGAGCAGATCGGGCTGGCGCAGTCGTTGATCGCGCGGCCGAGGTCGGCGACGCACACGACCGGGAACTCGAGGCCCTTGGCCGCGTGGATGCTCATCAGGCGCACCGCGTCCGGCTCGACGCCTTCGACCGGCGCGTCGGACTCGCGTGCGCCGCCGGCCGCCTGCAGGCGCGCGGCGTGGTCGAGGAAGCCGCGCAGGTCGCGGCCCTCGCTCGCTTCGAAGGCACGCGCGAGGCGCAGCAGCTTGTGCACGTTCGCGAGCCGCCGCTCGCCCCACTCCATCGCGAGCACGCGCTCGCGGTAGCCGCCCGAGTCGACCGCGCGCTCGATCAGCTCGGAGATTGCGCGCCGCGAGCGCGCGCGCGCGCTCGCTCGCGAGCCGTGTGCAGAACGCGACCAGCGCCGTGCGCTCCTGCTCGCCCCAGCGCATCGAGCAGCTGCTCGCCGGCGCGCGCCGCGACGCGTCTCCCAGGCGCCGATGCCGGCCTCGCGGGCGGCGGCCGCGAGCAGCGCGAGCGCGTCGCGCGAGAGGCCGACGAGCGGCGAGGCGAGCGCGCCGTAGAGCGCCTCCTCATCGAGCGGGTTGGCGAGCACGCGCAGATATGCGAGCAGGTCGCCGATCTGCTGGTGTGCCCAGAAGCCACCGGCCGCCGCGAGCGTGCGCAGCCCGCGTAGCTGCAGCGCGCGCTCGTAGACCTCGAGATCGCCGCCGGCACGCAGCAGCACGACGACTTCGCCCGCGCGGACGCCGCCGCCGTCGATCAGCTCCGCGACGCGCTGTGCGAGCAGCCGCGCCTCCGCCTGGCGCCAGAGCGTCGCCGGCGGCAGGCCCGCGGCGATCTCGGCGGCGAGCTCCGCGTCCAACCCCAGCCGCTCCTCGCGCTCAGCAGCAGCTCGACGCGCGGCTCCGCTGCGACGTGATCCTCGAATGTCAGCTGCGCCGCCGGCGCGATCTCGCTCGCTCCTCTCGGCACGCGCCGCGAGCAGCGGGCTGAAGCCCTCCGAAGCGCTCTCCGAAGACCGCGTTGACGACCTCCAGCAGCTCCGGCACGCTGCGGAAGTTGCGGCGCAGCGAGAGGCTGCCGCCGCGCTCGGCGAGGGCCGCGCGGCGCTCGCGGAACAGGTCGACCTCGGCATGGCGGAAGCCGTAGATCGACTGGAACTCGTCGCCGACCGTGAACAGGTTGCCGCGGCTCGAGCGCCGCGAGGATCCCGAGCTGGGCGGGATTGGTGTCCTGGAACTCGTCGACCATCAGCAGCTCGAAGCGCTGCGAGGAGCTGCGGCGCACGCCCGCGTGCTCCTCGAGCAGGCTGCGCGCGCGCAGCTCGAGGTCGTCGAAGTCGACCGCGCCGCGCTCGTTGCTTGAGCGCCCGTACGCATCGCCGAAGCCGGCGAGCAGCTCGTCGAGCAGCGCGCACGCGGCCGCCGCGTCGCGCGCGTCGCGATCGGCGCCCGCCTCGAGGACCACGGCCGGCAGGCGCGGCAGGCGCTGCCACGGCTGCGCAGGCGCGCGTGCACCGCTTCGATCATCGCCTGCACGCGGTCGACGTTGTATGCGGCGATCAGATCGACCGCCGGCGGACGCTCGCCCTCCAGGAAGCCGCCGATCGCGGCCGTGAACGCCTGCTCGCGCAGCCTGCCGCGCGAGGCCTCGTCGAGGATCGTGAAGTCCGGGTCGAGGCCCGCCGCAGCGGGTGCGAGCGCAGCAGACGGGCGCAGAAGCCGTGGAACGTGCCCACCGACGCCGCCTCGGCGTCGCGTGCGGCCTCGCGCTCGCCGAGCGACAGCAGCCGCTCGCGCACGCGCTCGCGCAGCTCGCCCGCGGCACGCTCGGTGAACGTGATCGCAAGGATCCTGCCGGGCGCGATCTGATCCTCGCGGATCGCGCGCACGAAGCGCTCGACGAGCACCGAGGTCTTGCCGCTGCCGGCGGCCGCCGAGAGCAGCAGCGGCTCGCTCCTGCGCGCGACCGGCTGCTCCTGCTCGTCGGTGAGCACGGGCGCGGGGCGGGCGTCGCCATCGAGCGCGCTCATCAGCGCTCGCAGCGGCAGATCGTCGGGAACTCACAGCCGGCGCCGCCATAGCCGCAGCTGCGCGGCCGCGCGGCGAGCTCGCCGCGCGCCGCCTCCGCGACCGCCGCGCGCGCGAGCGCGATCGTCTCCTCGAGCAGCGCCTCGACCTCGTCGTGCTCGCGCGTGTCGCCGCGGACGCAGCCGAGCTGCACGCCGCTGTCCTGCTCGAGCAGCCCGCGCGCGCGCAGGTCGGCGCCGCTGAGCGGCTGATAGAAGCCGCCGACGACGCGCAGCCCGAGCAGCTCCGCGACCGCGCGCATGTACAGGGCCGACCTGCACCCGGCCCTCGGCCACCCACTTCGCGGGCGCCGGCGCGTAGCCGCTCTTGTAGTCGTAGACCACGGCCTCGCCGCGCGCGCCGACGTCGACGCGGTCGATCCGGCCACGCAGCCGCGCCCCGGCGTGAACTCGAACGCCGGCAGGCGCTCTGCTCGCCGCGGCCTTCGCCCGCTCGATCCCGAAGCCGGCCTCCAGGAACGTCGGCTCGAGCGGGCTGTCCCTCGCGGCGGCGTGCGCGAGATAGCGCTCGAGATCGGCGCGCAGGCGCCTGCGCGCGCCCGGGCGGCGCTCCGGCGCGGCCGACAGCGGTACTCGCCCTCGTTGCGCTCGAGCGCCTCGCGCAGCAGCCGGCGCGCGAGCGGCAGGGCGGCGGCGCTGACCCGCGCCGAGCCCGTCTCGGCGCGCAGGCCCTCGAGCGTGTCGTTGAGCGCGGCATGGGCGAGGCCGCCGCGGGCGAGCGGCTCGGGGTCCGGCTCGAATGCGTCCGGGCGCAGGATGTTCTGCACGAACCAGCGCATCGGGCAGCGGTCCAGCCTTCGAGCGAGGACGCCGACCAGGGCCGCTGCCGCGCAGCGTCCTCGAGCACCTGGCGGTCAGCGGGCACCGTGACATCGCCCTCGCGGCGCTGCGGCGCGGGCGCGCGCGGCGCGGCCGGCTCGACGGCACCGAGCGGCCTGCGCAGGCGCTGCTCGCCGAGCGTCGCCTCGAACAGGTCGCAGATGTCGTCCACGAACAGCGAGCGCGCGGTCGGGTCGCCGTCGTCGTCGGCGACGTGCCAGCTGAGCACGAGCAGCTCCTGCGGGCGCGAGACCGCCGCGTACAGCAGGTAGCGCTCGGCCGCCAGCGGATCGAGCGGCTCGCCGAGCAGCAGCCCCGAGGTTTCCGCGAGGCGTCTGCGCTCGTCCTCGCCGAGCAGCTCCGGTGGGCGCGCGCGGGCCGGGAACACGTTCTCCTGCAGCGCGCATACGAACAGGGCCCTGACGCGCCGCGCGCGCAGCGCGAGCGGATCGAGCACGGCGACAGCGCCCGGCCCGGGCGGGTGCCGCCGAACACCTCGACGCGCTCGAGCGCGCGTGCCAGCGCGGCGCCATCGGCCGGCACGAGCTCCGGCGCGGCTCGCGCGAGCTCGCGCAATTCGCCCAGCGCGGCGCGGCCGGCGGACAGCGCGCGGGCCTCGTCGAGCTCGGCGTCCTCGAGCACGCTCGCGGTGGCGCGCCGCGGTGCCGCGAACAGCCATTGCAGCTCGCGCGCGGCGCGCTCGATCAGCGCCGCGGGCCGCGCGCGGAAGCCTCGGCGAGCTGGTCGATGACCTCGAGCGGCCAGTGGCGCTGCTCCCACAGGGCGCGCGCGTCGGCGGCGCTGCGCGCGCCGTCGCGGCGCGCGCGGATCTCGAGCGAGTCGGCCAGCTCGGGGTGGGTGAGCAGCCCCGGCGCGCGCAGCCACGCGAGCAGATCCGCGGCGCTGCCGCCCGCGCCGGGCAGGCAGCGCAGCAGGCCGATCAGCGCGCGCCCGATCGCCGTGTCGCCGAGCTGGCGGCGGCGCTCGAGCGCGAACGGCACGCCGGCCGCGGCGAACACCTCTTCGAGCAGCTCCGCGCTCGCGGCCGGCGCACGCAACACGACGGCCACCTCGTGCGGCGCCATGCCGTCCTCCAGCAGCGCCGCGATCTCGCGCGCGACGAGCTCGAGCTCGGCGCGCTCGCCGCCGCCCTCGAGCAGGCGCAGCGCACCCGCCGCCTGCACCCGCCCTGCGGCGGTCTCGAACAGCGAGCGCTCGAGGTGCGCGAGCGCCTCGCGCGCGGCGGGCGCGTAGTGCTCGGCCTGCGCGGGGAGCTCGCGGTGCTCGTCGGCGAGCGGCTGCAGCTGTGCGAATGTCGCCGCGCGGCCGGCGAACGCGACCCGCCCGGGCTCGTAGGTCAGCGACACGGTCAGGGCCGTGCCGACGACGCGCCCGAGCGTCTCGATCGCGTCGATCTGCAGCGGCGCGAGGTCGTCGAAGCCGTAGAACGCTACCGGCGTGCGCCCCCACAGCGCCGGGCTGCGGCGCAGGCGGTCGAGCGCGAGCACGGCGAGCTGCTCGGCGTCGACGCGGCCGATCCGCGTGAGCTCGCGGTCGTAGTCGGCGAACAGGCGCCCGAGCTCCTCGCGCGCGGCCGCCGGGCCATCCTCGGCCGACCAGCGCGCGAGCGCCTGCTCGAAGCGCGCGGGGCTCACGCGGCGCACGCGCAGCTCCGCCAGCAGCGTGCCGAGCGCGCGCACGAGGCCCGGCGAGACGCGCGTCTCACGCGCCACGGGCGCCAGCCGCGCGGCGAGCGCCGCGATCAGCCGCTCGCGCGCGATGCCTGCGAGCACGCGCTCGCTGACGCCGGCGCGCCGCATCGCCTCCTCGATCAGCCCGTCGAAGCGGGCGACGCGCACGCCCAGCGCGGCGCCGTCGCCGGCGAGCTCGCGCAGGTAGTGCTCTGCGTCCGCACGCGTCGGCACGATCAGCAGCGGCTCCGCGCCCTGGGCGAGGCCGCGGCGCACCGCGTCGAGTACGACCTGCGCCTTGCCGGCGTTCGCCGGCCCGGTTACGAGTGTTATCCCCATCCGCGCCCATCCTGGCGCACGGCGGAGACGCGCCCGCGCGCCGCGGCGCTAAGCGGCGCTGCGCTGACGGGAGCGGCCTTTGCCGGCTTTCGCCGGCGCGCTCGCGTCGAGCACCTCGGCGGCGCCGTCGCTGTCGACGTCCGGCGGCTTGGCGCCCTCCTTCGCCCACAGCTCATCGAACTCGACGCGCCATTTGCCCTCCTCGGTCTGCGCGAGCGCGAGGTGCGCGCGGAAGCTGCGGCCGCTGCGGCCGCGGAAGCCGGTCACGGCCTGCGCGGTGAAGCCGGTTCTGATCAGCTCGCGCGCGATCGCAAGCGGCAGCGTCTTGCCGGCTTTCGCCTTCCAGATCACGAACCCGCAGCCCGGATCGTCGCGCGCCCAGCAGGAGTAGCCCTTGCGGTTCTCGACGATCTCATGGCCGCACACCGGGCACGGCCCGAGTCGCGCCCGCGGGATGCGCACGTCTTTGAGCGTCTCGTCGAGCTCCTTGACCGTCTCGCGCGCGAAGCCGGCGATGTCGCTCATGAACTGCTTGCGCGAATCCTCGCCGCGCTCGATCTTGCCGAGCCGCTGCTCCCAGCTGCCGGTCAGGCCGGGCGAGGTGAGAGCGTGCTCGTTCAGCAGGCGGATCACGTTCAGGCCCTTCTCGGTGGCCACCAGCGCGCGCCCGTCGCGCTCGATGTAGCCGACGGTGATGAGGCGCTCGATGATCGCCGCGCGCGTCGCCGGCGTGCCGATCCCCGACTCCTTCATCGTCTCGCGCAGCTCGTCGTCCTCGACGAGCTTGCCCGCCGTCTCCATCGCGCCGAGCAGCGATGCGTCGCTGTAGCGCCGCGGCGGTTTCGTTTCCTTGCGCTCGCTCGCGATCTCGCGCGTCCTGACCGGCTCGTCCTGGACGAGCCGCGGCAGCTGCTGGTCGGTCTCCTCCTCATCGCCGCGGGCGTCTAGTTCCGCCGCCCTCGCCTCGTCGGAGACCTCTTCATAGACCCCGCGCCAGCCCGGCACCTGCAGGACTTTCCCGCGCGTGCGGAACACGTGGCCATCGCCCGCGCCCGCGTCCGCCGGCGCGACCGTCGTCTCGATGCGAGTGTTCTCGAACACCGCCTCGGGGTGGAACACGGCGAGGAAGCGCCGCACCGCCATGTCGTAGACGCGACGGTCATCGGAGCCCATTTTCTCGAGGTTGTGCTCGGAGCGGGTGGGGATGATCGCGTGGTGGTCGGTGACCTTCTCGTCGTTGACGACCCTGCCGAGCGGCAGCACGTCGAGCCCGACGACATATGCGGCTCCCTTGCTGTACTCGCTGTGCGCGCCGACGAGCTCGGCGATCGGCTTGATCTCCTCGACCATGTCGCTCGTCAGGTAGCGCGAGCTGGTGCGCGGGTACGTCAGCGCCTTGTGCTCCTCATACAGACGCTGCGCCGCCGCGAGCGTCCGTTTCGCGGAGAAGCCGTAGCGGTTGTTCGCCTCACGCTGCAGCGTCGTCAGGTCATAGAGCATCGGCGCTTTCTCGCGCTGCTCTTTCTTTTCGAGCTTGGTGATCGTCCCCAGCCGGCCCTCGCACGCGGCGACGATCGCGAGCGCCTCCTGCTCGGTGCCGACGCGTGGGCCCTTGGTGTTGCCGGGGCTGCCCGCCGGCGCCTGGTAGTGCCCGACGTAGACGCGCTCGGCGCTGCCCGACTCGCCGTTGGCGGCGAACGTCGCGTCGACCAGCCAGTAGGGCTCAGGCGTGAACGCCTTGATCTCCTCCTCGCGGCGGGCGACGATCGCGAGCGTCGGCGTCTGCACACGTCCGAGCGAGACCGCGCCGTCGAAGGAGCTGCGCAGGCGGATCGTCGCCGCGCGCGTGGCGTTCATGCCGACGATCCAGTCGGCCTCCGAGCGCGAGCGCGCGGCCTGCTCGAGCAGCTCGAACTCCGCGGCCGGGTGCAGCGCGCCGAGCGCCTCCTTCATCGCCGCGTTCGTCATCGATTTCAGCCACAGCCGCCTGACCGGCTTCTTGCCTTTCGCCTTCTCGAACAGGTACGCGAAGATCAGCTCGCCCTCGCGGCCGGCGTCGCAGGCGTTGACGACCTCCTCGATGTCCTCGCGGCCGAGCTGTTTGGTGACGACCGTCATCTGCTTGCGCGAGCGCTCATCGCGCACGACGAGTTTGAAGCGCTCGGGCACGATCGGCAGGTCGGGCATCCGCCAGCTCTTGTATTTCGCGTCGTAGGCCTCCGGTTCGGCCAACTGTACGAGGTGACCGACGGCCCAGGTGATCACGTGCTCGGGTCCCTCGAGGAACCCCTCCTGCTTCTTGAACGGCCCCTTCAGCACGCGCGCCAGATCCTGCCCCACGGAGGGCTTCTCGGCGATCAGCAGCGTCTTCGGCATGGCGGTCAGCGTAGCGGGTGGTGTTCGGGAGGTTGGCGGCGGCGCGCCGCGGGCGCCGCCGCCGGCCCTTCGCTCATCCGGCCGTGCACGGCTGTGTGCTGACCGACCCGGCGACGGGCTCGCGTGCCCTGGCCTCGCCCAGCAGCGTCGCGACGGTCGCGTTGGCGACGCCGTAGCCGCCGCGCGGCTGGTGGCCGATCGTTGCCGCGAAGACCGTCGTCAGCACGCGCCCGTCGACGTCGACGAGCGGACCGCCGGAGTTCCCCGGCCGCACGAGCCCGCGCAGCGGCGTCAGCAGCCGCGAGACCGGCCCGCGCCCGTATGCGTCCTGGGTGAGCACGGTCTGCGTGCGCCCGATGCGCCCGGGCTGCACGTCGAACGGCCCGTTCTCCGGGTAGCCGAGGATCGCCCCGGGCGTGCCGGAGCCGGCGCTCGGCGCGAGCCTCAGCGCGGGCAGGCCGAGGTCGGGGACGCGCAGCACCGCGATGTCGTCGGTCGGATCGAACTCGAGCGCCTGCGCGGGCAGGCTCGGCGAATGCCCGCCGATCTGCACGCTCGTGTCCTGCTCGCCGGCGACGACATGAGCGTTCGTGACGACGAGGTCCGGCGCGGCGACCCAGCCGGAGCCCTCGATCGCAAGACCGCAGGCGGTGCCGTCGACGCGCACGACGCTGCGCGAGGCCGCTGCGACGGCGGCGGTGTGCGCGATCCGCGGCTCCGGCGCGGCGACGTTCGCCGCGGGGCCGGTGATCGACGGCAGCGGATCGAGCCGCGCGAGCGCATCGAGGATCCCGCCCGAGGGCGGCAGCACCTCGTTGAGCGTGCGCAAGATCGCCGAGCGCTGGATGTCGAGGCGCAGCTGGTTCTGGCCGGGCGTCTGGGCGGCGACAGCCGCCGCGATCCAGACGATCGCAAGCCCGAGCGCGGCCGACAGGAACGCCCCGAGCAGCCCGTCGAGCAGGCCCATGCCGGGAACGACGAGCACGCGCCGCAGCCTGAAGCCGACGCCCTCCAGGCGGCTCGCGAGGATCGCTCCGGCGAACAGCGCGCCGACGAGCCCGAAGGCCGGCGCGTACGGCGAGGAGGCGCCCTGCGGGAGCAGAAGAGGACCCAGGCGGGTCCCGAGGAATGCACCTAGCGCGAACCCTCCGAAGGACAGCACGCCGACGATGAACCCCTGCCTGAAGCCGAAAACGGCGAGGATGCACGCGAACGCGACGATGATCCAGTCAAGCGGCGTCACCTGCCATGTTCTACAAGCTCCGTGACTGAGAACCATCAGTACCAAAGCCACCGCCTGCGGCGAGCGCGCCCGATGCTGGCGCTCGCCGGCGTCGCGTTCGTGCTCGGCGCGGTCGTCGGCGCGCACCACGCGCGCCTCGCCGGCCGACACGCTCGCCGACCAGTTCGTCACCTCCTGGACGCAGCGGCGACTACGCGCGGATGTACCGCGACCTCGACGCCTCGTCGCGGCGGCGGACCTCGGTCGGCGAATTCGCGAGCGACTACCAGCAGGCGCTGACGACGGCGACCGCGACGCAGCATGCACGATCGACGGGCAAGGCGCACGAGCGCGGCGGCGAAGGTCGCGGTGCCGGTGCGCGTGCGCACGCGCCTGTTCGGCACGCTGGCGCTGATGTTCACGATCAGGATCGGCGAAGAAGCCGGCTCGCAGCCGTCGATCGCGTGGTCGCGCTCGCTGCCGTTCCCGGGCCTGCGCGCGGGCGAGGTGCTCGCCGCGCAGACCGCGCTGCCGCGCCGCGCGACGCTGCTCGCGCGCGACGGCAGCGTGCTCGCCGAAAGCCCGCGGACCCAGCCGGCTCGGCGAAGCACGCGCAGCTCGCCGCTCGGCGAACTCGCCAGCGCGGTGCTCGGCAGCGTCGGGCCGGTGCCGAGCGTCGCGCCGCAGAGCGCTTGAAGCGCGAGGGCGTCCCGGCGACCGCGAGCGTCGGCGTCAGCGGCCTCGAGCTGGCGCTCGATGAACGCCTGCGCGGCGCGCCCGGCGGCGAGCTGCTGCGCCGGCCGGCGCGTGCTCGCCGCGCGCCGCGCGCGGCCGGCGGCGCCGGTGCGCAGCAGCGTCTCGCCGGCGCGTGCAGCAGGCGGCGGTGACGGCGCTCGGCGGCCAGCTCGGCGGGATCGTCGCGCTGGCGCCCGCGACCGGGCAGATCCTCGCGGTCGCCGGATCGGCCTCGACGGCCTGCAGCCGCCGGGCTCGACGTTCAAGATGATCACGCTGACGGGCGCGCTGCAGGCCGGGATCGCGAACCCGCACACGGTCTTCCCGTACGCGACGTACGCGACGCTCGACGGGGTCAAGCTGAACAACGCCAACGGCGAGGAATGCGGCGGCACGCTGGAACTCGCGTTCGCCGTGTCATGCAACTCGGTGTTCACCCCGCTCGGCGTCAAGCTCGGCGCGCCGCGCCTGGTCGCGACCGCCGAAGCTTCGGCTTCAACCACAGCCCGAGCGTCTCCGGCGCGGCCGAGAGCACGCTCCCGGCGGCCGAGCGACATCCAGGGCGAACTCGACGTCGGCTCGACCGCGATCGGCCAGGGCGAGGTGCTCGCGACGCCGCTGCAGATGGCGACGGTCGCGGCGACGATCGCCGACGGCGGGCGCCGTCCGACGCCGACGTTCGCTCGGCCCCGCCGCGCCGGCGCCGACGCGCGCGATGAGCGCCTCGGTCGCGCGCACCGTGCGCCGGCTGATGATCGGCGTCGTGCGCGAGGGCACCGGTACCGCCGCGGCGATCCCCGGCGTCACGGTCGCCGGCAAGACGGGCACGGCCGAACTGAAGTCCGCGTGCACCGCGCCGCGCCGGCGAGCTCGAACGAAGCCGGCCCGGAAACGAGCGCGCGAAAGGCTGTGCGGGCGGCGAAAGCGAAGCGAGCAACACCGACGCCTGGTTCGCCGCGTTCGCGCCGGCCCTGCATCCGCGCATCGCCGTCTGCGTGCTGCTCGTCAAAGACGGCGCGGGCGGCGACACCGCGGCGCCGGTCGCGCGCGAGGTGCTCGAAGCCGGCCTGCAAGGCGAGCGCGCTGCCGCGCTAGACGTCGAGCTCGGCCGAGGCGCGTCCGACGGGTTGGTCGGGTCGGTGATCTTCAGCTCGAGCGGGCGGTTGTCGAGCGAGACGATCTTGATCTTGAAAGCAGCAGCAGCGCCCGGTCGTCGGGCCGAAGTACGCCGTCGTGTCCGGGCGTCGGCAGCCGGCCTTCGCCGGGACCGGCCGCCGCGGTAGGCGTAGGGGTTGGTCTCGGCGGGTTCGAGCGGCGTGTAGGCGTTGCCCTGGGTATCGGTGACCGTGAAGCTGTCGGAGGCGGGCAGCGGCTGTTGAGTGTTGTTGTAGACCTGGATGAAGACGCCGAACCACTCTTCGCCGGGACCGAGCTTGGCGTCGGCCGGGCTCAGCCCCTCGATGTAGCCGGCGTCCTCGAGTTGTACGGGTTGAGCTGGCGCGAGAGCTGGACCTCGTAGATCAACGGTCCGACGTTCAGGTACGGCGCGTTGACGCCCGACTCGCCGGCGTAGGTGCCCGTGGTGACCTGCGTGTCGAATCGCCGCACGCGCCGAGCGCCACGACCGCGAGCACGGCGGGCAGGACGAGGAGGGAGCTTGCGCAGGCGGCTGAACATGCGACGCGGCAGTCTATCCGGCGGCGACCGTGACGCGGTGCCCACGGCCCTCCCCGCGCTCGAGGATGCTGCGCAGGCGGCGCATCGCGCGCCGGTTCTTGCGCCGCAGCCAGGAGCGCGCGCCGAGGCCCTCGAGCAGCCGGTCCGCACAGCGTCGCGGGCGCCGTCTGCAGCGTGAAGCGCACGCGCGTCGCGCCGGCGGAGGCGGGCGCGAGGTCGTAGGTGCCGAGCGTGCGGATGCGGTTGTTCTTGCCGGTCCGGCCGACCTCGACGATGCGGTGCGGGCACTCGACCTCGGCGAACGTCACGTCGCCCCAGCTGAAGCGGTTGCCGGGGGCCTTCACGCGGAAGCGCGCGCCCGCGCCCCTGCCCGACCGAGTCGATCCGCGTGAGATGCCAGTCGACGAGGTAGTGGTCGGTGAACTCGGGGTGGTTGGCGATGTCCTGGAGGTAGTCGAAGACCAGCTCGCGCGGGGCTGATACGACGATCGATACGGTGAACGGGTCCACGGCGAGCGCAAGTCTAATGGCCGGAGTCCCGGGGAGTGTCGGCCGTCGGCGCGGCTCGCGCACGCGATGCGCGACGCCGCGGCGGCTCAGGCGGCGCGCGCGGTCAGGCGCACCGCGAGACCGTGCTCGCAGTGCCGACGATCTCGCTCGCGACCGGCGCCTGGCGGCGCAGCGGGCGGCAGAGCTCGCAGACCATCCGCTGGCGGCGCCCGCCGAGCAGATGGATCTCCTCGCCGGTCAGCGGCGTGCGCCCGCAGTCCGAGCAGCGGCTCCGGTCAGCCTCGAGCGCACCGACGCCGCGGCGCAGCAGGATGCGCTCCAGCTGCTCGACGTGGCGTTCGGAGAAGACATCGTGCTGTCGGCTTTCGCCGTCCCCGCCGCGGCTCCTTCAAGCGCGCCGGCGTGGGCGGGATCGTTCGTTTGCAGCGGCGCTTCGACGGGTAGTCTCAGGCCCGGAAGGCGTCTCCGCGGCTGCGCACAGGCGCTGCTAGATTTCACTATCCGGAACCGGCGCCCGGTTGACAGGCTTGTTATGATCGCCACAAGATTCCCCCGGCGAGGGAGCGCCCGTTTGGCAGCTGAGAGAGCGGAGGAGCAGATCATGGGTTCACTTACTTCGGGAACAGTCGCCGGCTCCGGTTCCTTCAATTGCGCGCGCTGCGGCTACACGCTGACCCTCGACGCCAACGACGCGCTCAGCGTCTGCCCCGGCTGCGGCGGCGAAGAGTTCGTCCGCGCCTCCCTGTTCAGCACCGAGCGGATCGCCGCCGAGGACGGCGCCGAGCACGTCAGCGCGGCGCTGATCGAGCCCGCCTCGCCCGACCGCGCGCGCGCATCTGGAGCGAGCGCGCAAGCAGATCGATCAGCCGGGCGACTACCTCTACTACGAGGAGGGCGGCGAGCTGCGCACCGTCGCCCTGACGCGCGAGTGGACGCGCATCGGGCGCAGCCTCGCCGCCGACGTGCGCTTCGACGATCCCACCGTCTCACGCCGCCACGCGCTGATCGTGCGCCATCCCGACGGCGTGCGGCTGCTCGACGACCGCAGCCTCAACGGCGTCTTCGTCAACGGCGCGCGCGTCGACGGCAAGGTGCTCCAGGACGGCGATGAGATCATCGTCGGGCGCTACCGGCTGTCATTCGTGAGGGTCTCCGCGCAGGAGCGCAGCAGCGACGCCGGGCAGCCCCCGGCGCGCTCCGTCGGCTGAAGGGGCGGCGCCGCCCGGCCGCCGCCGCGCCTCGCCGCGCCGGGCCGCGTAGTATCGCGCCATGACCCACACGATCGCCGTGCTCTCGCAGAAGGGAGGCACCGGCAAGACGACAACGGTGCGCACCCTGACCGACGTCCTGCGCCGCAGCGGAACGCGCACGCTGGCTGTCGACCTCGACCCACAGGGGAACCTGTCGGACTACTTCGACCTCCCGACCGACGTCGAGCCGACGATCGCCGACGTGCTCGCCGGCCGCGCCGGCGCCGCGGAGGCGATCCACGACGACATCATCCCGGCGAACCTCAGCCTCGCCGAGGCCGAGCTGATGCTCGGCGGCAAGATGGGCCGCGAGCTGACGCTCCGCAAAGCGCTCGCGCCGGCGATCGCCGACTACGACCTCGTCCTGATCGACTGCCCGCCGTCGCTCGGCCTGCTGACGATCAACGGCCTCGTCGCCGCCGACAGCGCGCTGATCACCGCCGAGGCGCAGTACTTCGCGCTGCAGGGCGTCGAGCAGGCGATCGAGGTCGTCGAGCTCGCGCGCCAGAGCCTCAACCCGCAGCTCGCGCTCCTGGGCGTGCTGCTGAACCTCGCCGACATGCGCACCGTGCACTCGCGCGAGGCCCTCGCCTCCCTGCAGGAGCGCTTCGGCGAGCAGGTCTTCGCGACGGTCATCCGCGCGTCGATCGCCTACGCCGAGTCGGCCGAGCAGGCACGCTCGATCCTCGAGCACCGCCCCGACCTCGGCGCCGACTACCTCGCGCTCGCCGACGAAGTGCTCGGGCGGCTGCCCGCGTTCGCGGACGCGCGCAAGCGGCTCAAGAAGATCGCCTAGCGGCGGGCGCCTGCGCCTACAGCTCGCGCACGTACGCGCCCTGCGGTTCGAAGGAGACGCGCAGCACGCTCGCCCAGTCCCCGAGCTCGGGTGCGAGCGCCGCGGCGACGGCGCCGGTCTGCTCGTAGAAGCACCACACCAGCACGGTCGGCCCGGCGCCGGAGATGCTCGCGCCGAGCGCGCCCAGCTCGCGTGCGCGCGTGAGCAGCTCGAAGGAGCGCGGGAACAGGTGCGCGCGGCGCTGCTGGTGCAGGCGGTCCTCGAGCCCCTGCGCGAGCAGATCCCAGTCCCCGCGCGCAAGGCCGAGCGTCAGCAGCGCGGCGTGCGCGACGTTGAAGACCGCCTCCTCGATCGGCACCTCGGCCGGCAGCGCCGCGCGCGCGGCGCGCGTGCGCACGGCCTGCTCGGGGACGATCGCGAGCGCCTCGAGGCCCGTCGGCGGGTCCAGCCGCGCGGCGCTGCCCTGCGAGCAGATCACGAAGCCGCCCGACAGCGCCGCCGCGACGTTGTCCGGATGCCCCTCCAGCTCGGTCGCGAGCGCGAGCAGGTCCGCGTCGAGCTCGAACATGTGATCGGCCGCCATCAGGCCCGCGACGATCGCCGCCGCACTCGATCCGAGACCGCCCGAGAGCGGTATCTCCGAGCGGATCCTGAAGGTGAAACCGTCGGCCGGATGCAGCCGCTCGAATGCGCGCACGCAGAGGTTCTCGCGCCCTGCCGCGACCGGCAGGTCGGTCTCGACGGAGAACTCGCCCGTCTCGAGGACCTCGACCTCGAGGTGCAGCGACAGCGCCGCCGCCATGCAGTCGAAGCCCGGGCCGAGGTTCGCCGAGGACGCCGGCACGCGCACGACGCGGCGACGGATCATCGACGCGCGCTCGATGCGACCAGACGCACGCTCCGTGTGCGTCTAGGGATCACCCAGGACCGCTTCCTCGATCGCGTCCGTCTCGGCGACGCACGTGATGATCTTGCCGTCGTTGTTGGCGATCGCCGTCTCAGGATCCTTCAGGCCGCGGCCGGTGAGCACGCACGCGACCTGCTCGGCGCCGTCCGCGCCGTACTTCAGGAGCCCGGCCACGGACGCCGCCGAGGCGGGCTCGCAGAACATGCCTTCGCGTGATGCCAGCAGCTGGTAGGCGGAGAGAATCTCCGTGTCGCTGACCGTCCTGATCGCTCCGCGCGAGTCCGTCGCCGCCGCCATCGCGTCCTCCCAGCGCACCGGGTTGCCGATGCGGATCGCGCTCGCGACCGTTTCCGGGTGCTCGATGATCCTGCCCTCGACCAGCGGCGCGGCCCCCTCGGCCTGGAACCCGAACAGCTTCGGCGCCGCGCCCATCTCCTGAAAGCCGCGCCAGTAGGAGGTGATGTTGCCGGCGTTGCCGACCGGGATGAACAGCGCTTCAAGGCCACCGTCGAGGCCCTCGTGGATCTCGAAGGCCGCGGTCTTCTGGCCTTCGATGCGGAAGTTGTTGACGGAGTTGACGAGCACGATCGGCTGCGACTCGGTCAGCTCGCGCACGAGCGTCAGCGCCTGGTCGAAGTTGCCCTTCAGCGAGATCACGCGCGCGCCGTGCATCAGCGTCTGCGCCATCTTGCCCTGGGCGATCTTGCCCTCGGGCACGATCACCGCGCAGGTGATCCCGGCGCGCGCCGCGTAGGCGGCGGCGCTCGCGGCGGTGTTGCCGGTGGAGGCGCAGATCACGGCCTTGGCGCCGTCGCGGGCGGCCGCGGAGACCGCGCAGGTCATGCCGCGATCCTTGAACGAGCCGGTCGGGTTGGCGCCCTCGAGCTTCAGGCGCACGGTCGCGCCGACCATCTCCGAGAGCACCGGCGCGCGCAACAGCGGCGTCGAGCCCTCCTGCAGGCTGACGAGCGGATCGCCGGCCGCGAACGGCAGGCGTGCGAGGTAGCGTTCGATCAGCGGCACATGCGCCCCGGTTCGCGGCGTGCCCTCGATCCGCGGCAGTTTGACCCTCGGGATGTCGATCCTGACCTCGCTCATACGAACTCCTCTTCGATCACGCGGATTGTGCGCGGCGTGGAGCGCACGAAGTCGAACTCGCTGACGCGTCCGATCGCCGCGCGCATGCTCGACTCGAGCACCGGATGGGTGACCATCACCAGCCGCGCGTGCTCGCCCATGCCCCGCTGCACGACTGACTTGATGGAAACATCATGCTCGCCGAGGACCTGCGTCACCGAGGCGAGCACGCCCGGGCGGTCGGCGACGTCGAGGTGCAGGTAGAAGGCGCTCTCGACGTCCTCGATCAGCGGGATCGCGAGCGGCGGAGCCGGCGGCCGGGCGCCGCCGGTCATCACGCTGACGACATCGCCGAGAACCGCGCTGGCGGTCTGCCGACCGCCGGCTCCGGGCCCCGACAGCGTGATCTCGGTGATCGTCTCGGACTCGACCGTGACGGCGTTGAACGAGCCGGAGATGCTCGCGAGCGGATGCCCGGAGTACAGGAACGCCGGATGCACGCGCACCGAGAGCCCGCCGTGGCGGCGTTCGGCCGTGCCGATCAGCTTCAGGCCGAGGCCGAGCTCACGCGCGTACGCGAGGTCGTCGCTGTGCAGATGCTCGATGCCCTCATAGGCGACGTCATCGAGATGCACCGGGCTGCCGAACGCGAGGCGCGCGAGGATCGCCATCTTCGCCGCCGCGTCGCGGCCGCTGACGTCGTCGCTGGGGTCGGCCTCGGCGTAGCCGCTGCGCTGCGCCTCGGCGAGCGCCTCCGCATAGCTCGAGCCGCCAGTCATCTCGGTGAGGATGAAGTTGGTCGTACCGTTGACGATCCCGTGGATGCGCTCGATCGGCGTGGCCGAGAGCGACTCCTCGAGCACGCGCACGACCGGCACGGTGCCCGCGACGGCCGCCTCGAAGCGCAACTTGACACCGCGTGCGCGCGCGGTCTCGAACAGCTCCTCGCCGTGCTGGGAGAGCAGCTGCTTGTTCGCGCTGACGACGTCCTTGCCCGCGCGCATCGCCGCGAGCAGGTACTCGCGCGCCGGTTCGATCCCGCCCATCACCTCGACGATCAGATCGGCGCCCGCGAGAATCTCCGCGAAGTCTCCGCGCGTGCGCGTGAGCACGCCGCTGACCGTCGGCGCGCGCCCGTTGAAGCGGGCGATCTCAGCGGCGCGCTCCTCGAGCAGCACCGCGAACGCCGAGCCCACCGTGCCGCAGCCGAGCAGGCCGACGTTGAACGGGCTCGCGGCCGGCGAGCCGTCGCTGCCGATCGCGCTCACCCCCCCTGCCGCCCGACGTCGCGCGCGCTCAGATCATCCAGGCTCTCGCGCCGCACGACGACGCGCGCGTCGCCGTCCCTGCAGAAGATCACCGGCGGGCGCGGCACGCCGTTGTAGTTGTTCGCCATCGCATAGCCGTAGGCGCCCGTCGCGGGCGTCACGACGATGTCGCCCGGCCGCGGGTGATCGAGGCGCGCATCGCGCACGATCACATCGCCGGACTCGCAGTGCTTGCCCGCGAGCACGCATTCGCTCGCGCCGCCGAAGCGGTCGGCGACATGCGCTTCATAGGCCGCGCCGTAGAGCATCGGGCGCAGGTTGTCCGACATCCCGCCGTCGACCGCAACCCAGCGCGAGACGTTCTGCTTGACGCTCTCGACCGTGTACAGCGTGACCCCCGCGTTCGCGCTCAGCGACCTGCCGGGCTCGATCAGCAGACGCCGATCGCCGCCGCGTGCCTCGCGCGCGGCGGCGATGACCGCGCTGACGTACTGCTCGATCGTCGGCGGCTGCGGCTGCTCGGCGAGGTAGCGCACGCCGAGGCCGCCGCCGAGATCCCAGACGGGGAACTCGCCGAGCTCGATCAGCTCCCGCGCGGCCGCGCGAAACGGATCGAGCTGGAGCAGCTGGGAGCCGATGTGCGCGTGCACACCGTGCAGGGCGAGACCGTCGATTGCCGCCAGGCGCGCGAGCGCCTCGCCGGCCTGGGCGCTCGCGAAGCCGAACTTGGAGTCCGCCTGGCCGGTCGAGATCTTCTCGTGCGTGTCGCCGCGCACGTCCGGCGTGACGCGCGCGAGCACCGCCTGCGCGCCGCCGGCCGCGTCCGCGCCGAGCGCGCCGTCCGCGAGCAGCCGCTCGAGCCGGTCGATCTCGTCGAAGTTGTCGACCACGATCAGCCCGACGCGGCGCTCGAGCGCGCTGCGCAGCTCCCCCTCCGACTTGGCGTTGCCGTGCAGCACGATCCGCCCGGGGTCGAAGCCCGCGTTCAGCGCCAGGTGCAGCTCGCCCGCGGAGGCGACATCGCACCACAGCCCCTCCGCGGCGAACAGTTCGAGCACCGCCGTGCACGGGAACGCCTTCGAGGCGAAGACGACGTGAAAGTCCTCGTGGCCCGCATCGCGCCCGGCGGCCACGAACGCGCGTGCACGCGCGCGCAGGTCATCCTCGGCGACCACGTAGGCCGGCGTGCCGAACTCGCGCGCGAGCTCGATCGCGTCGCAGCCGCCGACCTCCAGCCGGCCGAGATCGTTGAGCCGGCTGCCGAGCGGAAAGACATCGGAGAGGAGCGTGTCGGTGGGCATCGCCGGGGATTATCGCGTGCCGGCTCCGAAGCCCGTCGAACGGCCGCCGTCAGGCGCTCGCCACGCGCAGCGCCGCGGTGCCGCCGCGGCGCATCATCAGCGCGAGCCACACGAAGCCGATCACGAACAGCCCGATGCTCTCGAGCTGCGGCGCGGTCAGCCCCGCGACGACCTCCTTGTTGCGGCGGATGAACTCGATCAGGAAGCGCTCGAGACCGCTGCCGAGCAGGTACAGCGCGAACACGACCCCGGGGCGCACGCGATCGCGCAGCCACCACAGCAGATACGCGAACAGCGCCATCGTGACCGTCTCATAGATCGGCGTCGGCAGCACCGTCACCCCCGGCGGCGTCGGCACAGTCCCGTGCGGATAGCCCATCGACGTCAGCAGTTTCGAGCGGATCCCGTAGTCGCCGTCACCCGACACCTGGCAGCCGATGCGCCCGATCGCGTAGCCGAGCGCGAGCGCCGTCGCGCACATGTCGAACATCCGCAGTTCGAGCGTGTCGCGCCACTTCATCCACGCGACGACGCCGATCGCGCCGCCGATCACGCCGCCGTACCAGACGAGCCCCGAGCCCGAGAACAGGTTCTTCAGCAGACTGTGCTTGACCTCATCGTAGTTCTGGATGACGTAGTAGCCGCGCGCGCCGATGACGCCGCCGAGCAGCGCCGCGAAGACGATCTCATAGGCCCAGTCGACCGGCTTGCCGAGCTCGCGCAGGCGGCGCGCGACGAGCGCGCCGCAGGCCAGGAAGCCGAGCGCGAAACAGACTCCGAACGTCTTGATCGAAATGCCGAGGACTTCGATTTCGGGCTTCATGGCAGGAGCACAGAGGGCATGTCGTCGCGAGCGAACTTTAGGGCACCGCTAGGTCCTTCTGCGACAATCCACTGCATGGCGAAGTCGCGATCGAGCTTTGGCAGGGACACCGGCCTGCAGGCACGGATGCTGCTGACGATGTTCCTGCTCGGCCTCGTCTACGTCGTGTTCGTCGGCGCGCTGATCGCCGCCGGAGCAGCCGCCGGCGTGATCGTGATCGTCGCGCTCGCGCTGCTGATCGTGCAGCTCTACAGCTCCGACAAGATCGCGATGGCGACGCTCGGCGTCAAGGAGGTCTCGCCCGCGCAGGAGCCCGAGCTGCACGGGATCGTCGAACGCCTGTGCCTGCAGGCCGATCTGCCGAAGCCGCGCGTGTGCGTGATGGAGACCTCGATGCCCAACGCGTTCGCGATGGGCCGCTCGCAGAAGTCCGCGTCGGTGACCGCCACGCGCGGGATCCTCGAGCTGCTCTCGAGCGCCGAGCTGGAAGGCGTGATCGGCCACGAGCTCACGCACGTGATCAACCGCGACGTGATGGTGATGACGCTCGCAAGCTTCTTCGCGACACTCGCCTCGATGATCGCCCAGTTCACGCTGTTCTTCGGCGGCGGCTTCGGCGGCGGCTACGGCCGCGGCAGCAACGAAGAGGAGGAGGGCATCTTCTTCGTGCTGATCGTCTCGGTGCTCGTCTATGCGATCTCGTTCCTGCTGCTGCGCGCGCTCTCGCGCTACCGCGAGTTCGCCGCCGACCGCGGCTCGGCCGTGCTCACCGGGCGCCCGAGCGCGCTCGCCTCGGCGCTGCTGAAGATCAGCTCGACGATGGAGCGCGTGCCGAGCGAAGACCTGCGCAAGGCCGAAGGCATGAGCGCCTTCTTCATCCTGCCCGCGCGCACGAAGCGCTCGCTGATGAACATCTTCGCCGACCACCCGCCGCTCGAGCAGCGCCTCGCCGCGCTCGAGCGCCTGGAGTCCCAGCTGCAGCACGCCGCCTGACGTGGGCCTGCGCGACATCCTCACCGGCCGCCACGAGGTCAAGGGACCGGCGCCCGACCGCATGTTCGCGATCTCGACCGCGTACGTCGCGCTGCAGAGCGAACACGAGATCGACTCGCTCGGCAGCGCCGCGATCGTCTTTCAGGCGCTCGCGACGAGCGAGTTCGAAGCGACGATCAAGGAAACCGAAGAGCTCGTCACCGCGACCGGCGGCGACAGCGGCACGAGCGTCTCCGGCCAGGACGACAGCTACGGCTACCGCTGGATGATCCTGCGCAGCCCCGACGGCGCGCCGAGCGTCGAAGACCTCGCCGTCGGCATCAACGCCGTGTCCGACTCGATCGAGGCCGACGGGCACGGCGAGCGGCTGCTGTGCGCGGTGTTCGCCTTCGCCGACGCAAAGCAGCAGCGCATCTACTTCATCTACAACTACAAGCGCGGCAAGTGGTACCCGTTCGTGCCCGTCGCCGGAGCCGCGCAGGAGCACTCCACCGAACGCGAGCTGCAGCTCAAGGCACAGCTCGCCTCCGAGCTGCCGATCGAGCCCGAGGTCGAGCACTGGTTCCCGCTGTGGGGCATCCCGATCTGAGCTCCCCTAGTAGGCTACGCGCATGGCCCAGGGAGACCGTCTGATCGCCGAGAAGGACCGTTGCACGACCTGCAGCGGCGCCGGCTGGACAGCCTGGTCCGGCGACGGCC
This sequence comes from uncultured Solirubrobacteraceae bacterium, assembly GCA_963827105.1. Classification (GTDB taxonomy): domain Bacteria; phylum Actinomycetota; class Thermoleophilia; order Solirubrobacterales; family Solirubrobacteraceae; genus Palsa-744. The sequence goes on along the minus strand of CAWHAB010000004.1, from coordinate 92,401 downwards.
AGGCAGCCAAATGGATCGTCTGCCGCGAGTGCATCGGCACCGGGCGAAGCGACCACAAGGGCCGCAAGCGGCTGAAGCCCGAGGACGACCCCGCGTAGTGACCTGAGTCAGGTCACTAGTCCGGGATCAGGCCCTCGCCGGTGAATTCCTCGCCGGCCTCCGCGAACGTCAGATCGCTCGGCGGCAGGATCACCTCGGAGTTCTCGATCTGATCGTCGCCGATGCGCGTGCCATGGCTGCGCACGTACTCGAGCAGCGCTCCGTACGCATCGTCGAAGCGCTCGCCGTCGCCGCCTTCGACGATCGCGACGACGTTCTTCTCGAGCTCGCCGAGGCGTCCGCGCTCGCTGTCGGGAAGCTCGTACTGGTCCTCGCCGGAGATCCGCACGATCATGCCGCGCCGCCTTCGCCCGGCTGCTCGCCCGTGTCCGCCGCGGCCGCCTCCGGCGGCGCCTCGCTCTGTGCGGCCAGCTGCGGCGCGCCCGCGCCGGCGCCGAGTTCGCTCTTCATCTTCGCGAGCTCGTCATCGACGGCCGGCTGACTGGAGAGCTGCTTGAGCTGGCGGTCGATGTCGTCTTCACCGGAGCCGAGCGCGGTGATGTCATCGAACGTGCCCGCCGATTCCAGCTCGGAGACCGCGTCGGCGCGCGCCTTCATGTTTTCGGTCTTGTCGACCGCGCGCTGCATCGCGAGGCCGACGTCGGCCATCTGCTCGCCGACGCCGGTCGCGGCCTCGGAGATCCGCACCTGCGCCTCGGCGGCGGAGTACTGCGCCTTGATGACCTCCTTCTTGGTGCGGAACGCCTCGATCTTCGCGCGCAGTTTCTGCTCGGAGTCGGTCAGGCGCTGCTGCTGCTCTTCGAGTTCGGTGACCTGCGTATCGAGCCCCTGCAGCTCGGTCTGCGCGACGTTCTTGCGCTCGAGCGCCGTGCGCGCGAGGTCCTCCTGGCCGGCGGCGACCGCCTGGCGGGCCTGCGTGTCGAGCTTGACGACGCTCTTCTGCAGCGAGGTCTCCTGCATCTGCAGGCGCTTCTTCGCCGTGACCACGTCGGCGATGCCCTTCTTGACGTTCTGCAGCTGTTCGACCTGCTTCTGGTAGCTGTAGTCCAGCGTCTCGGCCGGGTCTTCGGCACGGTCCAGCAGTTTCGAGACCTTCGCCTTCACGACGGTTGACATGCGCCCGGTCAGGCCGGCCATCTGATCCTCCTATTGCTGTTCTTCGGGGTGACCGATCGGAGATCGGCCAGCAGCTCCCAAGCCTAGCCGACCGGCACGAGCGAACGGCTCAGAGCCCGAGCGGGTGGCGCACGACGAAGCCTTCGTTGGCCGGCCGCAGCGGGCGCCAGCGCGGACCCTGCAGGCCCGAGGGGTCGTTCGCCGCGCTCGTGTCGAGGCGCAGCCCCGCGACGGTCATGTACGCGTGGCCGCCGTTCGCGAAGATCGTCACGTAGCGCCCGGCGCCGTGCGAGCCCCAGGTTTCGAATTCGCCGGAGTCCTCCGGCGAGCTGAGCAGGCCGGCGCCGTGCAGCGCGAAGGAGACGGTGCCCGAGCAGTCATAGCCGGGGGAGCTGAACGACGCGTGGCCGCCGCCGTAGATGTAGGGCAGGCCGATCAGGTCGTTGCCCGCCCAGATGATCTCCTGGACCGCCGCCGGAACCGACATCGGCGCGGCCGCCTGGCCGTTGACGTAGCGGGCCAGCGTGCCCGGCACGAGCAGCTCGGGTTTCGCCGCGGTGCTGGTGGGGGTGCTCGTCGCGGTCACGCCGACCGGGCTGCCGCCCGTCGGGTCCGCCGCGGGGCTCGTCGGGGTGCTCGTCACGAGCACCGGCTGGTAGGGGACGACTTCGCCGCTCGTCGTCTTCTCATACACCGGGCCGGTGTACGTCAGCTTCGGCGTCTTCGCGGTCACCGGGTCGAGGTGGATCAGCGGTTTCGCCGGGCTTGCGGGTGTCGTCGCGGGCGCCGTCGGTGAGGCGACCGCGCCGCCTGTGTCGGCGCCGAGGGCTGTCGATGAATCAAGCGCTACGACGGTCAGGATGCACACAACCGCACTCAGCAAACGAAAACGCAAAACAACAACCTCTTTCCTTGGCCTGCGGGGTTAGCTGACGGGCTAGCGCTGAAAGAGCCTGCGCTCCCACGGTCCTACCGTGGAGTTCGCCCCAACAATCTGGGTCCCCCGTTCCCCGACACTTGGCCGGGGACTCGGCGTTCATTTCGATTGCGGCACGCTAGCAAAGTCCGACGACGGATGTGGCGCGTGCATGCTCGCTCGCATGTTTTTCCCGCAAATCCCGGGATTTTCCGACGCCGCAGCGCTCCGCGCAGCGCAAGCTCCGGGGTCGATCGGGCCGGCGCGCCGATCGCGCTCCGACATGCTCGCTAGTGTCCTCGCAATGCCAGCCGTCCGCCAACGCCTGCTGCTGAGCGGGCTTGCGCTCGCGCTCGCCGCGCTGCTCGCCGGCTGCGGCAAGACGGCCGAACTGGCGACGACGAGCGGGCCCTCGCACACGATCGCGCCGCTCAGCCGGCAGGGCGCGGTGAGCGTCAGCACGCGCAACACGACGCGCCTCGGCGGGGCCGACGAGGCGACCGACGCGGCATCGGTCGCGCGCACGGTCTACCCGGGCCTGACGAGCGCGACGCGGCCCGCGCTGGTGCTGCTCGTCGACGAACGAAACTGGCCGGCCGCGCTCGCCGCGGCGTCGCTCGCGAGCGCGCCGACGGGCGCGCCGATCCTCTACAGCGAAGGCAACAGCCTGCCCGAAGTGAGCAGGCTGACGCTCGAAGCGATGCACCCGCAGGGCTCCACCGCGCTCGGCGGCACGCAGGTCGTGCGGATCGGAACGACCGCGAGCGTGCCGGCGGGCCTGCTCGCGCGCACGCTCGCGATCGCGCCCACCGCGGTGCCGGCCGGCGCCGCGGGAAGCTCAGCCGCGCTCGCCGCCGCGACGAACGCCGCCGCGAGCACCGGCGCGGCCGTCGAGCGCCTGCTGCTGAGCGCCGACGGCACGAGCCCGCCGCACCAGGTGATCGTCGTGCCCGCGAACGCCGCGCCGGCGATGACGACACCGGCGGCCGGGCTCGCCGCCGAGAGCGGCGCGCCGATCCTGTTCGCCGGTCCGACGCACGTGCCGAAGGCGACCGCCGAGGCGCTCGCCGGCCTGCACCGGCCCTCGATCTACGTGATCGACCCGGCCCGGCTCAGCGGCGCGACGCTCGCCGCCCTGCGCCACTTCGGCTCGGTCACGACGATCTCCGCCCCGAGCAGCACCACCGCCGAACCCGTCGCCGCGAACGCGGTCGCGATCGCGCGCTTCACCGACGGCACGTTCGGCTGGGGCATCAAAGAACCCGGCCACGGGCTCGTGTTCGCGAACGCCGCGCGGCCGCTCGACGGGCCGGGATCGGCGCTGCTCTCCGCGAGCGCCGACTACGGCCCGCTGCTGCTGCTGGAAAGCCCCACGCGGATTCCCGCGCAGCTCGCCGCGTATCTCGGCGACATCCAGCCCGCGTACAACTCCTCCCCCGAATTCCGTCCCGACAAGGGCGTCTACAATCACGGCTGGCTGATCGGCGATGAAGCGGCGATCTCGGCCGTCACGCAGTCCGAACTGGATGCGCTGCTGGAGATCAGCCCCAGCAAGCAGCCGACTTCAGAAGAACCAGCTGTCTCGCAGGTCGAATAGGCAACCGCAACAGAGGCTAACTTGAGCCAAGCCGAGGATCCCCGCCGTTTGCAGCGCAAGCACAGCAGCGACGATGTCGGCGTCGAGGATGTGCGCCAGCTGATGGGCGCCTCGACCCCGCACTTCGCGCTGCAGCTGCGCAACCGCATCGCGAAACTGATCGCCGGGCTGCCCGCCGAGCACCCCGCGCGCGTCGAAGGCGAGCGCGAGATCGCCCGCCTGGAGCAGCTCGGCATCGCCGGCGAGACGCGCGGCGAGGGCGCCCACGAGGGCGAGCGCCCGCTGCCGTCGCTCGATCTCGGCGCCGGCGCGAGCCCGGCCTGAGCCGCCTCAGCGGGCGGCGCCGTAGAGCCGCACGCGCCGTGCCTCGAGGAAGCGCGCGCGCAGCAGTTTGTAGAGGAACGCGAACAGCGCGCCGTCGAGCGCGAGCACGGGGATGTTGACCCAGCGCGGCACCGCGATGAACGCGCTCAGCCCGACGATCAGCACGGTGTGCAGCGCGATCGCCGGGATCAGCGCGAGCAGCAGCGTGTGCGCGCGGTAGCCGCTGAGGTGCTCGCGCAGGGTCACCTCGAGCGTGCCGATCGCGACCGCCGCGATGCCCGCGACCAGCACCGGCCCGGCGCTTGCGACGCCGCCGTGCTTGAGACGCGAAACGCCGACCACGGTGCCGATCGCGCCGACCAGGATCAGCAGCTCCGACAGCGGCCATGGATGCCACGGCGCCTGCGGGCGCTGATCGCCGGCAGCGCCCCGCGCGCGCTCGCGGCTGCGCGGGCGCGGGCGCGCCTGCGGCGCGCTCTTCACCGGCGCCGGCGCAGCCGCGCCCGCCTGCGCGCCCTGCCCGCGCGGGCGTTGCTTGCGCGAGCGCCCGCGGCGGGGCGTGTTGCGCTTCGCCATCGCGCCGGCCTAGGAGCTGGGCCGAGGTTCGCCGCGCAGCATTGGCGTCGATCCTAGCGCCTATCCTGCAGTGGGTGTCATCGCTCTTCTCCCCCGCCGGGCGCACCCCCACGGGCATTCCCGACAGCACGCTCGCCGGGCCGTTTCCGGTCGGCGAGTACGCCGCCGCGCTGCGCTTGAAGCTGCGCTCGTTCACGCGCGTGCAGGTGATGGGCGAGCTCGTCAACCTGCGCCCCTCGCGCGCCCGCGTGTACTTCGAGCTGCGCGACGCGACCGGGGCGATCCCGTGCAGCGCCTGGCTGAAGGACTGGGAGGCGATGACCGCGCGCGCCGGCGGTGCGCCGCGCGAGGGCATGCAGGTCGTCGTCGCCGGCGGCTGCGACTACTACGCCGGCAGCGCGACCTCCTCGCCGGGGTTCTCCTTCGCGGTACTCGATCTGCGCATGGCCGGCGAGGGCGATCTGCTCGCGCGGATCGAGCGCCTGCGCCGCCAGCTCGACGCCGAGGGCCTGCTCGAGCACCAGCGGCGACTGCACCGCCCGCAGCTGCCGCGCGCGATCGGCGTGATCACCGCCGAGGGCGGCAAGGCACGCGACGACGTGCTCGCCGCGCTCGCGCGGCGCGGCTGGGCGGGGCGGCTGGTGTGGGCGTTCACGCCCGTCCAGGATCGCCATGCCGCACCCGCGATCGTGCGCGCGCTCGGCGACCTCGCCGCGGTCGCGCGCGTCGAGACGGTGATCGTCGCGCGCGGCGGCGGCTCGCTGACGGACCTGCTGTGCTTCTCCGATGAGACGCTCTGCCGCACCGTCGCACTGCTCGGCCTGCCGGTGATCGCGTCGGTCGGACACCACACCGATCGCACGCTGCTCGACGACGTCGCCGCGGTCAGCTGCTCGACCCCGACCCACGCCGCCGAGGCGGCGGTCGGCGTGGACTGCACGCGCGCACGCAGCGCGCAGCTCGCCGCGGCGAACGCGCCTGCGCGAGCACGGACGCCGCGCGCTGCTCGCACAGGCCGGGCAGGCGCTCGCCGCCAAGCGCCTGCGCGAGCACGGACGCCGCGCGGTGCTCACGCGCGCCCGCCGGCTCGCGCAGCTCTCGCGCGCGCCCGCCGCGCAGCTTCAGCGCCAGCGCGGCCGCCTGCACCAGCAGCTGCGCGAGATCCGCGCCGGCTCGCGCCGGCGCGCCGCCGCCGAGCGGAGCCTGACAGAGCGCCGCGCGCTGGTGCTCGAGCGCAAGGCGAGCTCGGCCCTGCGCGACTGCCGCGAGCGGCGCCCGCGCGAGCTCGAGCGCCTCGCGCTCGCGCTCGCCGGGCACGACCCGCAGCGCACGCTCGAGCGTGGCTACGCGCTCGTGCAGTCGCCGCACGGCGCTCCGCTTGAGACGGCGGCAGCCGCGCGCGCGGCCGGCGAGCTGCGTGTGCAGTTCGCCGACGATGTGCTCGCGGCGACGGTGCGCAGATGAGCGGCGCACCCGACCAGGGCGCCGATCCGGCCGCCGGCGAGCAGCTCAGCTACGAGGCGGCCGCCGCGCGCGTCGAGGAGATCATCCGGCGCCTGGACTCCGGTGAGGCGAGCCTCGAGGAGACGCTCACGCTGGTCAGCGAGGGCAAGATGCTGATCGAGCTGTGCGCCGCCGAGCTGACGGCGGTCGGCAACGCGCTCGAGGAGCTGCGCCTCGATGAGCTCGTCGCGCGCCTGGAAACGGAGGCGGGCGCATGAGCGCGTTCGCGCGCCTCGCCGAGCTGCCGCTCGAGATCGACGGCTATGCGCTGGAGCCGCTGCAGGCGAGCGTCTCGAGCGAGTTCGAGCGCAAGTCGACCGTCATCCACCTGCGCGGCGGCGACAGCGAGGGCCTCGGCGAGGACGTCACCTACGACGCCGTCGACCAGGAGATCCTGCAGGCCGCCGGCCCGGCGCTCCCGCTCGCCGGGCGCTTCGCGCTCGGCGACTTCTGCGAGCGCATCGGCGCCCTCGATCTGTTTCCCGAGGAGCCACAGCGTGAGGTATCGCGCCTGTATCGCCGCTGGGCATATGAGTCGGCCGCACTCGACCTCGCGCTGCGCCAGGCGGAGCTGTCGCTGCACGACGCGCTTGGGCGCGAGCCCGCGCCGGTGCGCTTCGTCGTCTCGCTGCGCCTCGGCGAGCCGCCGACGCTCGATCACCTGCGCGCGTGGCTCGAGCTCTACCCGTCGCTGCGCTTCAAGCTCGACCCGACGAGCTCCTGGGATGAGCCGCTGATCGCCGAACTGCTCGCGACGGGCGCGGTCGACTCGGTCGACTTCAAGGGCCACTATTCCGGCTCGATCGTCGACCAGGGGGCCGACCCGGTGCTCTACCGCCGCGTCATCGAGGCGTTCCCGCACGCGTGGATCGAGGACCCGAAGCTGACCGCCGAGACCGACGCGATCCTCGCCGGCAGCCGCGAGCGCTTCTCCTGGGACGCGCCGATCCACTCGATCGCCGACATCGAGGCGCTGCCCTACCCGCCGAAGATGGTCAACATCAAGCCCTCGCGCCTCGGCGGCGTACGCAGCCTGCTCGACGCCTATGACTACTGCGCCGCGCACGGCATCGGCAACTACGGCGGCGGCCAGTTCGAGCTCGGCGTCGGGCGCGGGCAGAACCAGTATCTGGCCTCGCTGTTCCACGCGGACGCGCCCAACGACGTCGCGCCGAGCGCCTTCAACCTGCCGCAGCCGGCCGCCGGGCTGCCCCTCAGCCCGCTCGCGCCGGCGCCCGCGCCGCTCGGCTTCCGCTGGGGCTGAGTCGCGCCTCATGCGGGCGGGGCGGGACGCCTCGCCGCGCTTGTGTGCCACCCTAGGGTCGAGCGCAACTTCTCTGCCGCTTCTACGTTTGCACTGGAAGAGTCGGTAACGTCGGATTCTGTTGGTCGGCGTGGAGAGTCCTCCGGCGTGAACTGAGTCGTCGTTCGGCGCGAAGGGAGTTTTGTGGTCTTGGCGGGCACAGGCGCGCACCCGCGCGCGAGGGTTCTGATCGCAGCGTTCGCCGCGCTGGCGCTCGGCGTGCTCATCGGCGGCGCCCCGGCGGCGCGCGCGGCGAGCCCCGGCGGCACCTCCGCGGGCGGCGCGCCGACCGCGCCGCACGTGACCAGCGTGCGCATCACGAGCGTCAGCTGCGTACCCGCGGAACACTGCAGCGCGAACCCCCACCAGGTCTCCACGCACGGCACGCTGCTGCTGAAGGGCATCGGCCTCGGCGTCGGCATGACCGTCGCGTTCCCGAAAACGCCCGGCGCGCGCATCAGCAGCGTCTCGCCCGCATCGCACCTGCGCAAGACGAGCGCCGGCCTCGTCGTGACCGTCCCGAAGGCGGCGCACTCGGGGCACATCATGGTGCTGCTCAGCGCCGGCCGGCACACGAGCTCCTACGGGCCGATCTACGTCTACCGCCATGCGCTGCACCCGCCCGTCCCGAAAACACCGCTCGCGGCGAGCGTCGGCGCGGTCGGCGGCACCGCCTTCGAAGGGCAGGGCATGTGGATCTGGTACGTCAGCCAGTCCGACAAGGGCAGCGTCGCGGCGATCGTCGCGCAGGCGCACGCCGCCGGCGTGACGACGCTGTTCATCAAGAGCTCCGACGGCTCGAGCAACTACTGGAGCCAGTTCTCGCCGCAGCTGGTCGCCGAATTGCACGCGGGCGGCCTGCGCGTCTGCGCCTGGCAGTACGTCTACGGCAGCAACCCCGCCGGCGAGGCCGCGCTCGGCGCCGAGGCCGTCGCAAACGGCGCCGACTGCCTCGTGATCGACGCGGAGGCAGAGTACGAAGGCCACTACGCGGCCGCGCAGACATACATCGATGAACTGCGCGCGCGGATCGGCGCGAACTATCCGCTCGCGCTCGCGTCCTTCCCGTATGTCTCCTACCACCCCTCCTTCCCCTACTCGGTGTTCCTCGGCCCCGGCGGCGCGCAGTACAACGCGCCGCAGATGTACTGGAAGGACATCGGCGTCTCGGTCGACACCGTCTACGCGAACACGTACATCGCCAACCGCATCTACGCGCGCCCGATCTTCCCGCTCGGGCAGACCTACGGCGGCGTCTCGAGCTCCGATCTGCTGCGCTTCCGCGAGGAGGCCGTCGACTACGGCGCGACCGGATCGTCCTTCTGGGACTGGCAGGAAACCGCAGCCGGCGGCTGGGCCACGCTCGCCGCCCCGCTCGTGCCGCTCACGAGCGTGACCCCGAACACGACCTATCCGGAACTGAAGATCGGCGCGAAGGGCGATCAGGTGCTGTGGATGCAGGAGCATCTCGCGAGCGCGATCCCGACGCAGGAAACGACCGGGACGTTCGGCTCTGAGACGAACGCCAACCTGCGCACGTTCCAGACCGCGCACGCGATCCCCGCAAGCGGCGTGACCGACGCCGCGACCTGGGCGGCGCTGCTCGCGCTCGCGCCCGTCGCCGTCGACTGGACCGGCGGCGGGCCGAGCGGCTGACGGCCGTCGCCGCCGAGCTCACTTGACCCTGTCGCTCGCGCTGTGGCAGGATTCTCCGCGGGAGTTCGATTGCCGACAGTTCGCCGAACTGAGAAACATCCACTCTCGCCGCGCCCGCGGTCGTGGCGAGGGGCGGCCTTCCTCGCGGGCATCCTCGTGGTCGTCTGCGCGCCGACGACTGCCGGCGCGACGACGACCACCTTCTCCTACACGGGATCACAACAGGAGTTCGTCGTTCCGGCGGGGGTCACGAGCGTGCACGTGCTCGCCGTCGGAGGGCCCGGTGGGGACGCTCTGGCGCCCTATGGCGGGCTCGGCGGCGCACCCGCCGAGGTCTCCGGCAATCTGGAAGTGCTGCCCGGACAGACGCTCTACGTCGAGGTGGGCGGCCCCGGAACCGACGCGAGCTTCGACGGTATCGCCCATGCCTTCAACGGCGGCAGCTACGGCGGCCAGGGAGGCACAGGCGGCGGCGGGGCCTCGGACGTCCGGCTCATCTCACGCCCCGAAGAGGACACGCCGGAATCACTGTTCTCGCGGCTGATCGTGGCCGGCGGCGGCGGCGGAGGCGGCGACGGGATCGAAGGATCGCCGGGCGGCGAAGGTGGCGACGCGGGCAGCGCCGGCGCCACGGTCAGCGCGGTCGTGGGCGGCGGCGCCGGAAGCCAGGAAGCAGGCGGCATCGGCGGGTGCCCCGAACGGGAGTGCGACGGCAAACTCGGGAGCGGCGCAGGGGGCGTCGTCGGGCTGGCCGGCAGCAACGGAGGCGGCGGCGGGGGCGGCTTGTTCGGCGGCGCCGGCGGCGAGAGCAACGGGACGAGCCGGGGAGCCGGAGGAGGCGGCGGCTCCTCGTTGCAGCCGCACGGCGGCCAGACCGTCGTTCCGGCACCGGCGGGGTCGGCCCCGCAGGTGCAGATCAACTGGACGCCGCCGATCGTCAAAGCGCCCGCGGAAGCGCCCGCGGGAGCTCCCCCGGCGAGCGTCTCGGACGCTTTCACCCTGTTGCGCCCGGTCGTCGGCCGCGGCGACTCGCTGACGCTCGTGCTCGACCTCCCCGGTAGCGGCGCGGTCAGCGTCAGCGCCACGGCGACTCACGAGATCGTCCTGCGAAGGCACGGCAAACGCAGGCACGAGAAGGCGCGGTTCACGTTCGGCACGGCTCGAGCAGCCGTCACGGCAGGCGCGGTGGAGCTGACCATCAAGCCCTCGACGGCAGGCAGGAAGGCCCTGGCCGCGGAGAAGCCCTTGCCACTGGCGATCACCGTGACCTTCTCTCCCGCGGGCGGGAAGCCGGCCGCGAAGCAGCTGAAGATCACGCTGCCGCGGCGCTAACGGCGCAGGGTCAGGACCGAGCGAGCGCTTTTCACTTCCGTGCTCAACGAAGGCCGGGCCGCATGCGGCCCGGCCCGGAGGGGCGCATGCGCCCCTCCGCCGCCCGGCACGTGTGCCGGGCGGAACACATCAGGCGAGGAGACCCCCTCAGACGCGCTGAATCAGCGTCGCGGTGCCAAGCCCGCCGCCGCAGCACATCGTCACGAAGCCGACCTCCTTGTCGGAGCGCTCGAGCTCGTGCAGCAGCGTCGTCAGCAGCCGCGCGCCGGTCGAGCCGAGCGGGTGTCCGAGCGCCATCGCGCCGCCGTTGACGTTGACGCGATCCATGTCCGGATCGAGCTCGCGGCGCCAGGCGGCGACGACCGGCGCGAACGCCTCGTTGATCTCGATCAGGTCGATGTCGCCGATCTTCATGCTGTTGCGCTCGAGGATCTTGCGCGTCGCGGGGATCGGCCCCTCGAGCATTTTCACCGGGTCGCAGCCGACGGTCGTCTGATCGACGATCCGCGCGCGCGGCTTCAGCCCGAGCTCGGCGGCCTTCTCGGCCGACATCAGCAGCACCGCGGCCGCGCCGTCTGAGATCTGCGACGCGTTGCCCGCGGTGATCTTGCCGTCCGGCTTGAACGCCGGCTTCAGCTGCGAAAGCGCCTCGAGGTTGGTGTCCGGGCGGATGCCCTGGTCTGTGACGAGCGCCTGCCCGTCGACGGTCATCGGCACCATCTCGCGCTCGAAGCGGCCCTCCTCGGTCGCCTGATGGGCGAGCCGGTGCGAGCGCACGGCGAGCTCATCGAGCTCGGAGCGGGGGATCTCCCACTGGTCGGCGATCATCTCCGCGCCGAGGCCCTGCCCGACGATGTTGTGCTTTGCCAGCAGCTCGGGCGGGAACGCGAGGCCGAACTCGCCCTGCGTCTGCGCGACCGCGGAGAACGGCAGGTGGCCCATGTGCTCGACGCCCGAGCCGATCATCACGTCGTGCACGCCCGCGGCGATCAGCCCGGCGGAGAAGTTGACCGCCTGCTGCGCGGAGCCGCACTGGCGATCGACGGTCGTGCCGGGCGTCTCGATCGGCAGGCCCGCCTGCAGCCACGCGTTGCGCGCGACGTTCAGCCCCTGCTCGCCGAACTGCGAGACGCAGCCGGCGATCACGTCTTCGACCTCCGCGGCGTCGATCGCGGCGCGCTTGATGACCTCCGTGTAGGCGGCCCCGAGCAGCGTGTTCGGGTGCATGTCCTTGTAGTAGCCCTTCTCCTTGTGCCCGCGCCCGATCGGTGTGCGCACGGCCTCGACGATGACGACTTCACGGCCCTCTGATTGCCTCATGTCAGGAGTCTCCTAAGGTGTGTGGCCCGGCGGTTATTGGAGGAACCCGGGATGTTCCTGGACGGTCGGGGCGGCTGACGAGAGAATGCCCTGACCCTGCAACCCATATTCTACCGTGCGCAGGCTATAGATTGACTGGTCAGTCAACGGCCTTCGAGCCCAAACTTCGAGAAGAGAGCAGAGGGAGAACAGTGAGCAAACGTCTCGCCATCGCAGGGAGCGGCGCGATCGCGTGCGGCCTGGCAGCGACCGCGGCCCACCACGGGCCGGTGCTGCTGCTGGCCCGCTCGGAGAGCTCGGCCGACCGCGCCCGCGCGACGGTCGAAAAGACGCTGAGCAGGCTCAAGGTCGAGGTCGACCCCGAGCACGTCGAAATCGTCACCGACAGCGCCGCGCTCGCCGAGGCGACGTTCGTCGTCGAGGCGGTCGTCGAGGAGCACGACGTCAAGGCCGGGCTGCTGGGCGAGCTGGACGCGATCCTCGACGCCGACGCGATCCTCGCCAGCACGACCTCCTCGCTGTCGGTCGAGCGGCTCGCCGAGGCGAGCGGGCGCCCGCACAACTTCCTCGGCCTGCACGTCTTCAACCCGGTCACGAAGATGGAGCTCGTCGAGCTCGTCTTCCCGAAGGCCGCGAGCGAGCAGACGCGCAGCCGCGCGCTCGCGCTCTGCGAGAAACTCGAGAAGACGCCGGTCGAGGTGCCGGACGTCCCCGGCTTCGTCGTCAACCGCCTGCTGTTCCCGTATCTGTTCAGCGCGGTGCGCCTGATCGAAGAGACGGGCATGGACGCGACCGATGTCGACACCTGCATGCGCCTCGGCGCCGGGCACCCGATGGGCCCGCTCGCGCTGCTCGATCTCGTCGGCCTGGACGTCTCCAAGGCGATCGGCGAGACGATCGGCGCGCCAATCCCGCCGCGCGTCGAGCAGCTCGTCTCAGAAGGCGCGATCGGGCGCAAGAGCGGGCGCGGGTTTCACGACTACTGAGGCGCCGCACAGGCACGCGGCGACAGGCATTTCGCGGGCGCCCGCGCAAGATTTATCCCGGCTGACGAGACTTTTAGCTGCCATTCATCAAACTGGCGATACTTGTCCATGCGACGTCAATGTCGCATCGCACGACCCGCCTCCTCCCAGTGCACACGATCCGGTCCGCTCCCCCCGCGGGCCGGACGTGTTTAACGCCGTCGCGGCGGCGCGAAAGCTAGTCCTCGCCGCCGTCGCGCCCCTCGCGCGGCGGCAGCGGGCGCCGTTCGCGGATGCGCACGGCCTCGATGCGGTTGTCGCGCACCGACTCGACCCTGATCGAGAAGCCGTCCGCGCTGACGGTGTCGCCACGGCGCGGCAGGCGCCCGAGCTCGGCGAAGACGAAGCCGCCGACCGAGTTGTAGGCGTCGCTGTCGGCCGGCAGGTCGAGGCCGTAGTCGGCGAGATCGGTGACGGCGACGTGGCCGCGGACGAACCAGTCGCCGTTGGCCAGGCGGCGGATCTCGCCGGTGCTCGGATCGGTCTCATCGGCGATCTCGCCGACGACCTCCTCGATGATGTCCTCGACGGTCACGACGCCGACGACGCGCCCGTACTCATCGACGACGACCGCCATCGAGGTGCGCTGGCGCTGCAGGTCGGCGAGCAGGTCATCGAGCGGCTTGGTCTCGGGCACGATCAGCGCGTCGTGCACGATCGGCCCGACCGGCGCGTGCGCGCCCGCCGTCATCAGCTGGCCGGCGAGCTCGGAGACGTGCACGAGGCCGCGCACGCTGTCGCGGTCGTCGTCCTCGGTCACGACCAGCCGCGTGTGGCCGCTGGAGACGCACAGCTGCAGCGCCGTCTGCACGTCCTGGGAGACATCGATCGTCACGACGGCGGGAATCGGCGTCATCACCTGGCGCGCCTCCTGTTCGTGCAGGTGGAAGACGCCGGTGAGCATCCCCGCCTCGCCGGGGTCGATGTGCCCGCCCTCGTGCGACTCGGCGATCAGGCGCTTGAGCTCGTCGGAGGAGCCGCCGCGGCGCTCCAGGCTCATGTCGACGCCGAGCAGGCGCAGGATGCGATCGGCGACCGCGGTCAGCGCGACGATGAACGGATGGAAGATCGTGCTGAACGTGCGCAGCGGCCGCGCGACGCGGCGCGCGACCGCCTCGGCGCGGTCGATCGCATAGAACTTCGGCACCATCTCGCCGGCGACGAGCTGCGCCGAGGCGATGATCAGGAACGCGACGATCACCGCGATCGCCGTCGCGACGCCCTCGCTGACCGCGCTGGGAAACGCGCCCTTGAGCACGTCGGCGAGCGCCGGCTGCCCGAGCGCGCCGATGCCGATCGAGGTCATCGTCACGCCGATCTGCACCGCGGAGATGTACTCGTTGACGTTGCCGAGCTGCTCGAGCGCGAGCGACGCGCCCTTCGCGCCTTCGTCGCGCAGCAGTTCCAGGCGTGCGCGGCGCGAGCGCACGAGCGCGTACTCGGCGATCACGAAGAACGCGTTGATCGCGATCAACAGCGCCGCGAGGATCAGCTTCAGGCCGTTCACGCGGGTGCTGGGACCCCGCGCGAGTCGACGCTGCTGCCGGCGGCCAAGCCGTCGCCGAGGCGGCCCGTGAGGGCCAAGCTACTTCGGGGAAGATCTTCTTCGTCGTCGTTCATCGTGCTGTCGACGCCCTCAACCTAGCAAGGGCGAGGGTCGGACGGGAGGCCGGCGCGCGGCGCTCAGGAGAGGCGCTCGATCTCGCGCGCGAGCGCGAAGTCGGCGTCGGTGAGGCCGCCGTCGGAGTGCGTCGAGAGCGTCAGGCGGACGTTGTTCCAGCCGTGCACGAGCATGTCCGGGTGATGGTTCGCGTCCTCCGCGAGCACGGCGATGCGATCGACCAGCTCGATCGCGGCGGCGAAGTCGGCGAGCTTGAACTCGCGCGTGATCGCCTCGCCCTCGCGCTGCCAGCCGGCGAGCGCGGCGAGGCGCTGCTCGATCTCCTCATCTCCCAGTCGCGCCATCCGCGATCGAGGTTAGCCGCAAGCGCCGCCGACGTACAGTCTGGGGATGCGCATCGTCAGCCTCGTGCCGCACGCGACCGAGCTGCTGTTCGCGCTCGGCCTCGGCGAGGAGCTCGTCGGCGTCACGCACGAGTGCGACTATCCGCCCGCTGCCGAGGCGCTCGCGCACGTCACGCGCGACATGCTCCCCGCCGGCCTCAGCGCCGGCGAGATCGACGCGGCGGTGCGCGAGTTCACGCTGCGCGGCGAGGCGATCTATCAGCTCGACCACGACGCGCTCGCGGCGCTCGCGCCGGAGCTGATCGTCACGCAGGCGCTGTGCCCGGTCTGCGCGGTCTCCTACGACGAGGTCGCCGCGCTCGCGCAGACGCTGCCGGGCCCCCCGCGCGTGATCGCGCTCGACCCGAAGACGCTCGGCGAGACGCTCGGCGACGTGCGCACGCTCGCGCAGGCGACCGGCCGCCGCGATGCGGGCGTCGAGCTCGTGCGCCAGGCGGCCGCGCGGATCGACCGCGTCAAGCTCGCCGTGCGCGGGCAACCGCGCGTGCGCGTGGCCGCGCTCGAGTGGCTCGATCCGCTCTACGCGGCCGGGCACTGGACGCCGCAGCTGATCGAGCTCGCAGGCGGCGAGGACGTGCTCGCGCTCGCCGGCGAACCGTCCCAGGTCGTCTCCTGGGAGCTGCTCGCGGCCGCCGAGCCGGAGGTTGTGGTGGTGATGCCGTGCGGTTACGACGCGCCGCGGGCGCTGCGCGAGGGGGCCGGCACCGCGACGAGCTCGCCGCGCTGAACGCGCGCCGGATCGTCGCGGTCGACGCATCGGCGTACTTCTCGCGGCCGGGGCCGCGGCTGATCGACGGTCTCGAGCTGCTCGGGCACATCCTCCATCCCGGGCAGCTCGCCGACGCGCCCGCGGGAGCGCGCGCGCTCGCACTCGAGCCGGCGCGCACACGCAGCTGAGCGGGGCGCTCAGGCGATGCCGCTGGCGGTCGAGCTCGAGACGGCGATCGCCGCGAACACGGCGGCCGCGGACAGCAGCGCGCAGGCGATGAAGCCGAGCGCGGGCAGCCGCCGGCGATCGGCTTCACGGATCGCGAGCGCGGCCAGCGCGCCGCCGAACAGGCCACCGATGTGCTCGCCGACGGAGATGTTGGCGAACGTGAAGCTGAAGATCAGGTTGATCAGGATCAGCCCGCCGATGCCGGACTCCATCACGCTGAGCTGCGCCCGCGCAACTCGATCACCGGCCGCGCCCATCAGCCCGAAGATCGCGCCGGAGGCGCCGAGGCTCGGCGCGGCGGTGGCGAACACCGCGCCGAAAGAGCCGGTGAGCAGCGCGGTGAAGTAGATCACCGCGAAGCGGACCGAGCCGAGCGCCGGCTCGAGCATCCTCCCGAGCAGGTAGAGCAGGTACATGTTGAAGCCGATGTGCAACAGGCTCTCGTGCAGGAACGCGCTGCTCACGAGCCGCCAGTACTGGTGTGCGACCGAGATCCCGGCTCGCGCTAGAGCACGCCTTCTTCGATCACCTTGCCGTAGATGCCCGAGCCGCTGATCGTGAACTGGCCCTGCTCGGTGAAGAACGCGACCACGTTGATCGCGATCAGCGCGTAGGTGACACGCGGGACGCTCGTCATCGCGCGCATGCGCACGACCTTCGTGCGCTGGCTGGAGCACTCCGGGCAGCGCATCCCGACGGGCGTCGTCGTCATGCAGTCGGGGCAGATCGGCCGCCCGCAGCTGGAGCACGAGACGCCGGTCTCGCGCGAGGGGTGGCGGTAGCACGTGGCCATCGGCAGGAGAGCCTAGCTGGGCGCGCGCGGCGCTCCCGCTCGCTCAGCGATCGCCGAGCAGCTTGCGCGTCTCGCGCTCGATGTCGCGCAGCGCGCGCTCGGCCGCATCGCGCACGCCGTCAAACGGCGAGGCGGAGTGCTGCGCGCGGCGGCGCGCGCCGAGCAGCACGAGCCCGGCGCCGGCTGCACCGCCGGCGAGGACCGCGGCCGCCGGTCGCACCCAGTTGCGCGGGTCGCGCATCGCCGAGAGCTCCCACGCCTCGAGCTCCTCGGCCGCGAGCTCTGAGATGCTCGTCAACGTGCTCTCCAGCCGCTCGCCGAGGTCCGCCGGGGGCTCGACGGGCGCGAGCGCTTCGCGCAGCAGTCCCTCAAAGCCGGCGCCATCTCACTCATGCGCGCCGCCCTTCGCCGCGGCACGGTCGCCGACGATCTCCTCGAGCTGCTTGATCGCGCGATGGATCAGGACCTTGGTCGCGCCGTCGGAGCGCCCGAGCGCGCGCGCGATCTCGCGATTGTCCATGCCGAGCGCGAAGCGCATGATCAGCGCCTCGCGGCGGTCGTCCGGCAGCAGCTGCACGCCGTCGAGCACGCGGCTGAGCTCGTCGCGGCCCTCGACCAGCTGCTCGGTCGTGTGCGGCGCGGCCAGCGGCGTCGTCTCGTCGATCGGCGAGGACGGCTTGCGCGAGCGGTCGCGGTAGAGGTTCGCGGCGAGGTTGTGGGCAATGCGGATCAGCCACGGGCGCAGCGGCCGCCCGTGCGACTCGCGCTGGGCGCGCTCGAAGTGGCGATAGGCCTGCAGGAACGTCTGCTCGGTCAGG
Organism: uncultured Solirubrobacteraceae bacterium; assembly: GCA_963827105.1. Taxonomy (GTDB): domain Bacteria; phylum Actinomycetota; class Thermoleophilia; order Solirubrobacterales; family Solirubrobacteraceae; genus Palsa-744. Next base: position 75,100 of record CAWHAB010000004.1, on the reverse strand, counting down.
TCCTCCGCATCGTGATGGTCGCCGACGCGGTAGTACGCGTAGCTGTAGACGTCGCGCAGGTGCGCCCGATAGAGCTCTGAGAACTCCGCGTCGAGCTGCGCCTTGGGCTTCTGACTCGGTTGCTCGGCCACTCATGGCACCCTACCCCCGCGCCGGCGACGGCACCTAGGCGGCGCGCGAGATCTCGCGCTCGGACGCGTCGGTGCTCGACGTCTGCACGACCGCGGGCGCGCCGCCGAGCCACTCCCACTGCAGCGACACGCACGCCCAGATGCGCTCGGTGACGCCCATCGCGAGCGCCGGCGAGCAGTTCTCGACGGTCGGGAACAGCAGTGGCCGCCCGACGCGCAGGCGGACCTTGCGCGGGCGCACGCGCCAGCCGCGGCGGACCTCCTCGCTGCCGATCACCGACACCGGCGCGACCGGCGCGCCGGTCTCGAGCGCGAGGCGCCCGATGCCGCGGCGGGGGTCGCCGAGCGGCCCTTTGCGCACGCGCGTCCCCTCCGGGAAGACGACCACGCAGTCGCCGCGTTCGAGGATCGCGCGCGCGGTCGCCATCGCGTCGCTGTCGCCCGTGCCGCGATCGACCGGGAACGCGCCGAGCGCATTCAGCACCCATGCCTGCCAGCGCTTCTCGAACAGCTCGCGCTTGGCCATGTAGTAGACGGGGCGACGGACGAGCGTTCCGATCACGAACGGATCGAGGAAGCTGCGGTGGTTGCTCGCGAGCAGCAGCGGGCCGCTGCGCGGCAGGTGCTCGCGGCCGATCCGCTGCAGGCGGAAGTAGACGAGGAAGAACGGGATCAGCACGAGCCGCAGGACCCAGTAGATGACCGGGTTGACGCCCTTCGTCAGCGAGCGCCGGCGAAAGCCGCCGAGATCGACGCCCTGCTCGGCCGCCGGCGGCTGCTCGCGATTTGGGACGATCCGCTCCATGCAAGCAGTACACCGTCCGTGGTCACGCCGTTACAGTTCCTCAGCATCAGCGATCGCGCCGGAGTAGCTCAGCTGGTAGAGCACCTGTCTTGTAAACAGGAGGTCAGGGGTTCGAGACCCCTCTCCGGCTCTCAATGAATTCCCTGCAAAACGGCCTAAACAGCTAAACAGCGCGACGAACACGGCGGAGCACAACCTACATTTTGGGTTTGGGTAACACCCTCGGGTAGCACTTGATGGTTTGTTTAGGGCCGCGTCGCCCCATCGATCGCGATCACCCCGACCTGCACCAGGTCGGCGTCGGCGCACAGCTCCAGCACCTGAGCGAACAGGTCGGCCAGCGCCGTCTCGTGGCGCTGACGAAACCTCGCGACCGTCGTGTGGTCGGGGCCTGGTTGGCCGCGATCACACGGTAGGCGACATCCTCCACGCACGCGCGCTCGATCCCGCGCGAGGAGCGCTGACCCTTGCAGTACGTAGAGCAATAGCGCCAACATCATCGCCGGATCATGCGCCGGACGCCCATGACCATCGGCAGATAAGCACCCACAAACCCCGAGACGTCCATCTCCTCAACCCGGATGTGCGTAGCGAGCGGAGAGTGAAGCACCTCGATCGGCTCGAACCCGAGGGACTCGACTCCGTCGAACAGCCGGCGCCTCGACTGTCCGTCAGGCGCTCGCCGCCGGAGTGATCGACGAGCTCACGCTCGACGTGGTCCCTGTCCTGTTCGGGTCCGGCGAGCGCCAGCTATGGACCTCCCTGCCGCGCTTCCCCAGCGGATGGCTCCCGGCTCTGGTCCGGCCCGGCGACGAAGCCGTCGAGCGAGATCGACATGTGGCAGGTGGTGTCCGGCATCGGCGGCCTCCAAGCGAAGTGGCCTCCACACAAATGAAGCGAGGTCGGTGAGCATGGGCTCAACGCCACCGACACGCGTGCTCACGGAGCGATGCGAGCGTCTCGCTGTCTCCGCACAGCGCTTGCGCTCCGGCGCTTAAGCGGAAGTCCGGGCGCTCGACGCTGACGATCACCGCGACCTCGTGCGGCTTGAGCTTCGCGCCGCGGTCGCTGAGCTTTGCGATCTTGAAGCGTTAATGGTCCCCTGTTTGCCGCTCGCTGTCGCCGCTGCCGACGTGTCCACAGCTGGCAACCCACGCGGGTGCTAGGGGCTAGGGTGTAGATCTTGGTCACTTCGCTCGGGAAACCGAAGTCGCCGCTGGCCCGTCGGGGCTGGGTGTTGGTGGGCGTGCTCGCCGGGTTCTTGTTTGCGGCGCCGCTCGCGCGGGCGGTGCCACCGGTGCTGGGCGGGCTGACACCGCTGGGTTGTATCGAGGACACCCTCAGCGTGTGTGGTGCGGGCAACCAGACGCCCGGGCTGTATGAGCCGGTCTCGATGGCGGTCAGCCCCGACGGCGCGAGCGTCTACGTCACCTCCGGCAGCAACGCGGTGGTTCGCTTTGACCGCGGGGCAGGTGGCGCGCTGACGCCGGCGGGGTGCATCGAAAACACCAACCTAGGCGTGGGCGTGTGCGGTGCGGGTAACGACACCCCGGGGCTGAGCCGGGCGGACTCGGTAGCGGTCAGCCCCGATGGTACGAGTGTCTACGTAACCTCCTCCCTCAGCGATGCGGTGGTGCGTTTCAACCGCGGGGCCGGTGGCGCGCTGACGCCGGCGGGCTGCATTGAGAACACCGGCGGGAGCCTTTGCGGTGCGGGCAACCAGACGCCAGGGCTGAGCGCCCCGGACTCGGTAGCGGTCAGTCCCGACGGCGCGAGCGTCTACGTCACCTCCGAAGGCAGTAACGCGGTAGTGCGCTTCAACCGTGGGCCCGGTGGTGTGCTGACGCCGGCGGGGTGCATCGAGAACACCACTGGGAGCCCGGTGTGCGGTGCGGGCAACCAGGCCCCAGGGCTGAGCGGCCCGGACTCTGTGGCGGTCAGCCCCGACGGCGCAAGCGTCTACGTCGCGTCCGACCACGGCAGCGCGGTGGTGCGCTTCAACCGCGGGGCCGGTGGCGCGCTGACGTCGGCGGGGTGCATCGAGAACACCGGCGGCAGCCTGTGCGGCGCGGGCAACCAGACCCCGGGGCTGGAAGGCGCGCAGTCGGTGGCGGTCAGCCCCGACGGCGCGAGCGTCTACGTCGCCTCCTACTTCAGCAACGCGGTGGTTCGCTTTGACCGCGGGGCTGGTGGCGCACTGACGCCGGCGGGGTGCATCGAGACAGGCAGCAGCGTGTGCGGTGCGGGCAACCAGATCCCCGGGCTGAGCGGGGCGGACTCGGTAGCCGTCAGCCCCGACGGCGCGAGCGTCTACGTCACCGGCTCGGTCAGCAACGCGGTGGTGAGCTTTGACCGTGGGCCCGGTGGTGCGCTGACGTCGGCGGGCTGCATCGAGAACACCGGCGGGAGCCTGTGCGGCGCGGGCAACCAGACCCAAGGGCTGAGCGCCCCGTACCCGGTGGCGGTCAGCCCCGACGGCGCGAGTGTCTACGTGGCATCCCACTCCAGCAACGCGGTGGTGAGCTTCGCGCGTGAGGTCGCGCCGACGTGCGTCGCGCTCGCGAGCAACGTCGCATCCGGTACACCGACGACGATCCCGCTCAGCTGCACCGACCTGAACCTCAATGCGCTGACGTTGGCAATCGACGGCACGGCGACGCACGGGACGCTTGGGGCGGTCAACCAGGCAACCGGGATCGTGCTCTACACCCCGGCGGCCGGCTACTCCGGTCCCGACAGCTTCAGCTACGGCGCCAGCGACGGCACGCTTGGCTCGAGCCCGGCGACCGTGACGCTGAGCGTCGCCGCAGCACCGCCCGGCCCCGTCGCGCCCGTCCCTCCCAGTGTCACGAGCGCCACCCAGTCCAACGCCACCTGGCGCCTCGGCAACAGGCTCGCCACGTTCACCCGCAAGCACAAGCCCCCGATCGGCACGAGCTTCTCCTTCACGCTGAATGAGCCCGCGAGCGTTAGCTTCGCCTTCACCCAGAGGGTGGGCGGGCGCAAGGTTAAGGGCAAGTGCGTCGTCCAGACCAAGAAGAACCGCCACAAGGGCGCCTGCAAGCGCACCGTGACGCGGGGCAGGCTCAGCTTCGCCGCCCACGCGGGCACGAACAAGGTCTCCTTCCAGGGGCGGATCTCGGCGTCGAGGAAGCTCAAGCCGGGGCGCTACACGCTCGTGATCACCGCCACCAACGCCGCTGGCCAGACCTCGAAGGCGCAGACGCTCAGCTTCACGATCGTGAAATAGGGTCCCGGGCGGGTCGCCGGCTACCGAACGGGCGTCGGCGCCGCGGAAGCTTCGACCTCCGCACCGCTCACAGCGGGCTTGGCGTGCGGTGGGATTTAACGAGAGGCGGTTCGGGCTCGGAGCGCCTCGGGTCAGGCGACCGAAACCCATTGTCGCGCACGTTTACGCACAAGAGCCGGCGCCCCGGTCGTCGGGTCCGACAGTTGCGCTCCGGACGAAACTGAGGCGTCCGCTCCACCACGTGCGAGACGATCGCTTAGCCATGGCAAAGGAGCAGTCTGGGGAGCCGGCGCTCGGACGAGTGCACCTCGTCCAACGCGATAGCCCGAGCCGAGCTTCCGCACACGCCTGCGTCGCTGACGGAAGCAGCAGCCAAGGGGCACGCTCCATTTCTCCCATCGCCCGTAGTGGGCCGTGCCGGGCGCCCTTCGTCCACGCGGGACGACCGGTCAGGTGAGCTTCTGTGACCTTTAGACCGTCGTCATTTACCCTCGAGGATCAGGAGTTGTTGTATCAATGCATCGCGGTCACTCGTCAGTGTTTGTACCGTCGATTGATTGGTAGTAAGAGCCGATTGATCGTCCGTGATCTGTGTGTTGACTGTCGTGATGGTTGCTTGCGTCGATGCAATCAACGCGTTGATCGCTGCTTCTTCTTTATCGAGCAGGTCCGCCTGGCGTGCAATATGCTTCGTGCAAGCGGCGGCTACATGGAGTTTGGGAGGTTCGTGTGCAAGAGCAGCCGCTTGGCGTGCCGGGCTGCTGCCGCGGGAGCAGCTCGAGGATGCGCTGAAGGGCCTTGACGCGAGCGAGATCACGGGGCCGGCGGGCTGTTGACCCAGCTCGCCGGGAGGGTGATCGAGACCGCGCTCGGAGCGCAGCTGAGCGACCATCTCGGCTACCCGCCGGGGCAGGCGCCTCCGGGTAGCGCCGGGAACGTCCGCAACGGGTCGACGGCAAAGACTGTGCAGAGCGAGCTCGGCCCAGTCGACGTCAAGACCCCGCGACCGTCATGGACGTTTGAGCCGCAGCTAGTCGCCAAGCGCCAGACTCGGCTAGCCGGGCTTGACGAGAAGATCCTCGACCTGTACGCCGGCTGCATGTCGTCCGCGACATCGAGAGCCACCTGCAGCGCCTCTACGGCACCACTGCGCTCGGCCGGGACACGATCAGCCGCGTCACTGACGCTGTGCTCGCCTACGTACAGGCTTGCGGACCCGGCCGCTGCAGCGCCTCTACCCGATCGTCTACCTCGACGCGCTGATGGTCAAGGTCCGCGAGGACCGCAGCGTCCGGAGCCGCGCGTGCTACCTCGCGATCGGCGTGAGCGTCGAGGCGAGCGCGAGGCGCTCGGCTCTGTGGCATGAGACCGAGGGCGCGAAGTTCTGGCTGGCGGTGCTCAACGACCTGCACCACCGCGGCGTTGAGGATGTCCTGATCTGCTGCGTCTACGGCTCACCGGGTTCCCCGAGGCGATCGAGGCTGTCTTCCCGCAAGCGTGGGTCCAGACATGCATCGTCCACCAGATCCGCTCGAGCATGCGCTACGTCGCCTACCAGGACCGCAAGAAGGTCGCTGCCGCGCTGAAGCCCGTCTACGCGCTGTGAACGCCGAGGCCGCCGAGCACGCGTTGGAGTCGTTCGACGAGCTCTCAGCACCAAGTACCCGATGATCGCCGCGTCCTTGCGAGAGCGCTGGACCTACATCACCCCGTTCCTGTCACTGCCCGCCGATCTTCGCCGAGCTTCTACACGACCAACAGCATCGAGAACCTCAACCGCCAGATCCGCAAGAGCATCAAGACCCGCGGACACTTCCCCGACCAGCAAGCCGCGACCAAGCTCATCTACCTCGCGATCCTCAGAGCCGAGCGAAAGTGGCGGCAAGCCTACAACTGGACAGCAGCACTACGCCTCAAGCGCCGCTATCTTGTGTCCCCTGAACGTCCGTGCCACACCTATCTGTGCCGTCAATGCTGCAATAGTTGCGTTCAAGCTGGGGAGCTGCGCCTGCAGTCGAGAGATCTTGTCTTGGAGCTTCGCGTCCAGGGCCTGGATCTCGGCGATCATGTCGGCCAGACCTTTGATTTCCTGTTTTAGCTGAGCCTCTTGGGGCGTGTCCATGGGCCGAACAACCCGCACCGACGCTGCGCGTTGAGCCGCGCGGCGATACTGAGGTGCTCTAGCCGATGCCGTCGCCGTGATGGCCGCGCTCAAGAGCAGCACCGCAGCGAGCGCGATCCCGAACCTCCTGACGGGCCTCACAAACGCCAGACCAGCCACGATCATCCCGATTCGTGCCATCCCCATCCCCTCCCACTCCCGAGTCCCGAGGCTCACAAACGACCCCGGATCTCGCGAGCATACATGATCGCGGCTTTCCCATGCAGCACGTCGGCCCGACGCACCGCCCCTCGGGCGGCTCGCTACCCGGCGGACGGGACCAGGGGAGATGCTGATGGCGCTCAGCGAACCGGAGCTGATACGGCTCCTCGCGCGGAGTGACGGAGGGCAATGACGCGCCAGAGCGCACGAGGTCCAGGTTCGCCGACGACCCAGAGGCAGTATCGCGCGCGCCCTGCGGCGAGGCGTCGTGGGCGGGGGGAACTCGGAGTAGCGGCCAGATGCCAATGTCCGGTGACGACTGCTTTGCTGGCCGAGCAGGCGTCCGACCGACGGCCGAGCAGGCGACCGGAAGGGACGAATACGAGGCGTCGGGTCGCGCTGTCGTCGGGCTCTTGCTTTCGCGGAAAGCGAGAGCGTCTTGCGACGCACTCAAATCAGCCGCCCTCGGGGCCTGCGCCATCGCCCAGCAGCACGGCTTCGACATGCTGTCGAACGTAGAGCCGCCGGCGACCGATCTTGCGCGAGGGCAAGGTGCCCTGGCGGGCGAGATGTTCGACGGTGCTTGTCGGCATGTGCAGGAGCTTGGCGACCTCGCCGGCGGTCAGCACGTCGGCGGCGGTAAGGGGGCGGTGCGTTGTCGAGCCCGCGCGGGCCGGCACTCCGCTGTAGAGGGAGGCGCTCATGGTGTTATTGACCACAACTCCCGGAAAGCGGCCACCGAATTAGCGCTCGGCGCCGGGCGACCCTCCGGCGATGACCCCACTCGCACACAGCAATCGCACAGCGCGCGCTGTGGCGTGCATCTAGTCTGTACATGAGTGCGAGCCTTGTAAAACCGGATGGCGGTGGCTGTCCGCTCGCGCTCAGGTGTTCGTTGCCGCTGGCTTGCTGGTGGCAGTACTTGGCCGAGTGTTTGGCGTCCGATCGACCGGGTTGGGTCCGGGTCGGCGGTGGGCTGACTCTTAGTCTGCTTGTCGGCCAAGTGCCTGACCGTAAGCCGTTGTGTCGCCCACCGCCGCCCGGGATCACCGGCGTGACTTGATAGGAGCATGGCAACTGCCCCCTCTCAGGCGTGTCCGCCGGAGAGGGTCCACTCAACCGATAGCTCGATGAAGGGACAACCAAATGATCGTGATCGGCGCGGACACACACAAGGCCACGCACGCGCTCGTTGCTGTCGACGCCGGCAGCGGCCAAGTTCTAAGCGAGCGCGAGATCCCCGCGGATGAAGCCGGCCACCTCCAGGCGCTGCGCTGGGCGCACGAGCTAGACAGCGAGCTGATCTGGGCGATCGAGGACTGCCGACACGTATCGGCCCGCCTCGAGCGAGCGCTAATGACAGCCGGAGAGCGAGTGCTTCGCGTCCCACCCAAGCTAATGGGCGCCTCGCGCCGGGGAGAGCGCGCGGCCGGCAAGTCTGACCAGATCGACGCACGCGCCGTCGCAAGAGCCGTCCTCAGAGAAGGCCCTGAGCGATTCCCCGTTGCTCATCTCGACGAAGCAGCCATGGAGATCCGTCTGCTGGCCGACTACCGCGAGCAGCTCATCACCGAGCGCACCCGCGCGACTAATCGCCTGCGCTGGCACCTCGTGCTGCTCTGCCCCGACCTGGAGGCCAAGGTCCCATCTCGTCAGCTCGACGACACGCGCCAGCTCGACAGGATCAACCGGCGCCTGCGGGCCATGAAGCCCACAGCGAGGGTCCAGATCGCCCTCAAACTCGTCTCTCACATCCGACAGGTCACACGCGACGCGAAAGCCATCGAGCGGGAACTGCACACGCTCGTCAAAGCACACCGCCCCGAGCTGCTCGCTGAGCTCGGCTGCGGAACGATCACCGCCGCGATCCTGATCGGCCACACCGCCGGGGCAGAGCGATTCCCCAGCGACGCGCACTTCGCACGGATGGCCGGCGTCGCCCCGATCCCAGCGTCCTCGGGCAAACGCGACCGCCACCGTCTGCACCGCGCCGGCGATCGCCAACTCAACCGAGCGCTACACGTCATCGCCATCACCCGCGGTCGCCGAGACCCTGCCACCCGCGCCTACCTGCAACGCAAGCAGAGTGAAGGCAAGACCCGCATGGAGGCTCTCCGCTGCCTCAAGCGCCAGCTCGCCCGCCGCTTCCATCGCCTACTGCTACTCCCGCCTGCGACCTCTGCACCACGCCCCGCGATCGCTGGCAGCGCACCCAGAGCGATGATCTGCTTGACAGAGGGGAGCAACTGCTCGGTATGACAACGCCCAGTTGGGTGTACGCTCCCAACTAGCTGGCAGTTCAACGGCGCCCCCATGCCCGTGTTCGGACGACTCACCGCGGCGAGCTCAGAGTTCGCGAACAAGCGCGGCATTTATCTCGGGCGACGCTCGACGAAGATCCACGTGGCTCTATACCGGTGGTCGAGCGGCAAGCTCGGCGGCCACGTTCCCGGCTGGTCCGACGCTCGGATCGCCCTGGTCGACCATACGGGCGCCAAATCCGGGGTGACGCGCACATCTCCGCTGATGTACCACGAGGATGGCGAGACGATCGCGGTGGCGGCCTCTAAGGCCGGTCAGCCGACGCACCCGGCGTGGTTTCACAACCTCAAGGCGAACCCGAACACCACGATTCAGATCGGCTCCGTGGTTCGCGAGGTCCGCGCGCGCGTCGCGACCGAGGAGGAGCATGACCGCCTCTGGCCGCAGTTCGTCGCGTTCTACCCTGGATACGACGTTTTCCAGCGGAACGCGAACCGCCGCAAGATCCCGATCGTAATCCTCGACCCTCGCTAGCAACATCGTCGCGAGGGGACGGCGCACGAGCCATCCTCATCACCGGCGGCACGAGACGATCTGCGCAAAACGCGACTTTTGCTTGACATAGGAGCAACAGCTTTGGCGCTGTGCGCCGGGCGGGCGTGAGGGGGCGTGCAAGCAGCGGCTGGGGTGCGCCGATGGGCATGTGACGGTCGCGGAGAGGGCAAGAGAGACTCGGCAAGGGGGCTCGGTCGTCATGTTGGCGGCGGTGAGCGGACGGACAGGCGAGCCTGAGTGGACGGTCACTCCAAGAGCCCCTTCGCGGCGAGGCGCTCTAGTTCGGCGTCTGCGGCAGCCGATGGGTGCAAAGGCGCCGACCCCATAGGTGGGCTTGCACCTTGCACCGGCGTCTCATCCTCGGTGCAAGGGTGCAAACGGTTGGTTTGCACCGCTTGCACCTTCATGTAGTCGTGACCTTGGCGAGCGAGCTTGCCGTCCTGCACGAGTGCGGCGAGCGCGTTGCGGACGCTGCCGTCCTTGGGTTTCCGAGCGACAAGCTCAGCGGCCCCCGCGAGTCGGAGCGGGCCGTCCGGCCATCCGGCGAGGATTTCGTCGCTGAGCCGCGTTCGGACCGGTCTCGTGGGAAGCGGGGCCTGTGGCGCGGGTGGCTCGGCCTGGTCGATCAGCACGCGCCCTCTGTCGATGTCCACGAGTAGCCAGCGACGCTCGGGCTCGGCGGCCACGCGCATCTTTCGGCAGCTCAGGAAGCGCCTGCGCGGGTCTGGGTCCTGATCCTCGCGGCCGAGATGCCAGAGCACGTCAACCGACTCTCGAATCGCGCTTGCTCCCCGGAAGTCCCGCCCGCCCTTGTTCGCGTGGTGGATAAGCAGGATCGCGGTGCGCGACTCATGGGCTAGCCGTCGTAGCGGGTCCAGCGCGCGGGCCGTATGTGCCGTGTCGTTCTCGTCCATTCCCGGCGTCATCGAGCGCAGCGAGTCGAGCACGAGAAGGTCCGGGCTCGTGTCGCCCACGACGGCCTCGACCTCGGCAATGTCGCGCCGTAGGTCGAGTCCGCTTGCGTCGGCCACCCGCACGCCCGATGCGGGTAGCCCGAGCGTGTGGACCCTGCGGTGTATCTCGTGCTCGCCGTTCTCGGCATCGAGGTAGACGGTGACGCCGTGCTCGCACTCGATGCCGGCCAGCTCGCCGCCGTGCGCGATTGCGGCGGCGAGCGCCATCGAGAGCAGCGACTTCCCGTCGCCGCCCGGCGCGTAAAGAGCGGTGAGTGCTCCGCGAGGCAGAATCGGGGGGGCGAGCCATGGCAGCGGCGGCGGCGGCGTCGCTGCCATGGCCGCTACGTCTAGGAAGCGGATCGGCGATGTCGTCTCGCTGGCCAGCTCCGGGCGCGAAGTCCTCGGCTGCGGATAGGCCCCACTGCGCCCAGTCGATGCGCTTGATCGCTCCCACCGGGTAGGTGCGCGTGACTGGGCGTCGGTATTCGTGAGCGCCGCTACGCGATCGGCGCGCGGCCAGTCGGAGCCTGCCGTCAATCGTCACAACGCCTCCACCGATCACTACCCATCCGCTGTACGTGTGCCCGTTCGTGAGGTGCGCCACGGCGTGACCGGCGAGCGGGCTACGATCAGCCGGCGTGTAGTTCGGGAGCGTCCTTGGCCGGGCGCTTTCGTTGTTCATCGGCCTGTCTCAGTGCGGAACAAGGTCTCCGCCGTTGTCCCGAGGCGCTCGGCGATGCGGCGCGCCTGCTGTTGGGTTGGGGTCTGTCGACCGGCGACTATCCGCGCGAAGTCACTAGGTCCGATCCGGACTTCGGCCGCTAGGACGTACTTCGGGACTCCGAGCTCCGAGATCGCAAGCTCGGCAGGCGTCATCTGGTGCATGGGGCAAAGTTCCTCTCACCTTGAGTTGCACTTCCACAGATGACCCGCGCGAACGAGGGGGGGAGAAAGATCGCCAACCGCTCGACGGCACGCCCTACGACGCGGCTGCTCTGTGGGCGGAACTCCCCGAGCGGGTCGTCGCCGCGTTCCGCACGTCGGGGAGGCGCGGGGGCAAGCGCGCCCACCGTGCACGGACCGTGTGGCTTGGCGTGATCGAACGCGAGGCGCGCCGCGCAGGATGCCCGACTTCACACGCCTTCGTCTGTGAGGACGGACGAGTGCTGCATCCCACCGACAAAAAGACACGCAAGAACCGCGAGGCTGCCGTGCAGGCGCTAGAGCAGGCCGAGGGGCTAGAGACTCCCAGCATTCGTCACGACGCCGACCCCTTCCGCGCGGAGGTCGACGCGATTCGTCGGCTCGAAGCGGCCGCGCGCGAGCTACGTGCCGCATCGAACGGTTGGGCGGCTATTGGTGCGTACCTGTCAGCGCGAGCAGGAGCCCGGAGAGCGATCGCGCTGGCCACCGGCCGCGATCAGGATGCGGCGATCCAAACGAGCCTCGCGATCCAAGAGGGCTTTGTAGCCACCTCCAAGCGATTCGCCGAGCGGGACGCCGAGGAATGGAGCTTGCTGCGCGACCACCTGGCCGATCACGAGCGCGGCCAGCGAGTAAAGGCGGACCTCAGAACGACTTCTCTCGACGCGGACCGCACCGGCACGGGCTTCTCACTGCTCGACGCGATCACGGCGCCCGCGAGTGAGGACTTCGACGACCCGTTGGACATTGTCATCCGGCGCGAGGAACCGGGCCAGCCTGTCTCAGGCCTCTTCGAGTGAGGCGAGTTCTGCTTCGAGGCGACGGTTTCCCTCGTCCATGGCGGCTTGGGTGATGACGCGAACGCCACCACGGGTGATGACGAGATGCGGGAACTCAGCCTCGAAGCTCTCGGCCCATGGGCCGTGGCAGCACGGGCAGGTGCAAGCGCTCTCGGCGGCGTCTGGCTCCTGCACCGTCGCGACGTGACGGCCGCCGCATCCGCCGCACGGTAGCCCGCCATGGTGCTCGATCGTCGCGGCGAGCACGGTCACGAGTCGATTCGCCATCAGGCCCCTGGGCGACGTAGGTCCTCAGTAAACGCGACCCTGAATGCCTCGGCACGGTCGCCTGCGTCGATTGCCACCAAGCCGGCCTCCACAGCCCTCCAGATCGATTCGGCGTCCCGCTCGGCAAGATGGACGCGGCGCGACTCAAGGTCGAGGCGAAGCATGTTCGTCAGGGTTCGGTGCTGTCTTTGAGCGACGTGAAGGTCACCGGTTGTGAAGCTGTGCCACTAGCTTCGAGCGTGCCGTGGACGATCACGGCGTCGCTGAGGCAGTTGCCGCAGACGGAGTTCGCTTCGTTCCCGCCCTTGACGATCGTGCCCGCGCTGAGCGTGGCGGTGACACCCGGATCCACCGCGAGCGCGCCCCATTCTTTGCCCTCGATCAAGCCCTCCTCGAGCCCGAGCGTCGCGCTGCCGGTCGCCGGGAACGCTCCAGAGTGATCGACATGCGCACCGGAGAACACGATCGCCCCGAACGCGGACCCGCCCGAAAACGTGTCGCCCCCGTAGGCGTCTAGAGACCGGTACCGGTTAGCGTCAACGGCGCTGCATCCGCCTTCGGCCCGAGCAGCAGCGGGATGGTGAATTCACCGACGGTTGGTTCACCCGCCGCCGGCGTCACGTCAACCTTGATGCCCACTTCACAGCTACTAGACGCAGGCACAGTCACAGGTGGCACCCCATGACCCGTGCCCACCGCCACCGCTTTCAGGCACGCCCCCGGGGTCTTGAGCACTTCGAACGCCACCCTGTCGCTGATACCAGCCGGCGACGGCGACCCGCCCGTGGCGAGCGACAAAGGCAGTTCCTGGTCGGTCGCGTTCGTCACCGTGATCGTCTGCGGCAAACTCTCCTGCCCATCAGCGACATCCCCAAAAGCAAGCGGCGACGGAGACACCGACAAGCCTGTACCGGTGCCGGTCAACGTCAACGGCGCAGCATCCGCCTTCGGCCCGAGCAGCACCGGAATCGAGAACGCCCCAACCGTTTCTTCACCCGCCGCAGGCGTCACGTCAACCTTGATGCCCACTTCACAGCTACTAGACGCAGGCACAGTCACAGGTGGCACCCCATGACCCGTGCCCACCGCCACCGCTTTCAGGCACGCCCCCGGAGTCCCCAGCGGCACAAGGACCGACGTGTCGCTGATCCCAGCCGGCGACGGCGACCCATCCGCGGCCAGCGCCACCGGAACTTGGAGTTCCTGGTCGGTCGCGTTCGTCACCGTGACCGTCTGCGGCGCACTCAACTGCCCATCAGGGACATCACCAAACGCAACAGGCGACGGAGACACCGACAGACCCGTACCCGTGCCGGTCAAGGTCAGCGGCGCTGCATCCGCCTTCGGCCCGAGCAGCACAGGAACAGTGAACGCCCCGACCGTTTCTTCACCCGCCGCCGGCGTCACGTCAACCTTGATGCCCACTTCACAGCTACTAGACGCAGGCACAGTCACAGGTGGCACCCCATGACCCGTGCCCACCGCCACCGCTTTCAGGCACGCCCCCGGGGTCTTGAGCACTTCGAACGCCACCCTGTCGCTGATACCAGCCGGCGACGGCGACCCGCCCGTGGCGAGCGACAAAGGCAGTTCCTGGTCGGTCGCGTTCGTCACCGTGATCGTCTGCGGCAAACTCTCCTGCCCATCAGCGACATCCCCAAAAGCAAGCGGCGACGGAGACACCGACAAGCCTGTACCGGTGCCGGTCAACGTCAACGGCGCAGCATCCGCCTTCGGCCCGAGCAGCACCGGAATCGAGAACGCCCCAACCGTTTCTTCACCCGCCGCAGGCGTCACGTCAACCTTGATGCCCACTTCACAGCTACTAGACGCAGGCACAGTCACAGGTGGCACCCCATGACCCGTGCCCACCGCCACCGCTTTCAGGCACGCCCCCGGAGTCCCCAGCGGCACAAGGACCGACGTGTCGCTGATCCCAGCCGGCGACGGCGACCCATCCGCGGCCAGCGCCACCGGAACTTGGAGTTCCTGGTCGGTCGCGTTCGTCACCGTGACCGTCTGCGGCGCACTCAACTGCCCATCAGGGACATCACCAAACGCAACAGGCGACGGAGACACCGACAGACCCGTACCCGTGCCGGTCAAGGTCAGCGGCGCTGCATCCGCCTTCGGCCCGAGCAGCACAGGAACAGTGAACGCCCCGACCGTTTCTTCACCCGCCGCCGGCGTTACCTCAACCTTGACACCCACTTCACAGCTAACCGACGCAGGCACGCTAATCGTAGATACCGCTCCTGGCCCCGTGCCCCCCCCGACCGTGGCCAGGCACGCCCCCGGGGTCTTGAACGCCACGAGTACCGCTTTGTCGCTGATCCCGGCCGGCGACGGCGACCCATCCGCGGCTAGCACCACCGGAACTTGGAGTTCCTGGTCGCTGGTGTTCGTTACCGTGACCGTCTGCGGCAAGCTCAACTGCCCATCAGGGACATCCCCAAAGGCAACAGGCGACGGAGACACCGACAGGCCCGTCCCGGTACCAGTCAACGTCAACGACGCAGCATCCGCCTTCGGCCCGAGCAGCAGCGGAATCGAGAACGCCCCGACCGTCGTTGCGCCCGACGCCGGCGCTACATCGACCGTGATACCCACTTCGCAGCTACCCGACGCAGGCACACTCAGCTCAACCCCACCCTTCGACGGCCAACCCGTGCCACACGACCCCGGAGTTTCCAGATGCACCAGCTCCGGCTTATCGCTGATCCCGGCCGGAGACGCCGCCCCGTCCGCCGCCACCGACAACGGCAGTTCCTGACCCGTCAAATTCGTCACCGTGACCGTCTGGCGGGCGCTCACCACCCCATCAGGAACATCCCCAAAATCAACCGACGACGGCGCCACCACCAAACCCGTCCCAGTACCCGTCAACGTCAACGGCGCCGCACCCGTCTTCGGCCCGACCAACACCGGAATACTGAATTCCCCGACCGTTTCGCTGCTGCCCTTCAACGACGGCCTCACCTCGACATCGACCCCCACTTCACAACTACTCGACGCGAGCACACTAAGCACAGCCGCCTTGCCACCCAGGCCCCCCACCTTCCGACACGCCGCCGGCGTTTCCAGCTGCACAAGCGCCGGCGTATAATCCATCCCCGCCGGCGACGCCACCCCACCCGCCGCCACCGACAACCCGAGCGTCTGACCCGTCGGATTCGTCACCGTAACCGTCTGCGGCGCGCTCACAAACCCATCAGCGATATCCCCAAAATCAACCGACGACGGCGACACCACCAAAGCCGAACCCGTGCCGGTACCGCTCAGCACGATCGGCGCGGCGTTGCCCTTCGGCCCCATCAGCAGCGGGATCGTGAATGCCCCGACCGTGACCTGGCCCTTCGCTGGCTTCACCTCGACATCAATACCGACTTCGCAGACACTCGACGCGGGCACATTAAGCGCTTCGGCCGGTCCCTTCGTGCCGGGCCCCAGCGGGCACGCATCCCGCGTTTCCAGATGCACCAGCTCCGGCTTCTCGCTGATCCCGGCCGGCGTCGCCGACCCATTCGCCGCCAGCGACAACGGCAGTTCCTGATCGGTCACGTTCCTGACGAGAACCGTCTGCGGCGCGCTCACCTGCCCATCAGCGATTTCGCCGAACGCGACAGTCGACGGCGACACCGACAAACCTGTCGCCGTGCCCGTCAACGTCAGCGGCGCCGCGTCCCCCTCAAGCCCGACCAACACCGGAATGCTGAATTCCCCAACAACCGCCGTCACACCCTTCGCCGGCTTCACCTCGACCTCGACCCCCACTTCACAACTACCCGACGCAGGCACACTCAGCTCAACCCCACCCTTCGACGGCCAACCCGTGCCACACGACCCCGGAGTTTCCAGATGCACCAGCTCCGGCTTATCGCTGATCCCGGCCGGAGACGCCGCCCCGTCCGCCGCCACCGACAACGGCAGTTCCTGACCCGTCAAATTCGTCACCGTGACCGTCTGGCGGGCGCTCACCACCCCATCAGGAACATCCCCAAAATCAACCGACGACGGCGCCACCACCAAACCCGTCCCAGTACCCGTCAACGTCAACGGCGCCGCACCCGTCTTCGGCCCGACCAACACCGGAATACTGAATTCCCCGACCGTTTCGCTGCTGCCCTTCAACGACGGCCTCACCTCGACATCGACCCCCACTTCACAACTACTCGACGCGAGCACACTAAGCACAGCCGCCTTGCCACCCAGGCCCCCCACCTTCCGACACGCCGCCGGCGTTTCCAGCTGCACAAGCGCCGGCGTATAATCCATCCCCGCCGGCGACGCCACCCCACCCGCCGCCACCGACAACCCGAGCGTCTGACCCGTCGGATTCGTCACCGTAACCGTCTGCGGCGCGCTCACAAACCCATCAGCGATATCCCCAAAATCAACCGACGACGGCGACACCACCAAAGCCGAACCCGTGCCGGTACCGGTGGGCGCGAACGCCCAGACGCCGCCGTTATATTCCGCGGGAGCTCCGATCATGACGGTGCTGCCGTCTGGGGAGATGGCGACGCCGTACCCGAACTGGTTGTGTTCTTCACTGTTGCCGGTCTCGCCGGTTCCCTCGTATTCGCAGTTGACTTTGCAGTCGGCGACGAGCTTGGCGCCGTTCTGGGTCCAGCTGGAGCCCAAGCGATCAAACACCCACGCGCCGCCGATCGCGGCTTCGTCCCCGCGTGCGCCGATGACGGCGGCGTCGCCGTCGGAAGACAGCGCGGTACTCGAGCCGAATTCGCCGTTGCCGCTCTCGCCGGTACCTTGGTTGGCACAGCTGCTCGTGCAATCACCCACCAGCTCGGTCTGCTCCGCCCAGCTCGCTCCCGAGCTCTTGAAGATCCATGCAGCGCCCTTGCCGCTGCTGTCGTAGTCGCCGGCGATCAGCGCCGTGCTGCCGTCTTCGGAGACCGCGACGCTATTGCCGAAGTCGCCGGTGTCGCTCTCGCCGGTGCCCTCGTTGGCGCAGCTGCTCGTGCAATCGGCCACCAGTTTGCTCTGTTCAGACCAGCTAGAGCCCGATCTCGCAAAGATCCAGGAGGCACCGATCCCCGATTCGTCGTCAGGAGCGCCGATCACCGCGGTATCGCCATCACCCGACAGCGCGACGGCAGCACCGAAATCGCCGTACGCGCTCTCACCGCTGCCCTCGTTGGTGCAGCTGCTCGTGCAATCGGCGAGGAGTTTGGCCTGTTCGCTCCAGCTCGACCCCGAGCGCGTGAACACCCAGGCAGCGCCCTCGTCGTAGGCACCTTCGGAGGTCTCGTCATAAGGCGCGCCGGCGATCAGCGTGTTGCCGTCCGAGGACAAGCCGATGCTTGCGCCGAAAAGGCCGCTCGTCTCGCCCGTGCCCTGGTTGGCGCATTCGCTGGTGCAGTCGGCCACGAGTTGGGTCTGCTCGCTCCAGTTCGAGCCCGAGCGTGTGTACACCCATACCGCACCGTTGCTGTCGTTCTCGCCAGGGCCCGCGATCGCCGTGGTGTTGCCGTCGGCGGAGAGCGCGACGCTCGCGCCGAATCCCTCATAGGGGTTGATCTCGCTGTCCTGCAGCTCTGCCTGCTGCGACCACGTCGAGCCCGAGCGCACGAACACGAACGCCGCCCCGGTGTGTTTGCGGTACTCACGGGGCGCACCGACCACAACGGTGCTGCCATTTGAGGAAACCGCGATGCTCGCGCCGAAGAGGCCGTCGCCTACTTCGCCTTCACCGCCCAGGTCCGTCAGCTGCGGGCCCTGCTGGATCAGCGGGTCGATGCTGATTGGGTAGCGCGCTCCACGCGCGTCGACATGCACGAGCACGCGGCCGCCGCGCACAGACAGCCACGCGCGCAGGGCGTGGCCTCGCGCGTCGCTCGCGGCCAGACCGCGGTAGTCGAGCACGTGGCCACCCGTGCCCACGAACACGAGCCCCTTGTCCCCGGCGAGCACTCGCGCGTGCACGTCACCCGAGAGCGAGAGCGACAGCGTCAGCGGCCCGGCGCCGTGCGCGGGAGCACGCGCGAGCGTAAAGCGCTGATCGAGACCGAGCGGACCGTTGACGAACGACTCGCTCACGCCCGGGTAGGCGTACACGACGCGGTTGGCGTCCCCGCGCGGCGCGACGCCCGCCAACGAACTCAGCGAGCTACCCTCGCCGACAGCGCGCAGCTGCAATCCAAAACGCGTACCGCCGGCGCGGACGTGAGCGCCCGAGCGATCGAACCGCGCGCTCACGCGCTGTGCCGCGTTGCTCGTGACCAGTTCGCCGTTCTCGACACGCGCCGCGTAGCCGGGAGTGGCAGCACCCAGCGCCGCCGACACCGACGCCTGGGCCGCCAGCGGCAAGCTCGCCAGCCCCATGCGATGCGCGGCGCCGATCAGGGGCGCGTGATGCGCGTCTGAGAACAGGCGCGAAACCGGCCATGCGAGGAGGGCGAACAGCAGTGCCGCCAAAACCGCGACCCGCCAGCTGCTGGTACGCCTGCCGAGGCCGACCGCGTCGCTCGCGCCGGGGACAGCGCCAAGCCCGAGACCCACGGCGATCGCACCGCGGCCGTCCGGCGAGCAACCGACCGTATCCGGACGCGTCGTGCCCATATCCCTCAGCGACGGCATGCTTCCTTGCCAACCCCTTTACTAGCCGCGCGACGTGCGCGCGATGCTACATGAGAGCAGCGATCGGTGTCATCCCCTCACGTCCCGTCGTGCCAGGCTTTGACTCTGCAAGCCCGGCGAGCTGTCGCAGCGATGGCGCAGCGAGGAGCGCGACGCGATCAGCGCGCCACTGTGCCGCTCGAGCATACGCCCGAGTCGGCATCAGGACGACGCCCGCCTCGCTGAAAATGAGCCATTTTCACATACTTTGGCGTCGCCAAGCGGAGTTCAACCAGTGAGCTCCTGCTTCGACCCTCGACGCTGTGGCGAGTGACCTCTTGCTCCCGCAGCACCCCGTCTTTGCTGGGGCTTTGGGCCGAATCGTCAGGCCCGTTCAGGCGATGGAGCCAACCAGGATCGAACCGGTGACCTCCTGCTTGCAAAACGGAACGGCCGATCCGCTGAATTGCCCGGCTTTCCGACGTTTCCGCGGGATAGTGGCCCGTGCGCAGCGGCTCGGATGCGGCGGGATTAGGCGCGATTAGGTTGCGTTTGGGCAGCAGACCTGCGCTGCTGCCCAAACGCAGACAGCTCCTCCCGACGGAAATGCCCGACCTACCGCTCCTCGTCCGCAGCGGGCGTCTGCTCGACCGTTGCGTGGGCGCTCGCTCGGGTTCGCGAAGCGGTAGCCAGAGGCGCAGGTGATACTTGCCCGCACGGCAGCCGAGGAGTCCACAACTCCCAACCTCGTGGAGCCTTGGGCGAGCAGCGTTTGACGCGTCGTGTCTTGGGCCTAATCCGCGTTTTGCAGGCGTGATAGCCGCCCTAACGGGCGTGCGTCGGACTCGCGCCCGCTCGTTGCGTGCCAGGACCGGCCGGTGGCGTGTGGGATACTGAAGGGGTATGTCCGAACAGTCGACGGCCGCCGATCTGATTGGGATGGTCCCGTCTGCCGGGGGTCGTGCCACACGGGGCTTCCATGTCGTTTAGGCCGGGTGCGCTGCGCTACTTCGTCACCGTCGCGGACGAGGGACAGATCACCCGTGCTGCGGAAAAGCTGCATGTAGTCCAGCCCGCGCTGTCGCAAGCGATTGCCCACCTCGAGTCCGACCTCGGCGTCAAACTGCTGGAGCGTCACCCTCGCGGCGTCAGCCTGACGGCCGCCGGTGAGGTGTTCCTGGCGAAGGCGCGCGCCGCTGTCGCCGCCGCCGACGACGCCGTCGACACCGCCCACATGCTCGCACGAGCCAAGGAGCAGATGATCGAGCTTGGCTTCGTGGTGACGCCGCCTGGCCTCCACAGCCCCCGGCCTCTGAAAGCGTTCGGAAAAGGGCATCCTGAGATCGCCATCCGCTATCGAGAGCTGCCGTTTCCGTTTACCCCAACGCGGTCTTGGCTCTCGGAGGTGGACATCGCGGCCTGTCACCGGCCAGCGGCCGATCCGGAGGTGTGGTCGCGCCCGTTCGGTCGCGAGCCGCGGGTAGTGCTCGCCGGGAAGGATCATCCGCTCGCAGAGCGAAGCGAGCTGAAGGTCGCAGACGTGCTCGAGGAGACGTTCCTTGGCTTTCATCCCGCGACCGAGCCGCAGTGGGCGGGGTTTTGGAGCCTCGACGACCATCGCGGCGGGCCACCTCGACACGTCACCACGGACCAAGTGGCCAACGGGCAGGAGGTTCTCGCCTCGCTCGCGCTCGGCACCGCCATCACGACAGCCCCAGCCGTAGTGGCGGCCATGCTCGCCGGTCTGCAGACGCGCGTGGTGACGATCCCACTCGACGACGCCCGGCCCTCAGACGTGGTACTCGTCGGGCGGAACGACCGCCGCACGCCTCCCGTCGAGACCATGCTTGCCTTCTTTGCCTCCCTCGACCGCGACGCAGCGTCGGCGATGTCGCAGAACGTGGAGGTGGGGCTGGAGGAATAGGCAAACGTCGAAATCGCTAAGCGGGAAATCGACGCCTACAACCGGGGTGACGCGGATGCACTGCTCGCGAATCGCGACAGAGGACTAACAAAACCGCCTCGACGCGTCTGTCAGCTATTTCCGCGACGGCGGGGTCTACCTCGTGCGTTCGCACTTCGACCACGGCGAGGCGTGGCGCGCGGCAGGCCTGGCCGAGTAGCCGTCAGGTGCCGGTGTCCGGTACGAGGCCGAGGTCTACGAGCGCCCGAACGAGTGCTTAAGCACGGATGCGAGCGTCCCCACGGACACCGCCCGGCTCCCGCAATGGACTGCCATGAAGGAGGGCCTCCTCGGTGGCAAGCTCCGCTTGTCATCGAGAACCGACCTCGAGGAGGCCCGTTTATATGTTGCATGCTGGGCTCGATCTAAGCCGCAAGAAGCTTGATGTTTGCGTGCTCTCCGATCAGGGGGAGCATCTGGATCAGCTCGTCGTGGCGCCGGACGTCGACTCGCTGAGGAGGCTCGCTCGCCGCATCGAGGAAGTCCATTGTGAGCAGGTCTGCGCGGTGATCGAGTCGATGACCGGCGCAAGGATCGTGCACGACACTCTTGAGCAGCAGGGCTGGTCTGTCGAGATCGCTGACGCGCAGAAGGTCAAGGGGCTGGCGCCGCTGGCGTGCAAGACCGACAAGATCGACTCGATGGTTCTTGCGGTGCTCAGTCACCGCGACCTGGTGCCGGCGATCTGGCTGCCCGATCCGAGTGTCCGCGAGGAGCGTGAGCTCGCCCGCTTTCGGTTGCATCTCGTCAAGCACAAGTCGGCGCTGAAGAACCGCATCCACTCGACCCTGATCAACTTTGGCAAGCCGTGCCCGGTCACCGACCTGTTCGGCCTCGAGGGCCGCCGGCTGCTGAAGCGACTACAGGTGCCCGAGCCGTGGCGGGGCAACATCGCGGCCTCGATTGAGCTGATCGACGACCTCGAAGAGCAGATCGCTGAGATCAACCAGCGCCTGAAGGACGGCCACGCCGAGCACCCCTACGTCCCGCTGCTGTTGACGGTCCCCGGGATCGGCTGGGTACTTGCCTTCACGATCGCCGCGGAGATCGGCGAGATCGAGCGGTTCTCATCGCCGGAGAAGCTCACTGGCTACACCGGTCTTTGTCCGCGTGTGAACCAGTCCGGGGCAAAGGACCGGCGCGGCCCATTGACCAAGCACGGGCCGACCTACCTGCGCTGGGCGCTACTGGCGGCCACGATGCACGCGCTGCGGCACCCGGCATACGCTGAGCGCTACCAGCGCACCAAGAAACGTCTGGGCAAACAGCGCGGCGCGAAAGTCGCCCAGGTCGACATCGCGCGCAGGCTCTCCCACGCAATCTGGCACATGCTTTCCCGCAAGGAAAAGTTCGCTCCCCGAGGCGCCGCTTTTCGTCTGGCGGCCTGACCGCCCTTTTTGGACTTGCGCCCGAGCGAACATCCAATTTCGCCTGATCCTCCCAACGAGGAGGCCATAAAGACATGAGCGTCGCTCCAAACCGAACCCCGAGAGGAGGACAAACCGAACCACAAACCACCACTTGACAACCAGCCCTCCTTCATAGAGACGAGAAGCAGGCATTGGACTTCCCCCGGTTCAGACGACACTTTTTGACTTGATGTTCTTGGTGGTGGGGGATTCCTTGGTGTTCGCAGCGTAGAGGAGCTGCTCGTAGTCGGTTGGGGAGTGCATGCCGAGGGTTGAGTGTCGGCGGTCGCGGTTGTAGAACGCCTCGATGTACTCGAAGACGGCCGAGCTGAGTTCGCGGCGTGTCGGCCATGACTGGCGGTGGATGAGCTCCTTCTTCAAGGTCGCGAAGAAGCTCTCAGCGACGGCGTTGTCCCAGCAGTCTCCGCGGGAGCCCATCGAGATCGCGATCCCCGCGTCTCGGGCTGCCTGACCGAAGCCCAGAGACACGTATTGGGAGCCCTGGTCGGAATGGTGAATCAGCCCCGCGTCGGGCCGGCGGCGGTGAACGGCCATGTTCAGCGCGTCGGTGACGAGCTCGGTTTTCATGTGCTCGGCCATCGACCAGCCGACGATCCGTCGCGAATAGGCGTCCTGCACTGCGGCGAGGTAGAGCCAGCCCTCCCACGATCGGAGGTAGGTGATGTCGGCGAGCCAGAGCACGTTCGGCGCGTCGGGCTTGAACTGGCGCTCAACGAGATCGTCGGCGACCCTCACGCCGGGCACCCGGATCGTGGTGCGGCCTCGCTTCTTGGGCACCAGGCCCGAGATCCCGGCCGAGCTCATAAGCCGCTCCACGCGCTTTCTGCCGACCCGGATGCCGTGAGCCATCCGCAGCTCCGCATGAATGCGGGGAGCGCCATAGACGCGTCTCTTGGTGTCGTGGATCTCTTTGATCTTCTCGGTCAGCCACGCGTCAGTGAGAGCCCTACTCGACGGCGCTCTGCGCTCCCAGTCATGGAAGCTGGTGCGGTTGACCTCGAGGGCCCTGCACATCACGGCGACGGGATAGCCGGTCTTCTCCGCGGCGATGAACGTGAACACCTCGCTCAGCGCCCGTCGGTTTCCTTGGCGAAGAAGACCGCGGCTTTTTTCAGGATCTCCTTTTCCATCTCCAGCTTCCTGACCTCTTTGCGAAGCCGGCGCAGCTCCTCGCGCTCCTCGGTCGTGAGGCCCTCTCGTTTGCCCTCGTCGATCTGGGCTTGGCGACGCCAGTTGAACAGGGTCTGATCAGACACGCCCAGGTCCTTCGCGACCTCACTGACGGGCCTCCCGGTGAGCTTCAGCAGCTCGAGCGCTTCACGACGGAACTCCTCTGGATACGGCGGCTTCGATCTCGGCACTTGAACCTCCTTGCCCGGGTCTTTCGACCCAAGCGCTCAAGTGTCCTCGAAAACGGGGGAAGTCCACATCGTGTCGGATCTGCGGAGCGCCGCCGCTTTCGCGCGTGAGCGGTAGCCGCAGACTACCCGAGCAGAGGATCAGGATGGCTCTAAAGCGTTCCGTCCGAGGAGGACATTGGCGCTCCGTGTCTGTGGCGCGCTCTCGGCCGCCGTCGGCATTGCATCCGTCTCGTCTCAGGTCGACGACATACCTGCTTTTGGCGAAGATGGGGTCTCTTGGATCGCGAGCCGCGAGCCCTGCCTTCGTGCCGGCGCAGGCATTGCCCTCCATTGCGTTTGCGTGGCTCCCTAACGCTAATAGCGGCCACGGCCGCGCGGTCCAGGATCGGCCACGACCGCAGGTTTTGGGGGCGGCGTCGTCCGCCGCGGCCGCCGCGCCACTGGGGCTGCAGCGGCGGCCGGAATGATGATCGCGACACTGGTGCGTTCGATCACGGTTCGGCCGCGGCTCGTGCGCCGCTGTATGCCTGCCGCGCGCGGGGTGCGCCTCCGAGTGTCGGCGCGACGGTTGGCTCGCCAGATGCACTGCGGCGAGCGGGTCGGCGGGAGCTCCAGATCGCCAGCGCGGCGATTAGGAGGATCGTGATGCCTCCTGTGCCGATCGCGACGCGGCCCGGGACCGAGCTCCAATACCCGAGCAGCATGAGCCCTCCCGGGATCGTTGTGGTGATGACTGCCTCGATGGTGGCCGCCCATCCGGTTGCCCATTCGAGCTGCCTGACGCCTAGCGCGAGCACGAGGAAGAACAGCGTGAACAGGACCGCCCACAGTAGCCACAGCATGCCGAACCGGGGGTCGTGGTACCGGGCGAAGTTGACGCCGGCGAGGACGAGGGATGCCACCACCGCCCACAGGCAGTACCAGCCGAGGGCTGCTCCAGTTCCTCCGGTCCAGTTGTTGATCGCCACACCCAGATATGTGAACGCGAACAGCAGGAAGCCGACCGCGCTGAACATCGCGTTTTGACTCAGATCGCGTACCGGGATGCAGATCGACGCAACGACGGCGATGAGCAATACCCCGACAAAGGCGTTGACTTGTGCGGCTTCGGCTGGGTCACAGCGACCCAGCAGGCTCACACCGTTGATGAGCAGCACAGAGCCGGCGAAGAACAGCCCGATCGAGGTCATGCGCTCGGGCTCATGGGTGGACGGGGTGCTCTCACAGCACCGTCGAGACTTTGTAGGCGACGCCTCCGTCGATGAGATACCCCGACCCGACGCAAACGATGTCGTTTAGCCAGGCGTACTGCTCTGCCCCTGTCTCGAACAGCGGGTTGGTTCGAAAGTAGTATCGCGCTGGGTCGATCTGATAGCGCTTGGCGGGGTCGGCCATGTCGGGCTGGAGCTCGGTCGGTGTTACCCACCGCCCGCCGTAGGTCATGTGCACGAGCGCGTCATCATCGGTGCGCAGCGCCAACCGGACGTCGAGACTCATCGTTCCGTCGGGACGGAAGAGTGCCCAGTCGCCGCCGCCGACGACCTTGCCACGCAGCCTGGGACCGACGAACGATCCGCCGGCGTCGCGGAACAGCACGCGTTTGCCGAGCGGGCCGCTGCCGAAGTCCAATCGCGGTGCGAGGTTGACGATCAAATCGAACAGGTGCGCGGTCGTGATCTCGGCAACCTTCCTGGTCCGTGGGTCTGCTGTGGTCGCGGGATCTGTGGCCGTCGTGGATGTGTCGGAGGAGGTCATGTCAGGCAACCGCCGCCGCGTTCTTGCTGTTTGACTGTGACTCCACATGGTCGCCGTCGGCGAACAGCTTGCGTCGAACGGCGTCCGTGGAGACGCCCGACTGGGCGCACAGAGCGGAGAGATCGAAGACGAAGCGCTCGCCGGCGATCAGGTCATCGCAGAAGGCGAAATGGATGAACACCGGCAACTCGGCGCGACGGCCGTTCGGAACCACGCCGAAGCGGTCGCCGGTCATGGTCATGAGCACTTTCCCCCAGCAGATCAGCGTGTCCTCGTTGCTCGCGTGGCCGTCCAGCGTGACGTGGTAGTCGGGGAACGAATCGAAGAACCCGTTGAGCGCTTGCTCGTTCTCGGCTAGGCCACGGGCGACCGATCCAAAGGCCGGCGCCTCCAGCACCATCTCCTCGTGCAACAGCTTCATCGCCTCGCGCACGTCCTGCCGGCTCTTGGCGACTGCCAGGGACTGCGCCAGCTCGAACATTCGATCGCCATTCATTCGGATCTACTCCTTGGGTGGTCCTCGTTTGGGCCGGTCACCTCGAGCACCGCAAGCGCGGTCCTCGTGGGAGCCGTGCCTCGGCGCCTTCGATAAACATACGAGCGATCGTACGTAAATCATCGAGATATGTCAAGATCCCGCTCGATGCCAGAACGCCGAGAGCCGTCGAATGACATGCCGGAACCCCCAGCGGAGCAAGCGGAGGTGGCGCTAGAGGACGGGCGCCTGCGGCGCGGCGCGCGTTCCCGGCGGACTATCCTGCGCCACGCGGTTGACGTGGCATCACTCGAGGGGCTCAACGGACTCAGCCTGGGCCACTTGGCGAGCGACCTTGGACTCAGCAAGAGCGGTGTCCAGACCCTGTTCGGGAGCAAGGAGAACCTGCAGGTCGCAGCGGCGGAGATCGCACGCGAGGCGTTCAACGACGCGGTCCTCCGTCCGGCGCTGTCGGCGCCGCTGGGCGCTGCGCGACTGCACGCGCTGATCGACCGGTGGATCGCTTACGCTGAGACGCCGCTCTTCCCCGGCGGCTGCTTCTGGGCGGCGAACCTGGCGGACTTCGATAGTCGACCGGGACCCGTCCAAGAAGTCCTCGCCCGACACCAGCAAGGCTGGCGCGAGTTGATCGCCTCCGAACTACAACACGCGGTCGATGCTCGCGAGATCGCCGACCTCGACACCGATCTGGCCGCATTTCAGATCGACGCGGTGCTCATCGCAGCGAACGCGGCAATGCGTCTCGGCGACCGGTACGCGGCAGAGAAAGTCCGCCGCGTGCTCGAGGGGTTCCTTGCGCCTGCCGGATGTGCGTAGAGTGGTTGCCGCGCCTTCATCGAGGGATCACTCGACGCCAAGGTCACGACCCCCGACCTGGTGGAGCTGACGCGCTTGCGGTACGAGATCATGGACCGCGACCTCGGGTTCGACGCAATCGCGGCCTTTTACTTGCCCGACGCGGTGATGGACCTCACGCACTCCGGGGGCGGCAGGCACGAGGGAGTGGATGCCATTGGCGCGGAGGTCGGTGAGACCCCGACACGAGTGCTTCTTCATGGATGCGAACGTGTCGGTGCAGACCGCCGAGACTGCCGAGATGGACGACGAGCAGCAGGCTCCGAGGCGTGATGCTGGCTGTCGCTCTGAGATCGTTGCGTGTGCGCGTCCAGTCGCGGTGCCGTGGCTGGGAGTGGAAGCCGGATGGAAGCCTCAGGGGTCGCCAGCGGACCCACGGAGATCGCCAGGGGGCGTCCCGGGCCCCGGGATTTGCTGCGCTCGCCGCGGTCCGGCCCGCAGTGATCTGGAGCTGCGCGCGTCTTGTAAACAGGAGGTCAGGGGTTCGCAGGAGGTCAGGGGTTCGAGACCCCTCCCCGGCTTGCAAAAGAGCCTGCACTCCCCCGAACCGCTCGACCGCGACGAAGCCGGCGAGGGCGAAGATGCGACGTGGCCTACTCGGCGCTCACGGGGTTCGAAACGGTCCCGAGGCCGTCGACCTCGACCTCGACGGTGTCGCCGTCGCGCAGGAAGATGCCCTGTGGGCCGCCGACGCCGGCGGGGGTGCCGGTGGCGATGATGTCGCCCGGCTCGAGCGTCATGGTGCGCGAAAGCCAGGCGATCGACTCGGCGACACCGAAGATCAGGTTCGCGGTCGTCCCCTCCTGTACGACCTTTCCGTTGATCCTCGTGCGCAGGCCGAGAGAGCTGAGGTCGCCGGCCTCGTCAAGCGTCACGAGCGCCGGCCCGCAGGGCGCGAAAGTGTCGAGCGCCTTGCCACTGGTCCAGAGTGTGTTCTGCAGCTGCAGGTCGCGCGCGCTGACGTCATTGAAGGGCATCGCGCCGGCGAGGTGGGAGAGCGCATCGGCGGCGTCTATGCGCGTGCCGCGGCGGCCGATCACCACCGCGAGCTCAGCCTCGTAGTCGACGTATTCGGGGTGCGCAGCCGGCAGCACGATCTCCTGCCCGCTGCCGATCAGGGCGTTGGCGAACTTCCCGAACCACATCGGGGCCGCCGGTATCTCGGCGCCGCTCTCCTCGGCGTGATCACGGTAGTTCAGGCCCAGGCAGATGATCTTCTCGGGATTGGGCACGGGTGCCAGCAGCCGCACCTCGGCGAGCCCGACCCGCTCGTTGGCGCTCTGTGCGCGCTCGCCGAGCGCTGCCAGACCGTCCGCATCGAGCGCGCTCAGCAGGCCCTTGACCGATTCGGACGGCGCGTCCAGCGCCGAGGCCGGCACGATCTCCTCGCCGAGCAGGATCCCGGCCTGCGGGCCCTCGCCGTTGTCGAATGTGATCACGCGCATCGGCTACTCCGCGTAGGGGATGTCGACCGGCGCCTCGCCGGGCGAGAACTCCTGCGCCTTGGCGCGCTCGTGGACCTCGGCGAACGTCGCTCCCTCCGCGGCCGCCGTCGCGACGAGGGCCGGGTCGACGAAGGTGCCCATCGGGTTGGCGTGGAACTCCTCGCTCACCCGCATCCATTCGCTCGAGGATGCCCAGTCGCCGAAGACGTCGCATTGCAACTCGACATAGTTGCCGTCGGGGTCCTTGTAGTAATAGGAGAAAGTCATGCCGTGATCGAG
This sequence comes from uncultured Solirubrobacteraceae bacterium, assembly GCA_963827105.1. Taxonomy (GTDB): domain Bacteria; phylum Actinomycetota; class Thermoleophilia; order Solirubrobacterales; family Solirubrobacteraceae; genus Palsa-744. The sequence goes on along the minus strand of CAWHAB010000004.1, from coordinate 46,664 downwards.
ACAGATGTCGGGGGTGATGCCGGCGTCGCGCAGGCGCAGGTAGCTGGCGTTCAGGTCCTCGAAGCTGTCGTACTCGAAGGCACTGTGATGCATGCCCGTTCGCGTGTCCTTCTCGGGGTCGTCCTTGAAGCCGTCGAAAGCGAGCAGGGCGACCCTGTGGTTGGCGTCGTCGTTCGTCAGCCATGCGCCGTCGGGCGCCTGGAACTGGACGCTGACGCCGAGCAGCGTCGTGTACCAGTCGATCATCTCCTGCAGCCGTCTCGTCTTCAGGTTGACGTGGTGGAACTTCGGTTGGATCACTGTCGCGTCGGTCATGTGCTGTCTCCGTTCCGGTTCGGTCAGTTCGCGGCGTGGGCCAGCACGCCGAGCGGCCGCGCCAGGATGTGCGTGAGGGCGCTGGCGAGTTCACTCGCGGGGTCCGCGGAGGACCCGGTGTCGCGCCACGCGACAAACCGGTCGGGCCTTATGAGCAGCGCGCCGTCCGGCCCGATCCCCCGTTGGCGCAGCCATGTGCAGCGGGGGTCATACCAGTCACCGTCGAGATGGCCGATCCGCACCCCGTCCAGTGGCAGAGAGTGCTCCTCGGCGAGAGCTCGAGCGGCATCGCACCACGCGTGACCGTCCTCACCGGCGATCAGCAGGAACCGACCTGGACGCACGAGATCCTTGATCGGCATGCGGTTGCCCCCGTCATCCTCCAGCCAGGCGTGGGGCAACGGCGACCCCGGTCGGGTTGAAGGCTCGTAGACGCGGACCTCGTCCGCGTTGGACGGTGCGGACGTGCCGTCGGGGACGACCGCGGGGGATTCGTAGGTGTACCCGTACTCGACATTCAGCTCGTTGAACTCCATCGAGCTTGCACGCATCAGCCGACGTACGGCCATTCGCGCGTCCGCGTGCTCGGGGGCATCGCTCCAGACCCGTGAGATGTTGCCCCAGTTGCGCTCCTCGCTGTTCCCGGGCGACACCTCGAGGGTCTGGGCGATCATCAGGTGATTCACAGCGTTCTCGAGGCTTCGCTGGGCGTTGCGCGCGACGGAGCTTCGCCGCTCGGGCTCGTAGCTGTCAAGCAGCGCCGGCGCCGCCTCGCCGCCGAGGACCGCGGCGAGCTTCCAGCACAGGTTGTGCACGTCCTGAATCCCGCTCGCGAGGCCCAGGCCGCCCGTGGGCGGGTGCCGGTGCGCGGCGTCCCCGACGAGGAACACGCGGCCCGAGCGGAACGACTCCGCGATCACAGCCTCGACTTTCCAGCGCCGAACGGTGTGCACCTCCATCTCGAGGTCAGGGAGCCCCATCGCGGTGCGAGCGTCGGCCGTCACACGCTCATCGGAGAGCTCCTGAGGGTCTGCGTCCACGGGGTAGAACACGTGAATCACCCACTCCTCCGAATCGGGTCCCCAGCGCTCCGGTCCCATCGGCACAAGCACCACACCGGCCCCGTATTGGGGCGAAAGGACCCAGCGTAGAAGCACGTCCTCGTCTCTGGCCCAGCGACTCAGGTCGGCCGTGGCGTGGATCGTCGCGGTCTGACTGACCGCGCCGAGACCCTCGTAGGCGATGCCGAGCAGTCCCGGGACCGTGCGGCCACCATCCGCGCCCATCAGGTACTCGCAGCGGACGCGATAGGTCTCGCCGCTCGCTCGGTCGCGGACGAGCGCGGATACGCCGTCCGCGTCCTGGTCGAGCTCGACGACCTCATGGTTGAAGCGAATGCGACCGGGTGCGAGCCGCTCGGCGTGTGCCTTCATCACGGGCTCGAGGCGAATCTGGGGGAGGTTCAGCTGGAGGCAGGGGCTCGCCGCCAGCCAGTTCTCATCCGCGCCGCCCGCGCCCCAGCACTCGAGCTTGGCGAGGGTGCGCCCGTAGCCCTCACCCCCGGCGAAGCCGCCGTAGAAGGCTGTCGCCGCCATCTGATGCGGGGGCGTGCTGCGCTCCTCGATCGCGTCGGCGACGCCCGCGTCCTCGAGGATCTCCATCGTTCGCATGTTGAGCACGTGCGCCTTCGGCAGGATCGAGGTCTCGGGCAGGGCGCTCACCAGCAGGTGCTCGACGCCGAGGCCGGACAGCAGCATCGAGGCGGTAAGACCCGCGCCGCCGCCGCCGATGATCAGGACCGGCACTTCCTCGTCGAAGGCGCTTTGCTGGTTTGCGGTGGAACTCGAAGTGGTCATGGCGGCGAACCTACCATTGACTGAACAAAAAGTCAAGAGTGAGGATATACTCAGCCAATGGCTCAGGTGCATACTACCGCAATGCCCGGCGAAAAGCCCACGACCAAGGTCGCCCCCGGACGTAACGAGCGGCGAAAGGCGCGCACACGCAGCGCGCTGCTCGCCGCGGCGCAACGCCTCTTCGGAGAGCAGGGATTCGACGCGACGACGGTTGCCGAGATCGCAGACGCCGCAGACGTCGCGATCGGATCCTTCTACAACTACTTCGACACCAAGGATGAGCTCCTGGCGGCCCTGTTGCAGGACACGCTCTCCGAGCATCTGCGCCGAATGGAGGCGAGGCGTGCCGGAATCGGCGATCCCGCTGAGGCGATCAGCGTCGCCCACCGTCACTTCGTGCGCCTGGCGTGGGAGGAGCCCGCGTGGGCGCGGCTGCTGGTGCGCCTGGACGTCCCGTACCGGGTGACCGACGATGTCCTCGGCAGGCCCGCGATGCGTGATCTGCGCGCGGGCATCGCCGCAGGCCGCTTCCAGGTCGCCGATCCCGGGCTCGCGCTGCGAGCGAGCGGAGGCGCCCTCATCGCCGTCATGCACGCCGTCCTGCTCGGTGAACTGGGCAAGCGCGCCGACTGCGAGCACGCCGAAGGCGTGCTTCGGAGCTTCGGACTCGAACCCGCGGAGGCCGCCGAGATCGCGCGCAGGCCGATGCCCGACGCAGTCGCCCCCGAGAAGCGAACGCCATGACAGACCGCTCGCCCGGCCCGCACCGGATCGACCTCCACGCCCACTACCTCGCACCCACCTACACGGAGGCGCTGCAACAGTCGGAGATGTGGCTCATCGGCGGCATCCCGGTGCCGGAGTGGACGCCCGAGCTCGCGCTCGAATTCATGGATGCTCACGGCATCGCGATGCAGATGTTGTCCGTCTCTGATCCCGGTGTCGAGTTCGTGGACGATGAGCGCGCGCCGGCGCTCGCGCGCGAGTGCAACGACGACGCGGCAGCGGTGGCGCACGAACACTCCGGCCGGTTCGGGGCGTTCGCGGTCCTGTCGATGGGCGACGTCGAGCAGGCACGCGTCGAGACCGTCAGGGCTCTGGATGATCTGAGCCTCGACGGTGTCGGGGTGCTCTCCAGCTACGGCGGCCGCTATCCGGGCGACCCGGCATTCGAGCCGCTCCTGTCGGAGCTGGACAGGCGCGGCGCCTGGGTGATGGTCCACCCGGCCTCCATAGCCGCAGAGCACAGACCCGACCTGTCCGTTCCCGGCTTCATCGCCGAGTACCCGTTCGACACGACCCGCGCCTTCATCTCTCTGCTGGTAAATGGAGTCTTCGAGACCCACCCGCACATCCGCTGGCAGTTCGCGCACGGCGGCGGCGCTCTTCCGATGCTTCGCGCGCGCCTCGCCGCCGCCGCGACCGCCGCCAAAGAACTCGGCCCGTTCCTCGGACTGCCTGCCGGCTGTGCTCTGCTCACGGCGGACAGCGCCCACACGGCACTCGCACGATCCTTCTACGACACGGCGCTGATCGCAGACCCACCCGCCTTGCGAGCCGTCGCGGGTGTTTGCGGCCCTGGTCACCTCCTGTTCGGCAGTGACTGGCCCTTCGCGGCGCGCCTGTAGGGACCCGAGGGCGACCCTCAGCCCGCGCTCGGCGAGGTGTTCTCCGGCGAGGACCTCGCTGCGGTCGAGCGCGGGGGTGCGCTCGCGCAATTCGAGAACCTGACGGAGCGCTCCAGGCTGCGACGGCACTGAGGCGATCGCCAAATCAGCCGGAGACGTCCTGGTCTTGAGGTTGAAATGGTGGAACGCCGGTTTGAGGATTGGGCGCGTGGTCAGGTTCGCTGGCATGGGATGGCGCGTCACCACGCCACGGAGGCGCTGGTTTCATGCAGGAGGCCGGGATTGATGTCCGACTCCTGGTGGACGTGCCTCGGGGGCGTGTAGAAGGTGGCGTAGGGGCGCAGGCGAACGGCGACGCGTTTCTCCACGCGAGCGCCCTCCTCGACCATCGGGCGCACGTCCTGCGACATCGGCGTCCCGGCCATCACTCCGGCGATACGCATCATCACGTCGACCACGAAGTCGAAGTCCGTGACGATTTCCGCGTCGCAGTAGACCTGCAGGTAGCTCGGCGGCCACTGCTCGTCAAGCACGCAGAGTGAGACCTTCGGGTTGCGGGCGACCGCCTTGGCCTTGGCACGCTCGGCCATCGTCGAGACGACGATCTCCTCGCGTTCTGCCGAGTAGAAGACGATCGACATGGCCGGACCGTGCTCGGCGCGGCCGTATCCGAAGATCGCGGTGCGGTGGTCGAGAACGAACTGTCGTCGCTCCGCTGGTGTCATCGGCGCTCCCCAATCTCGCGTTGCCCTTGATCTGAAATCAAGAGTAACATGGGTCTTGATCGTCAGTCAAGAGACTATGCCCGCGACTCGCCCACACCTCGACCGCGACCTCAAGCGCGCACAGATCCTCGACGCCGCCGAAACGCTGTTCCTGCGCGACGGCTATGAGACGACCGCGATGGCAGCGATAGCCCGCCGCGCCGGCGTCGCGAACAACGCCGTCTACTGGTACTTCTCGAGCAAGGACGATCTGCTGGCAGCCATGCTGCGCCGCTACCAGGAACGCGTCCTCGCGCAGATGCCCACAGCGGCGACCGCCACCGTCGAGGAGCAGGTCCTCGCGATGCTCGCGCAACTCGACCAGGTGGCGATCCTGACGGCCTCGGTTCACGAGCGCGCCCAGCACAGCGCAGCTGTCGCCGAGATGCACGAAGCGTTCCACGCCGCAGCCGATCGCCTGCTGGAAGGGCTGTTCCGGGAGGCCGGCCTCAAAACAGACGACGCGACGCAAGCCGCGAAGGCGATGATGGCCCTGGTCGAGGGGATCCATCTCCACGAAAGCGATCGAGACACGGCGACGCGCAACAACCTCGTGCTGTGGACGCTCCACCGGCTCGCGCCTGAGCCGCACGGCTGACGCGTTGTCGGCACCTGGGAGAAGCGGCCTGCCGACGTGCGGGCGCTCTTGCCCGGCTCACAGCTCCGGCCGGCGCTTCGGGCGGAACGGCCTGGCCGAGCAGGTGTGGTAGGTGCGGGTCGCGGTGAGCTCGCGCCCGCGGCTCGTTTCGACGGTGATGCGCAGCACGTAGGCCCCCTTCGTGCGGCCCCTCAGGTCGATCGACGCGCTGAGCGGCCTGCTCGTCCTGGTCGCGAGCCGGCGGCCGTTCAGCGTGAAGCTCACGCGGCGGTACACGAGGCCGGGGTTCCTGGCGACGTGGACGGTGAAGTGACGCCGGCTCTCACACGCCGCCGGCGTCGCCGGGGGGCCGGCCACACCGACGCTGCCGAAGCCGCGCAGCACCAGCCCACGGTAGTTCTGCGCGATCGACCCGTAGATGTTGAGATCACCGAGCCCGGCGCCACAACCCCAGTTGTCGACGATCAGCGAGTTCTGGACGGCGAGGATCGCGGCGTAGATCCAGATGTTGGGCTGCACGCCGAAGCCGTTCGGGTCCTCGCCGGCGGTGAGATTGTGGCATTCCGGGGACCCGCCTTCAGCGCCGGTGCCGGGTTCGGGGCCGGGCGCGGTGGGATGGTAGATCCGCGCGTAGTGGCCGGCGATCAGCCCGAGCGTCGCCGTGCCGCCCGGCGCCGCGCCGAGCTCGCCGGCCACGGACGTCGGGTAGATGCTGCCGTCGATGATCAGATCTTCTTCCGCGACGATCGTCAGCGGCAGGCTGTAGGTGCCGCGAACGTAGACGTCGCCGCAGCCAAATTCGCTGCGAGCCTCTTCGGGTCCGTCGGCGTTGCTCGACACGCTCGAGTCCGCGGTCGGCCACCCGCACGACTTCGAGTGCACGTAGATGAGACCGTTCTTCGGCCATGCGATCGTCTCGCCGGCCGCGGTCCCGTTCGCAGCGGGCTGGACCACGCGGACCGTGTTCATGCTGCCGTCGAGTTCCAGCCGCGTCTCGCCCGAGAGCGTGTCTTCGGCGTCGGCGAGCGCCCCCAGCCCAGTGGTGTCCTTGGGCAACGGGATCTGTTCACCCTCGACATAGCACCCCGTGGCAGTGTGGAAGATCGCCCTGCCCGTGCATTGGCCGTCGGCGTCTTCGGGGTACGTCCCGCCGTCGATTTCAACGACGTCGGGAGGAACGGCGCCCGCCTGGCCGAATTCCGCGTTCCCGTCGAGGTTCGCGGCGTCGTTGCTGTGAAACGGCCCTTCTATCCGACTGCCGTCATTGAACAGGATCGGTTGGCAGCTGTACCTGCCCTTCCATTCGCTGTAGTACTTGCCCGCACATTCCAGCGGCTCGCCCACCAGCCCCGGATCGACGGTTTCGAAGTTCGTGAAGTACTCGTAGTCGCTGATGCGGTCGGGGAAGTACGGCGGCTTGTCGGTGGCGAGGCGCTCATCGTAGTGATAGGCCTTGTGGTAGCCCGAATAGGATTCCTGGGTCTGCGATTGCGCCGCCGCCGTCGCGATGTCAACGCCCCACGTCGCGCACAGCGCGACCAGGGCGACGGCGGCACAGACGGCCAGGCTCGAGCGGCGGTTGCCGTCGCGCCGCCGTGAGCAGACGGACGCGACGCAGACGGTCGCGGCGTTGCGACGACAGCTCTCATCCCGTTTCATTGCAACTGAGACATCGGCAAGCGGCCGAAGTTGCGTGAGACGATTGCACCGTTCCGTCTGCGAGGGGTGATCGGAGGAGGACGTCACCCGCCGCGTGACCGTGCCGATCCGGGATGAAGGAGTAAATTGCTGTCGAGTCGGCGCTGACCTGGCTTGACGCGAGGGAGCGCGGAGTTCGGTCGAGCGCCGGTCCGGGCCGACTTCGAGATGCGTCGCCCGCACGACGGCGACCACGATCAGGGAGGCACCAGATGCTGCGAGCGATTTCGGACATGCCCGCCGGGACGATCGGCTTCGAAGCGATCGGTGAGGTGGAGGACGACGACTGGGAGGAGACCGTCGAGCCGGTGCTGCGCCGCGAGATCGCCGAGGGACGTGACGTTCGGCTGCTCTACCTCCTGGGCAGCGAGTCCCGCGAGCTCGAGGGCGACGCGATCACGGCTGACACCGGATTCCGCATGCGCCACGCCACCTCCTACGAGCGGGTGGCCGTGGTCAGCGACGAGGACTGGATACGCCCCGCGCTCCGCGCGCTGTCGTTCCTGCTGCCCGGCAGGGCCCGGGGCTTTCGCGTCCGCGACCTCGCGGAAGCCAAGGCGTGGCTTGCCGAAGACGAGTCATAGCTCGAGCGGCTCCCGTGCGCGCCCGGTCGGCCGGTAGACATGTAGCGCCGCGCCCTCTGGGAACGCTCGCGAGTCGATCAGTTCAAGCCCTGTGTACGAGCCGGTCTCAGGGAATAGCCGCTTGCCCTCGCCGACGACCACGGGGACGATCAGCAGGTTGATCTCGTCGACGAGCCGGTTGTCGAGGAGCCAGCGAATCAGCCTGCCGCTGCCGTGCACCTGCAGCTCTCCCCCCGGCCTCGCCTTCAGCTCGCCGACAGCGGCCGCGAGGTCCCCGGAGAGAACGGTCGTGTCCGCCCACCGCGGGTCGGCGAGGGTGCTCGATGCGACGTACTTGGGCCGCCTGTTCAAGGCATCTGCGATCGGGTGGCTGCCAGCTTCCATCGCTGCCCAGTGGCCCGCAAAGAGCTCGAAGGTCCACCGGCCGAACAGGAACGCGTCGGCGCGCTCATAGAGCTCGACGATGAACGCCATCGCCTCCCTGTCGGAGCGTCCCGTCGCCCATCCGCCGCGCTCAAATCCGCCCCTGCGGTCCTCATCCGGCCCGCCGGGTCCCTGCATCACTCCATCAACGGAGACCTGCGTCGTGGTCGTCAGCTTCACGGCTCCTCCTCTCGTCGTGATCTGTCGGTGACGCGCCGGCGAAGTCTCTGATCGATGGGACGGCGATCAGCGCGAGCGTGATCAGCAGGAAGAAGCCGCCGGCGGCATACAGCGTGGTCGAGACCCCGATCGCCGCTGCGATCGGTCCGGCGAGGGCGAGGCCGACCGGCTGCAGCGCATAGGAGCCGACGGCATCCCAGGAGGTCACGCGCGAGATCTCCTCGGTGGGCACCGTCTCGTGCATCGCGGTGAACCAGACGGCGTTGAAGAACGATCCCGTGATTCCCTCGATCAGCGCCGTGAGCAGGATCACCCAGAGCGCCGCGTGCGCCCCGAGCAGCAGCAGCGTGAGCGGTGCTCCGAAGAGACTGATGGTGAACGCGGCCCTGAGCGGATGCGTCGGTTTCCAGCGCAGCGCGAGCAGCCCTCCCGCGATCGCGCCGACGCCGGTTACGGCGCTGATCGCCGCCCACGCCCCCGGCCCGCCGAGGAAGTCTTTCGCGACCTCAGGACCGAGCACCCGCAGGACGCTGAAGCCGAACGCGAACATCAGCGTGAAGTAGCCGACGCTGATCAGCAGCCATCGTCTCGAGCTGAACGACGTCCAGCCCTCGCGCAGCTCGCGCAGAACGCTCGTCGTGCGCTCGCGTGCGATCTGCAGCGTCTCCTCGACACGCAGCGCGGACAGGAACGCCGCGCTGAGGATGAACGTCGCGGCGTCGACCGCGAGCCCCCAGCCAGCGCCGACGCCGACGACGAGCACCCCGGCGATCGCCGGGCCTAGGATCGACGTGGCGTTTTCGCTCAGGCCGAGCGTCGCGTTCGCCTGCTGCAGGTCCTCCGCTGCGACGACCTGCGGCACGAGCCCGTTCGCCGCCGGCGTGAAGAACCCGTCCGCCATGCCATAGACGGCCTGCAGAACCGCGAGCTGCCACACGTGTGCGGTTCCGGCGATGACCAGCGCCGCGCTCGCGCCCTGCGCCGCGAAGCGCACGAGGTCGGAGGCGAGCATCACCCGCTGGCGCGGCAGCCGATCCGCCCACACCCCGCCGAGCAGCACGAACAGCACGAGCGGCACCGTCTGCGCCGCGAGCACGATCCCGAGGTCGCTGAGCGAGCCGAACTCGAGGACCGCGAACGTCAGCGCGACCGGGACCAGCTGGTCCCCGAATGAGGAGATCGCCCGCGCCGCGAACAGGAGCCGGAACGATCGCTCGCGAAGCGGCCCCGTGCGCACCGTCCAAGCCTACGCGACGGACCTGCCGGGCTCCGGCGATGTTCGCCGCCCGCATTCGCTGCGATCATTCCTGCGATGCGTCGCGCTCCCGCTCTGGCATGGCTGACCGTCGCGGCCCTGCTCGCCGGCCTCGGCGGGACGCCGCCGGCGGCCGACAGCATGACGATCAGCTCGCGCGCGGCCAGCCTGCCAGCGAGCGCGATCGCCCTCCAGCCCGATCTCGCCGACCCGGCGTGCAACGGCGGGCGCGGAGCGCGCCTCCCCGCAGGGCCGGCCGCCAACGCGCTCGTCGCGAGCGCGACGCTGGCCGACGGCTCGACGTTGATAGCGCTCACGAACATCGATCCGGGAGAACGCTCTGCCGCCCTTCGCTCGATCACGCCGGCATGCGCGCTCAACGGCGAATTCGGCGACGACGGGGCCGCGACGATCACGATCCCCGCCGGCCTGAAACCGACGAAACGCACAGCCGACAGCCTCGGCCCGGAAGGCCTCTGGATCAACGCGATCGCCCCGAGGAACGGCGGCGGTGCGATCGTGGCCGGCGTCTTTGGGGGCGAGTGGGCGGTCGGCGAGGTGACGGCCGGCGGGAGCATGGATCCGACTTTTGGGAGCCAGGGCTGGGTCGTCGTGCCTTTCCCGGGCGAAGTGACGGCGATTCTGCAGGAGGCCTCGGGGCGGCTTCTGATCGCCGGCGACAACGGCGGTGGCGGCTGCTGCACGGTCAACTGGGCGGCGGCCCTGTCGGAACACGGCGAGCTCGAAGCCGGCTTCGGTGCCCGCGGCCGAACAACACTGCCGACGGGCGAGGACTCGGGAGTCCGCTCGCTCGCGCTCGAGCCGAACGGTGACATCCTGGCCGAGGTCGGCTACGGCAACATGGGCTGCTGGGGCACCGCCCTCGCGATGCTGACGCCGTCCGGGGCACCCGTGCCGCAGTTCGCAAGGCGACTTCAGCGGTTCTGGAACGCACAGCACTTTCGCGCGTTCATCGGCGATACGTACGTCAACGGCGAAGGGCTCACCTTGATCGGCACAGGCCAGCGCTCGTGCTACGACGAACCTCGCGGGTCCACCTCGCCGTCCACGGGCGTCATCGCCCGTTTCCGGACCGACGGCACGCCCGCCGGGCGCACCGTTCGATTCCACTCGGACATGTATGGGTCCGTGCGCGCGCTTCGCGACGGCCACGACGTGATCCTCGCCGGTTCGCGCTATGGCGACCCGACCGACATCACCCTGACGGCGCTCCGTCCCGACGGCTCGACCGACCGCAGGTTCGCCGACCACGGCCACGCGCGGATCCGCACGCCATGGCGCGGATCGAACGCGATGCTGTCGACGACCGCCTCGATCGAGGAAGCGGGCCCGGGCGAGCTCCTGATCCTCGCGACGGAATCAGGACGAGGCCAACAGCAGCTCATCCGCCTGCGCATCTAGCCCGGGTCGGCTCCCGCCCTCGCACGACTTCCACGGTCTCCTGGATGCGTGACGCCGATTTCTCGGACTTCGAGAACCAGGCGCAGGTCGTGCGCGCGTAGTTCTCCGGCCGTTCGCTGTCATCGGCACGAAGATCGCGAAAGCGTCCTAGGATCCTTGGATGGCGATGGTGTCCGAAGCCCGGAACCATGTTTCGGCCGGCGGTGCTCGCAAACGCGCCCTGCTCGGGATCGGCGTCGGCGTGCTCGTCGTGGTCGTGGTCGTGATCGTCGCGGCGCTCGTGTGGTCGGGCGTGACGCTCGCGAGCGACTCGAGCGCGCTCGCGAAGGTGTCCGTGCAGCCGCTCGGCGGGACGATCGAGCACGTCAGCGCCTACGGGCCGGGCGGGCGGCCGATTCCGCTGAGGATCGCCGACGGCCGCCTGACGCCGCTGCGCCGGCTGCGCCCGGGCGAGCAGGTCTCGGTGCACGTCGAGGTCCGCAGGCCCGGCTGGCTCGGCTGGGCGCTCGGCGCCCAGCGCTCCGAGCAGCTGACGCTGCAGGCGCCCGTCGCGCGCGTGACCGACCCCTGGATGACGGTGCACCCGGGCTCGACCGTGCACGTGAGCTTCGACGAACCGGTCAGCACCGTCGCCTACGGCAGCGGCGGCGACGTCAGCCGCCGCACGCTCGGCGCCGCCCAGCGCACGATCTCGCTCGGCGCTGAGCCGCAGACCGGGACGACGGAGGTCGCTGTCGCGGCGCGGAGCTGGGAGACGGTCGGCCCGCCGACCGAGGTCAGCTGGTTCCCGCCCTCGCGCTCGCCGGTGATGGTCACTCTGCCGGCCGCCGGCGCGCAGATCTCGCCGGCGACACGGCTTCACCTGACGTTCTCACAGCCCGTCAGCGAGGTACTCGGGTCGGCGCGCCCGCGGCTCTCGCCGAGCACGCCGGGGCACTGGCACGAAGTCAACAGCCACACGCTCGTGTTCACGCCGTCAGGGTTCGGAGCGGCGTTCGACTCGCAGCTGCAGGTCGCGCTGCCGCGCCAGGTCGCCGTGACGTCCGGCATCAAACGGCGCTCTGCACACGAGCAACACGGTCGCGTGGACGGTGCCGTCGGGCTCGACGCTGCGCCTGCAGCAGCTGCTCGCACAGGCCGGCTACCTGCCTGTCGCCTGGCGCCCCGCGGGCGCGCCGTCGCGCGCACGCCGAGCGCGGAGGCACAGGCGGCCGTCGACCCGCCGAGCGGGACCTTCAGCTGGCGCTATGGCAACACCCCGCACCAGCTCGAGGCGATGTGGACGCCGGGCCAGGCAAACACGATCACCAAGGGCGCGGTGATGAAATTCGAGGACAACCACGCGATGACCGTCGACGGGCTCGCGGGCTCGGCCGTATGGCGCGTGCTGCTCGGCAACGCGATCGCGGGTGAACATCAGAGCGGCGGCTACAGCTACGTCTACGTGCACCGTGAAGTCCCCGAGGAGATGACCTTGTGGCACGACGGCCACACCGTCATCAGCTCGCCCGCGAACACCGGCATCTCCGGCGCGGAAACCGACTCGGCACGTTCCCGGTGTTCGAGCACCTGCCGGAAACGACGATGAGCGGCACCAACCCCGACGGCTCGCACTACGAAGACCCGGGAATCAAATGGGTCAGCTACTTCAACGGCGGCGATGCGCTGCACAACTTCGACCGCGCCTCGTTCGGGACGCCGCAGAGCCTCGGCTGCGTCGAGCTGCCGCTCGCCGCGTCCGCGGAGATCTATCCGTACACGCCGATCGGCACGCTCGTCACGATCGAAACCTGAGCGTCGCCGGCAGGCGGCGCGGGTGCTTCCGGCGGCGTAGTGTGCGAGACCAAGCGAGCGACAGGAGGAGATCAGATGGCGACCACCGAGAAGCCCACCACCGCAAGCGGCGAGGACGACGCCGCGATCGCAGAGCTGCACGAGGTGCTCGCGCGCCAGCGAGCCGCGTTCCTCGCCGACCCGTTCCCGTCGCTCGAGGAGCGCCAAGGGCTGCTGGGAGCGCTCGCCGGGATGCTGATCGGCCATCGCGCCGAGATCCAGCAGGCGCTGAGCAGCGACTTCGGAGTACACGCACCGGTCGCGGCCGACCTGATCGAAATCCTCGGCCCCGCGGGCCGCGCCGCATCCGCCGCCGAGCAGCTGCCGAGCTGGATCGCCGCCGAGCCGCGCGCGACCGATCCGGCGCTGTATGGATCCGGGCGCGCCTACGTGCAGCCGCAGCCGAAGGGCGTGATCGGCAACATCGTTCCCTGGAACTTTCCGTTTGACCTGTCCGTCGGCCCGCTGATCGAGATGCTCGCCGCGGGCAACCGCGTCGTGATCAAGCCGTCGGAGTACACGCCGGCGTGCGCAGAGCTGTTGCGCGACATCGTGCGCGAGACGTTCGACCGCGACCGCGTCGACGTCGTCGTCGGCGGCCTCGAGCTCGCACGCGCGTTCACGCGCGTGCGCTGGGATCACCTGCTGTACACCGGCAGCCCGGCGGTCGGCCGCGAGATCGCCAAGGCGGCGGCCGAGCAGCTCGTGCCGGTCACGCTCGAGCTGGGCGGCAAGTGCCCCGCGATCCTCGCGCCCGACAGTGTCGACGCCGAGTCGCTCAAGCAGGTGCTCGCGACGAAGGCGATCAAGAACGGGCAGATGTGCATCTCGGTCGACTACTGCCTCGTGCCGCGCGCGCAGCTGGAGGAGTTCGCCGCGCTCGCCGCAGCGTACGCGCGCGAGTCGATGCCCGGCTACTGCGAATCGATCAGTTGCACGGGGATCGTCTCGACCCGCCACTACGAGCGCATCCAGGGTCTGCTCGAGGACGCCCGCGCAGCACGGCTGCGACGTGCGGCCGCTGGAAGCGGCCGCCGACTTCGACCCGTCCGCGCGGCAGCTGCCGATCTCGCTCGTGATCGACCCGCCCGATGATGTCGCGCTGATGCAGGAGGAGATCTTCGGGCCGATCCTGCCGGTCAGGGGCTATGACACGCTCGATCAGGCGATCGAATATGTCAACGCGGGCGAGCGGCCGCTGGCGCTGTACGTGTTCGCCAAGGATCAGGCGCTCGCCGAGGACGTGCTGCGGCGCACGACCTCCGGAGGCGCGTGCATCAACTCGGCCGCGGTGCACGGCGCGCTGGCGTCGCTGCCGTTCGGCGGCATCGGGCAGAGCGGCTCCGGGCGCCATCACGGCATCGAGGGCTTTCGCGAGTTCTCCAACCTGCGTGGCGTGTTCGTGCGCGGCGAGGGCGACCTGATCGAGGCGTTCGCCCCACCCTACGGCGCGACCGGCCAGGCGGTCGTCGACGCCGCGTTCGCCGGAGCCGCATGAGGCCGCCCGCGCGGCCCCGGCCCGCGCATGCTCGCGGCGCCTAGCGGAGAGGTTCGCCGGGTGGATCGCGCAATGCCATGGCTGGCCCCGGCGGTGCTGATCGCACTGCTGATCTGGGCCGTCGCCGAGGGCTCGTGGCCGCTTGCCGGGCTGTCAGTCCTCGCGCTGCTCGTCAGCCTGTACGTCAGGCGACGCCGCGCCGGCGGCGGCTGAGCTCGCTCTCGCGGCGCGCGCGTGAGCGCAGCGCCGCGCCCAGATCGGCAGCTCCTCCCCGTCGGCGTCGACGAGAAACGTGCCGGCCGCGGTCATCCTGATGCGGATCGGGATCTCCTCGTCCGCGAGCAGCTCGCGCAACGGCGCCTCGCCGCGGGACTCGACCGCCGCGCGCAGCGGTTCGGCGAGCTTGTCCGGCTGCAGCGCCCAGGCGATCTCGACGTACACGCTCTGCTCGCCGCGCGCGTGACGGACACGCCAGCGAAACGTGTCGCACTCCCGTGACGTGACTACCGCCATCGGTCCGTCGATTATTTCCGGCTTCTGCGCCACGCCGTCCCTTCATCGCCTCAGGTCTGTTCGGCCTGCCCGCCGCCCTGACTCTGGGCTTCGCCTTCGCTGGGTTCGCTTTCCTGTTCGGCTTCGCCTCCGTTGGGCTGTTCTTCTGCTTGTTCTTCGTTCGATTCCGGGTTTTGCTTGAACTCTTCCAGCAGTTCTTCGCTGCTTTCGCCACCGGCTCCAAGTTCCTGCTTGAGCTTTTCCTTGAGTTCTTCAGCGGCTTCGCTGTGATCTTCCTGCAGTTCCGCGGCCCTCGTCGCGAGCGAGGGCGGCGTGGCTTCGCCGCCGCTGCTCGCACACCCACCGAGGGCGAGCAGCATCAGTGCGGCGATCAGGGCGGCGGCGCTGGGGCGCAAGCAAACGGCCGGTGCTAGCGCACGTACATCGCGTCGATCGCGTCCGCGTACTTCTCCGCGATCGGCTTGCGCTTGAGCTTCATCGTCGGCGTCAGCTCATCGCCGCCCGGCAGCCAGTCGCCTTCGACGATCGTGAATTTCTTGATCTGTTCGACTTTCGCGAGCTTGGCGTTGGCCGCGTCCACGGCCTCCTGCACCGCCGCGCGGACACGCTCCTCGCGCGCGAGCGCCTCGAGCGAGGTGTCGGCGAGGCCCTCTTTGGCCGCCCACGCCGGCGCGAAGTCGGCGTCGAGCACGAGCAGCGCGGTGTTGTAGGGGCGCATGTCGCCGATGCAGCATGCCTGGCCGATCAGCGGCGAGGCGCTCTTCAGCGTCGCCTCGATGTTCGCCGGCGACATGTTCTTGCCACCGGCGCTGATGATCAGCTCCTTCTTGCGATCGACGATCGTCAGGTAGCCGTCGGCGTCGAGGACGCCGATGTCGCCGGTGCGCAACCAGCCATCGTGCGTGAACGTCTCGTTCGTCTTCTCCGGCAGGTTGCGGTAGCCGTGCATCACGACTTCGGATTTGATCAACACCTCACCGTCGCTGTCGAGCTTGAGTTCGACCCCGGGCGCGGCCGGGCCGACGGTGCCGATCTTGATCTTTCCGGTCGGGTTGACGCTGCCCGCGCCGCAGGTCTCGCTCATCCCCCACAGCTCGGCGAGCGGCAGCCCGATCGCGTGGAAGAACTCGAGGACCTCGATCGGGGTCGGCGCCGCGCCGACGTTGATCGCCTCGACCTTGTCGAGCCCGAGCATCGTGCGCAGGCCCGCGAAGATCTCCGCGTCCGCCTTGGCGACCTGCTCGGCGAGCTCCGGCGGCACCGCTTCGCCGCTCTGCTCCATGCGCACCTTGCGCACGCCCGCCGCCAGTGCCTCTTCAAGTGCCAGACGCTGCTCCTCGGGCTGCCCGGCGACCATCGTCTCGAGCCCGGCCTTGAGCTTCTCCCAGATGCGCGGGACCGCGAAGAACCAGCTCGGGCGCACTTCCGGCAGGTAGGAGAGGACTTCCCTGGGGTCATCGCAACAGGTGATCTGCAGCCCGAAGACGATCGGCAGGTAGTGGTGCGCGTTGCGCTCGGCGATGTGCGCGTTCGGCAGCCACGAGATCACGCGCCCGTCACGGGGGAAGTCGATCAGGTCCTCGATCCCCTCGACCGCCGCGAACAGGTTGCGGTGGACAAGCTGGACGCCCTTCGGCGGCCCGGTCGTGCCGGAGGTGTAGATCAGCGTCAGCACATCGTCGGGTTTGATCTGCGCGACGGAGGCCTCGACGTCGAAGTCGGGATTGGACCCCTCGACTTCGGCGAGGGCGAGGACCCCGACGCGCGCACGACCGTCGACGACGATCACGTGCTCGAGCTCGGGCAGGTTCTTGCGCGCCTCGACGGACCTGGGGCAGGAACTGCTCCTCGCAGATCAGGATCTTCGTTTCAGCGTCGCCGATCAGGTACTCGATCTGCTCCGCCGTGTAGGTGTTGTAGATCGAGAACGGCGTCGCTCCGATCATCATGCCGGCGAGATCGCAGAGGTGGAACTCCGGCCGGTTGGAGAGCATCAGCGCGAGCGTCTCACCGCGCTTCAGCCCGAGCTTGCGCGAGGCCGCCCGCGAGCGCGTCGACGCGCTCGCGCAGTTCGCCCCAGGTGATCGTGAACTCATCGCCCTTGGTACGGATTGCGACGTCGTTCTGGCGCTCGGTGGCGGTGATGCGAAACGCCTCCGCAATCGAAGCCGCGCCCAGTGCGGCGTACTCGACGGTCGCCGATCCAGTCACTGCGGTCTCCATAGCGAACTCCTCCCGATCACGATTCACCCTCTCCAAGGTGATCTGCCCTTGGACCTCCGTTGGCCCAGCGCGATCATAGCCTGCCGCTGGCCGAATAGCCAGCCCGCGAACCGACTCTGCGCCGGGCTCTGCGGCGGGCCGCCCGGGTCCTCTGAGCGGCGCCCCTGCGGCGGCGCGTTCGCGCGCCCGGGCGCCGGGCTACGCTCGAGCTGTGCGAACCGGCGAGCTCGGCTTCTGGTGGCGTTCACTCGGCGGTCCACCGCCGCCGCGCGCGCCCCTGCCCGGCCCGCTAGAAGCCGACATCGCGATCGTCGGCGCCGGCTACACGGGGCTGTGGAGCGCCTACTACCTCAAGCGCGCGCAACCGTCGTTGCGGATCGTCGTGCTCGAGCGCGAGGTCGCCGGCTACGGCGCGTCGGGCCGGAACGGCGGCTGGGTCTCCGGCTACTTCTCGGGACCCGCGCGCGTGTACGAGCAGCGTGCCGGCCGGGACGGCTTCGCGTCGCTGCAGCGGGAGATGTTCGCGACCGTCGAGGAGATCGGACGGGTCCTCGCCGAGCACGCGATCGACGCCGAGCTGATCAAGGGCGGCAACCTCGCGGTCGCGCTCAACGGGGCCCAGCTGATGCGCCTGCGCGCACACGTCAGCGACAGCCGCGCACGCGGCTTCGGCGCGGAGGACCTACACGAGCTGACGGTCGCGCAGCTCGCCGCGCGGCTGCGCGTCGCGGGCGCGCTCGGCGCGACGCTTCTCGCCGCACGTCGCCCGCGTGCAGCCGGCGAAGCTGCTGCTCGGCCTGGCGGCTGCGGTCGAGCGGCTCGGCGTCGAGATCTACGAGCAGACGCCCGTCAGCGAGATCCGCGCGCGCGAAGCGCTCACTCCCGCCGGAGCGGTGCGGGCGCGCTGGATCGTGCGTGCGACCGAGGGCTACACCGCCGGCCTGCGCGGGCTCAGGCGCGCGCTCGTGCCGATCAACAGCTCGATGATCGTCACCGAGCCGCTCGCGGCGCACGTCTGGGAGGAGATCGGCTGGAGCGGGCGCGAGACGCTCAGCGACGAAGCGCACGTGTACGCCTACCTGCAGCGCACGGCCGATGACCGCATCGCGATCGGCGGCCGCGGCGTCCCCTACCGCTTCGGCTCGCGAACCGACGGCTCGGGTGCGACCGCAGCGGCAACCGTCGCGAGCCTGCGCGCGCGCCTGACGACGCTGTTCCCGGCGACCGCCGGCGCCGCCCTCGAGCACGCCTGGTCCGGCGTCCTCGGCGTGCCCCGCGACTGGTGCGTCTCGGTCGCGGCCGATCGCGCGCGCGGGCTCGCGTGGGCCGGAGGCTACGTCGGCGAGGGCGTCGCCGCCGCGAACCTCTGCGCGCGAATCCTGCGCGACCTGATCCTTGAGCGCCCGAGCGAGCTCACGACGCTCGCCTGGGTTGGGCGCTCCCCGCGACGATGGGAGCCCGAGCCGCTGCGCTGGGGCGCGATCCGCGCCGTCTACGCGCTGTATCGCCGCGCCGATCGGATCGAGCAGCGCACGCAGCGCCCAGCTCGCCTCGGCGGACTCCTCGACACTCTCTCCGGCCGCGAGTAGCGCGGCGCCGCGCATACCCGCATCGCGGCACGAACCTTCGCGCTACAGCCCGATCAGGCCCGTGAGATCACTTGTCACCGATGTCGAGCCGGCCGCGTTGGTCGCCTTGACCACCACGTCCAGGAGCCCGCCCACATCCGCCAGTGACAGTTTCAACGTCGCGTTCGTCGCTTCGCCGATGTTCGCGCACACTTTCGTGACCGCGTTGCACAGCTGCCACTGGTAGGAGTAGCTGATCGGCGCCGAGCCCGTCCAGGTTCCCGCCGCCACGCTCAGCAGGCCGCCGTTCTGCAGCAGGCCCGAGATCGACGGCAACACCGTGTTCGACGGCAAGATCCCCGCGATCAACCCCGTCACCGACGACGCCACCGACGTCGAACCCGCAACATTCGTCGCCGTCACCACCACATCCAACGTCTTGCCAATATCAGCCACAGACAGCGGCAGCGTGACCCCGTCGCTTCAGCGATATCCACACACGCCGCACCCACCGCATTACACAACTGCCACTGATAGCCGTATTCGATCGGCGCCGAACCGACCACGACCCAGTCCCAACACTCAACAGGCCACCTTCCTGCAACACCCCACCAATCGACGGCAACACCGTGTTCGACGGCAAGATCCCCGCGATCAACCCCGTCACCGACGACGCCACCGACGTCGAACCCGCAACATTCGTCGCCGTCACCACCACATCCAACGTCTTGCCAATATCAGCCACAGACAGCGGCAGCGTAGACCCCGTCGCTTCAGCGATATCCACACACGCCGCACCCACCGCATTACACAACTGCCACTGATAGCCGTATTCGATCGGCGCCGAACCAGACCACGACCCAGTCCCAACACTCAACAGGCCACCTTCCTGCAACACCCCACCAATCGACGGCAACACCGTGTTCGACGGCAAGATCCCCGCGATCAACCCCGTCACCGACGACGCCACCGACGTCGAACCCGCAACATTCGTCGCCGTCACCACCACATCCAACGTCTTGCCAATATCAGCCACAGACAGCGGCAGCGTAGACCCCGTCGCTTCAGCGATATCCACACACGCCGCACCCACCGCATTACACAACTGCCACTGATAGCCGTATTCGATCGGCGCCGAACCAGACCACGACCCAGTCCCAACACTCAACAGGCCACCTTCCTGCAACACCCCACCAATCGACGGCAACACCGTGTTCGACGGCAAGATCCCGAGTACGGGCTGCGTTTCCGCCGAGGTCGCGGACGCGGCGCCGGCGGCACCCGTGGCGCGGACGACCACCTCCAGTTTGCTGGCGAGATCGAGCGGGCTGATCTCGTAGGTCGGTTCGGTCGCGCCGGCGATCGCTTCGCAGCCGCCACCGAGAGCGCTGCAGCGCTTCCATTCGTAGCCGAAGCCGAGCGGCCCGGTGCCAACCCAGGTTCCGGGGCTGGCGGTGAGCATCAGGCCTTCCTGCAGCCCGCCCGCGATCGTCGGCGGGGCGATCGCGACGGGCGGCCCGGCCCTGACGGCCTTGGTGGCGCGGGAGGCGGCCGAGGCGCTGCCCGCGGCGTTCGTCGCGGTGACCACGACCCGTATCTTGCTCCCGATCTGCGAGGTGACCGGGCGGTACTCGGGTTCTGTCGCCCCCGGAACCGCTTCGCAAGCGGATCGTGTGCACGCCTGCCACTGGTAGGCGTAGCTCATCGGCTGCGTCCCCTTCCAGCTCCCGGTGCCCGCCGTCAGCAGTTGCCCGTCTTCGGGGTTGCCGGTGACGCCGGCCGCCTTGTGCCGCGCAGGCGCCGCCGCCTGCACCTGCGCGCTCGGCGCCGAGCTCGCCGTCGTGTGTGCTTCGGAGTCCTTTCCGGTTGCGGTCACAGCTACGCGCAGGGTGTGCCCGACGTCGGCGGACACGACCCGATAGGTCGCCCGAGCGGCCCCGGAGATCGCTTCGCAGCCGGCTCCGTCGGCCCCGCAGCGCGACCACTGATAGCCATAGTCGAGCGGTTCCTGCGAACTCCACGCGCCCTTGCTCGCCTTGAGGCGCTGCCCGTCGCGCGCGCTGCCGCTGATTGCCGGAGCCGATTCGTTGAGCGGGGGGCTCGCCGCGGCGGCGACGCTCGCGAGCAACGCCAAGCCGGCCAGGACGAGCATGCCCAGCACGCCCAAACGCCTGCCCAGCCTCGCGGCAGCGCCGAGCCGCACGCGATCCCGAGCCGGCGTAACCATCCGTGTGCCCGCAACCCCTCGCATGCTTGCTTCCCCGTGCCCCCTGTCCAATTTTCGCGCCTCAGCATACATCGGCTACCCGTCTCGAGCCAGCTTCAAACCTGCGTAGATCGCGCCGTCCACTCAACCGTGTGCAGCTTGCAATTCATGCCCGATCGAGCCGCGATCGGCCGTTGACGCGGCGGGCGGCCGGGCTCGCCTCGGCGGACTGCTCGAGGCTCATCGGCGGCGTTTGACGGAGCCGCCCAGCGCGACAACCGGACAGCTACGGGTTCCCGCCGTGAGCGCGCTCAAACCGCTCTTTTGCATGTTCGTCCGCGCCCGCTTCAAAACCGCATCGAACCTACCTCAGATGGGTTAGAGGGCCAGTCAGGCGATCCCAGGCATGCCCAGCCGACGACGGCGAGCATCCGCTTCGGGCGCGAACACACGTCACGAGGAGGCGCGCAGATGCGTTCCATCAAGCTCACATCGGCTCTAGCAGCCGCAGCAGCCTTGGTCTGCATGGCTCCAGCCGGAGCCGCAGCCAAACCCTTGAAAAGACTCGGTCACGCGGGCGGCATCTGCCGCATCCGCATCGAAGTGCCCAAGGCTCCGGTCAACGCCGGCGAATCGGTGACGATCTTCGGCAGCCTCAGCTGCCCGAAAGCCCCCAAAGAAGACGGTGGCAAGCTCGTCACCGTCAACGAGCAGTCCGCGGGCCCCGGCTCGCACGGGTTCGTTCAGATCGCCACGGCGACGACCGAAAACGACGGCGCCTTCAAGGTCACCTCGCCGACGCTCGAGACCGACAGCGTCTTCTACGTCACCGCGCAGGGCGCCAAGAGCGCCCACAAGAACGTCAAGGTGACCGCGCCGATCTCGGTGCTGCCGCCCACGCCCGCCGAAGGCGCTCAGCTGTTCACCGGCGTCGGCCGTGGCGAGCACCGCAATCGGGTCATCTTCGCGGGCATGGTCAGCCCGCTCGACCAAGGCGCGCTCGTCGTGCTGCAGCGTGAGAACGCGACCGCGACCGAAGAATGGCACCGCATCGGTCTCGGCGCAGTTGCCGCCAACGGCGAATATTCGATCGCGCACACCTTCGTCGTACCGGGCGATGCGAGCATTCGCGTCGTCGTGCACCCGGCCAAGGTCAACGCGCCGGCAGCAACGACGCCCGAGTCCTACGAGATCTCACAGGCGCAGAAGCCGGGTCTCGAATTCGAGACCCCGACCGACCCGCTCGCCTACGGGCAGTCGGTCGCGCTCCACGGCACCGTAACCGGCGCAGCCCAGCACACGCCGGTCACGCTGCTCGCCCGCCCGCATGGCGCGACGGGGTCCACAACGGTCGCGACCGGCGCCACCGCCGCCGGCGGCACGTTTGAATTCACGCAACAGCCGACCCAGAACACGCTCTACAAGGTGAGCTCGGGCGCCTTGACGTCGGCGACCGTGTTCCAGGGCGTGCAGTACTCGCTCAGCCTCAACCCGCCGCCGACGACGGGCGTGCAGGGGCAGGTGCTGAGCTTCTCCGGAAGCGTCTTCCCGGCGCTCAGCGGACACGCCGTCTATCTCGAGCGCCAGACCGTCACGCGGCTCGGGTGGAACCTGATCGACATCGGCAACGTCGCCCCACCGGCGACCCCGGGCGGCCCCGGAACATTTGTGATCCCGCACGTGTTCCTCACGGCCAACACGTATCGCCTGCGGGTCAAGATCCCCGGCGACCCCGGCAACCAGGGCAAGGCGAGCCCGCCGTTCGAACTCGTCGTGACGCCCGCGCCGGCATCGACACTCTCACCCGCCGGTCCGTTCACGCCCAAACTCCCTCAGGAAGGGGAGATCTAGGGGCGGAAATGACGAGCGGAGGCGTGCGCAGGCGCGTCTCCGCTCGCAGCTCATCGCGGCCGTTCCCCGAGGGGCGGCCGCGGGTGTTTGCGGGAGGTCCCGGCGGCGCCGCAACGCTGGCGGCGCCGCTTGGGCGGGCGTGGAGACTCAGGCGGCGACGGCGCGCGACTGCAGGTGCGCGCCGACCTTGCGCTTGACGCGCTGCAGGGCGTTGTCGACCGTCTTCGTGTCGCAGCTCAGGCGCTCGCCGACCTGCTCGTAGGAGTAGCCGTCGAGATACAGCGACAGCACGCGGCTCTCGAGCTCCGACAGCGCCGTCGAGAGGCAACCGACGAGCGAGCGCAGCTCCTCGGAGGAGATCACCTGGTTGACCGGGTCATGCACCGTCGAGCCGGGCAGCATCTGGTCGAGCGTCGGCACGTCATCGCCGGTTCCCGCCGGCGTCGATGAGAACGACACGTACTGGTTCAGCGGCGTGTGCTTGTTGCGGGTCGCCGTCTTGACGGCCGTGATGATCTGTCGCGTGATGCACAGCTCCGCAAAGTTGCGGAAGCTCGACTCTCGGTCCGTGCGAAAGTCGCGAATCGCCTTGTAGAGCCCGACGAGGCCCTCCTGGATCAGATCTTCGGAGTCGCCGCCGGCGAGAAAGTACGACGAGGCCTTGAGACGCACGAAACCGTGGTAGCGCCTCACGAGACGGTCGTAGGCGTTGCGATCGCCCTGCTTTGCGAGCGCGATCAGAAAGCCATCTTCGACCTTAGGTTCAGAGTTAGGGTTATGCGAGATTCTTGCCACGAGCAGATCCTTTCTTCGACCACCTCCCTGGCGGTCGTCCAAAATTGCTCCGTGGCGCACTCCTCCCCTGGCGCCAAAGCTATTCAATTCCCTCGGTTTCTCAACCTTAGGTACAGCGTTATGCGGCGCAGCCTCGCACAGTTATGAACCGTTGTCAAGGTCCCCGCGGCGAGCTTGCAAGATCTCGTACAGAAGCGCGGCCGCGGCGGCGCTGACGCCGAGCGACTCGACCCTCCCGAGCACCGGCAGCGTGATCAGCTGATCGCACGCCTTCGCGACTCGCGGGCGCAGGCCGTCGCCCTCGCTGCCGAGCACCAGCACGACTCCTCCGCCGCCGTAGTCGGGGCTGTCATACGCGACCGGGTGCTGCCCGGCGGGCCCGTCGGCGCTCGCGCCGTAGCACCAGCAGCCCGCCTCGCGCGCGTCGGCGAGGAAGTCCGCGAGGTTTCGCACGCGCGCCAGCCGCAGGTGCTCGACGGCCCCCGCCGAGGCCTTGCAGACGGCCGGCGTGACCTCCGCCGCGCGGCGTTCGGGGATCACCACGCCGGCGACGCCCGCGCACTCGGCGGTGCGGCAGATCGAGCCGAGGTTCTGCGGGTCCTGCACCTGGTCGAGGGCGACGATCAGCGGGCTCTCGCGGGCGAGGATCTCGACTGCGCCGGCGTACGGATATGACCCCCCGTCCGCGCAGACGCCCTGATGCGCGCTCGAACCGCAGCGCCGCTCGAGCTCCTCTGCGCTGGCGCTGTTGACGCTCACGCCCGCGAGCCACGGCTCGCGCGCCGCGCCCGGCATCGCCCACACCTCGCCGATGTTCTTCGCGCGGCGGCCGCGCAACGCCTCCATCACCGGGTTGCGCCCGTAGATGATCACAGCGGCAGCAGCTCGAAGCCGCCGCTGCCGTCGCGAACCTCCCAGCCGTGCTCGGCGATCTGCTCGCGCAGTCGGTCCGCCGCCGCGAAGTCGCGCTCGCTGCGCGCCTGCTCGCGGCGCTCGGCGAGCGCGCGCACGTCCGCGGGCGCCTGCGCGCTCGGCGCGAGCAGCGCGCCCAGCCCGAGCACGCCGAGCATCTCGCGCAGGTGTCCATCGCCGGCGGGCTCCCGCAGCGGGCTCGTCGCCTCGGCGATCCACTCGTTGAGCACGGCGAGCGCCTCGGCGGTGTTGAAGTCGCGCGCGAGCGCGTCGAAGAAGCGCTCGCGCAGCGGCTCGAGATCGGCCGGCGAGTCACCGCCGGTGAGCCGCCGGCCCGCCTCGCGGATGCGCTTGACGTTAGCCTGGGCCTGCTCGAGCGCCGCCTCGGAGAACGCGAGCGGCTGGCGATAGTGACCGGAGATCAGGTACATCACGACGGCCTCTGTGCCGTAGCGCGCGAGCACCTCGTGCAGGAGCGCGATGTTGCCGACCGACTTCGCCATCTTCTCGCCGGTGAACTGGATCATGCCGTTGTGCATCCACAGCCTGCTCAGCTCCGCGCCGCGCGCCGCGCGCGTCTGCGCGGCCTCGTTCTCGTGATGCGGGAAGACGAGGTCCGAGCCGCCGCCGTGGATGTCGAAGCCGACCCCCAGGAACTGCTCGGCCATCGCCGAGCACTCGATGTGCCAGCCCGGCCTGCCCGCCCCCCACGGCGCCGGCCACGACGTATCCTCGCCGGGCTTGTGCGCCTTCCACAGCGCGAAGTCGAGCGCGTCCTCCTTGCGCTCGGCGCCCTCGACGTCCTCGCCCTGGTCCATGTGCTCGAGCTGGCGGTGGGAGAGCGTGCCGTAGCCCGGGTCTGAGCGCACGCGGAAGTACACGTCGCCGTCGACCGCATAGGCGGCGCCGCGTGCGATCAGCGTCTCGATGTAGGCGACGATCTCGGCGATCGTCTCCGACGCCAGCGGCTCGTGGTCGGGTCGCCCGAGTCCGAGCGCGTCGGTGTCGGCGCGGTAGCGCTCGGTCATCTCCACGGCCAGCTCCGCGCTCGCCCCGCCCTGTGCGCGCGCGGCGTCATAGATCTTGTCGTTGACGTCGGTGACGTTGATGACGAGCTCGACGCCGTGACCCTCGTGTTCGAGGAAGCGCTTGAGCAGGCTGAAGACGACGAACGGCCGCGCGTTGCCGATGTGGATGCGGCTGTAGACGGTCGGGCCGCAGGCGTAGATGCCGAGCGCGCGCTCAGGATCGGGCGCGCGCAGCGCGAGCAGCTCGCCGCTGAGGGTGTCGTGGATCGTGATCGTGCGCATCGCGCGCCAACCCTAACGCTGCTCGACGCTCGCGAGCGCGAGCGCCGCGACGCCCTCGCCGCGCCCGACGAAGCCGATCCGCTCGCCGGTGCTCGCCTTCACGTTCACGCGCTCGACCGCGAGGCCCAGCGCCGCCGCGAGGCGCTCGCGAATCGCGCTGCGGTGGGGGGCCAGCTTCGGCGCCTCCATGATCACGGTGCAGTCGACGTTGAGCGGCTCGAGGCCCTGCTCGGCGAGCATCGCGACGACCACTTCGAGCAGCACGATCGAGTCCGCATCGCGCCAGCGCTCCTCGCTGTCGGGGAAGTGCTCGCCGATGTCGCCGAGACCGGCCGCGCCGAGCAGCGCATCGCTCAGCGCGTGCGCGAGCACGTCGGCGTCGGAATGGCCCTCGAGGCCGCGCTCGGATGGGATCTCGACGCCCCCGATCAGCAGCCTGCGGCCCGCAGCGAGGCGGTGTGAGTCATAGCCGATCCCGGTCAGCGTCACGAGGAGACCTCGCGCGCGCCGCGCGCTGCCAGCGGCGCGAGCGAGCGAGCGCGCCGCGCGAACACGCACAGCCGCTCGACGCCCAGCAGCGCGAGCAGCTCGAGCGCGCGATCGTAGTCCGCGCCGACGTCCTCCGCGCGGTGGGCGTCGCTCGAGAGCGCGACCGGCACCTCCGCCTCGACGCACATCTGCAGGAATGCCGGTGCCGGGTACATCTCCCCGGCGGGCTTGCGCAGGCCCGCCGTCGAGAGCTCGACCGCGACCCCGGATTCCGCGATCCCCTCGACTGCGAGCTCGTAGTAGCGGCGCAGATCGCCCTGTGGGCGCCGCCCCTGGGGATGCCCGGGGCCCCAGTACTTGACGAGATCGGGATGGGAGATGATGTCGAACAGGCCGCTGCGCGCAGACTCGCCGACCAGCTCGAAGTAGCGCCGCCAGATGTCCTCGACGCTGCGGCCGGAGTCCCACACGCTGTAGTCGTCCATGTCGAGCGCGCCATCGCGCAGGAAGTGCACCGAGCCGACGACGTAGTCGAACTCGCGCGACTGCAGCAGCTTTGCGATCCGCTCCTCGCCGCCGGGGATGAAGTCGGCCTCGATCCCGAGGCGCAGGTCGGTCTGCTCGCGCACGAACGCGCAGTACTCGTCGATGTCGTCGTGCGCGAATTCCTGCCACAGCGGGTGGCGCCACAGATCGAGCGCCTGCGTGAAGCGGTAGACGTGCTCAGAGACGCCGAGCTCCTCGATCCCGCGGTCGCGCGCGGCCGCGCGGTAGCGCTCGGCGTTCGCCGGCGTGAAGCTGGTCGCGGCCGTCGCGCCGGGATCGTCGGCGCGCAGATGGAGGTGGTAGTCGGTGAGCACTGAGAGGGCTGCGATTCAAGCAGGATTCGTGCCGCTCGCGGATGAAGCTCGCTCGCGCAGCAGCAGCTCGGCGAGGCGCAGGTCGAGCGCGGTCGTGACCTTGACGTTGTCCTGCTCGCTGCCCACGACGATCACGCGGCCGCCGCCGCGCTCGATCAGCGAGGCGTCGTCGGTCGCGGTCGCGAGCTCGGCCGGCGGCGCCTGCAGGGCCCGCTCGAGCGCCCCGCGCCGGAACACCTGCGGCGTCTGCACAGCCCACAGCTCGCTGCGATCGAGCGTCGCCGTGACCGCCCCCGAAGCTTCCGCGCGCTTGATCGTGTCGGTCACGGGAGCGACCGCGATCGCAGCATCCGCGTCCCGATCGCGCTGCAGCGCCGCGATCACGCGTTCGGCCAGTCGCGGCGTGAGCAGCGGCCGCGCCGCGTCGTGGACGAGCACGAGGTCGTTTGCCTGTGGCGTCCGCGGCGCCGCCACGGCGCTCAGCGCCCGACGCACCGACTGCGAGCGCGTCGCTCCGCCTTCGACGCCCGTCACACCCGCCGGCGCCGCCGTCGCCGGCGGCAGCGCGACGACGATCTGCTCGACCGCCACGACGGCGGCCAGCGCGTCGATGCTCCACTGCAACAGCGGCCGGCCGGCGAGCTCGATCAGCGCCTTCGGCCGACCGGCCCCGAGGCGCTCACCGCTGCCCGCCGCGACGATCAGGGCAACGATCATTTCGCAGGAGCTGTCGCGCACGCGGCAATCGGACCGCGAGTTGCTGCCGCGTGCGCGAGAGCCTCGTCTACTTCGCCCCTGCCACTGCCATCTGGCTGTTGGCCGAATCGGCGAGCAGGTCGTCGAGATAGCTCTCAGCCTCTTCCTCGTCCTTGTCGAGCGCGTACATCAGCTCGGAGGCGAGGATCTTCTTGGTGCGCGTGAACATCTGCTTCTCGCCCGTGGAGAGGCCCTTCTCGCTCTCACGCAGCGAGAGGTTGCGCACGACCTCGGCCAGCTCGTAGATGTCGCCGGTCTTGATCTTGTCGCGGTTGTGCTTGAAGCGCCGGTTCCAGTTCTTCGGCATCTCCGAGACTTCGTCGCGCAGCACGTCGAGCACCTTCTTGACGGTTTCCTCGTCGATTACCCTGCGCAGACCAGCGATCGCCGCGTTCTCGGTCGGCACGCGGACGGTCATGTCGTTGTGGAGGATCTTGATCGTCAGGTACTCGCGCCGTTCGCCGAGCACCTCCATCTCCTCCTTCTTCAGGACCTTCCCCGCCCCGTGGTGGGGGTAGACGACGTGGTCTCCGAGCTCGAACTCGATGTACTCGACCTCGCGCGTAACCTCGAGATCGTCTGTCAGCGCTGCGTCTTCAGTTGCTTGTGCCGGAATGAGTGCCTCCTTCGTTGCGACCGGCCTTCGGGCCGGCCCTTGATTCAAGTCTGTAGGTAGCGATCCACGAGGTTCAGCTCCTGCAGCCTGCGCAGGCCCTCGCGAATGTCCTTGGCGCGGATCTCGCCGACGCCCTCGACCGCCTCGAGCTCCGCGTCGCTCGCCGCGAGCAGCTCGTCGAGGCCTCCGAACTCGCCCACGATCTGCGCGACGACGATCCGCGGCAGCCGCGGGATGCGCCCGAGCACGCGATAGCCGCGCGGCGAGACCGGGTAGTCGAGCGTGTTCAGCTTGCGGTCGTATCCGAGCAGCTCCGCGAGCCGGCCGAAGTCGAGCAGGTCCTGGTGGGCGAGCCGGCCGATCTCCTCGAGCGCCGCCGCGAACGCCTCATCGGAATAGCTCGAGAGATAGTCGCGCACGAGCGCCGCCTTCTCCGCCGCTGCGCCGACCATCGTCTCCTCGAGCTGCATCTCGATCAGCCGCCCCTCGCTGCCGAGCTCGACGATGTAGCGCTCGATCTCGACCGCCATGCGCGTGACCAGCTCGGAGCGCTGCAGCACCGTGAGCACGTCGTGCATCGTCGTGCCGCCCTCGAACTCGAGCGCCGTCAGGCGCGTGGAGACCTGGTCGAGGCGGGTGCGGAACTTGTCGAGCGTCGCCAGCGCCTGGTTGGCCTTCGCGAGCACCACCGGGATGTCCTCGAGGATGTACTTGATCCCGTCGACGTACACCGAGACGACCTCGCGGCGCTGGGAGACCGCGATCACGAGCGCGTCCGTCTGCTTGGAGACACGCTCGGCCGTACGGTGGCGGGTGCCGGTCTCGTGCGAGAGGATCGTCGGATCGGGCATCAGCTGGACGTTCGCCATCGTGATCTTCGTCGCGTTCGCGGTGAGGATGATCGCGCCGTCCATCTTCGCGACCTGGTAGAGGAACGCGGGCGTGTAGTCGATGTCGAGCTTGATCCCGCCGGAGTTCAGGAAGCTGAGGTCCTCCGGCTCGCCGATCACGATCAGCCCGCCGGTGCGCGCGTGCAGGATGCTCTCGATCCCCTCCCGCAGCGCCGTGCCGGGCGCGATCATCTCCAGCGCCCTCATCAGCCCTGGATCCGGTCGTACTTCGTTGTCTACATCTTCGCCGGATCGTGGGGCCACAACCGTCAATTCTAGGGCATTTACAAATCCCTCAGCAGTTCCTACGCCGCCCGCGCGCGGCTCTACAGCAGCGCCTCGGCGGAGCGGCCCGCCTCGCTGGGAAGCGCCAGCGCGAGCGCCTCGCGCAGCGTCCGCACCTCGCACGCCGGCCCACCGCTCTCAGGCGGCCCGATCACGCCCTGCAAGCCGTGCTTGTGCGCCTCTTGCAGGCGACGCTCGGGGTGCCCCACCCAGCGCAGCTCGCCGGTCAGGCCGAGCTCCCCGAAACACGCTCGCGGCGCGCCCTCGAGCGCCACCCCGCGGCTGGCGCTCGCGACCGCCAGCGCGACCGCGAGGTCGCAGCCCGGCTCATCGACGCGCACGCCGCCGACGACGTTCACGAACACGTCCGCGCCGCCCGTGCGCACGCGGCCGTGGCGGGCGAGGATCGCGAGCACAAGCGCGAGGCGGTTGCGATCGAGCCCCGAGACGACCCTGCGCGGCTGCTCGAGCTCGGACGGCGCGACCAGCGCCTGCACCTCGACCAGCAGCGGTCTCGAGCCCTCCATCGCCGCCAGCACGACGCTGCCGGGCGAGCGCGTCGCCTCCGCGACGAACCGGGCGGAGGCATCGAGCACCTCAACGAGGCCGCCCTGGCGCATCTCGAACAGCCCCGACTCGTTCGTCGAGCCGAAACGGTTCTTCAGCGCCCGCAGCTCGCGGTAGGGGCGCTCGCGCTCGCCCTCGAACTGCAGCACACAGTCGACGAGATGCTCGAGCACGCGCGGCCCGGCCAGCGCGCCGTCCTTGGTCACGTGCCCGACGAGGATCACCGCGACGCCCTGCGCCTTGGCCAGGTTCATGATCCGCGCGGCCACCTCGCGCACCTGCCCGACCGATCCCGGCGCACCGGAGAGCTCGGCCGCGCCGAGTGTCTGCACGGAGTCGATCACGCAAACCTGCGGCTTCTCGGCCGCGATCGTGTCGAGCACCGCATCGAGATCGGTCTCCGCGAGGATCGGCACTTCGAGCGCGGGATGCGCCACGCCCGGCCCGAGCCGCTCCGCGCGCAGGCGCACCTGCTCGGCGGACTCCTCGCCGCTGACATACAGCGTGCGGTGACCGGAATGCTGCAGGTGGCCGAGCACCATGTTCGTGAGCGTCGACTTGCCGATCCCCGGGGAGCCGCCGAGCAGCACGAGCGAACCCGGCACGATGCCGCCGCCGAGCACGCGGTCGAGCTCGCCGATCCCGCTCGACATGCGCTTCACCGCCGCTGCGCCGACCTCGCTCAGCGGCACAGGGCGCAGTCCCGGGAGCGCGTGCAGAGCCGCCCCCTGCCCGCCCGCGCCGGCGCGCGCGACGCCGCCGCCGCCCGCTCCGCGCCGCTCGGCACGGGCCTGGATGCGCTCCTCGATGAGCGTGTTCCACGCCTCACAGCCCGGGCACTGCCCGTGCCACTTGGCCGACTGAAAGCCGCACTGCGAGCAAACGTGAACGGTCGTCCTGGCCATCTCCAGCGCAGCGTATGCGCCGGCGGGGACGCCTCGCGGCCTTACGCCGGCGCCGCGCCCCGTCTACTGCTCGTCGGGCGGGCCGATCTCCGCGCTGTCGACGTCCGCGTGCGACTCGTCCTCGCCGGTCTCCTCGGCGCCCGAGGCTTCCGCGCCGACGCCGACCGGCGTCTTCTGCTTCTTCGGCTGCACGATCGACAGGCGAACCTCGCCCTCCTGATCGCCCTCGGCGGGGTCGATCACGACCGTCGCGCCCGGCGTCAGCTGCTCGCGCAGGACGAAATCGGCGAGCGGGTCCTCGATATAGCGCTGGATCGCACGGCGCAGCGGGCGCGCGCCCATCGCCGGATCCCAGCCCTTGTCGACGAGCAGGTCCTTCGCCGGCTCGGTCAGCTCGAGCTGCAGCTCGCGCTCGGCCATCGACTCGCGGATGCGCAGGAGCAGCAGCTCGACGATCTGCTTGATCTCCTCCTTCTGCAGCTTGTGGAAGACGATCACGTCGTCGATGCGGTTGAGGAACTCCGGGCGGAAGACTTTCTTCAGCTCGCCCATGATCCGCGCCTTCATGTCGTCGTAGGTGATGCCCGTCTCGTCGTCTGAGACCGCGAAGCCGAGCGGCGTGTTGCGCGCGATCTCCGCCGCGCCGATGTTCGACGTCATGATCACGATCGCGTGGCGGAAGTCGACCGTGCGCCCCTGCGCGTCGGTCAGGCGGCCGTCCTCGAGGATCTGCAGCAGGATGTTGAAGACGTCGGGGTGCGCCTTCTCGATCTCGTCGAGCAGCAGCACGCAGTAGGGCTTGCGGCGAACGGCCTCCGTCAGCTGCCCGCCCTCGTCGTAGCCGATGTATCCGGGAGGCGAGCCGACCAGCCGCGAGACGGCGTGCTTCTCCATGTACTCCGACATGTCGATCCTGATCAGCGCCTCGTCGTCGCCGAACAGGAACTCGGCGAGCGTGCGTGCGAGCTCGGTCTTGCCGACGCCCGACGGGCCGAGGAAGATGAACGAGCCGGTCGGGCGCTTGGGGTCCTTCAGGCCGGCGCGCGAGCGCCGGATCGCCTTCGAGATCACCTCGACCGCCGGGTGCTGGCCGATCACGCGCTTGTGCAGTTCGTCCTCCATGCGCATCAGCTTCTGCGTCTCTGCCTCGGTCAGCTTGAACACCGGGATGCCGGTCCACATCGAGACGATGTCCGCGATCTCCTCTTCGCCGATCGACGGGCGCTCGCCCGACTCGCCCGATTCCCATGCCTGCTCGAGCTCGCGTTTCTTGTTCGTCAGCTTGCGCTCCTTGTCGCGCAGCGAGGCCGCCTTCTCGAACTCCTGGGCCTCGATCGCCGCCTCCTTTTCGCGGCGCGTGCTCTCGACTTCGGCCTCCAGCTCGCGGTTCGCCGGCGGCGAGGTCATCGACTTGATCCGCATCCGCGAAGCGGCCTCGTCGATCAGGTCGATCGCCTTGTCGGGCAAGAAGCGGTCGGAGATGTAGCGACTGGCGAGTTCGCCCGCGGCGCGCAGCGCCTCGTCGGTGATCTGCACCTTGTGGTGCTGCTCGTAGCGGTCGCGCAGGCCGGTGAGGATCTCGACGGTCTGGTCGATCGTCGGCTCGTCCACCGTGATCTTCTGAAAGCGGCGCTCGAGCGCCGAGTCGCGCTCCAGGTACTTGCGGTACTCGTCGAGCGTGGTTGCGCCGATCGTCTGCAGCTCGCCTCTGGCGAGCGCCGGCTTGAGGATCGAGGCGGCGTCGATCGCGCCCTCGGCCGCGCCCGCGCCGACGAGGTTGTGGAGCTCGTCGATGAACAGGATGATGTCGCCGCGCTGGGTGATCTCCTTCATCACCTTCTTCAGGCGCTCCTCGAACTCGCCGCGGTACTTCGAGCCGGCGACGAGCGCCGCCAGATCGAGCGTGTAGATCTGCTTGTTCTTCAGCAGCTCGGGCACCTCGCTGCTCGTGATCCGCTGCGCCAGGCCCTCGACGACCGCCGTCTTGCCGACACCCGGCTCACCGACCAGCACGGGGTTGTTCTTCGTGCGCCGCGAGAGGATCTGCATGATCCGCTCGATCTCGGTCTCGCGCCCGACGCACGGGTCGAGCTTGCCGTCGGCGGCGAGCTTGGTCAGGTTCCTGCCGAACTGGTCGAGCAGCTTCGAGGACTTCTTGCCCTCGCCCGCCGGCGAGCCGGATCCGGAGCCCGAGCCCGAGGCCTGTCCCTGGCGGCGGCCGCCGGGACCGGACAGCATGCGGATGACCTCGTTGCGGATCTTCTCCGAGTCGGCGTCGAAGTCGAGCAGGATGCGGGCCGCGACGCCCTCGTTCTCGCGCACCAGCCCGAGCAGGATGTGCTCGGTGCCGATGTAGTTGTGGCCGAGGCTGAGCGCCTCGCGCAGCGCGAGCTCGAGCACCTTCTTGGCACGCGGCGTGAACGGAATCTGCCCCGAGGTGACCTCCTCACCGGAGCCGACGATGCGAACCACCTGCGCACGCACTCGCTCAACGGTGATGTCAAGGCTCTCAAGTACTCGAGCGGCCAGGCCCTCCTCCTCGCGGAGCAGTCCCAGCAGGATGTGCTCGGTGCCGATGTAATTGTGCTTGAGCGTCCGCGCCTCCTCCTGCGCGAGCACAACGACCTGCCGGGCCCGTTCTGTGAATCGCTCGAACATTGTGTGATTCCT
This sequence comes from uncultured Solirubrobacteraceae bacterium, assembly GCA_963827105.1. Classification (GTDB taxonomy): domain Bacteria; phylum Actinomycetota; class Thermoleophilia; order Solirubrobacterales; family Solirubrobacteraceae; genus Palsa-744. Next base: position 13,194 of record CAWHAB010000004.1, on the reverse strand, counting down.
TCCTGCGGGGATGTGCCCCAAGGGTCCCTTGGTGGTCCTTTTGACGCCTCGTCGAGCAGTCTACCAACCGGTGTCCCTGCTCCATCGGGGTCATCGGCACCTCGGCGGCCCGGCTTGATTGTCGGATACGGCGAACGCCCGAACACCCGTCCAGAAACCACACGAGGCGCTACAGCGACCGGCGCTCAGTCGCGCATCGCGGGGAACAGCACGACCTCGCGAATCGAGTCGCGGCCGGTCAGCAGCATCACCAGCCGGTCGATGCCGAGCCCGACGCCTCCGGTCGGCGGCATGCCCTGCTCGAGCGCCTGCACGTAGGCCTCGTCGTAGGGCATCGTCTCCGCCTCGCCGGCGGTGAGCGTCTCGATCCGGCCCTGCTCGACGAAGCGCGCGCGCTGCTCGTCGGGGTCGATCAGCTCGCTGAACCCATTGGCGATCTCCATGCCCGCGGCGAACGCCTCGAAGCGCTCGACGATCTCGGGGGCGTCCGCGCGCTCGCGCGCAAGCGGCGAGAGCTCCTTCGGGTAGTCGACGACGAAGGAGGGGCGCGTCAGGCTCGGCTCGACGTACTTGCTGAGCAGGTCGTCGGCCAGCTGGAACCAGGCGACGTCCTTGCCGTGCGTCTCGATCGTCAGCCCGCGGCGCTCGATCTCGGCCGCGAGCGCCGCGGCGGTGGGGAGGTCGGGCAGGGCGATCCCGGTCGCCTCGCGGATCGCCTCGGCGAAGCCGAGCCGCGGCCACGGCGCGGCGAAGTCGAGCTCGCCCGCGTAGCCGATCGCCGCGGCGGCGGCGCGCACGATCGCTTCGGTTCGCACCATCGCCGCCTCGTAGTCGGCGTAGGCCTCATACCACTCGACCATCGTGAACTCGGGGTTGTGCTTGTGCGAGACGCCCTCGTTGCGGAAGTCCTTGCCGAGCTCGTAGACCCGCTCGAGCCCGCCGACGATCAGCCGCTTGAGGTACAGCTCGGTCGCGATGCGCAGGTACAGGTCGCGGTCGAGCGCGTTGTGATGGGTCGTGAACGGGCGCGCCATCGCGCCGCCGTAGAGCGGCTGCAGGACCGGGGTCTCGACCTCGACGAAGCCGTCGCCGTCGAGCGCGGCGCGGACCGCGGAGATGATCCGCGCCCGCTCGATGAACAGCCTGCGGCTCTGCTCGTTGGCGATCAGGTCGAGCTCGCGGTGGCGGTAGCGCGTCTCGACATCGGTCAGCCCGTGATGCTTGTCCGGCGGCGGTCGCAGCGCCTTGGCGAGCAGCGTGAAGCCTTCGACGCGCAGCGACAGCTCGCCGCGGCGACTGCGCAGCACGGCGCCATCGACGCCGATCACGTCGCCGAGGTCCAGCGAGGTGATGCGCGCGAACGCCTCCGCGCCGAGGATGTCCACGCGCGCGTGCAGCTGCAGCTTGCCGGAGCGGTCGACGAGGTCCAGGAACGCGGCCTTGCCCGAGCCCCGGCGCGCGGCGAGGCGCCCGGCGACGCGATGGCGCGCATCCGTTTCCTCGCCGTCGGCGAGGTGGGCATACGCCTCGAGGATCCCGGCGATCGGCTCGACTCCCGGGAACGCGTGCGGCAACGCGCCGTCATCCTCGGCGAGGCGCTCGCGCTTGGCGCGGCGCTCGGCGATCAGCTCGGCGAGGCCGTGGCGTGCACCTTCGCCGCCGCCCGCGGGCTGCGCGCCGCCGGCACCCGGCGCAGCGTCGCCGCCGTCGGGGGCGGTCGGCTCCTGCTCTGCTCCGCTCACGCGGCGAGCCTACTCGAGGCCGACGTCGATCTTGGTGATCTTGAGCTTGCGCGCAGGGCCGCGCGGGACTTTCACGGCGACCGTGTCGTTGCGCTTGTGCCCGATCAGGGCGCGGCCGACGGGCGACTCGTTGGAGAGCTTGTGCTCATCCGGCTTGGCCTCCGCGGAGCCGACGATCGTGTACTTCACCGACTTGCCCGTCTTTTCGTCCTTGACATGGACGACCGATCCGACCTGCACGACGTCCGTCGAGAGGTCCTTCGCGTGGATCACCGTCGCCATCCGCAGCTTGTCCTGCAGCTGCGCGATCCGGCTCTCGACCATCGCCTGCTCGTTCTTGGCGTCGTCGTACTCGGAGTTCTCGGCGATGTCGCCGAACTCGCGCGCCTCCTTGATGCGCTCGGCGACCTCCCGGCGCTTCTCCGTGGAGAGCACCTCGAGCTCGTCTTTGAGCTTCTTCAGACCTTCAGGGGTGAGGATGACATCCTTCGGCAAGTGACCCTCAATCGCAGGTTGGTTGCCCGGTCGGCTGCAGACAAAACCCCGCCACCAGCGGGGATGTCGCCGACCGGAGAGGCTTCAGCGAGCGCAGCAGTATAGCGGGGCGCAAAGCGCCGCCGCGAGGCACTCAGGCGGACAGCGCGACCGGCACCGGCGCGAGTTCCAGCAGCCGCCTGGCGTCCGCCAGCGTGTCGGCCTGCTGGAGCGATTCCTGCAGGCGCCTGGACGCGCCCGGCGCGAGGCCCAAGCGCGTCACATACCACGGGTAGAACTTGCGCAGATAGCGCCCCGCGCGCGCCTCGCCGAGATGCTCGACGGCACGGTCGATCGTCCAGTCGAGCTCCGCGAGCACCTCCGCCGGGGGCGGTGGCTCGTCGCGCTCGCCGAGCAGCTCCGCGAACAGCCACGGGTTGCCGAGCGCGCCGCGCGCGAGCATCACCGCCGCGGCGCCCGTGCGCGCCAGCGCCGCACGGACGTGCTCGGCGTCATCGAGGCCGCCGGTCAGGATCACCGGCGCCGGCAGCGACTCGACCAGCTGCGCCGCGAGCTCGTAGTCGGGCACGCCCTTGTGGTGCACGGCCGCCGAGCGCGGGTGGAAGGCGATCGCCGCGACGCCCGCCTCGGCGACGAGCCGGTGGGCGAGCTCGAAGCCGCTCGTCTCGCCGGGGCGCAGGCCGGAGCGCAGCTTGACCGTCACCGGCACGCCGATGCCCGCGCCCGCGACGGCCGCGCGCGCGACCGCGACCGCGCGGTCGGGGTCGGCCAGCAGCGCCGCGCCGGCGCCCGTCTTCTGGACCTTCGGCACCGGGCAGCCCATGTTGATGTCGATCACGTCCGCGCCGACCGCGGCCACATGCGCGGCCGCCGAGCGCATCATCGCCGGGTCTTCGCCGAACAGCTGGATCGAAACCGGCCCGCCGGCGCGCTCGCGCGGGTCGATCCGCAGCATCTCGACGCACGTCTTCTCGTTGCCGTAGTGGATCGCGTGCGAGGAGACCATCTCCGAGACCGCCATGCCGGCGCCGTAGCGCTTCGCCTGCAGGCGCACGAACCAGTTGCCGATGCCGGCCAGCGGCGCGAGCAGCACGCGGTTGGGCACGCGCAGCGGACCCAGGGACCAGCTTTCGTCGAGTCGCACGGTTGCCGTCATGAGGACACCGTCGAGTTTATGACGGCGCCCGCGCGCGCTCAGCTGTTGCGCTCGTGCAGCAGCCGCAGGCCGGTCAGCGTGAGCATGTCGTCGACCTGCTCGATCTCCTCTGTGTAGGGCACGACCAGCCGCGCGAGGCCGCCGGTCGCGACCACGTCGGTGCGCTCCCCCAGCTCGGTGTACAGGCGTCGCAGGATCGCGTCGATCGCGCCCGCGTAGCCGTAGATCACGCCCGAGCGGATCGCGTCGACGGTGTTCTTGCCGATCACGCTCCGCGGCGGCGCGAGGTCGATCTTCGGCAGGCGCGCGCCACGCTCGGAGAGCGCTTCGAGTGAGATCTCGATCCCCGTCATCAGCGCGCCGCCGACGTAGTCGCCCTCGCGCGAGACGACATCGAAGGTCGTCGCCGTGCCGAAGTCGACGCACACCGCGAGACCGCCGAAGCGCTCGCGGATCGCGACCGCGTTGACGAGCCGATCGGCGCCGATCTCGCGCGGGTTGTCGTAGCGGATCGCCATCCCCGTCTTCGTTCCAGGCCCGACCGCGATGATCTCGTGGCCGAGATAGCGGCTCGCCATCTCCGTCCACTCCGGCTCGAGCTGGGGCACCGTCGAGGAGACGATCGACGCGTCGATGTCCGCGAAGCCGTAGCCGCGCAGCTCGAGCAGGCTGCGCAGCGCGCTGCCCAGCTCATCCGCGGTCGACTGGCGCACGGTCGCAAAGCGCCAGTGCTCGAGCAGCTCCTCGCCGGCGAACGCCCCGAAGTGGGTTTGGGTGTTTCCGACATCGACCGCCAGCAGCATCGGCGCCCATTATGCTCGGAGCGGCGATGGCGACGACGACTCCCAGGCTGTACGTGCTCCCCGGCTCGCATCCCTGCGCGGCCGTCGAGGCGGCGCTCGGGCTGAAGGCGATCGCGTACACGCGCGTCGACCTGCTGCCGCTCAGCCAGCTCGTGATCGGCCCGCTGCGCTACGGCGGCATCACCGTGCCGGGCCTGCGACTCGGCGGTGAGCGGATCGTCGGCTCGCGCCCGATCATGCGCCGGCTCGACGCGCTCGTGCCCGCGCCGGCGCTGCTGCCGGCGCCAGGCGACCCCACCTACGCGCGCGTGCTCGAGGCCGAGCGCTGGGGCGACGAGGTCTTTCAGAGCGTCGCCCGGCGGGTCGTCGCGGCCGCGCTCGTACGCCGCCCCGCGGCGCTGGAGGGCTATGGGGCGGGCGCCAAGCTGCCGCTGCCGATACCGCTCTTGCGCCCCGCGCTGCCGCTGACCGCGCACCTGCTCATCCGCCGCAGCCGCGCGAGCGATCAGGCAGTCGCCGCGGACCTCGCCGGGCTGCCGCGCCAGCTCGAGCGGATCGATGCGTGGATCGCCGACGGTGTGCTCGGCGGCGAGCAGCCGAACGCCGCCGACCTGCAGATCGGCAGCTCGATCAGGCTGCTGATGAGCGTCGCCGACATCCGTCCGGCGATCGCGCGCCACCCGGCGGGGGAGCTGACGCGCTACTTCCACGCGATCGCCGGCGAAGTCCCCGCGGGCGTGCTGCCGCCCGCGTGGCTGAGCGAAGGGGCCGCGCCGGCGGCGGTCGGCGCCGGCTGAACACCCTGCCCGGCCGCTGTGCGCCTCAGGCGCGCAGCAGAACGCTGCGATCAGCCGTGATCGCCGCGCCCTGTGCGGGCGTCAGCTCGATCCGCACCGTCAGCGCGAGACGATGCGCGCGATGCAGCGCGCGCCTGGCCCGGCGGTCGAGCGCGACGCTGAAGCTCAGCAGCCCGGCGCGCAGCGAGGAGCGCAGCGAGCTGCCGACCTCGACCGTCGCGCGCGCCGCGCGCGCCGCACCCGCGAGCGACGCGCGCCCGGCGAGCAGCTCGATCGCCAGGCGCCCGCCCGCGCCTGCCGCCGACACCGCGACCGAGCCGTGCACGCTCGCGCCGCGCTCGGTCGAGGGGAGCTTGATCGCCGCCGAGGCGCTGCCGGCGAAGGGCGAGCCGAGCGTCAGCGGCGCGAGCGCGGGGGTCGTCGCCGTCGGCGGGGTCGTGCTCGTCGGCTGCGCACCCGCGGTGCTCGTCGGCGTGGACATCGTCGTCGTCACCGTCCCTGTCGCGCTGACCGTGATCCTGCCCGTCATTTCCGGGCCGTGCACGGTGCAGTAGAACGTGTAGACGCCCGGCTGGGTGAACGTGCAGGTGCCGCTCCACTTCGTGCCCGACGCGGACGGGGTCGTGCCGACAGGGACGCCGCTGCAGGCCGGCTTCACGCCGCCCGGGGTGTTGAACCATTCGACGCCGTGGTCGACTTCGGTCGGGTTGCTGAGCGTCACGATTCCGTTCGCCGCGATCGTCGCCGTTGCGGGCGTCCAATGGTGTTCTGCGCCGTAGGGCCCGCCGCCGACATTTTCGGCTGTGATCGTCGGCGTCGTTTCCGAGCTCGCAAGCGCCGGCAGCATCACCGCCGCGACCCCGAGCACGCCTGCCAACACGAACAGCCTCAACCTGGGTGATCTCACGATCCCGCCCGCCTTTCATCGCCGATCGCGTAACCCGCAGCGTCATTCGCGACCCGCGGTCATTCCCTAGGACGCCGCCCGCGGGCGATCCTTCCCCGCGCTCGCGCGATCGCGCGAGCGCGCGGGCGCCGGCGGCGCCCGACGATCGAGGAGCGCGGCTGCCGGCGAAGGCGATCGGAAGCGGCGCTACAGTCGCAGTGCGGGAGCACGCGCCCTGCGCGGGCGCTGAGGACTCCGGCCAACCCATGCGCACACTCGATCCGCAGTCTCTGACACAGCACGTCGACCGCCTGTATCGCGCCGCGTGGTCGCTGTGCGGGTCGCGCGAGGACGCCGAGGACCTCGTCCAGGAGACGTTCGCGCGGGTGCTCTCGCGCAAGCGCGTGCTGCACGGCGACGACGAGCTCTACTACCTGATGCGGGTCCTGCGCAACACCTTCCTGACGGGCCGCCGCACGGCCTCGCGCCGGCCGGTGACGGTCGCGACGCTCGATGACGTCGCCGCCGCGGACCCGAAGCCGATCGCGCGGCCCGAGCAGGCGTTCGAGATCCAGGAGGTGTACGCGACGATCGCCCGGCTGCCCGAGGACTTCCGCCTCGCGCTCGTCGCCGTCGACGTGCTCGGCCTGTCATACCGCGAGGCCTCGCGAGCGCTGCGCGTGCGCGAGGGTACGCTGACGACGCGGCTGCACAGGGCGCGCAAGCAGGTCAGCAAGCAGCTCGCGCCGGACGCGGCCGCTGCGCCGCGGCGCATCGCGCCCGCGGGCGCCACGGACCCGACGCCGCGCAAGTTGGCTGTCAAGCCAGGAGCGCGGGAAGAGACCGACGCCGGTGGAGTCATGTCAAGTGGGAGAACACCATGAGCGAGCCAACCCCCACGAACACAGAGTCCGAGCTGGTCGACTTCCTGCACGCGGTCGACGCGCGCGCGCCGCAGGAGCTGCACGAGCGGATCGGCGCGCTCGTCGCCGAGCACTCCACGCCTGGCGCCCGCTCGGCTCGCCGGCGGCCCGCGCTGCGGATCGCGCTCGGCGCCACGGCCGCGCTCGCCGCGGTCCTGCTCGTCGCGCTGCTGCTGCTCCCCGGCGGCGGCTCCGGCGCGCCCGCGCTGAACGTCGGTGAGGCGGCGGCGCTGACGCTGCGGCCGGCGACGATGTCCGCGCCCGCCGAGAACCCGCATGCGGGCGCACAGCTCGCCGCGAACGTCGACGGCGTCGCGTTCCCGTACTGGGAAGACCACTTCGGCTGGCGCTCGACCGGCGCGCGCATCGACCACGTCGGCGGACGCACGGCGATGACCGTCTTCTACGCCAACGCCGCCGGCAAGCAAATCGGCTACACGATCGTCAGCGGCACGCCGCCGCCGCGGCTCGGCGGCGGGATCGTCGCGTGGCGCCATGGAACGCCCTACCGGGTCATGAGCCACAACGGCAGCCAGCTCGTCGTCTGGCTGCGCCACGGCCGCCTGTGCGTCGTCGCCGGGCGCGGCGTGCACGCCGCGACGCTGCTCGCGCTCGCCAGCTGGGACGACCGCGCCGAGGTCACCTGAGCGGGCGCCGGCGGCTCAGCCGGCGGCGATCTCCAGCGGCGGGCCCGCCCAGCGGACGCCTTCCGCGAGCGGCAGCGCCGCGAGCGCGTCCGCCAGGCGCCGGCCGTCGGGCAGGCGCAGATCGAAATCCAGCTCGAGCGCGGGTATCAGCACGAAGCGGCGGCTGAGCAGCTGCTCGTGCGGCAGCACCATGCGCTCGTGGATCACGGCGAGCTCGCCGAGCAGCAGGATGTCGATGTCGATCGTGCGCGGACCGTGCCGGACGCCCCGTTCGCGGCCGAGCTGATGCTCGATCCGCTTGACCGTGTCGAGCAGCTGCAGCGGTTCGAGCGCGCTCCGCACCAGCAGACAGGCGTTGAGGAAGCTCGCCTGCTCGAGCACCTCGCCGACCGGGTCGGTGTCATACGTCGAGGAGGATGCGAGCACCGCGACGCCCGCCGCCGTGATCGCGCCGAGCGCCGCCTGCAGGTGCTCGCGACGCGCGCCGACGTTGGAACCGAGCCCGAGCAGCCCGATCCGCTCCCCGCCGATCGCGCTCACGCGCGGGAGGCCTTCGCGCGCATCGCTCAGGAGCGCGTCGTCTGCAGGCCCGCGGCCGTGACCTTCTCGCCCATCGCCTGGGCGAACGGCACGAGCCCCGAGAGCGGACGCAGCATGACCGTGAAGTCGGCGATCAGCCCGTCGTCGTCCAGGCGCAGCAGGTCGATGCCCTCGAGCTCCTTGCCGTCGATGCTCGCGCGGAAGATCAGCGCGTGCGCACCGTCGCTCTCGAGCTGATCGGTGTAGCGGAAGTCTTCGAAGGTCTGCTCGACCAGCGCGAGCAGCCGTGAGACGGTGTCGTGGCCGACGAACGGGTGAAACGTCACCGGGCTGTGGAAGACGATGTCCGGCGCGAGCAGCGCGCGTGCCGCGTCGACATCGGAGCGCTCGACCGCGGCGCGAAATGCGGACGCGGCGTTCATGCCGCTTCGCGCCAGATCTCGACGGAGACCTCATCGACCGGCAGCGCGATCGGCGGCTCGGGCTTGGTCGCCTTGACCCAGACGCCCTCGAGCTCGTAGTCCGCGAGCAGCCTGTCCGCGATCGTGCTGCACAGCCGCTCGAGCGTCCTGTGCGAGCGCTGCTGGGCGACCAGCGCGACCAGCTGGCAGACCTCGGCGTAGTCGACCGTGTCCTCGATCGCGTCGGTCACGGTCGCGTCCGTCTCGCCGACGTCGAGGCGCAGGTCCAGCACGAGTCGCTGGCCGACCTCGCGCTCGGCCTCGCTGACGCCGTGGTGGGTGTAGAGCGAGAGCCCGCTGATCTCGACGGTGACCGACTCCGCCGCACCGTCGCGCTCGTCGTCGAGATCGCGGCCGTCGTCATCATCGTCTAGCTCGTCTCCGTCGTCCCCAAGCTCCTCGCCGTCCATCGCCCGCCCAACGTAGCAGCCGCCAGCGTCAGCGCGTCGCGAACGGGAGCGACGTCGTGCACGCGCAGCACGCTCGCGCCGCGCTCGAGCGCGAGCACGCTCGTCGCGATCGTTCCGGGTAGCCGCTCGCCGGCGGGCAGCGGCTCGCGCGCGCCGGCCGCGTCCGCGAGGATCCGGCCGATGAAGCTCTTGCGCGAGGTGCCCACGAGCAGCGGGCGCCCAAGCGCGCACAGCTCGTCGAGGCGGCGGAGCAGTGTCAGGTTGTGCTCGATCGTCTTGCCGAAGCCGATCCCCGGGTCGATCATGATCTGCTCCTCGGCGATGCCCGCGGCGACGGCGAAGCCGATGCGCTCCTCGAGGAAGCGCTTGACCTCGTCAACGACGTCGCCGTAGACCGGATCGCGCTGCATCGTGCGCGGCTCCCCGCGCATGTGCATCAGGCAGCACTCGCAGCCGCTCTGCGCGATCACCTCGGCCATCGCGCCGTCGGCGCGCAGCGCGCTGACGTCGTTGACGATGCTCGCCCCCGCCGCGATCGCCGCGCGCGCCACCGACGCCTTCGACGTGTCGATCGAGACCTGTCCGGCGCCCAGCCAGCCGCCCGTCGCGATGCCCTCGAGCACCGGCAGCACGCGGCGCAGCTCCTCATCGCCCGACACCGGCTCGGCCCCCGGCCGCGTCGACTCGCCGCCCACGTCGAGGATCTCAGCGCCCTCCGCGCGCAGCACGCGGGCATGCTGGATCGCCGCCTGCGGGTCGAGGAACTCGCCCCCGTCGGAGAACGAGTCCGGGGTCACGTTGACGACGCCCATCAGGCGAAACGGCAAGCTCAGCGAGGCAACCTACCTGCGGCCCGTCAGAGGTGGCGGGCAACCGCCTCCCCTGACGTGCGAATCGGCGTCCGTCGCAAGGACGCAGCGAGCGTGGCGTGCTCTGCGCGCAAGCGAAGCGAGGACGCGGGACGTCGTGACGCGACACGGAACTACCTGACGAGCGGATCGGCGTCGCTGGCAAGGACGCAGTGAGCGAAGTGTGCAGACGCGCACGAGCGAGCGAGGACGCTGCCAGCGGCGGCGAGCCGCCGTCAGGCGGGCTCGGGGCGCTCTTGGTCGGTCGCGCGCAGCTCCGCGGTCCCGCCGGCGAGTCCCGGACGGGGGATCGCACGCGGACTTTCGCGCTCTGCGCGGTCCGCGGCGGCGGGGGGAGGCGCGGGCAGCTCGGGCTTCTTCTCCTCCTCGACGCCGAACACTTCCTCTTCGCTCTTGCCTGCGAGCAGCGCGATGAACTCCTCCTTCTCGATCGTCTCGCGCTTGACGAGGATCTGGGAGATGTTCGAGAGGTCGTGCTGGTGTTCGGTGAGGATGTCGCGCGCGCGCTGGTGGGCCGCCTCGATGATGCGGCGCACCTCGTCGTCGATCTCGCGTGCGATCTCGTCGGAGTAGTCGGGCTCGGTCGAGAACTCGCGGCCGAGGAACGGCTGGCCGTGGTCGTGGCCGAACACGCGCGGGCCGAGCTTCGCGCTCATGCCGAAGCGCATCACCATCTGCTTGGCGGTAGCGGTCACCTTCTCGATGTCGTTGGATGCCCCGGTGGTGATCTCGCCGAACACGATTTCCTCGGCAGCGCGGCCGCCGAGCGTCATCGCCATCGAGTGCTCGAGCTCGGCGCGCGTCGTCAGGAAGCGGTCCTCCTGGGGCATCGAGATCGTGTAGCCGAGCGCCTGCCCGCGGGAGATCACCGAGATCTTGTGGACCGGGTCGGAGTGCTCGAGGAAGTGGCCGACGAGCGCGTGGCCCATCTCGTGGTAGGCGGTGATCAGGCGCTCTTTCTCGCTCATCACGCGCGTCTTCTTCTCGGGGCCGGCGATCACGCGCATGATCCCCTCCTCGAGCTCATCCTGGCCGATCTCGCGCTTGCCGGTGCGGGCGGACAGCAGCGCGGCCTCGTTGATCAGGTTGGACAGGTCCGCGCCGGTGAAGCCCGGCGTCTGCCCCGCGAGTGCGTCGATGTCGATCACCTTCGCGAGCGGCTTGCCGCGCGTGTGCACCTCGAGGATCTTCGCGCGGCCCTTGCGGTCGGGGCGGTCGACGGCGATCTGGCGGTCGAAGCGGCCGGGGCGCAGCAGCGCCGGGTCGAGGATGTCGGGCCGGTTGGTGGCCGCGATCATGATGATGTTGTCCTTCGCCTCGAAGCCGTCCATCTCGACGAGCAGCTGGTTGAGCGTCTGCTCGCGCTCGTCGTGACCGCCGCCCATGCCCGCGCCGCGGTGGCGCCCGACGGCGTCGATCTCGTCCATGAAGATGATGCAGGGGCTGTTCTGCTTGGCCTGCTCAAACAGGTCCCTGACGCGCGAGGCGCCGACGCCGACGAACATCTCGACGAAGTCCGAGCCGGAGATCGAGAAGAACGGCACGCCGGCCTCGCCCGCGACGGCGCGCGCGAGCAGCGTCTTGCCGGTGCCCGGCGGCCCGTACAGCAGCACGCCGGTCGGTATGCGCGCGCCGAGCGCCTGGAACTTCTTCGGATTCTCGAGGAATTCCTTGATCTCGTGGAGCTCCTCGACGGCCTCGTCGACGCCGGCGACATCGCGGAAGGTGATCTTCGGCGAGTCAGCCGACATGCGCTTCGCGCGCGACTTGCCGAACGACATCACTTTCGAGCCGCCGCCCTGAACCTGGTTCATCAGGAAGATCCAGAAGCCGAGGAACAGCGCGAACGGCAGGATGTACGTCAGCAGCCCGAGCAGCGCGCTGCTCTTTTCAGATTCGATGTTGTAGGCGACGCCCGCGCTTCTGAGTTCTCTGATCAGTTCCGGCGACGCCTGTTCGATGTAGCCGACTTCGTAGCTTTCGTCGTGCCCCTTCGAGTTGAGCTTGACTTCAAGGACTTTGCCCTTGTTCTTGAACTCAACCGACTTGACTTCCTTGTTCGGGAGCTCGGAGCTGACAAGCGTCTGGTAGCTGTGCGCGCGGTGGTTGGTCGACGGCGGGTTGATGAATTTGACCGCGAGGAACACCACCACCACGACGATGAGGATCGGGAATGCGGCGCTCTTGAAAAAACGGCTCATCACAGAATCCTGTCGGTCCGGACACCCTCTGAAGTCATGGCCACAGGTCCCCTAGCCTACCACTCAGGGCCTGTCTTTCCTGCATCTTGCGGCGCTCGCAGCAGCCGGCCGGATGGCTGATTCAGCCCTCGAGCGCGGCCACGAACGGCAGGTTGCGATAGCGCTCGGCGTAGTCGAGGCCGTAGCCGACGACGAAGCGGTCGGGTATCTCAAAGCCGACGTAACGGGTGGGCAGATCGACCTTGCGCCGTTCGGGCTTCGTCAGCAGCGCGCAGACCTCGAGCGTGCGCGGATCGCGCGAGCCGAGGTTGCGCAGCAGGTACTGCAGCGTCAGGCCGGAGTCGACGATGTCCTCGACGATCAGCACGTCGCGGCCTTCGATCGCCGCGTCGAGGTCCTTGAGGATGCGCACGACGCCGGAGGAGTCGGTCGCCGAGCCGTAGGAGGCGACGGCCATGAAGTCGACCTCGACGGGGATCTCGATGTAGCGCATCAGGTCGCTCAGGAAGAACACCGCGCCCTTGAGCACGCAGACGAGCAGCAGCGGGCGCCCGGCGTAGTCGCGCGAGATCTGCTCGCCCAGCTCGGCGACACGTCGCTGCAGTGCCGCCGCGGTGACGAGCACCTCGCCGACCGCGGGCTCTGCAGACAGGCTCGCGGGTGTTGCCACGCTCGGGAGTCTAGTCCGCGCGCGGCGGCAGCTTGACCATCGCCAGCACGCCGTCCTCGATCACCGCTCCGGCCTGCCCGCCGACGTGCAGCTCGGCGCGCCCGCCGCGGCGCCCGAGCGCGAGGATCTCCTCGACGCGCGCACCGGCCTGCGGCACGTAGGTGTCGGCCGCCTGCTCGGCGAGGCGCACGACGACCAGGCGTGCGAGCGCCGCCGGCAGCTCGCGCAGGCGCGCGATCGCGATCCGCCGCTGCCCGGCGAGCTCCTCGGCGACGAGCTCATCGAGCAGCTCGGTCTCCTCGCGCAGCAGCGCGGCGGTGCGCAGCACGTTCGCCTCGGCGGCCGGGTGGATCGCGCGCAGCTCCGGCAGCAGCCCGTGGCGCACGCGCGCACGCGCGAAGCGCTCGTCCTCGTTGCTGTGATCGCTGCACCAGCTGAGCTCGCGCGCCTCGCAGTACGCGGCGGTCTGCGCGCGCGTGAGCCCCAGCAGCGGCCGGATCAGGCGCCCGTCGCTGCCGGGCATCCCCAGCAGCGCGCGCCGCCCGGGCGACGCCGCGAGGCGGTAGAGGATCGTCTCGACCTGGTCGCTCGCGG
>CAWHAB010000003.1:0-72059 GCA_963827105.1 uncultured Solirubrobacteraceae bacterium | reverse complement strand
ACGCATTGCTCCGAACGCCACCACCTCCTCGCCGAGGCGCCGAGAATCCGGTCGAGCTGACGCTCTACGGTCTCCGGATCCAGCCTTGCCGTTATTCGCCGTGTAGCCGGAGAGGTCGCGAAAAGCACGGTCACGGTGCGGCGCTCATCGAGCGTCGGCGCTGCGAGCGCGACGCTCGGGCTGATCGACGTTGATCGCTGCCGCCGGCCGCGCGAGCCGCGTCCCGGCCGCCGCCGTCGGCGGCCCATGGTGAGCCGCAGGCCATGCAGAAGCGCTCGCCCTCCGGCACCGGCTCGCGCAGGTCGCGTAGCGCCGCTCGAGCGTCGTGCCGAGGACATGCAGAAGCGTGCGCCGGCGGGGTTCGAGCGGCACATGTCGAAGCAGGCGGGCATCGCCGCTCAGCTCGGTGCTAGGGAGGAGAACCACGGGCATCGCCGCGAGTATCACCGATCGACGACCGTCTTTGGCGCCAACTGCCCGACTCGAAAGCGAGCCTCGCCCGCGTATTTCGCGCGGCCGACATCGTGCACACCGCCTCGACACATGGGGCGCGTGAGTGATCGATTGCACAGAACTACGCAGGCCAGGGCCATACGTTGCGTCGCAAGAGACCATCGACGGACTGCACGGGGGTATAATGTCTGAGTCAACCGCAATCGCCCTGATCGTCATCTTCGACGTCGCCCTGCTCGGCTTCCTCGCCTGGATGATGGCTCACCCGCGGCATCTGCGCCGCACGTGTCGGCGACGGACGCGGCGAGCCCGATCGAGCAGCGCGCGCGCTTCACTCGCGAAGCTAACGTCCCTCCGAGGCGCCGCTCCTCGCAGGGCTCGACGGCAGAAAGGCAATGGGCGCGCGGGTTTCGAACCTGCGACCTCTCGCGTGTGAAGTCCGCCCGGTCTGTTGCGGTGTGTTGCCGTCTGCCGCCCGATCGATCGATTTCGGTTGCTCCGGAGCGTCGCGGAAACGATTCTGTTGCCGTGTGCTGCCGTTTGTCGCTTCCATAAAGCTTCCAGGTGTGGATGACCGCCGGCGACGGCTCTGCACCGTGTGCGGGAGCGAGCAGACGGCCAGCCAGGCTCTCGCAGCTAGTCCAGAGCGAGCGTGAGCGCAGCCCTCGCTCGGACGCTCGCTCGTCCCGCGAAGCCGCTCAAGCGCCAGCCGCGGTGTGGCACGTCTGCCCGGTGCAGGCCTGGACCTCATCGAGTGCCGGTACGACGGACCGCGCCGTCCCACGGGCCCGCCTTCAGGTCGGCGTCCCAGGCGTTCGATTGACCGTGTGCAATGACGTGCGCAGGTGCACGAGTGGCCGGTCAGTCAGTGCGCTCATTGATCGCCAGCGCCTCGTCTTCGCCGCTGTCGCTCGTATCCGGGTCGATCGCCCGTGCCTGCGCGTGCTGATCGCGGGCAGACTCGGTCAGATGCTCAGCCTCAACTGCCTGTCGCTCTGCGGCGGCGTGTCCCTGCCGCGCCTGAGCGGCGCGTTCCTCAGCTTCAGCCTGAGCGCGCTTTGCTTCGGCGGCCTGCTGATCAGCCGAGGCGCGCGCACTTTCCGCTCGGATCGAACGGCTTCTGGCCTCCTGGCGAAGCTCGCCCGCCTGCTGACGACGACGTTCGTCACGCCTGCGGCTCGCGACGCGGGCGACGAAGGCGATGAGCAGTAGCACCACCACGGCGCCAACAGCAATTGCGATGCTCGTTCCGGTGTTCACGGTTTCCTCCTTTGCTTTGTTTGGTGTTCCGAGCGCCCCCGTGACGGACGCGAACACGTCTAGCCGGGGCAGGCGCGCCGTGGGTCCTAATGCCGCTGGAGCCAAAGGCCGCAGAGTCAAGGGCGTCTCAAGCTGAGCGCCGCCGGTCAGCGGCAGGATGAGGACATGACGAGAAAGATGGTGAGCATGGTCACCTCCCAACGCGTGGTCGAGTCGGCGCGTCCATTGCTACCCGCGCTCGTTGCTTCGGTTGTGCGCCTTTACCGTCTCGGCGACCCGGTCCACAGCTTTCTTCAGTGACCCCTTCGCCTGGTCGGCGCGTCCCTCGTTCTTCAGGCCTCGATCTCCGGTCAAGGCACCGGCAGCCTCCTTGACGCGTCCTTTCGCTTGATCCATGTTCGTGTCGGTCATAGTCCCTCCTGGTTTGAGTTGTTGCCGGGCACGTCGCGATGAGCGCACCGCTGGGTAGCCACCACGATCCGTGCGCCGACGGGCAGATAGATCACTGCTGCAGCGACAGCCCTCCCCCTGCGGCGCAGCCGCAGGGGGAGTCACTACGACGCTAGAGGCGCCGTTCTTCGTAGGGTCCGCCGACTACTCGCCGTCGAGCGGTGGCCGTATTGAACAGCGACAGCACCACACCGACGATGCCGGCGATGATGAGGATCAGGCCGATCGTTGGCCGCGACACGCCCGACACGTGAAATGTGACGGCGTAGCGGATGATCGCGCCGACGGCGATGAGGAAAATCGATGTTCCGAGGGTCATAGCTAGACCCGCCCGCCTCTGCGATAGCCGAATCCGCCGCCCGTGAGGAAGAGCACGAGGGCTACCACCAGCAGCAGCCAAAGCAACGGGCTTACGCCGACACCGCCCGCGACGGCTGCGATTACTAGGACAATCAGGAGCAGCTCTATGAGCCCCATGCGACCTTCCTTTCCGTTGAGTGCTCCTCGGCACGAGCGAGGAGAGAGAACACTCTTTCTATCATAGAGAGAGCGCTCTTTCTAGTGTACCCTTCGGAAGGCATGCTTGAAACCCACCGCCAACCGGCCGAGCCGGGGGTCAGCGCCCGCGAGCGGATTCTGGATGCCGCCTACGAGCTGTTCTCGCGACGCGGCATCCAAGCAGTTGGGGTCAACGAGGTGACTGAGCGCGCGGGCGTCGCGACCGCGACGCTGTACCGACACTTCCCCTCCAAGGACAAGCTCGTGCTCGCGTTCCTCGACCTCCGCGAACAGCGCTGGACCAAGGACCTCATCGAGGCCGAGGCCATCCGTCGCGGCTCGAACCCCGAGGAGCGGCTACTCGCCATCTTCGATGTACTCGACGAGTGGTTCCATCGCGACGACTTCGAGGCGGGCTCGTTCATCAAGGTATTGCTCGAACTCGGACCTAACCATCCCGCAGGCGACGCCAGCGTTCGGCATCTCGAGCAGATCCGTGCGATCGTACGCCGCCTAGCCGAGGAAGCCGGCCTGCGCGACACCGCGTCGTTCGCGCGTTCGTGGCACATCCTCATGGAGGGCTCGATCGTCGTGGCAGCCGAGGGCGATGCGCAAGCCGCGCGGCGAGGCAAGTCGATGGCACGCCAACTCATCGATGAGTACCGATAGCGTCGATGGCGCTGTCCTCGCCCGAGTGGAATGATCCCAGAGTGGATGATCAACGCAAGCGCCGTATGGCGCAGAACGAGGCCCTGGCACGGCGCATAAACGACAGGATCGAGTATCAGCGTCCGCGCAACGGAGAGTCGGCGGACACCTTCATGTGCGAGTGCGTCCGCGTGGATTGCGGTGGAGTACTGGACCTCTCGATCGCGGCGTACGCACGCGTGCGATCGCATCCGCGCCGGTTCGTCGTGCTCCCAGGGCATGAGGAAGCGGCCGTCGAGTCGACCGTCGAGGTCTACCCCGGCTATGTCGTCGTCGAAAAGCGCGGCGAGGCAGGGCGGATTGCGGAAGCCGAGGCGGGCGTCGATTAGCAGGCTGTTCTGAGGATGGGCGCGGCGGGTTTCGAACCTGCGACCTCTCGCGTGTGAAGCGAGCGCTCTCCCACTGAGCTACGCGCCCAAGCGCCTCAGTCTATTCGGCCGCGCGCTCACGCGAAGGCCAGCTGTACGGCCAGGAGCGCGGCGATCGAAGCGGCGCAGAACACGTGCTGGCGGCAGATCGAGCGGGCGAGCGTGCTCTGCGCGGCGGTCGTGTCGGCGCGTGTGCCGAGGCGGACGGCGCTCGGCACCGTGCGCGCGCCGGCGAGTCCGATCGGGGCGAGCGCGAGCGCGATCGAGACGAGCGCGACCGCCAGCCGTGTGTCTCCGGAAGTGGCCTCGAGCACGAGCGCGGTCAGGGTGGCGAGCATCACCGCGGCGACGAGTCGGTTCATCGGCCGTGCGGTTGTCGTCACGCGTCGGTAGTACGCGGCGATCGAGGCGAGCACCTCCTCCGGCAGCTCGCGATCGCGCTGCCCGACGACCTGCACGTCGAACATCAGATCGAACCACAGCACCGCGAGCAGGAAGCCGGCGCCGGCTGTCGCGAACGCGCTCACGAGCCGACCCGCACGCCGACATGCGGATGCAGGCGGTTGCTCGCTTCGGAGTAGGCGTCGGCGAGCGTGTCGACTTCGCGCTGCGTCAGCGCGGCGCCGAACGCGGCCGGCCCGCCGAGCGTGCGGTAGCCGTCGAGCAGCTGCTTGCCGACCTTGGCGAGGATGAAGTGGCCGTCGTAGATGCTCTCGATGTAGAGGCCGGCGTTTTCCCGCGCGAAGCGGGCGGACGCAGCGGTGCCGTGTTCGATCTGCTCGATCGCGGCGCCGGTCAGCCGCCATCCATGCTCGGAGAGGCCGCTGAAGCTGTTGAACATGCCTGCCAGCTTGGCGCCGGCCCCCGTCAGCGTGGCGGCGTTGGCTTCGTCGAACACGGGCGGCGACGCGATCGCGGCGGCCGCCCTGCCCGCCGCGGCGATCGGCGCCCGGGGGATCGCGTTGGTGTCGGCCGGGAGGCCGTTGGCGATCAGCGGCCAGGCGGCTTTGGCGGCGGCGACCTCGCGCTCGACCGACGGCCGCGCGCTGCTCAGCCCGCGCGTGACCGCGAGGAAGTCTTCGCGCTCCAGCCGCAGCGCCGCGGGGCTCGTCGTGCTGCCGGCGCCGCAGCCGGCGAGCGCCAGGGCGGCCGCGGCGAGTATCAGCAGCGCCATCTGGCCGGCGCTGATCCGGTGTCCGCGGGCGCCTCGCAAGGCGCTCTCGCTGCTCCTAGGTTCCGAGCAGGTCGATCACGAACACGAGCGGCGCGTTCGGCGGGATCGACGGCGGCGAGCCGGTCGCGCCGTAGCCGAGCGAGGCCGGTATCACGAGTTCACGCCGTCCGCCGACTTTCATGCCCGGGATGCCCTGTTCCCAGCCGGCGATCACCTGGCCCTTGCCGAGCGTGACGGGGAACGGTTCTTTCCGCTTCCAGGAGGCGTCGAACACCTTGCCGCCGTTGTACAGCGCGCCGACGTAGTTGACCGTGATCATGTCACCGGTTTTCGCTTCCGCGCCGGTTCCGACGATCAGGTCCTTCTTCTCCAGTGTCGTGGGCGCCGGGCCGCTGTGCGAGGCGACTTTCGGTTCGGTCGCGAGCGGGCCGCTCGTCGGCGTCGTCACGGCTTTCGTTTCGCCGCCCTTGATCAGCGCGTTGTCGGCGGTGTTCTCGTTGCCGATCGTGATCGTGCTGGTGCTGCTCGAGGAGCCGCAGCCGGCGATCAACACCGCGGCGCCGAGGGCGGCGAGTGCGAGGGCGGCGCGAGAACGAACGTTGGAGAGTGAAGCGTTGGAGTTAGTCACGGTCGCGGAGCCTAACGAACTTGGCGGGCGCGTGTGCGCGTTGCAGCCCTGCGCACCGCTTGCGCACGACCGTGGCGAGCTCGCCGTGCATCGCGATCGGCCCCGCGCCGCTAGGATCACAGGCGGACCGTGCTAGGCGGGGAGGTAGCGGTGCCCTGTATCCGCAATCCGCTCTAGCGGGGCTGAATTCCCTTCCGAGGGGTTTCGGCTCCGGTCGCTCCGTCGCTCGGGGCGTCGATGGTTCGGGTCCCGCGCGGTGTCGGCTTGCGAACCAGGTCAGGTCCGGAAGGAAGCAGCCTTAAGCGATCACCGACAGGCGCAGCGGGAGCTCCCGAATCGGAGTCGCGGGTGTCGATCGGCGCCGGATGCCCGGGATCTCGAAGCGGGGTGCACGGTCCATCAAGCGCTCTCAGCAGCGCTTGAAGATCAGCCACGAGCGATTCGTGCTCGCCTCGCTGAAGCCGGGGGGAACGCTGACCGCGACATGCGGATCATGCTTGTCGAGGACGTAGTCTTCTTCGATCGCTTTGCTCGCCGGATCGACGTAGACGCCCGATTCGATATGGCCGACCTGGGCGCTCACGATGTTGCGCGGGCTCGTCTTCAGATACAGCGCGAGCAGCGGGATCGGCGCATGGTTGGGAACCCCGACCGGACCGCACGCGAGGTTGATCGTGTGGTCATCGACGAGCGCGAGCAGGTCGCCTTCGATCTGCTGCTGGCGCGCCAGTTTGTCCAGTTCGCGATGCGCCGAGTGGTACTGCGAGGGGACCGACACGAGCAGCGCGAGCAGCACGACGGCGCCGCCGGCCATCCACCAGCGCCGCCGCGGATCGTCCTCCTCCAGACGCGTCCAGCCGAACGCGCCGGCGCCGCAGAACAGGCACAGGATCGCGGCGGCTGCGAACGCGTAGCGGGTGTTGATCGGCAGGCCGACCGTCGCGAACGCCGCGAACACGCCGACGGTGATCAGGCCGACGACGGCGCCGGGGAGCGCGCGGCGGCGCAGCCACAGCAGCGACAGCACGCCGCCGAGCGCCGCGCCGAGCAGCACCGCGGGTTGCAGGACCTCGCCGATCCGCCGCGGGATGTACTCGGGCACGTTCGCGATCCCGGTGACGCGGTCGAGCGTGCTCGCCGTGTTCTCGGTGTGCGTCAGCGACCACAGCGGCTGGCCGGTGACCAGCAGGTCGCTGAGCAGCCACAGCAGCGGTGCGGCCGCCGCGAGCAACGTCAGCTGCAGCAGCCCGCGTCGGTCGAGCTGGCCGCGCGGGTGCCGCCAGCGTGGGCGCCGTGAGCCGGACTCGCCGGGCTTCAAAAGCGGTGCGGGATCGATCAGATACAGCCAGTACAGCGCCGAGAACGCCCACGCCTCGGGGCGCAGCAGGCCGGCCAGCGCGAGCAGCACGAGCACCGGCGCCGCCGCCGGCCGATCGTTGCGCCGGCGGCTCCGCGTCTCCAAAAGCAGCGCGCCGAGCACGAGCAGCAGATAGGGGATGTCGACGTACGCGCGCACGCCGTAGGAGAGCACCGGCACACGCGTCAGGAAGATCACCGCCGCGAGCGCGCCGGCGGCGCGGCCGAACCATTCGGCGCCGAGCCGGTAGAGCACCCAACCGCACGCCGACAGCGCCATGAAGGCGAGCGCGACCGTGACATCCTCGACCGCGCGCGGGCCGAGCGGCGCGAGCACGAGCCCGAGCAGCTCGAGCAGCGGGTGCGGTGTGGGGGCGATCGCGACGTCGTACGCGGGGAGCGAGCCGCGCGAGAGCTGCCCGCCCCAGGCGAGCGCGTAGAGCGTGTCGTAGTTGGCGAAGCCGACGCCGCTGATGATGCGCAGCAGCACCGCGCCGAGGATGATCGCGGGGAGCGCGGAGAGGCGCCAGGCGTTGCGCCTGATCGAGGCGGTCATGAGCGCGGACGCTACCCGCTCGCGCGGTCCATCGGGCCCGGCTCGCCGGGCCGGGGCGGCGCGAGCGGGCGTGGATAGACTCACGCGAACGGTGTCGCTAGAGGAGCAGCCACAGGAACAGCAGCGGTCGCTGTACCGCCGGCACCGCCCCCGCACGTTCGCCGACGTCGTCGGGCAGGAGCCGGTCGTGCGCACGCTGCGCAACGCGGTCGAGCGGGGCAAGGTCCACCACGCCTACCTGTTCGTCGGCTCGCGCGGCACCGGCAAGACGTCGATGGCGAAGATCCTCGCCGCCTGCCTGAACTGCGAGCGGGGCCCGACGATCGAGCCGTGCGGGCAATGCGAATCGTGCCGCTCGATCGCGAGCGCGACCTCGCTCGACGTGATCGAGATGGACGCCGCGTCGAACAACTCCGTCGACGACATCCGCGAACTGCGCGAGAGCGTCGCCTACGCGCCGGTCAGCGGCCGGCGCAAGATCTACATCCTCGATGAGGCGCACATGCTCTCGACGGCCGCATGGAACGCGTTTCTGAAGACGCTCGAGGAGCCGCCGCCGAACACGGTGTTCGTGCTCGCGACAACCGAGGCCAACAAGGTGCCGCCGACGGTCGTCGATCGCTGCCACCGCTTCGACTTCCATCGTCCGACCGTCGAGCAGATAGCGAGCGTCGTGCGCCGCACCGCGCAGGCGGAGTCGATTGAGATCCCCCCGCCCGCAGTCGCCGCGCTCGCGCGCTCCGCGACCGGCAGCTTCCGCGACGCGCTCGGCACGCTCGAGCAGCTCGTCACCTACAGCGGCGCGCAGATCGCGCTCGAGGACGTGCTCGCGGTGCTCGGCGTCGCTGACGTGCGCCTGCTCGAAGAGACCGTCGCGGCAGTCGCCGCCGGCGACGCCGCCCGCGCGCTGAGGGCGCTCGAGCAGTGCGTCGAGCAGGGCCGCGATGCCGCCTCGTTCGCATCCGATCTCGAGGTCCGGGCACGCGAGCTGCTGGTCGTGCAGACGCTCGGCGAAGTGCCCGGCGAGCTGTCGCTCACGCCCGAGGCCGACGCCGCGCTCGCGGCGCAGGCGGCGAGCGTCGAGCACGCGCTCGTCGTGCGCCTGCTCGAGCTGCTCGGCGAGGCGATGGAGGCGGTCCGCGCGGGCGCTGACGCGCGCACGCGCCTGGAGCTCGCGCTCGTCAAGGCGGCACGACCGGAGGTCGATGGCTCGGTGCGCGCGCTGCTCGCCCGCATCGAGCGGCTCGAGGGCGGACGCGGGACGTCGCCGCCAGCGCCAGCGCCGGCGCGGCCCGCCCCCGAGCGGAGCGCGGACGTGCACGCCTCCGCCGCGCCGCCCGCGCCCGCGCCGTCCGCCCCCGTGCTCGTCGTCCACCCCCGCGCAGCCGCGCAGCCCGCCCGCGCAGCCCGCCGGCGCGCCGCCGGCGGACGCACGGCCGGCAGCGATCGCGGCCGCCAGCGCCGAGCAGCCCGCGGGCGCGGCGACGAGCATCGCGGAGCCCGCCGTCGAAGCCGCGCAGCCGCCCCCGCCGGAGGGGGTCGTCGACCTCGACGCGATGCTCACGCTGTGGCCGGCGGTCGTCGAGATGGTGCGCTCCGAGCACGCGCTGCTGGGTGCGCTGATCGCCGAAGCACGGCCCGCGGCGGTCGACGGTGAGGATCTCACGCTCGCGTTCGCGTCGACCGCGCAGTTCCTCAAGAAGAAGGCCGAGGATCCGGCCAACCGGATGGCGGTCGGCGAGGCCCTGCGCTCGCTCACGACGCAGCGCTGGCGCCTGTCGTATGAGCTGCGCGAGACGCTCGACGAGGACGGTCGCCCGGCGCCCGAGGACAGCTCCGAGGAGGATTGGCTGCGGCGCTTCATCGAGGAGTTCGACGCAGAGGAGGTTGTGCCGGAGCCGGCCGAGCGCGATCTGCCCGCCGCCGGGGCTGGAGCTCCGGTGCAGGACCTCGAGCGCGACATCGAGGCCGTTACCAGCAACGAGAAAGGCGCGTGATGGCGAAGCAGCAGCGGATGCCCAAACAGCAGCGCATGCCCAAGCAGCAGGGGATGCCGAACGTCCAGCAGATGATGCAGCAGGTCCAGCAGATGCAGAAGGACATGGAGCTCGCCCAGGACGAGCTCAAGCACGAGACTCGTCGAGGCCTCCAGCGGCGGCGGCATGGTGACCGTCAAGATCAGCGGCGACCTCGAGCTGCGCGAGGTCAGGATCGACCCGGCGGCGGTCGACCCCGAGGACGTCGAGATCCTCGGCGACATGGTGCTCGCGGCCGTCAACGAGGCGCTGCGCATGGCCCAGGAGCTCGCCGAGAGCAAGATGGGCGGCGCGACCGCCGGGCTCGACCTCGGGAGCCTCGGCGGGCTCGGTCTGCCGGGCCTGTGAGCACGTCCTACGCGCCGCCCGTCCAGCGGCTCGTCACGGAGCTCTCGAAGCTGCCCGGCGTCGGCAATCGCACCGCGCAGCGGCTCGCCTTTCACATCCTGCGCACGCCCGTCGGCGACGCGACTGCGCTGGCGGACGCGATCCGTGAGGTCAAGGAGAAGATCGGGCTGTGTGAGCTGTGCTTCAACCTCACCGACGAAGCGCGCTGTCGCATCTGCCAGGACAGCCGCCGCGATCACGGGCTGATCTGCATCGTCGAGGAGCCGAGCGACGTGATCCCGATGGAGCGCACGCACGAGTATCACGGCGTCTACCACGTGCTCGGCGGGGCGCTTTCGCCGATCGACGGCGTCGACCCCGAGGACCTGAAGATCGCCGAGCTGCTGACGCGCGTCGCGGCCGCCGAGACTCCCGTCCGGGAAGTGGTGCTCGCGACCAACCCGACGACGACCGGCGAGGCGACCGCGCTGCACATCGCCGAGCAGCTGCGCGCCCGCGCGCCCGCGGTGACGCTCACGCGCCTGGCGAGCGGCCTGCCCGTCGGCTCGGATCTGGAGTACGCCGACGAGGTCACGCTCGGCAAGGCCTTCGCCGGCCGGCGCGCGGTCTGAGGCGAGATCGCCGCGGCCGTCCTCGCGGGTCGCGCCAGCCCGTCGCGCGCAGGCGAATATCCTGCGGTTGATGTCAAGCGTGATCGTGATGAAGTTCGGCGGCACCTCGGTCGCCGACGCCGAGCGCATCAAGCGCGCGGCGCGGCGGATCGTCGAGAAGCGCGAACAAGGCCACCGCGTCGTCGCGGTGCTGTCCGCGCGCGGCAAGACCACCGACGAGCTGATCGCGATGGCCGAGGAGGTCTCCGCGCTGCCGGACCCGCGCGAGATGGACATGCTGCTCTCGACCGGCGAGCGGATCTCGTGCGCGCTGTGCGCGATGGCGATCAACGACCTCGGCCACCGCGCGATCTCGCTGACGGGCTCCCAGGCGGGGATCGTGACCGACGAGTCGCACACCAAGGCGCTGATCGTCGACGTGCGCGCGGACCGCATCCACGCCGCGCTCGCCGAGGACAACATCGTGCTCGTCGCCGGCTTCCAGGGCGTCTCGAGCAGCGCGCGCAACGTCACGACGCTCGGCCGCGGCGGCTCGGACACGAGCGCGGTCGCGGTCGCGGCGGCGCTCGACGCGGAGGTCTGCGAGATCTACACCGACGTCGCCGGCGTCTACTCGGCCGACCCGCGGATCGTGCCCGACGCGCGCAAGCTCGAGCAGGTCTCTTTCGAGGAGATGCTCGAGATGGCCGCATCGGGAGCGGGTGTGCTGCAGCTGCGCTCGGTCGAGTACGCACGCAACCATGGGGTGCGGATCCACTGCCGCTCCTCGTTCGAACAGGCGCCGGGCACGGTCGTGCTGGCGGAAGGAGAGACGATGGAGCAGCCACTGATCACCGCGGTAACGCACTCAGAGCAGGAGGCACGGATCACGCTGACCGGCGTTCCCGATGCTCCCGGCGCGGCGGCGCGCATCTTCGAGGCGCTCGCGCAGGCGAACGTCAACGTCGACATGATCGTCCAAAACGAGCCGGTCGCCGCGGGCGGGCGCGCGGAGATCTCCTTCACGGTGCCGCGCGATGACCTGCGCGTCGCGACCGCGGCGCTGGAGCCCCTGACCGGCGAGGCGTTCGCGGAGCTCGCGACGCACGAGCGGATGGGCAAGGTCTCGATCGTCGGCGCCGGCATGCGCTCGCACCCCGGCGTCGCCGCGAAGGTGTTCGGCGTGCTCGCGCGCGAAGGCGTCAACATCGACATGATCTCGACCTCCCCGATCAAGATCTCGTGTGTGATCGACCAGGACCGTGTCGAGCTCGCCGTGCAGGCGCTGCACAGCGCGTTTGAGCTCTCCGGTGAGGGCACGGTGAGCGTCGAAGAGCCGTTCCGCGCGCGCCCCGTCTCCTAGCCGCAGGTGCGGCGGGATGTGCAACAATCGCAGGGCATCCCCACGTTTGACCACCTTCAAGGATGATTGGACATGCGAGCTGTTAGACGTCCCCGCAGATATGTCGCGCGTCACTGGCTGATGCTGCTGCGGCCCGTGCTCCGCTTCAGCACGACCCGCGATGCGTACGTGCTGCGCTTCATCGGCGGCGATTTCGGGCCCGTGCTCCGCGCCGAGCGGCGCCGGCAGGAGCGCTTCGAAGGCGTTGATCGCCGTCGCACCCACGTGGCCGCGTAGTGCTCAATCCTGTGCTCGAGCCGTAGGTCTCCCGATGCTGTCGGCGGAGGTGCATGGGGGCGATGGCCGCTGAGCGCGTGGAGGTCCGGCTCGCGCATGACGGCGAGCGCGAGAGTGTGTTCCGGCTGCGGCACGACATCTACGTCGAGGAGCTTGGGCTGCGTCATCTGGCCGCGGATGAGGATGGTCGCATGTACGACGAGGAGGAGGACGCGAGCGGGCGCCTGCTGGTCGCGGTCGCGGACGGCGGCGTTGTCGGCAGCATGCGCCTGAACCTCGGCGCCGACGCACCGGTTCACGCGAGCTTTCGCCGCGACCTGCAGCTCGATCCGTTTCTGGAGGCAGTTCCCGAGGGTCAGGTCATGGTCTGCAGTCGATTCGTCGTGAGCTCGGCCTATCGTGGCGGCCTCGTACCATTCCGGCTGTTCGCCCGGGCAGCCGAGGAGGCCGCCGGCGCCGGCGTGGAGCTCGTCTTCTCCGACTGCCAGCCGCACCTGATCCGCCTCTACTACGCGCTCGGATGTCGAAGCTACGGCCGCGTGTTCAGCCCGCCGGGAGGCGACATTCTCGTACCGCTGGTTTTCCTGGGTGGCGACGTCGAGCATCTGCGCGCGGTCGGCTCCCCGTTCCTGCAGCTGGATCTCGAGTTTCCCGAGGCGTCTCAGTCGACTCGCCGTGCGGCGCAGCTTCTGCCGGACGATCCGGTCGTGCGCCCCGCGGAGTCCGCCGATCTCGAGCGGCGGATCGCGCAGGACGGGGAGCTGCGGCTCCTGCGCGACCTGGGGCCAGCTGAGGTGCGCAGCGTGCTCGAGCACAGCTACATGATCGAGCTCGAGCGCGACATCCGTTTGATCTCCCGCGGGCAGATGACGCGAACCGTGTACCTCGTGCTCGATGGGGAGCTCGAGGCGCGCGGCGGCGAGGGCGCCGTGCGCGTGATGACTCGCGGGGACACGGTCGGTGAGATCGCGTTCCTGCTGCACGACGCGCGTACGCTGGATGTGGTGGTGAGCTCCGAGCGCGCGACGGTGCTCGGGCTGCACGAGCCGACCCTGCGACTGTTGATCGATTCAGACGCGCGCGCCGCTGCACGGCTGCTGTGGAACTTCTGTGAGACGCTCGCCCAGCGCCTGGCCGCGCAGGGCGCGAGCTGACGACCGCGCGATCGCCGGTGAGCAGCGTCGAGGAGGTGATCGGGGGAGGCCTGCCGTTCGAGCGCCGGCGGGCGGTGCGGCCGCGGACGGTGTTGGCGGTCGCGTCGATCGGGCTGTTCATGGCGTTCATGGACGACACGGTCGTCGGTATCGCCTTCCCGAACCTGGTGCACTCGTTTCCCGACGCCTCGTTCGCGAGTCTTTCGTGGGTCCTCAACGGCTACTACATCAGCTTCGCGGCGTTGCTGATCCCGGCTGGGCGCCTCGCCGACCTGATCGGGCGCAAGCGCACGTTCTCCGCCGGCATCGTGCTGTTCACGCTCGCGTCCGCCGCGTGCGCGGCGGCACCATCGGTGCCCACGCTGATCGCGATGCGTGTGATCCAGGGAGCCGGCGCGGCGATCATCGTACCGGCCTCGCTCGCGCTCGTGCTCGAGGCTCATGCGCCGTCCGAGCGAGCCAAGGCGGTCGGGATCTGGGGCGCGACGGCCGCGCTCGCCGCTGGGATCGGCCCGTCGATCGGTGGGCTGCTGGTGGACGCGTACAACTGGCGCCTGGTGTTCCTCGTCAACGTCCCCGTCGGAATGCTCGCCTGGGCGCTGTGCCGGCGGGAGCTCGTCGAGAGCCGGGCGCCGGGCCGGCGCGAGCTGCCCGACGCGCGCGCTGGCGGCCTGCTGGCACTCGCGATCGGGACGATCACGGTGGCGATCGTGCAGGCACCGGAGTGGGGCTTGACCAGCGGCGGCGTGATCGCTGCGGCCGGCGTTGCTCTGCTCGCCGCCGTCATGCTCGTGCGGCGGATCCGCACCCGACCCTCCGCTGTGGTCGATGTCGATGTGTTGCGCATGCCGGGCCTGCGGATGACTGGGGCGATGACGATCGTCGGCTCAGCCGGATTCTTTGCTCTGGGCCTCGCCAACCTGCTCTACCTGATGCTCGTGTGGCACTATTCGCCGCTCACCGCGGGGCTCGCAACGACGCCCGCGCCGTTCGCCGCGGCGGGCGCGGCCGTGCTCGCAGGCCGCTTCGCCGGCCGCTTCGACCCGCGCCGCATGGTGCTGCTGGGGGCGCTTATCTGGACGGCGGGGGGATTGATGCTGCTCTCGCGCATGGGCCTCAAGCCCGACTATCTCGGCGCATTCCTGCCGGCCGCGCTGGTTCTCAACATCGGCGTCGGGATCGGCTTCCCACTGCTCAGCGATGCCGCGGTCTCCGGTGCGCCACGCGGCCTTTTTGGCGCGGCGAGCGCCCTCAACGGGACAATCCGCCAGCTCGGCGCCACGATCGGGATCGCGATCCTCGCGGCCCTGATCGGCTCGGCAGCCGGCCCCGGATCGGCCGATGCTCTCAGGCACGCGTGGATCTTCGCCACCGTCTGCTTCGGGCTGGTCGCGCTCGGGTCGCTGGCGATGCGTCCCTTCAAGGCCGCCGTCCCCGAGAGCAATGGGGACTTCGCGCCCCGTTCCCGCGTCCCCGACAGTACGCAGGTGCCGCGGACACCCGTGCCGTCGGCGCCGATTCCGGTACCGCCCGTGAGCACCGAGGCGCTGCTCAGCTCGGTTGCGTTGTTCTCAACGCTCACGGCGCCGCTCGTGCGGAAGCTCGCGAAGAGCGCGGACACCATCCACGCAGGAGCCGGCGAGTGGCTCTTTCGACATGGAGACGCGGCCGATGCGACGTACGTCCTGCGCTCTGGACGGCTCGAGGTTATGGGCGAGGTACTCGGTCGTCCGCACGAGGTCATGCGCGAGCTCGGAGCGGGATCGGTGGTTGGGGAGCTGGCGGTGCTGACCGGTGCCGCGAGATCGGCCTCGGTACGCGTGCGCCGCGATGCCACGCTGATACGTCTGCGCACGCAGACGTTCGACGAGTTGCTCCGCGGGGATCCGGGGTTTGCGCAGGGTCTCGCACGCAGCCTCGGCGCTGAGTTGCAGCGAAGCGGGCGGCCTGATGAGCGCGCGCCCAACGCGCCAAGGACGGTGGCGATCGTCTCGCTCTCGCGCGAGCCCGCGGGGATCGAGGAGACGCTCGTCAGCGAGCTGCTTCGGATCTGCCCCACGGCTCAGCTGGACGCACGCCGGTTCCGCGGGCTGCAGCCCGAGGCGGAGATCGGCAGCGGGCTCGCGCACGTGCTCGATCGGCTCGAGCGGGAGCATGCTCTGGTCGTGCTGCTCGCCGGCCAACTGGGCTCGGGAGAGTGGGCGGAGGCGTGCGTGCGCCAGGCGGACCGCGTGCTCCTGCTGGTCACCGAGCCGGGTGGCGAGCAGGCAGAGCTCTCGCTTCTCGGCGGATGCGACGCCGCCCTGCTGGTGGGAGCCGAGGAGCGCGGCGTCATCGAGCTCCTCGACGCGATCGGGCCGCGCTCGACGCAGCGGATTCGCGGCGGCGAGAGCAGGGCAGAGGACGTGGCGCGTCTCGCGCGGCGGCTGGCCGGACGCTCGGTCGGGCTCGTCATGTCGGGCGGCGGCGCCCGCGGGTTCGCCCACATCGGCGCGATCGAGGAGTTGCTCACGGCCGGCGTGGCGATCGATCGAGTCGGCGGCTCGAGCATGGGGGCGTTCATCGGCGCACTGCTCGCCCAGGGCGCCGAGCTGGAGGAGATCGACGCCCGCTGCTACGAGGAGTGGGTGCGGCGCAAGCCGCTGTCCGACTACACGCTTCCACGCGTCTCGCTGCTGCGCGGGGCGCGGGTGGGCGCGATGGTGCGGCGAAGCCTGCCTGGACGGTTCGAGGACCTGCCGCGTCCGTTCTACTGCGTCACCACAGATCTCATCGCAGGCCGGCTGGCCATCCACCGCCGCGGCGAGCTCGCGCTCGCGGTCGGGGCGAGCATGTCCTTTCCCGGCATCGTCCCCCCCGTGCCACTCGCCGACAGCCTGCACGTGGACGGCGCCGTGCTGTCGAACCTGCCGGTCGAGCCGATGGTCGCGCAGGAGGAGGGGCCCGTGATCGCGTGCGACCTCAGCCGTCCCGAGCGCGACGAGGCGGCGGGCTCCGCGCGTATGCCCAGCTTGGCCGAGACGCTGATGCTCGTGCTGCAGATCGCATCGTCGGGCTCGATCGAGCACGCGCGCTCGCGCGCGGACCTCGTGATCACGCCCGCCCACGAATCGGTCGGCCCCCTGGAGTTCCATGCGATCGACGTGATGCGCGAGTCAGGGCGGCGGGCAGCGCGGGCGGCGCTCGAGGCGGCGCCGCCTGAGGTGTTCTCCTGACCGGGCGGCTCAGGCGCCCAGCACCGTATTGGCCGCGCCCGCCTCGGCTCGGCCGCCCTCACGCACGTGGCCGACCCAGTCGTCGAGCTCCTGCCAGCAGTCGTACAACCACACCACCAGCGCATCGCGATCGGAAGGCACCTCGGCGGCGGGGTAGCGCCAGAACCGAAGCCGCACGGTCGTCCCGACGAGACCACCCGACCAGATGTCGCTGAAATGCTCGAATCCGTCCAAGCCGACATGGCCGAAGATCACCACGTCGGCATCCGGCGCAGATTCCAGCAGCGCGATCGACCCACCGAGGCGGGGCGGGAGCAGGTTCTGCAGGCGATCAGCCAGGTGTGCGATCGCCGGCTGGCGTTCGGCGATAACCGCCTTTGCACGGGCGAGCTTCGCGGGCGTCGAGCGGGTTCCCTCGGGGTAGATCAGCACGCCGTCGCGCGACGCCATGTCGAGCGTCAGCATGCGCAGTCGTTCAAGCTCGGCGTCCGTGTCGCCGGATGCGCGACGGACGAACAGGGTGGGCACCCAGCGGCCACCGATGTCGATTGTCGGGACCATCTGCAGCTCGCGCTTGATCACAAAGCGAAACCCGATCCCGTGAGCACGTCCGATGATCGCGTCCGGAAGGACGTTGTCGATGATGCTCGTGTGGCGGATAAGCACGACGATCGGCCCCGGTCCAGCGAGCTCCAGACCCTCGATCTCGAAGCGCAGGCCGAATAGTCTCGTGGCCCCGGCCAGATGGCTGGCGAGCCAGCGGCGCTTGAGGCGATACACGCGTTCGCGCCGCGCCGCGCTGTCGTGGCCCCCGGAGGTCACCCGGATCGCGAGCAGGCCGAGCAGCCCGTAGAGCTCGCCGACCAGGAACCACACGAGCATCGCCAGCAGTCGAACCGCCATCAACGGCTTACGGCGCCGAGCCCAGAGGGCTGCGTCGACGGCGACAGCGACGACGAGGAGCAGCGGCGAAAGCACCACGACGAGTGCAAGCACGACGACCTCGATCGTGATCCCGCGAACCCGGCGCCACACCCGGACGCTCGCCGGACCCTGATCGGGGATGAGCGGCCCGAGCGATGCCATCTGCGCGCATCGTACTTGACGGCAGATCGAAGCACCCAAGTCCAGACGGACGTTGGCGAACCTGCCGAGCTAGCGCACCTGGGCGCTGCCCGTGCTGTCATCGAGCGCCCGCTG
Source organism: uncultured Solirubrobacteraceae bacterium (assembly GCA_963827105.1). Lineage (GTDB taxonomy): Bacteria > Actinomycetota > Thermoleophilia > Solirubrobacterales > Solirubrobacteraceae > Palsa-744. The sequence goes on along the minus strand of CAWHAB010000003.1, from coordinate 54,426 downwards.
CAGCGCCTCCAGCACGCGCACGACCCGCAGCCCGCTGGGTCCGTCCGAACGCGGCGTCGTGCCTGTGCGGATGCACTCGAGGAAGTGCTCGCACTCGATGCGCAGCGGCTCGAGGTTGGCGATGCGCGGCGAGAACGTGTCGCCCGAGCGGGTCAGGTACTCGCCCCACGAGCGCGTGTCCTCGTCGAAGCCCTTGTCGTAGATCGTCAGCTTGCCCTCGATCAGCATGTCGTCGAATGTCGCCATCCGGCGCGAGCCGACGACCGTGATGCGGCGCTCCTTGTGCGGGTCAAGCCACGACAGGTGCAGGTGCGCGACGGTCCCCGACGGGAAGCGCAGGTAGCAGAAGACGACGTCCTGGACGCCCTCGCGCAGATATGACGCGCCGTGTGCGAGGCACTCGACGGGCTCTTCTCCGATCAGGTGCAGCGCGACCGAGACGTCATGCGCGCCGAGGCTCCAGAGCGCGTTCTCGTCCGCGCGCAGCTGCCCGAGGTTGAGGCGGTTGCCGTACATGTAGAACAGGCCGCCGAGCTCATCGGCGTCGATCAGCTCCTTCAGGCGCACGACCGCCGGGTGGTACTCGAGCAGATGCCCGACCATCAGGATCCGCCCGGCCTCGGCGGCGGCGGCGACCGCGCGTTCGGCGTCGGCGGCGTTCGTCGCGAGCGGCTTCTCGACGAAGCAGTGCTTGCCCGCCTCCGCGACCGCGACCGCGAGTTCGGCGTGGGTCGGCACGGGCGTCGCGAGCACGATCGCGTCGAGCTCGGGGTCGTCGAGCAGCTCGGCGATGTCGGGCGTCGCGCGCGCCTGCGGGAAGGAGGACTGGAGCTTGGCGCGGGCGTCCGCGGAGGCGTCGCACAGCCAGGCAAGCTCACAGCCGGGGATCGCGCCGAGGTTGCGCGCGAGATTCGGTCCCCAGTAGCCGAGGCCGACGACGCCGACGCGGACCGTTGCCGGCGCCTCGCTCATCGCTGCCGCCCCCGCTGTGGGCCGGCGAGCGCGCCGAGCGCCGCGACGCAGCGCTCCGCCGCATGGCCGTCGCCGTAGAGGTCAGGATGCTCCGCCGGGAGCGCCCGCTCGAGCGCCGCCAGCGCGGCCGCCGCGTCGAGGTCGACGAGCGTGTTCCAGCCGCTCTGCACCGTCTCCACCCACTCGGTGTTCGCTCGCAGGGTCACGCAGGGCACCCCGGCAAGGTACGCCTCCTTCTGGACGCCGCCGGAGTCCGTCAGCACCGCACGGGCGTGGCAGACGAGCGCGCTGAACTCGATGTAGCCGAGCGGCGCGGTCAGGGTCAGCCCGTCGATCGCCGCGAGCGACTCCAGCAGACCCCCTTCGAACAGGCGCGCGCGGGTGCGCGGATGAAGCGCGAACAGCACCGGTGCGCCGAGCGCGGCGATCAGCTCGACGAGCGCGCGCAGGCGCTCGGGGTCATCGACGTTGCCGGCGCGATGCGCGGTCAGCAGCAGGTAGTCCCCGGGCGTCAGCCCGTAGGCGTTGAGCGCGGCGGTGTCGGCGCGGGCGCTCGGCTGCCAGCGCGCGGCGACGTCGACCATCACGTCGCCGACGACCTCGATCGTGCCCGCGATCGACTCCGCGCGCAGGTTCTCCGCGGCGGTCGCCGAGGAGCACAGCAGCAGCTCGCTGAGATGGTCGGTGAGGACGCGGTTGAGCTCCTCGGGCATGCGCCGGTCGAACGAGCGCATGCCGGCCTCGACGTGGGCGACGGGGATCCCCGCCTGGGCCGCCGCGAGCGCCCCCGCGAGCGTCGAGTTGGTGTCGCCGTAGACGAGCGTGACGTCGGGCTCGAGCTCGGCGAGCAGCGGCTCGAGCGCGGCGAGCATGCGCGCGGTCTGGGAGGTGTTGCTGCCGCCGCCGATCCCCAGCTCTCGCTCCGGGCGGTTCAGGCCGAGCTCGGCGAAGAACACGCTCGAGAGCGCGTCGTCGTAGTGCTGGCCGGTGTGCACGAGGATCTCCTCGTGGCGCTCGCGCAGCGGCTCAGAGACGGCGGCGGCCTTGATGAACTGCGGGCGGTTGCCGACGACGGTGAGGATGCGCACGGCGTCAGGCCGCCGCGCCCACCACCGAGGTCGACCAGTCGATCACCGAGGTCGGGCGCACCACGTGGCGGCTGAGGCCGAGCTGCTTCGGCTCGAGCCCGAGCGCCAGGCCGACGAGCTGCGGCAGGTGCAGCACCGGCATCTGGAGCTGGCGTCCGACGACTTTCTCGGCGGTCGGCTGCTGCAGGTCGAGGTTCAGGTGGCAGAGCGGGCAGGGCGTGACCAGGCAGTCGGCGTCGGCGTCGACGGCGTCACCGAGGTGGCGTCCGGCCTGCTTGAGCGAGGCCTCCTTGTTCATCGTGATGATCGGGAAGCCGCAGCACTTGCGCATCCCCGCGTACTCGATCACGGTTCCGCCGAGCGTCTCGATCACGCGCTCGAGGTAGTGGTCGCGGGGGTGCTCCTCGTCGATCCCCAGGCGCTCGCGCGGGCGCACGATGTAGCACCCGTAGAAGGGGCCGACCTTGAGGTTCGTGAGCGGGCGCTTGACGAGCGAGCCGAGCTTCTCCAGGCCGATCTCCTCGACCAGCAGCCACAGGAAGTTCTTGTTCGTGAGGCCCTTCTCGTAGCTCAGGCCCTCGCTCGCGAGCGTCGTGTTGACGTGCTCGCGGTACTCCGCGTTCGCGTCGAGGCGCTCCTGGCACTCGCTCTGCGCGCCCTGGCAGGTCGAGCAGATGTTCATCATCATCGCCGCGCCGTCGACCTGCTGCGCGAGCGCGAACGTGCGCGCGTTGAGCGTGTCCGCGAGCTCCTGGTTGTGCTCGGCGATCACGCCCGCGCCGGTGCAGCACGCGCGGTCCAGCTCGACCAGCTCGATGTCCAGCAGCGGCGCAACCTGTGCCATCGAGCCGTGCAGCTCGGGCGTGAAACCGCGGCTCACACAGCCGGGCCAGTAGGCGACCTTCATCAGCTCATTCCTCCGTCGTCGGTCCTCATCTCGGCAGGTGTGTCCGTCGCCTCCGCGCCGCCATTCTCCGCCGCTTTCCCGCCCGGCTCGGCGCTCACGCCGGCCGCGACCGGGTCGCCCGGCGAGCTGACCGGAGCCTCGTCCTCGCCGGCGATGTACAGGTTCAGCTCATAGCGCTGCTCGCGGCTCTCGATCTTGTCGTAGATCGACTGCACCGCCTTCAGGTCCTCGCGCGGGATCTTGTGCGGCCTGAGGATCTTGGAGAGCGTCATCTTGCGGCGGAGCAGGCCCCTGATGCCGGTCGGCAGCGAGCTGAGCAGCTCTTTGCCGGCCGCCGGGTGCAATTTGCCGAACCACGAGTTGCCGCCGTAGGAGCGCGGCAGCAGCTCGGACTCCCACAGCACGCCGTTGTCCTTGATCAGCCCGGTGAACGCCGCCTCGTGGCGCTCGCCGTTGTTCTTGTCGACGATGTGGTGATCGCCGATCGCGATCCGCCGCAGGCGCATGATCTGTCCCATCGGGTTGACGCCCTTCGGGCAGGCCTCGACGCACTTGAAGCAGTGCGTGCAGTCGAAGATGCCCTGCGGGTCCTGGGCGAGGTCGTTGAGGCGCTCGAACTGCTGATCGTCGCGGGGGTCGCCGACGAAGCGGTAGGCCTTGGCGAGCGCGGCCGGCCCGATGAAGCCGGGGTCGACCTCCATCGCCAGGCAGTCTGAGACGCATGCGCCGCACTGGATGCAGGCCATCGACTGGGTGACGTCGACCATCGCGTCTTTCGGCACGAGGTACTCGCGTTCGGGCACCGGCTGCTTGGCGAGCAGCCACGGCGTGACGCGCTGGATCTTCTTCCAGTGCACCGCGTCCATGTCGACGATCAGGTCCTTCAGCACCGGCATGTTGCCCATCGGTTCGATCTCGATCACGCCGTCCTTGGCGCCGCGCTTGGCGGCGTCGAGATGCGTGTGACAGGCAAGTGCGGGTTCGCCGTTGACGCGGATCCCGCACGAGCCGCAGATCGCCTGCCGGCACGAGCAGCGGATCGCGATCGAGCCGTCGAAGCGGTCGCGCGCCTGCAGGATCCCCTCCAGCACCGAGCGGTGCGGCTCGAGCTCGATCGTGTGCTCATCCCAGTACGGCGCCTCGCCGGACTCGGGGTCGTAGCGGCGCATCTTCAGGGTGAACTGCTCGGGCGGGCGGTCGTGCGCTTCAGCCATCAGCTGCGCTCCTGCTCTGTCGGGTTTCCGACCGGACGCGGTCGCGGTGAGGGGACATCAGTATTTCCGCTCCTCCGGCTGCCATTGGGTGATCGTGACGGGCGAATAGCTGACCTTCGGTCTGCCGTCCGCGAGCGAGATGTCGATGTGCTTGAGCCACTCCTCGTCGTTGCGCTCCGGGTAGTCGGTGCGGAACTGCGCGCCGCGCGACTCCTTGCGCTCGATCGCGCCAACGACCGTCGCCTCCGCGCAATCGACCATGAAACCCAGCTCGATCGCGCCGAGGACGTCCTGGTTGAAGACCGTCCCGCGGTCGTCGATCCAGGCCTTGCCGGCCTCCTCTTTGAGCCGTCCGATCGTCTCCAGCGCCCCCTGCAGGCCGGCCTCGTCACGGAACACCGCAGCCGACTGGTTCATCAGCTCGCCGAGCTCGTTCTTGATCTCCGAGACCCTGCGGCCGTCGCGCGGGCGCGCGATGATCGAGTCGAGCTCGCCGATGTCGGCGCTCAGCGCCGCGCGCGTGTCGGGGCTCGGCGGGCCCATGCTCGCGGCGCGCGCGGCCGCGTGTTCGCCGGAGCGGCGGCCGAAGATCAGCGTGTCCAGCAGCGAGTTCGCGCCGAGCCGGTTGCCGCCGTGGACGGACACGCAGGCGACCTCGCCGGCGGCGTAGAGCCCCTCGATCGGCGTGCGCCCGTCGACGTCGGTCTTGACGCCGCCCATGATGTAGTGCTGGCCCGGGCGGATCATGATCGGTTCGTGGGTGATGTCGACGCCCGCGAAGTCGCGCCCGAGGTTGACGATCTCGCGCAGCGCCTCGAGCGTCCGCTTGCGCGGCACGACGGTCACGTCGAGGAAGATCCCGGAGCCGCCCGGGCCGACGCCGCGGCCCTCGTTGATCTCGATCTGCTCGGCGCGCGAGACGACGTCGCGGGAGGCGAGCTCCATCTTGTTCGGCGCCGATTTCTCCATGAAGCGTTCGCCGTTCGCGTTGAGCAGGTGTGCGCCCTCGCCGCGCGCCCCCTCGGTGATCAGGATGCCGGTCTCGACCAGGCAGGTCGGGTGGTACTGGACCATCTCCATGTCCATCAGCGGCGCGCCCGCGCGATATGCCATCGCGATCCCGTCGCCGGTGACGATCAGCCCGTTGGTCGTCGGCTTGTATGCCTGGCCCGCCCCGCCGCAGGCGAGGATCACGTTCTTGGCGGTGAACGCTTCCATCTTGCCGCTGCGCACCTCGCGCGCGATCACGCCGCAGCAGCTGCCCGCCGCATCCCTCAGCAGCGATGTCGTGAACCACTCCTCGTAGCGCTCGACCGTTTCGTGATGCTTCATCAGCTGCTCGTAGAGCACGTGCAGCAGCGCCTGGCCGGTGATGTCGGCGACGTAGGCGGTGCGCTTCATCGACGCGCCGCCGAACGCGCGCAGGTCCATCTCGCCCTTGTCGTTGCGGTGGAAGGTGACGCCCATGTGCTCGAGGTGCATCACCTCGTGCGGGGCCTCCGAGCACATGATCTCGATCGCGTCCTGGTCGCCGAGGAAGTCCGAGCCCTTGACGGTGTCATAGGCGTGCGAGCGCCAGTCGTCATCGACGCTGATCGCCGCGTTGATGCCGCCGGCGGCGGCCACCGAGTGCGAGCGCACGGGGTGGACCTTGCTCATGATCGCGACGGTAGCGCCCGTTTCCGCAGCGGCGAGCGCCGCGCGCTGGCCTGCGAGGCCGGCGCCGATGATCAAGACGTCGTGTGCTGGCATGGCTCCCTGGGGTCGATTTGCCGGAAACGAGGGCGCTGCGTGCGGCACTCTATAACGAGCGCGTGCTCAGCCTCGCTTCGGCGGGAGCCGCGTGCCGGGCCCGTGCGGGCGACCGTCGCCGGGCGCGATCCCGCCCTCAGCCCGCGGGGCGCAGCGCCTTGCGCACCTGCGCGAGCGTGACGACGCCCTGCAGCACGCCGTCGCCGTCGACCGCGATCATCGCTCCCAGGCGCCCGATCCCCTCAGCGCCGAGCAGCGATTCGAGCGGCGCCTCGCCGCCGATGCGCACCGGCAGGTCCTCCTCGAGCACGTCGAGCACCGGCAGCGCCGGTCGCCCGGCCGCGATCTCGCTCTCGACGCGCTGCTGGCGAACGACGCCGAGGAAGTGGCGAGTGGGATCGACGACCGCAAACCACTGCCAGGCGTAGCGTTGGAAGAACTCCTCCTGCGCGTCGAGCAGCGTCACCTCGGCCCCGATCGTCACCGGCTCGCGGTCCATGATGTCGGCGACCGTGATGTGCTGGATGCGCCGGCCGAGCGCTCCCTGCACGACCGCTGCGCTGGCGGCCTGATAGAGCATGAACGCGAGCACCATCGTGACGGCGCCGATGAACGCTCCTTCGGTTGCGAACGTGAGCGCGCCGAGCAGGCCGAGCACGATCGCGAACGCCTGCCCGGAGCGCCCCGCTCCCTGCGTCGCCCGGTTGCGGTCCTTCGTGCGCCACCAGATCGCCGCGCGCGCGATGCGCCCGCCGTCGAGCGGGAACGCCGGGATGATGTTGAACACGAACAGCAGCGCGTTGATGAAGCCGAGCCAGCCGATCAACGCGAGCGCGGGCGTCGTCGTGAAGCCTTCGCGCGGCAGCGCCACGTCGGTGAAGCTGCCGCCGCTCGCGAGCGCCGCCCAGGCGAGCACGCAGAGCGCGAACAGCGCCAGCGTCACCACCGGCCCGGATGCCGCGATCTTGAACTCCTCGCCCGCGGTCTGCGGCTCGCGGCGCATCTGCGAGAGGCCGCCGAAGAACCACAGGTCGATGCCCGCGATCGGGATGCCGAGGCGGCGCGCGACGAGCGCGTGCCCGAGCTCGTGCAGGATCAGCGAGGCGAAGTAGCCGAAGGCGCCGGCGACGGCGACGGCGAAGTCGGTGCTGCCGGAGCCGCCGATCAGCATCGGGAAGTAGTCCTGCGAGAGCCAGTAGATCAGGAAGAACAGCACGACGAACCAGCTCGCGCTGACGCCGACGCGGATCCCGAAGACACGTGCGAGCTGGAAGTTCGTGCGCGTGGGCATTGTTCAATGGTAGGCCCACACGAGCGCCCGGCCCCCGGCCGCGATCGGAGCTCGGCGCAGGGCTCAGACGTGCAGCTGTGAGCGCGTGATGATGCCCTCGAAGTCGACGCCCGCGGGCAGCGTGCCATACTCGAGGCCGGCGCCGCCGGCCAGGCGCGACGCGCAGAACGCATCGGCGACCGCCGGCGGGGCATGGCGCACGAGCAGCGAGCCCTGCAGGCACAGCGCCATCTCTTCGACGACCCGGCGCGCCCGCGTCTCGAGCGTCGCCGGATCGGTGAAACGATCCTTCAGCGCGGCGACGCTCGCGTCGAGGCGCGAGTCGGCGCCGGCCGCCTCCTCGATCTCGGCGAGGAACACCTCGAGCGAGCGCGGCGAGCGCGTCAGCGCGCGCAGCACGTCGAGGCTCATGACGTTGCCCGAGCCCTCCCAGATCGACGCCAGCGGCGCCTCGCGATAGAGGCGCGGCATCCCGGACTCCTCGACGTAGCCGGCGCCGCCGTGGCACTCGAGCGCCTCGAAGGCGTGGTTCGGCACGCGCTTGCACGTCCAGTACTTTCCGACCGCGGTCGCGAGGCGCTTGAACAGCTGCGCATCACTCGAGTCCTCGCCTTCCTGGGCGTCGGTGTGCGCCTCGTCGTAGGCGCGCGCGAGGCGCATCGCGAGCACCGTGGTGGCCTCCGACTCGAGGCACAGGTCGGCGAGCACATTGCGCATCAGCGGCTGCTCGATCAGCTTCTTGCCGAACGCGCTGCGGTGCGCGGTGTGGTGCAGCGCGTTGACAACCGCGACGCGCATCGCGGCGGCGCTGCCGATCACACAGTCAAGGCGCGTGTGGCCGACCATCTCGATGATCGTCGGCACGCCGCGTCCCGGCTCGCCGACCATCTGCGCCCAGGCTCCGTGCAGCTCGATCTCCGAGGAGGCGTTGGAGTGGTTGCCGAGCTTGTCCTTCAGCCGCTGGATGTGAAACGCGTTGCGCGTCCCGTCGGGCAGGATGCGCGGCAGCAGAAAGCAGGACAGGCCGTCGTCGGTCTGCGCAAGCACGAGGAAGATGTCGGACATCGGCGCCGAGCAGAACCACTTGTGGCCGAGCAGCTCGTACTCGGCGCCCGCGCCGCCGCCGCCGAGCGGCCGCGCGACCGTCGTGTTCGCGCGCACGTCGGAGCCGCCCTGCTTCTCGGTCATCGCCATCCCGGAGATCGCCGCGCCCTTCTCGGCGGCTGGGATCGAACGCGGGTCATACGTGCCGGCCGTCACCAGCGGCTCCCACTCGGCGGCCAGCTCGGGCTGGGCGCGCAGCGCGGGCACGACCGCGTAGGTCATCGTGATCGGGCAGGCGAAGCCCGCCTCGGCCTGCATCGCGGTCATGTACATCGCCGCACGCGCGGTGTGCGCGAACGGCTGCTCGCTCGTCCACGGCAGCGAGTGCAGCTCGTGCTCGACGCCGAGCGCCATCAGTTTGTGCCAGGCCGGGTGGAACTCGACCTCGTCGATGCGATTGCCGTAGCGGTCGTGGGTGCGCAGGATCGGCCGGTTCTCGTTGGCCAGGCGTCCCCACTGCTGCTGCGGCTCGCCGCCGATCAGCTCGCCGAGCGCGGCCGCGCGCTCACAGACCCAGCCGGCGCCCTCGCGCTCGGTGGCTTCGGTCAGCGGCAGGTTGCTCGAGAAGACATTCACACCGTCAAGCGGAGGCGCCTGATTGAAGACGGTGTGGGTCTGCCACGGTGCGTCCTGCTGCGCAGGCTCGGACACGATGCTCGCCATCACCTGACAGTCAAGCAGAAGAGTAGGCTGCGCGGGATGAGCCAGGATCACAGCGTCACGCGCAGAGCACGTGCGATCGGCGGTTTGCTCGGCGCGCTTGCGGTTCTGCTCGCGGGTGCCGCGGTCGCAGGCGCAGCGACAGTGTCCAACCCTGGAAACGCGACCGCAGCGGAAACCGCGCCCACCCGGATCGCATATGTCACGGGCAGCGCCAGCTCTCCCACGACGCAGGTCTGGCTCGCATCGGCGATTGGCGGCGAAGCAAAACGGCTCGGCCCGGGCAGCCAGCCGCTGCTCGCGCCGAACGGGCAGTCGGTCGCCGTCTCACTGCTCGGTGCGACCGCGGACAGCGAACATGGCCCGGCACTCGGCATCTACTCGGCGCTCGGGACCCCCGTGGCGAACTATCTGGATCTCGAAACGGCGAGCGCCGAACCGCTCGCCTGGTCGCCCGACTCGCGCTACGTCGCGGTTGCGCGGCGCTCGACGGTGATCCCGTTTCTCGCCGCAGGCTCGGGGCTCGTCGTGATCGACACGCAAACCGGCGAAGTCACGTCGATCGCCGAAGGCGTCGTCTCCGGCGCGAGCTTCGCGCCGGACGGAAGTGACCGGCTCGTGTTCGCGCTGTCGCACTCGCTCAGCCCGTCCGCGCCGTCGCGCCTGTTCCTGACCGCGCCTCACGGCGGCGGCTCGACGCGCCTGGGCAGCGATGCACACGCGCTCAACCCGATCTGGGGGGCGCGCGGCATCGCCTACGACCACGTCCGCTCGCGCGGCAGGGACGAAGCGCCGGCGTACCAGATCTGGCTGCAGCCGGCCGACGGCGGTCGCGCGCGCAGGCTCACCAGCCTCAAGGTCCCGCCGCTGCTCTCGGGGCTCGTGCCGCTCTCCTTCTCGGCAGCCGGCACCAGGCTGCTCGCCGAGTACGAGGGCGAGGACACGAGCGAAGCCTGGGCGCTGACCGTTTCCAACGGCCGCGCACGCCGCGTCACCGTTCGCGGGCACTCGGTCCTCGGCGCGGGCATCTCCCGCGACGGCGGCTCGCTGCTCGTCGATGAAAACGGGCTGTTCGGTCCGGCGTCGAGCAGTCGTGTCGCGCTCGTCCCGTTCGGCGGCGGGCGCTCCAAGGTGCTCGTTGCGCACGGCGCGCAGGCCAGCTGGAACGGCTGAGCCGGGCGCGGGCGGCGGGACGCGGGCGATAGCATCGGCGCCCCCACGCAGCGACCACGAGGACCGCACATGGCAAAGATCACCGTCAAGAACCCGGTTGTAGAGCTGGACGGCGACGAGATGACGAGGATCATCTGGTCGTTCATCAAGCAGCAGCTGATCCTGCCCTACCTCGACATCGAGCTGGAGTACTACGACCTCGGCATCGAGCATCGCGACGCGACCGACGACCGCATAACCGTCGAAGCCGCCGACGCGATCAGGCGCCACGGGGTCGGCGTCAAGTGCGCGACGATCACCCCCGATGAGGCGCGCGTGCAGGAGTTCGGCCTGAAGGAGATGTACCGCTCGCCGAACGGCACGGTGCGCAACATCCTCGGCGGCGTGATCTTCCGCGAGCCGATCGTGATCTCAAACATCCCGCGCCTCGTGCCCGGCTGGACGAAGCCGATCGTGATCGGCCGCCACGCGTTCGGGGACCAGTACCGCGCGACCGACCTCGTCGTCCCCGGCGAGGGCAAGCTGACGCTCACCTACGCGCCCGCCGACGGCGGCGAGCCGATCGAGCTCGACGTCTATGACTTCCCCGGCGGTGGCGTCGCGATGGCGATGTACAACCTCGACGACTCGATCCGCGACTTCGCGCGCGCCTCGCTGCGCTACGGACTCGACCGCCACTACCCGGTCTATCTGTCGACGAAGAACACGATCCTCAAGCGCTACGACGGACGTTTCAAAGACATCTTCCAGGAGGTCTACGAATCCGAGTTCAAGAGCGACTTCGAGGCCGCCGGAATCAGCTATGAACACCGCCTGATCGACGACATGGTCGCTGCCTGCCTGAAGTGGGAGGGCGGCTACGTGTGGGCGTGCAAGAACTACGACGGCGATGTCCAATCCGACACGGTCGCGCAGGGCTTCGGCTCGCTCGGGCTGATGACGAGCGTGCTGATGACCGCCGACGGCAAGACCGTCGAGGCGGAGGCCGCCCATGGCACCGTCACGCGTCACTACCGCATGCATCAGCAGGGCAAGCCGACATCTACCAACCCGATCGCATCGATCTTCGCCTGGACGCGCGGGCTCTCCGCGCGCGGGCGCATGGACGGGACGCCCGCGGTCAGCGAGTTCGCCGAGACGCTCGAGCGCGTATGCATCGAGACGGTCGAGAGCGGGAAGATGACCAAGGACCTCGCTCTGCTCGTCGGCCCCGAGCAGAGCTGGCAGACGACCGAGGAGTTCCTCGCGTCGATCGAGGAGAACCTGCAGCGCGCCGTCGCCTGAAGCGGCCGCCCGGCTGAACCAGGACCCTTTATCCGCACAGCACCCACCAGGAGATGAATCCGTGAGCAAACCAGTACGAGTAACGGTCACCGGCGCAGCCGGGCAGATCGGATACAGCCTTGTCTTTCGCATCGCCAGCGGGCAGCTGCTCGGTCCCGAGCAGCCCGTCGACCTGCGCCTGCTCGAGATCCCGCAGGCAATGGGCGCACTCGAGGGCGTGGCGATGGAGCTGATCGACTGTGCGTTCCCGCTGCTCAGCGGGCTCGATCTGCACGATGACCCGGCCGCGGGCTTCGACGGTGTGAACATCGCCCTGCTCGTCGGCTCGCGCCCGCGCACCAAGGGCATGGAGCGCGCGGAGCTGCTCAGCGAGAACGGCAAGATCTTCACCGTGCAGGGCAAGGCCCTAAACGGGAGCGCCGCCGAGGACGTGAAGGTTCTCGTCGTCGGCAACCCCGCGAACACGAACTGTCTGATCGCGATGAACAACGCGTCAGACATTCCCCGCGAGCGCTTCACGGCGATGTTGCGCCTCGATCACAACCGCGCGGTCGCACAGCTCGCCGCCAAGCTCGGCGTGCCGGTCAGCGACATCACCGAGATGGGCGTGTGGGGTAACCACTCGCCGACGATGTACCCGGACCTGTTTCACGCGAAGGTCGGAGGGCGCATCGCGGCGGGCGCGGTCGACGACCAGGCGTGGATCGAAGACGACTTCCTGCCGAACGTCGGCAAACGCGGCGCCGCGATCATCGAGGCGCGCGGTGCCTCCTCGGCCGCGTCCGCGGCCTCGGCTGCCATCGACCATGTCCACGACTGGGTCGCCGGCACGGACGGCGGCTGGGTCTCGATGGGTGTTCCCTCCGATGGCTCCTACGGCGTGCCCGAGGGCCTGATCAGCGGCTTCCCGTGCACGTGCGCGAACGGTGCGTACACGATCGTGCGGGGACTCGAGATCGACGACTTCTCGCGCGCCAAGATCGACGCGACGGTGGCCGAGCTGAGCGATGAGCGCGACACGGTCTCAGGCCAGGGGCTGATCTAACCCGCCGAGAACGACACAGTGCGCCCGCCGTGTCTCACGGCGGGCGCCGGTGCGTGAGGCGCAGGTGAGTCTCACGGTGTTCACCCGCTGTCGCGCCGCCGCACGTCGAGCGGGTGGGGTCAACGTTGGCGCAACAGCAGAGGGCGCGGTCAGCAGACCGCGCCCTCTGTTTTCAATCCGATCCCGCGCCGCCGGGCGCGGGGACTGAGCCGCTAGCGCTTCGGATGCCAGCCGCGGCCTTTCTTCTCCACCTTCTTTTCCTGCTCGAGTCCAGGGAGCACGCGGTAGAGGTAGTTCTGCTTGATTCCCATCTTCGCCGCCAGCTCCGGAATCGTGATCCCCGGCTGTCCCTGCACGAACGCGAGCGCCTCGGCTGCGCGTGTGCCGCTGCCTTTGCGCCGTCCCGCGCGCCGTTTCGCCGGTCGGCCGGCGGCGCGAGCGGGTTTACGTGCTGCTTTTGTGCTCGCCGCCGGTGCGCTCGTCGCGCGCGTGCGGCTGACGGAGCCGCGCGGACGTCCCGGGCCGCGACGGCGGGTCGTCGGGGTGGCAGCGCTCGAAGAGCTCGAGCCACCGACGCCGGCAAGCGCCGAAGCAGCGGCCTCGAGGCGGCTGTACTCATCCACCAGGGGCTTGAGCTCCTTCAGACGGTCTGTGATCTCTTGGCGCTTCTCGTCAAGGAAGTCAGTCACGATTATGAATCCTCTTCACTAGTGTTGATGCGAACTCATCTCACATCATTGTGGCTTCACCTTACACTAGTTCCCGCTGTCAACCTGCTCCATCTCAGCTCGCAGGCGGTCGAGAGTTCGGCGTGCCTCGCGCTCGGGCATGCCACCGACGAGGGCGCGGCTGACGAGCGCTCCGACAGGGCCCAGCGGCGGGCGAAATTCGTTGCGGTAGTCAAAGCGCGTGCCGCCGTTCTCCGCAGCAAGCACATACTCGCTGTGGGCGTGTGAGCGGGCCGGGCCGCTGCCCTCCCAGACCGCGAGCTCAGCGGGGCGGCACTCGACGAGCTGCCAGTGAACATCGAGCCGGACCCCGCGCATCTGAATCTGCTGGTCCATCGTGTAGCCCTCGCGTGGCGCGCCGTCGTCCGCATGCAGCAGCTTGCGGTGAATCGTGACCCAGCGGCCGAGCGCCGCGGGGTCCATCACCAGCTTCCACACATCGGCGGGCGCGGCTGCGATCTGGACAGAGGCGGTTACGAGGCTCATGAGCTGTCGGCGGGATGCGGCGGACACGCAACGGTAGCCGTTGCCCCGCCGCGTGGCGGCGGTCACGGCTCAGCGCGCGGCCAGCTCCTCCGTCCGTTCCCATTCGGCGAGCGCACGCTCGACCGCCGCGTCGAAGGAGTGCAGGCGGACACCGAGCAGTTGCGCGGCGTCCGCACCGGCGGGCAGCAGATCACCCTGCAGGCCTTCCATCAACGGCAGCACCAGTTCCGGGTCCTCGCCGGCGATCGCGGCGGCCACGCGCGCGGTCACCGCTGTCAGATTCACACCGATCGCGATCGTCGGGCGCCCGAGCAGCATCAGCTCGGCGATGCGTTCGAGGATCTCACCGTATGTGAGCACCTCGGGGCCGCCGATCTCGAGCGTCCGCCGCGGCGGACGCGCGCTGACACATGCGCTGAGCATCGCGATCACATCGCGCGCGTCGATCGGCTGGGTGCGAAAGTCGCGCCACGCCGGCAGCGCGAGCACGGGCAGCCGCTCGAGCAGGCGCACGAGCAGGCGAAAGGAGCGCGAGCGCGCGCCGATCACGATCGACGCGCGCAGCGCGAGCGAGTCCGGCACGGCGGCGAGCAGGATCCGCTCGACCTCCTCGCGGCTGGCGAGGTGCGCGGAGGCGCCCGGCTCGACGCCGCCGTCGCCGCCGTGCTCGGACTCACCCCAGCGCGGCGCGAGCCCGCCGAGGTAGACGATCCGCCGCACGCCCGCCGCGCGCGCGGCGTCGGCGAAGTTGGCGGCGGCGATGCGCTCGCGCTGGGCGAAGCGCAGTGTCGCCACCGCCGTGCTCTCCATCGAGTGGATCAGGTAGTAGGCGACCTCGACACCCGCCAGCGAGCGCTCCAGCCCGGCGCCGGTGAGCGCGTCGCCGCGGACGATCTCGAGCGCATCGTCGGGCAGCGCTCGCGGCGCCGTTGCGAGCGCGTCGCGAACACGCGCCGGATCGCGGCCGAGCGCGACGAGCTGATGCCCGTCGGCATACAGTCGCGGTATCAGCAGCGACCCGACGAAGCCGCTGGCGCCGGTCACGAGGATGCGCATCCACAGAGATGATGACGCGGCGCGATCGATAAGCCCGGAAACTGCGGCGATAGCCTGCATTTCGTCACAGGAAAGTGACTCAAAGTTGGCTATTTCCGGGTAGAAAACATTTTCTCTGCGATTTGCGGAATGGCGCTTGAGCGACCCCGCGAATGGTGCTTTGATCGCTCGCGTCAAGTCAATCCGACGCTCAGGTGGGGGGCGGCTGCAGATGCAGAGCAAGGGGAGCACGCGGGCTCCGAAGCGGGCCGCGCAGAAGGTCAGCTGCGAGCAGTGCTTCTTCCGCGTCAACCTTCTCTGTGCGCTCGAGCTCGCTGAGCCGTGTGCGACGTTCCGTCCCAACGAGGCCCAGCTCAAACCGCCGCAACAGCTGCGGTTCGTCTTCCGCCAGGAGCGCCGCACGCGCGCGGCCTGGGCGTTCCCGTCGGCTCAGGAGCAGGCTGCGCTGCACACCTGACGGTTGCCAGGGTCCCCCGCCCGGGTATATTGACCCGTGGACCAGCAAGCTTTCGGCAGAGGTGGTGGGAACGATGGCAGCAAAGGACAGGCTCGGAAAGGCCGGAGAGGCCGCGCGACTCGCGCAGAGCAGCGTGTATCTCCAGCGACTGCTCGAGGACGAGGAGCTGCGCGGCAGTCTGCTAGCGGCATACGGCTCGGCACGCAGCGCGTACGCGCGCATGAACAACGGCAAGCCCGCGACGCGGGCGCTGCTGGAGGACCGCAAGCTGCAGCGCGAACTGCGGGACACGGTCGACTCGCTGCGCAGCGCGACGGGCGCGTTCCGCGAGCCGCCGAAGCGCAGCAGACGGCGCGGAGGCCTGAGCCGCTCGCTGCTGCTGCTCGCGTTCGGCGCGGTGCTCGCCGTCGCGCTGAGTGAGAGTCTGCGCTCGAAGGTGCTCGATCTCCTGTTCGGCGCCGAGGAGGAGTTCGACTACAGCTCGACAACCTACCCGCCGACGCCGGCGCCGGCCGCCGCCGTCGGCAGCTAGGCGCGGAGCTGTCGTGAGCGCGACCGACGTCGCTGTCGAGATCGCACCGCCCGTCCCCGTCGAGGAGGGCGGTGACGGGCGCGCGGCCGGTGGCGCTGCGCGCTCGCTCTCGGGCGAGAAGGCGCAGCGGATCATCGACGCGATGCGCAGCAGCGTCGCGCGTCGCGGCACCGCGGGCTCGACCTTCGACCACGTCTCACGCGAGGCCGGTGTCTCGCGGGGGCTGCTGCACTACTACTTCGGGACCAAGGAGCAGCTGCTCGTCGAGGCCGTGCGCCGCGACTGCGAGCTGCGCATGGAGCGCCTCGAGCGCAGGCTCTCGAAGGCGAACACCGCTGATGACTTCATCGACCTGATGGCCGAGGATCTGCGCGAGACGGTGCGTGATGAACCGGACTTCATCACGCTGATCTTCGAGCTGTTCACCCTCTCGCGCCACAACGCCGACATCGCCGCCGAGTACGCCGCCCTGATGCGTCGCACGCGTGAGCAGGTGTCGGACATGCTCGACGTCGCACAACGCGAGGGGATCGTGCGGCTGCACGCCGAGCCGGAGGCGGTCGCGGAAGTGCTGTTCTCCCTCGGCGACGGCTTCGCGCTGCGGATGCTCGCCGAGCCCGATCGCGACTTCACCCCCGCGATTCGCGCCGGCATCGCCTGCGTACGCGGCCTGTTGAGCGATTGACGCACCTATAATCGGCCGTCGATGCCGATCTATGAATACAGACGCCCGGACGGTACGACGTTCGAAATTCAGCAGTCCTTCAGCGAAGACTCGCTGACCGTCGACCCCGAGACGGGGGTTCCGGTCGAGCGCGTGCTGCACGCTCCGGCGGTGCACTTCAAGGGCAAGGGCTTTTACAACACCGACTACGGCACGCGCAATCGCCAGCGCGAGACCGCGGCCGCCGCGGAGAAGTCCTCGGCGGAGAAGTCCAACGAGAAATCCTCCTCGACGAGCAGCACGGGCGAGAAGCCATCGGCCGAGAAGTCATCCTCGGCCGACTCATCCGCGGCGAAGAGCGAGAAGGCGCCGGCGAAGGCGAAGGACGCAAAGCCCGTCGCCTCGAAAGGCTGAGCCGCCCGCTCAGCCGCTCATGAAGCGCGCGACGGCCGCGCGCCGCTCCGCTTCTGAGACCGTCAGCCCGTCCTCGCCGTCCGGCAGGGTGACTCCTCCCGTCGGCTTCAGCACGCGCGTCGGCGGCGTGCCCGAGATCGCGAGCGCGCCGAACAGTCCGAGCAGCGTCGGGCCGCTCATGTCGGAGATCAGCGCCGGCGGCGCGTTCCAGGCGATCCACGGCAGGCGCAGGAAGCTCGATGGCGAGAGCAGCTGGTTCTTCATATCCGTGAACAGGGCCTGCTGGTGTTCCTCGCGCTGCAGGTCGGTCTCGTTCGGCGCGCAGAGGTTCTCGCGCGTGCGTGCCAGCGCGAGCGCCTGCTTGCCGTTGAGATGGTGCGTGCCCGCTTTCAGCCGCAGCGTGTAGCCGCCCTGGCTGAAGCCGCCGTCGAGCAGCGAGACGACGCAGCCGCCGCTGTAGGTGACCCCGCCCATCGCGTCGATCAGCTGCGGGAAGTTTTCGAAATTCACTTCGACGAGGTGGTTGATCGGGATCCCGAGCCAGTGCTTGATCACCGAGATCGACAGCGCCGGTCCCCCGAACGCGTGCGCCGCGTTGATCTTCTGCAGGCCGTGGCCGGGGATTTCGATCACCGTGTCGCGCGGGATCGACAGCCGCGCCGCGTGCCCGCCGCCGGTGCGGATCAGCATGATCGAGTCCGAGCGCCCGAAGCCGGTCGTTTCCGCGCCCGGTTCCTTGCTGTCCTTCTGGCGGCGGTCGGAGCCGAGCACGAGGATGTTGTTGGCGGAGGTCAACGGGTACCCGGCGGGGTCGAGCACGCTCGCGACATCGCTCGGCGGCGAGGTGCGCTCGAAATGCGAGCTCAGCAGGAACAACGCGAGCGACAGCGCGATCCAGGCGAGCACGAACGTCAGCAGCGCGAGCAGCAGGCGCTTCGGCCGCGTCCAGCGGCGCCAGCGCCCGCCTGCGCCCGCCGCACGAGCGCGGCTCTCGGCGCGAGCGAGCTGCTCGCGCGGCAGCCGCCCGGGGCCCGCCTCCTCGGCCTTGACCGGGCCCAGTCGTCGGCGCGCGCGGTAGCGCGTGTACTGCGGCGGCGGGTCGTGGTCGTCTGGCATCGGCTGGAGGAGCCTATATTTGCGCCATGACTCCTCCCGAGGCGCCGGTTGGGCGGCTGCTCGTCTGCCCGACGCCGATCGGCAACCTCGAGGACGTGACGCTGCGGGTGCTCACGACGCTCGCCGCCGCCGACGTCGTCGCATGCGAGGACACGCGCCACACCAAGGTGCTGCTCGATCGCCACCGGATCAGCGCGCGTCTGATCAGCTTCCACGAGCACAACGAACGCGCGCGCGCCAGGGAGCTGCGCGCCCGCATCGAGCGCGGTGAGACCGTCGCGCTGGTCTCCGACGCGGGCATGCCGCTGGTCTCCGATCCCGGCTTCGCATTGGTGGGAGAGTGCATATCCGCAGGCGTCGCGGTCGAGGTGCTGCCCGGGCCGAGCGCGGCGCTGACCGCGCTCGTCGCCTCCGGCCTGGCGGCCGAGCGCTGGCGCTTCGTCGGTTTCCTGCCGCGCGCCAAGGGCGAGCTCGAGAAGCTGCTCGCGGGCACGCCCGAGACGCTGGTCGCGTTCGAGTCTCCGCGCCGGCTCGCGGCGACGCTGGCCGTGCTCGCGGCGAGCGACGGCGACCGCGCGGTGGCCGTCTGCCGCGAGCTGACCAAGCTCCACGAGGAAGTGCGACGGGGCGGCGCGAGCGAGCTCGCCGCGCACTATCGCGCGCATCCGCCGCGCGGTGAGGTCGTGCTCGTGTGCGCCGCTGCGCCGCCCGGCCGGGCCTCCCGCGAGCAGGCGCTCGAGGCGCTCGGCGCGCTGATCGAGGCCGGCGCGCGCCCCCGGCCGGCGGCTGCGGCCGTCGCGAAGCTGAGCGGCGTCAGCGCCAACGAGCTCTATCGCGAGCTCACGCGCGCGGGACAGTAGCCTGCGCGGGAATGTCCTTCTACGTCACCACGCCGATCTACTACGTCAACGCGGCGCCGCATCTCGGGCACGCATACACGACGATCGCGGCCGACGTGATGGCGCGCCACCACCGCCAGCGCGGCGAGGAGGTGTTCTTCCTGACCGGCACCGACGAGCACGGCGAGCCGGTCGCCGACGCGGCGCACGCGCTCGGGATCGGCCCGCAGGAGCTCGCCGATCGCAACGCCGAGCGCTTCAAGGCGCTCGCGCCGCAGCTCGGCGCGAGCAACGACTTCTTCATCCGCACGACCGACCCCGAGCACGAACAGGTCGTCAAGCAGGTGCTCTCGCGCGTGTGTGAGAACGGCTTCGTCTACGAGGGAACGTATGAGGGCTGGTACTGCCCGCGCTGCGCGGACTTCAAGGCCGAGAACGAGATCGACGAGGGCAACCGCTGCCCGATCCATCACATCGAGCTGACGCGCGAGCAGGAGGAGAACTACTTCTTCAAGCTGTCCGCCTTCCAGGATCAGCTCGAGCGCCTGTACGCCGAGCATGAGGACTTCGTCGTGCCCCGCTCGCGCTACAACGAGGCGCTGTCGTTCATCCGCTCGGGCCTGCGCGACGTGCCGCTGACACGCCACAAGCTGAGCTGGGGCGTACAGGTCCCGTGGGACCCCGAGCACGTCTTCTACGTCTGGTTCGACGCGCTGCTGAACTACTACTCGGCGCTCTCCTACGCGCGCGCCGGCGAGGACCTCACCGGCGAGCTGTGGCCCGCGAGCTACCACCTGATCGGCAAGGACATCCTGCGCTTCCACGCGATCTACTGGCCGGCGCTGCTGATGGCCGCGGAGATCGAGCTGCCCGAGCACGTCTTCGTCCACGGCTTCCTGCTGATGGACGGCGAGAAGATGAGCAAGTCGCTCGGCAACGTGCTCGACCCGTTCGCCGTGATCGACCGCTTCGGCGCCGACGCGCTGCGCTTCTACCTGCTGCGCGAGGTGCCGTTCGGGCAGGACGGCTCGGTCTCGACCGCCTCCTTCGAGCTGCGCTACGAGGGCGAGCTCGCGAACGAGCTCGGCAACCTCGCCAGCCGCACGATCGGAATGCTCAACCGCTATCGCGACGGGGTCGTCTCGGCGGGCGAGCTCGACCCGGCGCTGGCCGCGGACTTCGACGGGCTGCGCGAGCGCGTCGCCGCCCGCATCGACGCGGGCGAGCTGACGCTCGCCCTCGACGAGATCTGGCAGCGCGTCAAGCGCATGAACCGCTACGTCGAGGAGCAGGCGCCGTGGAAGCTGGCGAAGGAGGACGAGCGCGCGGGTGAGCTCGACCGCGTGCTGCGCACGCTCGCGGAGGGCCTGCGCGCGGTCACGGTGCTGCTGTGGCCGTACCTGCCGAGCAGCGCCGAGCGCCTGCTCGGCGCGCTCGGCACACCAGACCGCTCGCTTGCCGCCGGCGAGCTCGGCGCGGGGAGGATCGAGCGCGTGCACGCGCTCGACTCGCTGTTCCCCAAGGACCTGCCCGCAGCGAGCCCGTGATCGACTCGCACACCCACCTCGACCTCTGCGACGGCGCGAACGCCGAGCTCGTCGCGGCGGCCGATGCGGCGGGCGTGACACGGATGCTCACCATCGGCGTCGACGGCGAGTCCTGCCGCGCGGCGCTCACAGCGGCCGAGGCCTTCCCGCAGGTATATGCCGCGATCGGGCGGCATCCGAACGCGGCCAAGGGCTTCGACGCCGCCGATCTCGCCGAGCTGCGCGCGCTCGCCGCGCACCCGCGCTGCCTGGCGATCGGCGAGACGGGCCTTGACTTCTACCGCGACGCGACCCCGCGCGCCGACCAGCAACGCGCGTTCGCCGCGCAGATCGCGCTCGCGCGCGAGACCGCCAAACCGCTCGTGATCCACTCCCGCGCCGCCGCCGCCGCGACACTCGCCCAGCTCGCCGCCGAAGCGCCCGGCGTCAACGTCGTGATCCACTGCTTCTCGATGCCCGAGCACCTGCAGGAGTGCCTCGAGCGCGGCTACGCGATCTCGTTTGCCGGCAACGTCACGTACAAGAACGCGGGCGACCTCGCCGCCGCCGCCGCGCGCGTGCCCGCCGAGCGCCTGCTCGTCGAGACCGACGCGCCGTACCTGACGCCGCAGGTCGTGCGCAAGCACCGCAATCAGCCGGCCTTCGTCGCGCACACCGCCGCCTTCCTCGCCGAGCTGCGCGGCGTCAGCATCGCGGAGCTCGACGCGAGCGTGAGCCGCAACGCGGCCGCCGTGTTCGGCTGGGCAGAGCCCGGCTCGGCGGGGCACAAGTGAGCACGGTGGCCGACGCGCCCGTCCAGCCGAGCCTGCGTCGCCTGCGCGAGTACGCGGTGCGCCCCGACCGCGATCTCGGCCAGAACTTCCTGATCGACTCGAACATCCTCGGCGTGATCGATCGCGCCGCCGAGCTCGGGCGCGGCGACGTCGTGCTGGAGATCGGCGGCGGCCTCGGCGTGCTGTCGGAGTATCTCGCCGAGCGCGTCGCGCACGTGCACGTGCTCGAGATCGACGAGCGCCTCACCGATGCGCTGCTGGACGCGACCGCGCCGCATCACAACGTCTCGCTGCACTGGGCCGACGCAATGACGTTTCCGCTCGCGACGCTCGCGCCGCAGCCCGGCAAGCTCGTCGCGAACCTCCCCTACGGGATCGCCGCGGGCGTCCTGCTGCGCAGCATCGAGCTGCTGCCGAGCGTCTCGATGTGGGTGGTGATGGCCCAGCGCGAGGTCGGCGAGCGGCTCGCGGCAGCGCCCGGCAGCGGCGCCTATGGCGTGCCGTCGGTGCTCGCGCAGCTCGTCTGCCACGTCGAGGTCCTGCGCGCGATCCCGCGCAGCGTCTTTCACCCCGTCCCGAACGTCGATTCGGTGCTAGTCGGCCTGCGCCGGCGCGAGGGCGCCGCGACGGCGATCTCGCCCGTGCTGCGCTCGCTCGTCAGCGGGGGCTTCGCCCACCGGCGCAAGACGCTGACGGGCTCGCTGCGGCTCTCCGGCGGCGCGCCCGGACACTCGCGCGAGCAGCTGCGCGCCGCGCTGGCCGAGCTCTCACAGCCACCCGACGTGCGCGCCGAGCGCCTGTCGCCGGAGGACTTTCGCGCGCTCGCGCGCCTGCTCGAGCGATGAGCCGCTACCGCGCGCTCGCGCCGGCGAAGATCAATCTCGGCCTGTTCATCGGGCCGCGGCGCGAGCGCGACGGCCGTCACGAGCTCGTCAGCGTGATGCAGTCGATCTCACTCGCCGACCGCGTGACGCTCGAGCCGGCTGCGCCGCAGGCGACGGGCGATCAGGTCATCTGCCCGGGCGTCGCGGGCGCGCCCGAGGAGAACCTCGCGGCGCTCGCGCTCGCGGCGTTTCGCGCGGCCACCGGCTGGGACGCGCCGCCGCTGCGGCTGTCGATCGAGAAGCGGATCCCGGTCGCGGCCGGGCTGGGCGGCGGCTCCGCGGACGCCGCCGCGACGCTGCGCCTGGCCATGCACGCCTCCGGACTCGGCGATCACGAGCTGCTGCTGCGCCTCGGCGCGCAGCTCGGCGCGGACGTGCCCGCGCAGATCACACCCGGCCGATGGCTGGCGAGCGGCGCGGGCGAGTCGCTGCGGGCGCTCGCCGCGCCGAGCTCGCCGCTCGCTGTGCTCCTGCTGCCGGCCGCGAGCGGGCTCTCGACCGCGGCGGTCTACGCCGAGGCCGACCGGCTCGGGGTCGGGCGAAGCGCGGCCGAGCTCCAGCGCGACAGGGAGCAGCTCGCCGCGGCGCTCGCGCACGGGGCGCCGCTGGCGCGCTCCTCGCGGCTACTCGACAACGACCTGCAGCGCGCCGCCGTCTCGCTCTGCCCGGCGATCGCCGACACGCTCGCGCAGGCCCGTCGGGCGGGCGCGGAGGAGACGCTCGTGAGCGGATCGGGGCCGACCGTGATCGGGCTGTTCAGCGCCGCAGGCGAAGCTCGCGCGCTCGCGGAGCTCGCTGTCGAGAGGCTCGCGGGCCGCGTCCCGGCCGCGCTCTGCGCGCTCGCCGTCGACGCGGGCTTTGCCGCCCCGGTCACGCTCTGAGCCGGCCTGCCCGCGGCCGCACGCCGGCGAGCGGCGCCGCCGCCGAGGCGGGCGACATCCGCGTGCGCAACAATCCCGGCGACAACCGATGAGCAGAACAGCAATCAACGAGCTGGTCGGAGCGTGTGCGGTGGTGTTCGGCCTCGCGCTCTACGCCGGCCTGATCCTCGTCCCCGCGTGGACGGCGTATTCGCGCGCCTGGCAGCGGGTCGCGGCGACCGTGCTGTCGCTGTACGTACTTGCGGTGCTCGTCGGTGTCGGCGTGGTCGGCGCGCTAGCGGCCGTCTACTTCTGGGGCTGAGCGTGTCAGATCTCGCCGCGCTCGACGCGATAACCGAGGCGGTCGAGTCAGGCGCGGGCCTGCCGGAGGTGGTGCGCGCGGCGGCCAAGGCGCTCGACGCGAGCCTCGCGGTCAGCGACGCGTGGGGCGCGACGCTCGCGGTCGCCGCGAGATCGCCGGCGGAGGAGCGCGCGCTGCTCTCCCAGGGCGAGGGCGTCAGCAGCTCGCCGCTGCGCGTCGCGGACACGGTCGTCGGCACCCTGCACATGCGCGCGAAGACCGAGCCGAGCGCGTCGATGCGGAGGCTGCTGCTGACGATGATCGCCTCGGAGGTCGAGCGCGTGCGCGCGCCCGAGCGGGTCTCGGAAACGGCCGCCGCGGACTTCCTGCGCGCGGTCCTCGCCCGCCAGCTGACCGACCGCGACGAGCTGCTCGCGCGCGCCCGCGAGCTGTCGCTCGCGATCGAGGACGGCGCGAGCATGATCGTCGCCCGCGCGCACCCGCAGGTTCCTACCGACGAGGGCTGGCGCGGGCGCGTGCGCGCGATCGCCGAGCGCGGCGCGCGCGCGGCGACGAGCCGCTCGATCGCCGCACTGTCCGAGCGCGACGGGGACGTCAACGGCTCGCAGGGCTTCCTCAGCGCGGAGGTGCTCGTGCTCGTCCCGGGCGGCGAGGAGGCGACCGCCGCGCGTGCCGCCGAGGCGGTTCTGCACGAGATGGAAGCCGGTCTCGCCGGCTACATGTTCGCGCTCGGGCGCAGCCGCATCACCGAGGACCCGAGCGAGCTCCCGCGCGCGGCCAGCGAAGCGCTGCTCGCGGCCAACGTCGCGCAGGGCTCTCGCGAGAGCGCCGCGCTCGCGTTCGAGCAGACCGGCGCCTACCGCCTGCTGCTGTCCGCGATGAGCGAGAACCCGGCCGAGCTGCAGCGCTTCTATGGGGAGACGGTCGAGCCGCTCGTCGCCTACGACGAGCAGTACGAGACCGATCTCGTGCGTACGCTCGAGACGTTCCTCGAGGCCGACGGCAACGTCGCGGGCACCGCGCAGCGGCTGTTCACCCATCGCCACACGATCTACTACCGCCTGGAGCGCGTGCGCGAGCTCTCCGGGCTCGACGTCAGCTCGAGCGACGGGCGCGAGAAGCTCAGCCTCGGGCTGAAGTCGATGCGCGTGCTCGGCATCGCATCCGGCGGCGGACCCGCGTCGGAGGCGGGCGCCGAAGGCGGGCGCGTGCCGCGGCGCACGGGCCGGCGCAGCTAGAGCTCGACGCTAGTCAGCGGCGGACGCCGAACTCGACCGCGTACAGCGCGCCGCGCTTGCCGGCCCGCAGCACGCTCGGCAGCGCCGGCGTCACGGCGACGCCGGCGTCACGGTATTCGCCGGTGAGGATGATCGCGCGGTGCGGCGGCGAGGCCATCCATTCCGAGACGATGTGCGCGGGCGTCGCGTAGCTGCCGCTGCCCCAGGCGATGTTCTGCCCGACGGCGATGGCTTCGGTGTGCGCCGGATACCTCGTCCCGCCGACGAGCGCCATCGGCGTCTGCCCCGACGGGCGCACGTCGGCGAAGTAGTCGCGGTGGACCATCGTCGTGACCTGGCTCGCGGCGACGCCGCCGAGTTCGCGGTTCGTGCGCAGCGAGCGCAGGCCGTGCGCCGCGCGGATCCGGTCGATCAGGCACAGCACCGCCGCGTCGACGCTCGCGGCGTTGACGGCGCTCGGGCGCAGGCCCGCCCCGGCGCAGCCCGCGGGTCGTGCGCCGGCGCTCGTGGAACCGGCCGCGAGCATCCATGCGCACGCCAGCACGAGCGCCGAGAACGCGGCGACCCACATGCTCCCCTTTGTCCGCGTCTCAGCTGACAGAGTGCAGGAATGGTTGCAGGTCGACAAGATGGCGGTGTTATTGCGTCGTTAACGCGACGTGAAGAGGGCCCCGGGCGGCGGTCAAGGCTTCGTGCTATCCGCTCGGCCGAGGATCTATCCTTGCTCGCGCCCCTGGGGGGTCGTCCAATGGCAGGACATCAGGTTTTGGTCCTGAGAATCGGGGTTCGAATCCCTGCCCCCCAGCTTTGCCGGCGAAGCGCCGCGAGCGAATAGCATCTGCGTGATGAGCGCGCCCATCGTCCTGATCCTCGCCGCCGGGCAGGGAACGCGCATGCGCTCGCAGACCGCGAAGGTGCTGCACGAGATCTGCGGCGTGCCGATGGTGTTGTGGCCGGTCCGCGCGGCGCTCGGGGCCGGCGCCGCGCGCGTGGTGGTCGTCGATTCCCCCGCCCGTGCGCTCGCAGCGGTGCTCCCGGATGGCGTCGCGCAGGCGGTGCAGCCGCACTCCAACGGCACCGGCGGAGCGGTCATCGCGGCGATGGACGAGCTCGGCGAGCAGCTCGATCCGGCGACGCCGATCGTCGTGCTCAGCGGCGACGTGCCGTTGATCAGCGCGATCACGATCGCGGAACTCGTGCGGGCACACGCCGAAAGCGGCGCCGCGGCGACGATGGCGACGACCGTGCTCGAGGACCCGAGCGGCTACGGCCGCGTCGTGCGCGACGCGGACGGCGCCGTCGAGCGTGTCGCCGAGACGAAGACCGAGGGCGACTCGACGCAGGCCGAGCGGGAGATCAACGAGATCAACACGGGCATCTTCGTGTTCGCCGCCGGCCCGCTGCGCGCGGTCCTGCCGCGGCTGTCCGCGGACAACGCGCAGCACGAGCTGTACCTGCCGCAGGCGCTCGATCTGCTGCGCGCGGACGGTGCGCCGATCGCCGCACACACGGTCGCCGACGGCACGCTCGTGCTCGGTGTCAACGACCGCGTCGGGCTCGCGCGCGTGCGCAAGCTCGCGCAGGCGGCGATCCACGAGCGCCACATGCTTGCGGGGGTGACGATCCGCGATCCCGATGCGACCGTGATCGACGTCGACGTGGAGATCGGGCAGGACACGGTGATCGAGCCGTTCAGCACGATCCGCGGCGGCACGAGGATCGGGCGCGGCTGCACCGTGCGCCATTCCTACCTGCTCGACTGCGAGCTCGAGGACGGCGCGAGCGTCGGGCCGTTCGGCTATCTGCGGCCGGGGAGCATCCTGCGCGAGGGCGCCCGCGCCGGCACGTTCGTCGAGGTCAAGAACTCGGATATCGGCCCCGGCGCGAAGATCCCGCACCTGTCCTACATCGGCGACGCGGACGTCGGCGCGGGCTCGAACCTCGGCGCGGCGACGATCACCGCGAACTACGACGGCCGCGCCAAGCACCGCACGACGGTCGGCAGCGGCGTGCGCACCGGGGTCGACACGACGCTCGTCGCGCCGGTCGCGCTCGGCGACGGCGCCTACACGGGCGCGGGCTCGGTGATCACCGAGGACGTGCCGCCGGGCGCGCTCGGCATCGCGCGCGAGCGCCAGCGCAACATCGAGGGCTATTCCGAGCGCTCAGCCGACGGCGCGAAATCGGGATGACCGATGCCGCCCGGACCTTTACACTTCCTCGGGAGATGAGCGCGATCGACACGCGCACGGAGTCATCGGCGAGCCTGCCGATCGACTACAACAAGCGCCTGATGCTCTTCAGCGGGCGTGCGAACCCGCAGCTGGCGGTCGATATCGCCGACAAGCTCGGTGTCGATCTCGGGCCGATCACGCTGAAGACCTTCTCCAACGGCGAGGTCTACTGCCGCTATGACGAGTCGATCCGCGGCGCCGACGTGTTCATCGTCCAGCCGACCTGCGGCAACCCGCAGACGGGGGTCACGGCGAACGACTCGCTGATGGAGCTGCTGTTCATGATCGACGCCGCCGTCGGCGCGTCCGCCCACCGCGTGATCGCGGTCACGCCGTGGTTCGGGTACTCGCGCCAGGACAAGAAGTCCGCCCCGCGCGAGCCGATCTCCGCGCGCATGGTCGCACGCATGCTCGAGGCCGCCGGCGCCGACCGCGTGCTGACGATGGACCTGCACGCGGGGCAGATCCAGGGCTTCTTCCAGAAGCCGGTCGACCACATGACCTCGCTGTTCATGCTCACCCAGTACTTCACCGACCTCGGCCTGCCGGACCTCGTCGTCGTGGCTCCCGACGCCGGGCGCGTCAAGCTGAACAAGAAATTCGCCTCCAAGATCGGCGCCGAGCTGGCGATCCTCGACAAGGAGCGCCCGGCTCAGCAGGTCGCCGAGATCGGCTACGTGATCGGTGACGTCAAGGGCAAGACGGCGGTGATCGTCGATGACATGATCGACACGGCTGGCACGCTCGCGGCGGCCGTCAAAACCGTCAAGGAGGAGGGCGCGGCGCGCGTCTATGCGGCGGCCACGCACGCGATCTTCTCGGGCAACGCGTTCGAGAACCTCGACAGCGCCGGTCTCGAGGAGATCGTCGTGACCGACACGATCCCGATCCGCGCGAACCGCCCGGCGAACGTGCGCGTGCTGCCCTGCGCCGAGCTTTTGACCGACTCGATCCGGCGGATCTTCGTCGATGACTCCGTCAGCGAGGTCTTCGGCGGCGAGAACCAGCTGTTCTAGCCGGGATGGCTCTACAGAGCCACTAAACGGCCGAAACTGCCCTCTCTGTCAACGGCCTGTCAACGAGAAGCGACGCGAAGCCCTGCGCGGCCTGCTCGTCGGACTGCGGGAGCAGGTGGGCGTAGGTGGCGAGCAGCGTCTCCGGTCTGTCCCCGACGCGCGCGGCCATGATGTGCAGCGGCACGGGCGGCACGGGCGGCACCGCTGCCGGGTCGCCGCTGAGACCGAGGGTTATGTGTGTGTGGCGCAGGACGTGGAGACTGCCGGTCGGGATGCCAGCCGCCGCGCGCTCCTTGCCGAACCACTCCGTCAGCCGCTGCGGGTGGATCGGACTGCCGAGCTCATGGGCGAAGGCGAGGTCTCCGTCGTCGTAGGCGGTCCCGGCCATCGCGCGCTCGAGCTGCTGCGTCTCGCGGTGGTGTCGGATCATCGCGACCGTCTCGGCGTCGAGGGCGACCGTACGCTCGCTGCGCTTCGACTTTGGGGGTCCGAACGTCAAGCCGCCCGCCGTCGGCAGGAGCTGGCGTTCCACCCGGAGCCGCTCGCCGCTGAGGTCAACAGCGCGCCAAGCGAGGCCGAGGACCTCGCCACGGCGCATCCCCGTCGTGGCGGAGAGGCGCCACAGCGCCGCAAGGCGATCGCCCTCGAGGTGGCGTAGGAACGTGCGCAGCTCTCGCGCGCTCCACGCCTGCACTCGGCTGCGGGGGATCGCTGGGGGGTCCGCTGCCGCCGCGGGGCTGCGCGCGAGCATGTCCCAGCGAACCGCATCGTTGAGCGCGCGGCGTAGCACTGCGTGCGTGAGCCGCCGCGTGGCCGGTGAGAGGCCCTCGCGCCCCAGCTCCGAGTACAAGCCGTTGAGGTGCGCGCCGGAGAGCGCCCGCAGCGGCACGGCGCCGATATCGCGCTTGACGACGTAAGTGCGCACGATCTTCGTGTAGCGCTCGGCCGTGAGAGGGCGCAGCGTGTCGCTGACGGCGGGCAGCCACTCGTCGAGCAGGTAGCGGCCGAGGAGTTGCTTGGACGGCTCGAGGTAGGTCCCTGCCTTCACGGCGGGCACGACCTCGTCGAGGTGCGCCTGCGCTTCCTTCTGCGTCCTGTAGCCGCCTTTCGACTTCTGCTTGCGCTTGCCGCTCTCGAGGTCCTCGAGGTCCCAATAGGCGGTCCAGGTGGCGCCGCGCTTGCGTGTGCTGCCTCTCATCGTGTCTCCTCGTTCGGGTCGGTGATGTATCCCTTCTCACGGGCGGTGCGAATCCATCGGTGCGCGGTGGGTTCGGTCGTGTTCATTGCCTTCATCAGTGCCTTGACGGGCGCGCGCGGGTCGGTGAGTAGCGCCCGCTTGTAGACGCGCGCTACCTCGCGGTAGTGCTCTGTCGGACCAGCCCTTGGGGCCGCGGACGCACTCGAGCCCGCTCGATCGGGCGTTCGTGATCTGCGAGCGCGAGGAAGTCGAACGCCAGCCAGAGGTGTCGTCGAGCCCCTTCCCCGGCGCCCAGCCGGTTTCGAGGTCGGACTTCGGCCGGCCGTGCAGTTCGCGCTGCAGCCGCTTGTAGGTGGCGGTCTTCGACGTAGCCGCGATGAACCCCGCGACTATGCGGCTGAGCGGCACACGCATCGCTCGCGCGGCCAGCTCGCCGCCCTCGTCGGCCTCGATCAAGACCCCCGTTGCGACCAGGCGCCCGTCGTCGCCTTTGCCGAGGCGGACGAGGACAGGGTGGGGGAGGTCGTCGCCTTCTGCCCTGATCCACGACGCGCCGTGGATGCCCTCGTGATCCCCGGGCACTCGACCGCTTCTCGGGACCGTGAACCTCATAGCCGAAAGTGTAGCCGGTCCGGTCGCCGGTGCGCGCCTCGATCATCGCCCGTGCGTCGTTCGATCATATTCTCCGGCCCGACTTCCGCTCGGACAGTCCCCGTGCCATGCTCGTTCCATATTCGATCACGCGTCCACGGGAGATAGGCGATGAGCGCACTCGCGAAGCACGTCAAGGCCGCGCGCCGGCTGCCGCCTCCGGCTATTGCCCGGGCGATCCGCGACGAGGCCTCCGTCAGCCAACAGCAGATCGCCGATGAGCTCGGCGTCAACCGCGTCACGATCGCGCGCTGGGAGCTCGGCGAGCGGGTCCCCCGGGGCGAGCTGCGCCTGGCGTACATCCGCTTGCTCGACGAGTTGAGAGAGGCCGTCGCCGCGTGACCGCTCTCGCCGACATGCCTCTCGCGATGACCGTCGAGGAGGCCGCGGGCGTGCTGCGTATCGGGCGGAGTGCCGCCTACGCCGCGGCCCGCTCGGGCGACCTTCCCGTGATCCGCGTTGGCCGATGCCTGCGCGTTCCCCGCGATCGGCTCGAGGCCCTGCTTGCGGGCCGACTGGATGATCCTTCCCCTCCAACGAGCAACGCCCCGGCGGCAGACCGAGGCGTTGCAGAAGGTCGTATCGGCGACCGAGATGAAGTCTAGGCCTCCAGCGGACCGACACTTGGCGGTTGTGCCGGATCCGCCACCGGCCGGCGCGAGATACACCTTCGCCTGCGGCGACGGCTGGGGGCCCTTTGATGAGCTTCCACTGGCGCAGCAACGCGAGGCATTCCGTCAGCCGCGCGACGATGTCGAGGTTCGCGAGGCTCCTGCTCGAGCGGAGGTCGTCGCGTGAGTCCGACGCCGGCCCGACGGCGCCCCGGCCCGAAGACGGCCGAGCGGATGGCGCGCGAGACCGGGAAGGCTGTCGTCGACTCGCAGGGCACGATCCAGACCGGGATCAGCCGCGAGGAAGAAGTGCGCAACGGGCGGTACGTGATCGTGAAGGAACTCGCCACGCTCGTCGGCGAACTCCCCGGACCGGAGGACGTCACGGTGCCCGACTACGCACCGCAGACCTTCGACGCTGCGCGGACGGTGCTCGCCTGGCTGAGCCGGTTCCTCGAGTACAACGGCGAGCCGCCACAGTGAGCCCGCTGACCGACCTCGCGGCCGCCGATCGGCTGGCAGAGGCGAACGCCGAGCGGCTGCGCTTCGTGCGCGGCGTGGGATGGCTGGCGTGGAACGACGCACGCTGGGCGGAGGGCGAGGAGGAGGCGCACCGAGCCGCGAAGCGCAACGCCGCCGAGCTGCTCGAGGAGGCGATGAACGCCGGCGATGCGAAGGCGGTGGCCGCGGCGGCGCGCCTATGCGGTGAGCCGCGGATCCGTGGCTGCCTCGCGCTCGCGGCGAGCGACGAGCGTCTCAGCATCGCTGCCGCCGAGCTCGACTCGCACCCGCATATGCTGAACGTCACGAACGGCGTCGTGGACCTTCGAGACGGCACGCTCGTCGACCACGACCCGCGGCTGCACCTGTCGAAGATCGCGGGCGCCGAGTACCGGCCCGATGCGCGATCAGAGCGCTGGGAGGTGCACCTCGCTCGAGCGGCCGGCGAGGACCCCGAGACGATCGGCTACATGCGACGCGCAGCGGGATACACGGCGACTGGCTCGACCGACGAGGAAGTAGCGCTGTTCGTCGACGGCCCCGGAGCGAGCGCCAAGACGACCACGCTCGAAGCGCTCCGGGCGGCGCTCGGCGACTACGCCACCGTCTCAGACTTCTCGACCTTCCTCACCGCGCACGGCGACGGCGACGGGCCGACACCCGGCGTCGCACGGCTGGCGGGAGCGCGGATGGTGTGCGCGTCCGAGGTCAGTGCCGGCCAGCGCTTCAACCCCGCGAGGCTCAAGGCTTTGACCGGCGGCGAGCGGATCGTCGCGCGACGCCTGCACCGCGACCCGACCGAGTTCGACCCGGCGTTCACCCTCTGGCTCGCTGCCAACGAGCGGCCGGCGATCCCCGCGAGCGACGATGCCGCCTGGCGGCGCATCCGGCTCCTGCCGTTCCCCAACGTCATCCCCGCTGGTGAGCGCGACCCCGCGCACAAGCGCGCCCTCACGCACAACCCGGCCGAGCGCGCCGCCGTCCTGTCGTGGATCGTCGCCGGCGCGATCGAGTGGAACCGCGACGGGCTCGGCACGTGCAGCGCAGTCGAGCAGGCGACCGCCGAATACCGCGGCGCCAAGACCCGCTCGCCGACTGGATCGCCGCACGCTGCGAGCTTCGACAGCGACACGCAGACAGGCGGCCGAGACCTACGCGAGGACTACGTCCGCTACCGCCGAGCAAGCGGCGAGCAGGAGGACACCCCCCAAGACTTCGCCAACGCCCTCAAGGCCCACGGCCTCACGCGCCGGAGAGGCAAAACGGGCGTGATCTGGCAGGGAATCGCCATCCGCGCCGGTGTAGGAGGTGTAGGAAGTGAGGTACACCACCGGAACTCCTCCATACGCGCACGCATGGGGGAGTTTCCGGAGACCCCTATACCTCCTACACCCCCTACACCAGACGAACGACCACGACTGGTCGGACTATGAGCGCGGAGAAGCTGCTCCTGCGCCCGTTCGGCGTCGACTCGCGCTCCCTGCGCGCGAGCGCGCGCGAGCTGCGCGTGTACCTGCAGGCGCTCGTGGGACGCGAGCCGCCCACGAGCCTGCTCGAGCTGCGTCCGCTGTTCCCGGGCGGTGGCGCTGCGCCGGGGCGGGCGTGGATCCCGGTCGGCCAGCTAGCCGAGCTCGAACGTCGCGTTTATACGCTGGCGCCCGACGCGCACGTGTTCGTCGGCGTGGCGCCGCGAGGGCACGGTCGCCGCTGTGGAGCGTGCGTGGACGCTGTGGGCCGATTGCGACACCATGCAGAGCCTCGAGCGGCTCCGCGCGTTCCGCCCGCTGCCGGCGATCGTCGTGCGGTCCGGCTCCGGTGGCGCGCACGCATACTGGCCGCTGAGCGAGCCGCTGACGCCGGCGGCGACGCAGCGCGCCAACCGCAGGCTCGCGAGCGCGCTCGGCGCCGACGCGAAGGCGACCGACGCCGCGCGGATCCTGCGCCCGCCGGGCACGCTCAACCACAAGCACGACCCGGCACGGCCGGTCCTGCTCACCCGGCTCGAGGGGTCCGCTTCGCGGCAGGCGAGGTCGTCGGGCGGCTCCCCGACTCCGAGCACTACCGCCGGCGGCCCCGGGTGTCCACTGGTGGACAGCGTCTCCGCGCCGGCTCCCCGCGCCGCGACAGGGTCCTCGCCGGCCTCACGCAGACCGTCGCGCAGGCCCAGCAGGGCAACCGCAACGCGAGCCTCTACTGGGCCGCCTGCAGGGCTGTGGAGCATGTCGCTGCGGGGGAGCTCGACGAACGCCACGCGCTCGACGCGCTCAGCATGGCCGCGCTCGAGGCGGGCCTCGGCGGCGTCGAGGTCCGGGCGACGCTCGAGAGCGCGCAGCAGACGGCTCGGAGGGCCGCATGACTCCCGCTCGCCTCGTCCTGCCGGTGCCGCTCGCGCTCCCGCGTAGCCGAGGGGTGCTCCCCGCTGCCGCAGCTCCCGTTGACGCACCGTTGACACGCTCCCATACGGCCAGTGCTGGCGGGGGCCTACGGGCACCACTAGAAGTGAGAGTTCTCGCCAGGCCCAGCCCCTTCGACGGCCACGCGTTCGCTCGCCCGCCCGTCCAGAATTACCGGCGCACCCGTTCAGACCCCCACGCGGCCCCTGTCTCCCGCGCGTGGTTTCAATCCGCGTCCTGTTGCAGTCGTTGTTGCGTTGCAGGGGGTCAGTCCTGATGGCTGGCTCTCCGCTCAGGCGGCAGCGCCGAGAAGAACGTGAGCGTCTGCAGGCGCCGCCTGGTGCTCGTGCGCAGGCGTCGGATGCTGCGACGCGGGCGTGGGCGTTGGAGCGTGCCGAGCAGGTCGGTGACGAGGTCGCTGCTCGTGAGGCGTGTGTGAAGCCGAGCACGATCCGCTCGTGGCGTCGCCGGGCACGCACGGACGGCTCGCTGCGGGCTCCGGTGCCCGCGGTCTCGGGCGCGGCCTCGTCGGCGCCCTCTGCGCCGGCTGTCGTGGCGGACGACGACACGGAACTCGCGCGGGCTGAAGCGCAGTTGGCTCAGCTTCGCGATGCGCGGGACGAGTCGACCGAGCGTAGCCGCGCGTTGCAGCGGGCCGGGAATGACATCGCGGCGCAGGCGGCGGCGCGGGTTGGGCGCGATCACAGTACGGCCTGCAGGGCGATCGCGGCGGAAGTGGCGCTGCTGCGCGAGGGTGCCGCGCGTCTGGACGCGGCGCGGGCGCAGCGCATGGTGGAGGTACTGGAGGGCTTCTCGCGTGCGCTCGGCATCCCGTGGACGGCGGCGGTGCGCGAGCTGTTGGCGGCGCTGTTGCGGGAACGCGGTCAGCCGGATATCGCGCCGCTCGCGGAGCGCGCGTCGGGCGAGCTGCGCAATCACTTCGCGGCCATGCTCGCGCAGGAGCCGTCGGTCCGCCATGAGCATGTCGTCGAAGATCGGGCACCCGAGCCCGACGACGCCTTGCAAGGCGAGCTCGACGACGTGGACGACGAGGAGCTCGAGGCGACTGACGAGGTTGAGACGCTGGCGCCGGCGGTAGCTCGCCAACAGGCGCCGAGGCAGCCGTCGAGGCAATGGGACTTCCGCTAGTGAGCGACCGCACACATTCCGCCGAGCAGGCCGAGCGGGAGCGGCTCGCCTCCACGTACGCGGGCATGGATCCTGTTGTCGCGGTCCCGCTGATCGAGATGGACGTCACCCGCTGGCGCGAGGCTCGGGACCGTCGGGCTCGCGACGAGGAGACCGCAGCCGAGATTCGCCGGCTTTGGGAGGACGCGAGCGACGACGAGCGGGACAGGTTCCTGTGCATCTTCCAGTCGGAGCCTGTGGCGGCGCGCGAACATGCCCGCGCCCGTCGGACGGGCGGCTTCTTTGCACCGGGCGCTCCAAGCGTGGTACCCCACGTGTTGCGAGCGCGCGGCCCACGGGGGGTCTGGTGAGCGCCTACCACGCGGACAACCGCCGCCAAGCCGCCGAAGGCAGCGAGCAGCTCCGCGCCCGCGTCCGCGCGCAGTTCGAGCTGCGGGCGGCGGAAGTCGGGCACGGCAAAGCGATTCACGAAGTTGCCAGGAATCTTGGCCTCGACCCACGCACTGTGAAGCGCTTGCTTGGCGCTGAGGAGGCTCCGCAGCCGCACCGCCTGGGCGCTGTCGAAGCGGCGCGCGTCGAGCGTACACGCCGGCGTTATTCCACGTCCATCACCGACGAAAGGCCCGAGATTGGCTGAGGCCGTGGTGTCGCGCGCATGTATTCACAGAAATCGACCGGGCAACGGTTTCACACTTCAACGACAGAAAGGATCTGAACATGACAGCTGCAATCCCGACTACACCGCAGGACTCACGGTGTGCTGCCGATGAGCGCCACGCAGAGCGCGAGGCGCAGAGGCCCAAAGCGGCAAGCAGTGAACGTGAGCTGCTCGAGCGCTTGCTCGGCGACGGTCACTCCGTTGAGGACGCGATCGACGGCACCGCAACTTCCTACGGCGTGACCGCGTCTGACCTGCGGTCGCGTCCGTGGCTTGAGGCGGCGATCGCGAAGGCGTCGACGCCCGAGCCTGCGCCGGTCGAGGTCGAGCCGCAGCCGGAGCGCGAGCCGGACCCACTCGACCTGATCGAGCAGGACGCCCGGGGGCGAATCGCACGGCTCGAGGACGATCGCGGGCGGCTAAGCCTCGATGCCCTCGACGAGCACGCCCGCGAAGACGTACGCCTCGAACTCGCGAATGTCGAAAGTGAGCTCGTGGCCGCGCGGGCTGAGCTCGAGCGCGTCGGTCTTGCGCGAGGCGAGCGCGGGCGCCGTGACGCCGAGGCGCGCGAATCCGCCGAGCGGGACGCAGGAGCAGCAGCGCTTGTGGAGGCGGCGAAGCTCGCCAAGCAGCTCGCCGCACAGGCGCGGGCGGTGGACGCAGCCGCGAAGAAGTATGCCGCCGAGGCGGCCAGCTTCGCCGCCCTCCACGAACGCCACCACGACAGCCTCGTGGTGGCACACGAGCGTGAGCCCGGCCGCGGAGGCGCCCCGTCTGCCGTGCTCGCCGGCGCGCTCGACTTCCATTTGCGCGATGTCGGTGCGCCGCAGTTGTTCGGCGCGCGATACGGCGGCCTGCAGGTCGCGCCGCTCGCCGGCTCGGCGCAGTGATCCGATTCACACATTCGACGACGAAAGGAACGACAGCATGAGCGTTTTCACTGCACCAGATCTCGAACAGGAGCTCCTGAAGCGCGAACGCCTGCGCAAGGTCGGCGGAGCCTCGCTGCCCGCCGAGGAGGCGCGCGACGATCAGTGGCCGGGGAGCCCTGACCTGGACGACGAGCGCGACTTCTCGACGCTGCGCCGCGGCGGCCCGACCGCGCTCGACGGCGAGCGTGATGACGTCGACGAGAGCGAGGACGGCGAGGACCTGTCGAAGCGTGAGCAGGGGGCACTCGCCGCGCTGGTCAAGATCGCCAAGGGCGAGGCGTTGACCCCTGCCGAGCGGCGGCTCATCGACGACGAGCGGCAGCGGCCGCCGGGCGGGCGCGTCGCGGGGCAGAACGTCAACGCGGCCGAGGGAGACGCCGAGGACGATTCGGAAATGACCAAGGCGGAGACCGCATTCATGGCGTTGTATGACGCCGAGACGGCGCTCGCGAAGGCCGCCGATGTCACTCCGAGTCAGCGCGTTCGCGCCGAGGAGAAGTTGCGCGAGGCGCGCCGGGAGCTCGGCCGCCAGATCGCGTTGAGCAGGAACGAGGGCTACGCGGCAGTCGAGCGCGTTCACCGTGAAGGGGGCAAACTGTCCTGAGCGGTCCGCCGCGTCTGCGACGCTGCCAAGCGGTCCGACCGTTGCTTTAGGGCAATCCGTCCGACCCCCTTCTGGATCCAAGGTCGGTCAACGGCGAGCCGCCCGGCCTGCACTCGGCGCCGTGTCCATTCGGCGCCGTTCGTGTTTGTGTGAGCAGCGCAAGGGTAGGCCCGCGGCTGACGGCTTGTGGGCGAGTGGAGGGGTCCGGGCGGCCCGACCGCGAGGGCCGGGCCGCTAAGCCACAACAAGCCTCCGTCAATGACACGAAGGGGTGTCAGGGAGATTGCACGAGGCTTTTGGTCAGGTTCGTCGTTCCGCCGAACATGTTGACGATCCCGGTCGGTTCGTTGCCGGTGATCGTGTCGTTGCGACCGGACAACGAGCCTCCCCAGTTGGCGATGCCGCCGGCTTCGGTGCCAGCTTCGTTGTTGCTGACCGTGCTGTTGTTCAGGGTCGCCGCGCCGTAGTTGATGATGCCGCCGCCATTGCCGGTGGTGGTGTTGCCGTTGACCGTGCTGTTTTTCAGCGTCAGCGTGCCGGAACTGGAGATGCCGCCGCCGAAGCGGGGGGAGCTGTTGTTGCTGACGGTGCTTTTGTCTATCAGCGTCAACGTGCCGAAGCTGTAGATGCCCCCGCCGCCCGAGCCCTCGACGAGGCCGGTGTTGTCGCTGACGGTGCTTTTCTTCAGCGTCACCGTGCCGCCGGCGTTGTAGATGCCTGCGCCTGTGCTGGAATGGTTGTTGCTGACCGTGCTGTTCATGAGCGTCACCGTGCCGGCGTCGTTGTAGATGCCGCCGCCACCTTCATTGGAGCCAGCGGAGTTACCGCTGACGATGCTGCGCTTCAAAGTCACCGTGCCGCCCCCGTTGTAGATGCCGCCGCCCAGGTCGGCGCCGCGGAACCCAGGGGCCGCGCCATTTGTGATCGTGACGGCGGTGATCGTGACGGACTCGCCCGAACCGATCGTGAGGACCCTGCCGGTGAAGGTGCCGTCGATCGTCGTGTTGCTAGCGCCCGCGCCTTCTAGCGTGAGGCTGGTCGCGGTGCCCCCACCGGGAATTTCTAGGTGTTCGTCATAGCTGCCGTGGACGATCCGGATCTTGTCGCCGCTGCTCGCCGCGTTGATCGCCGCCTGGATGCTGCTGTAGGCACACGTCGGCGGTCCGCTTTCACAAACCTTCAACGTCGCCGCCGAAGCAGCCGACACCCCGGACGCCATCGCCACCGACACGCCAGCAGCAACCAACGCCGTCCGCGCACCAAGCCATCCGACAGACATGAGGAACCCCCAAAGTCGCCCTAGTCACGACGCAACACCCCACGAGCCCCTCCGCATGGCATCCCGCCACTTAGAAGGTGGAAAGCCTACGCCCTTTCACCGCAGAATGCCCGTTTCCCGGCCGCCGGCGGGTCGCTCGCTGGCGCAGCCGCGAGTACCACCGGATCCACGTCTGGGGCTCTGCGAGGCTCAGATCGCCACTCACGTCTTCGAGGACTACTGCCGGGCGCGGTGGGGATGGGGACGCAACTACGTCAACAAGCAGATCAGCGCCGCCGAGGTGGTCGGCGAGTTGGGTACAGATGTACCCATTCCCAACGAGGCCGTCGCGCGTGAGCTAACCCCCCTCAAGGACGACCCCGAGGCGGTACGTGGGGAGGTAGTGTTGGGCCATGCGGTGGGTGGGTGCGGTAGCGATCGTCACGTTGCTTGTCGTTGGCTGTGGGTCCGCGCAGCCCGTGAAGACAGTCACGGTTGCCGCGAAGCCGCTACCGAAGCCGCCGACCACCGAGACGAAACCGACCACGGGAACGACGACGACTCCGAAGCCAAAAGCGAACCACAAGGCCAAGCCAGGACACGAGGCCAAGTCAGTGATCCCGCCAGGTGCCGCGGAACTCACGCTCGAAGCGATCGCAGGCGACGAAGTACTGGCCCTCAGCGACGGAAGCGTTTGGAGCCTCGACTCGGGTCAGTCATGGAGTGAAGGCGACACGATCGAGGTCGGGGAGAACGAAGGATCGCTGTACGACGCCACGGCGGAAGAAAGCGAAGAAGCCTCGAAGATCGGCGACGCGGGCGGCACCGGCGGCTACGCCGGCGAAGGCGAAGAACACAGCATCGAAGCCGTCAGCAGCGACGGGAGCCTGCTCGAACTCGAGGACAACAGCGTGTGGTCCATCGTCCCGGCAGGCCAAGCCACGTCGTCAACGTGGAGCGATGGGGACTCAGTCAGCGTCCACGGAGGCGGACCCCAATACACCCTCAGTGACAACGGCGAAACCGTCGAAGCGTTCTATGTGGGCGACAAGTCGTAGCCCACGACTGAGGTGGCCGAGGTAGTAGGACCCACCGGTCCCACTCTCACTGAGCGTGTCGCCCGCCGAGGCCCGCTCCGGGTAGACCCACCTTCGAGAGCTGAGGAGCGGCGTAGCCGCACCCCAGTAGCTAGCCTTGGCGTCATGGCAGAGTTCGACGGAGTGCGCGTGAGAGGGCGGCTACTGACCGGCGGGTTCGCCCAGGCGCTCGAGAGGTGGCAGAGGGCCCAGGCCGCGGAGGACGCCGAGGGCGCGTTCTTCGCGCTGTTCGAGGCTCTGGACTGGGCCCACGCGGTCGACGACTACGTTGCGTGGGTGTGGCAGCCCGACGGGACTGTGACGAAGCGCCCATGGTGGGCCTGGCGCAAGCATGGGGCGCTCGGCGTTGGCGACGAGCTGTCGAACATCATGCAAGGCCTCCGGTACGCGCGGAATCGTGTGCATCACCAGTGGGCGGACGCGCTCGTCACGACCGACGGGCTGACGTTCCCGATCGTGTTCCCGGCAC
Organism: uncultured Solirubrobacteraceae bacterium; assembly: GCA_963827105.1. Lineage (GTDB taxonomy): Bacteria > Actinomycetota > Thermoleophilia > Solirubrobacterales > Solirubrobacteraceae > Palsa-744. Next base: position 15,249 of record CAWHAB010000003.1, on the reverse strand, counting down.
GGTTCCGATCCTGGGTGTGGCGCCGCGTCGAGGATCTACCGACCCCGCCCGATGAGGCGAGAGAGGCATCGGGCCGGGAGGCCTACTCCAAGGCGCTGGCCGAGCGGCCGGCGGACGCGACGCTCACGGCTATCGCCGGGACCTTCGCGTTCCTCGGAGACCTGCTCGACCCGCCCATACCAATGCGGACACCGCCGGTGGTGGTGTCCGAGTGAGCACGCGGCCGCGCCCCGAGAACTTCCCGGCGTGGTGGAGCTACCACCAGACCAGTCGGCTCTGGCGCGGGCGCACCGGCGGCTCGCTGTGGACGACGTTCCTGCTCGCGCTCGTCGTGGGCGGGCTGAGCGGCAGCGCCGTGCTTGCGGTGCTCACGCTCGGCGGCGCGCTCGCCGCGCACGTCTACCTGCGGCAGACGCGCTGACATGCGGCGCGCACTCGTTCTCGTCGTTGCAGTGCTCGGGATCGCGACGACGAGCGCGGCGGGCCAGCCAGCCGCACACCCGAGGACCACCTGCCACGTTCCGCGGCTGACTGGGCTCACCCTCACGGTCGCCCGGGAACGGGCCGCTCACGCGGGCTGCACGCTGCGGGTGAAGGGCGCGGCGCTCGAACAGGCCCCGATCCAGACGATCGAGCGCCAGTCGCCCGCGCGCGGCCGGCATGCCTCGAGGGTGACGGTGTGGCTCAACCCGTTCTGCCATGGCTCGGCGGCGTATGGTCCCGACCTCGCGGAGCCAGCCGTCACGCCGGGGCCGACCGAGCTCGTGGCCGGCTTCTATCTCGACGGCGGCCCGCTCCGCTTGTTCTCGGCCCCGGGCTGTAAACGTCCCAGCCGCACCGCCTGGCGGTGGAACGGTGGAAGTGATGAACGCGAGTGGCGCGGTCGTAGCCACGCAGACGTCAGTGAGCGGGCACTTCGTCGAGATCCCGCTGCCGGCCGGCTCCTACACGATCACCGGCACGTTCGGGGACGCGACCATCAACGGCGCGCACCCGAAGCACACGCAGTCGCTCGTGATCCCACCGGGCCACACCGTCCGCGAGGACTTCTTCCTCAGCGTCCCGTGAAGGACACGCTCGACGTTCTCGTCGAACTCGCGGCTGCGGATGACGCGGCGCCGGAGCCGCAAACCTTCGTCCTCTACTACTCCGGCGTCGGCCGTGTGATCGTGGGGCATCCCGGCTGGCCTGACGACGTCGAGGCACCCTCGCACGTCGAGGTGGACGAGCTCGCGGAACGAGGGTGGGTGCGCGTGGAAAGGGTTGAAGGCAGCGGCCGGTCGTTCGCGATCACCGGCTGCTGGGCGCGACAGGGCCAGAGCACGCGTCCGCCAGCTCGAGGCCGCGGCCGTCTCCGGAGTCTCGCTCGACTGGGGCGCCGTCAACCCCGTGCTCGAACGGTTCTACGAGGCATACGAGCAAGCCGGCGCGCCCGAGCATGGCGTCGAGAGCGAGGCGGTCTTGCGCGAAACGGACAACCCCGAGAGCGCCCGCGCGGCGCTCCGCGAGCTCGTGCGTGGCGGCTACCTCGAAGGGCTGGCCGACGTTGAACAGGTCGACATCCCGCTCGTGGTTCGCCCGACTCCGCTCGCTGTGCAGCAGCTTGGAGGTTGGCCCGGCTCGACGGCCGAGGAGGTCGTCGACGGGCTGGTGACCGAGCTGAGCCGCGAGATCACGACGACCACTGACACGGAGACCCGCTCAGCGCTCGTGCGCGTGCGCGACGGGCTGCTCGGCGCCGCGCGCGACGTCGCGGTCGCATGGGCCGAGAAGAAGGTCGGGGGTTGAAGGACCTCCGCCAGCGCGGCGCCTCCGCCGCGCGCAGGAGGAGCGGACCGAGTGGAGAAAACCCCTGCACAGAGGCAGTGTTTCGGCAGGCACGGGAGGTCCAGTCGGGCCGCCTTGGGCTTTACTCTCCCTGAAGGCTTGCCGATACCATCTGTCTCAACTATGCTCGGCGTCCAAGGACGGGGCCAACGCGAGAAGGAGATCATCATGTCCACCTCTGGGAACGGCACAATCGTCACGTCGGAGTACCGAGGCGAGACCGATGTCGCGTTTGCTCAGGACGTGTCCGTCACTTCCGTCGGCGGCTTCGACTGGAGCCTCGGCATGGTTCGAGCCAACGCTCGCTCGAGCCGATCGACTACGAGGCCGAGATTGCAGAGCGCCTCGAGACGCACGAGCCGATGGCCGACGTCGGCGGCGAGATCGGCAACAGCCGATTTGGCGTCTGACGCGCTCGCTCGTCAGTGGTCTTTGCTGAGGGCCTCCGCCCTCAAGAGCTTGCCCAGGGTGACATCCTCGCGGACGTGGAGTTCTACGCCCCTCGAGGCGGTGGCTATCAGCCGACTGAGCACGCGCGCGGGGTCATCACGTCTCATAGCTGCGACTTCACGAAGTTCGCAGCGGCGCGCGAGAAAGAGCGAGCGGTCGATCGATACCCGCTGCTCGTCGCGCCGCTCATCAAAGCCTCGGAGATGGACGCCGACACAGCGGGCAACGCTCGCGCCGACAAGATGCCGCGGTACTTCTCGCTTGGAGACGAGTCTCCGTTTGAGGAGGAGCACTTCGCTGACTATTGGTTCATGCAGCCTGTGGCCGTCCTCGAGCTGCTCGCGACGCAGCGGCTGGCCAGCGTGACCGACGAGTACCAGACGCGGCTGCAGAGGAGCCTCGACCGCTTCTTTTCGTGGGAAGACCGAAAGAGAAAGTTGGATGCCCCGTGAGGATCAGAAACTTCATCGTCGCCGACGCGGTCGCCGGAGGAGAGGTCGGCAAGGTGTTCATCCACGGCGGCGGCGTGACCTCGATCCGCGCGATCGAGTTCCCCTACGTGCACCCACAGCTCGGCCTCATGCTCACACTCGTCTACGAGGGACCCGAAGACGACATCGAGCAGCACGTCACCGTCACCATCTTGGACGACGCGGGCGAGGAGAGGGCCACAGTCATAGACCTGCAGGCGCCGGTGCCAGAGGAAACGTTCGAGCAGCGCGAGTCGTGGCAACTACTTCACGTTCTCGGACAGGTCGCGGGCCTTCGGTTCACGGAGCCCGGCCGCTACTGGGTCGTGCTCCGAGTGAACGATGCGGAGATCGATCGAATGGTCCTCAACGTCGAGCTCGTCGCGCCGCCCGCCTGAGCCGCGGCGCCAAGAACGACGCCTAGCCCTGAAGACTTCGAGGCACCCGATCGACGCGGCCGGCGCGATCAGGCTCTCGGCGGCGCGCGTGGATCGGCAGCAGGCCCTCCGCGATCTCTACGACGCCGGCGAGCCGCGGTGACTGCAGGACGATCGGCTCGGGCGGGCCGACACCGCGCGAGGAGCGTCGTCTGCGGAGATACTGCGGGAGGATCGTCTGAGCAAAAGGGGGAAGCGAGATGTTCGGCAGCAAGCAGCGGGCCGAAGTGGCCTCCGCCGTCGCGCAAATCGAAGCCCGGAACACTGAGCTGGAGTCGTCGCTCGAATCACTGTTCGACGAGGACGGTTCGATGTCGGAGCAGAGCTTCAAGATCTTTGAAGCGTGGCTGGATGACCACCCACGCGTGGAAATGCCTGATGCCGTGTCCAGTGTCCACGGCCAGGCGCGCGCAGGCCGCGAGCGCTGCTCTGCACAGGACCCAGGATCTCATCAGGTCCGTACAGATTGCCTGCGCGCAGAACGGGCTCATCGCCGTACAAGCCGAGACTTCGCTGATGCTCAAGCCCACCGAGGTTGCCTTCGTTGACGAACGGGCCGACCTCCTGAAGGAGGTCACGCTCCATCAGTACAAGGGCGGCTCGCGCGGGGTCAGCGTGCCGCTAGGGCACAGCGGCGTGCGCGTCCGGGCTGGCGGATTTCGGGGGCACATGGAGACGGTCGGGACCGAGTGGAAGACAGCCGATACGGGAGCTTTGACCGTGACCAATCAGCGCGTGGTCTATCACGGCGGGCGGAAGACGCTCGAGTTCCCGTTCGCCAAGCTGGCGACCCTCAACGCCTTCGGCGATGGCCTTGAGCTCGGGGTGACCAGCCGTCAGTCAACGTCGACGTTCCGGGGCGTCGACGGCGCATTCGTCGCGGCGATGATCCGGGCGCTGTTCGTTGCGTTGGGCAAGCAGCAAGCGGCTAAGCCGGCGCCCCGTGGTGGAGGGCAGAGCGCCGACATTCCTGCGGAGATCGCCAAGCTCGCCGCCCTGAGGGACCAGGGCATCCTCACGGAGGATGAGTTCGCGAACAAGAAGGCCGAGCTACTGGCCCGCATGTAGGGCCTGTCGGCTCACGGCTCCGCTGTCAATGGCGTGTCAACGAACGTAGCCGAACGGGTGGCATCAGCTAGCAGCGACGCGCGTGGCATCCCCCGGAACGCCTGCAATTCCGCACCCCCGACACCGGCCGGCACCGGCCAACACGAGCGTCAAAGAACCAGCTGTTCTGAGACGGAGCCGGCCGGTTGCAACCGGGCCACACGCCGCGACTCGGGCCGGTTATCCTAGGCAGACGCCACTATCGTGGAAACGGTGCGCGGGGCGGCCAGTGGTCCTCTGTAGCGCACCTCGGAGATTGGGGGCAGGGGATGTCCAGCGCGTTCGAGTCCGCCGCAGCAGCAGCTGAGCCGGGGATGGGGCCTCCCCGGGCGCGCGGCCGAACGGCGGTCCTGCTGGCTCTGTCGAGCATGGTTGTGTGTCTGCTCGTGTCGATGGCGGCATCCGCGAGCGCCCAGGCGGGCACCGTCACGCGCTCCTACACGAGCGAAGGCACGGAGGGGACGTTCGTCGTGCCGGCGGGGGTTGAAAGCATCGATGTCGTCGCGGTCGGCGGCAACGGTGGGTCCACGTTCGAAAGCGAAGGCGGCTCGGGCGCCCGCGTGGAAGGCACGCTCGGCGTCACCCCGGGCAGCACCCTGTACGTGGAGGTCGGCTCGGAAGGACAACTCCGTTCAGCCGGCACCGGCGGTCGCTCCTCGGACATACGCACCGCGCCGCGATCGCATGGCCTCTCGCCGGATGACCGCCTGCTCGTCGCCGGCGGCGGGGGGGGCGCGGGAGAGGAAGCGCGGGGGGGCGGCGAAGGCGAAGTCAGTCAAGGCGGCGCGGGCGGCAGCGCCGGCGGCGCGGGGGGCGAAGAAGGTGGCGACGGGATCTTCGCGCGTGGCGGCAAAGGCGGCACGCAGTCCAGCGGCGGCAACGGCGGCACCAGCGAAATCGAAGAACATGAATGCACGAGAGGGCCGGAAGCGGAAAACGGCGCGCGCGAAGTCGGCGGCGCGGGCGCCGACTGCACCGCGACCGGCATCTCAGGCGGCGGCGGCGGATGGGGCTACTTCGGCGGCGGTGGCGGCGCCGCCGTGTTCTCCGGTGGCGGCGGTGGCGGCGGCTCCTCGCTGGTCCCGGCGGGTGGCAGCGTGATCCTCTTCGAATACGAAGATCCGGAGGTGCTGATCAGCTACACGCAGCCGCCGAACCCGCCGGCGGTCGTCACCGCAGGGGCGAGCGAAGTCAGGCGCGAAACGGCCAGCGCGAACGCGACCGTCAACCCCGAAGACGAAGAAGTGAGCAGCTGCGAGCTCGAATACGGCACCTCCGAAGCCTATGGCGCGAGCGTGGCCTGCTCGCCGAGCCCCGGCGCGGGGATCGCCCCGGTTGCCGTCTCCGCGCAGCTCTCGGGCCTGAGCCCCGAAACGACCTATCACTACCGGGTCGCGGCGAGCAACGCGAACGGCACCAGCTACGGCAGCGACGAGACCTTCCATACGCTCACGCACGAACCGCCGACGGTGACCGGCATCAGCCCGGAAGCCGGGCCGCAGGCGGGCGGTGAGACCGTCACGATCACGGGTACGGAACTCGCGGAAGCGTCCGCGGTGACGTTCGGCTCGACCGCCGCGAAAAGCTTCACGGTCAAATCGAACGAATCGATCACCGCCGTCTCGCCGGCAGGGACGGGCACGGCGAGCGTGTCCGTGACGACGCCGTCGGGCACGGGCCAGAGCGCCTCCCACTTCACGTTCCTGGCGCAGCCGGTCGTCACACGGATCTCGCCCGGCGACGGCCCGGCAGCCGGCGGTACGTCGGTGGCGATCACGGGCAGCGGCTTCACCGCCGGCAGCGGCGTGAGCTTCGGCGCGAGCGCGGCGAGCACGGTGACGGTCAACTCCGCGACCTCGATCACCGCCGTCGCTCCGCCGGGCAGCGACACGGTGGATGTGACCGTCGCGGTACCCGACGCGGGCACGAGCGCCGCCTCGCCGAACGACCGCTTCGGCTACGAGAGCGGTGCGCCTGAATACGGCCGCTGCGTCGCCGCGCCGCTCGTCAAAGCGTCCCCGGTCGGCGGGTTCACCGACAACAAGTGCGAGAACGCGAGCCTGACGACGACGGGCAAATACGCATGGGAACCGGGCGCCGAACGGGGCGGCTTCACGGCTACCTCAAGCGGCGCGGCGACGCTCGAAACCGCGGCCAAGGCCAAGGTGGCGTGCACTTCGGCCGCGATCACGGGCCAGATCGCAAGCTCCACGGGCGTGAGCGGCGAGACGATCCGCTTCAAAGGATGCGCCGCCGCGGCCGATGCCTGCACCACGTCCGGTCTGGGCGCCGGCGAAATCGAGACCGCTGTGCTGCAGGGCGTTCTCGGCTGGGAAAAGAAGGCGAAGAACAAGGCCGTGCTGGTGCTGTCGGCGACGACGGGGCCGTTCATGCAGTACACCTGCGCCGGCAGCCCCGCGACCACGGTCACCGGCTCACTGCTCGTCGCGGTCAAGGCGGGCAAGATGGAATCGAGCTCGAAGCTGAAGCTGAGCGGGAAGAAGGGCAAGCAGAAGCCCGAAGCACTCGAAGGCGGCGAACGCCACGTGCTCTCGAGCTCGGTCGGCGGCGCTCCGCCCGAACAGATCGGGCTGACGCTCAGCGGGACGCAGATAAACGAAGAAGCGGTCGAGATCAACCCGGTGGTGTAGGCGGCGGGATCGCCGCGTCAGCGCTGCTGCGGCGCGACGCCGTTGAGCTGATCGACGACGCCGAGCAGATCGCCGCGGCGGAAGAAGTCGACGGCGATCAGGTTCGGCAGCTGCCCGCGGATGCGCTGACATTCCCTCGCCCGCGCGAGCAGCGGCGCGCGCGCGTTGACCTCGGCGGCGATCGAGGCGCGCGGCGCCGGGCTGGTGTCGATCCAGTGGTTGACCAGCAGCAGCGGCGCGGATCGGGGGCCGCGGTTGGGCGCGCAGCTCGCGGGCAGCTGCGCCGGCTCGGTCAGCTGCGCGGCGCGCGTGAAGCGGAAGGGGGTCTCCTGCAGCGCGTGGGCGTAGGCGAGGTGGTACCAGGGCACCTGCGGGTCGGCTTCGTTCTCGGCCATCACGAGCAGCCGCTGGTTTGAGTCGATCATCGCGCGCAGGCTCGGAAACGGCCCGGCGGGGCCGCGGTAGAGGAGGTCGAGCAGGTCGGCCTGGGCGAACGCATGCTGCATCTCGAGCGGGCTGACGCCTTCGTCCTGGTTGACGATCACGAGCACCTCGCCGGGGTTTTCGATCAGGAACGAGCGCACGTCCGCGAGCGCCGAGCTGAGCGTGACGGCGCCGAGCTCGCAGAAGGTGTGGCACAGGAAGATGCCCGGCGTGCCCCTGCCCTGGTGTCCGAGGCGCGCGCGGATGCGCAGCGCGGCATCGACCGCGGCCGCGCCGATTTCGCGTTCGGCGGCCTTGCGCTTGGCGCTGTCGATGCGCCCGAGCTGGGTGCGCACGCCGCCGGGGACAGCTTCGCCGTGGTAGGCGTCGATCAGCAGGCCGCGGATGCCGTGCTCGAGCTGTTCGGCGATCGTGCCGTCCTGCTGGCCGAACAGCCACGTCGGGATCGTCACCGACGCCATCGAGTTGTGCGTCGCGGCGAAGGCGACATCGTTGAGCGGGCGCGCGCACAGCTGCACGTGCCCGTTGCACGTCAGCGGCGCGAGCGCCGGCGCGCCGTCACCGTCGCCGCCGGCGAGGATCGCGACAAGGCCGACGAGCGCGATGATCGCGACCGCGGGCGCGATCAGGCGGCGCAGCGAGGCGAGGCGGCGCGGCCGCGCACGGCCGGCGCCGCCGTCCGGCAGCGCGGTCTCGCTGAGCAGCGCCTCGATCCCGCGGTAGAGCGCGTACAGCCCGCCCGCCTGCGCGGCGATCGTCAGCGCGGTTGCTGGCTCCAGCAGCACGGCGGCGCCGAGCAGCGAGAGCCCGCCGGCGCGCGCGAGGCGCCGCGGCCGTGTCGGCTGCGGCCCGGTGAGCAGGCGCACGCCGCGCGCGATGCGCTCATCGAGTCGCGCCGGGCGGACCCGCCCGGAGGCAGCGGCGGCGCACAGCGCGCCGGCCGCCGCGAGCCACAGCGCCTGCGTGTGCAGGCCGCCGAGAAACGCGGTCCAGACGGCGCCGGCGACGGCGCTGTGGCCGCTTGCGACGGCGCCTTCGGCGAGCACGCGGCCGAGATCGACGGCGAGCACGACCGCAAGGCCGCCGAGCGCGAGCGCGAGCCCGAGCTGCTTGCAGGCGCGCCGGCGATCAGGCGCCAGGCGCAGCGCGCCCGCGGCGGCGAGCAGCGCGAGCAGCACGAGCACCCACGCGGCCGAGCGGGCGCGCTCGGCGGCGTGCACGACGCTCAGCAGCAGGCCGCCCGGATGCAGCGTCAGCAGCCGCGAGACGCGCTCGGCGCCGATCGTCTGCGCGGCCTTCGGGTCGAGCCGCTCGAGCGCGCCCTGCAGGAGCACGCCGGCATCGGCGACGTTGAGCTGGATCGTGCCACCGTGGTGTTCGACGACCGTCCGGTGGGTGTCGAGCACGGCGGTGCGGAACAGCGCCGCGAACGGTGCGCCGGCGACGATCGCGCCGCTGACGGTGCGCACGAGCGGGCGCACGGCCGCGAGGTCGCCGTTGCCGGAGCTCACGATCGCGTCGCTGAGGCGTTCGGCGAGATCCGCCTGCACGGCCGGGTCGCGCAGCGTCGCGACGGCGCGGTCGGCGAACGGCTCCGCGCGCAGCAGTGCCCGCGCGGAGTAGGAGAGCACGAGCGCGAGCACGGCCAGCAGCGCGGCGAGCACGAGCAGCGCGCCTGCGATCCGCCCGCGGGCGCGCGGCTCAGACACGTTGCTGCGCGGCGTCGGGCACGTTTTCGCGCGGGTGCTCACCGGCGGGCGTGCGATCGCGCGCCCAGACGCCGCCGATGACCGCGCTGACGACGATCACGGCGGCGTATGCGAACAGCCACGTGACGAGCCCGAATGCGACCCCGATCAGGCCGTAGCGCTGCGCGTTGTTGGTCATGATGCCGGGCAGGAACACGGCGGTGCCGACCGAGTACAGCGTGATCCCGGCGGTTGTCAGCAGGCTCGAGGGCAGCAGCAGCCGCAGTGCGACGCGCCGCCCGAGCAGCACGTGCGGAGTCCACAGCCAGAACAGCGTGCCGAGCGCGATCGCGCTCGGCGCATACAGCGAGGCGATGCTGTGGTGGTGCTCGAAGTCGCGCAGCGGCGAGAGCACGAGCGTGTACGCGCAGAAGCCGACGATCCACGTCAGCTGGCGGATCAGCGCGTCGGGCAGCTGCGGGTGCAGGCGCCAGACCTGCAGGTAGACGCGCTGCAGCGCCCGCGTGAAGCTGAGCACCGAGTAGAGCACGATCACGATGCCGATCACGCTGACCGCGCCGCGCACTTCGCCGCTCGTCGCAAACAGCGTGCGCGTGGCGCTCGCGCCGGCGCCGGAGAGCCCGAAGCGCTGCACGAGATCCTCGCCGAAGTTGCCCGATCCGGGCGCGACGGCCTTGAGGATGATGCTCAGCGGGATCACCGCGACGAACAGCTTCGAGGCCAGCGCGAGCGAGCGGTCGATCACCTCGATGCGGACGAGTTCGTCGATCAGCTTGCCCGCGAAGGAGCGCTCGACGCGAGCCCGAATCGCGACGAAGTCCATCGCTCGACTCTATGCGACCGTCATCATTGCGAGCATGTCCTCCCCGATCGCCGCGCCGTCCGCGGCCGAACGTGGCCCGCGCGCCTGGTGGCTCGCCCTCGCGCCCCGCCGGCGCCGAACTCTGAAGCTGCTGTGCGCCGTCGCGGGCGTGCTCGTGCTGCTCGTCAGCATCGGGCTGGCGCGCTTCCTGCAGCTCGACAACGTCGAACGCGACGATGAGCTGGCGCTGATCGAAGCGGAGGCGAAGGGCGACGCGGCGGGCATGATCAGCAGACTCAGCGGCTGCAGCAGCAGCCCGGCCTGCGTCGCGTCGGTGCGCGCGAACGTCGCCGACCGGCGCCTGCGCCGCAGCGGCGCGGTGAAGATCATCTCGCTCGAATCGCCGACCGCGAACTCGCCGACCGCGACGACCGGCGCGACGCGCCTGGCGTGGACGGTGATCGGCGCGCTGCCGGTCGTGCAGTGCGTGAAGGTGCGGCGCACGGGCAACGCGCTGGCGGGGATGCACGTCGAGCTGATCGCGCTGAGCGCGCCGATCGCCAACGAAGGAATCTGCCACAAGCGCACCGAGAACGAAATCGAAGAAGAAGAAGCGACGGCGGTTGAAGAAGGCAGGTGATTGCTAGAGTCTGCACTCGCAGATGGCCAGCACGACGACAAAACTGAACGTCAACAGCCGCTCCGCGGAGGGCTCGCGCGCGGCCCGGCGCCTGCGCCGCGGCGGCCGCGTGCCGGGCGTCCTCTATGGCGGCGAAGCCGAGCCGGTCGGCTTTGACTGCGACGCGCGCGAGCTGCGCCTGGCGCTCGCGGGATCGGGCGCCGTGCTCGACCTCAGCGTCGACGGCAGCAAAGCGACGCCGGTCGTCCTCAAGGACGCCCAGCGCCACCCGGTACGCGGTGAGACGACGCATGTCGACCTGCTGCGCGTGAACCTCAACGAGGAGATCCACGCGCTCGTGCCGCTCGAGCTGACCGGCGTCGAGGACGCCCCCGGCGTGAAGGCGAGCGGCGTGCTCGAGCAGATCACGCGCGAGCTCAACGTGCAGGCGCTGCCGACCGCGATCCCCGAGTCGATCGTCGCACGACGTCGGCGAGATGGAGATCGGGAGACGATCCTGCTCGCGGCGCTGAGCGTGCCGGAGGGCGTGACGCTGCTCGACGATCTCGAGGAAACGGTCATCGCGACCCTCTCGCCGCCGCGTCTGCAGACGGAAACGGCCGAGGAAATCGAGGCCGAGACGGAGCTCGTCGGCGAGGGCGCGGCGGGCGACGAGGCCGGCGAGGACGCCGGTTCCGAGGGCGCCTCGAGCGAGGAGTAGCGCTTCTGCGACGCCCCTTCGGTGGCGGTGGCGGAGCCGTCGACTGGCTGATCGTCGGGCTGGGCAACCCGGGCCGCGAGTATGCGGGCAGCCGCCACAACGTCGGCTTCAGGGTCGCCGCGGCGCTCGTCGAGCGCTGGGGCTTCCGCGGCGGCGAAGGACCGCTTCCGCGGGCGCATCGCGGAGGGCCGCGCACCCTCGAGGGCGACGGCGCGCGACGGCGTCGGCGCGGCGCGGGGCCCGCGCGCGGCGGTGCTGTGCCCGCAGACCTTCTACAACGACGCCGGGCGCTCGGTCGGGCCGGCGCGCGGCGCGTTCAAGCTGCCGCTCGAGCGCGTGCTCGTCGTGCACGATGAGATCGACCTGCCGTTCGCGGAGGTGCGCACGCGTCTCGGCGGCGGCCTCGCCGGCAACAACGGCTTGAAGTCGATCAAGCGCGAGCTCGGCGGCGCGGACTTCATCCGCGTGCGCGTCGGCGTCGGGCGCCCCGAGTCGAGCGACCCGGAGATCGTCGCGGCGTACGTGCTCGGGCGCTTCCGCGAGAGCGAGGCGGAGGTCGCGGGGCTGATCGAGGAGGCGCTCGCGCAGGTCGAGCGCGCGGTTCTCGGCGGCGACGACGGTGCGCCCGCGCCGGCGACGCCGGCGCCGACCCGAGGTCGCCCGCGTGATGGTCGCCGAGGCGCCGCCCTGCGCACGCTGCTCGGGCTGATCGAGGACGACGAGGCGGCGCTGCGGCTCGCGCGCGAGGGCGGCCACGCGTACGTCTCGAGCTCGCTGCGCCCGTATCTGATCGCGGCGCTCGCCGAGATCGACGAGGCGGCGCGGGCGCGCCCGACGCTGGTGGTCGTCGGCGACGACCGCGCGGCGCGCGACCTCGCGGGCGACCTGCGCGGCTGGCTCGCGCCGCGGCGCGTGCGCTACTACCCCTCGCGCGGCGTCGCGTACGAGTCGCACCTGGCGCCGCCGGCGCACCTCGTCGGGCTGCGCGTGGCGGCGCTCGACGCGCTGCTCGGGGCAGACGCGGCGGACCGCGACGCGACGGGCGCGGGCGCGCGTGGGGACGGAGGGCCAGCCGGTGGTCGTCGTCAGCGCGACGGCGCTGTCGGAGAAGGTGCCCGACCCGGCGCTGCGCCCGCACTCGTTCACGCTGCGCGTCGGTGAGCTGCTTGACCTGGAGGAGTGCGCGGCGGAGCTCGTCGGCGCGGGCTACGAGCGCACCGAGCAGGTCGAGGAGCGCGGGCAGTTCGCGCTGCGCGGCGGCCTGCTGGACGTCTTCCCGGCGACCGAGGAGCGCGCGGTGCGCGTCGACATGTTCGACGTCGAGATCGAGTCGCTGCGCTGGTTCTCGACGTTCACGCAGCGCTCGCTCGGCGACGTCGAGGAGGTCGAGATCGCGCCGGCGGCGGAGCTCGCGGCCGAGCACCGCGAGCTCGCGGAGATCGCGGCGGCGACGGGCGCGTTCTCGCGGCAGGCGACGGCGCCGAGGGCGAGCGCCCGGACATCGCGGACCTGCTGCCGGTCGAGCGCTTCGGCGCGCTGCTCGACCTGCTCGGCGAGGACGCGGAGCTGCTCGTCGCCGCCGAGGAGGAGCTCGCGCCGGTGCTCAGCGACCACTGGAACGACGTCTGCGCGGCGTTCGGCGATGAGGACGCGCACCACCTTTACGTCAGCCCGGAGAGCATCTCGCGACGCTCGAGCAGCGCAGCCGCATCTGGCTGTCCTCGCTCGCGAGCGGCCAGGAGATCGAGCTGCGCGCGCAGTCGCGCGGACACGGCGGCACGCTCGCTCGCGGAAGCCGAGCCGGAGCTCGAGAAGCTCGTGCGCTCGGGTTATCGCACGGTCGTCGCGTTCCCGCGCCGCGGCGAGGGCGAGCGCGCGGCGTACAACCTCGGGCGCATGAAAGCGACGTGGCTGGGCGAGGACGTCGACGCGGGATCATGCCCACCCACCCGCTCGAGCCGTCGCTGCGCTTCGTCGCGGCGTCGCTGCGCGAGGGCTTCATCGCGCCGCAGCTGAAGCTCGCGGTCTACCCCGAGCACCGCCTGCTGCGCCGCCGCCGGCCGGATCGCGCGGGCGCGCGGCCCCGGTGCGGCCCGTCAGGCGCGGCGCGCTGCGCTCGTTCACGGAGCTGCGCGCGGGCGACATCGTCGTGCACGAGGACCACGGCGTGGCGCGCTTTGCGGGCTTTGAGACGCGCACGGTGGCGGACGTCACGCGCGACTACCTGTACCTCGAATACCAGGGCGATGACCGCGTGCTCGTGCCCGACCGACCAGCTCGCGAAGATCTCGCGCTACGTCGGCGCGGGCGGCGAGCATCCGCCGTTGAGCAAGCTCGGCGGCACGCGCTGGGACACGATGAAGGCGCGCGCGCGCCGCGCCGCGCAGGAGCTCGCGGGCGAGCTGCTGAGCCTCTACGCCGAGCGCCGCCGCCGCAGCGGGCACGCGTTCGGCCTGGACTCCGACTGGCAGCGCGAGTTCGAGGAGCGCTTCCCGTTCACCGAGACGCCCGACCAGCGCGAGGCGATCGAGCTGGTGAAGCTCGACATGGAAGCGCCGCGGCCGATGGACCGCCTGATCTGCGGCGACGTCGGCTACGGCAAGACCGAGGTCGCGCTGCGCGCGGCCTTCAAGGCGGCGGCGGAGGGCAAGCAGGTGCTGATGCTGGTGCCGACCACGATCCTCGCCCAGCAGCACTTCGGCACGTTCTCAGAGCGCCTCGCCGACTATCCGTTCACGCTCGAGCACGTCTCGCGGTTTCGCACCGCGGCCGAGCAGAAAGCAGGCGATCGCGGGCTTCGCGAGCGGCGCGGTCGACATCCTCATCGGCACCCACCGCGTGCTCTCGCGCGACGTGCGCGCGAAGGACCTCGGCCTGCTGATCGTCGATGAGGAGCAGCGCTTCGGCGTCAAGCAGAAGGAGCTGCTGCGCCAGCTGAAGCTGAAGGTCGACGTCATCTCGATGTCGGCGACGCCGATCCCGCGGACGCTGCAGATGTCGCTCGCGGGGCTGCGCGACATCTCGGTGATCGAGACGCCGCCGGAGGGCCGGCGGCCGGTCAAGACGTACGTCGGCGAGTACGAGGAGGAGCTCGTCAAGCGCGCGATCATGCGCGAGCACGCGCGCGACGGGCAGGCGTTCTTCCTGCACAACCGCGTCGAGACGATCGACGAGACGGCCGAGCGGCTGCGCGCGCTGTGCCCGGGGGTGCGCTTCGCGGTCGCGCACGGGCAGATGGGCGAGGGCGAGCTCGAGAGCGTGATGATGGACTACCTGCGCGGCGGCGCGGACGTGCTCGTGTGCACGTCGATCATCGAGTCGGGGATCGACATCCCGCAGGCGAACACGCTGATCGTCGAGCACGCCGACACGTTCGGCCTCGCCCAGCTCTACCAGATCCGCGGGCGCGTCGGGCGCAGCCGCGAGCGCGCATATGCGTACCTGCTGTATGACTCGGCGGCGGCGCTGACGGTCGAGGCGGCGCAGCGCCTGTCGGCGCTGTCGGACTACACCGAGCTCGGCGCGGGCTTCAAGATCGCGATGCGCGACCTCGAGATCCGCGGCGCGGGCAACCTGCTCGGCGACGAGCAGTCCGGGCACGTCGCGGCGCTCGGCTTCGAGCTGTACATGCAGATGCTCGACGAGGCGGTCAAAGCGGCCGGAGCCGAGCGTCGAGGGCGAGGCGCTGCCCGAGCCGGTGCGCCTCGACGTCAACGTCGACGCATACGTGCCCGGCCGACTACGTCCCCTACGAGCAGGCGAAGATCGAGATGCACCGGCGCATCGCGGGCGCGCTCGAGGTCGCCGACGTGGAGCGCCTGCGCGAGGAGCTCGAGGACCGCTTCGGGCCGGTGCCCGAGCCGGTCGAGAACCTGCTGGCGCTGCAGCGCGCGCGCATCAAGTTCGGCCAGGCGGGCGCGCAGACGGTCAGCTTCCGCGGCGATCGCCTCGCGGTCGTGCCGATCGAGCTCGACTCGGCGCGCGCACGGCGACTGCGCGAGGAGCTGCCCGG
>CAWHAB010000002.1:0-16983 GCA_963827105.1 uncultured Solirubrobacteraceae bacterium | reverse complement strand
CGCAGCGTATGAGTCGGCGCGCTCGCAGGTCTCGGTGCGCGTTCCAAAGGACGGGATCGAGCGCTTCCCGAGCGTCGTCAGGGCGGCGGACGTGCTGCTGGCGATCGTGCGCGAGGCGGCTTAGGAACTCGTTAGCCGCTCGTTAAGGACAACGAAGGTGCTTTCCGCTAGAGTGCCCGCGTCGTGTCCAAGATCCTTCGTTCACTGACGGCGCTCGGCGCCGTTTGCATTGCAGTGGTGGCACTGTCCGCATGTGGCAGCGGCCTCTCGAGCGACGCCGTCGTGCAGGTCAACGGCACGCCGATCACGAAAAGCGACTTCAACCACTGGCTTGCGATCGCGGCGGCCTCCTCGACGGTCGGCTCGGGCACGAAACCGGTGCTGCCGGAACCGCCGAACTACACGGCCTGCATCGCGCACCTCGCGGCGACCGCGCCGAAACCGGCAAAAGGCCAGGCCGCGCCGACTACCGCGCAGCTGAAGTCGGAGTGTGAGCAGCAGTACAAAGCGCTGCAGACCGAGGTCCTCGGCTTCCTGATCTCCTCATCGTGGGTGCTCGGCGAAGGCTCCTCGCTGGGGATCAAACTGACCGATGCGGAAGTCAAGAAGCAGTTCGAAAAAATCAAGAACCAGCAGTTCCCGAAGGCGGCGGAATTCGAAAAATTCCTCGCCAGCTCGGGACAGACGCCGTCGGACCTGCTGCTGCGCGTCAAGCTGAACATGCTCTCGCAGAAAATTCAGCAGCACATCACCAAACAGAAAAAGACGATCACGGCGGCGCAGATCGAAAAGTACTACAACGAAAACAAGTCGAAATACGGTGTGCCGGAAAAGCGCACGGTCCAGATCATCCTCACGAAAACAGAAGCAGAGGCGAACGCGGCGAAGAAGGAAATCGAATCGGGCAAGAGCTTTGCGAGCGTCGCGAAAGCCAAGTCGATGGACCCCGCGACCAAGGCGGCTGGCGGTCTGATCAGGGAAGCCACCCCGGGCGAGGAGGAGACCCAGCTCAACAACGCGATCTTCGCGGCCAAGACGGACGTCCTCAGCGGGCCCGTGAAGACCCCCTTCGGCTACTACATCTACGAAGTCAAGAGCATCAAGCCGGGCACGAAGCAGTCACTCGCGCAGGTGAAAGCGACGATCAAACAGCAGCTCGCGGCAACCGGCCAGCAGACGGCGCTGACGGCGTTCGTCAAAGAATTCAAGAAAAAGTGGACGGCGAAAACGGTCTGCCGGACGGGCTACGTCGTCGCGGACTGCAAAACGTACGTGGCCCCGAAGACGAGTTCGAGCGCGACGACGCCGGCCACGCCGACGCCCGCGGGCTAGCGCGCGGGAAGCGCGGCAGGGCGCCGGGCAGCGTCGCGGGCGTGATCGCGGGCGAGCGCCGGGAATCACGAGGTTGACGCCCCCAGCATGAGCCAGATCGAGCGAATCCACGCCCGCCAGATCCTCGACAGCCGCGGCAACCCGACGGTCGAGGTCGAGGTCGCGCTGCGCTCGGGCGCACACGGCCGCGCGGCGGTCCCGTCGGGCGCCTCGACGGGCGAGTTCGAGGCGACGGAGCTGCGCGACGGCGCCAGCGCCTGGCAGGGCAAGGGCGTGACGAGCGCGGTCGCGAACGTCAACGGCGAGATCGCGGATGCGCTCGGCGGCGCGGAGGCGGCCGATCAGGGCGGCCTCGACCGCGCGCTGATCGAGCTCGACGGGACGCCGAACAAGTCGCGCCTGGGGGCCAACGCGATCCTCGGCGTCTCGCTCGCGGCCGCGCACGCGCAGGCGGCGGAGGAGGGCCTTGCGCTGTGGCGCTATCTCGGCGGCGAGGCGGCGTGCGTGCTGCCGGTGCCGATGATGAACGTCCTCAACGGCGGCGCGCACGCGGACAACCGCGTCGACTTCCAGGAGTTCATGATCGTGCCGCTCGGCGCGCAGGGCTTCTCGGAGTGCCTGCGCATGGGCACCGAGGTCTTCCACGCGCTCAAGCGCACGCTGCACGAGCGCGGCCTCGCAACGACGGTCGGCGACGAGGGCGGCTTCGCGCCGGACCTGAGCTCCAACGAGGAGGCGCTGCAGCTGCTGCTCGCGGGCATCGAGGCGGCGGGCTATCAGCCGGGCGGCGAGATCGCGATCGCGCTCGACCCGGCCGCGAGCGAGATCTATGAAGACGGCGCGTACGTGCTCGAGCACGAGGGGCGCACGCTGAGCGCGGCGCAGATGGTCGACTACTGGGCGGATCTCTCCTCGCGCTACCCGATCGTCTCGCTCGAGGACGGCATGGACGAGGAGGACTGGGACGGCTGGAAGGCGCTCACGGAGCGCCTCGGCGCGGGCTTGCAGCTCGTCGGCGACGACCTGTTCGTGACGAACACGACGCGCCTGCAGCGCGGCATCGAGACGGGCGTGGCGAACTCGATCCTGATC
Organism: uncultured Solirubrobacteraceae bacterium; assembly: GCA_963827105.1. Lineage (GTDB taxonomy): Bacteria > Actinomycetota > Thermoleophilia > Solirubrobacterales > Solirubrobacteraceae > Palsa-744. Next base: position 14,559 of record CAWHAB010000002.1, on the reverse strand, counting down.
AAGGTCAACCAGATCGGCACGTTGACGGAGACGCTCGAGGCGATCGCGATGGCGCGCGCGGCGGGCTACACGGCGGTGATGAGCCACCGCTCGGGCGAGACGGAGGACGTCACGATCGCCGACCTCGCGGTCGCGACGGGCTGCGGGCAGATCAAGACGGGCGCTCCCTCGCGCTCTGACCGCGTCGCGAAGTACAACCAGCTGCTGCGCATCGAGGAGCAGCTGGGCGCGCGCGCGCAATTTCCCGGGCGCGCGGCGTTCGGCGGTCGTTAGCGCCCAACGGCGCGGCGCGGCAGGATCATCGCGGGCGGGCGCGAATCGGGATGGGTATGCCCGCTGCGTCGGCCACGAGCGCACGCCCGCAGCGCCCCTCGCGGGCGCGATCGGGCGCTGCCTCGGCGACATCGCTGCCGGCGGCGGCGCGCGTGCGCTGGGACCGCGTCGGGCGCACGGCGATGCTGTGCGTGCTCGTCGCGCTCGTCTACCTGTATCTGAGCGCGGGCATCCACATGCTCTCGACCTGGCGCCAGTCGCACCGCGACGCGGGCGCGGTCGCGACGATGGAACTCGAACACAGCAAGCTGCTGCGCCAGCACGAAGCGCTCGGCCGCCAGGAAACGCTCGAAGCGGAGGCGCGCCAGCTGGGGATGATGAAGCACGGCGAGCAGCCGTACGTCGTGCCGAACCTGCCGGCGAACTAGCGCGCGACGGGCCGGCGCCCGGCCCGATCGGCCGCGCGGCCCGCTGCTAGCCTCGGGCGCGTGCCGTTCGAGAACGCGATCTACCAGTGGCGCCAGGGCGAGCGGCGCATGCAGAGCGCGCCGGCCGAGCGCAGGCTGCTGCTCGAGCGCGTCGCCGGACGCGCTCGTCGCGGAGCTGCGGCGGCGCCTCGGCGGGCGCTTCGCGGCGGAGGAGCTCGTGCAGCTGTATGAGGCGGGCACCGGCGTGGTGCCTGCAGGTCGCGATGAAGGTCGCGCCGGAGGAGCCGTGGGCGTGGGAGGCGGGCGTCGTGCGTCGACGCGGCGTTCGCGCGCTACCTGCGCGAGGCGGCCGACTACGCCGGGCGGGCGCCGCGAGATCAACGCGTGAGGCTGAGCCGCTCGCGCCGGCGGCGTCCGGCGGCGTCAGTCGTCCTCGCCGCCGACGCGGCGAATGATGATGCGGTCCTCCTCGACGGCGACTTCGACGGGCCGGTGCCCGGCCCAGTGCTCGGCGTAGATCGCGTTCTCCTGGATCGCGGGGTCGAGCCACAGGCCGAGCCCTCCTCGCCGTGCTCGAAGGTCCCCTCGAGCGGCGCTGGTGCTGCGCTGATGAGCGCGACCGCGCCGTCGCGACCGTCCGCGGCCGCCGCGGCGGCTGCGGCTGCGCGTGCGCGTGCCGGCGGACTCCTCCTCGTCCTCTTCGTCCCCCTCGCCGGCGGCGTCGGCCTCGGCGCGTGCGCGCTCGGCCTCAGCTTCGGCGGCCTCGAGCTCGGCGGCGATCAGCGCGTCGTCCTCGGCGCGCAGGTCGATCTCCTCGGGATAGTCCGAGGCGGTCGTGCCCTCGGGCAGCTCCTCGTCGCTGACGAGCTCGTTCTGGCGCTTGAACTGCTCGATGTCGCGCACGGTCACTTCGAGCTGGTGCGCGACCCAGGCGTCGGTGCGGCCCTGGCGCACCCAGGTGCGGATCTGATTCAGGTGCGGGCGCAGTGATTTCCGGGGCATTAACGGTCCGGGAGACTAGCGCATACGGGGCGCTTGCGCGCAGCGCGCGAATGGACCGTCGGGCGTGCGCGCGCGCGGCGGAGACCGGACGCGGCGCGGCTTGAAAACCCGATACCGGATTGGCATCGGTTCCCCCGGTCCGGACTATGCTTGCGCGACCGGCGGCTGGGGTGGCGGGTCGCCGCCGAGTCGCCAGTCGGCAAAGAGGAAGGTGCACCCACATGCTGGTCCTGACGCGCAAGTCCAACCAGAGCATCATGATCGGGGACGAGATCGAGGTGTCGGTGCTGTCGGTTATGGGCGAGAAGGTGCGGATCGGCATTCAGGCGCCGCAGAAGGTTCCGGTCTTTCGCAAGGAGATCTACCTGGAGATCCACCGCGAAGCGACGGTGACGGCCGAGGACAGCCGGACGCCGAGCACCCGACAGAGCACGCGCGAGGTCGACGGCTCGCTGCGCAAGCTCGGCGACAGCGGCTCGCGCTCCCGCTCCCGGACGGCCGCGTGGCGCTCGCGCGCGCGGCACAGGCGCGTCGGCTGCGAGCTCAGCTGAGCAGCAGGTACAGCGTGCGGAACATCACGAGCGTGACGACGACGGCGGTCAGGATCAGCGTCAGCACGAGCAGCGAGAAGCGCATCGTGCCGCGCTTGTGGCGCTTGTCGAGGTCGCGCTTGACGGCGCGCTGCTCGGCGGTGCGGGCGAGCGAGGCGCGGCGGTGCCGGTCGAGCGAGATCTCCTTGACGAACGCCCGCTCCCAGTCGGCGAGGCTCTGGCGCATTTTCATCGGCTGAGGACACCCTCTGCGCTCAGGAGGAGACGGGGGCCTTGGCGCGCTCGTAGACGGCGACGAAGCGCAGGTAGTTCTCGGCGATCTTGCGCGCGCCCGCGGCGCGCTCGATCTTGCCGTCGACGTAGGCCTTCAGCGGGTCCCACCAGATCGAGCGCCCGATCGCGAAGCCGATGAAGCCGTCGACGGGCGCGGCTTCGGTCAGCCAGTGGTCGACCTTGGCGTCGTCGGCGCCGCGGCCGAGCACGACGCAGGCGACGCCGTCGCGGCCGCCGTCGCGCGCCTGCGCGACGAGCATCTCGCAGTCGGCGCGCTCTTCGACGCCCTCGATCTTCCAGATGTCGGCCTCGATCCCGGCCCCCTGCAGCTCGGCGATCGCGCGGCGCATCAGTTCGGGGCGCAGCTCGGCGTCGTAGCGGTCGCCGTCGCCGCCGACGCTCTGCAGCTGCGCGTCCTCGGCGGGCACGAGCAGCTCGAACAGGAACTTGCGCTCGTGGCCGTGCAGCCACTCGGACAGGCGCCTGAGCTTCGCGCTCTGCACGCGGTTGGCGTCGCGGTCGCCGTCGGGGTTGTAGCGCACGAGCACCTTCGTGAAGTCCGGGTCATAGCGTTCGATGTGCTCGGGAAAGTCATCGCCGTACTGGAAGTCGAACATGTTCTGGCCGGAGCGCTCGGCGGGCATCGCGACGATCAGGCCCTTCTCGCGGGCCTCCTCGGGGACGGTCGAGCCGAACTGCTCATCGACGAGCACGCCGGTGTGGGCGGGCTCGGCGCCGGCGCTGACGGCCTGCAGCAGGCCCTCGAAGATCAGGTGCTTGGCGTCGGCGATGATCGCTGTCTGTTCGGAGTCGGGCTCGCCGTCGATCGCGAAGAACTTCTTCTGGAAGGAGCCGCGGTGGTCGAAGGCGAGCACATAGAGCTTCTGGTCATATCCAAGGTTCATGGCCGTGAGTATTTCAGAAGGGGGTGAGCCCGGCTCGGGAGGCCCTTAGAATGGACCGACGATGCCCTCGGGAGCAGACCTCTTCGTGGTGTGCAAGCAGTGCGGATCGGAGGTGAGCCCGTACGTCACCGAGTGCCCGTACTGCGGCAACCGCCTGCGCCGCCGCGCGCCGAAGCTGCCGCGCGTGAACGCGGCGAGCACGCCGTCGCGCGGCCGCGGCGGGATCGCGACGCTGCTGCGCCGCTCGGGCTCCTCGGGCAGGCCGGCGCACGCGCAGCGCCACGGCGCGCTCGCGCTGGTCGGGCACGGGGCGCCCGTACGCGACGATCGTGCTCGTCGCGTTGAGCGCGATCGCGGTGATCGCCTGGCACGCGGAACCGGTGCTGTACACGGAAATGGTCGTGTTCGGGCCGCTGCACGGCGACTGGTGGAAGCTGTTCACGTATGAGTTCGCGTACCTCAGCGGCGTCTACGCGTTCGTCGCGATCGTCACGATCGGCCTGTTCGGCTGGCTGCTGGAGTCCCGCCACGGCCCGGCGGTCGTGCTCGCGCTGTTCTTCGGCGCGGGCGCCGCGGGTGCGCTCGTGGCGGTCGCGGTCGACACGTTCCCGTTCGTCGCGGGCGGCAACGCGGCGGCGCTCGCGCTGCTGGCGGCGTGGGCGGCGCCGGACCTGCTGGCGCTGCGCTCGGACTCCTACTACGAGGGCGATCTGCTCGGCGCGGCGGCGCTGGCGGCGCTGCTGCTGGCGCTGCCCTTCGCGCTGCTGCCGGCGGAAGCGAGCTGGGTCGCGGGCCTGACGGGCGCGGCGCTCGGCCTCCTCGCGGGGCTCGGCCTTGCGGGCTGGGCGAGGCGGAGTCCAGAGATACTCTATGATGCGAGCGGCACATGCCGATGACTCACGCGGTGGTGCTGATCGAGGCGGAGCGCGATGCGCTCTCGACGCTCGGCGGAGCGCTGGCGGACACGGAGGGCGTCGCGGAGGCGTACTCGGTGACGGGCGAGTGGGATTTCGTGGCGCTCGTGCGCGTCCCCGACCACGAGCAGCTGGCGGATGTCGTGACGGCGCAGATCGGCGGCCTGCCGGGCGTGCTGAGGACCCAGACGATGGTCGCGTTCGCGGCCTACTCGCGCCACGATCTCGAGGCGCTGTTCTCGATCGGCGAATAGGCCGCGCGGCGATGGCGGCGGTGCCGATGAAGGCGGAGTACGGCCCGACGCTCGGGCAGCTGCTGGCGCCGGCCTGGCGGCGCTGCTCGCGGGCCCTGAAGGCGGGCGTGATCGCGGCGGCGGTCGCGCTGCTGGCGCTCGCGATCGGGGCGGCGCTGACGCTCGAGAACAGCAAATTCCACCATGGCGGCCACGTCCCGTTCAGCTTCAGCTACCGCGGCCTGTTCCGCGTCGCGCCGGACCCGGGCGGCTACGCGAAGGTGCAGTCGCGCGGCGCGGATGGCGCGCTGAAGTACTCCTTCGCGGTCGACCGATCGTGCTGCCGCGATACACGGGCGGCCTCGGCGCCGAGATCCCGATCTTCGCGGCGGGCTACATCGAACGGCTGAGCAGCGCGCACGCAGGGCTTCGTGCTGCACGGCGAGGGCAAGACGCGCGTCACGAACACCGAGCTCGGCTATCAGATCCTCTACACGGCGACGGTCGAAGGCAGGCGCATGTACGCGCGCAACGTGCTGCTGCTGCCCTCACACGCGGGCGCCCGCGAAGGCGTCGCGCTGGCGATGCTGACGGCGGTCGGCGCGAGCCCGCAGGTCGCCTCGCCGATGGAAGTCGCCTCGACGGGCGTGCTGCTGCGGCCGCTGAAGACGTTCGCGTTCGGCTATCGTAGCCGAGCGAAGCGAGCTTGCGCGCGCGGCGGCCGTACGGCCTGGCGAGCGCGGCTGCGGCAGCTTCGGCGCCGCCGGTCGTCGGCGCGGCCGGGGTGCTCGTTTCGGCGGGCGGCGGCGTCTCTTCGCCGGTGTGCACGATCACGGGCGGCGGCGTTGAGGTCTCTTCGCCGGTGTGGACGATCACGGGCGGCGGCGGCGCGGTTTCGCCGGTGCTCGTCGTGGTGCTCGCGGGCGCGCTCGTCGCGGCGGCGGGCAGTTCGGTCGTCTCGGTCGTCACCTCGGTGACCTGCACGCCGGTCTGCGCTTCGGCGGGCTTGCGCGCGACCGTCGGGGTGCTCGCGGCGGGCACGGTCGCGCTCTGCGTGACGACGGGGGCGACGACCGCGGCGACAGCGGGCGCGGGCTTCGCGGCGGCGCGGCGGGCGTGGTGGCGCGCGAGCGCGGCGACGCGATGGTGCAGGGCGCCGCTGCCGAGGCTGATCGGCTGCGCCTGCTCGGCGACGACGACGGCGGGCTGGCCTGCGTAGTGGCCGGCGGCGGACGCGGCGGCGAGCGCGGCGGCGGCGTGATGGTGGTGGTGAACGGTCGCGGTGTCGGCGGCGACGGCGCCGGCGGTGACGATCGCGGCGGCGGCGAGGCCGGCGACGGCCTTCGTCGCGAGCGCGCCGGCTCCGGCGGTCATCAGGCCGCCGGCGACACTCGTGCCGCCCGCGGCGGCTGCGCCGGCGCCGGCTGTCGCTCCGGCCCCGGCTCCGGCGCTGACGGTTGCGCCGCCGGCGACGTGGGCGCTGCCGAAGCCGAGCTTCGTCAGCAGCAGCTTTTTGAAGACGAGCAGCGGGCCGACGGGGAGGATCGCGGCGAGCGCGTGGTTGTTGGCCTTGAGCTGCTTCTTGAACGACGTGCAGCGTTCGCAGTCACGTGTGTGGCGGCGCGCGGGCATGCTCAGCTTGACGAGCCCCTCGGCGACTTCGCCGAGCTCGAGGCGAACTTCCTCGCAGCTCAGCTTGCGCGCCTCGGCGGCCTCGGCGAGCGAGATGCGGGCACGCACAAGCAGCGACTTGACGGACGGCACGGTCGTCTCCATCGCCTGCGCGATCTGCTCGTAGGAGAGCGCGTCGATCTCGCGCAGCAGCAGCGCGCTGCGCTGCGTCTCGGGCAGGTGCTGGACGTCGGCGATCAGCTCGCGGAAGCTCTCGCGGCGCATCACCTTCTCGCCGGTCGAGACGCCGCCCTCGGAGAGGTAGACGTCCATCGAGTCGACGCCGGTGGCGGAGTTGCGGCGCAGGTGGTTGAGCGAGCGGTTGCGCGCGATCCGGTAGAGCCAGGGGCGCACGTTGATCTCGCGCTCGTCGCCGAGGACGGCGTTGAAGGCGGCGGTGAAGACCTCCTGGAGGACGTCCTCGGCGTCCTCGCGCGAGCCGAGCATGTGCCGGCAGAAGGCGAGCAGGCGGGCCTGGTAGCGCGAGCAGAGCGTCTCGAAGGCGGCGTGCTGGCCGCGGCGGGTGAGGGCGATCAGGCGCTCGTCGGACTGCAGGCGCAGCAAAGGCGACGGGCCGCGCAGGCCCGTCGTGCCGCCTCGAGTCGCTAGTGCTGATGCCTCCATCGGACAGTCCTATCGTCGCTGTCCCTGGTAAATACCCCGTAAAACCGGAAAAGTTGCGGTTTTGGCCTCAGTCGGATCTCGACGCGGCTTCGCGAACGGCGCGGCGCCGGGTGGACGAACCGGCAGAGCCGGCAGACTAGAACCTGCCGCGTGCGAGGGCCTGCGGGTGCGGATCCAGCCCCGGGCACCGCCATGGTCGCATGCCGGCGGCGCTGCTCAGCGGATAGAGTCGGCGCGATGGCGACGGAGAGCGCGCAGGAGACGCAGACCTTCCACGGCGGCCGGCTGATCGCACGGCGGCTGAAGGCGCACGGCGTGAGCACGCTGTTCACGCTCTCGGGCGGGCATCTGTTCCCGATCTATGACGGCTGCCGCGAGGAGGGCATCGCGATCGTCGACGTGCGCCACGAGTCCACCGCCGCGTTCGCGGCGGAGGGCTGGGCGAAGGTCACGCGCCAGCGTCGGCGTGTGCGCGCTGACGGCGGGGCCCGGGCGTGACGAACGGGATGAGCGCGATCGCCTCGGCGCAGGCCAACCACTCGCCGATCGTCGTGCTCGGCGGGCCGTGCGCCGGCGCAGCGCTGGGGGCAGGGCTCGCTGCAGGAGATCGACCACCTGCCGTTCGTGCGCCCGCTGACGAAGCTGGCGGCGACGCGGGCAGCACCGAGGAGATCCCGGAGCTCGTCGATGAGCGCGTTCGCGGTGGCGCAGGCGCCGCACGTGCGGCCCGATGTTCGTGGACCTGCCGATCGACTTCGTGTTCGTGGCGCCCGACGCCGGCGGGCCGGCGGCAGGCGCCGCCGCGCGCCACCGGACGCGGCGGATCCTCCCGGCGACGAGGCGACTCGATCGTGCGGCCGAGTTGCTGCGCGGCGCGGAGCGGCCCGTGGTGATGGCGGGCACGGATATCTACTGGGGCCGCGGCGAGCACGCGCTGCTCGAGCTCGCGCAGACGCTCGGCGCCCGGTGTACCTGAACGGCCAGGCACGCGGCTGCGTGCCGGCCGACCACGAGCTGTTCTTCTCGCGCACACGCTCGATGGCGTTGCGAAGCCGCCGTCGTGGCGCTGGTATCGGTGTGCCGATGGACTTCCGCCTCGGCTTCGGCGGTGCGTTCACCCGCAGGCCGCAGATCGTCGTCGTCGACGTCGCGCCGCCTGAGCGCGCCCACCCGCGGCCCGTCGCGGTCGAGTGCTATGGCGCGCTCCCGCCGCGCTCGCCGGCCTGCGCGAACGCTGCGCGCGGGCGGCGACCGCCGCGAGCGCAGCGCTGGGCTGACCGGGCTGCGCGAGCGGGAGACGTGCTGCGCGAGGCCGAGCGCGCCGAGATGCAGGACGATCGCGCGCCGCTGCACCCGCTGCGCCTCTACGGCGAGCTCCGCGCGGCGCTCGCACGCGACGCGATCGTGATCGGCGACGGCGGCGACTTCGTGTCCTTCGCGGGCCGTGTGGTCGACAGCTTCACGCCGGGCTGCTGGCTTGATCCGGGGCCGTTCGGCTGCCTGGGCACCGGTCCGGGCTACGCGCTGGCGGCGAAGCTCGCGCGCCCGCAGCAGCAGGTCGTCCTACTGCTGGGCGACGGTGCGCTGGGCTTCTCGGCGATGGAGTTCGACACGCTGGTGCGCCACGGCGCCAACGTGGTTGCGGTGGTGGGCAACAACGGCATCTGGGGTCTCGAGAAGCATCCGATGGAGCTTCTCTACGGTTATTCGGTGGCGGCCGAGCTGCGCCCCGAAACGCGCTACGACGAGGTGGTGCGGGCGCTGGGCGGGCACGGCGAGCTGGTGCGCGCTGCGCGCCCTCGCGAGGATCGCCCTCGCGTCAACGTGCTGACTCGACCCGTCGGTGCGTTCCGCGCCGCTCGCGGTAACCGCCGAGCCCGCTGCAGAAAGCAGAAGCCGCCCATTGGGCGGCCTTCTAGCTGGCCCTCAGGACGGGCAGGGGTACGTACCAAAAAGGCCGGGGTAGTTTGGTCCAGCGGGAGGTGCCGTCAGACGGCAAATAACGCCTGAACCTATGTGACAGCGAGTCAGCGGCCGTCAATGGCCCGCCTTCACCTGCTGACCGGGTCAGTATCCGCTCCGGCGCCGTGCCCGAGCAATCGAACATTCGTCCAAGGGGGCGCGGAGCTCAATCACGGCCGGCGAGTCGCAGGGCGCCGCCACGCAGGATGTCGTGCTCGGACACCTCGACCTGGTCGAGACCGAACGCGCGCATCGCCTCGGCGAGCATGACCATGCCGGCGACGATGGTGGGCGCCCGATCGGGGTGCAGGCCGGCCACCTCGCGCCGCTGGGGCTCGGTCATCGAGGCCATCCGTGCAGCAGTTGCTCGACGGTGGCGAGCGAGAGCCGGTAGCCGTGCACCCTGGCCGGGTCGTAGGGCACGAGCGCCTGGTCGATCGCGGCAGCCGAGGTGGCGGTGCCCGCCACGGCGATCCGCGGCCGCGACCCGTTCACGCTCGGCGGCTGGCAGCCCGTCGCGCGAACACCTTGCGCACATCGACGGCCAGGGCGTCGATCTCCTCGCCCGTGGGCGGATCGGTGTGGATGTGCCGCTCGCTCATGCGTACGACGCCGGCTGGCGTGGACACGTGAAACCTGGCCGTGTGCCCCTCACCGACGACGAACTCGGTCGACCCGCCGCCGATGTCGATCACGACGGTCGGCACGATCGGCGGCGTCCCGCCCGCTGATCGCGCCGAGAAACGTCAGCTGCGCCTCCTCGTCGCCGCTGAGCGTGCGGGCGTCGAGTTCGTAGTCCTCGCGGACGTGCTGCGTGAACTCGGGGCCGTTGCTGGCGTCGCGCACGGCGCTGGTCAGGACCGCAAGCTTCGCCTCGCAGCCATGCTCGACGATCTGGCGGTGGTACTCGTCGAGCGTGGCGAAGACCCGCTGCATGGCCTCGGGACGAGCTTCCCGTTGGCGTCGACGCCGTTGCCGAGGCGCGTGACCTGCGAGCGGCGGACGAACTCCGAGACGCGCCCGCCGGCGTCGACGTCCGCGATCAGCAGTCGCGTGGAGTTCGAGCCGATGTCGACGACAGCTACGCGCATGAGGGCGCGGATGCTAGTGGAGGCGGTTGCCGCGGCGAGGCACCGGGGCACGAGCAGGCGGCGCCCGCCGGCAGCGGGGAACGACGGGGCCAGGGGGTCTGCGACGGCAGGTGGTTTGTGCTAGAACCAAAGACCTCGCCGCGGGGTGGAGCAGTCTGGTAGCTCGTCGGGCTCATAACCCGAAGGTCGCGGGTTCGAATCCCGCCCCCGCTATGGAGGAAAAGCCCCGCTCAGGCGGGGTTTTTTCGTGGGCTGGCGGCCCGCTGATCTCGGCGGAATTCGTACCAATTTCGTACCAATTTGGCGGCGGAGGCCCGCGAGCCGATCCCGCGTTGCTCGAATGCGCTCGTCGTGCGAGCCTTGCTTCTCGGGCAGGATGCCCGGGATCGGTCAGTTGGCTGGTGCCTCCGTGTAGCCTGGCGTGAGCTCCTGCCGAACGAGCGGACGCAGCCTCACGCACCACCCGCATTTATCTTCGCCAGTAAGCGGCCGGACACCCCGAGAGTGACCTACGGATACCTATTTGATCGGTTTGTCGATCATCAAGCCAGTATCGGCGAGTCTGAGATCGGACAGCCGCGCGCTGCGCTGCTCACGTGCCCCGTTTGCGGGACGACCGGCCCATCTACTGGTTGATCGAGCACCTGCGCCACGAGCATCCGGTGGCGGCCCCCACGTTGGTCGTAAGCGGCACCGTATGCCAGGTGGGCGAGGCCGTCCCGATTCGCACCTCTATCACCGCGGACTCGGTGTCTACCGCGAACGTGACCGCGGCGTTGCTTTCAATCGACGGCAAGCCGGTCGGTCCCATGACGCCCAACGAGATCGGCTCCCGCCTAGCGGCGATCAAGACCGGAGCAGTGCGGGTTCAGCTGTTCAACGAGCGCGCGGATGGGGCGTGCTCCTGCTGTACAATCGACTTTCGGTTCCTTATTCCGAGCGCGGATGAGCTCAACGCCGTTGACGATCTATTCGCCCGTGTCGTCGGCCAGAAGATCACGCTTACAAGCCTTGACGACTTCGCTGACGGGGGCGATGATCAAGCTGGCGGAGCGCGCCCCTACGCCGACGGGCTGCACAGCGACCTCCGCGGGATTCTACAGAAGGACGGAGGGCTGATCGGCACCCACTTGCCGTACGCGACGCATCGCGATCATCTTGGCCGAGCGCTCCACGAGCTGGTGCAATATCCATCGCGCCCACTTGCGCGCGCGGTCGCCGGAGTGATCCGCTTCAATCTCAACGTCTTCAACGAGGTGGTACCGTCCGGCATCCCTGAGCTCGACGCGTGCGTAACCGACCTGGCAGCGTTTTCACGGGGGGAGGCGTCGCGGGATCCTAAACGGACACCCGCAGAGGAAGGAGGCGTCTGCCCGGTCGACGACGCCACCCACACCTTGATTCAGCTCCATCGAGACCTTGTCGACAAAACCCGTCGGCGGGCCGCAGTCACGGCGCTCCTACGACTAGCCGAAGCGCCACAGACGATCAGCCTGGACCACGCTGCAGGTACTGGCCCTTCCTCGACGCTGGCGGGCCAGGCGAGCCTCTCCAGACGACCGTAGGCGCACGGTGCTTGCGCTCGCGAACGACCCGACATTCGCGGCACTGTCAGCGAGGCTCGCGGGTTGACGGCCAAGAAACCGAGAGCCAAGACGGCCCGCGACACCGAGTCAGTCGATACGACTGAAGAGCGTGGCCGATCCAAAGGCAAGCGGCGTCCAAACGCTCGTCGAGTTCTTGTCTGCCGAGAAAGGCGAGGATCTCGCCGGGCGGCTTCTAGGCACGATGCATCGTGGAGAGAGTTCGCGTTTCGATCCCGAGGACGTCGAGCGAGCCCTAGAACTGGTCATTGAGCGTGATCCGGACCTTCGGCGTGTGCGATCGCTCGTGCGAGTGGCGCGGTCGCGCTTCGAGCGGCGGTTCGAGGATGCTGCGGTTGGCTTCGCGCGGCAGGTGCTCGACTCGACGTCGGCCGGAGCCGCGCTGCGGAATGTGGACCGTCCCTGCCGTCGAGCGCTTCGCGGAAGTCGTTGCTTCGGAAGCGCCTCAGCTTCAGGACAAGGCTTTGACTCGCCGAGCCCTGAACATGATCCTGTTGGCGCTGGAGATTCTTGTGGACGCGGGTCTTTCGATGGAGGCCGCAATCCCGATCCTAAGGGGCGCCTTCCCGGAGGAGCGGCAGCCCTCGGAATCCTCGAACCCGCGGCGCGAGCGCTTGGCCCAGATCGCCGACGTTCGCATGACGACCAACAACCTGCGCCAGATGCTCGCTCTGATCGAGCCCTGGAGACAGATGGCAGCCGAGGCGCAGGTCGAATGCGACGCGGCACGCGCGGGCGAGCGCGATGCCAAGGCTGCAACGGCTGCGGCTCTCGAGGCGCTCGATGATCGCGAGCGGACCGTCAAGATCTTAGGGGCGAACTCGAATCGGCTCGTCAGCAGATCGTCGCACTGAGCGACCAACTACGGGATGCGGGTTCGCTGCGGCGTAGCGACACTTCGGCGGTCAGGGCGCGAGCGTTGTCGTTTCTGACAGGGCAACTCCGCACCACCCTCGAAACGGCGCGGGAGGCTGGGGAGGTGACACCGGCGAACGAGCGGGTGATGCGGCGGATGGTCGAAGACGCTTTGCGAGGAATTGACAAGGAGATCCTATGGCTGACCTCTTCGGACTAGATTTCGGTACGACGAACACACTCGCGTCCCAGGTCGCGGTTTCCGACGACGCGCCGGAGCTGATCGATTACCTGGACGGGGACGCTCCTCATCCGTCGGTCGTTGCGTTTTACGGAGACCGAGTGCTGGTCGGCCGCGAGGCGTACGCGTCCCTGGAGACGGCCGCATCGGGGTGGTCGGCGACAACGCGGTGCGTTCGCCCAAGTCATACCTCGGATCCGGTCAGCGTCTCACGGCGGGGGGGATCGCGCGCACCCCACGCGAGCTCGCCGCGCACGTTATAAGGCACGTAGTCGCCCACGCAAGGGCCGCGGATCCGGCTCGCGGCTTCGAGCACGCTGTGATGACGGTTCCTGTCGATATGGACGGCCGAGGTCGCATCGAGCTGCGCGAAGCCGCGCGGGATGTCGGCCTGAACATCCACCAGTTTGTCCATGAGCCTCTAGCCGCGCTGTACGCGTACCTGCGTGGCAGGGGCCTAGAGCAGAGGGTCGCGGAGCTCGGCGAGTCTCCGATTCTCGTCGTCGACTGGGGCGGCGGGACGCTTGATCTTACGCTCGCACGCATCGCGGGGCGGACGCTGGTCCAATTCGGCAGCCGCGGCGAGCATCGCGTCGGAGGCGACCGGTTCGACGAGCTTATCCGCAACCACGTGCTCCAGCGCATGCTGCCCGCCACGGACTTCAGTCGCTGGAGCCCGTGCAGGTTGGCGCGAGATCGCGTCTGCTGAACCGCTGCGAGCGCGCCAAGAAGGAGCTCTCCGACCAGGATGATGCAGTGGTCTTCGTCGCGAACTACCTCGCCATTGATCGTGACGCCGCGAACATCGACGACGAGGTGACCAAAGCCGACCTCGAGCACTGGACTGAGCACTTCGTCAATCAGGCGGTTGAAGCGATCAGCGCAATCCTCGGACGCACGGATACAGGACGCCGAGCTCGGCCTTGTGCTCCTCACGGGGGGCATGAGTCGCATGCCGCTAGTCCGACACATGCTTCAGCACCGCTTCGGGCTGGAGCGAGTGCCGCGCGTCCGGACGCCGACAGGCTCATCTCCTATGGCGCTGCGTGGATCGCCTACGACGGTCGCCGGCTCCAGCTTGCGAAGCCGTTCGAGCTAACGCTTGCAGACGACCACCCCGCCGAGCTGCTGCCTGCTGGTACGAACCTTCCGGTGGATGAGGACAATGAGTTCGCGAGATTTCCAGTGCACTGCGTCGATCCTCGCGATGGACGCGCTCGGTTCATACTCACGCGGCCCGTGGATCCTCGAAGAGCGCAGCCACTTGACCCCCGACGCATGTACGGCACGCTGCTTCTTCCGGTCGACGACGAGCTTGGACCGCTGGCCAGCGACTCGACCTCGACGTGGTTGTGGACTCGAATCTCGTGGTCACAGTCACGGCGCGCTCTCAGCTGTCGGGGGCGATGGCGACCCGCGAGGTACACGAACTCGAGTTCGGTCTCGAGCTCGGGCCGGTCGAATGAACGACGGCGTCAGGCTCCGATCGATGTTGTGCATCATTCGCGACGACGGCGACCGCCAAGTCGCGCGAGCCAGTCTTCCGGGTGACGTGGCGACAGACGAGCTCTCGACGGTGCTTATGACCGACGAGCAGACGGAGGAGCTCGCGCTCTATCCGCCATGCCCTGCATGCCGTCGCTCGTTTGGCGCATCGCGCGTCAGGGTTGTGAGTACTCGTGCGCCGCGCGTCAACGCGCAGCCGCGTTGCGGGATGTCAGGCAGACGTTCGAAGAGGCGCGTCGTCTCAATGCTGAGAAGATCGATCACGTTGGCATGGACATCACTCAGGACGCGGCCCCGTTGAGCCCATCCCGGAGCGGCATCCACGCTCGGGTTGAGCTGGCATCGCGGACTCGCTAACACCCCGGTCTTCGTCGATCCCGGTTCGCCTCGGGGCGGCTCAGAGACCGGGGAATGTGGCGCGCGCGG
>CAWHAB010000001.1:0-352109 GCA_963827105.1 uncultured Solirubrobacteraceae bacterium | reverse complement strand
AGCAGGCGCTCTCCCAGCTGAGCTATGGCCCCGTGCGACACCGAGTCTAGGGCACAGCCGAGCACTCGAGCGCCCTCCGGAGCGCCACGGCCTACTCGAAGCTGAGCCGCTCCTGGCCGGAGGCGTCCTCCGGCTCGGGGCTCTCGGGCGGATCGCCGTCATCGGCGAGCACGGCGCGCATGTCGAACTCGGCCGTCTCCTGCCCGACGGTCGAGAAGTCGGCGGCTGGAGGCTGTGCGGCCGCGTCCGCTGCGCCGTCCTCGGCCGCGCCCTCGATCCCGGCCGGCGGCGCGGGCGGCTCCTCGGCGTGGGCAGCGCCTTGGCCGTCCGCGAAGACCGGCTCGAGCGCCTCGTGCTCCTCACGAGCAACCTCGTTCGGATCGGCACCGTGGCTGCGCTTCAGCTCCAGGTGTTCGCGGATGGCGTCGTCGAGCAATCCCATTGCGCCTGCAAACCTTACTGGCCTCGCTGGCCCGCCTCATGCGACTACACTTCCTCGGCCGACCGCATCGCCAGCGGCCCGCATCCGCGGGGCTATAGCTCAGTTGGGAGAGCGCCTGGATCGCACCCAGGAGGTCGGGGGTTCGAGTCCCCCTAGCTCCATCGTGTTGTGTCTCGGGACATGCGGAGACAGATGTCGCGGAGATAGTAGACAGCTAAGGCCG
Organism: uncultured Solirubrobacteraceae bacterium; assembly: GCA_963827105.1. Taxonomy (GTDB): domain Bacteria; phylum Actinomycetota; class Thermoleophilia; order Solirubrobacterales; family Solirubrobacteraceae; genus Palsa-744. The sequence goes on along the minus strand of CAWHAB010000001.1, from coordinate 351,444 downwards.
GCCTTAGGGGCTGGTATTTGCGGCTCGGATCGAGCGTCAGCTCTCGGATCAGGCGCCCGTCGCGATCGACGACCCGGATTTGCTCATCGGCGATCAGGAGCTTGACTGTCAGGCCCGTGTGGGCTCTGCCGATGCCGATTTTGTAGAGCTGGCTGCAGTAGCGCAGGCTGACCTTGCCGGTCTCATCGACCTTGTCCTCGCTGACGCGGAAGTGGGTTCTTCGGCCCGAGCCCACTGGCTTGGCCTTCAGGCGTGCGCTGTAGGCCTGAAGCGGTGTGCGCCCGTGAAGGGCTCTGTGGGGCCTGATGTGGTTGTAGTAGTGCAGGAAGTCATCGAGCTGGCCCTGCAGCTCTGCGAGCGTGTGTGGCGGGCGCTGCTTCTCCAGGTAGCGCTTGAGCGTCTGGTGCAGGCGCTCCACCTTGCCGCAGGTCTGCGGGTGATAGGGCCGTGAGTTCTTCGCCGCGACGCCGAGTGCCTCGAGCTCCGTCTGTAGCGCCACCTTGCCGTGGCGCGCAGTGCCCGAGAAGACAGCGCCGTTGTCGCTGAGCAGCGATGCGGGTAGCCCGTGCAGCTCTGCGGCGCGGTGGAAGCTCTCAACGACATCGCCGGCTTTGACGTAGCCGTAGGCGTGCGAGCAGATGAACAGACGCGAGTGATCATCGATCACGTTGAGGATCTCCGGCGTGCTCGAGCGTCGGCGAGCTGGCAGTGCGTGATGTCGACCTGCCACATCTCATTTGGCAGCTCAGCCTGAAAGCGGATCAGGGAGCTGCGTGGGCGCTTCTGGGGCTGGGCAACGACCAAGCCCTCTCGTTTCTGAGGATCCGCCAGATGGTCGAGAGCGAGGGCACCGCTTGGGCCTCGAGCTCCTGTGCGAGGTGGAAGGCGATCGTCGCCGCGCCGGCGTCATAGCCCTGCCCCGCCAGCTCGCGGCGCAGCTTGACGATCTCGCCCACAACCGACTGCGGAGTCTCGTGCTTGCAGGAACGGGGCTTTCTGGAGCGCGGGGCAAGGGCCTCATAGCCCCACCCTCGCGGTAGCGAGCAAGAAGCTTGTAGATCCAGCTGCGATGAACCCCGTGCGCAGCCGCCAGCTCGCTAACCGAACGCCCCTCCAGCACGTGCGCCTCGATGAGATACCGCGCCATCTCCACAGGAAGACTCCCTCACGTTGGTGTCTCCTATGTCCTGACACACGTGTCGCCCATGTGCTGAAACCACACACCCCTAGCTCCATCGTGTTGTGTCTCGGGACATGCTGGACGCGTGTCTCGGGAGATGATGGACAGCTTCGGGGGCTGTGAGGGGCTGGTAGGTGCGCGTGGGGTCAAGCGTGAGCTGGCGTAGGAGCTGGCCGTTGAGGTCGATGACGCGGATGTCTAGGTCGGCGATGAGGAGCTTGACCGGCTGGCCTTTGTGGGCTCGTCCGACGCCGATTTTGTAGAGCCGGCTGAGGTGCCGCAGGCTGACCTTGCCGGTCGCGTCGACCTTGTCTTGGCGGACCCGGAAGTAGCCGTTCGTCGGCTGGCTGGCGGGCTGGGCTTTGATGCGACTGCTGTAGGCCTGTAGCGGTGTGCTGCCTGTGAGGCTCTGTGCGGGCGGATGTGGTTGTAGTAGTGGACGAACGCGTCGAGCTGGGCTTGGAGGTCGCTGAGCGTAGCCGCGGACTGCTGCGCATCGAGGTAGCGCTTCAAGGTCTGGTGCAGACGCTCGATCTTGCCGCAGGTCTGGGGGTGGTAGGGCCGCGAGTTCTTCGCCGCGACACCGAGCCGCTCGAGCTCTGTTTGCAACGCCACCTTGCCGTGGCGGGCGGTGCCGGTGAACACGGCGCCGTTGTCTGAGAGCAGCGCGGCCGGCAAACCGTGGAGCTCTGCGGCGCGGTGGAAGCTCTCAACGACGTCGCCAGCTTTGACGTAGCCATAGGCGTGGGAGCAGATGAACAGCCGCGAGTGATCATCGATCACGTTGAGGATCTCGGCGTGCTCCCCCTCGGCGAGCTGCCAATGCGTGATGTCGACTTGCCACAACTCGTTCGGCAGCTCGGCCTGGAAACGGATCAGACTGCTGCGCGGCCGCTTCTGAGGCTGAGCGACGATCGGCGGGTGTGTCCGATGAAGTGTGTGGGGTTTGGGTGAACGATCGGCTTGTGTGCCGCGCCCGGTTCGACGCGGAGCCCGGAGGGCGAGCGGCGATCCCGGGGTGGGCGCGGCCGGAAAGGACCCCCATGACCACCACCACGAAGAACACGAAGTCCGCCACCATCGAGGGCGTGTCTGATGCTGAGTCGTGTCCGTGCTCGGAGCGACCGGGAGCCGCGCTCGACCGGCTCGCCGGGCTTGCTGCCGCGGGATGAGCTCGAGGACGCGCTGAAGGGCCTCGACCCGGAGCGAGATCACCGGGCCGGGCGGCCTGTTGACCCAGCTCGCCGGGCGGGTGATCGAGACCGCGCTCGGCGCGCGAGCTGACCGACCATCTCGGCTACCCGCCCGGGCAGGCGCCGCCGGGCGGCGCCGGGAACGTCCGCAACGGGTCGACGGCAAAGACGGTGCAGACCGAGCTCGGCCCGGTCGACGTCAAGACCCCCCGGGACCGTCAGGGACGTTTGAGCCGCAGCTGGTCGCCAAGCGCCAGACGCGCCTGGCGGGGCTGGACGAGAAGATCCTCGACCTGTACGCCGGCGGCATGTCGGTCCGCGACATCGAGAGCCACCTGCAGCGCCTCTACGGCACCACGCGCTCGGCCGGGACACGATCAGCCGCGTCACTGACGCCGTGCTCGCCGACGTACAGGCGTGGCGGACCCGGCCGCTGGAGCGCGTCTACCCGATCGTCTACCTCGACGCGCTGATGGTCAAGGTCCGCGAGGACCGCGTCCGTCCGGACCCGCGCCTGCTACCTCGCGATCGGCGTCAGCGTCGAGGGGAGCGCGAGGTGCTCGGGCTGTGGTGGCAGGAGACCGAGGGCGCGAAGTTCTGGCTCGCGGTGCTCAACGACCTGCACCACCGCGGCGTCGAGGATGTCCTGATCGCTGCGTCGACGGGCTCACCGGGTTCCCCGAGGCGATCGAGGCCGTGTTCCCCCAAGCGTGGGTACAGACATGCATCGTTCACCAGATCCGCTCGAGCTCGATGCGCTACGTCGCCTACCAGGACCGCAAGAAGGTCGCGGCCGCGCCTGAAGCCCGTCTACGGCGCCGTGAACGCCGAGGCCGCCGAGCACGCGTTGGAGCGCGTTCGACGAGACTCTGGGGCGCCAAGTACCCGATGATCGCCGCGTCCTGGCGAGAGCGCTGGACCTACATCACCCCGTTCCTGTCACTGCCCGCCGATCTTCGCCGCGCGGTCTACACGACAAACAGCATCGAGAACCTCAACCGCCAGATCCGCAAGAGCATCAAGACCCGCGGACACTTCCCCGACGAGCAAGCCGCGACCAAGCTCATCTACCTCGCGATCCTCAGAGCCGAGGGAAATGGCGGCAAGCATACAACTGGACAGCAGCACTACGAGGCCTCAAGATCCACTTCGGAGACCGACTCCCAGACTGACCAACAACCAACGCCCGACCTCACACACAGAAGATCGGACACCCTCCGATCCGCCCCTCGCGCTTGAGGACCCGCCAGATCGTCCCCGTCGAAGGGGCTGGCACACCAGCCCGCGCGAGGTGATGCACGATCGTCACGGGCCCACAATCATGGCCTTCGCCCGCGAGCCTCGACGCAACTCCACGATCCGCTGGATCGTCCCCGGCGTCTGATGCGAACAAGAACGAGGCCGCCGAGAACGCGGCTCAAGCGCCTCATAGCCACCAGCGCGGAACCGCTCAATCAACACATAAATCCAGCTCTTGCTGATCCCATGAGCAGCCGCCACCTCACGCGCGCTGCGGCCCTCCAACAACACCGCATCCACCACATACCGCGCCAACCCCATGCCAGCCGCCTTTCGTAGGCGTCCAGCATCTCCCGAGACATCAGTCCACTATGTGCTGCAACCACACACCCCTAGCTCCATCGGCCGTTGTCCAGCAGCCGGCCGGCTGCCGGCGAACCGCGCCGGCCACCTGCCGCAGCGGAACGGCTCCGGCGTGAGCGCGGGCCGGGCCGGCTTCGGGTCGCGCGAGGGGATGCGAGACTGAGCTCGATGTCCGACTATCGCTCCGTCAACCGCGCCAACTGGGATGAGCGCGTCGCCGCGCACGTCGCCTCGCCCGACTACGCGGTCGCCCGGTTCCTCGCGGACCCGAGCTATCTGAGCGGCGTCGTCCGCTTCGACCTTCCGCGCCTCGGCGAGATCGCCGGGCTGCAGGGCATCCACCTGCAATGTCACATCGGCACCGACACGCTCTCGCTGGCGCGGCTCGGCGCAAGCATGACCGGCCTCGACTTCTCGCCTCCCGCGCTCGAGCAGGCGCGGAGTCTCGCGGCGGCGACCGGCGCCGAGCTCGAGTTCGTCGAGTCCGAGCTGTACGACGCCCCGGGCGCACTGGGCGGCAGGCGGTTCGACCTCGTCTACACGGGCATCGGTGCGATCTGCTGGCTGCCGAGCATCGATCGCTGGGCGGCCGTCGTCGACGCGCTGCTGGAGCCGGGCGGGCGGCTGTTCATGCGCGAGGGGCATCCGATGCTGTGGTCGCTCGCGGACAGCCGGCCGGACCGCCTGATGGTGCTCGAACACCCCTACTTCGAGCACGAGCGCGCGCTTGTCTTCGACGAGCCGGGGACCTACGTCCGGGGCGATCACACCTTCGAGCACAACGTCATTCACAACTGGAGCCACAGCATCGGCGAGACCGTCACGGCGCTGCTCTCACGGGGGTTTCGCATTACCGGCCTGGCCGAGCACGACAGCGTCCCCTGGGATGCGTTCCCCGGTCAGATGGACGAGCTCGACGGCGGTGAGTTCCGCCTCAGCGACAGGCCCGAGCGCCTCGCCCACTCGTTCACCCTGCAGGCCGTCAAGGACGGGGGCTGAGCCGCGCGCGCACCTGCTCGACGCCCGGCGCCGCGTCGGCTGTCAGCCGCCCGAGCAGCTCGAGCCAGCCGGGCTGCACGGCGATCGCCTCGGCGACCAGCCGCACGCCTCCGTCGATGTCACCGAGATACGCCGCGCTGAGCCCCGCCCAGAACCCCAGCTCGTCGTTCCCCGGCGCCAGCTCGGCCGCGCGCCGGTACAGGGCGGCAGCCCGCTCGTGCTCGCCTGCGCCGGCGAGCGCATCCGCGTCGCCGGCGAGCGCATACGCGTCCTGCAGCTCGCACAGCCGGCGCAGCTCGCGCAACGGCTCCTCGTGGTCCTCGACGCGCAGCGACAGCAGCGACTCCCATGGCTCGCCGGCGGCGGGAACGATCAGGATCGCAGCCGACTGGCGCCCGCGCAGGTCCCCGCCGGCCGCCTCCGCGGCGTCCAGCGCGCGCAGCAGGCGTTCGCGCAGCGCGCGGCCGCCGCCTTGATAGGCCTCGAGCATCGCGCCCCAGACCGTGTCGTTAGCCATGATGTTCGCCTGGCAGGAGACGCCCGCGCCGCTGATGTCACCGGCCGCGGCCATGCACTGCGTGCCCGTGTGCGCCGCCGTGCGCCCCGCCGCGTCGACGACCGCGACCTGGCGGGTGGCCGCGCCCGAGTCCTCTGCGGTGAGCCGCTCGAGCGCCTCCGCGGCGCTGCTCCCGGTCGCGAGCAGCGACAGCGCGCGCGGGCCGTAGGAGACCTCGACGTTGGCCTGCGTCGCGACCGCGCCGACGCCGGCCTGCGCCCACGGCACGATCGGTCCGACCGAGAACCAGTGCGACTGGACGGCGACGCCGAGCTCGCCGCTGTGCTCGTCGCGGGCGACGATCGAGTAGGTCATCCTCGGCGCCTGCGCACAGCGCGATCATAGACCGCGGTCGCCCCTACACTTCGCCGCCATGAGCGGCTCGCAGACGGTCAAGCCGATCCTCGTCCTGCAGCACATCGGCTGCGAGCCGGCGGCCGCGTATGCCGATGAGCTGCGCGATCGCGGCCTCTCGCTGCAGGCCGTGCATCCCTACGCGGGGGAGCGGCTGCCCGACTGGCGCGACTACAGCGCGATCGTCGCGATGGGCGGGCCGATGGGCGCGTGCGACGAGTCGACGCTGCCATGGCTCGGCGCCGAGAAGCGGCTGATCGCCGAGGCGGTGCATGCCGGCATGCCGTTCTGGGGCGTCTGCCTCGGGGCGCAGCTGCTGGCGGCGAGCCTCGGCGCGCCAGTCAGCACGGGCCCTGAGCCCGAGGTCGGCGTGCTGTCCGTGGAGCTCACCGCAGCGGCGGCTGCGGACCCGGTGTTCGCCGACGCGCCCGCGACGTTCGCGGCGCTGCAGTGGCACGGCGACACGTTCGCGCTGCCCGCCGGAGCTGTGCAGCTTGCGCGCTCCCCGCTGTATGAGCAGCAGGCGTTCGTGATCGGCCGGGCCTACGCGCTCCAGTTCCACCTCGAGGTGACGCCCGCGCTCGTCGCCGAATGGGGTCGTGTGCCCGCGTACGCGGGCAGCGTCGAGCAGCTTCCTGGCGAGAACCCGCTCGGCGAGCTCGTCGCCGAGGTGAGCGCCGCGGCGCCCTTCGCGACCGCGCTCGCGCGCGAGCTGTTCGCGCGCTGGCTGCTGGCCGTCGTCGGCGTCGCGGGCTAGCGCGACGGCGTCTCGACGACGACGCGGACGGTGCGCAGCAGGCGGTCGCTCGCCCCGCGCACGCTGCCGCCCAGCTCTAGCGTCCCCTGCACGTAGGCGAGCGTCTCGGTGGTCAGCCGCTCGCCCGGCAGCACGTTCGGGATCCCCGGCGGATACGTCGCCAGCGACTCCGCCGCGATGCGCCCCGCCGCCTCGCTCGCCGGCACGACCTCCTGCGCGCCGAGATAGGCCTCGCGCGGCGTCATCGCGAGCTCCCCCCAAGGCGGCGCGGCAGCGAAGCTCGCGGTCGCGCCCTCCGGCGCGCGGCCGACCCGCTCCACCGCGATCCGCAGCGCGTCGACGAGCCTTGCCGCCTCGCCCATCACCCGCTCGCCCATGCCGAACACCGCGACCACGACGTTCTGCCCGTAGAGCTCGAGGTTGATGTCGTCGATCTCGCGCAGCAGCGGCGCGAGCTCATACCCGCTCGCCGCGATCCCGCGGATGTCGACGGCGAGGCGCAGCGGGTCATACGCGAACACCCCGGGACGCCCGGCAAGGCGCTCGTCGAGCACCTCGAGCCCGCCGATCATGCGGATCTGCTCGCGCGCCTGCGCGAGCGCGGCCATCGTGTGCTCGAGCAGCTCGCGGCCGTGCACGGCGGCCTGGCGGCGGGCGGCGTCGAGCGATGCGCACAGCAGCGCGCTGGGGCTCGTCGACTCCGTCAGCGTGACCGCGCGGTCGACCGTGTCCTCACCGAGCACCGCGCCGGCATCGTGCCCGAGATGCAGCATCGCCGACTGCGTGAGGCTGCCGACGATCTTATGCGTACTCGAGATCACGAGGTCCGCGCCGGCCTTCAGCGCGTGTTCGGGCAGCGCCTCGTGGAAGGCCATGTGCGCGCCCCAGGCCTCGTCCGCGACCAGCGCGACGCCGTGCTCGTGGGCTACGAGGGCGAGCCCGCGGATGTCCGCCGCCGCGCCGAAGTAGGTCGGTGAGATCACCCACGCGCCGACCGCGTTCGGCGTCGCTGTCAGCGCCGCGTCCAGCGCCTCCGGCGTCAGGCAGTGGGCGATACCGAGCTCAGCGTCGATCTCGGGCGCGGCGAACGTCGGGCGCAGGCCGGAGAGCACGAGCGAGTCGATCACGCTCGAGTGCGCGTTGCGCTGCACGACGACGTCGGAGCCGCGGTGCGCGAGCGCGAGCCCGGCCGCGAGGTTGCCCTGCGAGGCGCCGTTGATCAGAAACCACGCGCGCTTGGCCCCCCACGCCTCCGCGGCGAGCCGTTGTGCCTGCTCGAACGGAGACGGCTCGACGCCGACGTCGACGCCGTACGTCAGCGCCGGGATGTCGAGTCTCAGCGCGAGCTCGCCGATGCCCTCGAGCAGCCCCGCATCGGCGCCCTGGCCGCCCTTGTGCCCGGGCACGTGCAGGCGCGCCGGGCTCCGCCGCGCGTACGCGGTGAGCGCATCGAGATACGGCGTCTCGCGCTGGTCCATCTGATCAGCCGCCCGGCGCCACCGGCGCGGGCGCCGGGCGGAGCACGTCGGTGTCGCGGATCAGGTGCCCTGCAAGCGTCACCGAGGTCGGCTTCACGAGGTCACGAATAGCACTAATCGCCGAGTCGACCCCCGCTCGGTCGGCGGCCAGCCGTTTCGTCCCCGTCCACGCGTAGCCTCGAGCCGATCCCGAAATAGTGGCCCGGCGGTGCGCGAACACCCCGGGCCCGGCACCGAGTTGCTCGCCCTCGATGCCCGTCGATTGTCCCGCAGCGCCGCCGTCGAGGGCCGGCCGCGGGCCGAGCGGCCGGCTGGGCGCGCCTCCCGGGAGCCGTGCGAGAGAGACGGAGGCGACATGCCCGACCCCGACCAGCAGACGTTTCCGCCGCCCTGCGAGCGGCCATCCGATGAGCTCGTGCTCGCGGCGGTCGAGCGCGGCGCCCGCCACGAGCAGCGGGCGCCCGGGGCCACGACGATCCTCGCGCAGCTCGGCCTCGCGCGGCGCTCGGCAGCGGCACGCCACGCCAGCGCGCGCCTCGCGGTGCTGCACGCGGACGGCTCGCTCGTGCGCGCGCGACGTCGCGGCATCGCCACGTGGGATCTCAGCGACGCCGGCCGGCTCCGGCTCGCGCGGGCGCGGCGCGCCGGGCTGGGGGTGGCGCTCCCGGAGTCGCCCCAGCACCGCGCCTGGCGCGCGGCGCGCACGAGCGCGGCGCAGGAGCTCGAGCGCTTCCGGCTGGGCCTGCGCGCGCAGCTCGAGCAGGCCGAGGGAATGCTCCTCGCCGAGCGCGGCGCCTCGTCTGACGCGTGGTTCGCGATCGGCGAGCAGCTGCAGCGCGCCTGCTGGCGCGTCGGCTCGGCGAGCCACTGCCTGCACGAGTGGGCGGAGCCGCGCGACGCTCGCGCGGACCGCGACGGGCACGCGGGCCCGGGCGATCAGCGGCTCGATCCGAGCGAGCTCGCACGCGCTCGCGCGCGGCGGCTCGGACGGCGAAATACCCGCCTGTGGTAGGCGCGAGCGCAGATTCTCAGCCGCTCGGGCCTTTGCTAGGGTCCGCGGGGAGGTAGCTCGCTGAGACTCGGCCAGGGCAAACGCAACCGCGGGGATCGATCAGAGCGCAGCGGGCGCCCTGTCTCGTTGTCCACGCCGCCGCCGCTGTTTGAGGAGTGGGAGATCACGCTGCACGGACGTCGCGTGATCTACAGGATCGCCGGCAGCGGCCCTCCGGTCGTGCTGATCCACGGCATGCTCAACTCCTCGAGCCACTGGCAGGAGGTCGCTCAGCAGCTCGCCACCGAATACACGGTCGTGGCACCCGATCTGATCGGGCACGGCGACTCGGCGGCACCGCGCGGCGACTATTCGCTCGGCGCGCACGCCGCCAGCATCCGTGACCTGCTCGCCGCGATCGGCATCGACCGCGCGACCCTCGTCGGGCACTCGCTCGGCGGCGGCGTGGCGATGCAGTTCTTCTACCAGTTCCCGCAACGCGTCGAGCGCCTCGTGCTGATCTCGAGCGGCGGGCTCGGCCGCGAGGTCAGCCCGCTGCTGCGCACGGCGGCGCTGCCGGGAATGTCGCTGCTGCTGTCGCTGACGATCCATCCGCGCGTGCTCGGCGGCCTGCGCGCGACGGGCGAGCGCCTGCGCGAGCGCAGCGTCGGCGCGGGCATCTATCTGCAGGCGATCGCGCGTGCGCTTCGCCCGCTGGAGAACGCCGAAGCCCGAGGCGCCTTCCTGCACACGCTGCGTGCAGTCATCGATGTGCACGGGCAGAGGGTCGACGCGACAGATCGCCTCGACCTGCTCGAGCTGCTGCCGACGATGATCGTGTGGGGCGAGCGCGACAACACGATCCCCCTCGCACATGGCCGTCGCGCCCACCAGGCGATCGCCGGCAGCCTGTTCAGGACGCTTCCCGCGGCCGCTCACTTCCCCCATCTGGAAGATCCACAGGGCCTGGCGGCACTGTTGCGGGAGTTCCTGCAGAGCACCGAGCCCGGCCTGATCGAGGACGCCGACTGGGGAGCCGTGCTGGCGCGGGACTCTCCGCGCTCACGCCGCTTCGGCGACGCCGCCTAGGGCGCCGGGAGGAGCGTCCCGGGCGACCGTCAGTGGCGCGGCCGTGCTCGCCAGGCCCGCGTCGATCAGCTCGAGCATCGCCTCGACGCAGGCCGGATCGAACTGGCTTCCCGCGTTGCGCTCGAGCTCTTCGCGGGCGTGCGCGACGGTGCGCGCGTCGCGATACGGGCGCGAGCTCGTGATCGCGTCGAACGCGTCCGCGACGAACATGATCCGCGAGGCCTGCGGAATCGCCTCGCCCTGCAGCCGTTCGGGATATCCCGAGCCGTCGAAGCGCTCGTGCGAGTGCCGAATCCACGGGACGATCACCGCGAGGCCCTCGACCAGGGCGACGATCTCGGCGCCATCGATGCTGTGCTTCTGGATCTGCTCGTACTCCGCGCCCGTGAGCGTGTCCGGCTTGCAGAGGATCCGATCCGGCACGGTGACCTTGCCGACGTCGTGCAGCATCGCCGCGATCCGCAGCATCCCGAGCCGATCCTCGTTCCAGCCGAGCGCCTTCGCGATCGCCACCGAGTGCTCGGCGACCGCTCGCGAGTGCTCGTGCTGAGCGTCCATGCGCATGTCGACGGCATGCGCAAGCGTCTTCGCCCAGCTGAGGCGCTCGTTGCCGCTCGCGCGGCCGTGCTCGGGCCGCCCGCGGCGCGAGGCGTACAGGCGGCTGTCGGCCTGGCGCGTCAGCTCCTCGAGCTCCGTGCCATCCAGCGGGAAGCTCGCCAGGCCCACCGAGCTCGGTGCACGCTCGCCCAGCGCCTCGGTCACGCGCGCCGCGCTGTCGCGCGCCGCGGCGGGCCCGATGTCGGCGAAAAGGACCGCAAACTCGTCGCCGCCCAGGCGCCCGATCGCATCGCTCGGGCGGACCGTCGTTTTCAGGGTCCTGACGACCCAGCGCAGAAGCTCATCGCCGGCGGCGTGCCCATGCGTGTCGTTGACCTGCTTGAAGTGGTCGAGGTCCAGCAGCAGCACCGCGCCCTCGCGAATGCCACGGCCGGCGGCGCTGATCTCCGCGACGGCGCGCTCTTCAAAGCCGCGGCGATTGAGGCAGCCGGTCAGCGGGTCGGTGCGCGAGACGTCCATCAGCGCCGCACGCTGGCGATCATGGTTGCCTGCCTGCCAGGCGCTCATCGCGCCGGTGCACGCGAGCATCGCCGCGAACAGCACCTGGTATCCCCAGCTGACGCCACCGACAGTCACCGCAATCGTCAGGTAGGAGGCGACGGTCAGGCTGCCGACCGCGATCACCGAGGCGAGCGGATAGGACAGCGCCGCGAACACCACCGGTGCGAAGAAGATCAGCGTCAGCGGGCTCTTCGTGCCGCCGTCGAGCAGCGTGCCGGCGACGATCAATCCCAGGTCGCAGACGCTCCAGCCGAAGAAGAACGCCTCGCGGTAGCGGCTCGCGACAATCCGCTCCCGCGGCAGCCGTGCGATCAGGGCCGTTGAAACCGTCGCCGCGCCGAAGAACGCCGCCAGCGCCATACGGTTCGGTTGCTGCCACGTGAGCGCGAGGTAGACCGCCGAGGCGCCGCACACCGCGTACGTCAGCCAGATGCCAGCAGGGAACGTCGCGACGCGCATGCGCATCGTCCACTGGTCGACTATTCCATGGCCGTCGGCCCTGCTCATATCCCCCTATCGGGTGACCCGACAGCGGAGGTGAATAAACACGCGCCTGCTCTGGACACCAGAAAAGCTGCTTTTTTGGCTCTGTGTGGCGTCTCGCGAGCAGCTAGCTGTAAGACCCGAGCAGGTTGTTCGCGCGGTTGATGGGTGTCTGGCGCCCGATGGCTTGATGTCGTCGTCGATGGTTGTAGGTCCATAGCCATCCGTCAAGGGCTGCGGTGCGCTCTTGGCTGTCGCGGTAGATCGCTCCGTAGGCCCACCCGCCGAGCATGGTGCGGATGAATCTCTCCGCCTTCCCATTCGTTTGGGGCCTGTAAGGCCTGGTGCGGAGATGGCGGATCCCCAAGGCGCGGCAGGCGATCGCGTGCACCGCAGAGCGGTAAGGAGAGCCGTTATCGGTCAAGAGCTCTTGGACTTGCATGCCGTGGCGCTCATAGAACGCGATCGCCCGCCGCAGGAAGCCGATCGCTGTCGTGGCCTTCTCGTCGCTCAGCACCTCGGCGTAGGCCAGGCGCGTCGCGTCGTCGATCGCGATGTGCACGCACTCCCAGCCGGTTAGCTGGCGTCTGATGCCATGGCGGTCGGTTCGGGTCTTCACGGGATTGCGTTGCACCCCGGTGATCCGCTTCCCCGCGCCGCCTTGGATCCGTCCGAGCTTCTTCACGTCGATATGGATCAGCTCGCCCGCGACCGTCCGTTCGTAGCGCTCCGCCGGCTCCATCCCGAGCCGCCCGAGGCGGCCCATCCCGATCCGCTTGAGGATCCCTGACACAGTCGAGAACGGCAGCTCGAGCACCTCGCTGATCTCAGGACCCGTGAAACGCAGCCGTCTGAGCGCGGCGATCGCCTCGATCGTGCTCTCGCTGCTGCGGTTCGCCACGAACAGAGGCGCCGAGGAGCGATCCAACAACCCAGCAGAACCTTCAAGCCGATACCGGCCGACCCACTTCCCCGCAGTCCGGGCACTGACCTCCGCAGCCAGGACAGCCTCCCTCACAGACCAATCTTCCTCAACAACACGACGAACCATCCGCTCGCGCTGCCTAAATGACAGCGCAGCATTACCGTGCAGCTTCATCCGGCTCCTCCTTGGGCTGGGGCTTTGACACCACCAGCCTCCAAGGAGGACCGGATGAACAACGTCCTCAGGTTCTACAGCTAGCCGAGCGCCGCGAGCCGCCATTGCGGCGGATACGGCAACGGCGTCAGCGTGCTCTCGAGCTCCTCGCGCAGCGGCTCGAACGGCGGCGGCAGCGACAGCCGCTCGCCGAGATGCTTCTCGTCCTCGTCGATCGCGAAGCCCGGGCCGATCGTCGCGATCTCGAACAGCACGCCGCTCGGCTCGCGGAAGTACACCGATTTGAAGTAGAACCGTTCGACGACCGGCGTCGGGCGCACGCCGACGTCGGTGAGGCGCGTCTGCCAATCCTCGATCTCGTCGATGTTCGCGGCGAATGCGACGTGATGGACCGTCCCTGCACCCTGGCGCCGATTGATCTCCGGCGGCGCCGGGTCATACGCATAGAACCCGCCCCTGCGCTCCCCGCGCACCTCCCAGTGCTCGCCCTCTCCCCTCGCAAACCCTAGCGTGTCGCCGAGCAGTCGCTGGCTGCGCACCGGCGCGTTGCTGTAGGCGCGCACACCGTCGAACCCCTGCAGCGCGTGCTCCGCCGGGATCTCCGGCGACTCGGCGCTGAGCGGCCGATCGCCGCCGCCGCTCGTCGGCACGAGCTCGTGTTCGAGGCCCTCGGGATCCGCGAACAGGAGGCTGCCGTCGGTGATCTCCGCGGCGACGCCGGCGACGCCGAGGCGCTCTTTCCAGAAGTCGAGCGCCGCCGGCGAAGACACGCGCCAGACGATCCGGTGCACCATCCCCGAGCCGGCGATCCCGGGCTCCGCACCCGGGTACTCGAAGAACGTCAGGTCCATCCCCGGCGAGCCGTGCTCATCGCCGTAGAACAGGTGATAGACCCGCGGTTCGTCCTGGTTGACGGTCTTCTTGACCATCCGCAGCCCGAGCACGCCGGCGTAGAACGCGACGTTTCCAGGCGCGTCGCCGGTGATCGCGCTGATGTGGTGGATGCCCTCGAGCTTCATCTCAGCTGCCATTATCGCCGAGTGCAAGACGGATCGCTCATCCCGCGCTTCGGGCGCGCACGGCGCGATCCGACGCTCGCCGTCCTCGAAGGCTTCCACCCGCTCAAGCACGCGCTCCGCTTCGGCGCCGAGCCGCTCGAGGTCCTCACGCCGGACACGCGCGCACTCGGGCACCTGGCCGCGCAGCTCGCGCCTGACCTCGTCGCGCGGATCGGCGGCCTCGCCCGCGAGATCGACCCGGCGGTCTTCGCGCGGCTCGCGCCGCTGGCGCCCGCCACCGGCGTGATCGCGCTCGCCGCGCGCCCTGCGGTCGATCTCTCGCGCGCGCTCGCGGACGGCCGCGCTGCTCCGATCGTCGTGCTCGAGGACCCACGCGACCTCGGCAACATGGGCGCCTGCGTGCGGGTCGCCGCGGCCGCAGACGCGGCGGCGGTGCTGAGCACCGGCGGGCACGACCCGTGGCATCCGGATGCGCTGCGCGGCGCCGCCGGCCTGCAGTTCGCGCTCCCCGTCGCGCAGCTCGAGCAGCTCGATGCACTGCACGCGTGCTCGCGCCCGCTGCTCGCTCTCGACCCGGGCGGGGATCCGCTCGATCCGGGCGCGCTCGACCCGCGCGCGATCCTCGCCTTCGGCACCGAGCGCCACGGTCTCAGCGACGAGCTACTCGCCGCCGCCGACGCGCGCATCAGCATCCCGATGCGCGCCGGCGTCTCGAGCCTCAACCTCGCAACGTCCGTATCCGCCGTGCTGTTCGCCGCGCGCCTGTCGCCGTCGTCCTGAGCGCGACGGGCGCGCAGCGTCGATCGCCGGCCCGTTCTGCGCCGGTTCGTCGCCCTCGCGGGAAGGGAAAATCCCCTGCAGCACGAAAACGTACGGTCATAGCGAGATCCGCGGCCGCCGGGGACTGGACTGGCGTCCGGGGGTTGTGCGAATGTCCACATGGGCGTCGATCGGGGAGAGAATCATGGGGCTGGTTCCGTGATCATCATCATCGCTTCAGGGGTGGCCGCGATGATTCTCAGCGCGATGTTTGCGCTGGCGCTGGGCAACGCTGCCGCGCGTGCCGACAAGGACACCGAGATACGCCTTGCCGCGCGGCGGACGAGCCAGCCGGTGACCGTGCTGCACCAGGTCTACGCGGGGTTCGCGCGCGCCCACTCGACGATCGCCGAAGAATCCTCGATCACGCTGCCGTCGTCGAGCACGAGGGCGGGGACCCAGCGCTTGCCGGTCAGCTCTTCGACCTCGCGGCGGCCGCGCGTCTGATTGAGCGCCTTCGGCAGCGGCGCAAACCCGTATGACTTGATCACCTCCGGCTCGTGGCCGGCGTCCTCGAGCGCGTGATACGCGTTCGCGCAGGGGTGCCCGCCGGGGCGAGGGGTGGGGAATGTTCCCCAGCAGACATAGAGCTTCACGAGATGCTCAACGTGCCTTCCATCCCTGCCTGGCGGTGCCCGGGGACCGAGCAGTAGAACGTGTACTTCCCCGGCTTGAGGTTCAGCGTCAGGCGCCTCGTGCCGCCGGCGAACGTCGGCGTCGCGCCGAGCACCTTGCTGCCTTCGGCGACAGTCACGTTGTGTTCCAACGGCGCCATGTTCGTCATCACGATCGTGACCGTGCCCGCGTGCGCGGCGAGCTGCTTGGTGTTGTAGCTGAGCTGCCCCTGGGGATTGGCCTGCAGCGCGAGCAGGGTCGTCGCGCCCGCGGGCGGCGCCGGCGTCCCCGGAGAGCCGCTCGTCGCGGTCGGCTGCGTGGCCGGCGGTGTGCTCGCCGCCGGCGCCGCCTGGGCCGCCGCCGTGCTCTTCGCCTCGCCGCCCGAGGTCACGACCGCCATCGAGACCGTCACGAGCACGAGCAGGGCCGTCGTCGCCATCACGGCGCGCTGGCCGCCGAGCGTGCTGGGGAAGTCCGGGCGGCGCATTCCCAGCCCGAAGGAGACGATCAGCGCCCACGCGACGAGCACTCCGCCCGCGATGTAAAACGGGACTTTGCTCTTCTCCGCCCCGAGGATGGGCGCCAGATGGAGGGCGGCTGTGTGCATCCGGCGCGAGCCTAGCCGATGCGCCGCGGGTATGCTGCGCGAGCGAATGCCCGCGATCGTGCGTACACCGGAGGAGGCGCTCGAGGGCCTCCCCGACTTTCCCTTCGTCTCGCACTATCGCGAGGTCGATCAGCTGCGCCTCGCCCACCTCGACGAGGGCGAGGGCGCGCCGGTCGTGTTCGTCCACGGCGAGCCGACCTGGTCGTTCCTGTGGCGCCACGTGATCCCGCCGGTGCGCGACGCCGGTTTTCGCTGCATCGCGCCGGACCATGCGGGCTTCGGGCGCTCGGACAAGCCAACCGCGCTCGACTGGTACTCCTACGACCGCCATACCGTGCTCGCCGCCGCGCTGCTCGAGGATCTCGACATCCGCGGCGCGACGGTCGTCGTGCACGACTGGGGCGGCCCGATCGGCCTGCGCCTGGCGGTCGAGCACCGCGAGCGGATCGAGCGGATCGTGATTCTCGACACCGGGCTGTTCACCGGCCATCAGAAGATGACCGACGCGTGGGTCGCATTTCACGATTTCGTCGAGCGGACCGAGGATCTTCCGGTCGGCATGCTCGTGCGCGGCGCCTGCAAGAACGACCCTGGTGACGCGGTCATCGCGGCCTACGACGCGCCGTATCCGGACGCCGCCTCGAAGGCGGGGGCGCGCGCGTTTCCGCTGATGATCCCGAGGACGCCCGACGCTCCCGGCGCCGCCGCCGGCCAGCGCGTGCAGCAGGCGCTGGCCGAGGACCGCCGCCCGATGCTGACGCTGTGGGCGGACTCCGACCCGGTGCTGCCGCTGAGCGTCGGCGAGCGCTTTGTCGAGGCGATTCACGGCCCGCCGCTGCGCACGATCGCCGCCGCCGGCCATTTCCTGCAGGAGGACCAGGGACCGCTGATCGGCAGCCAGATCGCCGACTGGCTGACGTCCGCCTGAGCTACTCGGCGGCGACCGTCTCCTCCAGCAGCGGCTGCTCGGGCGCCGGCTCCAGCCCCGGCTCGGAGCGGGCCGCGCGCATCTCGTAGGCGCGGCGCGTGTTCGCGTCGGCGTCTGCGAGCACGCGGTCGGCCTTGATCGCCCGGCCCACGCCCTCGGCGAGCGGGCGCGGCAGCAGGGTCGCGAGCAGCGTCGAGCGTTTCGTCGACTTCGGCACCCACACGTCGACGGTGCCGTCCTTGAGCGCTTCGACGATCGCGTCGGCGACGTCGCCCGGCTCGAGATTCGGCGTTCCGCGGGCGGCGCCGAGCCCGGAGCCGAGCTCCGTGTTGACGACGACCGGCATCACATAGCTGACGTCGATGTGGGCGCTCATCAGGCGCAGCTCGCCGCGAACTGCCTCGGTCAGGCCGACGACCGCGTGCTTCGTCGCCGAGTAGGTGGCGCCGCCGGGCGCGCCGAACTTGCCCGCTGCGGAGGCGATGTTGACGATGTGCCCGTGGTCGCGCGGGACCATCCGCTCGAGCGCGAGCTTGGTGCCGAGGATCACGCCGTGGATGTTGATGTCGACCATCCTGCGCGCGGTCAGGTCGTCCTCGTCGATGAAGCGCCCGACCTGCATGATCCCGGCGTTGTTGACGAGCACGTCGAGCGGGCCGAGCTGTTCCTCGGCCCCGTCGAGAAAGGCCGTGAACGATGCCCTGTCGGTGACGTCGAGCGGCAGCGCGACGGCGCGCGGGCCGAGCTCCTCGGCGGTCTTGCGCGCGGCATCGAGGTCGACATCGCCGATCGCGACGCGCATGCCCTGGCGCAGGAAGGCGGCGGCGGTGGCGCGGCCGATTCCGCGGGCCGCGCCGGTGATCGCGGCGGTCTCTCCTGCGAGGATGTGGTGCTGCTTGGCCATGGGGCTCCTCCTGGTTTCGGCTCGCGAAATGGAAGCTGCCGTGCAACGCTAGCGCTTTGGCCAGGCAGCCAGCATCACGTAGTAGGCTGGGACGATGCCGTTCTTCAAGTTCGACGGGCACCGCTTCGCGTACACCGAATTCGGCGGTGGGCCGGCGGCGGTGACGGCGGGCGGCGCACGCGGGCGCACCGCGCGCAGCGCCGCGGCCGCAGGGCGTCCGCTGATCCTCCTGCACGGCCTGCTGCTCTCACAGGAGATGCACCGGCCGCTCGCCGAAGAGCTCGCCGCGCGCGGCAACCGGGTGATCACGCTCGATTTGCTCGGGCACGGCCTGTCCGACCGCCCGCGCGACATGTGGGAGTACTCGATGCCCATCTACGGCAGACAGGTCGTCGCGTTGATGGACCACCTGCAGATCGAGCAGGCCGCGCTGATGGGCACCTCGCTCGGCGCGAACACCGCGCTCGAGGTCGCCGCCGCGGCACCCGAGCGATTGCGCGGGCTCGTGCTCGAGATGCCCGTGCTCGACAACGGACTGCTCGGCAGCGCGCTCGCGTTCACGCCGCTGCTCGTCGCGCTGACGTTCGGCGAGCCGGCGATGCGCCTGCTCGCCCGCGCGACGCGGATGGTGCCGCGCCGCGTCCTGCCGCACAGCGGCAACGTCGCGCTCGACCTCGTGCGCCAGGACCCCGGCCCGGGGGGCGCGCTGCTCCAGGGGCTGCTGTTCGGGCGCACCGCGCCGCCGCGCAGCGAGCGCCGCACGTTCAAGACGCCGACGCTCGTGCTCGGCCACCAGCGCGACCCGGTGCACCCCTTCTCCGACGCCGGCATGCTCGCGCAGGAGATGTCCAACTCGACGCTGATCGAAGCGCACTCGCTGTTCGAGCTGCGCGTCCAGCCCGAGCGGCTGACCGGCGAGATCGAGGCCTTTCTCGATCGGCTGTGGGCCAAGCCCGCGCGCGCACGGCGCGCACCCAAACGTGCTGCCCGCTAGCTGCTAGGCGGGAACAGTTCGATTTCGTTGACGCTGACGTGCCCGGGCGCTTCGGCGGTGCCGACCGAGCTCGCCGGCGCCTTGCTGATCCACAGCGTCACGAACGTGAACGCCTTCGTCGCGTGGCGCAGGTGCAGCAGCACGTGCTTCTTCCTGACGACCAGGTAGCTGCTCAACGGCGTCCACGCGGGATCGGTGATCGACGCCGGCACCGTGGTGCCGGTCGCACCGTAGACCTGCACGCTCATCCCCGGCGTCGAGGTGACGAGCTCCAGCTCGGAGACCTTCTGCTCGGCCTTCAGCGAGATCAGCACGCCGACCGCCATACTCGGCGCGGTCGCCGGGTTGACCTGCGCCGTCCACGCGGTCGTGGTGTCGCCGTCGATCGTCAGGCTCGGGTCGCCGAAGATGCTCGCCGGATATGAGTATGGGTTGTACGTGCTCGCCGCGTCCGTGTCGAGCAGGATCGCCGCCGGTTTCGATTCTTCGCTCGCGCTCGCGCCGCCGGTCGTCGCGGGCGCCGTCGGCGTCGTCGTCGTCGGCGTCGTCGGCGTCGTCGCCGTGGTTTTCGGCACGACCGCGGCCAGCGGGATTTTCGGCGGTTTGATCGTGCCGAGCGGTTTGATCGTCGTCGGCGTGCCCAGCGCCGCGTCCGGTGTCGGTGTCGCGGGCGTCGTCGCGGGCGGTGGCGTGACCGCCAGCGTCGTCGCTGTCTGCGCCGCCGCCGGGCGCGCCGGGGCGGCGGTTTTCGCGCGTTTGCTCAGCGCCGCATATCCGGCGCCGGCCGCGCCGAGCACGAGCACCGCCGTCGCGCCGAGGATCGTCACCGCCGAGCGCCAGCTCGGCGCGCCGATGCTGCCGCCGGCGCCGGCGCCGCACTGCAGGCACCAGTCCTGCCCGACGGCCATCGGCGCGCCGCATTTACTGCAGCTGTGCACCGCCGCGGCGGCGACCGGCGGCGTCGAGCCGCTCGCGGGCGGCGACGGCGCCCCGGCGGCGGCATCTGCGGGAACCTGGCCGTCCGCTGCGACGGGCGGCGAGTCTACGAGTAGCGCGGCCACGAGATCGGATTCTAGCCCTCCGGCAGCCGCGATCACAGCACCTGCCGCGGCGCGCCGGCGCTCAGCGCGGCCGCGCCGGGCCGCCGGGCACGATCTCCCGGCCCGTCGGGCGCAGCTGCGCGTCGAGCTCGAGCTGCCAGTAGTAGCGCGTGAACGTCATCCCCGCGCGGAACTCGCCGACATGCGGCGCGATCTTCTCGCCGGTCGCGAGGCGGACGATCAGCTCGGGGTAGCTGCGGCCGGGCAGCGCGGCGTACGCGGGCGCCGGGAAGGCGCCGCCGAAGCGCGTGTTGACGTCGGTGATGGCGAGGCCGATGTCGGGATCGCGGAACACCTGGATCGTGGCCGGCCCGGACACGCGCAGCGCCTCCATCGTCCGCCGCGCGAGCTCGATCAGCTCTTCGTCGTGGATGACTTCGCCCTTGATCGACTCCCCTCCGCGAGACTCAAGCATCGTCCGCGGGATCGCGTTCAGGCAGCGGCCGTCGAGGTCGCCGAGGCAGTCGATCGACAGCTCAGGGCCGTTCATCGCCCGCTGCACCATCGTCGGCTCGGCGACGTAGTCGATGAAGAAGCGTGCCTGCGCGGGATCGCGCGCGCGGTGTATCGAGCGCGCGCCCGAGCCGCGGCGGGGCTTGACCATCACCGGATATTCGAGGCCGTCGAGGTCCGCGCCGGGCAGCACCGTCGGCGGCGAGGGAAGCGCGTGACTGCCGAGCAGCAGGTGCGCGTCGTACTTGTCGTATGTCGCGCGCGCGACATCCGCGCTGGGCACGAGCGCGGGCAGCTCGCCCGCTTCGCGCGCGCGCGCCAGGACCTCGATGTCGAGGTCGGTCAGCGGCAGCACGGCACCGACGCCGTGCTCTGCGCACAGCCGCGCGAGCGCGGGGACGTAGCCGGGATCCTCGATCAGCGGCACGGACGTGTGCAGGTGCGCCGCGTAGCGCGCGGGCGCGAGCGGCGAGGGGTCCGCGACGATCGTCTTCGTCAGCGCGGCGAAGCAGGAGACGATGTCATAGCGCTTGCCCGCGCCCGTGAGCAGCACCGCCGGCGCGCTCACAGCTTTCCCTCCCAGCCGCCCGCCGCGCCCTTGTACAGGCCCGAGCCGCCGAGCACGAGCCCGATCGTGCGCCACAGGATCTTCGCGTCGAGTGCGAGCGAGCGGTGCTCGATGTAGTAGAGGTCGAGCTCGATGCGCTCGGCCCACGGCAGCGTCGCGCGGCCGTTGACCTGGGCCCAGCCGGTGATCCCCGGCTTGATCGCGAGCCTGCCGAGCTGGCGCCCGGTGTACTGCTCGACCTGCACCGGCAGCGTCGGGCGCGGGCCGATCAGCGACATCTCGCCGCGCAGCACGTTGAGCAGGTTCGGCAGCTCGTCGAGCGAGGTTCTGCGCAGCAGCGCGCCGACGCGCGTGATGCGCGCGTCGTTCTCGTTGATCGCGAGGCCGGCGCCGATGTGCTCGGCGCCGTCGACCATCGTGCGCAGCTTGAGCAGCTCGAACGGCTCGCCGTGGATCCCCGCGCGCAGCTGCCGGTAGATCGCCGGCCCGCGGCTCTCGAGGCGCACGGCGAGGATCGCGAGCGCCAGCACGGGCGAGCTGAGCGCGAGCGCGAGCGCCGAGCCCGCGATGTCGAATGCGCGGCGGATCACCGGGCGGACAATAGGACGCCCGCGCTCAGCGCGTGCCCTCGGCCGCCTCCCAGGCCGCGTCGGTGCCGTGGCGCAGCCAGTCCCACATGCCGGCCGCGAGCGACGCGGTCGTGAGCACGTAGTAGCGCGCGATCAACAGCGGCCGCAGCCTCACGATCCCCGCGAGCGACGCCGCCAGCAGCAATGCCAGCTGCAGACCGAGCGTGACGGCGTACAGCGGGCCGGCGCCGAGCGCCACGAGCGCCGTGTTCGCGGCCAATGCGAGCAGGTGCAGCAGCGCCGTCGCGTAGCGCAACAGGCGGTGCGAGAAGATCATCACCGCGTAGCCCGGCGGGTAGCCGCGCGGCGAGAGCATCCCGCCACGCAGGACGATCGGCCAGGTGTGGCTCATCATCCGCCGCTTGCGCGCGAACTCGCCGCCGAGCGACGGCACCATCTTCTCGCTCGCGAGCGCCGCCGGCACGTACACCGCGCGCAGCCCCCGCTTGACCGTCCTGAACGGCAGCGAGAGGTCGTGGCCCATGATCGGATCGACGACGATGTAGGAATCGCGGCGGGTCGCATAGATCGCGCCGTTTCCCGCCGTGATCGAGCTGAGCCGCGACTCGAGCGCGCGCAGCGCAAGCTCATAGCGCCAGTACACGCCCTCCTGGTTGCCCGCCGCGGCGCCGCTCGCCGCCTGCACGAAGCGGACCTGCCCGCACGCGTAGCCGACGCGTGGGTCCTCGAACGCCGCGACCAGCGCGGCCGCCGCGGCGGGCTCCCACAGCGCGTTCGCGTCCGAGAACGCGACGATCTCCCCGCGCGCCCGCGCGACCGCCGCATCCTGGGCCCGGATCTTGCCGCCGCGGGGCAGCTCGAGCACGAGGTCCGCGCCCGCCGCGCGGGCGCGCGCCGCGGTCGCGTCCGCGCAGCCGTCGCACGCGACGATCAGCTCGAGGCGCGCGCGCGGGTAGTCGAGCGCGAGGGCGTTCGCGAGCTTCGCATCGATCACCTGCTCCTCGTCGTGCGCAGCGACGATCAGCGACAGCTGCGGCAGGGCACCCCCGCTCGGCGCGAGCTCGCGGCGCCCGCGCAGCCGCGCGATCACGGCGAGCGCCGCCGCATAGCCGAGCTGCGTCCACAAGATCGACGCGAGCGACAGCCAGAAGATCGCCTCGAGCAGCGGCTTCATCGGCGCGGCCCGCAGGCGAGCAGCTGCTCGTAGAGCGCGAGCGTGCGCGCGCCCGCCGCCGCCCACGAGTACGGACCGGCGGCCGCCGCCGCGGCCCGCTCGCCCAGCGCCGACAGCGCGCCCGGATCCTGCAGCAGCTCGCGCAGCGCGGCCCCGAGGGCGCGTGCGTCGCCGGCCGCGAACGTGCGCGCGGCGCCTGTCGCCGCCACCTCCGGGAAGCCCCCGACATCGCTCAGCAGCAGCGGCTTGGCGAACGCGAGCGCGGTGAACAGCACCCCCGACTGGTCGATCTCGCGGTAGGGCAGGACGACCAGATCGGCCCGCCGGAAGTACGCCGGCAGCTCATCGTCGGTGATGAAGCGCGGCACGAAGCGGACGCCCGCCGGCGCCGCCGCGCGGAGCGGCGCGATGTCCATGCGCGGCATCCCCGCGATCCACAGCTCGGCGCCGCTGATCCCCCGCCATGCCTCGAGCAGCAGGTCGATCCCCTTGTACGGGCGCATCAGGCCGAAGCACAGGACGACCGGCAGCTCGGTCGCGAACGGCGCCGGCGCGGGCTCGGTCGCGGCGAGGTGCGCGAACGCGCCGTGCGGGATCACGTGCACACGCTCGGCTTCGATCCCCAGCTCGCCGGTCAGACGCGCGCGACCATGCTCGGAGTGCACGACTACCGCGTCGAAATGCCCGTACAGGCGCCGCTGTGCGGCGCGCTGGCCGGCGCGCGCCTCACGCGGCAGGACGTCGTGCGCGGTCAGCACGAGCGGGCGCCCGCGCGGCAGCAGGTGCCCGTCGAGATGTTGAACAGTCAACCACTGGAAGTGGACGATCTCGGCCGCGTTCGCGATGCGGCGGTAGCGCAGCATGTCGGGTACGTGCTCGGCGAGCTTGGCCGCGCGGCGCACGCGCGCGGCGCGCACGCGGCTCGCGCGGCGGTAGAACAGCTCGCGCCGACGGTACCCCGCGGGCGCCGGCACGGGGCCGTAGGCGAAGCGGCTGGTGCACAGCTCCACCTCGGCCCCCGCGGCCGCGAGCGCGCTGCTGAGCGCGTGATCGTAGGGGGGCGTAAAGGCCGAGGGATCGACGATCTGGACACGCACGAAACGGACAATAGGCGCGGCTGGGGCGACAATGCCCTGATGGGCACCGCCGCGCAACCCACGCACGCGCGGCGCAGCGAGGCTGAGATCGAGCTCAGCTACTGCGTCGTCAACACCTCCCAGCGCGAGCTGCTGCTGCGCGGACTCGACGCGATCGCGGCCGAGCGCGCGGGCCTGCCGTTCGCGAGCGAGGTGCTCGTGCTCGACAACGGCTCACGCGACGGCTCGGCCGCGGCCGCGCGCGCACACGCGACCGTCGGGCGCACGATCGCGCTCGAGCAGCGCCGCGGCAAGGGCGCCAACGACTCCGAGCTGCTGCGCGAGGCCCGCGGTCGCTTTGCGCTGCTGTTGAACGAGGACGCCGAGCTCCAGCCCGGCGCGACGCTCGCGCTGTGGCGGGCCCTGCAGCAGCGCCCGCAAGCCGCCTGCGCCGGCGCCGCGCTGCTGCGCCCGGACGGCTCGCGCCAGGCGTCCGCGTGGCGCTTCCCGTCCCCGCTCACCGCGCTCGCCGGCGCACTGTTCCTGCACCACCGGCTGACCGTGCAGAGCCGCGGCACGCGCGTGCGCGAGGTCGACTGGTGCCAGTCGGCGGCGCTGCTCGTGCGGCGCTCCGCGGCCACCGAGGTCGGCTACCTCGATCCCGACTTCTTCGTCTACTCCGACGAGGTCGACTTCGCACGGCGGCTGCGCGACGCTGGCTGGCGCAGCGTCTATGTCCCGCAGGCGCTCGCGATCCATCACGAGCAGCTCTCGACGGACGCCGTGCCCGAGCGGCGGATCGTCGAAATGGCGCGCAACCGCGACCTGTACATGCGCAAGCACCACAGCGCCATGGCGGCGCGCGCGGTGCGCTGGCTGACCGCTTGGAGCTACGCCCTGCGCGCGCTCGCCGCATTGCTCCTCCCCGGACACCGCGCCGAGCGCTACTGGCGGCATGTGATCGCCACGCTGTACCCGCAGCGCGGCAGCGGGCTGCGCGAGGCGGCGGCCGAGTACAACCGCGCGGCCGGCTGAGCGCATCCTCGGGATCTACGCGTCTAGATGATTGATTCCCCGGGGTTAGGCGCAGTAGCTGACGAGTGCGCGGCTGGGGCGGTGGAGTTGGTGGTTGAGTGCGATGGCGGCGGCGAGGCAGAGGAAGCGTTGAAGGATGCGCTCTCGCAGGCCGGGGAGTGTTCTTGCGCCGTGGCGTTCGAGGGTGAGGATGTCCTTGCAGGTCCAGAAGATCGACTCGATGCGTTGGCGGATCGGTGCGAGGTGTGGTCCGTGGCCGGGCTCGTCCTTGCGTCGGGGTCGGATGATCGTGGCGTCGAGGTCGTTGACGGCCTGGGCGAATTCTCGTCCGGCGTAGCCCTTGTCGCCGATCAGGGTCACGGTGCCTTGGCGGCGGGTGCGCGCGAGCAGCTCGAGGGCGACCTCGCGCTCATCGCGTTTGGGAGAGGCCACGGTGAGGGCTCTCGGTGTCCCGTCGGGGGCGAAGATTGCGTGCAGCCGGAACCCCCAGAAGAACCGGGAGTGGCTGGCGCAATAGCCATAGTCAGCGGCATCGCCGAGCGCCGAGCGCTTGACCGTCTCACGACTGCGGGCGCACTCGATCGGGGTGGAGTCGACGAGCAAAAGGTCGTCGTAGAAGCCCGGGCTCTGCGAGGCGAAGCACTGCATCAGCCACTCCAGCGTGTCCGTGAGGCGCCGGCGGCGCTTGAAGTAGCCCGCCTGCCCGGGGATCCGCGGGAACAAGTGGCGCAAGCGCTTGGACGCGACCGCCAGGAACCTGCGGTCAGACGGTATTCCCATGATCGCTTGGGCCACACACAGCGTCACGACCTCCGCGTCTGTGACGCTTCGCTTGGCGTTCCCCGGCTTCTCAGGCAGGAGATCGTCAGCCGTGACATAAACGGCAGTGAGCAGCAGGTCGAGGTCGGCGTCCATCGAGGCCCCCTTCGGTCGGCGATGCTTCAGAGCACCGCCGACTTCGACCCTGCTGCTCAAAAACCCTCGATATCCACGCGCCCAGCCGTGGAATCAATCATCTAGGCCTGTCCGAGCTCCTGCATCAGCGCGCCGACGACGAGCGGGTCGAGCTGCGCGCCGGCGACACGCCGCAGCTCCCCACACGCCTCCCGCGGCGAGCCTGCCGCGCGATAGGGACGGTCGGTGGTGATCGCGTCGTACGTGTCGCACGTGGCGATGATGCGCGCCGCCAGGGGAATCTCCTCGCCGGCGAGACCATCGGGGTAGCCGCCCCCGTCCCAGCGCTCGTGGCTTGCGCGCACGGCCGGTGCAAGGTGGGCGAAGGCGTCGATGCGGGCCACGAGTTCGCCGCCGACCGCGGCGTGGCCGCGCATCGTGACCCACTCCTCGTCAGTCAGCGGGCCCGGCTTAAGCAGGATCTCGCTGGGCACGGCGACCTTGCCGATGTCGTGAAGCATCGCCGCGTAACGGACGTCGCGGGCGCGCGGGCGCGGCAGGGCCATGCGCAGAGCAACGCGCTCGGACAGCTCGGCCACATCCTCGCCGTGACAGGCCGTGTAGTCGTCCTTCGCTTCGACCGTGCTCGTGAGCGTCGCCAGGACCGTCGTGAACGCGCCCTCCAGATCGGCCATCAGGCGCGCGCGGTGGAGCGCCGCGCCGAAGCTCGCGGCGATCGCCTCGACGAGCACGACCTCGGTCTCCCCGAACATGTCCGGCTCGGTCGCCTCGATGTTGAGCACCCCCCAGATCGCGCCCTCGACGAGCACCGGGACCGACAGCTCGCAACGGGGATCGGTCGCGGGATCGCGCACTATGTAGTCCGGGTCGCCGTGCGTGTCGGGCACGAGCTCGGTCGCTCCGGACCTCGCGACCCTGCCGTTGACGCCCTCGGAGACGGGCTGCTCGTTCAGCAGGAACTCGGCCATCACCTCCGCGAGCGGGCCGCGGCCGGCGAGCAGCCGCAGCACCCCGTCCTCGTCGAGGCGCTGGATCGCGGCGAGGTAGAAGGCGAAGGTCTCGTGCAGCTCGCTGACGACCAGCTGCGCCATCTCCTCGGCGTCGCTCGTGGCCGCCAATCTGGCACTCAGGCGCGAGGCGACGCGCAGCTGCTCACGCAGGTAGGCGACCTCGTCGGTCGCCGCCACGCTCTGGACGCGGGCGTCGGCGCGATGGCGGCGCAGGGCCTCGGCGCGCCGGGCGCGCTCCTTCGCCCCCGCCCGGTGCGATGGCTTGACGGTTAGTTCGGGCATGGTCCTGGCACACATCGGCGGCAAAACCCGCTCTCTTGAGCCAAGAATCGATCCCTGGACGGCAGATCAGGGGGCCAACCGGCTCACACGTCGCGCAGGGGATCCTCCGCGTAGGCCTCGACCTCGCCGTGGCGGTTGCGGAACTCGGCGACGCGGCGGCGGCCGTCGAGCAGCAGAGCACGCGCGCCGTCGTGCTCGTGCGGGTGGAAGAAGCGCGTCAGCAGCAGCAGCGCCGGGACCAGCGCGAGCCACGCCACGCGCGCAGCGAGCCCGCCGAAGCCGTCGCTCGGCAGCAACAGCTCGCCGGACACCGCGACGCCGGCGAGGATCGCGGCGAGCTGCGCGAGGCGGCGCCATTCGAAGCCGACGCGGAAGAGGCTGCGCGTCAACAGGTACATCACGACCAGCATCGCGCTGTAGGCGCCGCACAGCGCGATCCCCGCGCCGGCGATCCCGAGGCCGGCGCCGCCGCTGGGCACGAGCGCGAGGATCAGCGCGATGTTGACCGCGAGCCCGACGACGGCGGCGTGGAGGTTGCGCGAGGTCACGCGCGCGCGGCCGGCGATCGCGAGGAACACGAGGTAGAGCCCATACAGCGCCCAGCCGAGCGCCAGCCAGGGCAGCGCGCGGTAGGCGCCGAAGTATTCGCCGGCGGCGAGCAGGCGCACGATCCAGCGCGCCAGCAGCGCGACGGCGCAGACGACGACGCCGGTGGCGAGCGCGTAGTAGGTGGTCACCACCGCGTACAGCCGCGCGGCATCCTCGTCGCTGTCGATCGAGTAGGCGAGCGGCGGCCACGCGTACTGGAAGCCGCGCACCGCGACGAACACCACCGTCGCGAGCTTGACCGCGATCGCATACTGCCCGGCCGCGCTCTGGGAGTAGACGCGGAACAGGAACAGCTTGTCGGCAACCTGCAGCGCGTACACGCTCGCGTCGGCCGGCACCGTCGGCAGCCCGAAGCGGAGCATCGCGCGCAGGTCATCGCGCCGCGCGATCAGCGAGAAGCGCCGGCGCAACACCCACCACAGGCCGAGCACGACCACCGCCGAGGCGCCGAAGTTCCCGAGCAGCAGCCCGCGTGCGCCCTGGCCGGCGAAGACCACCAGCGCGACGGTGAACGTCACGGTCATCGCGACGTTCGCGCCCGACGCGTAGACGTAGGTGCGCGTGCGCCCGTCGCAGCGCAGCTGCGCGTAGGCCATCTCCAGGTTCGTGAACGCCCACAGCCCGACGACCGCGCAGTCGAGCAGTTCCGGGTCCTCGGCGTTCAGCAGCAGGCGCGACAGCGGGCCGGCGAACGCGACCGCGAGCAGCGACGCGATCGTCGTCGTCCACGCGACCGTCGCGGTCGCCGAGCGCGCCAGGCGGTCCCGGCGCGCGGCGTCGTCGTCGTCGAAGTAGAAGCGGATGAAGGCCTCGCCGACGCCGACGCGCAACAGGATGCTCGCGAGGATCACCGCCGTCAGCAGCGTTTCGGCCGCGCCGTAGCCGGCGGCGGCGACGTGATGCGTGTAGAGGGGCAGCGTCAGCAGCGCGAGGCCCTTGGCGATGATGTCCCCGAACTGGTACGCCGCGCCGGTCGTCACCAGGCGCTTGAGGTAGCCGAGCACGCTCAGAACCTACGCGACGCCCCGCGACCGTCCTCGCGTGCGAGCGCGCAGCCGATCGCGAGCAGCGCCCATGTGAACGGGTCCTCGAGGAAGTCCGCGTACGTCCACGTATGCAGCACGAGCGCCGCGAAGCAGGCCGCGATCGCGATCCGCGGCGGCGATCGCCCGGCGCCGCGGAACAGCACCACGAACGCCGACAGCAGCAGCGCCGCGTACAGGGCGAGGCCGACGATGCCCTGCTCGGCCGCGACGGTCACCGGGATCGTGTGCGAGGCAGAGGTCGCGTTCTCGGCGTCGGCGCTGCTGTTGTGGCGTTTGTACTCGACTTCGAAGGAGCCCGATCCGTATCCCTCGAGCGGCCGTTTCGCGAACAGCGCGAGGCCGCCCGAGATCAGCTTCGTGCGACCGCTCGTGGCGTTGCTCGTGGAGCCGCTCGAGCCCTTCAGGCCGAAGTGCAGGCCGGCCGGCGCGAGCAGCACGATCGCGGCGGCGAGCGCCAGCGCCGCTGCCGATACGTAGAGCGTGCCGCGCACGCTCCAGCAGTACGCCGCGAGCACCGCCAGGCCGAGCAGCAGCGCGGCGATGCTCGACTGCGAGAAGCTCGTGATCAGCCCGCCGAGCAGCCATGCGAGCAGGCCCGCGCCGAGCAGGATGTCGCGGCGCCGCACGCGCGCCGAGACGGCCGCGCGGCCGCTCAGCACACAGGTGCTGACGGCGATCATCACGAGCGCGAGGAAGCGCCCGTAGATGCTCGGATCGAAGAACAGCGAGTTGACGCGGAAGTAGTTGTCGTACTGGTTCGCCGCGACGACCTTCGGGTTCAGGAACAGCGTCTTGCGCTCGTACTCGATGAAGCCGATGCCGGCGAACACGACGGCGAGCGCGACCGCCACGGCGAGGCAGCGGAGCAGCAGCTCGCGCGTCCAGTCGACGTCCTCGAGCAGCAGGAACAGCAGCGCGAACGGCACGTAGAAGAAGGCGATGTTCTCGGCGGCCTTGGCGTGATCGCTCGAGTACAGCGTCTGCAGCGCGTACAGCGCGATCGCGGCGAACAGCAGGCGCCGCAGCCCGCGCGGTGAGGCCCAGTAGGCCACCTCGCCCATGCGCGCCTGGCGCACGCCGCCGTCGTCGGCTGCGGGCGGAAGCGGCGCCCCGCCCGCCGGGCAGCGCGCGCGCGCGAGCAGACGCGGGAGCAGATACACGATCGTGCCCGCGGCGACGACGAGATACAGCGGGATCAGCAGGTTGACGGTGCGCCCGTCGGCCGCGATCGGCAGGCGGAACGGCAGCGCGAGCACGACGAGCAGCGGCAGCGCGTCCTCGCGGCGGCGCATCAGCAGCGCCAGCAGGGCGATCACGACGATCGCGCCGGCCAGCGCCGCCGCCACCGCGCCCGCGCTCGGGAGCGCCGTCGCCGTGCTCACCGTGACATCGCGATCACGGGCGACCAACGTGAAGCTGCGCGGCGAGGAGATCGTCAGACCCTGGCTGCGCAGGCTCACGCGCACGCGATATTCCCCGGCCGGCGCGATCGCGCCGCGATTGCGCGGCAGCAGCACCGTGCGCCCGCCGGGCGTCCGCTGCGTCGCCGCCCCCTGAGCGTCGCCGCGACGCCCGTTCCAGCGCAGCGAGAACTGTTTGTAGCGCGCCACCGGATGGTCGTGCACGAGCGTCGCGACGACGCTGCCCGAGGTGTTGATGATCGCGACAGTCACATCATCCGCGCGCGCGAGCTTGAACGAGATCGGCTCCTGTTTGACGTGTCCGGAGGGGAACGGCGAGAACGCGCCGGCAAGCTGGAATTTCTGCACCGCCGTCGGTGTGTGCTTGAGCCGCTGGGTGATGAAGAACGCGGCAAAGCACGCGAGCACGAGCGCGCCCAGCACGACCCGCGCGAGCGGGTCGGTGTCCACCGCCCACGCCCGCGCCGCCGCTGGGCCGCCGGCCGGCCCCGCGTGCGCCCCGGTCAATCGTCGCCGCCCAGCGCGAACCGCTCGACGGTGTCCGAGCGCAGGCCGAGGCGCAGCGTCTCGAGTGAGAGCACGTCCGCGGGAGCGATGTTGCCGAGGCTGCACTCCGTGCCGAATCGCTTCAGCAGCCACACCTGCTGCTGCTGCAGCGGCGCGTCGAAGATCAGCTGCTGCGGGTCGATCGCGTGGGCGATCTCATCGATCAGCCCGGTGCGCACCTCGCCGTCCGCGCGGTAGATGCCGGCCGTGCCCGACTCGCGCGCCTCGGCGATCACCTTCCAGGCGCCCGCGTCGAGGTCACGTTCGATCTGCTCGACCCAGATGTACGGGGCCATGATGAAGTCGGCGTCCTTGCTGCCGACCTCGGCGAAGACCACGAAGTCCTTCGACAGGCGTTTGATCAGCTCGTGCTTGACGCTCGCGTCGAGCTCGATCGTGCCGTCGGAGATCTCGACGTGGCGCAGCCCGAGCTCGTTCAGCCAGGCGATCAGCCCGTCGACCCGCCCCTGGCGGATCGCCACCTCGGTGAGCGTGCCGCCGAGCACGACCGGGATGTCGCGCGCGGCATAGGCGGCGAGCTTGGGCTTGAGGTTGCCGGTCACGAGCGCCGTGCCCCAGCCGAGCTTGACGACGTCGACGAAGTCGCCCGCGACCTCCAGCAGACCCTCGACGTCGGCGATCGACAGGCCGCGGTCGATCACGTGGGTGATGCCGTGCTCGCGCGGCCTGGAGGAGCGCGCGGGGATGTCGAGGAACGCCGCTATTGGGCTTTCTCGGCGGTGTTGGCGCCGACGATCACCACCACCTTGGAGGAGCCCGCGAGCGGCGCGACAGCCGATTCCAGCGGCTGCACCTGCGCGCCCGGGATCGAGCGCGCGACCCCTTCCGCGGCGGCCTGCTGACCGCTCGCGTACTGCACGACCGTGACCGTGTTCGCACCCGGCGGTTTGCCTTCGAGCGCCGTCGCCTGCGAGTAGCCGCTCTGCTGCAGTTCCGCCGAGATGCGGTGCGCGAGCCCCGTCGTTTCGGTGCCGTTGAGCACCGCGACGGTCGTTTCGGCGGGCGCCGGCGCGGGCGCCTTCGGCTTCGGTTTGGCGGTCGACTTCGTGTGGTGCTTCGAGCCCGACCTGCTCCTGTCGGCGGTGCTCGTCGTCGTCGAGCTGTGCGCGCTCTTGCCGCCCGAGGAGCCGCCGAGCACGACGACCGCGAGCACGACCACGAACACCGCGGCGAGCGCACCCCCGACGATCAGCGCCGTCGATCGCAGCGGCCTGCGCCGGGAGCTCGAGCGCGGCCCGATGTCGCTGAGCCGCTGTGCTCCGGAGGGCGCCGGCGGCGGAGGCCGGCGGGGCGGGGCGGCCGCGGGCGGAGTTGTGGGCGCGGATTGGACTGGCACAGCCGCGGCCGGCGGGGGCGTCGGCGCACGCGGGGCGGCGCTCGCGGCGGCGCTCGCCGCGGCCGCTGCGGTTGCCGGTGCGGGCGTGCGCGGTGCGCCTCCCGGCGGCGGCGAGCCGGGGGGCGGCGCGGCAACCCGAGCGCTCGCCGCGGGGCTCGGCTGCTGCGCGGCGGGCACCGCGGAGGCCGGGCCGCCGGGGACGACCGGGCGCGGGCTCTGGGCCAGTCCGGCGGCCGATGCGGGCACGCCGACCGCCGCCGCGGCCGGCGGGCGGGCGGGCGCTGCGGGCGCCGCGCCCGCAGCGGCGGGGGTGAGCGGCTGGGCGACGCCCCCCCTCGCCGCCGGCGGCGGCAGCGGCGGCGCAGGCGCACCGGAGGCGGTCAGCGGCTGCGCGGCTGCGGGCGCGCCCGCGGGCTGCGCCGGCCTGCCCACGACGCGGGTTGCCGGGCCCGCTGCGGCGGCAGCGGCCGCGGGCGCGGCCGGTGCGGCGACGTTGACCGCGGCGGCGCGCGGCACGGGCCGCACCGATTCGATCCCCTGGGGCTGCTGCTGGACGCGCGCCGCGGCCGAGCTGCTGACGCGCTGCTCGATGTCGGCCGCGCGCTCGGGGGCACGGCCGGCCCACTCGCGCAGGCGCTTGATCTCACGCGCCTGGGAGAAGACGAGCAGCGAGAGAATCGCGATCCCTGCGATCGCCGCGAACGCGGCGATCGCACCGATCTGGGTGAACGTGCTCGAGAGGGACAGCGCGAGCGGCGGAATCATGAATTGGGGGAGTGTACGAGGGGAGCAGGCGCATCGCGCGCATGATCGTCGTCGGCGGGCTCCTCGGGCTGGGTCCGCGACTGCTGCGCAAGTCGCACCGGCGCATCCGATGATGGCGCAGGCGGCGGCGGATCATGGCGCTCGGCCGACAGCTCGGACACCTTCGCGGCCAGTCCCGCGGCGTCGCCCTCCAGCACCAGCAGCTCGATCTCCTCGAACATCGACTCCACGGCCGCGACCGCGAGCGGCTCGCGCTCGGCCAGGAGGATCTTCTCGGCGGCGGTCGGCAGCGAGCGCTCATAGCTGTTGAACAGCTCCTCGTGCAGCTTCTCGCCGGGGCGCGAGCCGACGATCTCGATGTTTATGTCGCGATCGGGATCGAGACCCGACAGGTCGATCATCGCGCGTGCCAGGTCGATGATCCTCACCGGATCGCCCATCTCCAGCACGAACACCTCCGCCCGCCGGCGGCGCCCGAGCACACGCGCGCCGAGCGCACGCGCGTCCGCCTCGGTGCCGGCCTGCGCGCGCGCAGCGAGCGAGCCGGAGCGGATGATCAGCTGAACGGCCTCGGGGATCGTCATGAAATAGCGGGTCATGCGCTCGTCGGTCACCGTCACCGGCCCGCCGCGCTCGATCTGCCGGCGGAAGATCGGCACGACGCTGCCGGAGGATCCGAGCACGTTGCCGAAGCGGACGGCCGCGTAGCACGTCTCGGGGAAGCGCACCGTCGCCGCCTCGAGCGCGAACTCGGCGAGCGCCTTGGAGGCGCCCATCACGGTCGCGGGCTCGACCGCCTTGTCGGTCGAGACGAGCACGAACCGCGTCGCGCCCTGCTCGCCGGCGACGTGCGCGACGAGTTTCGTCGCGATCGCGTTGTTGCGCACGGCCTCCACCGGGTTGGCCTCCATCAGGCCGACGTGCTTGTAGGCGGCCGCGTGGAAGACGACGGTCGGCCGGTGCTCGGCGAAGACCTCGCGCATCCGCTCGCCCTCCTTACAGTCGGCGAGCACCGCCGCGAGCATCGGCGGCGGCACGTGCCGCTCGTCCTCGAGCTCGCGCTGGATCGAGAAGAGGTTGTCCTCGGCATGGTCGACGAGCACGATCCGGTGCGGCTTGACGCGCGCGATCTGGCGGCACAGCTCCGAGCCGATCGAGCCGCCGGCTCCGGTCACGAGCACGGTCTCGCCCTCGAGATACGCTCCGACCTCCTCGAGCTCCATGTGCACCGGCTCGCGGCCGAGCACGTCCTCGACGCGCACCTCGCGCATCTGGCGCGCGAGCGCGCCGGATGTCTGAAGCAGCTCGAACACGGTCGGCAGCGTGCGCACCGGGATCCCGCGCACGCGGCACTCACGCACGATCCGCGCGCGTGTCGAGCCGGGCGCGGAGGGGATCGCGATGATCACTTCGTCGGGCTCGGCCTCGTCGAGGACCCGCGGCAGGTCGCCTTCGGTGTTGCCGCGCACGCGCAGCCCCTCGACGCGCAGGCGGCGCTTGTGCGGGTCGTCGTCGAGGAACCCGATCGGCGTCAGCCCGAGCTCGCGGTTGCGCGTGATCTCGCGCGAGACCATCCGCCCGCCGTCGCCCGCGCCGGCGATCAGGACGGTCCGCTGGCCCTTGCCGCCACCGCGGAACGCGGCCAGCGGGCGGCGCTCATAGAGGCTGCGGGCGATCGCGCGGACGCCCACCAGGAAGACCAGGCACAGCAGCGCGAACAGCACGATCACACCGTTCGGCAGGACCACCGCGACGGTGCTGCCGTCCGGGTAGCGGTGCACCGGGCGCAGCACCTCGATCGCGACGACCGTGAGCAGCACGATCACCGCGACCGCGCGCACGATCGCCTCGTAGTCGCGCTGCCCGGCGTAGAACCAGCGGCGCTGATACACGCGCGAGAGCACCAGTACCGGCAGGCTGCCGGCGAGCACCCACCAGATCGTCGCTTCGCGCAGGTGGACGTACTGGATCGGCGGCCCGCTGTTGAAGCGCAGCTGGAACGCGAGGTAGTACGCGAGCGCGACCAGCGCCCCGTCCACTGCGAGCTGCGGCAGCGAGTGGCGGTGGAGGGGTAGGGCCGCCGAGCGGATCCGTCGGCGCATTGCTGAGATTGTAAGCGCCAGCCACGACTTCAGCGTCGCAGGCGCGCTCGCGGGCGTCAGGCGCGCAGGCCGGACATCAGCAACTCGACGATCGCGCGCGGGTCGCGGCGCACGCGCGCCGGCGCGTCCGCGGCCACCCGCGGGCGCAGCTCGAGCTGCGCGGGCGCCTCGAGGCGGCGCAGGCGCCCTTCTCCGATCAGCCGCTCATCGACCGCGCCGAGGCGGCCCTGGAAGGTCGTGTAGACGGGCGTCCCGAGCGCGACCGCCTCGCGGTTCATCGTGCCGCCGGCCGAGATCACGAGATCGGCGTAGGCGATCAGCGACTGCGCGTCGATCGCGTGCTCGGGCACGATGAAGCCACCGGCGCGGCGAAGCTCATCGCGCTGGGAGGCGACCCGCGGCAGCACCACGCTCTGCACGCCGGTGTCGGCCGCCCTCTGCAGCCGCGCAAGCACGTCCGCGAACAGGTCGTTCTCGAAGCGGTGGTACAGCGACACTTCCGGCGGCGTGCGCACGAGCACGAGCGCACGCCCGCGATCGAGCCCGAGCTCCTCGAGCACCCCCTCATCGGGCTCGAAGTCGGCCAGGTAGTACTCCTCCTTGAGCCCGTCGTAGCGGCGCAGCTTGCGCGCGGCCCCATAGCGCGCGAGGCGCTCCGGCGGGATCGCGCGCGGGACGACGACCACGCGCGCGAGCCGGCAGTTGATGTTGTGCTGCACGGTCGCCCACTCGTAGTCGAACATCGTCGCGCTCGGGATCCGCAGCGCGGCGGCGGCGAGCGTGATGTCGTTTGAGCCGTGGCCGATCGCGATGTCGAACGGCGCGCCGGCGGCGCGCGCTTCGGCGCGCGCCCAGCGCAGCAGCGCGGTCGAGCGCGAAGCGAGCCCGCCGGCCTTCGCCAGCACGCGCCCGCCGCGGTGGTGCCCGACGGCGGTGTGTTCGATGCCGAAGCGCTCGCACAGCTGGATCGTCTGCGCGAAGTCGCGGGCGGTCACCCGCACCGCGTGCCCGTCCGCGCGCAGCAGCTCGATCACCGGGCGCATCACCAGCACGTGCGGGCTGTTCGTGAGATCGATCCAGACGCGCATCCGCGCTGGACGGTAACGCTCCGATCGCCGGTATCGTTGGCCGGCCCAGTGCTCGTGCTCGCCTCGATATCGGAAACGCTCGTCAACGAAACCGCGCATTTCGTGCGCGACGCAGGCCTGCCGGGAATCTTCGCGCTGATGGCGCTCTCGAGCGCGTGCGTGCCGATCCCCTCGGAGATCGTGATGCTGTTCGCCGGCTTTGCCGTCGCCGACCCCGGCCAGAGCGCCTCCCAGCACCACCTGACGATGGTCGGGATCATCCTCGCCGGACTGCTCGGCTCGATGGTCGGGTCGTGGGTCACCTACGGGATCGGCCGTGCCGGGCGCGTCGAGCTGCTCGAGCACCACGGCGCCAAGGTCCATATGGGACCGGCGCAGATCGGCCGCGCGGAACGCTGGTTCGAGCGCTACGGCGAGGCCGCCGTCCTGTTCGGGCGCCTGATACCGCTGGTGCGGGCGTTCGTCTCGCTCCCCGCCGGCCTCGCGAAAATGCCGTTCGGCCGCTTCACCGTCTTCTCGCTGATCGGCACGGTCCCGTGGGTGGTCGGTCTCGCGTTCGCCGGGAAGGCGCTCGGGAGCGAATGGGAAAACGTGCGCAAGGGCTTTGAGTACGCCGACTACGTCGTCGTCGCGGCGGTCGTGGTCGGGATCGCGTACGCCGTCGTGCGCCGGCGGCGAGGACGTCGCGAGCCGGCGACCGATGCTGCCGGCTGAGCCGAGGCTCGTACTTCGCGACGCTGTGGCGCTCGGGCTGCTGCACGGAGGAGCCGAGCTGCTGCCGATCTCATCCTCCGGGCACACCACGCTGATCCCCTGGCTGGCCGGCTGGCCGTACGCCGAGCTGGACGGCCCCGTGCGCAAGTCCTTCGAGGTCGCGCTGCACGCCGGCACCGGCCTCGCGCTCGCGATCGACATGCGCGGCGAGCTGCACGGCGCCCTCGCCGGCGTCGACCGCCGCCGCGCGAGCGTGCTCGCGCTGTCGCTGCTGCCGGCCGCGGCCGCCGGCCTGTCGTTGCGGGGCGCGATCGAGCGGCGCCTCGGCGGCCCGCGCTCGATCGCGCTCGGGCTCGGCGCGGGGGCGCTCGCGATGGCGCTTGCCGATATCCGCGCGGCGCGCGCGCCCGGCGGCGCGCGCGCCTGCTCGGAGGCGCGCGCGGCGGACGGCCTCGCGCTCGGGCTCGCGCAGGCCGGCGCGCTGATGCCGGGGGTCTCGCGCAGCGGCGCGACGCTGACGGCGGCGCGCGCGCGCGGATTCACACCGGCGGCGTCGCAGCAGCTCTCCTGGGACGTCGGGTTGCCGGTGATCCTCGGTGCGGCCGCGCTCGAGAGCGGGCGGCTGCTGCGGGGCGGGCTCGCGCCGCACGCGCGCGTCCCGTTCGCGGGCGGAGCAGCCGCGGCGTTCCTCTCGACGCTCGTGCTCGCGCGCGCACTGCGCCGGCGCGCGCCGCGCTCGCTGCTGCCGTATGCGCTCTACCGCTGCGTGCTCGCCGCTGTCGTGCTCGCGCGGCTGCGGCGCGAGCGGGGGTCCGCGTGACGATCCTCGGAACCCTGATCGGCGGCCGCTACCGGCTCGAAGCGGAGATCGGGCGGGGCGGCATGTCGACGGTCTACCGGGCGTTCGACACGGTGCTCGAACGGCCCGTCGCGATCAAGCTGATGCATCGCGAGATCGCCGCCGATTCCGACCAGCTCGAGCGCTTCCGCCGCGAGGCACGGTCGGTCGCGCAGCTCAACCACCCGCACGTCGTGACCGTCATCGACGCCGGCGAGGAGCCCTCCGAGGAGGGCTCCTCCGACGCCTGGGCGGGGAGCCCGTACATCGTGCTCGAGTACGTCGACGGGGAGACGCTGAAGGACGTGATCCGCCGCGAAGCGCCGCTGGACATCCCGCAGGCGATCGCCTATGCGATCGAGATCGCGCGCGCGCTCGGTGCCGCCCACGAGCGCCAGATCGTGCACCGCGACGTCAAGCCGCACAACGTCCTGATCAGCCCCGAAGGCGGCGCCAAGATCACCGACTTCGGGATCGCACGGACGCTCTCCGAGGAAGGCCTGACGGTCGCCGGGCGTGTGCTCGGCACGACCGACTACGTCTCGCCCGAGCAGGCGCTCGGCGAGCCCGTCACGGGACAGTCGGACCTCTACTCGCTCGGCGTCGTCCTCTACGAGATGCTCACCGGCACAGTGCCCTTCCACGGCGACTCGCCGGTCGCGGTCGCGATGAAGCACGTGCGCGAGGACATCCCCGACGTGCAGCTGCTGCGCCCGCAGCTCTCTGCGGCGACCGCCGCGGTCGTCGATCGCGCCGTCGCCAAGGACCTGAACCGCCGCTACCCCGACGCCGCGAGCATGGTCGCCGACCTCGAGGACGTGCTCGCGATCGAGGCCTCGCGCTCGGGGCAGGCGACCGGCGAGGTGACGACCGTGCTGCGCACGCTGCCGGGGCGCGCGCGGCGGCGCGTGCCCTGGCGGATGCGCCACCCGGCGCGCTGGGTCGGCTCGCTGGCGCTGCTCGGAGTGATCGTCGCGCTCGTGCTCGTGCTCGCCGCCGGGCACGCCCACCGCGGCAACAGCGTCGACAACGACGCGCCTGCGCGCACCGGGCTGCAGGCGGTCGCCCTCAGCCAGACCGCAGCCCACGACTACAACCCGTTCGGCACCGGCCCGGAAAACCGCGACCAGGTCGAGAACGTGATCGACAACGACCCGAACACCACGTGGAGCACCGAGCAGTACTACGACGGCAACCTCAAGAAGGCCGGCGGCGTCGGCCTCGGCATCTACCTCGACGCCGCCCCCGGCGTCGGCGGCAGGGCGATCGCGATCCAGACCTCGACGCCGGGCTTCGCCGCGCAGATCTACGTCGCCAACCAGATCAACCTGTCGCTGCCGTACGGCGACTCGACGCCGCTGTCCGCGCGCGGCTGGCAGGGCCCGGTGGGCGCGAGCAGCTATGTCCACAGCAACGAACGCATCCCGCTGACGCTCGCGGGAGCGTCCTACCGCTACTACCTGGTGTGGATGACGACGCTGCCCCCGAACAGCCAGTCGACGACGATCTCGGGCATCACCCTGTTCAAGTAGGCGGCCGTCGCGCTCAGCGGCCGTGGGCGCGCTGCAGCTGCCGCCGCTCGAGCGCGAGGCGACAGAGCCGCTCGAGCAGCTGCGGGTAGGCGATCCCGGACGCCTCGAGGAGCTTTGCGTAGACGCTCGTCGGCGTGAAGCCCGGCATCGTGTTCAGCTCGTTGACGAGCACCTGCTCGCCGTCGACGAAGAAGTCGACGCGCGCGAGGCCCGCGCAGCCGCTCGCGAGGAACGCCGCGATCGCCAGCTCGCGCACGCGCGCCTGCGCGCTCGCGGAGACACGGGCGGGGATCTTCAGCTCCATCCCGCCCGGCTCGTACTTGGCGGAGTAGTCGTAGAACTCGCCTGCGAACACGACCTCGCCCGGCTCGGACGCGATCGCCCGCGCGGGGACGCCTTCGGCGGCGAGCGCGCCGAGCACGCCGCACTCGACCTCGACGCCGGCCGCCGCCGCCTCGACGATCACGAGCTCGTCGCGGGTGAACGCCGAGGCGAGCGCGTCGGCGAGCGCGGCGCGCTCGTGGACCTTGACGATCCCCAGCGAGGAGCCGAAGTGGGCGGGCTTGACGAACACCGGCAGCCCGAGCTCGCCGAGCTCGCCGAGCCGCCGCTCGGGCTCGAGCTCGAAGCGCTCGGCGCGGACGCCGCGATAGGCGACCTGGGGCAGCTCGACCGCGGCCATCAGCTGCTTGAAGAGGACCTTGTCGAGGCACACCGCCGACGCGCTGACGCCGGCGCCGACGTAGGGCACGTCGAGCATCTCGAGCAGCCCCTGAACGGTCCCGTCCTCGCCGAACGGGCCGTGCAGGACCGGGAACGCGACGTCTGCGTCGAGCATCCCGCGGCCGGGGGTGACGCTGAGCTGCTCGCCGTCGCGGCGCCACACGCCGTCGCGGCCGATCTCGACGGAGAGGACGCGGTGCCCGGCGGCGAGCAGGCCGTCGCGGACGGCAGCGCCGGAGGACAGCGAGACCTCGTGCTCGGAGGAGCGCCCGCCCGCCAGCACTGCGACCGTGAGCGTCGCCGGCCCGCCGCCTGCGCTCACGGCGTCTGTCCGCTCGGCGGGGGCGTGGTGGTCGTCGTCGTGGTCGTTGTCGGCGTGGTCGTCGGCGGCGTCGGCGTCGGCGCGAGCGCGCCGATCGTGATCGTCACGGTCGCGCCCTTGCGCGCGTTCCCACCGCCCGCGGGGGTCTGCTTGAGGACCGTCCCGATCTGCGCGGCGACGGTCGTCATTTCGGAGACGACCTTCGTCTTGAAACCGGCCTTTTCGAGTGCTTTGCGCGCCTGCGCTTCGGTCTTTTCGACCACGTTGGGCACCGCCGCTTCGGCCGGCGCCTGCGCGACTGTCAGGTTGATCCGTTCGCCGACGTGCACCGAGCTACCGGTGGTCGGGGACTGAGAGAGGACCGTTTCAGGCGCCTGGCTGCTCGACACCTGCATCGTGATCGAGCCGACGAGCAGTTTGGCGTTCGTCAGCGTCGCTTCGGCGGCCGTGCGCGACTGCCCGGTCAGGTCCGGCACTTCGACCGGCGCGGGACCGCTCGAGAC
This sequence comes from uncultured Solirubrobacteraceae bacterium, assembly GCA_963827105.1. GTDB lineage: Bacteria > Actinomycetota > Thermoleophilia > Solirubrobacterales > Solirubrobacteraceae > Palsa-744. The sequence goes on along the minus strand of CAWHAB010000001.1, from coordinate 310,889 downwards.
GATCAGCGTGACCGAGCTGCCGACCTGCAGCTCGGTGCCCGCGGGCGGTTCGCTGGAGATCACCAGCCCGGACTTGACGGTCGTGCTCGCCTGCGACTTGCGCGTCGGCTTGAAACCGGCCTTGCTCAGCGTCGCTTCGGCCTTCGCCGCTGTCATGCCCTGGACGTTCGCGAGCGCCGCGCTCGCTGGGCCGCCCGAGACGACGATCGTGACGTGCGTGCCCTTTTCGACTTCGCTGTGGGCCGTCGGGGCCTGGCTGATCACGAGCCCGGTCGGCACCGTCGCGCTGGACGCGAGCGACGGGCCGGGTCGAGCCCCGCGCGCCGCAGCGTCGCGCCGGCCGCCTGTTCGCTCTGGCCGACGACTTCGGGGACGGCGACCGTCGAGCTGCCCGGCTGCAGCAGGAAGAACAGCAGCACGGCGATCGCGACGACGGCCACGCCCGCGAGGCCCCACAGCATGCGCCGGCGGCGCCGGGCGGCGTGGTCGCGCTCGGCGGAGCCCTCCTCGCTGTACGGCGGCGCGAGCAGCAGCGCGCCGGTCGCGCCGTACGGGGCCGGCGGATCGGTCTCCACGGGCTGGCCGTCGGCGAGCGTCATCACCGCGCCGGTGTACGCCGGCAGCGCCTCGCGCTCGAGCTGCAGCGCCGCGATCAGCTCATCCGCGTCCGCGTAGCGCGCGGCCGGGTCCTTCGCGAGCGCGCGCAGCACGACCGCGTCCAACGACGGCGGCAGCGCGGGGTTGAGCTCGCTCGGCGGGCGCGGCTCGGCCGAGACCTGCTTGAAGGCGATCGCGACCGCGGTCTCGCCCTCGAACGGCACGACCCCGGTCAGCAGCTCGTAGAGGATCACGCCGACCGAGTACAGGTCCGAGGAGTCGCTGACGGCGTAGCCCTGCGCCTGCTCCGGCGAGAGGTACTGCGCGGTGCCCATGATCGACCCCGTCAGCGTCATGTCCGAGGCGCCCGCGCGGGCGATCCCGAAGTCGGTGACGCGCGCCCGGCCCTCCTCGTCGAGGATCACGTTGTGCGGCTTGAGGTCGCGGTGGATCACGCCGCGGCGATGCGCGAAGCGCGCCGCGCGCAGGATCTGCACGACGATGTCGATCGCGGCGAGCGGTTCGATCGGACCGCCCTCGCGCACGATCGCCTTCAGCGCGCGCCCCGGCACGTACTCCATCGCGATGTAGTACGTGCCGTTCCACTCGCCGCGGTCGAAGATGCCGACGATGTTCGGGTGCGACAGCGCGGCCGCGCTCGAGGCCTCGCGCCGGAAGCGCTCGACGAACTCCTGGTCTTCGGCGAAGTGGTGGTGCAGGACCTTGACCGCGACCTCGCGGCCGAGCAGCTGGTCCTGGGCGAGGTAGACGTCGGCCATGCCGCCCGAGCCGAGCCGCGAGATCACCCGGTAGCGCCCGTCGATGATCGTCTCCGGCTCAATCATGGAGCAGGCTTTCGATCACTTCGCGCGCGATCGGCGCGGCGAACGACGCGCCTTCGCCGGGGACCGCCTGGAGCGTCACCGCGACCGCGACGCGGGGGTCGGCCGCGGGCGCGAAGGCGATGAACCAGACGTTGTTGATCGAGTTGCCGATCTGCGTCTCCGCGGTGCCGGTCTTGCCCGCCACCTGCACGCCGGGGATCTGCGCGGCGGTGCCCGTGCCTTCGGTGACGACCGCCTCCATCATGCCCGTCACCGCGGTCGCGGTCGACGGCTTCATCACGACCGACTGCACGCGCGGGCCGATGCTCTGCACGGTGCGGCCTTCGGCGTCGACGATCCGGCTCGTCATGTGCGGGACCATCAGGCGCCCGTGGTTGGCGACCGCGGCGGCGACCTCGGCCATCTGCAGCGGCGTGACGATCAATTTGTCCTGGCCGATGCCCATGCGCCCGACATCGACGCTGGGGCTTCGCGGCGAGAGCAGCCGGCCGCCGGGATGGTCGTACTCGCCGCTCGCCGACATTTCTTCGCCGGGATAGTCGAGCTCGGGCTCGCGGTCGAAGCCGAAGCGGTTCATGTAGCGCGCCATCGTGCCCTTGCCGAGCTTTTCCGCGACCTGCGCCCAGACGGTGTTGACCGAGTGCACGAGCGCCTGCGTGAGCGTGATTTCACCGAAGCTCTCGTGGTTGTCGTTCGCGAGCGGCGTCCCCGAGACGATGATCCCGTCGCGCCCGCTGACCGTCGATTCGGGCGTGAACTGCCCGGTGTCGATCGCGGCCGTCGCGGTCACCACCTTGAACGTCGAGCCCGGCGCGTAGCCACCGAGCGTCGTGCGGTTGAGAAGCTGCGAGCCGGTCGCGCGCTGGAGCGCCGCGAAGCCCGCGCTGCTCGCGGCCGCGTTCGGGTTGAAGCTCGGCGAGGAGGCCATCACGGTGACCGCGCCGGTGCGCGGATCGAGCGCGACGACCGCGCCGCGGCGCCCGCCGAGCGCGTTGTTGGCGACCCGCTGGGCGGCCGGCTGCAGCGTCGTGACGACCTTCTCGCCCTTCGGCTGCTTGCCCTGGAGCTGGTCGAGGATGCTCTGCAGGTTCGTGCCCGTGTGGCCTTCGAGCGCCGCGTTGCGGAACTGCTCGGTGCCGGTGCTGCCGGGCGTCGTGTAGTGGTAGCCGATCGCGTTCGCGAACTGCGAGCCGGTCGGATAGACGCGTTCGTAGATGCCTCCCGCGTGGCGCACGCTGCGCGCGAGCACGGTGCCGTCGGCAGCGACGATCGGCCCGCGGTCGACGCGCTCCTGCTCGAGCAGCGGCCGCGCGTTGAGCTTGTTGTCGCGCAGCGAGGACGCTTCGAAGATCGTCCAGCGCGAGGTGAACGCGACGAGCAGCGCGAACAGCAGCACGACGAGGCCGTAGAGGCGCACGATCGGGCGGTTCATCCTCGCCGCCTCACTTTTCCAGCTCGCCCAGTTCGAGGCTGCGGATCAGCGCGGCCGCATCCGCTTCCGAGCGCAGTGAGTGATCGAGCAGCGTGTGCCGGCGCGCGGGCGTCAGCGTCGACGCGCTGACACCGGAGACGTAGCTGCTGCTGTACAGCCCGACGTTGCCCGGCAGCCGGTACGGGACGCCGCTGTACATCGTCACCAGACCGCGGCTGTTGGTGCCGATGAAGTACACCGACTGCAGCGCCAGATACGCGGCCGAGCCGAGCAGGCCGACGACGACGAGCGCGATCACGAGGCCGCCGAGGCGGCGCAGCCGGCGGCGGCGCCGCGGCGCGGCCGAGGACGCCGGCGCGGCCACGCGCGGGCGCCGCACCGGGCGCGTCTCGGGCGCGCGCGTCTCGGTGATCGGCGCGGCGACCGCGGGCATCGCGGTCATCGTCGCCTGCTCCGGCTCCGCCTGCGCGGTCGCAGCACGGACGTCCTCGAGGCGCAGCAGCACGACCGTGATGTTGTCGCGCCCGCCGGCCTCGTTAGCCGCCGCGATCAGCGCCTCGCCGGCGTCGCGCAGGCGATCGTGCGCGAGCAGCACGGTCGCGATCTGCTGCTCGGAGATCATCGTCGTGAGGCCGTCGCTGCAGAGCAGGTAGATGTCCCCGGGCCGGGCGCTGAAGGAGCGCGTGTCGACCTCGACCGTGCCCTCCGGACCGAGCGCGCGCGTGATCACCGAGCGCTGGGGATGCTCGACCGCCTCCTCGGGGGTCAGCCGGCCCTGGCGCATCAGCTCGTCGACGAGCGAGTGGTCGTCGGTCAGGCGCAGCAGCTCGCCGTCGCGCAGGCAGTAGGCGCGGCTGTCGCCGACATGCGCGATCGCGACCTCCTCGGTGCCGACATAGACGGCGGTGAGCGTCGTCCCCATCCCCGCCTGCTCGGCGTTGGAGTGCGACAGCTCGTGGATCCGCGCGTTCGCGGCGAGCGCGAGCGCGGCGAGCGCGGCCTCGGGCTCGGAGGCGTCCTCGACGCCCGGCTGGAAGGACTCGACGGCGATCCGCGAGGCGACCTCGCCGGCCTGCGCGCCCCCCATCCCGTCGGCGACGACGAACAGCGGCGAGCGCGCGAGCAGCGAGTCCTCGTTCGCGCGCCGCTGGCGACCGGTGTCGCTGCCCGTGTACTGCTCGGCGACGCGCAGCATGCTCAATCGACCTCGAACTCGAATTCGCTGTCGCCGATGCGCACGCGATCGCCGGGGTGCAGCGGCCGCGGAGTCTGCAGCAGCTCCTCGTTCAGATATGTGCCGTTGGTCGACTCGAGGTCTTCGATCACGATGATGTTGCCCTGCTCGTAGACCAGCGCGTGGCGCGCCGAGGCGAACGGATCCTCGAGGCGGATCTCGGCGCGATCGCCGCGGCCGAGCACGATCTCGCCGTCGAGGTCGTAGATCATCCCCGGCTGATGCCCGGGCGCGCGCGCGACGACGAGCCGCGGCGCGCGCTGGGCGACGTCGGCGCTGCCGAGCGTCGAGGCCGAGTGCAGCCCGGTCGCGTCCTGCGGGATCGCGCGCCCATCGTGCGCGCGCTCCGGGCCGCTCTGCGCGGGCGCGCGGAGGTCGCGCCGGCGCGCTGCGCACGACCCACAGCAGGAACAGGTACAGCACCGCGAGGAAGCCGAACTTCAGCACCACCGATAGGGGCTCGAGCGTGTTCATCCAAGTTCGAAGATCATCACCGTCGAGCCCAGCTCGACGCGATCTCCGGGGTCCAGCGGGTGCGGGCCATGGGTCGAGCGGCCGTTGACGAGGACCCCGTTCGTCGAGCCGAGGTCCTCGACCGTCCAGCCTTCGGGGCCCGGGCGTATCTCGGCGTGGCGGCGCGAGATCCCGGCGTCGTCGAGGACGACCTCGCAGTCGCGGCTGCGCCCGATCGTCCCGCCGTCCGGCGGCAGCAGCATGCGGCGCGCCCCGAGCGCGAGCAGCGCGCGCGGCGCCGCGCGGCGCACGTGCGCGTCTTCGAGCGCGCCGCTGACGCGCTCGGAGGTGCTGTAGATCATCGTCTGGCCATGTTCGGGCTGCTGCGGTGCGTGGTGTCGCTCATCCTGATCGGCGGGGCGGACCAACCGCGCCTGGATCCCGAACTCGCCGAGCGCGAGCCGCTCGTCGGTATGGAAGGCGATGTGCGGCGGCGAGGCGAGGATCAGGTCCTCGCGCCGCGCGTGCTCGAGCAGATACGCGCACAGCTCGTCGATCACGTCCTCCTCGACGCCGTCGTAGCGGGCGCGATCGTCGGGCGAGAGCCACACCGAGTACTCGTTCGGGACGTACACGCGCGAGACGGAGATCGTGCGGTGGGCGTCCATCTCGCGCGCGAGCTTTCGCGCCAGTTCCATCGGGCGGACCTCGGAGCGGAACACACGTCCGAACGTGCCCTCGACGAGGTTTGCGATCGTGGTCTCGACGCTCTTGAGCAGGTTCATCGGCGGATGGGCGCGCTGATCGGCCGGGATCGGCGCCAGCGTCAGCCATGCTACGCACCCTGGCTCAGACGGGGCCCCGCAGCGCGCGGGCGGCGACCGCGATCAGGCCGCCGAGCACGGCGCCGAGCACGGCGCCGCGCGGGCTCGGATGCGTGAGCTGGGATGTCAGGCCGGCATCGAGCGACGGCGCGGCGGCGGCGATCGCGGCCGACCAGACGGTCGCGGCGACGATGTCGACGGTCGCGCTGCGGCCGCGCACGATCCACGGGAGCACGAGCGCGGCGAGCGCCCACAGCAGCGCGCCGAACAGCACTCCGAGCGTCAGCGCTGGCGCGATCACGTGGGTCGCGCTCGCGCTGAGGGAGCCCTCCCAGACCGAGCGCGCGGGCATCGCCGACGGCGGGGCGAGCCACAGCACACGCGCATGCGTGTCGGCGAGCGCGCCGGCAAGCGTCAGCCACCAGTAGCCGAGCGCGCCGAAGGCGGCGCGCTCGCGCCAGCGCCGTGGCTGTCCGGCGATCGCCGGGTAGGCGCCGGCGAGACCGAGCAGGCCGAGCAGCGGCGCGAGCGCGCAGCTGAGCCAGCCGATCCCGAGGCGCCCCGATCGCGGCTCGCGCGGCAGCAGCAGCAGGGGCGCGAGCGCGGCCGCCGCGAGCAGCGCGGCGCCGGGGCGCCCGTCCCAGGACTGCCACGCGATCAGCGCGAGCGCGCAGCCGAGCCACACGCCCCCGGAAAGCGCGACGCGGCGCTGCGCGGGTGGCGGCTGCTCATGCGTGTCTGAATGCGTCGCCGTGAGCGGCGCGGGCGGCGCGCCCGGGTGCCATATCGGCGCCGCGATCGCCGCGGCCGGCGCGGCACGCGGTGCGAGCGCGGTGCGCGGTGGCGGCGCGCCGGCGCGCGGCTCGCCGCAGTCGTCGAGCGCATGGGCGAACGCGCTGTGCAGATCCGCGAGCGTTCCGCGGTCGCGCGGCGAGCGCGAGAGCGCGCGGTCGAGTGCGCGCGTGAGCTCGCGCGGCAGGTCCCTGCGCCTGCGCTGCAGCGACTCGATCGGGCGGCCGATGCGCCGCGCGGTCAGCGCCGGCGTGGCGCCGCGCACGGGGTTGAAGCCGGCGAGCGCCTCATACATCACCAGCGCGAGCGAGTACAGGTCGGCGGCCTCGCCGGCGGTCCTGCCCTCGGTCTGCTCTGGCGCCATGTACGCGACCGTGCCGAGCACGTCGCCGGTGCGCGTCAGCGCGTCCTCGCCGGCGAGGCTCGCGCCGCCGAAGTCGGCGAGCTTCGCCGCGCTGCGAAACGGCGCATCGGCGTGGCCCGCGGCGGCGGGGTCGGGGATGAGCACGTTCTGCGGCTTGACGTCGCGGTGGATCACGCCGCGCGCATGGGCGTGGGCGAGCGCGTCGGTGAGCGCGAGGCCGATCTCGAACAGCTCGTGATCGTCGAGCGCATCGCTCGCGATCAGGCGCGCGAGCGTCTCGCCCTCGACGAGTTCGGAGATCAGGTAGAACGCGTCGTCGAGCAGGCACGCCTCGTACAGACGCACGATCGCCGGGTGCGAAAGGCGGGCGCTCGCGTGCGCCTCGCGGCTCGCGCGCTCGCTGTCGCAGTCCGCGCCGAGCCACACGCGCTTGACCGCGACCTCGCGGTGCAGCAGTTCGTCGTACGCGCGCCAGACCTCGCCGAAGCCGCCCGCGCCGAGGCGCTCGAGCAGCGCGTAGCGATCGAGCAGCGGTTCTTCGCCGCCCTGCAGGCGCTCGCGCGCCCGCGCGTGTGTGCGCGGCGCGATCCGCCGCCGCGGAGGCTCCGCGGCGGGATTCGCGGGCGGGGCTGCTGCCTGGATTAGCGTGCGGGTCGACTCCACCGGATCCCGCGTTCGCCGCGCCTGTGCCCTGTCCCTGCCTGCCGCGAGCAGGAAAACGCGCTCTGAGCGAGAAGTTGCAGGATCGTGAGGGGGGCGGCGGGCAGTCATACTGAGCGCTCCCCGAAGTCCCTGCAAAAGGAGCGGTTGGCTTTTGTCGTTCTTTGACGATGGTGAGGAGACAGCGCCTCGGCCATCCCGGACGCCGCGCACACGGCCGATCACAGATCGGTCCCCAGGCGCGGGGCCGCCGCCGCGGCCACGGCCACGCCGCCCGCAGGGCGCCGGAGCGGGGGCCTCCGACCAGCACACGCTGATGGTCCGCCGGCGGATCGCCGCGGGCGTCGCGGTCGGGCTGCTGATCATCGTCGTGCTCGTGATCAACGGCTGCCTGAAAAGCCAGAAGCAGCAGTCGCTGAAGGACTACAACCACAACGTCAGCGAACTCGCGGAGGAATCGGTCACGCAGGTCTCCAAGCCGCTGTTCGTCGCGTTGACGGGAGCGTCGAGCAAGTCGGCGCTGGAAGTCGAGAACCAGATCGACCAGCTGCGCATCCAGGCCCAGGAACTCGAAGCGAAGGCGAAGAAGCTGAGCGTCCCCGGCGAAATGTCCTCGGCGCAGCGCTCACTGCTGCTGACGCTCGACCTGCGCCTGGAAGGGATGGACAAGATGACAACGCTCGTGCCGAAAGCGCTCGGCGGGCAGGCGAAGCAGGCGAGCACGCTGATCGCGGGGGCAATGGAGATCTTCCTCGCCTCCGACGTGATCTACTCCCAGCGCGCCGCGCCGCTCATCCAGCAGACGCTCTCCGGCGCCGGCATCACCGGCCTCAGCACCTCGCCGAGCATCTTCCTGCCGAACATCGGCTGGCTGGAACCGAACACGGTGCTCGCGCGCATCACCGGCCAGGGCGCGAGTTCCGGCACGAGCGGCCTCGCGCCGGGCACCCACGGGAGCTCGCTCGTCGGCGTGAGCGTCGGCACGAACGCGCTCCAGCCCGAAGAAACAGGCACGCTCAACCACATCAGCGGGGGCGGCAGCCCGACCTTCACGGTGACCGTCGAAAACACCGGCTCGAATCCCGAGACGAACGTCAAGGTCGATGTCACGGTCACGGCCGGCGGCAAGGAATTCAAGGCCTCGCACGTGATCAGCACGACCCAGCCCGGCACGAAGGCGAACGTCGAAGTGCCGGTCACGGGCATTCCCGTCGGCGTCGCCTCGAAAGTCGCGGTCAACGTCGAGCCGGTGCCGGGCGAGACGAACACCGAAAACAACAAGAACAGCTACCTCGCGATCTTCGGCGAATAGCCGCGCGCGGCGCAGGCGCGCGCTCCCCGCGAGCATCGCCGGCGCCAGCGGATAACTTGTTGTGATCGCTGCATCGATCACCGACACCCAGGGACTGCTCGCGATCGCGGCGGCCGCGGCGGCGCTGATCGCGCTGATCGCGTGTGCGGCGCTGAGCGTCAGCATCCGCCGTCTGCGCAGCGCGCAACGGCGCGTGCTCGGTGACGGCCACGAGCACGATCTGATCGCGCACGCGGCCGCCATCCAGGATGCGTTCGAGCTGCTGCGCGCGTCCGTCGAGGATACCGCGGCGCGCCTCGACGGGCGGCTGGCGGGCGTCGAGGAGGCGCAGCGCGGCGCCTTCACGCACCGTGCGCTCGTGCGCTACGACGCCTACAACGAGCTGTCCGGACAGCAGTCGATGTCGATCGCGCTGCTCGATGAGAGGCGCTCGGGGATCGTCCTGTCGTGCATCCACCATCGCGACCAGGCGCGCGTCTACGGCAAGCAGGTGCGCGACGGCGAGGCCGAGCTTGAGCTCTCACCCGAGGAGGCGGAGGCGGTGCGGATCGCCCTCGCGAGCCCGCCCGCGGCGTAGCGATCGCGCGTGCGCGTGCCACACGGGGCGCGAGCGCCCCCGCTAAACTCGGCGCTGATCATGGAGAGCACAGTCCCGCCCGAGCCGGTGGGGTCCGTGTCGCCTTCCGAGCACCTGCGGCACGGACCTGAGAGATCGCCCGCGAAGGCGATGGGTGGCCGGGTGCTCGTCCTGAACGCCACGTTTGAGCCGATCAACGTGTGCACCGTGCGCCGCGCGGTCGTGCTGCTGCTGAAGGAAAAGGCGGAGCTGCTGGAGCGCAGCCGCTGGGAGCTGCATTCGGAGTCGGCGACGCTGGCGCGGCCGGTCGTGATCCGCCTGGTCAGCTACGTCAACGTGCCGCGCGACGCGCACAGGCGCAAGATCACCAGACGCGCGGTGTTCGCCCGCGACAGCTGGACCTGCCAGTACTGCGGCTCGCGCTCGAACCTGACGGTCGACCATGTCATCCCGCGCTCGAAGGGCGGCAGCTCCAACTGGGAGAACATCGTCGCCTCGTGCGCTCCATGCAACCGGCGCAAGGGCGACCGCCTGCCGCGGCAGGCCGGGATGCACCCGCGCCGCGCGCCGCGCACGCCGCGCGCGGAGATCTTCATCCACGTGGCGAGCCCGACGATCCCCGCCGCATGGCTGCAGTACCTCCCGCGAGCCGCCTGAGCGGCGCGCGCAAAGCACGAGGGGCGCCCGACGACGGCGCCCCTCGCGTTGCTGCTCTGACTGGAAAGACCGAGAACGACGATCAGATGCCGGAGGGACCAGCGCCGGCAGTCGTCTCGGGGTGTCCCGGGTTGGATTCCGCTAAGCGGTCCAGCCTGCCCGACCTAGCGGCCGGTCACCTCCAGGGTCCCGCAAGAACTGTCACCTAACGTTTGGACCACCTCCTTTCTCTGGTATCGCCAGAGTAGCGAACGGAGATGACGGGGGTGCTCAGAGCGCGGCGCGGCTCACTGGATGATGACGCCGAACTCCTCGGCGTAGCTGCCGCCGGGCGCGCCGTCTGCGAGCGAGCTGGGCACGGCGGGGGTGACACCGATCCCGGTTTCGACGTACTCCGCTTCGAGGATGTTCGCGAGGTGCTCGGGCGAGGCGATCCACGCGGCGACGATCGCCTTCGGCGTGGACAGTTCGTAGGTGCCCCAGGCGAGGTTCTCGCCGATCACGTAGCCGTCGTCGGGCGAGGGGATGTAGCCGGTGTCGCGGATCCGGTCGACGGGCGTCTCGCCGCTCGGCGAGACGTGGGCGAAGTAGTCATCCTCGATCAGTTCGCTGCAGTGGCCTTCGGCGGCCTCTTCGAGCTGCGCGTCGGCCTTCAGCGGGGCGATGCCGTTCTGGGCGCGCTCGCGGTTGATCAGGCACAGGACCGCGCCGCGCACGAGCGGCAGGTCGCCGGCTTCGGGCAGCAGTTCGGTGTTCGCGCACGGCGCGGCGAGCGCGGAGGCGATCGTCGCGGCGGCGTTGTCGGGCGCCGGCGTCGGCGGCGTGGGCTGCGCGACCGACGGCGTGATCTTCGTGCGGCGTTTCTTGGCCGGCGCGGCAGAGCGGACGCGCTGCGGATGCGAGCGCTGTCTGTGTCCGCGCGGCTCACACGCGCCGGCGGCCGTGCGCCTCTCGCCGTGGCCGCAGCCGACGCGGATGTGGTGGCGGGCGCCCGAGCGCGGCGCCGTGCGGGCTGCCGCGAAGCCCGGCGCAGCGATCGTGGTCACGGCGCCCAGAGCGACGCAGAGAAGGATCTTGAGGGCTGCTTTGGGGACGTTGCTGAGGTGGGGCACCCACAGCCTGTCGACCCTCGCAGCGGATCAGCTGAGCGTCTGGGGAGGAATCTGGACAGGTGGAAGCTGCCGGCGTGAATCGCGGGCGCGGTCTTGCGCGGGCGCCGACCTTTAGCCTTCGGGTGCGTCCTCGGACGGCTGATCGAGGGGGCATCCGCGGCTGCAACGGGGGCGTCAGGAGCGGCGGCCTCGTCGCCCTCGAGGCCGTTGGGCTCGTCGCCCGCGTCGACCACCAGCGCAACCGCGCTGACGGTGTCTTCGTCCTTGAGGTTCATCACGCGCACGCCGGTCGCCGAGCGGCCCTGCTGGGAGATGCCGGCCGCGGAGGTGCGCTGGACCATGCCGCCGACGCTGATGAACACGAGCTCCTGGTGGTCTCGCACGACGAGCGCCCCGGCAAGGCTGCCCTTCTGCTCGGTCAGGCCGATCGTCTTGACGCCTTTGGCGCCGCGGTTGGTCTTGCGGTACTGGCTGATCTGGGTGCGCTTGCCGTAGCCGTTCTCGGTGACAACCAGCAGGTCCATGTCGTCGCGCGCGACATCCATCGCGATCACGCGGCCGCTCTTGCCGACGTCCATGCCGCGCACGCCGGTCGTGTCGCGCCCCATCGCGCGCGCGTCGGACTCGGCGAAGCGCACTGTCAGGCCGGCGCGCGAGACCATGATCACCTCATCGTCGGGATCGACCGCGCGCACGGCCAGCAGCTCGTCGTCGTCGCGGATGTTGATCGCGATGATGCCGTCGGCTTTGATCGGCGTGTTGTAGGACTGGAACTCGGTCTTCTTGACCGTCCCGTTGCGCGTCGCGAACACCAGGTACTGGGTCTCCGAGAAGTCGCGCGTGGAGACCACCGCCTGCACCCGCTCGCCCTCGCGCAGCGGCAGGATGTTGACGAGCGCGCGGCCCTTGGCCGTGCGCTGCGCCTCGGGCAGCTCATAGACCTTCGAGCGGTAGACCTTGCCGCGGTTTGAGAAGAACAGCAGGTAGTCGTGGGAGGAGCAGACGAACAGGTGCTCGATGAAATCGCCGTCCTTCATGTCCATGCCCGTCACGCCGCGGCCGCCGCGCGCCTGCTGGCGGTAGGTGGCCAGCGGCAGCGACTTGATGTAGCCGGTCTGCGTGATCGTGATCACCATCTGCTGGTCGGCGATCAGGTCCTCGATGTCGATCTCATCCTCGGAGTGCGTGATCTCGGTGCGCCGCTCGTCGCCGAAGCGCTCGGAGATCTCGGCGAGCTCCTCCTTGATGACAGCGAGCACGCGGCTCTCGTCGCCGAGGATCGCGCGCAGCTCGGCGATCCGCTCGCTGACGTCGGCGTGCTCCTGTTTGATCCCGTCGGCCTCGAGCGCGGTCAGCTGTGAGAGGCGCAGATCGAGGATCGCGGTCGCCTGGATCGCGGTCAGCTCGAAGCGCTCGACGAGCTGCTCGCGTGCAGCGTCGCGATCGCGCGAGGCGCGAATCAGTTCGATGATCTCGTCGAGGTGCTCGAGCGCCGTCAGCAGCCCCTCGAGGATGTGCGCGCGGGCCTCCTTCTCGGACAGCTCGTGCTTGGTGCGGCGCACGATCACCTCGCGCTGGTGCGCGACGTAGTTGTGGATCATCGCGCGCAGGTCGAGCGTGCGCGGGACGTTGTCGACGAGCGCGACCATGTTGACGCCGAACGTGGTCTGCATCTGCGTGTGCTTGTAGAGCTTGTTGAGCACGACCTTCGGGATCACATCCCGCTTGAGCTCGATCACGAGGCGCATGCCGCGCTTGTCGGACTCATCGCGCAGGTCGGAGATCTCGGGGATTCGTTTGTCGCGCACGAGCTCGGCGATCTTCTCGATCAGGTTTCCGGGTCCGCCCTTCTTGACCATGAACGGGAGCTCGGTGACGACGATCGCCTCCTTGCCCTGTTTCAGCGGCTCGATGTGTGCGCGCGCCTGCACGCGCACGCGGCCGCGCCCGGTCTCATACGCATCCTTGATCCCCGAGCGGCCGAGGATGATGCCGCCGGTCGGGAAGTCCGGGCCCGTGATGTGCTCGCATCAGGCCCTCGACCTCCATCTCCGGATCGTCGATGTAGGCGATCGTCGCGGCGATCACCTCACGCAGGTTGTGCGGAGGGATGTTCGTGGCCATCCCGACCGCGATCCCCGAGGAGCCGTTGACCAGCAGGTTCGGGAAGCGCGAGGGCAGCACCAGCGGTTCGCGCTTGGAGCCGTCGTAGTTGGGCGCGAAGTCGACCGTGTCCATGTCGAGATCGCGCAGCATCTCGGTGGCGGTGCGCGCCAGGCGCGCCTCGGTGTTGTGGCTGACGAAGCCGTTCGTCAGGAATGAGTGATCGTCGGTGTCGACGCGCAGGGAGTAGACGGACCGAATGCCGGCCGGCTCGACCGCTGCGACCTTCGCGTAGTAGTAGTCGCCGCTCACGAGCGGCACGATCACGTCACGGACCTCCTGCGAGGAAATCCGCTCGAGGATCGCGGTCGATCCCTGCTCCCAGCGCTCGATCCGGTCGACGTTGTGTCGGCGCAGCCAGTCGCGCTCGGCGACGATGTCGGCGCCGTCCGCGCGGATGTAGCCGGCGACGTGCGGGACGTGGTCGTGGCTCAGCGCGCGACTGGCGTGCGGGACCTGGGCGAGCGAGCGCTCCAGCTTCGCCTGCTTGGCGCCGTAGAAGCCGACCCGCGCGGCGAACAGACGCGCATCGCGGCGGTTGGTGATCACGACCTTGATCTCGCCCCGCGCCGAGCAACTGAGGCGGCACACGACCCCGAACTCCAACAAGAGCTGCTGGACGTCGCGCGCCAGATCTCGACTGCGGGTGGAATAGGAAATCTGGATCGTGCGGCGCGGCAGCAGCGAGCACGAGCCATCGCCCTCGAACAGCGCCTGCAGGAACACACGCCTCAGCGCAGTGCTTCCGGCCCAGACGAAGTCCGGCACGCGCTTGTGGGCGCTTGTCAGGCCCTCCATCTCGGCGAGCGGGCTGTGGCGGAGCGCCGCGAGATTCTGGACGTCCAACTCGTGGCAGAGGCTGCCGGACTCGATCGTCCGCGAGTAGACGTAGCGCGCGCCGCCGACGACCCGGTCATAGGCGTCCAGGACGGCACCGAAGAAGTCCTGGTCGATGTTGTTGAAGCCCGCTCGCCGCTCGCCGAACCAGCCCTCGGACACGAACGCGCCAGCGAGAAGGGCGAGCATCTGCTCATCGGCGTCGACGCTCTCGGTGATCGAGCTACCTGAACGGTTGAGCAGCACTCGCTCGCCGGGGCCGATCTCCTCGAGCAGCTTCCACATCAGCAGCGGCACGCCGGCCATATCGACCAGGCATAGAACCGGGTGGTTGGCCGTACCCGTGAGCTCATAGCCCTCGGTCGTCCGCATCCGCAGCGTCGGGTGCTCCCCGGAGTGAAACAGGACCGACGCGCGCACCGGCCGGCCGAGGCGATCGAGGACCTCGATGTCCACGGGGTGCTCGAGTTCGGCGCGGGTGCAGGAGCGAGCGAGTCGATCCTGAGCGTGCCCGCGGTGGTTCGAACGCGCGTGTCGCCCGTGACGCAGTACCTCATCGCGGCGGCCGGGTCGTCGTCGATCGAGCCGAAGTTGCCCTGCCCGTCGACGAGCTGGTAGCGCATCGAGAACTCCTGCGCCATGCGCACGAGCGTGTCGTAGATCGCGGAGTCGCCGTGGGGGTGGTACTTGCCCATCACCTCGCCGACGATCAGCGCGCACTTGGAGTAGGAGCGCGTCGGGCTGAGCCCGAGCTCGTTCATCGCGTACAGGACGCGGCGGTGCACAGGCTTGAGCCCGTCGCGCACATCCGGGAGCGCGCGGCCGACGATCACCGACATCGCGTAGTCGAGGTACGCGGTGCGCATCTCCTCCTCGAGCGCGCGCGGTTCGATGTTGCCGCCGCCTATGACATCGGCACTAGCCACGTTGGATCACCCCCTCAGACATCCAGGTTCGCAACAGCCCTGGCGTTGTCCTCGATGAACGCGCGTCGCGGCTCGACCTGGTCGCCCATCAGCATCGAGAAGATGCGGTCGGCGGCGAACGCGTCCTCAAGCGTCACCTGCGCGAGCGTGCGCGTCGTCGGCGACATCGTCGTTTCACCGAGCTGGTCCGCGTTCATCTCGCCGAGGCCCTTGAAGCGTTGCAGTTTGATGCCCTTCTGCGCGACCGTCAGGACCGCTTCGTGCAGCCCCTCGAACGTCGCGGCGGTCTCCTGGGCGTCGCCGAGGCGAACGTCGAAGGAGGGGCTGCCGACGAGCTCGATCAGCTGCGCGTGCACGCGCGCGAGCTGGCGGTACTCCTGCGACTCGAACAGAGCGCGCTTGATCGTGTGCGTGCGCGCGAAGCCGGTCTTGACTTCGACGGCCTTGACGCGGATCGCGACGGGATCCTGATCGACGACCTCGGCGGTGTGGGCGTCGCCGTCGGCGCTCGCGTTGGCCAGCCAGGCGATCGCCGCCTCGACGCTCATCACCTGCTCGCCGAGCAGCGAGGACTCCTCGAGGAACTGGACGACGTCGTGGCCGTAGTGCCCACGCAGCGCGAGCGACCAGCCGGCGTACTGCTTGAGCAGGCGCGAGAACCGCTGCCAGCGAGCCTCGGTCAGTTTCAGCTGTGTGCCGTGGCGGTCGAAGATGTCGATCTTCTCCCACTTGTCCGAGAGCAGGATCTCCTCGAGCTCGGAGTCCTTCTCGATGTAGCGCTCGCGCGCACCCTGCTTGAGCTTGTACAGCGGCGGCTTGGCGATGTAGACGTAGCCGGCCTCGATCAGCTCCTGCATCTCGCGGAACAGCAGCGTCAGCACGAGCGTGCGGATGTGGGCGCCGTCGACGTCGGCGTCGGTCATCAGCACGACCTTGTGGTAGCGCGCGTTCTCGATGTTGAATTCGTCGCGCACGCCGGTGCCGATCGCGGTGATCAGCGCCTGGATCTCGGTGTTCTGCAGGACCTTGTCGATGCGCGACTTCTCGACGTTGAGGATCTTCCCGCGCAGCGGCAGCACGGCCTGTGTTTCACGGTCGCGCCCCTGCTTGGCGGAGCCGCCGGCGGAGTCGCCCTCGACGACGAACAGCTCGGCGAGCGAGGGGTCCTTGATCGCGCAGTCGGCGAGCTTGCCCGGCAGCGTCGAGTTCTCGAGCGCGGACTTGCGCCGCGTCAGGTCGCGCGCCTTGCGCGCGGCCTCGCGTGCGCGCTGGGCCTGCACGGACTTCATGATCACGGCGCGCGCCTCGCTCGGGTTCTCCTCGAGGAACTCGCCGAGGCCGGAGTTGACGATCGACTCGACGAAGCCCGCCATCCCGGGGTTGCCGAGCTTCGTCTTCGTCTGGCCCTCGAACTGCGGGTCGCGGAGCTTGACGGAGATAACCGCGGTCAGGCCCTCGCGCACGTCCTCGCCGGAGAGGTTGTCCTCTTTCTCCTTGAGCAGGCCGTGGTCGCGCGCGTACTTGTTCAGCGTCCGCGTCAGCGCGGAGCGGAAGCCGCTCATGTGCGAGCCGCCCTCGCGCGTGTTGATGTTGTTGGCGAACGAGTGGATCGAGTCCTGGTAGGAGGAGTTCCACTGCAGCGCGACCTCCGCCGCGCCTTCCTCGGACTCGCCGGTGAAGAAGATGACCTTGCGGTGGACGGTGTCCTTGTTCTCGTTGAGATAGGAGACGAAGTCCTCGATCCCGCCCTCGTAGCGGAACTCCGCGGCGTGGCCCTCGCCGCGCTCGTCGACGATCGAGATCTTCAGGCCGCGCGTCAGGAAGGCGGTCTCGCGCAGGCGCTCTTCGAGCGTGTGGAAGTCGAAGTCGAGCGTCTCGAAGATGTCGGCGTCGGGCAGGAACGTGACGGAGGTGCCGGTGCCGGCCACCGGGTCCAGCGGCTCGCCCTTGATCAGCTCCGATTGCGGAGCGCCACGTGCGTACTCCTGCGTGAACACGTGCCCGTCGCGGCGGATCTCAATCGCGAGGCGCTCGGACAGGGCGTTGACGACCGACACGCCGACGCCGTGCAGGCCGCCTGAGACCTTGTAGCCGCCGCCCTCGCCGAACTTGCCGCCGGAGTGCAGCACGGTCAGCACGACCTGTACCGCGGGCAGGCCCTCCTTGTCCATCGTCGCGACCGGGATGCCGCGGCCGTCGTCGACCTCCGTGACCGAGTTGTCCGGGTGGATCGTGACCGAGACCTCGCTGCAGAAGCCGGCGAGCGCCTCGTCCACGGAGTTGTCGACGAGCTCGTAGACGAGGTGGTGCAGGCCCATCACGCCGGTCGAGCCGATGTACATGCCGGGGCGCTTGCGGACCGCCTCGAGACCCTCGAGGACGGTGATGTCCTGGGCGTCGTAGTCGGCCGAGCCGCCGCCCATCGACGGGTCGTTTACGCCGCCCTTGCCCGTGCTCTCTTCAGAGCTATCGCTGCCTGCCGCCAAATGGCCCTCCGATGACGTGAGAACGCCCCGGATTCCATGGGCGCGGGGACCATGACCGGGGCGGGTTAGCTGTGCCGTAAATGATAGCACGACGGCGCCTCCGATCCGCCCCGCGAACGCGCCTAAATCCCTGCAAAATGCAGGGGAAACCGGCGATCGCGCGGCGCCTGCGCGGCGCCGGGCACGGCGCCGGCGGCTCAGCCCGTTCGGCAGCGCAGCTCGCGGATGTCATCGCCGCCGAGCGCGGCGTTCAGACGCGGGATCAGCTGGCCTTCCATCAGCGCGAGCTCGTGCGCCCAGACGGCGGCGTCGCAGCTGATCGTGAGCACGCCGGCGCGCTCGGCGGTGGGCCGCGCGGAGGCGGCGATCGCGGGCCCGACGGTCGCGGCCCAGGCCTCGTGCACGCGCGCCAGCGTCGTCGCGGGGGCGAGCTCGGCGGTGAGCGTGCCGAGCGCGCTCGAGAGGCTGCGCGGGGCGCGCCGGCTCACGCGGCGAGCGCCTCCTGCAGGATCGCGCCGGGGGAGATGCGCAGGCGTGTCACAGCCGCGCCGGCGGCTCCGGGAACGTGCGCGAGATCGGTCGTCGCGATCACGCTCTGGCCGCCGTCGGAGAGCTGGCGCACGAGCAGCTCACGGCGCTCGGCGTCGAGCTCGCTCATGACGTCGTCGAGCAGCATCAGCGGCGTGCGCCCGCGCACTTCGGCGAGCACGGCGCGCTCGGCGAGCAGCAGCGCGAGCAGCGCGAGGCGCTGTTCGCCCTGGGAGCCGTAGACCCGCAGCTCGCGGCGATCGCGCAGGATCGCGATCTCGTCACGATGGGGTCCGTGCCCGGAGAAGCCGCGCTCGAGATCGCCCGGCAGGCGCTCATGCAGCTCGGCGAGGAACTCCTCCTCCTCGGCGGCACGCGAGCGTGGCCGGTACTCGAGTTTGGCCACGCCGTTGCAGCCGAGCTCGGCTGCCTGTCGCGCGAACGGCTCGGTGAGCAGCGCGAGCGCCTCGGCGCGGTGCGCGGCGAGCGCGAGCGCGTTGCGGGCGAGCTCGCGGTCCCAGCTCGACAGCGTCGCCTCGGAGGCACGGCCGGAGCGAATTCGCCCGAGCAGCGCGTTGCGCTGCGCGAGCACCCGCGAGTACTCGCGGCGCGTCTCGGCCCGCAGCGGCCAGATCGCGGCGATCAGCTGATCGAGGTGCGCTCGGCGCAGCGCGGGGGCGCCCTTGAGGAGATCGAGGCGGTCTGGGAGGAAGACGCTCACGAGCGGCCGCGCCTCGACATCGAGCAGGCGCTCGATCTCGGCGCCGTCGACGGTCATCCGCTTGATCGCCTGAGGGCTGCCGGCGACGGTGCCGTAGCCGACGCTGAGCTCGTGCGCTTCGCCGCCGTCGAGCAGCTGCACGGAAACGCGCGTGGCCTTCGCCTCGAAGCGCACGAGCTCGCGATCGTTGCGCGTCCGCGGCGAGCGGCCGGTACAGCCGAAGTAGAGCGCCTCGAGCAGGTTCGACTTGCCCGCGCCGTTCGGGCCCGTGAAGCACGGTCAGGCCCTCGCCGAGACGCGCCTCGGCGCGAGCGTAGGTGCGGAAGTCGCGCATCTCCACGCTGACGACGCGCATCGCGGCGGCTACACGTTCAGGCGGATCGGCATGATGAGGTAGACGAAGTCGCCGGAGTCGGGCGATTCGATCAGCCCGGGGCGCAGCGGGCTGATCAGCTTCAGCACGAGCTCGTCGGAGTCGATGCTCTCGAGGCCGTCGCGCAGGAACTCGGGGTTGAAGCCGATCTCGAAGGCCTCGCCGTGGAACGGCACGGGGATCGCCTCGCTGGCCTCGCCGACGTCGGGTGTCTGCGCGGAGACGGTCAGCGTGCCCTCGCTGAAGCTCAGGCGCAGGGGCGCGTTCTTCTGCGCGAGCAGGCTGATGCGGCGCACGACATCGGTCAGCTCGGCGCTGGCGAGCCGCAGCTCGTGCTCGACGGACTCCGGCAGGAGCTGGCGGTAGTTCGGGAACTGGCCGTCGATCAGGCGCGAGGAGAGCACAACGCTGCCGACCTCGAAGATCACCTGGTTCTGCTCGACGCTGACGGCGAGCGAGTCGTCGCCTGCCTGCTGGGCGATGCGCGCGAGCTCCTGCAGCGCGCGGGCGGGGACGTTGGCCTCGAGGCTGCCCTGCAGCGGGGCCTCGAGCGCGGTCTCCTTGACGCTCAGACGGTAGGAGTCGGTGGCGACCATCCTCAGCTCCTGTCCGGCGGCGGACATCAGGATCCCGGTCAGGACAGGGCGCGTCTCATCACGCGAGGCGGAGCGGGCGACGCGCGAGATCGTCGTCGACGAACTCGGTCGTCGGCAGCGTGACCCGCGTCTCGGGCGACGGCGAGGGCAGCGAGGGGAAGTCCTCGGCGCGCAGGATGCGCAGGTGGAAGGTGGTCGCGCCGCAGATCAGCTCGACGTCCTGCTCGGCGCTGCGCAGCTCCATCGTCAGCTGCTCGGCCGGCAGCGAGCGGGCAACGTCGAGCAGCAGGCGAGCGGGCAGCACGGCGGAGCCGGGGCGGGCGACGTCGGCCTCGAGGGGAACGCGCAGGCCGATCTCCATGTCGGTTGCGAGCAGCTCCGGGGTGCCGTCGGCGGGGGCGGAGATCATGATGCCGGAGAGCGCCTGCACGGCGCTGCGGGTCGAGGCGACTCGTGCAGCGGTCTGCAGCTGCGCGAGCAGGTGGGTACCGGACAAAGACAGCTTCATCGAATCACTGCTGGAGGGGAGATAGTATCAGTAGGGGCTGTGAACATGTGCATTTCCGCTCTGGGACTGGGGTTGTGCGGGAGGGAGCTGTTGACGCGGCTGTGGACGGGCAGCCCGAAGTCTCTCAGGCGGCGCGGTCGGGCGCGGGGCTGATGTTCATGACGGGTGCCGATCGAGCGCTCGCACAGCTTCTCCACAGCCTCGCGGGCCTGCTCGTCGGAGGCGAGACGCGCGGAGGCGCGCCGCCAGGCGTGCAGGACGGTCGTGTGGTCGCGGCCTCCGAAGTGCCGGCCGATCGCGGGCAGCGATTCGCCGGTGAGCTCGCGTGCGAGGTACATCGCGACCTGTCGCGGCCATGCGATCCGCGCGGTGCGCCCGGAGGAGAGGAGCTCCTCGCGCGTGATCCCGAAGTGCTCGCAGGTGGCGGCCTGGATGTCTGCGACGCTGCGCCTGCTGCGCCCGGGCGTGGGCTGGCGGGGATACAGGTTGGCGAGAACCTCCTGCGCGAGCTCGCCGGTGATCGCACGGCCGGTCAGGGAGCTGTAGGCGACGACGCGGATCAGCGCCCCCTCGAGCGCGCGCACGTTGTTTTGGACGTGGGCGGCGATCACGCTGAGCGCGCGCTCGTCGGCGAGCGCGACGTTGTCGTGCTGGGCGCGCTTGCGCAGGATCGCCATGCGCGTGGCGAGGTCGGGCGGCTTGATGTCGGCGACGAGGCCCGCCTGGAAACGCTCGCGCAGGCGGTCCTCGAGCGCCTGCAGGTCATGCGGCGGGCGGTCGGAGCTGAGGACGATCTGCCGTCCGCCGTCGTGCAGCGCGTTG
The DNA here is from genome assembly GCA_963827105.1 of uncultured Solirubrobacteraceae bacterium. GTDB lineage: Bacteria > Actinomycetota > Thermoleophilia > Solirubrobacterales > Solirubrobacteraceae > Palsa-744. The sequence goes on along the minus strand of CAWHAB010000001.1, from coordinate 290,070 downwards.
AAGGTGTGGAAGAACTCCTCCTCGGTCTTCGTCTTGCGCTCGAGGAACTGGACGTCGTCCATCAGCAGCACGTCGATGTGGCGGAAGCGGGCCTTGAAGTGCTCGGTGTTGCCGTTGTTGAGCGCGCCGAGGAACTCGTTTGTGAACGCCTCCCCGGTTGTGAAGCGAATCGCGAGGCCGGGGTTGTGGGAGAGCAGGAGGCTCGCTATCGAACTGAGCAGATGCGTCTTGCCGACGCCGGGCGGGCCGCAGAGGAACAGCGGGTTGTAGGCGTTCGCGGGCAGCTCGGCGACGGTCAGCGCGGCAGCGTGCGCGAGCCGGTTGGAGTCGCCGATCACGAACTGGTCGAACGTCAGCTTGGGGTTTCCGAGCGGACCGGGCTCTGCGGGCTGGGTCGTGGAGTGCACTCTCGCCGCTTCAGCGGGGTGGCGTGGAGCACGCCGCGCGCCGGGTGCGGGCGGGCCGTCGTCGCCTGCGCCGCCGCCGACGAGCTCGACGAGCAGGTCCGGGGCGATGACCTCGGCGACGGCGGCCTGGATCACCCGGCCGAAGCGCTCCTGGATCCAGCGGCAGGCGTGGGGCGGCGCTTCGAGCAGCAGCCGCTCGTCGCTGAGCTCGAGCGCCGTCAGCGGCGCGAGCCAGATGCTGTAGGTGGGTTCGCCGACGGTCAGGGCGAGCCGTTCCTGCACGCGTGGCCATATGTGCTCGAGCTCGTGGCTCACGGCAGCTGTGATCGGCTCCTTCTCCCGGCAGCAGGTGACGTCTTGTATTCGAGAGGAGGACCCCGCTCGGGCCCGGCTCGGCGACTATACCCAACGGTTTCTGGGCGGCTCTGCGGCTCGTCGCAATTGGCGGGAAAAATTCCCGGCGGGCCAAACGGTCCTATACTGCTAGCCCGCGTGAAGCGCACCTATCAGCCAAAGAAGCGCAAGCGAGCCCGCGCGCACGGGTTCCGCGAGCGCATGAGTTCGCGCGCCGGACGGCTGACGTTGAAGCGGCGGCGCGACAAGGGTCGCAAGCGCCTCACCGTCTGAGGGCTGCCGGCGAGGAACCCTGTGGCCGAGGGATACGCGATGAAACCGCGCCCTGCGAAGCGGCCGGGACGGATCTCGCGCAGCGCGGAGTTCGAGCGCGTCTACCGCCACGGCCGCTCGACGGCGAACCGGCACCTCGTCGTGTACGCGTTCCCGAACGAGTCGAGCGAGCGTCCGCGACTCGGCCTGTCGGTCTCGCGCAAGGTCGGGGGCGCGACCGAGCGCAACCGGCTCAAGCGCCTGCTGCGCGAGGCGTTCGCGGATCTCGCGGCGGACCTGCCTGCGGGCCACGACGTCGTCGTCGTCGCCCGCCCGCCCGCGGGGGAGCTCGCCGAGCGCGAGGGCCTCGCGGGCATCGAGGGCGCGCTCGCGGAGCTGATCGCGAAGGCGGGACTGGGCGGTCCGCAGGGGCGCCGCGCGCACGAGAGCGAGCGCTGATGGGCGGGCGCGACGCGGCTGCGCCGTCGCGGCCGCGGAGCGTCGTCAGGCAGCTCGTGCTCGCGCCGATCGTCGTCTACCAGCGCGTGATCTCGCCGGCGCTGCCGCGGCGCTGCAAGTACGAGCCGACGTGTTCGCGCTATGCGGTGGACGCGATCCGGGAGTACGGCATACTTAGGGGCCTGGTGCTTGCGGGCTGGCGACTGCTCAGGTGTAACCCGTGGAGCTACGGCGGCTACGATCCGGTCGAGGCGCAGCGCGTCTTCAGGCCCGGTTCCGGCGCCGGCGGCTGAGCGTGGCGTCGGGCCCCGCCCGAGCGATCATCGGCCGCACAGAGCGCAGCACCGCAATCAACAGACGACCCCCAAACGCCGAGACCTCCTAGCCATGCCAATCCTCGCCAACGTGATCGAGAACGCCTTTTCGCCGCTGATCACGGTGTTCGAAGAAATCATGGTGTTCATCCACAACCACATTGTGGGGAGCAGCTGGGGCCTGGCGATCATCGGTTTGACGGTCCTGATCCGCGCCGTGCTCGTGCCGCTGACCTATCGGCAGCTCAAGTCGATGCAGGAAATGCAGCGCATGGCGCCGCAGATCAACGCGCTGAAAGAGAAGTACAAGGACGACAAACAGCGCCAGCAGCAGGAGATGATGAAATTCTACCAAGAGAACAAAATCAATCCTTTGGCATCGTGCCTGCCGCTGGTCATGCAGCTGCCGGTGTTCATCTCGCTGTTCTACATGCTGCGCACGGACCTGAAGAAGCACATCTGCGGCCCGCAGCTGGTGTCGTACTACAACCATTTGCACCACGGCGTGCCGGTCAAAGGCTATGCGGGCCTGCCGACCAAGTTCGTCGAAGAAACCGCCTGCAACACCGTCGCGCAGGGGTCTGCGAAATTCCTGTTCATCCCGGACATCACCGCGAAGGCGACCGGGGTCGTGCTCGTCGTGCTGATCCTGATGTACGTCGGCTCGCAGCTCGCCTCGACGCTGATCGCGACGGCGACCGCCGATCCGAACCAGCGGCGGATGATGTTGTTGATCCCGCTCGTCTTTGTGGTGATTCTGTATCGCTACCCGGCCGGCCTGCTTGTGTACTGGATCACGACGAACACCTGGACGATCGGTCAGCAGTATCTGATCCGCCGACATCTGCCGCCACCCGCGAAGGCGGACCTCGCGGCCGGGTCGGCGAACGGCAAGGGCGCCGCGAACGGCAAGCCCACGCGCGCGCTGCGCCCGGCGCCCGCCGGCGCAGCGCCCGAGGTGGCCTCGACGGTGACGCCGCCGCAGCCGCCGCGTAAGAAGAAGAAGCGCTCGGGGAGGCGCCGATGAGCGACGACGACGGCCGCGACGGCGACGAGCCGGCGGGGGATGAGCTCGAGCCGGCCGAGGCCCTCGAGGAGCTGCTCGAGGAGATCGTCGACGACCTCGGCCTCGACGCGAGCATCGAGGTGAGCGAACGCGGCGGCGTGCTCAGCGGCACGCTCGACGGCGATGACGTCGGGCTGTTCATCGGGCGCCACGGGCAGACGATCGACGCCGTGCAGCATCTCGCGCAGAGGATCGTTTTTCCCGACGGCCCGTCCTCGGTACGGGTCGTGATCGACGCCAACGGCTACCGCGAGCGGCGCGCGCAGGCGCTGCGCGCGGAGGCCGATGACGCGGCCGACGACGCGATCAGCTCGGGCAAGCCCGTCGAGCTCGACCCGCTGCCGCCGTTCGAGCGGCGGATAGTGCACGAGTACCTGCGCGAGCGCGGCGATGTCGAGACGCACAGCGAAGGCAACGAGCCGGAGCGCTTCCTCGTCGTATCCCCGGGGCCCGTGGACGGGCCCGCGGAGCGTTTCACGTGAAAACATCCTGACGCCCGGCGTTGCGGGGCTCGAGCAGATGACCGAGCTGAGCGCAGACGTGCGGGCGCGGCTGGCGTCGCTCGCGGCTGCCCATCGGCTCGGCGCGCGCCAGCAGGAGCAGCTCGCCCGCCTGCTGCAGCTGCTCGCGGAGGACCGACAGGCGCCGACATCGGTGCGGGCGCCGGAGCAGGCGCTGGATGTCCACCTCGCGGATTCGCTCGTCGCGCTCGATCTGCCGGCCCTGCAGACGGGCGGGGCGATCGTCGACATCGGAGCGGGCGCGGGCTTTCCCGGCCTCGCGCTGGCGGTGGCGCTGCCGGCGAGCGAGGTCGCGCTGCTCGAGAGCAACGCGCGCAAGTGCGCGTTCATCGAGCGGGCGCTGCCGAGCCTCGAGCTGGCGAATGCCGTTGCGGTCCCGGTGCGTGCGGAGGAGTGGCAGCAGGGGGTCGCTGCTGAGAACGTCGCGCTCGCCCGCGCGGTGGCGCCGCAGCCTGTCGTGCTCGAGTACGCGGCGCCGCTGCTGCGCATCGGTGGCGCGCTGATCGACTGGCGCGGCAGGCGCGTCGAGGCCGACGAGCAGGCGGGGCTGAGGGCGGCGGAGCTGCTCGGCCTGGAGCGGACGGAGGTGCGGCGGGTGCGACCGTATCCGGCGGCCCGCGAACATCATCTGCACGTGTTCGTCAAGCGCACGCCGACGCCCGAGCGATTTCCGCGTCGCACCGGCGTCGCACGCAAGCGGCCACTCGGCTAGCTTGCAGCGGATGGGAACCGTTTATGCCGTCGCCAACCAGAAGGGCGGCGTGGGCAAGACGACGACGGCGGTTAACGTCGCGGCGTGCATCGCCGAGGCGGGCTACACGACGCTGCTCGTGGACGTCGATCCGCAGGCGAACGCGACGGTCGGGCTCGGCATCCCGCGCACGCACGCGCCGGGGCTGTACGAGGTGCTCGCCGAGCAGGCGAGCGCGGAGGAAGCGCTGACCGACTCGGCGGTCGCGGGTCTGCGCATCCTGCCCGCGGGCGCGGGGCTCGCGGGCGCGAACGTCGAGCTGCCGCGGATGAAGCGCTTCGAGCACCGGCTGCGCGAGGCCCTGCAGCCCGTGCGTGACAGCTTCGAGTACATCCTGCTCGATTGCCCGCCGTCGCTCGGCCCGCTGACCGTCTGTGCGCTCGTCGCGGCCGACCGCGTGATCGTCCCGGTGCAGACGGAGTACTTCGCGCTCGAGGGGCTCGCCGGGCTGCTGGAGACGCTCGCGCTCGTGCGCCGCGAGCTGAACCCGGGCTTGACCGTCGCGGGGATGCTGCTGACGATGCACGACAGCCGCACGCGCCTCGGCCAGGATGTCGAGCGCGAGGTTCGCGAGCATTTCCCCGATCTCGTGTTCGATACGGTCATCCCCCGCAACGTGAGGGTCGGCGAGGCGCCGAGCTACGGGCTGCCGGTGACGCATCACGATCCCCACAGCGCAGGCGCGGAGGCGTACTTCGAGCTCGCCAAGGAGGTTGCCGCGCGTGGCTAAGCCGAGGCCGGGGATGGGGCGGGGCCTGAACGCGATCCTCGCGGTCTCGCCCGAGAGCGCGAAGACGGCGGATGAGGAGCTGCGCGAGCTTCCAATCGAGCAGATCTCGCCGAACGTCAAGCAGCCGCGGCGCGACTTCGACCAGGAGGCGCTCGAGGGCCTCGCGGCCTCGCTCGGCGAGCAGGGCGTGCTGCAGCCGGTGCTCGTGCGACCGAAGCCGGGCGGCAACTACGAGCTCGTGGCAGGCGAGCGGCGCTGGCGCGCGGCGCGGATCGCGGGACTGCGCACGATCCCGGCGCTGGTGCGCGAGCGCGCGGATGCCGCGAGCCTCGAAGTGGCGCTGATCGAGAACATGGCGCGCGAGGATCTGAGCCCGATCGAGGAGGCGCGCGCGTGCGCGGCGCTCGTCGAGGAGCTCGGGCTGACGCGCAAGGAGGTCGGGCGGCGGGTGGGGCGCAGTCGCGTCGCGATCAGCAACCTCGTGCGACTGCTCGAGCTGCCGGACGAGGTCGTCGAGCTGCTGCAGCAGGGCGCGCTCAGCGAGGGCCACGGCCGCGCGCTGCTGCTCGCGGAGGATCACGGCGCGCGCCGCAGGCTCGCGCGCGCCGCGGTCGAGCAGGGGTGGTCGGTGCGCGTCGTGGAAGAGCGCGCCCGCGAGAGCAACGCGGGCGCGGCCGAGACGCTGCGACCCGCCCGCGGCGGGCGCAGCGCGCACCCCGACCAGGAACAGGCCGCCAAGGACATCGCCGAGGCGCTCGCCGGGGCGCTCGGGGCGGACGTGCACGTAAAGCCCGCGCGCGACGGCTCCTACCGCGCGGAGCTGTCCTTCGCGACTCCTGCGGAGGCGATCGAGCTGGCCCGCCGGATCGCCGCGCGGGCGCCTGCCTAGGTTGGCGTAAGTGGCGTTACGCGACTCGCCGCGGGCTCCCGCGGCAGCCCCGCCCTGCGGCGGTAAGATGGCCTGCTCGCGGGCGATTAGCTCAGTTGGTTAGAGCGCTTCTCTGATAAGGAAGAGGTCCCAGGTTCGAATCCTGGATCGCCCACTCGCCCGACGCCGGGGTGCACATCGGATAGCGTGGCGGCCTCGGTGTCCTACTGCACAGCTCACCGCCGGCATCGATCTGCGAGCTCGGCTGACGCTCGCGCCGACGGCCTGATCACCGTCCGCTGATGACGCGGCGCGTGCCCGTCCAGCGACGCAGCCGCGAGCGCGTCGAGCAGATCGTCAAGGCGGCCAGCGAACTGCTCGCGGAGGGTGGTGTCGATGCGCTCACGACGCAGTCGCTGGTTGAGCGCACCGGGATCCCGATCGGGACGATCTACCGCTACTTCGACAGCCGCGACGAGATCCTCGCGGCGTACCTGGACCGCGATCTCGAGCGGATCGAGGCGTCGGTCACCGCCGCGTTCATGGGGCTCGAGCGCGTCACCTTCCGGTCGATGGCCGAAGCCGGCGCGTTGGCGCACATGCGCCACCACCAGGCTCACCCGGAGGGCGTGCCCGTGTGGTTCGGCGGCCGACTGAATCGCGCGGTCGTCGACCGCGTCAGAGTGCTCGAGGCGCGTATCGCCGCGTCGATCGGCTCGGCGGTTGCGGGAGCGGGCATCACCGAGGGCGGTCCCGAGTTCATCGCCCCGCTGATCGTGCGCCTGTTCGACCGCATGTTCGAGTTCGTGTTCCTCGCCGAGCGCACGGCCGCGCAGCAGGAAGAGATCGTGCTGACGTTCGTCGACATGGTCTCCACGTACATGGAGCGCTTCGCGACGCCCGGCGGCATCAATGGCATCACGGCAGAGGAGTTCGTCCGCGCGCTGACACGGGATCAGCCGTCGGCCGGGGGTGAATGAGTCAACTGCGCGGACGGACGGCGGGGGTGGGCGAATGCCCACCCCCGCTGCCCTGCTCGGAGGACCGAGATCGTGACCGTGCTACCAGTTGACCGGCGACGGCGGGCTGGCCGTCATTTCGATCGTGTTGCCCGGTCCGGACATCGTGGCGGAGAGAATCGGCCCGAACAGGCCGCAGCCACCGAATTCCGGAACGGTGACCTCCGTCTTGAACGAGAAGCCACCCGTCACGAGCTCGTTCACCGGCTCGGAGATGCTCAGCGGCAGAGCGATCGGGCTGACCGTCGTGCAGCCGATCGGAACGGTGAAGAACCCGATCCCGACCGAGCCGACGAGCTCATTGGCGGAGCCTTCCGCGCTCTCGCTGAACACGCCGCTGTTCGTCAGGCTCACTTTGCCGTGAATCGTGCCGGTCGGTGTCAGCGCCCCCTTCACCGTGATCGGCAGGCCGAGGACCGAGATCGTCTGGTCGATCGGAGGTATCGACAGGGTCGCGGTGAGCGCGCCGGAGGTGACATCGCCTTCGGCGGTGAGGGTCGAGCCCTTCGGCACTTCGACCGAGATACCGCTCTTCTTCTCGGTCACCTTGCCGCTCAGCTGCCATGCGGGCAGCGGCACGATCAGATCACCCGTCTCGGGGGTCAGACGCGCGGATGACGGCAACGTGGCACCGGCGGAGTGCTCGCCGCAGGTGCTCGGCGCCTTCTTCCCGGCGAGCCGTTCTTCGATCCACTTGATCACGTTGCCGATCGCCGTCGGGTCGGTGAGCAGGTGATCGCCCGGGTACAGCTGGAAATCGTCGCTGACCCCGAGCGCGCACCACGCCTGGTGCAGCGCGACGTCCTGGGCTACGGGCACGAACTCATCCTCCAGCCCGTGATAGTGGTAGACCGGCACAGGCACCGATTTGGTGCCGAGCTGCTGTTCGTCGATCACTTTTTCGATCGCCGGGTTTTCGGCCTCGAGTTGGGTGAACGTCTTGTTGCCGATCGTGTACTGACTGCTGTTCACGTCGCGGAATTCCGCGAGCGATTGGATCGCGCACTCGCCGAGCAGCTTCCCCGCTGCTTCGAGACCGGCAGCGTTGGAGAACGACGCGAGGTTGAACTGTTCCGGATATGCAGCGCTGAGACCGATCAGGCCGTCCAGACCGAACGCGGTGCCCACCGAGGCGTTGTCGAATTCACCGATCGCCTGGAGGTTCGCGGGCACGCCGCCTGCCGCCAGCCCGACCATCTTCACATCGGGCGCGTAGCTGGCCTGCAGCTCGGCGGCCCAGCTTGCGGCCTGCCCGCCCTGGGAGTAGCCCCACACGATCACCGGCGCCGCGGCGCCGATACCGGAGCCCGGGACCTGTCGGCCGGCGCGAACGGCGTCGAGCACCGCCTGGCCCTCAGCCCTGCCGGCCGAATAGGTCGGCACGGCGCCATTGGTGTAGCCCTGATAGTCGGTGATCGTGACCGCGTAGCCTTTTTTGAGCGATTCGATGATCGCGCCGCCGTCGTACTCGGTGCCTTCGGCGATCTGCAGCGAGGGAGCGCACTGGTGTGCGAGTCCCTGCGTGCCCTCGGCGTAGGTCACGACCGGTCGTTCCCCTTTGCCGCTCCATTTGGCCGTCGGCACGATCACGGTGCCGGTCACCCAATCGGGGTTGCCATGCTGATCGGTCGACTGGTACAGCACGGTCCACGCCTTCTCGCCGGGAAGCGTGACGTTGAGGTTGACGCTCGCGGGCCGGTACCAGACGAGTTCACCGGCGCTCCCGCTCGGCGCGGGCGACGGAGGTGTGTAGAACGTCGACCCGGCCGGCCCTTCCACCGGCGCCGCTGACGCCGCGGACGCCAGCGCGACAACAAGAACTGCCGAAAGCGCGAGCAACGCGAGCGCGTTGCGACGCAACGGCTTCACGCTCCTTCCACTCCTACGAGCACCGATTGAGCAATGCATTCCCCATTCCTCCGTGATGTGCGCACCGCGCCAGCCGCGGCGCTGTCCGGCCAACCGTAGACAAAAACCGAACCCAAGTCAACCTCGGCTTTCGCGTTGGGGCGGTTCCAGGTTTTCCGGGTTCCCCCGTCGACGCGTGTCTTGGCAGGCCCCAAGCAGGAGTGGGGCGCGGCACGGTCGAAGGCCTTGACGGCCCGCGAGGGACCGCAGGCGCCGTCGCGCGCGAACGGGTGCCCGCCACGTTGCCGACGGGCACGCGCGGCCCGGCGACACCGCCGCCAAATCGCCGAGCGGCCTTGCGCGGCGTCGGACGCACATTCCTCGCAAACTCCGGTCACCGCAGTCCAGTTGGTGACATTCGCCTAATCCTCGGAGCTAGGCTGCACCCTCTGACCAGAGGCAAGGGTCTGATGTCGGACGACCCGCCAACCGAGGGAGTGAGCCATGAAACGCCTAGTCGTTGCCGTGCTTCTCTGCTCTGTCGCCGTGGCGACAGTGAGCGTCCCGGCCGCCACCGCATCACCGCTGAAACAGCCGGAATGGGGGCGCTGCGTCGAAGCTGCGTCAGGCCGATATGCCGACGCCGGATGTACCGAACGCGTCGGCAAAGGCAGCGTCGGCACGTTCGAATGGCTGCGCGGCGGAAGCATCGTCAAGCGCGGGATCACGGGCGTGGCAGCGGGGGCAGTGCTTGAAACCGTGGGCGGACGCACGATCGGCTGCGGGACGTCCGGCGACGGGAGCGGGGAATCGCCTGAAGTCGAAATGCCCTTAGGAGTCACGCCGCTGCCACCGACAGCGTCGCCGGAAACCAAGTTAACGAGCTCAAAGGCCAACGGCACCCTCGGCTTCAACAACTGCGTCGAGAGCACATACGGCAGTTGCGGCACTATCACGACGGAACCGCTCAAGGCAGAACTCGGCTACATCGCCGGAGCAGGAAGCGTCGACCCGTCGGTCGGCCTGGACATGAAGGCCGCCAACGGCAAGCGCTTCGCCGAAGTCTCGTGCCCCGGCGCCGCCCAACCGATAGTCGTCGAGGGAAGCGTCATCTCGCACATCGAACCGGTCGATGAAATGACCACGAACTTCACAGAAACCTATACGGCGAGTGAAGGAGTGCAGAGTCCAACGAAACTCGAGACAGGTCCGACGGACGTGCTCGCAGTCTCGTTAGCAGGGCGCAAGGGGCCGTTTGAACAGGCCGGCTTGAAATTGAGACTCGCCAACACGAGCGAAGAACCGATCGAGATCAGGGCGTATTGCAAAGGTTGTTGACGCAGCGGCGGGTGGGGCCGACCGGGCCCCACACCGCCTGGCCGCGCCATGCTGCTCAGTGGTCTGCCCTGCGGACTGAGCGGCAATGAGGGCCGATGCCGCGGACGCGCGGCAGTCGCGGGCGAGCGGCTAGTATCCGGGTCCATCAACGTATGCGTGTGCAAACTGGGGGGCCAGCTCGCCGCAATGAGCATCGGCTTGGCCCTGCTCATTCCGGCCGCCGCGAGCGCGGAAACGGTCACGATCGGCGAGACGACGCTCGCCTCCGTCGGGCCGGCGCTGTCGAGCCTGTCGCCCGAATTCGCGCCCGTCTTCCAGGGCGATGCGACCGCCGGCTATGTCCTCAGCTCGCCGCAGACGGGGACGGTGACGAGCTTCAGCTTCATGAGCGCGGGCGCAGCGACGGGAACGCACTATGAGCTGGCGGTCCTGCGGCCCGCGGAAGTGCCAGGAAACTGGACACTGGTCTCGCTGAGCTCCTCCGTCGCGGTCACGAGCGCGACCGGCGTCGATGCCGCCAACGGTCCCTACGCGACGAGCCAGCCGATCGACGCCGGCGATCGCATCGGCCTCGAGCCGGTCGAAGGAGCAACGATGACGCCGATCGAGGTCACAGGCACCGCGGGCGACGGCGTGCGCTACTTCACCTCTCCGTTCACCGCCCTCGGCACGACGCTGCCGCTCGCGCCCGGGAGCACGGGCGATCCCGGCCAGCTGCTGCCGCTGCAGGCGGGGGTCAGCTTCACGCCGCCGCCGGCGCCGGCGCCGCCGGTGAACGTCGCGGCGCCGAGCGTGAGCGGCACGCCGAAGGCCGGCAGGACGCTGACGTGCGAACCGGGCGCGTGGACGAACAGCCCGAGCTACACGTTCACCTGGACGCAGACCACGTTCAGCCTCGTTGCCGGCGCAAAGCCGCCGAAAGTGATCGCCGCGAGCGTGCAGGTCGCCGCCGGGCAGACGTACGTCGTCCCGGACCTGCCGGCCGGCGTAGGGATCTCGTGCACCGTCACGGCGACGAATGCGGCGGGTGCCGCGCCGAAGGTGAGCAGTCCCGTCGTTGGGATCGAAGCGAGCGCTCCCGCGCTCGCGCCGAGCTTCAGCGCCGTCTACCACACCGGGCGCAACGCGCCGTCGATCAGCCCCACGGTGAGCGCTCACGGGACCGACGTCTGTCACCCGGCGATCTGGCTGCACTACCCGACGAGCTTCAGCTACGAGTGGTTCGAGCTGCAGTTCAGCTCGCGCAGGCACCGCTATGAGCCGCGGGCGATTCACCGCGGTCAGGACTTCGACTTCGGCAGCGGCGTCGTCCACCACAAAATCTACTGTCAGGTGACGGCTGCGAACTCGGCGGGCGCGACGGCGGCGGTCAGCAACACGATCCTCGTGCCGTTCCCCGGGCGCCCCGCGCCGAAGGCCGAAGGCGATCCGGTGATCACGGTGCGGCCGTCCTCCGAGGTCGATCCCGCGAGCAGCTTCGCCGCGCCGTTCCCGTCCGGGCCGACGGGCGAGTTCACGCTGACCTGCGACAAATCGCGGTTCGTGCCGGTGTCGCGCATCGCATACTCGTGGGAACTGCAGTTCTACCGCTCGGTCCCGGCGGTCCCCGGCACCACGTCCTCGCGCCCGTTCGCGCCCGAAGACACGATCACCGCGGGCAGCGAAACGCAAGATCGGCTGACCCTGACCGTCACCTCCGGCCCCCAGGGTCCCGAACCGAAGCTCAACGGACGGCCGCTGAAACTCCCGGTCACGCCCTGGAGCCGCGAGTTCGCGGTGCGCTGCGCGACGAAGGGGACGGAGTTCGGCGGGCTCAACTCGACGACGGTCCAGTCGCCCGTCCTGTACCTGATCTCGCAGACGCCGCTGACGGCACTGCCGACCGCCCCCGCACTCGGCGGCTGACCGCGCGCGGCGCGCCCCGCGAGCCCGCCGCCGTGGGCTACGCTCTCTCGATGCGAAGCGCAGCGCGGATTTGCCCGCGCGCACCCGGTCTGCCCGTCGAGCCGCGGCGATGATCGTCGTCACCGGCCGCGTGCAGATACCTGCGGAGAACCGCGAGCGCTTCCTCGCGGTCGCGATCGCGATGTGCAGCAGCTCGCGCGCGGACGACGGCTGCCTCGGCTACCGCGTGTACGCCGACCTCGAGCAGCCCGAGCGCTACATCTTCATCGAGGAGTGGGCCGACGACGAGGCACTGCAGAGCCATTTCCGCCAGCCCCACACCGCCAGCTTCATGTCCGCCCTCGGCGGTCTGCTGGGCGAGCCCGCCGACGCCCTCTTCCACACGACCGCCGTGTCGCGGCGGCTCGATCCCGCGCGCGGCCTGGTCCCGGTCGACTAGCGCCGAAGCGGCCGCGTCAGCCGCCGCGGATGCGCTCGCCGCCCGGATCGAACAGCGGCTCGCGCGCGACCTCACCGGCGATCCACTGGCCGAAGATGTCGATCTCAACGCTCGCGCCCGACTCGACGGCGGCGGGCAGATATGCGTAGGCGATCGAGCGCTCGACCGTGTAGCCGTAGCCACCGCTCGTCACCCGCCCGACGATCTCGCCCTCGACGCGCACCGGCTCGTTGCCGAGGGCGACCGAGCGCGGGTCCGTCAGCACCAGGCAGCGCAGGCGCTTCAGCGGCGCCTGCGGTCCCGCCGCCGCGCCGACGCCGAGCGCGGCCGAGCCGAGGAAGTCGCCCTCTCGCTTGACGCAGAAGCCGAGACCGGCCTCATACGGCGTCTCATCCGGCGTGATGTCGGCGGCCCACACGCGGTAGCCCTTCTCCAGGCGCAGCGAGTCGATCGCGCGGTAGCCGCAGGCGATCAGCCCGTGCTCGCGGCCGGCCGCCCACAGCGCGCGCCACAGCCCCGCGCCGTACTCGGTCGGGCAGTAGATCTCCCAGCCGAGCTCGCCCACGAACGTCACCCGCAGCGCGCGCACGGGCACGTCGCCGAGCGCGAGGTCGCGCATGCGCATGTAGCCGAAGTCGAGCGGGTCGTCGGTCAGCGGCGCGAGGATCTCACGCGCGCGCGGGCCCCACAGCGCAAAGCACGCCCAGCGGGCCGTCACATCGGCGCAGCGCACGCTGCCGTCGGCCGGCGCGTGGCGGCGGATCCAGCTGAGATCGTGGTTGCCGAACGCGGTCCCCGTGACGATCGAGAACAGCTCCTCCTCGACGCGCGTGACCGTGAAGTCGCACTCGATCCCACCGCGGCGATTGAGCATCTGCGTATAGGTGATCGCGCCCTGCTCGCGCGCGACGCGGTTGTCGCACAGCCGTTCGAGGAACTCCGCCGCGCCCGGGCCGGAGATCTCGAGCTTGGCGAACGAGGACTCGTCGAAGAGACCGGCGCGCTCGCGTGTGCCGCGGTGCTCGGCGCCGATCGCCGGCGACCAGTGCATGCCGGCCCACCCGCGCGGGCGCAGCGACTCCTCGCCCGCCGGCGCGTTGTGCTCGTACCAGTTGACGCGCTCCCAGCCCGACTTCTCGCCGAACGCGGCGCCGTGCTCGCTGTGCCACGGGTATGCGCTGGAGGTCCGCAGCGGCCGCCCCGCCTGGCGCTCGTGTCCGGGGTAGCGGATGTCGTAGTAGGTCTCATACACCTCCTTCGTGCGCTTGAGCGTGTAGCTCGGCGAGCGGAAGTGCGGGCCGAAACGGCGGATGTCCATCTCCCAGACGTCGATCGAGGGCTCGCCCTCGAGGATCCACTCGGCCATCACGCGCCCGATCCCGCCCGCCCCCGCGAGGCCGTGCGCGCAGAAGCCGGCCGCCACGAACAGCCCGTGCACCTCGCTCTCGCCGAGGCAGAACTCGTTGTCCGGCGTGAACGCCTCCGGCCCGTTGATCAGCTTCGTGACCGTGATCTCGTCCATCACCGGGACGCGCTTGGAGGAGTTCTTCGCGATCTCCTCGAAGCGCGGCCAATCCTCTTCGAGCAGGCGCCCGTTGAAGTCCTCGGGGATCGCGTCGAGGAGGTGCTGATCGAGCGCCCACGGCGCCGATTCGCGCTCGTAGCCGCCCATCACGAGGCCCGCCCCCTCCTCGCGGAAGTAGATCAGCAGGTCGGGGTCGCGCAGCGTCGGCAGATGCGTGCGCTCTGCGCCCGGCGCGAGCTCGCGGAACGGTTGCGTCACGAGGTACTCGTGCGCGAACGGCACGAGCGGTACGCGCACGCCGGCGAGCCGCCCGAGCTCGGCCGCGAACATGCCGCCGGCGTTGACGACGATCTCGGCCTCGATCGGGCCCCACTCCGTCCGCACGCCGCGCACGCGCGGGTGCGCGGAGCTGCGATCGACGTCGATCGCGCTCACGCGCGTGTGCGTGAACACGCGACAGCCGCCTTCGCGCGCCCCGTCGATGAGCGCTGTCGTCAGCAGCGACGGGTCGAGGTAGCCGTCGCTCGGCAGGTACGAGGCGCAGCGCACGCCCGCGACGCTCATCAGCGGAAACAGCTCCTGCGCGCGCTCGGCCGAGATCAGCTCCAGCGGCAGCCCGAACGTCTTCGCCCACGCGACCTGGCGCAGGACCTCCTGCTCGCGCTCGGGCGTGCACGCGAGCCGGATGCCGCCGCACTGCACCCAGCCGCAGTCGAGCGTGCGGTACAGCTCGACCGAGTCCATCATCATCCGCGTCAGCGAGACGCTCGAGCGCAGCTGCCCGACGAGCCCGGCCGAATGGAACGTCGAGCCGCTCGTCAGCTCGTTGCGCTCGAGCAGCACGACGTCGCGCTCGCCGAGCTTGGCGAGGTGGTGGGCGATCGCCGCCCCGCCGACGCCGCCGCCGACGATGACCACGCGCGCGCGCTCGGGAAGCTCACGCGGCCGCGCCACCGGCTCCCCCGCCCGCGATCGCCAGCCACTCCGCAAACGGCTGCTCCGCGACAGTCGCCTCGATCCGCTCGAAGTGCTCCTGCGCATAGCCGTCGAAGTCGAAGTCGAGCTCTGAGACCACGCCCTGCACGACGCCCCAGGCCGCCTCGCGGGCGTCGGAGAGCACGCGCATCAGCTTCACCGCCGCCCGTTGCGGGTCAGATGGCGGCCCGCCGTAGTACGCGCCGAGCAGGCGCTCGTCGTCCCCGTCGTCGAAGCCGTTGTTGACCGACAGGTTGCCGAGGTCGAAGCGCGGGTCGCCCATGCCCGCGTACTCCCAGTCGACCAGCATCAGGCGGCGATCATCGGCGGCGAGGATGATGTTGCCGGCGAGCAGGTCGTTGTGGCAGGGCCGCGCCTGCGTGGGGCCCAGCGCCGCATCGATCTCCGCGGCGCGCGCGACGGCCTGCGCGTACGCCGCCGGCAGCCTCCCCTCGCGCCGTGCGACGACCGCCGCGTAGTCCTCGAGCAGCGCGGGCACGCGAAAGCTGCTCGGCAGACGCAGGGCGGACTCGTGGATGGCGCGCAGCGCGCGCGCGAGCTGCTCGGCGTGCGCCGCGACTTCGCCCGCGGCGAGCGGCGTGCAGGCGATGAAGCTCGTCACCAGGCAGTCCTCGAACGCAGCCGCGACGGCCGGCGCGATCCCGAGCAGCGCAGCCGCTTCGGTCGCGAGCCGCTCCGCTTCGCGGTCGATCCCGAGCAGCTCGGTGTCCTTGCCGGGCCGCCTGACGACGTACTCCTCGCCCCCGAGCGTCACGCGAAAGTTGCGGTTGGTGATGCCGCCGTCGAGCTCCGTCGGCCCATCGCCGAGCGGCCCCAGCGATGCGCGCAGGCGCTCCAGGATGTCGTTAAGCTCGCCCACGCCCCCACCGCCGGTTGCACGATAAGGCTCACAACCTATACCTTCAACGACCAACGACTCACGAGGAGCGTGCGCGGTGACAATCGAGGAGCTTCGGGCCGACGTCGAGCGGGGCGCCGTCGATACGGTTCTGCTCGCGCTCACCGACATGCAGGGCCGGCTGCAGGGCAAGCGCCTGACCGCGCGCCACTTCCTCGCCGAGGTCGCCGAGCACGGAGCCGAGGGCTGCAACTACCTGCTCGGCGTCGACGTCGAGATGGCGCCCGTCGCCGGCTACTCGATGTTCTCCTGGGAGCGCGGATACGGCGACTTCGTCCTGCGCCCGGACCTCGCGACGCTGCGGCCGGTGCCGTGGCAGGAGGGCACGGTGGTGTGCCTCGCCGATGTCGCCTGGGAGGACGGCTCAGACGTGCGCGTATCTCCGCGCCAGGTGCTGCGCGGCCAGCTCGCGCGGCTGGGCGAGCGCGGCTGGAGCGCGAACGCCGGCACCGAGCTCGAGTTCATCGTCTTCAGGGACACCTATGAGCAGGCCTGGCAGCAGGGCTACAGCGAGCTCGTGCCCGCGAACCTCTACAACGTCGACTACTCGCTGCTCGGCACCGCGCGCGTCGAGCCGCTGATCCGCCGCATCCGCAACAGCATGGAAGCCACCGGGATGCTCTGCGAGGACTCCAAGGGCGAGTGCAACTTCGGCCAGCACGAGATCAACTTCCACTACGCCGATGCGCTCAAGACCGCGGACGAGCACGCGATCTACAAGAACGGCGTCAAGGAGATCGCCGCGCTCGAAGACGTGTCGATCACTTTCATGGCCAAGTACGACCAACGCGAGGGCAACTCCTGCCATATCCACTTCTCACTCGCCGACGATTCGGACCCACCCACCCCGCTGTTCGACCGCGATCGCGGACTGTTCGAATCGTTCCTCGCCGGTCAGCTCGCCGCGCTGCGCGAGCTGACCGTGCTGCTCGCGCCGAACATCAACTCCTACAAGCGATTTGCCGGCGCGAGCTTCGCGCCGACGGTTGTCGCCTGGGGGCATGACAACCGCACCTGCGCCCTGCGCGTCGTCGGCAAGGGCCCCGCGTTGCGCTTCGAGAACCGCGCCGGCGGCGCCGACCTGAACCCCTACATGGCACTGAGCGCGATCATCGCCGCGGGGCTGCACGGGGTCGATCAGGGGCTCGAGCTCGAGCCGGCGTTCGAGGGCAACGCCTACGCCGCGCACGAGAAGCCGCGGATCCCGCACTCGCTCGCCGAGGCGCGCGAGCTGTTCGCGGCCAGCGCGATCGCGCGCAGCGCGTTCGGTGATGACGTCGTCGAGCACTACGTCAACGCGGCGGATGTCGAGCTCGAGGCGTTCGGCGCGGCGGTCACCGACTGGGAGCGCCGCCGCGGCTTCGAGCGGCTGTGAGCCCGTCGAGGGCGGCCCGCGGCGACGGGCTGGCCGAGCAGCTGCCGGCGGGCGCGGCGAGAAGCTCGGTGTTCGCGCCCGTGCGCTCCTACACCGCCTTCGAGGAGACCGTCGATCGCCTCGGCACGGCGATCAAGCTCGGGCTGCTGCCGCCGGGGTCGCAGCTCCCGGCCGAGCGCGAGCTGTGCGCGCGGCTCGGCATCGCCCGCTCGACGCTGCGCCAGGCGCTCACCGCGCTGACCCAGAGCGGGCACGTGTTCGCGACGCGCGGACGCGGCGGGGGGACATTCGTGTCGGACCCGCAGCCGCCCGCCGACCCGCCCTCGCCGGAGGTGCTCGCGCGCTGGCGTGAGACCTGCGATCAGCGGCTGGCCGTCGAGCTGGGAGTCGCCGTGCTCGCCGCCGAACGCGCCGAGCCCGATGATCTCGACTCGCTCGATCTCGTCGAGGCCGCGCTCGAGCGCGCGCTCGAGGACTTCGCCGCCTACCGCCAGGCGGACATCCGCCTGCACGTCGGCCTCGCCGAAGCGACGCGCTCGACATACCTCGTGCGCGCGATGACCGAAGTGCAGGGCGCGATGACCGACCTGATCGCCTACATCGCGCACCCGCCGCAGGTGCTCTCCTCCTCCAACGCCCAGCACCGCCGCCTGCTCGCAGCCGTGCGCGAGCGCGACGCGATGCGCGCCGCGCGCGCGATGACCGAGCATCTGCAGGGCACCGAACACGTCCTCGCCGGCCTGCTTCCAGGCGGCTGAGCACAGCCCGCGAGCCCGCGCGCGCGGGGGTTGGTCGGGCCTCCCGCGCACGCTGCGGAGATTTGCGCCAGCCGGGCTTGACATCCATCCGCGATCGCGCGTATTGTCACGAACGAAGGACGGATCTCCAAACCTTTTCTTCCAACTGGGGGCTAGCCGATGAGCACGACTGGGGCCGGGAGTGGGACCTTGACCGCCGACGAGCAGCGCCTTGCTGAGCTCGGCTACAAACAGGAGCTGAAGCGCGGTTGGAGCGGGTTCTCGAACTTCGCGATCTCGTTCTCGATCATCTGCATCCTCGCCGGCTGCTTCACGACCTACGGACAGGCGCTGAAGAACGGCGGGCCGATCGCGATCTCGATCGCCTGGCCGCTGATCTGCGTGCTGATCCTGTTCGTCGCCTGGTCGATGTCCGAGCTCGCCTCCGCCTACCCCACCGCCGGCGGCATCTACTACTGGGCGTTCAGGCTCGGCGGCGCGGGCTGGGGCTGGTTCACCGGCTGGTTCAACCTGATCGGTCTGGTCGCGGTGGTGGCCTCCGTCGTGTATGTGTCCGCCACCTTCCTGATGAATCTGCTCGGCCTCTACAACGTCAACTTCATCTTCAACTTCAGCAAGGCCGCGGCCGCGACGAACGTCCACTACAGCGCGCACGTCAACTTCGCGCTGTTCGTCTTCATCCTGATCGTCGCCGGCGCGATCAACATCTTTCGCAGCCACCTGGTGGCGGTTCTCTACAACTTCTCGGTGTGGTGGAACGTGCTCGGCGTGGCCGTGATCGTGGTCATCCTGATCGCGGTGCCCTCACACCACGCGAGCCTGTCCTACGTGTTCGGGCACCGCGCCAACGAATCAGGGTTCTCCGGCGGCGCCATCACCGGGGCCAAATTCTGGTTCTACGTGCTTCCGCTCGGCTTCCTGCTGACGATGTACACGATCACCGGCTACGACGCCTCCGCGCACGTCTCCGAGGAGACGCACGGCGCCGAAGACTCCGCGCCGAAGGGCCTGTGGAAGTCGGTCCTCTACTCGGCGATCGTGGGCTGGATCGTGCTGCTGGCGATCACGTTCGCGATTCAGAAGGGCCACGAAACCGAAATCTACAAAGCCGGCTTCCCCGCCCTGACGATCTTCTCGACCGCGCTGAGCTCCTCCGCGGCGAAGGCCGTGGTGCTGATCTCGACGATCGGGCAGCTGTTCTGCGGGATGGCGTGCATCACGAGCGCCTCGCGGATGACGTTCGCGTTCTCGCGCGACGGCGCCGTGCCCGGGCACAACCTGTGGCGCAGGCTCGGCAGCAACCGGACGCCCACATGGGCCGTCTTCTTCGTCTGCGTGTTCGCGCTCATCATCACGATCCCGGCGTACTTCCCGAACCACCTGGGCACGCCGGTGGCGTTCCTCGCGGTCACCTCGATCTCTGTCATCGGGCTGTACATCGCCTACACGATTCCGGTGTTCCTGCGCTGGCGCCAGGGTGAGAGATTCGTCAGCGGCAGCTGGACGCTCGGCAAGAAATACAAATGGATCAATCCGATCGCGTTCGTGTGGGTGGCGATCTGCGTCGTGATCTTCTCGCTGCCGTTCTCCCCCGAAGGCGTGCCCTGGGAAAGCGCGTTCAACTGGTCGGCCGTCAACTACGCGCCGCTGATCACGATCGGGGTGATGGCCGCGGTCACGATCTGGTACGCGGTGTCGGCGAAAAACACGTTCAAGGGCCCGGTCCGCACGATCGACGAGCTCGACGTCGAACAGTCGCTGCCGGCTGTCGCCGAGGCCCCGTAGCGGTGCCCGCTCCCCTGGACAGCTCCGCGCCGGGGGACGCCCGACGGCGGACGGCTGAGCGCTGAGCGAGCAGCTCTCAGTCCTCGAGCCCGCGACCGAGGATGTCCTCGCGGTGCTCGCGCGCGCCGGCGTCGAGGACGTCGACCGCGCGGTCGCCGCCGCGCTCGCCGCGCTCCCGGCCTGGCGCGCGCTCGCCCCCGCCGAGCGCGCGCGGCTGCTGCACGCGCTCGCCGATGAGCTCGCCGTCCACCGGGAGGAGCTCGCCGTGCTCGAGGCGCGCAACGCCGGCAAGGCGATCGCCGACGCGCGCGGCGAGATCGGCATGGTCATCGACACCTTCCGCTTCTACGCGGGGGCGCCCGAGCGGCTGCTCGGGGACACGATCCCCGTCGCCGGCGGCCAGGCGTTCACGGTGCGCGAGCCGGTCGGCGTCGTCGGCCTGATCACGCCCTGGAACTTCCCGCTGACGATCGCGTCGTGGAAGCTCGCGCCGGCGCTCGCGGCCGGCAACACGGTCGTGCTCAAGCCCGCCGAGCTGACACCGCTGACCGCCGTGCGCTTCGCCGAGATCGCGCTCGCGGCCGGCCTGCCCGCGGGCGTCGTCAACGTCGTCGTCGGCCCCGGGCGCAGATGCGGGCAGCGCCTCGTCGAGCACCCCGATGTCGCCAAGATCGCGTTCACCGGCTCCACCGAGGTCGGCCGCTCGATCGCCGCGGCCGCGGCGGCGACGATCAAGCGGGTGACGCTCGAGCTCGGCGGCAAGTCCGCGAACATCATCTTCGCCGACGCCGACCTCGAGGCCGCCGCCGCCGCCGCGCCGCTCGCCGTGTTCGGCAACGCCGGCCAGGACTGCTGCGCGCGCTCGCGGATCCTCGTGCAGGGGAGCGCACTCGAGCGCTTCCTCGAGCTGCTCGAGCCGCACGTCACCGCGCTGCGCGTCGGCGACCCGCTCGACGAGCGCACCGAGATGGGGCCGCTGATCTCGGCCGCGCAGCGCGACGCCGTCGCCTCCTTCCTCGACGACGGCGCGCCGCTCGCGTTTCGCGGCAGCGCGCCCGCGGGGCCCGGCTTCTGGTTTGCGCCGACCGTGCTCGCGCCGGTCGACCCGGCCGCGCGCGTCGCCCGCGAGGAGGTGTTCGGCCCGATCGCCGCCGTGATCCCGTTCGCCGACGAAGCCGAGGCGATCAGCCTCGCGAACGACAGCATCTACGGCCTCTCCGGCTCGATCTGGACGCGCGACGGGGGGCGCGCGCTGCGTGTCGCGCGGGCGCTCGAGACGGGCGTTCTGTCGATCAACGCGAACACGTCCGTGCGCGTGACGACGCCGTTCGGCGGCTTCAAGCAGTCCGGCTACGGCCGCGAGCTCGGCCCGCACGCGCTCGATGCCTACACCGAGGTCAAGACGATCTTCTACGCGACGGAGGGATAGATGGCCACGGCAGGCAGACTCGAGGGGCGCGTGTGTGTCGTGACGGGCGCGCGCGGCGGCATCGGCGCGGCGAGCGTCGAGACCTTCCAGCGCGAGGGCGCGAAGGTCGTCGGCGTCGATCTGCTGGCGGACTCGCCCGGCGACCTCGCCCTGCAGGTCGATGTCACGAGCGAGGCTCAGGTCGCGGAGATGTATCAGCGGGCGCGCAGCGAGCTCGGCCGGATCGACGTGCTGTTCAACAACGCCGGGATCTCGCCCGCCGAGGACGGCTCTGTGCTCGAGACAGCGCTCGAGGCCTGGGAGAACGTCCAGCAGGTGAACCTGCGCAGCGTGTTCCTGTGCTGCAAGCACGGCATCCCGCATCTGCTCGCGAACGACGGGCCGCTGCGCGGCTCGGTCATCAACACCGCGTCGTTCGTCGCCGTGATGGGCGCCGCCACCTCGCAGATCTCCTACACCGCGTCGAAGGGCGGTGTGCTCGCGATGTCACGCGAGCTCGGTGTCGAGTTCGCGCGCCGCGGCGTGCGCGTCAACGCGCTCTGCCCGGGACCGGTAGACACGCCGCTGCTGCAGGAGCTGTATGCCTCAGACCCCGAGCAGGCGGCGCGGCGCCTCGTGCATGTGCCGATCGGGCGCTTCGCGCGAGCGGAGGAGATCGCCAACGGGGCGCTGTTCCTCGCGTCCGATGAGTCGAGCTTCGTCACCGCCTCGACGTTCCTGATCGACGGCGGGCTCAGCGGTGCCTACACGACGCCGCTGTAGGGCGCGGGCGGAGCCGTGAGCGTCCCGCCCGGGGACCCCGCAGCCGGCCCGCGCGAGGCCGCGCGCCTGATCGCCGACGCGGACCTCTCGGGCGCCCGCGCTGCGATCGCGGGCGTCGTGCGGCGGACGCCCGCGCTCGCGAGCGAGGAGCTGAGCGCAGCTCGCCGCGACGCCGGTCGCGCTCAAGGCCGAGTGCCTGCAGGTGACCGGCTCCTTCAAGCTGCGCGGGGTGCTCGCCAAGGTCGCCGCGCTCGGCGACACCGCGCGCGCTGGACTCGTCACGGCGAGCGCCGGCAACCACGCGCGCGCGGTCGCTCATGCCGCGCGCGTTCGCGGCCTGCGCTGTGAGGTGTTCATGCCGCGCGACGCCGCCGTCTCGAAGGTCGCCGCGATCGAGCGGCTGGGCGCGAGCGTCAACCTCGGCGGCGCCTCCGTCGAGGATGCGCTGGCGCTCGCCGGCGAGTGCGCCGAGCGCCTCGGCGGCGCGCTCGTGCATCCGTTCGACGACCTCGACGTGATCGCCGGGCAGGGCACGATCGCGCAGGAGCTGCTCGAGGACGTGCCCGATCTCGCGCGCGTGGTCATCCCCGTCGGCGGCGGCGGCCTTGCGAGCGGCATCGGCATCGCGCTGCGCCGCCAGCGCGCCGACGTCGAGATCCTCGCCGTGCAGGCGAGCGCCTGCGCGCCCTACGTGCGCGCGCTCGCCGGGGCCGCGATGGGCGCTGAGCCGCAGAGCGCGGCCACGATCGCCGACGGCATCGCGATCAAGCGCCCCGGCACGCTCACGCTGCCGCTGCTGCGCGAGCTCGTCGATGACCTGCAGACCGTCAGCGAGGAGGAGATCGCCGACGCGATGGTATTCCTGGCCGAGCACGCCAAGCTCGTCGCCGAGGGCGCCGGCGCGGTCGCCGTCGCCGCGATCATCAGCCGCGGCGTCGCGCCGATCGAGGGCACGACCGTCGCGATCATCTCCGGCGGCAACGTCGACGGCGGGCTGCTGGCGCAGCTCCTGCGCCGCCAGGAAACCGCCGCGGGCCGGCGCGTGCGCATCTTCACGCGCGTGCCCGACAGGCCCGGGGGGCTCGCCGAGCTGCTCAGCCTGATCGCCGCCACGCGCGCGAATCTCGTCAGCCTCGAGCATCTGCGCGAGGGCGTGCCGCTGCACGTGCGCGAGACCGGCGTCGAGCTGACGCTCGAGACACGCGGGCGCGAGCACACCGCTGCCGTGCTCAGCGCGCTCGAGGCCGCCGGCTACGAGGTCGAACAGGAGTAGCGCCGTCGCGCCGAGGGCACAGTGGGACGCGAGGCAACGCCCAGGGGGGAGCGTCGCTTGCCTCGCGCCCAATGTGCCAAAGCAGGCGTCGGAGGGAGACGCCGGCCGCAGTAGATAGTATTTGCTGCGGAGTTTGGATCACTTGAATTCTCCGCACACCTGGATTTCTCGTGGGGGACCGTTTGAGGGCTGCCACAGCGAAGCCGAGCGACGCCGCACTGATGGATGCGATCCAGCACGGGGATCGCGCAGCCCTCGCCGAGCTGTACCGGCGCCTGGCGCCGCTCGCGTACCGCACCGCGCTGTCAATCTGCCACGAGCGCGAGTGCGCCCAGGACGCCGTGCAGGACGGGTTCGTCGCGATCTGGTCCTCGCGCGCGACGTATTCGCCCGCGCGCGGCTCGGTGCTGACGTGGGCGACGACGATCGTCCGCCACCGCGCGATCTATCTCGCCCGCCGGCGCTCGCGCGCGGGAGCGGTCGACCGCCTGCCCGCGCGGATCGCGCAACAGCCCGCGAGCGATGACGTGCCCGGCGAATTCGCCGCGCGCAGCGAAGCACGGGAGATCGCCGCGCTGATCGCCTCGCTGCCGCCGGGCCAGCGCGAGGTAATCCGCCTCGGCTTCTTCGACGGGCTCACGCACGAGCAGATCGCGCGCCGGCTCGCGCTCCCGCCCGGCACCGTCAAGGGGCGCATGCGCCTCGGCCTGCGCAAGCTGCGCTCCGGCCTCGAGACCTGACGGACCTGGTGCGGCCGCAGGGCCCGGCCGCAGCGATCTGTCAGAGTTCGCGTCGTGGTGCGCTATGACCTCGCCAACAAGGTCGCGCTCGTCACCGGCAGCGCGCGCGGGATCGGCTTTGCGACCGCGCGCGCCCTGATCGCGCGCGGCGCCTCGGTCGTGCTCGTCGATCTCGAGAACGATGCGGTCGCCACCGCCGCCGCCCAGCTCGATGACAGCCGCACGCTCGCGATCGCCGCCGACGTCACCGACCGGGGCGCGATGCAGCGTGTCGTCGCAGCGGCGAGCGAGCGCTTCGGCGGCCTCGACGTCGTCGTCGCGAACGCCGGCATCGCCTCGCGCGTCGCGACGTTTCGCGCGACCCCGCCGGAGACCTTCGAGCGGGTGCTCGACGTCAACCTGATGGGCGTCGTGCGGACCGTCGACGCCGCCCTGCCGGAGATCGTCAGCCGCAAGGGGCACGTCGTCGTGATCTCCTCGATCTATGCCTTCACGCTCGGCGTCGGCGCGGTCTCCTACGCGATGAGCAAGGCCGCCGTCGAGCAGTTCGGCCGCGCCCTGCGCGTCGAGCTCGTGCAGCACGGCGCGAGCGCGAGCGTCGCCTACTTCGGCTTCATCGACACCGAGATGGTGCACCGCGCGATCGACGCCGACCCGCTCGCCAACGGCATGTTCGAGGCGCTGCCCAAGCCGCTGCACAAGCGCCTCACGCCGACCGTCGCCGGCGAGGCGATCGTGCGCGGCATCGAGCGGCGCGAGCCGCGCATCATCCAGCCGCGGCGCTGGACGGTGATGTCGGTGATGAGGGGGATCCTCAACCCGCTCAGCGACGCGCGGGCCGAGCGCGACGAGGGCATCCAGGCGAACCTCCGCCTCGCCGATGCGCGCGCCGGCGAGGACCAGCCGACGACCGCCTGAGGAGCCGGGCAGCGCAGGCGCCCCCGGCGCGCCAGCGCATAGCATGCGCGCGTGCAGATCTCGCCCTTCGCGATCGAGCGCTTCTACGAGCAGTGGGAGTTCCGCGCCGAGTTGATGCTGTCCTCGAGCGACTGCGAGTCGCTCGCGCTCGACGAGCTGCTCGCGCTCGAGCCGGACGCGCAGGAACGCCTGCTCGGCCTGCGCCTCGGCTACACCGAAGTGCCGGGCTCGCTCGAGCTGCGCAGCGCGATCGCGCGCGGCCACGAGCGCGTCGGCCCCGACGACGTGCTCACGCTCGCCGCCGCCGAGGAGGGCATCTTCATCACCTACCACGCGCTGCTCGCGCCCGGCGATCACGCCGTCGTGGAGGCGCCGTGCTACGGCTCGGCGATTGAGGTCGCGCGCAGCACCGGCGCCGAGGTCAGCCTCTGGCAGCGCCGCTACGAGGACGGCTGGGCGCATGATCTCGACGCGCTCGAGCGCATGCTGCGACCGCAGACCAAGCTGATCTACCTCAACAGCCCGCACAATCCCACCGGCACGCAGATCTCGCCGACGGCGCATGCGCGCCTGCTCGAGATCGCCGCCGAGCGCTCGCTCGTGCTGCTCAGCGACGAGGTCTACCGCGGCCTCGAGCACGATCCCGCCGCGCGCCTGCCGGCGGCCTGCGACGTCTACGAGCGCGCGATCTCGCTGAACACCGTCTCCAAGGCGTACGGCCTGCCGGGGCTGCGGATCGGCTGGCTGGCGTGCCGCGATCCCGATCTGCTCGAGCGCATCCGCGCGCTCAAGCTGTACACGACGATCTGCTCGAGCGCCCCGAGCGAACTGCTCGTCGCGCTCGCGCTCAGGCACGGCGAGGGCCTGCGCGAGCGCAGCCGCCGCCTCGTGCTCGCGAACCTGCCGCGCGTCGAGGACTTCCTCGCGCGCCGCGGTGAGCTGTTCGAGTGGGTGCGCCCGAGTGCCGGGCCGATCGGCTTCCCGCGCGTGCGCGCGGCGATCGACGTCCAGGGCTGGTGCGAACAGACCGCCATCAGCGCCGGCGTGCTGCTGCTGCCGGGCGTCGTCTACGAGCACCCGAGCCATCTGCGCATCGGCTTCGGCCGCGCGAACCTGCCGCTCGCGCTCGAGCGCCTCGATCGCTATCTCGGCTGACGCCAGCCGCGCGGCGCGGCCTACAGGACCTTCGAGAGGAAAGCCCGCGTGCGCTCGTGGCGCGGGTTCTCGAGCACGTCGGCCGGCTTGCCGGACTCGACGACGACGCCGCCGTCCATGAACACGACGGTGTCCGCGACGCCGCGCGCGAAGCCGATCTCGTGCGTGACGACGATCATCGTCATGCCCTCGCGCGCCAGCTGCTGCATGACCGCGAGCACCTCGCCGACGAGCTCCGGGTCGAGCGCCGATGTCGGCTCGTCGAACAGCATCAGCTTCGGCTCCATCGCGAGCGCGCGCGCGATCGCCACGCGCTGCTGCTGCCCGCCCGAGAGCTGGCTCGGGTAGGAGCCCGCCTTCTCGGCCAGCCCGACGCGGCCGAGCAGCTCGCGTGCGCTCGCGCGCGCGGCCTCGCGCGCCACGCGCTTGACGCGAATCGGCGCGCACGCGACGTTCTCGATCGCGGTCATGTGCGGGAACAGGTTGAAGTGCTGGAAGACCATCCCGATCTCGGCGCGCTTGCGCGCTACGTCCGCTTCGCGAAGCTCGTGCAGGCGCTCGCCGACCTGCCGGTAGCCGACCAGCTCGCCGTCCACCGAGAGCCGTCCCGAGTTGATCTTCTCGAGGTGGTTGATGCAGCGCAGGAACGTCGACTTGCCCGAGCCGGAAGGGCCGAGCAGGCACATCACCTCGCCCGGCTCGACCGCGAGCGTGATGCCCTTCAGCACCTCCAGGCGCCCGAAGCGCTTGTGCACGCCTTCGGCGGTCACCATCGGCGTGCTCATCGGGCGTCGCCGCCGCCGTCATGCGGAGCCGCGAGCGTCGCGATCGCGAGATCGACGCGCGCCTCTTCGCTGCGCGATGAGCCGCGCCCGTAGTAGCGCTCGAGGTAGTGCTGCCCCACGTACAGCACGCTCGTGCACACGAGGTACCAGATGCTGACCGTGATCAGCAGCGGGATCGGTTTGAAGTTGACCGAGTAGATCAGCTGCGCCGCATACAGCAGCTCGGTCACCGTGATCACGCTCGCCAGCGACGTCGTCTTCAGCATCGAGATCGTCTCGTTGCCGGTCGGCGGGATGATCACGCGCATCGCCTGCGGCAGCACGATCCGCCGCAGCGTCTGCACGCGCGTCATGCCGAGCGACTGCGCGGCGTCGGTCTGGCCCTCGTCGACCGAGATGATCCCCGCCCTGACGATCTCCGCCATGTACGCACCCTCGTTGAGGCCGAGGCCGAGGATGCCGGCCCGGAACGCCGTGATCAGCGTGTTCGCGTCAGGGTGCACGAACGCGGGGCCGAAGGGGATGCCGAGCGACAGCTTCGGGTAGAGCGCGGCGATGTTGTACCAGAACAGCAGCTGCACGAGCACAGGCGTGCCGCGAAAGAAGAAGATGTACAGCCAGCTCGCCCGCGACAGCAGCGGATTCGGCGACAGCCGCATGACCGCGAGGATCACGCCGAGGACGATCCCGATCGCCATCGAGATCACCGTCAGCTCGATCGTCACGACCAGGCCCGCGAGGATGCGGTGGTCGAACAGGTATTCGCCGACGACTTCCCACTGGAAGCCCGAGCTCGTGACGACCGAGCGGATCAGCGCGGCGGCGACCACGAGCACGATCGCCGCCGCGATCCAACGCCCCGGGCGGCGGACCGGGACGGCCCTTATGTCATCGGGCCGCCCCGTCCCGGCGGTGACCTCGCCAGAGGACACCGGCTATGCGCCTCAGCTCTTGGCGCCGTTGATCGTCGGCGTCGTGATCGCGCCTTCCTCGAGACCCCACTTGGCGAGGATCGCGTGGTACTCGCCGTTGGCGATCAGCACTTTCAGCGCCTGCTGGATCGGTACCGTCATCCCCGTCGTCTTCGGGACCGCAAGGCCGTACGGCGCGAAGTTGTACGTCTTGCCGACGAGCTTGAACGCGCCGTTGGACTGCTTGATCTGGTACGCGACCACCGGCGAGTCGGCCATCCCGACTTCCGCGCGGCCGCCTGAGACCGCGAGGTTGACCGCGTTCTGCCCGGTGAAGATCAGCACCGTCACGGCCTTCTTGCCTTCGCCCGTGCACTTCTTGCTCTGCGCCTGCGCTTCTTCCTGCTCGACCGTGCCCTTCTCGACGGCGACCGTCTTGCCGCACAGGTCGGCGAGCACCGTCACGCCGGGGTTGCTCGTGCTCTTCGCGTAGAAGGAGATGCCCGCGCTGAAGTAGTCGACGAAGTCGACCGTCTTCTCGCGTTCCTTGGTGTCCGTGAAGGAGGAGGCGCCGACGTCGTAGCGGCCCGCCGAGAGCCCCGGGATGATCGTTTCGAAGTTCGAGTTGACCATATTGACCTTCAGCCCCATGACCGCGCCGATCGCGTGCATCATGTCGGCGTCCATCCCGATCACCGTGTGCCCGTCAGGCGCGATGAACTCGTTCGGGGCGTACTGTGCTTCGGTCGCCACGTTGAGCGTGCCTTTCGATTTGATCGCGGCCGGAACCTGCGAGGCGACGGCGGCGCTCTGACTGCTGACCACGGGTTTGACGACCGTGACCGAGGTCGAGCTCGTGTTGCTGCTGCTGCTGCCGCAGCCGGCGAGCACGAGGACGGTGAGCGCGGGTAGGCCGATGCGGCCAATCAGCTTGCTCATCGGGAACCTCCTCCAATGCGTAGACGTTTGACCCCTGGACCTTTCGAGGCCGGGCAAGTATAAGACGCGCGCCGCGCGCGCGGATGTCCCGCTGGCCGCCCGGCCAAGGGGGGCAGTGACCGCGTGCCGATCAAGAAAATCGTCCAGCGCGCTAAGGCAACCGCAGCGCCTTGCCGATGAGAGGCTCGTGACCATCCTTGCGCGCTGTACCTCACCCGCCGGCGATCGCCGACCCACGACTTCGGCCGGCACGGTCGCGGCACTGCTCGGCGTCCTGACCGTCCTGGCCGGAGCGCTGATCTTCGCGCCGGCGGCGGGAGCGGTGGTGACGACGGTGGCGGGAACGACTGTGGGCCTACAGCCGAGGACCGAAGCGCTGAGCGAAGGCACACCCGAAACTTTCGCCAACAACAACGGCAACGCGATCGTGGACGGCGCGAACGTGTACGCCGTGTACTGGGACCCGGGCGCCGTCTTCCACCAGCACCACCACGAATGGCTGACACTGCTCGACACCTTCTTCCAGCAGATGGGCGCCGGCAGCGGCAGTCTGAGCACGATCTTCAGCGACCTCGGTCAGTACCGGGATCGCGCAAACGCTCAGGCACGGTACAACACCGCCTTCAAGGGGTCCTACTCCGACAGCACGAAATATCCGACCGCGGGATGCACCGACCCCAATCCTCTCGTGAAAGGCGCTATCACCTGTCTAACCGACGCTCAGCTACGCGAACAGCTGCAGTCGTTCGTCGCCGAACAGGGTCTGCCCAAGGGCATGAACACCGTCTACTACCTGGTTACCCCTCCGGGTGTAACGGTGTGCCTCGACGCTGGTGCCACCAGCTGCTCGGACTACTCGCTGACCAAAACCGAAGAAGAAAAAGAAGAACGGAAAAGCGTCAGCTACAAAAACAGCTTCTGCAGCTATCACGGCGACATCAACCCCGACGCGGCAACCGAGGGCGACGCCGACACGATTCTGTACGCCGCGATTCCCTGGACCGCGGCGGGAACCCTCGGCGATGGCTTTCAGACCTCAAGGACGCTCGCGGATGCGCAAGGCGAGGACTGCCAGGACGGCGGCTGGAACCCCGAAGAAGGCGAAGAGAACAGAGAGAGAACCAAAATCCTCACCGCGGAAGAAACGACCGCGCTCGAAAAAGAACCGGAACCGAACCAGCACAACCATCGTGAAGCGCTGCGCCTCGAAAACCCCCATCAGGAGGAGCCGCACCAGGAAGGCAAAGGCGAAAGCGGCGACTACAGCGCCGGGCTGGCTGACGTGATCATGAACCAGGTGGCCGTGGAGCAGGCCAACATCGTCACCGACCCCTTGCTCAACGGCTGGCAGGACGAAGGTGGTCACGAGGTGAGCGACGAGTGCCGCGACGTCTTCGCCGGGACCGCTGGAGAACGTGGCATCGAGGGCTCGGTCGTCGCGGACCTGCACACGCAGGCCGGGACACTGTCGAACACGACCTTCGGCGAAGGCAGCTACTACATCAACAACATCTTCAACCTCGCCGGCGACGAATGCGCGGGCGGCGTCGGCATGGAGCCGCGCTTCACCGTACCGAATCCGGTCAACGCCAACGAAATCGTCGGGTTCGACGGCCTGGAGTCGACTGTATCGTTGGAAAAGGGTGAGGCGTTTGGGCCGAGTGGTCCGCCGACGGCGACCTACGCCACGTACACGTGGAACTTCGGCGACGGCACCGAAACCTCCGGGTTTGTGCCTGCCGCCCCCCCGTGTGAAACTCCCTGGCTGGCCCCTTGTGCAGGGAGCGTCTTCCATTCCTACCAGTACGGCGGCACATACACGGTGACCCTGACCGTGACCGACGTCGCGGGCAACGTGGCGAGTGTCGGACACGAAATCACGGTCGTCGGCCCGCCCAAGCCGGCCCCGGCTGCTCCCGCGGCCGCACCGGCCAACCCGCTGTCGACGGCCTCGCTGCTCGCGAACGGCAAGGTCGTGGCCGCGCCGATCGCGAGGGCCGCGATCATCTCGCGCAAATTGGCGCTCGCGCTGCGCAAGGGTGTCTCGATCAGCTACTCGGTCAACGAGCAGGTGGCGGGACACTTCGAGATTCTGCTGTCGCGCTCGACCGCCCGCCGTCTACACGTCAGCGGCCCGGAAGCGACGGGCCTGGCCCCCGGATCCGCCCCGCAGGTCGTGATCGCGAAAGCGATCCTGATCACGACGAAGGGCGGGCACAGCACGGTTGCGATCAAGCTCTCCAGGCGCACGGCGGCCGAGCTGGGCAAAACGCACAAGCTCGCCTCTGACACTGCGCCTGATCGTCCGCAACGCGGCGGTCAAGAACCCGCTGACGACAACGGTCGTCAGCAACGCCACGCTCACCCGCTGATTGCGGCCGGCCGCGCGCCGCTCAGTCAGACGAGGAGTCTTTGCGCCGCTTGCTGCGCGACTTGTCGCGGAACACGAAGTACCACAGCGCCGCCAGCAGGACGTAGCCGGAGGCCATCGAGATGACCGAGATGATCGCGATGCCGGTGTTGTTTCCCGTCGCCGATTCGCCGTCGAGCGCGAGCGGCGGGAAGACGATCAGCGACAGCAGGTGCATGCGCCGCTCGCCCGCCTACAGCCCCGGGTAGTGGCGCACGACGTAGCCGGCGTTGTCGGTTCCGCCGACCTGCCAGCGTGAGGCGTACACGCCGCTGCGCCCAGCGGTGTCGTAGAGGATCCCGTCGACGTACATGTACGTGTGCCCGGCGTTCGCGTACACGGTGATGTACCTGCCGGGCCCTGGAGCGCCCCAGCTCTCGAGCGTCCCCGAGGTCTCCGGCGCGCTCAGCAGGCCGCCGGCGGCGAGCGCGTAGCTGACCGACCCCGAGCAGTCGTAGGCGTTGTCGATGAACGACGCGTGGCCGCCGCCGAAGACGTAGGGGAAGTCGGCGATCTCGTTCGCGCCGGCGATCACCTTCTGCACGACTTCGGGCACGTCGGCGGGGATCGGCAGCGTGCCGTTGCCGCCGATCGACTCGCCGCCCGGCACCGGCACGAGCTGGTGCTGCTGCGCCTGTTTGGCGCTGCGTTCGACGGCCTGCATCTGCTCGAGCTCGTGCTGCACTTCGGCGTTGGACGGCGCGCCGGCAGCGATCGCCGTCGCGCCGGCCTTCGCGGGCGCCGCCGCGGCGACGTGATGAACCGATCCGGTCGCGGGGAAACTGTCGGCTTCCTGGGGGTCGGCGGCCTCCTTCACCGTGCCGCCGGCGCCGGTGGCACTCGTCGGATTGACGACGACGACCGCGGGCGCGGGCGTGGTGGCGCCGGCCTTCGCGCCCGTCGGCAGCGAGCCGACCTTGGCTTCGCCGCACGCAGCCACGGCGAGCCCCGCGAGCAGGCAGCCGAGGGCCGAGACGGCCTGTCGGGTCACGCTCATCCCTTCAGGCTAGCGCTAGCGGATGCGGGCAAGTGTCGCTACCCTGGCCCGATGCACGAAGATGCCACGACGATGGAGCTGCGCCCGCACATCCGCCTGCTCCACGGTATGCGCCGGCCGGCCAACTGGCTGCAGCTCGTCCGTTTCGGCCTCGTCGGCGGTGTCGGCTTCGTCGTCAACCTGCTCGTCTACACGCTGTTCGTGCACGGCGCGGGGGTCGAGTACCGCGTCGCGTCGGTCGCCGCGTGGCTCGTCGCGGTGCTCAACAACTTCGTGCTCAACCGCCACTGGACGTTCGATGCGCGCGGCGGGCAGGCGCGCTTCCAGGCGCTCCGCTTCGTGCTCGTCAGCCTCGCCGCCGAGGTCGTCGCGCTGCTGCTGCTGACGCTGCTGGTCGAAGCCGGCGGGCTCGCCAAGATCCCCGCGCAGGCGCTTGCCGTCGGGGCCGTGACGCCGCTGAATTTCCTCGGCAACAAGCTCTGGAGCTTCCGTTCGCGAGCCTGAGTTGTTCGGCCCGGCTGGTGTCGCCGACACGCCTGTAGGCGTCAGCCGGCGGCCCAATCCGGGACCTATACTCTGACATCTGACTTCCCCCCGCTCGGAGGATCTTTGTGCAGGAGATGGTGATCTACGGCGTCAGCTTCGACATGGTTGGCAAGCAGCCGATCGTGCTGCTGAAGACCGTTGACGGCAACAAGTTCCTGCCGATCTGGATCGGCCACCCGGAGGCGGCATCGATCCTGATGAAGCTCCAGGGCGCGGGCACGCCGCGGCCGATGACGCACGACCTGATGTGCGACATCCTCGGCGAGCTCGACGTGAAGTGCACACAGGTGTCGGTCACCGAGCTGCGCGAGAACACGTTCTTCGCGTCGATCACGCTGAGCGTCGGCGGTCGCGAGCTCGAGATCGACTCGCGCCCGAGCGACGCGATCGCGCTGGCGGTGCGCTCCGGCGCGCCGATCTACGCCGCCGAGGAGGTCATCTCCGAGTCCGCGATCGAGTTCGAGCACGACGTCGAGGAGTCCGAGGACGTCGTCGAGAAGTTCAAGGAGTTCCTCGACGAGGTCTCGCCCGAGGATTTCGCCGCCGGCGACAGCTAGCGGTTGAAGGCGCTCGCGAGGATCACCGCGACGAGCTCGTCGAAGCCGATCGCGGCCGCGTCCGCGGCCTGCGGCAGCAGGCTCGTCGGCGTCAGCCCCGGAACCACGTTCGTCTCCAGCACCCACAGCTCGCCGCTGTCCTGATCGAGCATCAGGTCCACGCGCGCGACGCCGTGGCAGCCGAGCAGCCGGTAGACGCCGAGCGCGAGCTCCTGGGCGCGCGCCGTCGTCTCCGGCTCGAGCTCGGCGGGGCAGACGAACGTCGTCATGCCGATCTCATAGCGCGACTCGTAGTCGTAGAAGGCGTCGCCGCGCGGTACCGCCTCGACGATCGGCAGCGCGACCGGCGCGGCCGCCGCGCCGTCCCCGGCGGTCGCGTCGTCGAGCTCGAGCACCGAGACCGCCAGATCCCTGCCTTTGACGCAGCGCTCGAGCAGGATCGTGTGGTCGTAGGAGAACGCTCCGACGAGCGCCGCGGGCAGCTCCTCGCTCGCGGCGGCGAACTTGACCCCCAGCGCCGAGCCGCCTTTCGCGGGCTTGACGACGAGCGGGAAGCCGAGCTCGGATTCCATGCTCGCAAGCGCCGACGCCGCCCCGAGCTCCTTGATCGAGGTCTCGCGCAGCGGGTGGAAATCGGGCGTCGGGATGCCCGCCTCGCGCATCAGCTGCTTGGCGAGCACCTTGTTCGTGCAGCGCGCGCACGCCGCCGGCGCCGAGCCCGTATACGGCAGGCCGATCGCCTCGAGCAGCGCCTGCACGGTCCCGTCCTCGCCGTCGCGGCCGTGCAACGCGAGGAACGCAACGTCCGCCGCCGAGGCCAGCAGTTCGGGCACGAGCCGCGGCCCGACGTCGATCGCGACGACCTCGTGGCCGAGGCGCTGCAGCCCGTCCTGCACCTGTGCGCCTGAGCTGCAGCGAGACGGAGCGCTCGAGTGAGCGTCCGCCCTTGAGGACCGCGACCCGCCTGCTCGCCGTCATCGATCGCGGCTGCGGCGGGCCGAGGCCGGGCCGTCGCGGCGGGGCAGCGCGACGACGTCTGCCAGCTCGGCCTGATCGCCCGCCGGCGCCGCGGCGCTGTCCCGCGCCGGAGCTCGGCTGTCGGCGAGCTCGGCCGAGCCGCTCAGCGATCCGAGCAGCCCGAGCTGCACGCGCATCGCCTCGCCGATCCGGCGGATGCCCTCGCGGATGTCCTGATCGGGCACGCCGGCGAAGTTCAGGCGCATCGAGGACGAGCCGCTGCGCCCGTCCACGTATGCGGCCCGTCCCGGCACGAACGCGACGCCCTCGCTCTTGCGCGCGAGCGCGAGCAGGTCGGTCGTGTCGAGGCGCTCATCGAGCGTCGCCCAGATGAACAGACCGCCCTGCGGCGTCGTCCACGCGGCGTGCTCGCCGAAATGCTCGCCGAGCGCTTCGAGCATCACGTCGCGACGGCGCCGGTAGAGATCCTGGAGGCGCTCGATGTACGCGCGCCAGGCCGGCTCGCCGTGCGCGTCGCGCTCGGCGAAGTAGGCGGCGACGAACGTCTGCGTGACCGACGAGGAGCACAGGTCGGAGCCCTGTTTGCCGAGATTCAGCTTTTCGAGCACCGGTCGCGGCGCGACCGCCCAGCCCAGTCGCAGGCCCGGCGAGAGGATCTTCGAGAACGTGCCGAGATAGATCACGAGGTCCGAGGCGCCGCCGCGACCGGCCGCCTCGGCATCGAGCGAGTGCAGCGTCGGCAGCGGCTCGCCCTCGTAGCGCAGCAGGCCATAAGGGTTGTCCTCCAGCACCAGCAGCTCGCGCTCGCGCGCGACCTCGATCAGGCGGCGCCTGCGCGCCAGCGACATCGTCACGCCGCCCGGGTTCTGGAAGTTCGGGATCGTGTAGATGAACTTCGGCCGGCGTCCCTGCGCGTGGAGGCGGTCGAGCATCTGCTCGAGCGCGTCGATCGGCATCCCGTCGGCATCCATCTCGATCTGCTCGACGTCGGCCTGATAGGCGCTGAAGGTCGGCACCGCGCCGGGGTACGTCGGCGCCTCGGCGACGATCACATCGCCCGGGTCGATCAGCGTCTTGCAGACGAGGTCGATCACCTGCTGCCCGCCGGTCGTGACGATCACCTCGGCGGGGTCGACGATCGTGCCCTCGGCCGCCATCACTTCGACGATGCAGCTCACGGTCGCGGCCATCCCCTCGGTCGGGCCGTACTGCAGCGCCCGCGCGGTCGAGTCCGCGGCGACCTTCGCCATCAGCTTCGCGTACAGCTCCGGCGCGAACGTCGTCGTGTCGGGCAGGCCGCCGGCGAGCGAGATCACGTCCGGGCGCTCGGTCAGGGCCATCATCTCGCGCATCGCCGAGCTTTTCATCCCGCGCGTGCGCGCCGCGAACAACGCCTCGTAGCGAGCGAGCTCGTGCGCTGTCGGTCGAGCCCGTCGACTATCGTCCCGCCCGCGCATTACCGCACGGTAGCGCACCGCAAAACCGCTTCCTGCATGCACGGCACCTTCTTCTACATAGGCCTCGGCGCCGGTCTCGCCGTGGCCTGCGGGCTGCGCCCGTTCCTGCCGGTGCTGCTCGCCGGTGCGCTCGGCTCGGCCGAAGCGCTCGGCGTCGGCTTCGGCGCGCACGGCCAGTTCGCGTTCCTGCAGGCCGACTGGTGGCTGCTGGTCGTGGTCGTCGCGTTCGCGCTCTCATACGCGCTGCAGATCCTGCTCAAGCTCGCGCCTGTCGCGCCGCCGCGCGCGGCCGGCGCCGATCCGCTCGCCGCGGCGATCGCGGGCGTCGCCTACGGCACCGGCGCGCTGCTGTTCGCGGGCACGCTCTCCGAGCATGGCGACGCCTTCTGGCCCGGCCTGATCGGCGGCCTGCTGCTCGTCGCGCTCGCCCAGCGGGCCTCGGTGCCGGTGATTCTGCGGCGCGCGCAAGCGCCTGCCCGACGCCGCCGCGCGCGAAGCGCTGACGTTGTATCTCGACGCGGCCGCGTTGCTGCTGGCCGCGCTCGTCGCGCTGCTGCACCCGCTCGGCTATGTCGCGATCGCGCTGCTCGCATGGTTCATCTGGCGCGCGCGCGCCCGCGGCGAGGAAAAGTACGCCGGGCTTCGCATCCTGCGCCGCTGATGGCGCACCGGCGATGAGCGCGAAGGCGCCCAAGCTCGTCCTCTGCGTGATCGATGCGATGGCGCCGGCGATGCTCGAGCAGGCGATCGCGGCAGGCACCGCGCCGACGCTCGAGGTGCTCGTCGCGCGCGGGCGCTACGTTCCCGACTGCGTCGCCGCGTTCCCGTCGGTGACACCCGTCTGTGCCGCCTCGATCGTCACCGGCGTCGGGCAGGACGAGCACCACATCCCGGCGATGAACTGGTTCCATCGCGAGGAGCACCGCTACATCGAGTACGGCTCGAGCTTTCGCGCGGCGCAGCGCTTCGGCATCGCGCGCCAGCTGACGGACACCGTCTACAACATGAACCGCGTGCATCTCTCGGCGGACACGCCGACGGTGTTCGAGACGCTCGACGACGCCGACGTGCGCACGGCCGGCACGACCTACCTGATGTACCGCGGGCGCCACCTGCACGAGCCGACGCGCGACAGCGCCCTGACGCGCGTCGCCGCGACGCTGATGCGCCATCCGGTGATGGGCCCGCGCGAGCTGTTCTACGCCGACATCTTCGCCTCGCGCCGGACCGGCTGCCGCTCCGGGCTGGGCATGCCGGGGATCCGCGACCGACACTCGGGCTGCGTCTCGGTGCACCTCGTCGAGCACGACCTGTTCGACTTCCTGCTGCTGTCGCTGCCGGACAACGACTGGTACTCGCACAAGCACGGCCCGGAGGCCCAGGTGCAGTCGATCGCGCAGGCCGACCTCCAGCTCGCACGCGTGTTCGACGCCGCGGGTGGCGTCGAGGAGTTCCTCAGCGAGCACGCCGTGATCGTCATGGCCGACCACTCCCAGGCGCCCGTCCGCGCCGAGATCGCGCTGCAGGACGAGCTCGCCGAGCTGGGCGTGCTCGGACCGGTGCGCTCCTCGGAGGGCGAGCGCGCGGCCGAGCCGAGGATCGCCGTGTGCCCTTCCCAGCGCGCGGCGATGGTGTACGCGCTGAACGACTCCGAGCGCGACGCGATGCGCGCCTCCGTGGTCGCCCTCGCCCTCGCGATCGACGGCGTCGACCTCGTCCTGTGGCTCGAGCGCGACGCGCACGACGCGCCGCGCGAGGGCGTGATCGCGAGCCGCCGCCGCGGCGAGCTGCGCTTCGCGCCCGGCGGCGCGCTGCGCGACCTGCGCGGCGCGTCCTGGAGCGTCGACGGCGCGCTCGACGTGATCGGCGCCGAGGTCGAGGACGGCCTGCTGCTCACTCCCGAGTACCCCGACGCTCTCAGCCGCGCCTGGTCGGCGCTCATCTGCCCGACCTCCGGGGAGGTGCTGCTGTCGGCGGCGCCCGACCACGAGTTCATCGACTGGGGCCGCCAGGCGCACGTCGGCGGCGGCAGCCACGGCTCGCTGCACGCCTGCGACTCGCTCGGCGCGCTGATTCTCACCGGCGTCGAGCTGCCCGACCCGGAGCCCGCGCAATGGGCGATCCGCGATATCGCGCCGATCGTGCGGGGACATTTCGGGGTGAACGCGAAGGGCGCGGCGGTGTCGGCGGCTACTTGAGGATCGTGAAGGTGAGCGCCTTGGAGTTCGAGTGCAGACCGGCGCTGCTCACGGCTCTGAAAATGACCGTGTAGCGGCCCGGGGCGAGCTTCTTCGCGTGTGGGAATCGCCCCTGGAAGGCGATGTTGTTGAGGCCGCCGTGCGCCTTGAAGCTCTGCGACCCTCGCGTGACCGTGCGCCTGCAGGCATGACCGCGCCGGTTCTTCCTTGACGGTGCAACGCAGCGGCCCCTCACCTTGCGCCCGGCGACGCTCTGCGTGAAGGTCAGAGTGATCCGTGCTTCCTCGTTGAGCGCAACCGAGAACAGCGTGCCGGTGGGAACCCGTCTGCGCGCGAGGCTCGCGAGGCGTTTTCCCTCACGCCACTTCGCGTGCGCCTGGAAGGCGCGTTCGATGTGCGGCGAGGTTGGGCCCACTGGCACGACCGGCGCCGTTGTGAACGTCTGATCGGCGCCGACGCTAATGCCGGCGGAGTTTTCGGCGACTATGCGGAAGTGGTAGGTGGTGCTCGGCGTAAGGCCGCTCAGTGGCGCGGCTACCGCGTTTGTGCCGGCGCTGACGGCGAGTGGCTGCGGGGTCGTCGAGGATCCGTAGCCGGTCGTCGTGCCGTACTGGAAACTGGCCACGTTCGATGCACCCGCGGCGACCGATCCGTTGATAGCGGCGGACGTCGTGGTGAGACTCGAGGCGGCGCCCGTGACGGCGCTCGGCGGCGGGTCGGCGTATGGCACCGCGGTCCCGACGCCGTCCTGGCCGGGCATGCCGATCAGCGCGGTATCGCCATCGGCTGACAGCGCGACGCCTTCGCCGAAGGATCCTTCTTCGGTCTCTTTGCCTTCGAAGACGAGCTTGTGCTGTCTGACCCACGTCGAGCCGAGGCGCTGGAATTCCCACGCGGCTCCGGTCAGCGGTTTCGCGCCGTCATAGGGCGCGCCGACGAGCGCGGTGTTTCCGTCTGCGGACAGCGCGACGCTGAACCCGAACCCGCTCAACGGTGTCCCTTCGCCTTCGCCGTCGAGCTTCGGTCCCTGCCGTGTCCATGTCGATCCGGAGCGGGTGAACACCCATGCGGCCCCGGCATCTTTGTTATCGCCCGGCGCCCCCCCGATCAGGGTGTTGCCGTCGCCGGACAGCGCGATGCTGCTTTCTCCGAGATGGCCTTCACCGACCTCTTCGGCGCCGCCGGTGAGCGCGGGGCCCTGCTGTGCCCACGTCGATCCGGAGCGGGTGAACACCCACAGGGCGCCGTGCCCGGCATCTTCGCCGTCTCCGCCCCCCGCGATCGTGTTTCCGTCCGCGGAGCTGGCAACCGAGGTGCCGAGTTCGGCTTCTTTACCGACCGTGAGCTTCGGGCCCTGCTGTGTCCAGGCCGAGCCGGAACGGGTGAACACCCACAATGCTCCGGCGAAGGCATGGTCCTCCGGGCCGCCGATCACCGCAGTGTTCCCGTCTGCCGAGAGCGCCACGCTCCTGCCAAATCGGGCAGGTCCTTCGTGTTCGGGGGCGCCGGTCAGCTTCGGGCCCTGCTGGGCCCACGTCGACCCGGAGCGGGTGAACACCCACGCCGCCCCTTCGTTGCCGTTGTCGGTATTGCCACCCACCAGCGCCGTGTTCCCGTCGGCGGACAGCGACACGCTGTTGCCGAACTGTCCCTCCATCATCTCCCCTCCTCCGGTGAGCTTCGGGCCCTGCTGGGCCCACGTGGACCCGGAGCGGGTGAACACCCACGCTGCACCCTTTTCTTCCCCGTCAACCAGGCCGCCGATCAATGCGGTCCTCCCATCGGCGGACATCGCGACGCTGAAGCCGAATTCGCTCTTTGTCGGCGCCGGGTCGCTCGGGGCGAGTTCATTGCCGGCCTGGATCAGCGGGTCGATGCGCAACGGATAGCGTGCGCCGCGGGTGTCGACGTTCAGCAGGATGCTGCGCCCGGACAGCGCGAGCCGGCTGGCCAGCGTCCGCCCGCGTGTGTCGGTTGCGATCAGCGCGCCGTAGCGGAGCGATGATCGGCCGGCGCCGAAGAGGATGCCCCGGCCGTCGCGGGAGAGCGACTCGCGCTGCGAGCCCGAAACCCCGACGTCGATCGCCAGTGAGGCGGAGCGGAGCGCGAGCGGCCGGTCGATCGTGAAGCCCTGCTCGAGTCCTGCCGGGCCGTTCACATACCACTCGCTCACGCCGGCATGGGCGTAGTCGATGCGGTTGCCGCCGGCAGTGGGCGCGACCTCGCCGACAGGCGCCAGCGAGCCCGCTGTGCCGATCGCCGCCAGTCGCAGGCCGAGCGCGACGGATCCCGAGCGCAGCTCGACGCCCCCGCGCCCGAATCGCTCGCTCAGCCCCTCTCCTGGGCTGGCGGCGAGAAAGCCCGTGCCCGAGCGTGCCACGCGGAGGGCCGAGCTCTCGGCACCGATCCCCGCCGAAATCGGCCCCTGCGCTGCGAGCGGCAGGCTCTCGAGGCCGTCGTGCGCGATGGCGCTCGCGATCGTCTGCGGCGGCGCGGGCGTCGAATGCGTCGCCAGCGCGCGCTCGAGCGTCAACGCAGCGAGCGCTGAGAGCAGCGCGGCGAGCAACAGTGTCCGCCACGGGAATGCGACTCTGGCCAGGGAGGTCACGGTCGTCTTGCCTCGCGATCGTAGAGTTCAGGGCGTAGCGCGCAACCTAGTCTGTCATCGGACTGCGGTCAACACGCGCCGACCCACCCGCACCGTGGGCTCGCTGCCGTCTCATCGCCACTGCCGCGCGCGTTACGCTCGCGTGATGTCGCGCCCGCCGCTGACACTCGCGCTGCTGCTCGCGCTGCTGCTGCCATCAGGCGCGGCGGCGGCGTCGGTCACGGTCGCGCGCCAGCAGCCGGCGCTCGCGGGCGTCGCCCGCGCACCCCTCGCCGGGCGCACCGACACCGCCGCGGCGACGGCGGGCACGGGCTCGACGAACTCTGAAACGCCGATCCCGGTCGCCGCCTCGAACGTTCCGCCGGCGGGACGCAAGCTGTCCTCCGATCAGGTCCTGCGGATCGCCGAAGCGCTGCCGAGGATGCGCGCGGTGCGCGCGAAATACCCGGGCTCCTACGGGGGCGCATACCTGCGCATCCCGTTTCACTGGCAGGTCAGCTTCTTCTCGCGCCGCGGCAAGAAGGAGATCGGCCAGGTGATCATCGACGATCTCAGCGGTCGCGTGATCGAACAGTGGACGGGTTTCCAGGTCGCGTGGACGATGGCGCGCGGCTATCCGGGGGCGTTCGGCAGGCATGTCAACGCGCTCTACATATGGCTGCCGCTGTGCCTGCTGTTCATCCTCCCGTTCTTCAACTACCGCCGCCCCTTCTCGCTGCTGCATCTCGACCTGCTCGTGCTGCTGTCGCTGTCGGCCTCGCTGGCGTTCTTCAACCACGCCCACATCTACGCGTCGGTGCCACTCGTCTACCCGCCGCTGCTGTACCTGCTCGCGCGCATGCTCGCGATGCTGCGACGGGTCCGCGACGGCGCCGCTAGACCGGGCCCGCTGAAGCTGCTCGTGCCGGTCCCGTGGCTCGCGCTCGGCGTCGTCTTCCTGCTCGGCTTTCGCATCGGCCTCAACGTCACCGACTCGAACGTCATCGACGTCGGCTACGCGGGCGTGATCGGCGCGCAGCGGATCGTCCACGACAAGCCGCTGTACGGCTCGTTCCCGGCGGACAACGAACATGGCGACACGTATGGACCGGTCAACTACGAGGCGTACGTCCCGTTCGAGCAGATCTTCGGCTGGAGCGGCAGCTGGGACGACCTCCCGGCGGCGCACGCGGCGGCGATCTTCTTCGACGTGCTCGCGGTCGCGCTGCTGTTCCTGCTCGGCCGGCGGATGCGCGGGCCGACGCTCGGAGTCGCGCTCGCGTACGCGTGGGTCTCCTACCCGTTCACGCTGTTCGCGCTCGAGAGCAACGCAAACGACACGCTCGTCGCGGTGCTCGTGCTCGCGGCGCTGCTCGCGGCGAGCTATCGCTCGGCGCTCGCGCCGGCCGCCCGCGGCGGTTTCACCGCGCTCGCCGGCCTCGCGAAGTTCGCGCCGCTCGCGCTCGCGCCGCTGCTCGCGACGCACGGGCTGCGCGAGCTGCCGCCGGCGCGCCGCCCGCGCGCGTTCGCGCTGTTCATCGGCGCGTTCCTCGCGGTCGCCGCGGTCGCGCTGATCCCGGCGCTGAGACACGATTCGCTGCACACGATCTATCAGCGCACGTTCGTCTATCAGGCCAACCGCGGCTCGCCGTTCTCGATCTGGGGCCTGTACGGGCTGCACGGCGCCGAGCAGGTCGTCGAGCTGCTCGGGGTGGCGCTCGCGCTCGTGCTCGCGGTGATTCCGCGCCGCCCCGACCTCGTCGGCCTGGCGGCGGCCTGCGCGGCGGTGATCATCGCGACGCAGCTCGGCGTCGAACACTGGTTCTACCTGTACATCCCGTGGTTCTTCCCGCTCGTGATGCTGGCGCTGCTCGGGCGCTTCAGCGATCCGGCGACACCGCTCCGGGACGAGCCATCAGCACCTGCTCGATCGACGCGGCCCGCAGCGGTGCTGAGCAGCTGATCAGCACGCCCATCAGCCACGGATCCTCCTCGGAGGTCTCAAAGCGGACGGGCATCTGCGTCAGCAGCGACTGGATCGCCTGCTCGCGCTTGACGCCGATCACGCCGCCGCGAGGCCCGGTCATGCCGACATCGGTGATGTACGCGGTCCCGCCTGGGAGGACGCGCGCGTCGGCGGTCGGCACGTGCGTGTGCGTGCCGACGACCGCGCTCACACGGCCGTCGAGGTGCCA
This sequence comes from uncultured Solirubrobacteraceae bacterium, assembly GCA_963827105.1. Classification (GTDB taxonomy): domain Bacteria; phylum Actinomycetota; class Thermoleophilia; order Solirubrobacterales; family Solirubrobacteraceae; genus Palsa-744. The sequence goes on along the minus strand of CAWHAB010000001.1, from coordinate 247,625 downwards.
GCCCATCGCAACCTTCTCGGATGTCGCCTCGGCGTGCACGTCGACGAGGATCTGATCGACGTCGCCGAGCTCCTTCAGCGCGACCTCGATCTCGGTGAACGCGGAGCGCCCGGCGCGCAGATAGAGGTTGCCGCTGATGTTGACGACGCCGAGGCGCACGCCGTCGCGCTCGACCACGCAGGTGCCGTGCCCGGGCTGGCTGCGCAGGAAGTTGGCCGGGCGCAGGATCCGCGGCTGGGAGTCCAGGTAGGGGTAGATCTCGCGGCGGTGGTAGGTGTGGTTGCCGAGCGTGATCGCGTCGACGCCGCTGCCGAGAAGCTCGTCGGCGATCTTGGGCGTGATCCCGAGCCCGCCCGCGGCGTTCTCGCCGTTGACGACGACGAATGTCGGCGCGTAGCGTTCGCGCAGCAGCGGCAGGCACTCGAGCAGCGTGCGACGGCCGATACCGCCGACGACATCGCCGACGAACAGGATGCTCGCGGCGCCCGGCGCGGCGACGGCTGACGCCTCGGGCTCAGCCATACTCTGGCGATGGTGGGAGGGAAGTGAGCGGCGTCTCCGAGCAAACGCCCCAGGCGGCCCCGCCGAGCGCAGCCGAGCACGAGGCGGTCGACTCCGCCGAGACAGCACCGCGCGAGCCGGCGCGTGCGGTCATCCCGCGCTGGGTCCAGCTGGTTCTGCTGCCGCTGGCGCTGATCGCGCTGTGGGCGGTGGCGAAAGCCGCGGGGAAAGTGCTCGTGATCTTCATCGTTGCCGCGCTGATCGCGCTGATCCTCAACCCGGCCGTCGCGTTCGTCCAGCGCGGGCGCCTGCCGCGCGGCCTGTCGGTACTGGCCGTGTACCTCGCCTTCTTCCTCGTGCTCACCGGCATCGGCGTGCTGGTCGCCAACCCTATCTCCAACCAGGTCGCATCGTTCAGCCGCGAGGTGCCGCACCTCGTCAAGCACGCCAACAAGTCGCTCGCAGACGCCCAGCGCACGCTCAACGACGACGGCGTGCATGTGAAGTTCATCAAACAGGGCGAGACCGCTCTGCAGACGCTGCAGGACAAACTGGTCAAGGGCTCGAGCTCGATCGTGTCCTCGGCGGGCGACCTGCTGACGGAAGTGGCGAGCGCCAGCTTCGATGTGCTGCTGGTGTTCGTGCTGTCGGTCTACATGCTGCTCTACGGGCAACGGATCGGGACGCTGCTGCGACGATATTTCCCGGACGGCGACGGCACCCCCGCGGATGACTACCCGACGCTCGTGCAGAGCGCGGTCGCGCGCTACGTCGGCGGGCAGCTGCTGTTCAGCGTGATCATGGGCACGACCGTCGGCCTCGCGCTGTATCTGTTCGGTGTGCTCGGGATCTTCCCGGCGGGGGAGAAGTACGCGGTCGTGTTCGCTGTCTTCTACGGCCTGATGGAGCTGATCCCGTACATCGGGCCGATCGTCGGCGCGATCCCGCCGGTGCTGGTCGCGTTCATCAACAGCCCGATCTCGGCGCTGTGGGTCGCGCTGCTGTTCGTCGGGCTGCAGCAGCTCGAGGGGCACATCGTCGCCCCGCAGATCTTCGGGCACACGCTGCGCATCAACCCGCTGCTGGTGATCTTCGCGCTGCTGCTCGGCCTCCAGGTCTACGGGATCGTCGGCGCGCTGATCGCGCTGCCGATCCTGTCGGTGCTGCGCGAGACGACCGTCTACCTGAAACGGCACACGACGTTCGAATCATGGGATCAGCCGCCCCGCGGGCTGCTGTGAGCGCGGTCATCGGAGTTGCGGCCGTCGCCAAGAGCTACGGCGACCGCGCTGCGCTGCGCGACGTCAGTTTCGCTGCCGGCGCCGGCGAGATCGTCGCGGTGATCGGTCCGAACGGCGCGGGCAAGACGACGCTGCTGTCGATCATCGCGGGCGCGCTCGCGCCGGATTCCGGCAGCGTCAGCTGCGCGGCGGGCGACGTCGGCTGGGCGCCGCAGCAGCCGGCGCTGTACTCGAAGCTGTCGGCCCTCGAGAACCTCGAGCTGTTCGCGCGCCTGGAGCGCGTCGCCGATCCGGCCGCGGCGGTCGCGCGGATGCTCGCCCAGACAGGCCTCGGCGATCGCGCGAAGGAGCCGGTGGCGCGCCTCTCGGGCGGCAACCGCCAGCGCGTCAACGTCGCGATCGCGCTGCTCGCCGAGCCGCCGGTGCTGGCCCTTGATGAGCCCTCTGCGTCCCTGGACCCGTCGCAGCGGGAGCGCCTGTGGGAGTTCATCGCCGCGCGCGCGGGCGCGGGGACGACGGTCGTCTTCTCGACGCACAACGTCAGCGAGGCGCAACGCTACGCGCGGCGCACGCTCGTCCTCAGCGCCGGGCGCCTGCTGTTCGACGGCACGCCCGCAGCGCTGCTGAGCGACGGCGGTGAGCCGGCGGGCGGCGACCTCGAGCATGCGCTCGTGCGCTTCCTCGACGCACGTGATGCGGAGACGCTCAGCGGATGAGGTGGCTGCTGCTCAAGGACCTGCTGATCCTGCGCCGCTCGCGGCTGCTGGTCGCGCTGCTCGTCCTCTACCCGATCGCGGTCGCGCTGCTGATCGGGTTTGCGATCTCGCGCAGCCCCGCGCGGCCGCGCGTCGCGATCGTCAACGAGACGCCGCCGGGGGAAACGGTCAAGGTCGGCAGCGAGCGCGTCAACGTCAGCGCGTACGCCGAGCAGCTGTTCGACCAGGTCGACTCGGTGCCCGTCGCATCGCGCGCGGAGGCGATCAGCAAGGTCAAGTCGGGCGACGTCCTCGCGGCCGTCGTGATCCCGGCGGATCTGACCGCGCGGCTGTCCTCGGACACCGAGCAGGGGTCGCTCGAAGTGCTCTACAACGGCAACGCGCTCGAGCAGTCGCTCGTCCAGTCCGAGCTCGACTCGGCGCTCGCGCAGGCCAACCTGTCGTTCTCCGAACAGATCCAGCAGGCCGCCGCGACGGCGATCGATGCGCTGCTGAAGGGCGGCAACCTCGGCATCCTCGGTGCCCCCGAAGGGCTCATCGGGCTGAAGCAGATCCCGGGCAGGCTGCAGCGGATCATCGCCTCCGAGCCGCCCGGGCACGTGCGCAGCGAACTGCAGCGGATCAACGAATTTGCCGGCTTCGCGGCGCAGAACCTGGCGCTCAGCAAACAGGTCCTGTCGACGATCAGCCAGCCGATCGCGGTGCACAGCAAGCTGCTGCAGGGGCGGCGCACGCCGCTGAACACGTTCGCGGTCGTCGTCGCGGTGAGCATCTCGTTGATGTTCGTCTGCGTGCTGCTGGCCGCGGGCAGCCTCGCGCTCGAGCGCGAGGAGCACGCCCTGCCGCGCCTGCTGCGCGGGCTCGTCTCGCGCGAGATGCTGCTCGCGGAGAAGGGCCTGCTCGCGGCGGGCTGCGCGTTCCTGCTCGCGTTCGCGATGCTCGCGGGCGTCGGCGCATTCGTCGCGCTCGACTGGTCGCGCATCGGGCAGTGGCTGCTCGCGCTCGCGTTCGGCGCGCTCGCGTTCGGCGCGCTCGGCGTGGCGATCGGCGCGCTCGCGCGCGAGGTGCGCGCGGCGTCGCTGCTCGCGTTCCTGTTCTCGCTGCCGCTCGCGCTGCTCGCGCTCGTCCCATCCGGCTCGGTCTCGAGCGGCTTCTACGCGGCGATCAGCGCGGTCTCGTTCATGTTCCCGTTCAAGGCCTGCCTGCAGGCGCTCGACGCGGCCGTCAATGGCGCGTCGCCGGCGATCGGCGTGCCGCTGCTGCACCTGGCGGGCCTGACGATCGTGTTCGGTGCGCTCGCGCGCGCCGGCCTGCGCCACGCCGAATGAGGCTCCGCGCGCCGGCGACGCTCTAACCTGAGGAGGCGATGGCCTTTCCTCAGACGCGCATGCGCAGACTGCGGGCGACGGCCGGGCTGCGCGGGCTGGTGCGTGAGACCGACCTGCGCGCCGGCCAGCTCGTGCTGCCGCTGTTCGTCGCGGAGTCGCCCTCCGCGGCGGACGGGCGCGATCCGATCGATGCGATGCCGGGAGTCGAGCGTTTGTCGCTCGCGGCCGCGGTCGCCGAGGCACAGGAGGCGGCCGCGCTCGGGATCGCCGCGGTGATGCTGTTCGGCGTGCCCGCGGAGAAGGATCAGCAGGGCTCGGGCGCGTGGGAGGAGGAGGGCATCGTGCAGCTGGCGACGCAGGCGATCAAGCGGGCGGCGCCCGAGCTGCTCGTCATCACCGACGTGTGCCTGTGCGAGTACACCGAGCATGGCCACTGCGGCGTGCTGCGCGAGGACGGATCGGTCGACAACGACGCCTCGCTCGAGCTGCTCGCGCGGACCGCCGTCAGCCACGCGCGCGCCGGCGCCGACCTGCTCGCGCCGTCGGACATGATGGACGGGCGCGTGCGCGCGATCCGCGAGGAGCTGGACGGCGAGGGGTTCGCGGAGACGCCGATCCTCGCGTACTCGGCGAAGTTCGCGTCCGCCTTCTACGGCCCGTTCCGCGAAGCCGCCGGCTCGACCCCGGCGTTCGGCGACAGGCGCGGCTATCAGATGGACCCGGCCAACGGCCGCGAGGCCGTGCGCGAGGCGCTGCTCGACGTTCAGGAGGGCGCGGACATGGTGATGGTCAAGCCCGCGCTCGCCTACGGCGACCTGATCCGCGCGGTCAAGCGCGCGACGCGTCTGCCGGTCGCGGCGTACAACGTCAGCGGCGAGTATGCGATGGTCAAGGCAGCGGCGGCCGCCGGCTACATCGATGAGCGGGCGGTGGTGCTCGAGATCCTCACCTCGCTGCGCCGCGCCGGCGCGGACACGATCGTCTCCTACCACGCAAAGGACGCAGCCAGATGGCTAGCAGCGAAGACCTGATCAGCGCGGACCGCGACGCCGAGCGCGCGAGCGCGGCCACGCCCAAGCTGCGCAGCCGCAAGGACGGCGCGGCGATCCCGCTCGACGATGTCGATCGCAAGCTGCTGAACCTGATGCAGGGCAGCTTCCCGATCGCGGCACGGCCCTACCGGCACGTGGCCGAGCTCGGCGCGATCGAGGAGGTCGAGCTGATGCGGCGCGTGCAGCGCCTGCTCGACAAGCGCATCATCCGCCAGGTCACGCCGATCTTCGACACGCGCGCTCTCGGCTACTCCTCGATGCTCGTCGCCGCGAAGGTCGATCCCGAGCACCCCCACCGGGCGGCGCAGATAATCAACGAGCACCCCGGCGTCTCGCACAACTATCTCCGCAACCACGAGTTCAACCTGTGGTTCACGATCGCGACCGAGCCGGACTCAGAGCTCGGGCTGGAGGGCACGCTCGACGTGCTCGCACGCGAGTCCGGCGCGGAGTCGGTGCGCCAGCTGCCGACCCTGAAGCTGTTCAAGATCCGCATGGATCTGGAAATGGAGGGCGATACCGACGCGCTCGCGAGCGCGGCCGAGATCAAGGAGCCGATCGAGCTGGAGGCACAGCCCTACGACGAGTTCGACATCGCGGTGATTCGGGCGCTGCAGGGCGACATGCTGGTCGTCGAGGAACCCTACGCAGCTGCAGCCGCGGCGCTCGGCCTGCCCCAGGAGCAGCTGCTCGACCACCTCGCGGGGATGCAGGAGCGCGGGCTGCTGCGCCGCGTCGCGGCGATCCTCTACCACCGGCGCGCCGGCTTCTCAGCCAACGGCATGGGCGTGTGGAAGGTCCCCGACGAGCAGATCTTCGACATCGGCTGCCGGATGGCGGCGGTGCGCGGCATCTCCCACTGCTACCAGCGCCCGACGTATGAGGATTGGCCGTACTCGGTGTTCACGATGGCGCACGGCCGCTCCAAGGAGGAGTGCGACGCGGTGCTCGACGCGATCGCCGAGCAGACCGGCATCCACGAGCGCGCGACGCTGTACTCCTCGACGGAGTTCAAGAAGATCCGCCTGCGCTACTTCACCGAGGACTTCAAGGACTGGGAGCGGGCGCACGGCGGCGCGTGAGCGCCGCAGCTATTCGACGAGGTTGGCACGCCGCGGCCTCTCGATCGGGCACTCATCCGCGGCTCTGGCGCAGAAGCTATTCCCGGCTCGCGCTCCACGCCGCGGCGGCGGTCGATCTGCCAAGCTGGAGCAACGCACGTGACGGCCTCGCTCACAGACACGCGCTCGGCCGATCTGTACAGGCGCGCGCTCGCGCTGATCCCCGGCGGCGTCAACTCGCCGGTGCGCGCGATGCGCGCGATCGGCCGCGATCCGCTGTTCATCGCCCGCGGCGAGGGAGCGGAACTGATCGACGTCGACGGCAATCGCCTGATCGACTACGTCTGCTCGTGGGGGCCGCTGATCCACGGGCACGCGCACCCGCAGGTGCTCGCCGCGGTCGGCGCGGCGGCCGCCGCCGGGACCAGCTTCGGCGCGCCGACAGCCGGCGAGGTCGAGCTCGCGGCAGCGGTCGCAGAGCGCTTCGCGAGCGTCGAGATGCTGCGCATGACCTCATCGGGCACCGAGGCGACGATGACGGCGCTGCGCCTCGCGCGCGCGGCGACCGGCCGCGAGCCGGTGCTGAAGTTCGCGGGCGCCTATCACGGCCATCTCGACGGCCTGCTCGCGCAGGCGAGGCTCGGGCCTCGCGACGCAGGCGCTGCCGAGCAGCCCCGGCGTGCCGGCGAGCGCGGCCGCGACGACGATCGTGGTGCCGTGGAACGACCCCGAGGCGCTGTCGGCCGCGGCCGCGAGCACACCGCTGGCAGCGATCATCGCCGAGCCGCTGCCGGCGAACATGGGCCTCGTGCCGCCGCGCGCGGGCTTCCTCGAGCTGCTGCGCGAGCGGGCCGATCAGACCGGCGCGCTGCTGGTCTTCGATGAGGTGATCAGCGGCTTTCGGGTCGCGCGCGGCGGCGCTCAGGAGCTGAGCGGCGTCAGCGCCGACCTGACGATCATGGGCAAGGTGATCGGCGGCGGCCTGCCCGCCGCGGCGCTCGGCGGCAGCGCCGAGCTGATGCGCATGCTCGCGCCGGCCGGCGAGGTCTACCAGGCGGGCACGCTGTCGGGCAACCCGCTCGCGCTCGCCGCGGGGATCGCGACGCTCGAGCTGCTCGACGAGGAGGCCTACATGCGCCTCGCGCGGATCACAGCGCGCCTCGCGGACGGCCTGCGCGCGGCAGCGGCCGACGCGCGGCCGCGCGGTCCAGGTGGTGAGCGTCGCCGGTCTGCTGACGGTGTTCTTCAGCGAGCGTCCGGTCAGATCCTTCGAGGACGCCAAGGCATGCGACCTCGACGCGTTCGCCGCCTGGTGCCGCGAGCTGCTCGCCCGCGGTGTCTACCCGCCGCCGTCGCAGTTCGAGGCGTGGTTCCCGTCGCTGGCCCACGGCGACGCGCAGATCGAGCGCACGCTGCAGGCGGCGGCCGCGGCGTTCGCCGGCGCTGCCACACGGACGGCGCGCGGCGATGAGCGGCGGCCGGGCTCGAGCGGCTGCGGCGCGCTGCTCGCCGACAGCGGCGGGCTGATGGCGACGCTGCTCTGCCCGGGTGACGGCGCGGAGCGCGATCGGCGTGGCGGCGAGCCCCGCCGCGCTCGCCGCGTCCGGCCCGCGCACGGCCGGCCGCAGCGAGGACTACGAGCTGCTCGTCGAGGCGATCTACGAGGGCTACCTGCTGCACTACGGCGAGCCGCGCGTCGTGCGCGTGGCCGACGCCGACCTGCGCCTGCTCGCGGGCGACCGCCTGTACGCGATCGGCCTCGCGCGGCTGGTCGAGCTCGGCGACACGGCGGCGGTCGCCGAGCTCGCCGACACGATCACGCTGAGCGCGCTCGCGCAGGGCAAGGGCGAGCAGGAGCTCGCCGACGCCGTCTGGGTGGCCGGAGCGCGAGCCGTCGGCTGGGGTTCGAGCGAGCCCCACAGGCGCGCCAAGGATCTCGTGTTCGCGGGGCGCGCCGAGGCGATCGAGGCGATGCGCACAAGCGCCGAGGGTACTGCGGCGCCGCGCTGAATCGCGCCTCGATATTGTTAGCGCCCGGTGTCCGACAAGCACGCAAAACAGAAGTCCAAATACACCCTCGACCGCCACATCCCCGGGGCCTTCGAGGGCGAGACGATCACGCGGCGACGGTTCATGACCGTCAGCAGCCAGGCGACCGGCGGGATCGCCGCCGCGGCGTTCCTGCTGCCCGCGCTCGGCTTCGCGGTCGGCCCGATCTTCAAAAGCAACCCGGCGCGCTGGGAAGTCGTCGGCACGCGCGACCAGTTCACCGACAACAACTACGTGCCGGTCGTGCTGACGCTCGAACCGAAGATCGGCGAGGCCGGCAAGACGACGGCCTACATCCGCAAGTTCAACCCGACGATCGACACCGACCCCTACGACAAGGGCACGCCGTACATCGCGATCTCCAGCCGCTGCGCGCACGTCGGCTGCCCGGTGCGCTGGGTCGATGCCTCGGAGCGCTTCATCTGCCCGTGCCACGGCGGCGTCTACGACCTGCTCGGCCGCCGCGTCGGCGGCCCGCCGGTGCGCCCGCTCGACCGCTTCTACACGCGCGTGAACGGCGAAAACGTCGAAGTCGGCCCGCGCTTCAGCGTCAACAGCGAACTGCGCCGCTTCTCGCCGCGCGCTCCCCGGCGAGCCGCTCGACGGCATCGGCCAGTACCTCTACCCGTCCGTGCCGGGCGCGCAGAAACTCTAGGCAGCAGCCAGCGTCGAGCGCACCGTGCCCAAGCTACCCAGCTCCCCGCCTGCTCCCGCGCCCGCTGCAGGAACCGCCGCCGCGCCCCGGCGAGCGAGAACGGCGCGGCCGGCCCCGCTCGAGGCGGCAAGCAGGCGGGCATCACCGTCGTCGACTGGGTCGACGAGCGCACGTCGCTGAGCGGCGCCGCGCGCTGGATGATGTTCCGCAAGGTGCCGAAGGGCACCAACTGGTTCTACACGCTCGGCTCGGCGACGATGTTCGCGTTCCTCAGCCAGGCCGTCACCGGCGTGTTCCTGGCGATGTACTACCGGCCCGACCCGGCGGGCGGCGCCTACGAATCGATCCGCTACGTCACCAACGACGTGTTCCTCGGCCAGTTCGTGCGCGGCATGCACAAGTGGGGCTCGAGCGTGATGGTGATCCTCGTCTTCCTGCACATGGCGCGCACGTTCTTCTTCGGCGCCTACAAGTACCCGCGCGAGCTCAACTGGGTGATCGGCGTGGTGCTGCTGATCCTGACGATGGCGATGTCGTTCACCGGCTACCTGCTGCCGTTCGACCAGCGCGCCTACTGGGCGACGATCGTCGGCGTCAACATCAACGGCACCGGCCCGCTGATCGGCCCCTACCTGAGCGACTTCCTGCGCGGCGGCTCGGAATTCGGCGCGACGACGCTGTCGCGCTTCTATGCGATCCACATGCTGCTGATGCCCGGGGCTGATCGCCGCGCTGATCGGCGCGCACCTGTACCTCGTCGCCAAGCTCGGCACGACGGCGCCGCCGTGGAGAAAGCCGAGACCCGCGCCCGAGCTGCGCGAGGCGGAGGTCTAGGCGGTGAACCAGCGCGAGAAGGAGGAGTACCTCCGCGAGTACGCGATCCTGAAGGCGAAGGGCAAGCCGTTCTTCCCGTACGCGGTCGCGAAGGACTCGGCGATGGCGTGCGTGGTGATGGCGGTGATCATCGCGATGTCGCTGGTCCTCGGCGCCGAGCTCGGGTCGAAGGCCAACCCGACGACGACGACCTACGTGCCGCGCCCGGAGTGGTACTTCTTCTTCCTGTTCGAGCTCCTGCGCGTGATCAAGCCGCCGCGCGCTCGTGCCGCTCGCGACGATCGGCGTGCCGACGCTCGCGATGATCCTGCTGTTCCTGCTGCCGTTCTACGACCGCGGCCCCGAGCGCCGCCCCGAGCGTCGTCCGATCGCGACCATCGCCGGCGATCCTCGTGATCGTCGCGATGGCCTACCTCACCTACTCGGGCGCGAACGCGGGCTCGCCGACGGCGATCGAATTCGCGACGCCCGCGGCCGTCGTCGCAGGCGGGCGGCACGACGCTCGTGCGCAATACGAAGCGGGCAAGCTGGTCGTCGCGCAGTCGGGCTGCCAGGCGTGCCACAAGATCGGCGACAACGGCAACGCCGGGCCGGGGCCGAACCTGACGCATATCGCCTCGCGGCTCCCGCGCCAGGCGATCGCGCGCACGCTCGTCAACCCGACGGCGCCGATGCCCTCGTTCAAGAACCTGCCGCCGGAGAAGTTCCAAGCGATCGTCGACTTCCTCTCCCAGCTCAAGTAGCCGGCGCGATGCCAGCTCGCGAGCGGAGCCGGCGCGCGCGGACACGCTCGGAGGCGCGCGCAGGTACGCGCGATGTTCGACCGCATCGCCGGCGTGTATGACCCGCTGAACACGGCGATGACCGCCGGCCTGCATCACCGCTGGCGCGCGCGCGCGGCCGACCAGGCGCGGGTCGGCCCGGGCAGCCGCGTGCTCGACGTCGCGACCGGCACCGGCGACCTCGCGATCGAGCTCGCGCGGCGCGTGGCGCCGGGCGGCGAGGTGATCGGCGAGCGACTTCTCCGAGGCGATGCTCGAGCGCGCGCGGCGCGAAGGCCGCGGCGCGCGCGACGCGCGCCGTGCGGCCGCGCTTCGAGTGGGCCGACGCGCTGGCGCTGCCCTACGACGGACGACCGCTTCGACGCGGCGACCGTCGGCTTCGGCGTGCGCAACTTCGACGACCTCGCGCGCGGGCTCGCGGAGATGGCGCGCGTCGTGCGCCCGGGCGGGCGCGTCGTCGTGCTCGAGATCACGACGCCGACGCGGCCGCCGCTGTCGCTCTTCTACCGGCTGTGGTTCGACCGCATCGTGCCGGCGCTCGGGTTGGCTCACGGCGCGCGCTCGCGCGGCTGCGCCGCGATCCGCGGCAGCGCGCGGCGGGCATCGCCGACGCCTACAGCTACCTGCCGGACTCGGTCAAGCGCTTTCCCGCGCCCGCGGTGCTCGCGGCCGAGATGGAGCGCGCGGGCCTGCCGGAGATCACCTACATGCTCACGGCCGGCGGGATCGTCGCGATCCACGCGGGCACGGTCGCGCGCGGAGGCGGGTTGAGCGCGCGTCGGACAGCACTGCGACGAGCGAGGCGACCGCGGCGGCGTCGACGGGCTCGACGCGATCATGCGCGCGCGGCGGCGCCGCGCTGCGCGCGCGGATGGCGCGCACCGAGCGCCACCTCGAGCGGGTCACCGCGCGCGCGGGCGAGCCGCTCGCCGCGCACGCGCAACGCGACGGTCGTCGCCGGCGGCAAGCGCCTGCGCCCGCTGCTCGTGGTGCTCGCCGCGGAGTCCGCCGGGGGGCCGCCGGAGACGCGCCGACGGCGAGGAGCGGCTCGTGCGCGCGGCTGTCGCGGTCGAGCTCGTGCACTCGGCGACGCTCGTGCACGACGACCTGATCGACGGCGCGCAGCTGCGCCGCGGCCATCCGACGGTCGCGGCGGTAGCCGGGCGCGAGGTCGCCGTCGCGACCGGCGACCTGCTGTTCTCGCGGGCGTTCGCCGAGCTCGCGCGCAACGAGGACGCGGCGCAGCTGCGCGCGCTCTCGCAGGCGAGCTCGGCGCTCGCCGAAGGCGAGCTGCTGCAGCGCGAGGACGCCTACGCGGCGCACGTCGCGGTCGAGCGCTACCTGCGGCGCTGCGAGCTGAAGACCGCGGCGCTGTTCGAGGCCGCGTGCCGGCTCGGGCGCGCTGACGCGCTGCGGCGGCTCGAGCGCGCTGGCCGACGCGCTCGGCGCGTTCGCGCGGCGCATCGGCCTCGCCTTCCAGATGCTCGACGACGTGCTCGACGTCTCCGGCCCGGTCGAGCGGACGGGCAAGTCGCGCGGCACCGACCTGCTCGACGGCACCGTCACGCTGCCGTTCATCCTCGCGCGCGAACGCGAGCGCGGAGCTCGCGAGCTTCGATCTCGCCTCGCTGCGCGGCCCGCGCGCAGGCCGAGGCGCTGTGCGAGCGCATCGCCGCGACCGGCGCGCTCGACGAGGCGCGCGAGCGGGCGCTCGCGCGTCGTCGCCGAGGCGAAGGCGGCGCTGCCGGCGATCCTCCCGGATGGGCGCTCGGTGCTGCTCGAGCTGGTCGCCGACGCGGTCGTCGAGCGCTACCGCTGAGCGCGCGCTAGAAGTCGCTCGGGACGATCAGGTCGGCGTCGAGGGCGCGCACGAAGAACTCCACTTCCTCGGACATGTTCGCGTGCGTCATGCGGCGCAGATCGCCGAGCAGCGCGCTCGAGCCGCGGTCGAGCTCGTCGTCGAGGTGTTCGACGGCCGTCTGGTCGAAGACGCCCTCGCGACGCGACTCGCACTCCGGGCAGCGCAGCACGATCCGCCAGTGACGCGGCCCTTCCTCGGACCAGTCGAGCGGGTAGACGAGCTCGCCTGAGCAGTGGAAGCAGACGTGCAGCTGGTCGGGCGCGCTGACGTTGTCGGCGGCGCGCCGGTGCTCGCCGTAGACGACGTCGAGCTGCTCGCCGGCCGGGCAGCTGCGCGCGGCGCTTGGTGTCGGGGTCTTTGTCGGGGTTCATGCGTCGTCTCACTCCCCATCGACGCGTGAGGCGCACGGTGCTTTAGCTCGCGGTCGACGCGGGCACGGTGGTAGGTTCATCCGGCCCATGGCCCGACGGCATCCGCCCGATCGATCACGAGCAGCGACTCAGCCTCGTGGACCATCTCGACGAGCTGCGCTCGCGCCTGATCATCAGCGGCATCGTGCTCGGCGTCGTGTTCGCGTTCTGCCTGTGGCAGAACCACGCGCTGCTGAACATCCTCAACGAGCCGCTGCAGACGCAGACCCGCAAGCAGGTCGCCAAGGGCGAGGGAACAGTCGGCCAGGCGGTGCTCGCCCAGCAGGCGGTGCTGAAGATCGCGCGCGGACACGAGCGCGGCACTGAAGGTCCTCGCGCGGCCCGGCAGCGGCGTCGCCGCGAGCGCCCGCGCACAGCTCGCTGCCGCTGACCGCGGCGCTGAGCGGCCGGTCGCGAAGATCCCGCGCAACCCGCCAGGGCGACAAGCTCGCGGTGTTCGGCGTCGGCGAGTCGTTCACGACGACGATCACCGTCGCGCTGTACTTCGCGCTGATCATCTCGCTGCCGTTCATCCTGTACGAGCTCTACGGCTTCATCCTGCCGGCGCTGACCCCGCACGAGCGCCGGGCGGCGGTGCCGCTGCTGATCGCGGTGCCGTTCCTGTTCGCCGCGGGCGTGCTGTTCGGCTACTTCGTCGTGCTCCCGTCCGCGGTCCGCTTCCTCGTCAACTTCAACGCCGGCGAGTTCAACGTGATCGTGCAGGCCAGCCAGTTCTACAAGTTCGCCGCGACGACGCTGCTGGCGATGGGCCTCGTCTTCCAGGTGCCGATCGTGATCCTCGGCGCGACGCGGCTCGGGCTCGTGACGCCGCGCCAGCTGCGCAAAAGCCGCCGCTACGCGCTGCTGGCCTGCGCGGTGATCGCCGCGTTCCTGCCGGGCGACGCGGTCACGCTGCTGCTCGAGACGGTACCGCTGTACCTGCTCTACGAGGCGAGTATCCTGTTGGCAACGTTCGTCACGCCCGCGGATGGCGCGGCGGACGCTGAGGGGAGCGCGAGAGCCGACGACGCCGGGCCTCCTGCGGAGGGCCGGCGCCACCACCAGCGGAGACGCCGAGGGACCGACCGTGCAGCAGATCATCGACCACGTAGACGAGAGCCTCTCGGACTGATGCTGTTCGATCTCAGAGGGCGCCACCGGCGGCGCCTGGTCAAGGTGATCTACATCGGCCTCGCGCTGCTGATCGGCGTCGGCCTGGTCGGCTTCGGCGTCGGCGGCGGCCTCGGCGGCGGCGGGCTTGTTCACCGCCGCGACGAACAACGAAGGCTCCAGCGGCGCCAGCTCACGCGAGCGCGATCAAGCAGCTACGAGAAGCTCACGGCGCAGCAGCCGAAGAACGTCGCGCGCGTGGGAAACGCTGACCAAAGAACCTGCTGCACGAAGCCGGCAACGAATCGTATGTGACGAGCACGGGTCTGACGAGCAAGGGCAAGGAACTGTTCCACGAAGCGGCGCCAGGCGTGGAGCAGCTATCTGGCGCTGAACCCGCCGAAACCGAACGCCCGAGCTGGCCCAGCAGATGGCCACCGTGTTCGGCGAAGACGGCCTCAACGAGCCCGCACAGGAGGTGCAGGTGCTACAGATCGTCGTCGCCGCGCGCCCGACGAGCGCGGCGCTCTATGGCCAGCTCGCGCGAGTACGCGTACAAAGCCCACAACGAAGCGCGTCGGAGACCTCGCCGCCGCCAAGGCGGTCGAACTCGCGCCGGCCGCCGAACGGGCGCGGGTCAAATCCGAGCTCGCGCTCGTCAAGGCGGACCCGACGGGCGAAAAGAGCTACACGACGACCACGAACGGCAAAACGTACGTCGGCAAGTTGAACTCCAACGGCGAACTCAAGGGGACCGAAGTGAAACAGCCGGCGCCCGCCGGGAAGACGTCCACGACGCCGAGCAAATAGCCGCGAGCGCGCGGTGGCAGCCCGATCGCAGGGCAGCAGCGCCGGCGCCGATCGCGGGTCGCCCGGACAGGACGGCGCACGCTACAGCGGCCGCCTGCTGATCGGCTGCGCCGACCGGCCCGGGATCGTCGCGGCCGTCTCGGGCTTCCTGTTCGAGCGCGGCGCGAACATCGTCTCCTCGCACCAGTACTCCTCGGATCCGAGCGGCGGCCGCTTCTTCCTGCGTACGGAGTTCTTCCTCGCCGATGACGACGTCGCGCAGCGCGAGTCCTTTCGCACCAGCTTCGATGCCGCCGTCGCACGGCGCTTTGAGATGGACTGGGAGGTCCGCTGGTGGGGGCGAGCGGCGGCGGATCGCGATCCTCGTCTCCCGCCACGATCACTGCCTGCTCGATCTGCTGTGGCGTGCGCGCCGCGGCGAGCTTGACGCGGAGATCGTCACGGTGATCTCCAACCACCGCGACCTCGAGCGCGAGACGATCGCCGCGGGCGTCCCCTTCCACCACGTTCCGGTCGCCCGAGACGACAAGCCCCAGGCCGAAGCGGAGATGCTCGGCCTGCTCGGCGGCGCCGCCGATCTGCTCGTGCTGGCGCGCTACATGCAGGTGCTGAGCGGTGAGTTCCTGCAGCGCGTGGGGATGCCGGCGATCAACATCCACCACTCGTTCCTGCCCGCGTTCGCCGGCGCCGACCCCTACGGCCGGGCGCGCGAGCGCGGCGTCAAGCTGATTGGCGCGACCGCGCACTACGTCACCGAGCAGCTCGACGATGGGCCGATCATCGATCAGGACGTCGTTCGCGTCGACCACCGCCAGAGTGCGCGCGAGCTCGAGCGCGTGGGCCGCGACGTCGAGCGGATGGTGCTCGCGCGCGCCGTCGCGCTGCACCTCGACGATCGCGTGATCATCGACGGCCGGCGCACGGTCGTCTTCTGAGCGGCCGCAGCGTGCCCCCTCGGGTAGAATCAGCGCTCGAGCCGGCGGCCAGCGTCGGCGCGCTCGCGGGCCGTTAGCTCAACCGGCAGAGCAGGGGCCTCTTAAGCCCAAGGTTCCGGGTTCGATTCCCGGACGGCCCATCCTCGCAGTGCCTGTGCAGCCGCCGGCGACGCCGGCCGGCCCCGGCGAGGCGGGCGGACCCGCCGCCGCGGGCCGCGGACCGTGCGGGCGGAACAGCGGCGCACGGCGGCGGCGGTCGCTAGGGGGCGTGTAGCGCCCTGACCGCCGCGTGACGGCGGCGGCGGCTCGCTCCAGCTCCCGCGAACGGGGGCTGTCGCTTCGCCGCCGCAGTGCGCGCGCGCCGGCGGCCGCGCGCCGGGCGCTCAGCGAACGGCGCCGGCTGCACGGCCCCGGCGCGGGCGGGTGCTCGCCAGCTGCGGGCGTGCCCCGGCGAGCTGCGGACGCCCGGCGCGTTCGCGCTTGGACTCGTACATCGCCGCGTCGGCGCGCGCGACGAGCTCATCGGCGTCGCCGCCGGCGCCGTCGCACCAGGCGACGCCGATGCTGATCTGGTGTGAGATCGTGGCGCTCGCCAGCGGCACATCCTTGCTGAGCTCGCGCGTCAGGCGCGCGGCCAGCCGCATCGCCTGCTCGGCGCCGCCGACGTTCGGGCACAGCACGAGGAACTCATCGCCGCCGATGCGCCCGACGAGGTCCTCGCCGCGAACACACGCGCGCAACCGCGCTGCGAGCACGCGCAGCATCTCATCGCCGGCACCGTGGCCGTAGCGGTCGTTGATCGCCTTGAAGCGGTCGAGGTCGACGAACATCACGGCGCGTTCCGCGCCGGGCTCGCCGCCCGCGAGCTCGGCCTCGAGCGCGCGCATGATCGAGGCGCGATTGTGGCAGCCGGTGAGTTCGTCGAACGTCGCGCGCTGCTTCAGCTCATCGCGCATCTGTGCGCTGTCGGTGATGTCGGCGACGCACGCGATCGCGCCGCTGATCGTCCCATCCTCGTGGCTGAGTGCGCGCAGGCTGATCGAGCAGAGCCGCTGCTCGCGACTGTCGGGAAGGCGCAGCTGCACCTCGATGTCGGCCGGCAGGCCGTCTCCGAGCACGCGCTCGAAGGCGCGCTCGAGCTCGGCACGATCGGCCGCGAGCACGCTCTGCAGCTGCTCGGCGACGGTCGCGCTGCGCGCGACGCCGACGATCGCGTGGAGCCGGTCGTTGGTGTAGACGACGTTGCGCTCGGCGTCGACCTGGAAGAGACCCAGCGGGATCGCCTCGGCGAGCCGGTCGAGCAGCTGCTCGCGTGCGCGGAGCTCCTCCTGCGCGGCCATCTCCTCGGAGATGTCGACGATCTCGCTGACGACGCACTCGTGCTCGGGATCGTCGAGCAGATTGTGGTTGGTCACCTCGAACCAGACCCACGAGCCGTCGCGGCGACGGTGGCGCAGGCGCACGCGCCGGCCCGGTCCGCGGGTGGCGAGCATCTCCATCCAGTTATCGATCGCGAGCGCTTTGTCATCGGGGTGGATGAACTCGACGGTGCGATGCCCGAGCAACTCCTCGGCGCTCCAGCCGAGCAGCTCGGTGATCGCCTCGTCGGCCTTGATGATCACGCTGCGCGCGTCCTTGCCGATGCTCGCGAAGCGCGGCGCGACCTTCGGGATCGGCGGCCGCTCGGCGGGGCGCTCCGACGCGGGCGGCGGCACGAACACGCTGACGGTGAGGATCACGCCGTGGCGCTCGCGCAGGTCGAGCGCGTACAGCGTGCTCGTCAGCTCCGGGTAGGCGGTCGGATGGACGCGATAGCGCGCCGCACCAACGCTCAGGCACCGCTCCCAGCCGGTCAGCACCTCCTCGTCGTGGATGATCAGGTCGAGTCCTGAGCGGGCCTCGAGCACGGGGTTGCGCCGCAGCCGGATCGACTCCGGCATCGCGACCATCACAGCGTCGTCTCTGAGCGCTGTGACCGGGGCCTCGGGGAAGTGCTCGAGCAGCGCCTCGAGCGCGCGCTCGAGCGTCTCGGCGTCGAGATGCTCGTAGTGCTCGAGGTCGAAGACGTCATCGGCGTGCGCGGCGCTCAGCACCGCGCCGGGCGCGCGCGGCCGGTCCTCCGCGCGCACGCTCGGTCGCTCCTCGGGTGTCATTTCGTCGGGCATCGGGCTGAGGTTCGCGCGCAGTGGGTGCGACGGGTATGCCCGTGATCGGCCCGATCGACGCTGAACTGTGCGCTCGGCCCGATCCGTGGACCATTTAGCCGACGCGTCGAGCCGCGCCGGGCAGGCAGTTAGGAGGCGCCGTTGGGCGCGACGAGCGTTTCGCGGCCGGCGTCGGTCCAGACGACCTGCTCGCGCCCCGGCCCGACACCCACCAGCGTGACGGGAGCGCCGACGTGCTCGGCGATGAAGTCGAGGTATTCGCGTGCCCCGCTGGGAAGGTCTGAGATCGTGCGGCACTCGCTCAGATCCTCCTTCCAGCCGGCCAGCTCGGTCAGCTCGGCGGTCGTGTGGTGCAGCACCGTCTGGTGGTACGGGAAGTCCTCGAAGACGGCGCCGTCGGCGCCCCGATAGCTGGTGCCGACGAGCACCCGGTCGAGGCCCGAGAGGACGTCGAGCTTGGTGAGCACCAGCGCGGTCATCGTGTTCAGGCGCGCCGCGTAGCGGAGCGCGACGAGGTCGAGCCAGCCGGTCCGCCGCGCACGGCCGGTGGTCGTGCCGAACTCGCCGCCGCGCTGGCGCAGCTGCTCGCCCATCTCTTCGTGCAGCTCGCTGGGGAACGGGCCGGCGCCGACGCGCGTCGTGTACGCCTTGGAGATGCCCCAGATCTCCTCGATCGCTTTCGGCCCGATGCCGGTGCCGACACAGGCGGCGCCGGCGAGCGGGTTGGAGGACGTGACGAATGGGTAGGTGCCGTGATCGATGTCCAGCATCGCGCCCTGCGCGCCCTCGAGGATCACCTTCTTGCCGTCGTCGAGCATCTGCCACATCAGCTTCGAGGTGTCGGCGATGTGCTGCTCGAGGCGGTGGCCGAAGGTCAGGAATTCCTCGGTCATCGTGTGCAGGTCGAGTGCCGGGTCCTTCTCAAAGGGCCGCAGCGACAGGCGCTTGGGCTCCATCGCGGCGACGATCTTCTTCTTGAGGATCTTCTCGTCGAGCATGTCCTGGACGCGGATTCCCAGGCGCGCGGCCTTGTCGGCGTAGCAGGGGCCGATGCCCCTGCGCGTCGTGCCGATCTGAAGGCTGCCTAGCTTCGCCTCGCCGGCCGAGTCGAGCAGCATGTGGTAGGGCATGATCAGGTGGGCGTTGGCGGAGACGCGCAGGCCGCTGACGTCGACTCCGCGTGCGCGCAGCGCGTCGAGCTCGTCGATCAGGACCTTCGGATCGATCACGACGCCGTTGCCGATCACACACAGCTTGCCCGGGTAGAGGATGCCCGAGGGGATCAGGTGCAGCTTCCACACCTCATCGCCCCTGATGATCGTGTGCCCGGCGTTGTTGCCGCCCTGGAAGCGTACGACCGCGTCGCCGTTTTCGGCGAGCAGGTCGGTGATCTTGCCCTTTCCCTCATCGCCCCACTGGGCGCCAACTATCACTATGCCTGGCATGTCCGTGAAGTTTACGGAGCGATTCGGGCAGGCCTCAGCCGGTGCGCTCGCCCGTCTCCGTGCGACGGACGCGGAACTCGCGGCGCTTGTCCTCGCCGTAGAGCGGGATCAGGTCGCCGCAGATCTCCACCAGGCGCGAGACCGTGCGCGGCCCCAGCCGCTCGGAGAGCTCGTCGGGCATCACGTTCGTGGTCGCGATGATCGGCCGCTCGGCCTCGTAGCGGGAGTTGACGATCGAGTACAGCTGCTCGAGCACCCAGTCGGTGCGGTTCTCGGCGCCGAGGTCGTCGATGTGCAGCAGGTCGACGGCGGTGAGCCGGTCCATGAAGTCGAGCATGCCCGCGTCGGAGTCCATCGATTCGCGCAGCAGGTTGAGCAGCCGCGGCAGCGAGTAGATCGCGACCGAGCGGCCCGCGTCGAGAGCCGCCTTGGAGACGAGCATCGCGAGCGTCGTCTTGCCGGTGCCGACGTCGCCCTGGATCCACAGGCCGCGGCCGGCGTCGATGTTCTCCTCGATCGACTGCACGTACAGCCTCACCGAGCGGATCTGATCGGGGGCGATCCGCGCGATGTCGCTGATCGGCGGGCGATCGAAGGAGACGCCGCGATAGCGCGTTGGGATCCGCCCAGCGAGGCCGCGGGTGCGCGCGCCGGCGATCCGCGCGGCGCGGCAGTCGCAGTCGCTGGCCGTGTTGCTGGCCTCGTCGATCACGAAGCCGCCGCCGTCGCAGATGCCGAGCGGGCACGCCTCCGCGGTGCTCGGCCCGCTGATCCGCGGCCGCACCGCGAGCTGCTCGGGCTCCGCTGGAAAGCGCTCCTCGGCGCTCACTGCTCGAACCGTTCGCCCGCGTAGTTCATGAACTTCGGGTACTCCTTCTGGAACGTGAGCGTGACTTTGCCGACCGCGCCGTTGCGATGCTTGGCGATCAGCAGGTCGGCCTCGCCCGGGCGTTCTGAGTCCTCGTTGTAGTACTCGTCGCGATAGATGAACATCACGAGGTCCGAGTCCTGCTCGAGGTTCCCGCTCTCGCGCAGGTCCGACAGCTGCGGCTTCTTGTCCGGTCGCGTCTCGACCGCGCGCGAGAGCTGCGACAGCGCGATCACCGGCACGCCGAGCTCGCGTGCGAGGATCTTCAGCCCGCGGCTGAGCTCGCCGACCGCGGTCACGCGGCTGTCGTAGCGGCTGTCGGTGCGCATCAGCTGCAGGTAGTCGATGATGATCAGGCCCAGGCCGCCCTCGCACTGGCTGTGCAGCCTGCGCGCCTTCGCGCGGATCTCGAGCATGCCGACGTCGCTTGAGTCATCGACCCACAGCGGCGCGGCGGCGAGACGCTGGCTGGCCCCGAGGATCTTCGGCCAGCGCTGCTCGGAGACGCGTCCCTTGCGCAGCTCCTCGCCCTTGATCCGCGCCTGCGAGGCGACGAACCGCTGCGCGAGCTCGGACTCGGCCATCTCCAGCGAGAACAGCGCGACGGCCTTGCCGTGTTCGACCGACGCATTCTCCGCGATGTTGCAGACGAGCGCGCTCTTGCCCATCGCCGGCCGCGCCGCGATGATGATCAGGTTGCCCGCCTGGAAGCCGCCGGTGATCTCGTCGAGGTCCTTGAACCCCGACGGCGTACCGGTCAGCGACGTGCTTTCCAGCGACAGGCGGTGGAGCTTGTCGAGCTCCTCGTCGAGCACCTCCCCGATCCCGCGGAAGTCCTGCTGGCGGTCGTCGCGGGCGACCTCGAGCATCGCCTTCTCGGCCTGCTCGACGAGCTCGCGCGGCGGCGCCCCGTGGCCGAGCACGTTCTCCTGGATTTCGTAGGTGCTCTTCAGCAGGCGCCGCAGCAGCGCGTTCTCGCGCACGATCTGCGCATAGCGGCGGGCATGGCCGGCGGCCGGAACGACGCCGGTCAGCTCATCGACCGTCGCGCCGCCGCCGACATCCTCGAGCTTGCCGACCTGGCGCAGGCGGTCGGTGACCGTCAGGACGTCGACCGGCTCGCTGTCGTTGTAGAGGGCGAGCATCGCCTCATAGATCAGCCCGTGGCGCTCGCGGTAGAAGTCATCCGCGCGCAGCCCCTCTTCGATCACGAGCGCGTACAGCGAGCGATCCGACAGCAGGATCGCACCGAGCACCGACTGCTCGGCGTCGAGGTTGTGAGGCGGGGTGATCACACCCGCCGGCGCGCTGGCGGCGCGATTGGCGATCGAGACGGCGCTCATCGGTTCGCGCAGTCTAGGCCGCCGGCCGACGAGGCTCGCAGGCCCTCTCCGCTATCTCCAACAATTCACGTGCCACGAACATATGTTCGCAGCCGCTGCGGACTGAAACCGGTGGGCGGGCGCCGTCGCGGCGCGCCTATTTCTTGGCGACGACCATCGTCTTGATCGTCGCCTGCACGCCCTCGACGACGTCGACGACGACCATGTAGGTGCCGACGTTCTTGATCGCCTCGGGAAGATGCACGTTGCGTTTGTCGAGTCGCAGCCCGCGCGCTTCGCGGATCGCGCTGGCGATGTCCTGGGCGGTGACCGAGCCGAACAGCCGCCCGTCCGCACCGGCCTGCTGCGGGATCGTCAGCACGGTCCTGTTCAGCAGGTTGACGTTCTCCTGCGCTTTCTCGATCGCCTCGCGGGCGGCTTTCTCGGCCGCCGCCTGACGTTGGCGGATCGTCTCGATCGCGCCCTTCGTCGCGGGCTGCGCGAGCTTGTGCGGCATCAGGTAGTTGCGCAGGTAGCCCTTGGACACGTCGACGACGTTGCCCTGCTCGCCGAGCGTCTCGACGTCCTGGAGAAGAATCGCTTCAGGCATCGCCGCGCCCTAACGATCGCCGCGGTCGCCGCGCTCGCGGCGACCACCGGGGGCGTCATCGCGGCCGCCCTCGTTGACGTACGGCAGCAGCGCGAGCTCGCGGGCGCGCTTGACCGCGCGGGCGATCTGGACCTGGTGGCGGCGACAGGAGCCGGTGATCCGCCGCGAGCGGATCTTGCCCTTCTCGGAGATGAACTTCTTCAGCGAGGTGACGTCCTTGTAGTCGACCTGCTCGACCTTGTCGCGGCAGTGCTGACAGGGCTTGCGCCGGCCGCTGCCGGGCCCGCCCTTCTTGTCCCTGCGGCGTACCGGCTTGCCGCGACCGCGTGCTTTGGCCATCAGTGTTCCCCGCCGCGGCTGCGGTCGCGCTCGAGAGTGACTACGGTGGAAAACACAAAGACCTCGCTGTCTGGCTAGAACGGAATATCGTCGTCGCCGCTTGCTCCGGCGACCGGTGCGGGCTGAAAATCCCCTTCATCGACGGGGATGTCGCTGCCCTTGGAGGCCCCGCTGCCGCCGAATCCGCCTCCACCGGAGGGTTCATCGCGCGAGCCCAGGAACTGCACCGAGTCGGCAATGATATCGATTGCCTGGCGTTTGGCGCCCTCCTGCGTCTCCCACTCGCGCCATTCGAGCCGTCCATCGATCGCCACGGGGCGTCCCTTGGACAGGTAGCGCGAGGCGTTCTCGCCCTGCGCGCCCCACACGGTGACGTCGAAGTAGTTCGGCTTGTCCTCCCATTCGCCCGTGCTCCCGTTCTTGCGGCGCGTGTTGCATGCGACGCGGAGCTTGCACACGGACGTCCCGCTCGGCAGCGAGCGCAGCTCCGGGTCGGCGGTCAGGTTTCCGGTCAGGACGACCCGGTTGATGTTGGTGGCGGCCACGGTTCCTAGTCCTTTCAGCTTGTACCTCGCGCGGCTCTCGGCTCGGCGCGTCGGCTGTCGCAGCGAGTCTAGAGCGGGCAGCGGGCGCGACGCTCGCGCCGATCGCGGGCAACTCCGCTCATTGCGAGGATCGCTTCGCCCGCGCCGACGTGCGGAATACCTCATCCCAGTACGGCGCGCTGATCCCGAAGCCGCGGGTGTCGTCCTGGAAATGATGGCGCATGTGCCGTTCGCGCAGCATCCTGCCGAGGCGCCCGTGCGGGCGGAAGTGATGCAGGTAGTAGTGCATCATGTCGTAGATCAGATATCCGGTGAAGAACCCGGCGCCGATCGCCGGGGCGTAGTGCGAGCCGAACAGCACGTAGAGGACGGCGAACACGGCGGCGGCCAGCGGCACGCTCACAGCCGGCGGCATCACCAGGCGCATCGGGTCGTTGGGGTGGTCGTGGTGGACGCCGTGGATGATCCAGTGCATCCGCGCGCCGACGCCGTCCTCGGGCTCGAAGTGGAAGACGATGCGGTGCAGCCAGTACTCGAACAGCGTCCACAGCCCATAGCCGGCGACGAACAGGGCCGCGACCGCCGCCACGCTCAGTTCCGACAGCGCCCACGCGGTCATGCCGGCGATCGCGGGAAGGAAGATGATCACCGGAACGGCCGGATGAACGCGCGAGAGCGCATCGAGCACACGCGATTCAAACATCGGCGGCGATGCGCGAAGGACGTCGGTCCGCGTCAGCGACCGGTCGGTCATATCTTCGGCCTCGGCCCAGCTCATGGGCCGATCTTATTACGCTCGCGCCCCGGTCCTAAGCGCCCGCCCGCGGCGCGGCGCCGGCGTGGTTCCTAGGCGAGCTCGGCGACGGTGCCGTCGGGCGCATCCGCGGCGGGCGCGTCCGCGGCGGGCGCATCTGCGGTGGGCGGCGTCTCGGCCGCGGGCGCAGCGCCAGCCTCATCCTGCTCGGCTGGCTGCGCCTCCGGCTCTGCCGGGCGCGCGGTCGGGGTCGCGGCGCCCATCTCCGGTGCCTCCGGAACGCCGGGCGCCAGCTTGATCAGGCGAAAGCGCATCACGCCGTCGGTGATGCGCAGCGTGCGATCGAGGCCGTCCAGCAGCTCTGCCGAGCCCGCGTGGAACTGCATCAGGTGATATTCGGCGTTGGGCTTTTTGTCGATCGGGTAGGTCAGCGCGCGCTCGCCCCACTTGTCGTAGTTCAGGAGCTCGCCCTGCGCCTCGATCGAGCCGCGCGTCTCGGCGACGATCTTCTCGCGTGTGCTCTCCTCCGACTGCGGGTCGAGCAGCAGCACGAGGTCATATGTGGGTGCGGGCAGCGTCATGACGGGCGCAGAAAGAGTAGCGGGTTGGGCGATCTCCGCCGGAGCACCCATCGAACCGGGCCGGTCGCGGCGGTGCCCCGTCAGCCCGCGAGGGCCTTCGCGCGGATGTCCGCGAGCTGCTCGTCGATCCAGTCGCCGGGATCGCGCGAGGTGACGATCTGCGCGAGCCCCTCGGCGCGGCGGCGGCGCTCCGCCGCGTCCATCGTCAGCGCCGCGTAGATCGAGCTCGCGAGCTCCTCGATGTCGAACGGGTTGACCGACAGCGCGTACTCGCCGAGCTCCTCGTGCGCGCCGGTGTTCTCCGAGAGGATCGAGACGCCCTCGTGCTCGTTGACGATCGGGCCCTCCTTGGCGACGAGGTTCATGCCGTCGAACATCGCGTTGACGAGCAGCACGTCGTAGTGCTTGTACGCGGCCATCGCCTCATCCAGGTCGTCGCGCAGCTTCAGCTGGATCGGCATCCAGTCCGGGGTCCCGTGGCGATGGTTGACGACCGCGACGAGCGCCTCGATCCGCTCCAGGTACTCGGCGTACTGCGGCACGTCGGTCCGCGACGGCATCAGCTGCGCGATGAACGTGACACGCTCGGTGAACTCGGGATGCTGCTCGAGGAACAGGTCGAACGCGGAGAAGCCACGCAGCACGTTCTTCGAGAGGTCGGCGCGGTCGACGCGCAGGATCAGGAAGTCGCGGCGGCGGCGCTGCAGCTCTTCCTCGAAGCGCTCGACGCGCTCGCTCTGGGCGATCTGGCGGGTCACCTTGTGGTCGATCGGCAGGGGATAGGCGCGCACCCACACTTCGCGCTCGCCGAAGCGCACGACGCCGCGCTCGAAGTCGACGTCGAGCTCCATCAGGTCGCGGCAGCACTGCAGGAAGTTGTGACGGTAGGAGCGGGTGTGGAAGCCGATGATGTCGTTCGCGAGCAGGCCCGTGTAGATCTCCTCGCGGATCCGCGTGGGCAGCACCCGCCAGGCGTCCGGCTGGGTCCACGGGATGTGGATGAAGTGGTGCAGGAACACGTCCGGGCGGGCGCGGCGGACGAGGTCCGGGAGCGTGTAGAGGTGATAGTCGTGGACCATCACGACCGGCTCGGAGGCGCCGTCGAGCTCCTCGACGACGGCGCGCGCGAGGTCTTCGTTGACGACGTTGTAGCCGAACTCGAACGCTTCGACCTCCTCGCGCCGGATGTCCGGCGCGTTCGACAGATCCCACAGGTAGTGCTGGATGAACCACAGCATCGGGTTCGCGAAGACGTTGTAGAAGCGGTCGTAGGCGTCCTGGTCTGAGACCACCAGGCGCACCTGGTACTCGCCGCCGGCGGGCGACCTGACCGGGAACGCGCGACCGCCGTGCTCGCGCGAGACCTCGGCGTCGTACCCGCTCATCGCCGAGGCGATCCAGATCGCTTCGCGGTGGGAGGCGAGCCCGGTGAGCGCGGTCACCAGTCCGCCCGAGCCACGCTGCACCTCGCCGCCCGCGTGGAACGTCACCGGCCCACGGTTGCTCACCAGCACGAGCGGAGACCGCTGCGCCGGCTCGCCGGTCATGCTTCTCTCAGCTCGTTGAAGATCCGCAGGTAGTCGCGCAGATAGCGCGGCGTCAGGAAGTGCTCGCGCACATGCTCCTTGCCGCGCCGGCCGAGCATCTTGCCGAGGCCCGGGTCGCGCAGGATCTCGAGCGTGCGCTCGGCGCACTGCTCCGCGCTCGAGACGAGGAAGCCGGTGACGCTGTCCTCGATCTGCAGCGGGATCCCGCCGACGTTGCCGCCGACGAACGGGCGCGCCTTCCAGATCGCCTCCGAGACCGTCAGGCCGAAGCCCTCGCGCGTCGACTTCTGGATCAGCACGTCCGAGTGGGACTGGAAGGCGTTGACCTCGATCGCGCCGACGTTGTTGAAGTTGTTGAGGATGTGGATGTCCGCGTCGCCGTCCGCGTGGGCGACGGTCGCGTTGAAGAAGTCCCAGCCCTCCGGGTCGTCGCTGGCCATCGACCCGACCAGCGCGAGCTGGACCTCGGGCATCGACTCCTTCACCTGACGGTAGGCGTCGATCACGCCGAGCGGGTCCTTCCAGGGGTCAAAGCGCGATACCTGGCAGATCAGCGGACGGTCGACGTCGATCCCGAACTGGCCGCACACGAACGAGCCGTCCTCGGGCGAGAGCGCCATGTTCTTCGGGGTCAGCGGGTCGATCGCGGGCGGCACGATGTTGACTTTGCCGTTCATCCCCGCGGGCACGTAGTCGCGCATGTGGAACAGCGACTGCGGATAGTCCTGGATGTAGGGAAGCAGCTGGCTGATCGTGTCCGCGTTGGGGGTCGAGACGTCGATGTGGCAGCGCCACACCCAGCCCTTTGCCTTCTCGGGCACGAGCTGGCACAGCGCCGCCGGCTGCGGGTCGTGGATCAGGCACACGTCCCAGCCGTCGGAGAGCTCCTTGGCGTTGATCTCGTTGTAGCGCCGCCACGTCGCCCATTGTTCCTCGTCGAGGTCCTGCGGCGCGCCCTGGAGGGCGTTGTGCATCAGCTTGGTCGCGTTGAAGAACTCTTCGCGCCCATAGATCACCTGCCACTCGCACTCGAGCCCGACATCGCGCATCAATGGTACGAGCGTGTACAGGATCTCCGAGACGCCGCCGCCGAACGCCGTCGCCGAGATGTGCACGACGCGCTGACCCTTCAGCGGCTCGGCCAGCTCGCGGATTTCCGCGATCAGATCGCGGCCGCAGATATGCGTGTAGTCGGCCAGGGTCTTGTTGCCGACGGCGACGGGCTGAAGCACGCGGCGGCACGATATCTGACCCGCCGCCGAATCGGGCGATCGTGCCATCGGGCACACAGATCTCTGGAGCTTGCGGAACAGCGCGCACGTGGAGCCGACGAGCTAACTATCGTCTAGGCGATGCTCAACGCGCGTCTCTACCGTGCGGCGTTCCTGCCATTCCTGTTCGCGCTCGCGATCGCCGCGTTCTCGCTGGGCCCGCGCCCGCTGCCCGACATCTCGACGCTGGCCCCCGACGCATTCGAAGGCTCGCGCGCGTTTGGCGAACTCGGCAACCTCGCCGCGGAGTTCCCGGAACGCCGTCCCGGCAGCGCCGGCGACCGCGTGCTCGCCGAGCACATCGCGCAGACGCTGAAGGGTCTCGGCGGCGGCGCCGGCGGAGGCTTCTCGGTGCACACGCACCGCTTCGAGGGGCAGACGATCGACGGCGAGCAGCAGCTGACGACCGTCGTCGCCGAGCGCCCCGGCTCGATGAGCGCCTCGCCGATCGTGATCTTCGCCCACCGCGATGCGGCGGCGAGTGGATCGCGCGCCGAACTGTCGGGCACGGCTGCGCTGCTCGAGCTCGCACGCGTGTTCGCCGCGCGTGAGACCAAGCGCACGATCGTGCTGGTCTCGACGAGCGGCGGCAGCGGCGGTGACGCCGGCGCGGCCGAGTGGGCGCGCGATGCGGGCAGCGGCGGCGCCTCCGAAAGCGGCGGGCAGGGGCCGTTTGACGCGGCGCTGGTGCTCGGCGACCTCGCCGGCACGCTCCAGCGCAGGCCGTTCGTGATCCCGTACTCCGACAGCTTCGGCTCCGCGCCGCTACAGCTGCAGCGCACGGTCGCCGACGCGATCACCCACGAGGTCGGCGCCGATCCCGGCGCGCCGAGCGTGCTCGGGCAGTTCGCCCACCTCGTCTTCCCGCTGGCCTCAGGAGAACAGGGGGTGCTCAACGCCGACGGCCTGCCGGCCGTGCTCGTCCAGGTTTCCGGTGAACGCGGGCCGGCGACGCGTGAGGCGGTCAGCGCGGCGGGCCTGCAGGCGTTCGGGCGCGCGGTGCTCAGCGCCGTCGACGCGCTCGACACAGCGCCGGACGTCTCGCACGAACTGCAGACGAGCCTGCTGCTGGATCGCCAGACGCTGCCGGCGTGGGCGATCGAGCTGCTCGTGGCCACGCTGCTGCTGCCGGTCCTGCTCACGACCGCCGACGGGTTCGCGCGGCTGCGCCGGCGGCGGCTGCCGGTCGGGCGCTCGACGCTCTGGACGCTGAGCTGCGCGCTGCCGTTCTTCACGTGCGCGGTGTTTGCCTACCTGCTCGGCCTGCTCGGGATCCTCGGCGCGGCGCCGTCGGTGCCGGTGCTCTCCAGCGCGCTGCCGTTCGACGGCAAGGCCGCGACCGCGCTCGTCGCCGTCGCGCTCACGTTCGTGCTCGCCTGGGCGCTGTGGGGCGTGCTCGTCCGGCGTCTCGACTGGGGCCGGCGACCGGAGCCGGAAACCACCGGGGTCTCGATGCTGCTGGTCATGCTCGTGACCGCGATGCTCGTGTGGCTGGTCAACCCGTTCACCGCGCTGCTGCTGCTGCCCGCGCTCCACCTCTGGCTGGTGCTCGCCTCGCCCGAGCTGCGCCCGCGCCGGTTCGCGTCGCTCGCGCTCGTCGCGCTGGGTCTGCTGCCGCTGGCGCTGATCGTCGGCTTCTATGCGCACCAGCTCGGCATCGGCGCCGCCGGGATCGCCTGGATGGGCCTGCTGCTGCTAGCCGGCGGACACATCGGCCTGCTCGGCGCGATCCTCTGGAGCGTCGCGTTCGGTGCCGTCGCCGCGGCCACGATGCTCGCGCTGGGCCCGGCCGCGCCGGTGCCGGGAGTGAGGATGGCCGACGCCGGCGAGGTCACGATTCGCGGGCCGATGTCCTACGCGGGGCCGGGCTCGCTCGGTGGAACCGAGTCGGCTCTGCGACGATAGGTCGAGCATGTCCAACGTGATGTCGTCAGCCGCCGCGCCGAGCGCCGAGCGGGGCGTCCCGCAGACACCGCGGCGCTGGCCCGCGCGCACGCTGCGCTGTTTTGCCGTGCTGCTGATCGCCGCGGGCGGCCTGACGCTGATCGACGCGGTCGTGACGCTCGTCTGGCAGGAGCCGATCTCGGCGATCTACGCGAGCATCCGTCAGCATGACCTGCGCAGCTCGCTGCGCACCGTCGAACGCGCGCCGCCGAGCGTCGCGGAGCAGCGGACGCTCGCGGGGCTCGTCGACGAGCGGCGGCGGATCGCCTTCCTCGCCGGCGAATTCGAGCACCACACCGGGGACGGCGACGCCGTCGGGCGGATCGTGATCCCGCGCATCGGGGCGAGCTACGTGGTCGTCAAGGGCGACGACAGCGAAGCCCTCAAGAGCGGCCCTGGCGTGTACCCGGAAACGCGCTTCCCGGGGATCGCCGGGACGACGGCGATCGCCGGGCACCGGACCACGTATCTGGCTCCGTTCCGCAACATCGAGTCGCTCTCGCCGGGCGATCGCATCATGCTGTACATGCCCTACGCGCATTTCACCTACGCCGTCATCGGCCAGCGCGTGGTCGCGCCGACCGACGTCCAGGCCGCGGTCGCCGAGGTCGGCTACGAACGCCTCGTGCTGTCGGCCTGCACGCCGCTGTTCAGCGCCGCCAAACGCCTGCTCGTGTACGCGCGCCTGACCCGCACCGTGCCGGTCGGCGCCGCGCGCTGGCTGCCCGGCGGAGTGCTGCCGCATCCGCTCGAAGCGACGCCCGCGGTGCAGGTGCGACGGCCGCTACCAGCGATGCTCGAATCCCTCAATCCGCACAGCGTCGCCCCGCTCGTCTGACAGCGACAGCCCCGGCTCGCCCGCCAGCACCTCGCCGATCCAGCTGACGCCGATCTCAGCCGCCGCGCGCTCGATCCGCTCTCGATCCTCGGCGGCTGCGCAGAAGCACAGCTCGTAGTCTTCCCCGGCGCCCGCCGCAAGCCGCCAGGCGGGCTCGCCGATCTCCGCGGCGACCTCGGCGACCCCCGATCCGAGCGGCAGGCGCGCGAGCTCGATGCGCAGGTGCACGCAGCCCGCGCGGGCAAGGTGGGCGGCGTCGCTCGCAAGACCGTCGGAGAGGTCGATCATCGCGTGTACGCCGGCCGCGGCCAGAGCCCGGCCCTCGCGCAGGCGCGGCAGCGGCCGCCGTGCCCGTGCCAGCGCGGCCTCGCTCGCCGACGTGCGCGGTGCGCGCCCGGCCATCACAGCGAGCCCCGCGCCGGCGCCGCCGAGCGTGCCGGTGACGCCAACGAGGTCGCCGACGCGCGCGCCGTCGCGCCCGACGAGCTGCTCCTCGCGCTCGGCCCATCCGATCACCGTGACCGCGACCATCAGCGCGGGCGCCACGACGACATCGCCGCCGAGGATCGAGGTACCGGTCTGATCTGCGAGCTCGCTCGCCGCGCGCACGAGCTCCAGCGCGCGGCGCTCTCCGAAGCCGCCGGGCAGGCCGAGCACGAGGTAGGCCTCGCCGGCGTCCGCGCCCATCGCGGCAAGGTCTGAGAGCGCACCCGCAAGCGCCCGGTGGCCGACCTCGCCCGCGCTCGCCCAGTTCTCCTCGAGGCGGAAATGCACGCCCTCGACGATCGCGTCGACCGAGGTCACGCACAGCGGCCTGGCGCGTACAACGGCGGCGTCGTCGCCGACGCCGCGCACGACGCCCGCTCGCTCCCGATTCGCCGCGCCTGCCAGCTCGGCGGCGATCGATTCGATCAGGGAGCGCTCGGCGATGCCGTCAATCGGTCGGGGAGCGCTCAGCGGTGTCGATAGACGATCCGCGCGCGATCCAGGTCATACGGTGACAGCTCGCAGCGCACGCGATCGCCGGGGAGGATGCGAATCCGGAAGCGGCGCATCTTGCCCGCGACATGCCCGAGCACGACATGGTCGTTGTCGAGCTTGACGCGGAACATCGCGTTCGGCAGGGCCTCGATCACCTCGCCCTCGAATTCAACCTTGTCCTCCTTCGCCACGCCGCATCCAATCTGGTCGCTGCGCACGCACGCGACCGTTCGTGTCATGTAGTCACGCTCAAACTACCAGCGCGGCAGCGCTCGAGGGGCGCGGGTGAGGCTCAGCCTGGTCCCGCGCCGCCGGTTTTGTTGACGGTCGGCGGCGCTGCCCGCGGCGGCGCGGGCGTTTCGTGCGGCGGCGGGCTGTTTTCGTTGTGGCCGCCGAAATGGGTTTCCGGTTCGGCGTTTTCGGGACTGCCGGCGCTGTGCCTGTGGAGATGCTTCCGCGGCGTCGTCGGGGCCGCTTCTTCGTGGGCCTTGCTCATTTCTGCCTCGCCGGTGGTCGCGTAGTGACCGTAGAAAGGCTGGTAGGAGATCGCTTCCTTGGATTCGGGGAGTTCACTGCACGGCTGCCCTTCGGTGACCGCCGCCATGTACGCGTGCCAGATTTCCGCGGGCAGGTAGCCGCCCTGCTGCGGCTCTCCGTGCACATCTGTCATCGACACCCGCCTGTTCGGGTAGCCCATCCACACGACCGTCGAGTACTTCGGCGTGTAGCCGTCGAGCCAAGCGTCGATCAGTTCGCTCGTCGTGCCGGTCTTGGCCGCCGTCGGGCAGTCGATCGCGGAGCGCCCGGCGGTGCCGCTGAGAACGTTCTGATGAAGGATGCTCGACTCCTCGGCGTCGACCGCTTCGCTGATCGCCCTGACACGATGCGGCTGGCCCCAGTTGCTGTCGACGTGGCCGTCAGGGAAGACGACCTTGGTGATCGCGATCGGTTCGTTGCGCCAGCCGCCATCGGCGAGCGTCGCATACACGTCCGCCATTTCCAGCGGCGTCACACCGAGCGTGAGGCCGCCGAGTGCTTCCGCGGGATAGTTGCTGAGGTGCGTTTTGACACCCAGTTTGTATGCCATCTGGGTGATCGATTCCTCACCCAGGTCGGCGGCCAGCTGGGCGTAGACGGTGTTGTCGGAGGTGAGCGTGGCGTTGACGAGGTTGATCGACTTGTTCAACGAGACGCCCTCGAAGGTCTTGACTTCGTAGGTCGGGTAGCCGACGAGCCAGCCGGCCTGCAACGTGTGCGACAGGTAGAAGGTCGTGTTCGGGTCGATCCCGCGCGTGAGCGCCTCGGCGAGATCGATCGCCTTGAACGTCGAGCCAGGCTGGCGGTGGCCATCGGCGGCGAGGTTGTACTGCGACTTCTCGTAGCTCTCGGACTCGGCCATCGCCTCGATGTCGCCGTTGGCGGGGTTGATCGTGACGATCGCCGACGCCGGGTCTTCAGGCTCATCGAGTACCTGTGCGATCGCGTTGCGCGCAAGGCGCTGCATGTTCAGGTCGATCGTCGTGTAGACCTTCAACCCGCCCTGCTTGACGGCGGTCGAGCCGTAGCGGTGTTCGAGCTGCTCACGCACGTATTCGAAGAAGAACTTCTCTTTCTCTTCGGAGTAGTAGTGCCCGATGTGCACCTGCAGCCCCTCGTGCTCGGCGGTGTTCGCCTGCGTCGCCGGGATGTAGTGCAGTTCCGCCATCTTCGCGAGCACCTCGTTGCGCCGCCCGATCGCCGCCCCGGGGTCGAGGAACGGGTTGTACTGCGACGGCGCCTGCGGCAGCCCGGCCAACAGCGCCGCCTGCGCGAGGTTCAGCTTCGAGGCCGGCTTGTCGAAGAAGATCCGCGCGGCCGCCTGGACGCCGATTGCGGTCTGGCCGCCGAGCGTGCCGTAGGGGACGCTGTTGAGATAGCTCGTCAGGATCGAGCGCTTGCTGTGGTGCTTGTTGTATTCGAGCGCCATCGCCGCCTCGATGATCTTCTGCTTGATCGTGTGCTGGTCCCCGCCGAGGTAGAGGTTGCGCATCAGCTGCATCGTGATCGTCGAGCCGCCCTGCAGGGCGGCGCCGTTGACGATGTCCTTGACCGCCGCGCGGAAGATGCCGGTGAGGTCGACGCCGTCGTTTTTGTAAAAGCGCTGATCCTCGATCGCGACGGTCGCGTTCTTGAGGTTTTCCGGGATTTCGCCCCAGCCGATGGGCGTGCGCAGTTCGTCGGACTGGATGAACCCGAGGCGCGTGCCGTCGGCCGCGAAGACCTGCGAGGTACCGCCGCTGACGCGCGGGCGCAGGTCTTCGACGGACGGCGCGTCGCGCGCGGTGTGCAACACGAATGCGACCGCAGCGATCGCGCCGATCGTGAGCGCGCCGGCAAGCACGATCGAAGCGATCACGAGTACCCGCATGCCACCCGAACGGCCGCGTGAACGCCGGCGCTGTCGTGCTTGTCGAGACATCTGAGGAGCTTCGAGATTACCGTGCCAGGTTGTGATTGCCCGCCGGTCGCGTTGCGCCGCTCTCTACGCTCGCTGTCAGACACGATGAACTCCGACACCGCCGACACCGTCGCCAGGGCCGCGTACGCGGCCGGCGCGCGTGATTCCGCGGCGGGCGCGCTCGAGCAGGCGCATCCGCGCCTGCCGGCGCCGGCACGCCTGCCCGTCCCGCGCTGGTTGCTGAGCCTGCGCGCCGAGGAGGCGCGCATGACCGCGCTGCGCGAGAGCTGGCGGGCGCTGTGGATGTCGCGCCTGCTCGTCTGGGCGGCGGCGGTGTCCTCGCTGCTGGCGTTCGGCTTCGGCCCCGTGCGAAGCGCCTTCAACCCGCCCGGCGTGACCCGCGGCTTCGGCTGGCTCGGGAACCTGCTGGCCGCGCCTGCGGCGCGCTGGGACGCCGTCTGGTACCTCGTGATCGCGCACTATGGCTACCGTCCCGATCTCGGCGCGTACACGGCCCCGCGCGCAGCTTTCTTCCCGCTCTATCCGTTCGGCGTGCGCGCGATCGGCTGGCTCGGCCTGCAGCCGGTGCTCGCCGGCGTGCTGCTGTCGGTGTCTGCGTTCGCGCTCGCGCTGTACGGCATCCACCGCCTGACGACGCTCGAGCTCGGCCGCGAGCGCCGGGCGCCGATGCCGCGCGCCTGGCGGTGCTGCTGACGGCGTTCGCGCCGATGGCCTTCTACTTCTCGGCGGTGTACTCCGAGTCGCTGTACCTGGCGCTGTCGGTCGGGCTGTTCTGGAGCGCCCGGCACGGGCGCTGGATGCTCGTCGGCGCGCTCGGCGCGCTCGCCGCTGCCACGCGCAGCACCGGCCTCGTGCTTGTCTTGCCTGCGTTGATGATCTACCTGTACGGACCGCGCGAGGATCGCGCCGCTGACTTCGTGCGCGCGGCGCGGGCGCGGTTGCTGCCGCGTTACCGCCTGCGCCGCGATGCCCTGTGGCTGTGGCTGATGCCGCTGGGGATCGTCGCTGTACGGCGCCGGTCTCGCGCTCGCGGGCGGGAGCCCGCTCGCGCCGTTGAGCGCACAGGGCGACTGGGGCAGGCACATCGTGGGGCCGTTCTTCGGCGTCTGGGACGGGCTCAGGGCGGCGCTCGCCGGAGCGCGCCAGCTGCTGTCGCTGCAGCGCGACCACGTGTACTTCCCGGCCGCGCCGCGGCAGCCCGTTCGTGAGCGCCGGGCACAACCTGATGCTGTTCGCATTCCTGCTCGTCGCGGTGCCGGCGCTGATCGGCGTGCTGCGCGCGCTGCCGCTCGCCTACGGCGTGTATGTGCTCGCCGCGCTCGCGCTGCCGCTGTCGGAGCCCGTCAGCGGCCAGCCGCTGATGTCGCTGCCGCGCTTCCTCGTCGTGCTGTTCCCGCTTGCGATCTGGCTGGCGCCGCCTGGCTCGCCGAGCATCCCCGCGCGCAGCGTCCGCTGCTTGCATGCTCGGCCGTCCTGATGGCGTTCTTCGTCGCGCAGTTCGCCAGCTGGCACTGGGTGGCATAGGCGATGGAGGAGCCCACCCCGATCGGCGGCCCGGCGGCCGACGCATGCTGTCGCCCTTCGGTGGGCCGCTACCGGCGCCGGACGCGCCGCCGGGCCCGAGCGGCCCGAAGCGCAGGAGGGCGATCCGTCGCGCTCGCCGGACCCGGGCTGGCCGGCGTGGACGGCGGCCCTCGCGCTGTTCGGCGGGCTCGCGTTCTCGCTCGTCGCGGGCCTGCTGCTGGACATTCCCGCGGCGCTGATCTTCGGCGTCAAGATCACGAACGAAAACCTTCCGCCGGGGCTGTCGATCGCCGACACCGTCGTGCAGGACGTCGGCTTCGTGCTTGCCGCGCTGTACTGCGCGCACCTCGGCGGTCGCGTCGTGCGCTCGTGGCAGTTCGGGCTGCGCCGGCCCGGCGCCGGCTGGCGGCGGGCGACGGGGATGATCGGGCTGCTGCTGGTGGCGTTCCTCGTGCTCAGCATCGCCTGGTCGGCGATCTTCCACCCCGAAGAAGAGACGCTGCTCAAATCGCTCGGCTCCAACGAAGGCACGGGGCTGCTGCTGCTGAGCGCGGCGCTGACATGCGTGATCGCGCCGATCTGCGAGGAGTTCCTGTTCCGCGGCTTCATCTTCACAGCGCTTCGCAGCTGGCGGGGCACGCTGCCCGCGGCGCTGCTGACAGGGCTGCTGTTCGGCGGCGTGCATGTCGGATCGGCGCCTGCACTCGACCTTGTGCCGCTCGCCGGACTCGGCTTCGGGCTGTGCCTGCTGTACCGCTACAGCGGCTCGCTGTACCCGTGCATCGTCGCCGCATTCGCTCAACAACTCGGCCGCGTTCGCGAGCCTCGAGAACTGGGGTTGGCAGGCGCCCGTGCT
Organism: uncultured Solirubrobacteraceae bacterium; assembly: GCA_963827105.1. GTDB lineage: Bacteria > Actinomycetota > Thermoleophilia > Solirubrobacterales > Solirubrobacteraceae > Palsa-744. The sequence goes on along the minus strand of CAWHAB010000001.1, from coordinate 212,232 downwards.
CGTCGTCGGCTCGCTGCTGGGGATCGGTGCGCTGGTGCTGCTGTTCAAGCGCATCGGCTTGATCGAGGCGCCGAGGAGTCTGGCGCGCGTCGGGCGAATAAGATCGCGGTATGCGCAAACTCCTGCAGCTGAGCGCCGCCGGCGCGGTGTCGGCTCTGTCTTGCCGCCTCGCCAACGTCCGCGCTCGCGGAAACCGCGCCCCCGCCCGCCCCGGCCGCGGCGCCGCCCGCGGCGGGCCAGATCAAGCTCGTGCTGCAGAAGGTCGGCGGCAACCCGACGTTCGCGCTCGTCGGGCGGCGGATCGTCGTGCGCGGGATCGTCACGCCCTACGTCGCCGCGCAGAGCGTCAAGGTCAGCTTCTACCGCGACGGCCGCAAGCTCGCCGTGAAGACGGTCGCGCGTGCTCCCCCGCGGCAATGGCACGGGCCAGTTCCACATCGATTTCCTGGGTGCCGACGCGGGGCTCGTGCAGGCACGCGCGGCGCACTACGCTGACGCCGCAGCAGGCCGCCTTCAGCGCCCGCTCGGCGAACGTGCGCTTTGTCAACCCGAACGTCGGGCCGGGCGCGAGCGGGCAGTCGGTGCGGCTGCTGCAGTCCGAGCTCGACGTGCTCCACTACGCGGTGCCGCTGAGCGGCGTGTTCGATGAAGGAACCGGGCGCGCGCTGATCGCCTACCGCAAGATGACCGGCCTCGAACGCGTCGCGGCGGCCGGCCCGAAGGTGTTCGAGCTGCTCCAGCGCGGCGCCGGCGTGTTCCATGTGCGCTACCCGCGCGACGGCCGCCACGTCGAGGCGGATCTGACCAGGCAGGTGCTCGCCGAGATCGAACCGGGCGGCCGCGTCAAGACGATCTACACGATGAGCTCCGGCAAGCCCTCGACGCCGACCGTGATCGGGCGCTTCCGCGTGTACGAGAAGACCCCCGGCACCAACAGCGAGGGCATGGTCGACTCCAACTACTTCATCCGCGGCTACGCGATCCACGGCTACGCCGAAGTGCCGACGTACGCGGCCAGCCACGGCTGCCTGCGCGTGCCGATCCCGGACGCCGCGGCGATCTACGCGTGGGTGCAGGAAGGCACGCCGGTCGACGTCTACAACGAGGACGGCGGCGGCAGCGCGCGTGTCAGCGCCGACGCCGGGCCGTAGCCGCGCCCGCGGCGATCTCAGACGCGGATGCTGCAGAATCGCGCAGCAGATAGCCGAGCCCGAAGCCGTAGACGAGCAGCGCGAGCAGCAGCTTCACGCCATGGCTGGCCCACTCGCTTTCCGACGCCGAGACGATGCCTTCGAACGGCGAGGTGAGCTCGTTGGAGGCTTCATCGAGCTCCTTGTGCACGGTGCTCTCGTGCGCGGGCGCGGTCTGCGTCGCTGCGCGGCTTGCCGCCGGTGGTTTCGCTGCTGAGCTGTTCCTGCTGTTCGCTTGACGCGCCTTTCGTCTGCTGCACCGCGAACACGAGGAACGACGCGACCACGATCAGGCAGATAGCGATCGATGCGAGCCCAGCAGACGAACTGCAGATCGCGGCCATAACGCTAGATTAGGAGGCCCGGTGGACGCCCTGGACGAACATACGGTCGATCTCGCCGCGGCCCGCGAGCGTCTCATCGAGGAGCTGCGCGAGCACGCGCTCGTGATCGGCGAGGTGACGCTCACGAGCGGCAAGCACCGCGGAGTACTACGTCGACGCCAAGCGCGCGATCCTGCGCCCGCATGGCTTCAGCGCGCTCTCCGCCCTGCTCGCGGCGCAGGTCGCGGAGTGGGACGGCACGGCGGTCGGTGGCATGACGATGGGCGCCGACCCGCTCGCCTGCGCCGCGCTCGCCGGCGGCGCCCGCGCCGAAGGCGTTCTTCGTGCGCAAGGACGCGCAAGGCGCATGGGCTGCAGCGGCGCATCGAGGGCCCGCCGCTCGAGGCGGAGGATCGCTGCGTCGTCGTCGAGGACGTCGTCACGACGGGCGGCTCGACGCTGGCCGCGATCGCGGCGCTGCACGAGGCCGGGCATCGAGGTCTGCGGCGTCGTCAGCGTGCTCGACCGCCTCGCCGGCGGCGGCGCGGCGATCGAGCGGGCGGCCGGACGCCCCGTACGTGGCGCTGGCGACGATCGACGACGTCTACCCCGAGCGTCCCGACCGCGCCGCCGGCTGATCGCCGTGTCCGCCGCCGGCAGGCCGCGCCGATCGATGTCCGCGCCGCGCGCGCCGCAGGACGTGCCGCTGCTGCTCGAGCTGTTCGCGGAGCTCGCCGAGTACGAGCATCTGCGGGCACGAGCTGCGCGCCACCGAGGAGCTGCTGGAGCGCGGCCCTGTTCGGCGCGCGGCCGGCGGCCGAGGCGCTGATCGCCGAGCGCGGCAGCGATGTCGCCGGCTACGCGCTGTTCTTCCCGACCTTCTCGAGCTTCCTCGCGATCCAGGGGGTGTGGCTCGAGGACCTGTTCGTGCGGCCCGCGCATCGCGGCGGCGGCGCCGGCAGGGCGCTGCTGGCGGCGGTCGCCGCGCGCGCGCGCGAACGCGGCGGCGAGCGTCTGGAATGGGCGGCGCTCGACTGGAACGAGCTCGCGCTCGGCTTCTACCGCTGCACTCGGCGCGGAGCACGATGGACGAGTGGATCACGCACCGCCTGAGCGGCGAGCGCGCTCGCAGCGGCTCGCCGGCGAAGCTCGGCGCGCGCTCGCGGCGCTGCGCGCCGGTAGCCTTCGCGGACGCCTCGCGAGCCACGCCCTCGTAGTCCAATGGATAAGACGACCGCCTCCTAAGCGGTAGATCCAGGTTCGACTCCTGGCGGGGGCACTGGCCGAAAAGCCCCGGTATCGGGCTTGTTTTCACGAGTGCTCGACCGTCGGACAGGCCGCCCACGACGGCCCCATGCCCACGTTGCTGCCCAATGCTGCCCAAACGACCGGTTGCAGCGTCCCGTAACGCATCCGCTGCCGCGGCGGTTCAACGGGTTGATCTCGGCGCGGACCTACTCGCGACGCTGCGATTCTTCGACTAGCCGCGAGGTTTGTACCACCTCCTCGCTCATCTTCTCCCACCGCTCATCAAGCAACCTCATTCGTGGCGTATCGCTTGGAGCTGCCGAGTCCTCGTGGAGCCATACGGCTAGGTCCCGCTCGCGGAACTCGCCTGCGGTCTTGCGGCCAAGAAGGGCTGGCAGATCCTCGCCCGATTCGAGGAGTCCCATCAGCTTCTCGTAGGCCTCTATGTCCAGAACTTGGAGCGGCTGAACAGGCGGGGCGGCGAGGACCTTGGTTCTCTTCGGGTCCACAGCGGACCTGGAGTGGACGCGCTTTCGCGGACAGTGTGTCCGTCGAAGCGCGTCCACTCCACTTCCACGAGTTCGCCTCGCACTGGTACGAGACGAACAAGCACGAATGGCGCCCGAAGACGCGGCTCGACTACCACTGGCAGCTCACCCGTCACCTGCTCCCGTTCTTCAAGGATCACCGCCTCTCGCAGATCACGATCGCGGAGGTCGACCGCTACCGCCAGGCGAAGGTCTCCGAGGCCCGCGCCGTCGCGACCGACGCGAAGGCGGGACGGCCGAGAAGCGAGGAGCACGTAGATAAGAACGGCGTCACCCGCCGCCGCACGGCAAGCGGCCTGTCGCCCGCGTCGGTGAACAAGACCATCACCCGTCTCGCACAGATCCTCGAGGTCGCCGTCGAGTACGGGCAAATTCAGTCCAACCCAGCGAGGGGGCGTCGCAGACGCCTCCGCGCATCCACGCCGCGCCCCGTGTGGCTCGACAGCGCCCAACAGGTTGAGGCGCTCCTCGACGCCGCGGGCGAGCTTGACCGAGAGGCCTTGGCCACGGGAGGACGCGAGCACCGCGGCGGGACGGCCTACCGGCGGGCGCTGCTCGCCACGCTCGTGTTCGCCGGCCTGCGTATCAGCGAGCTGACGGCATTGCGATGGCGGGACCTGGACCTGGCTGCAGGGCAGCTCCGGGTGCGAGCGTCAAAGACTGACGCGGGCGTTCGAACGGTCGACCTTCTGCCGATACTCCGTAGGGAGCTCGAGGCGCACAAGGCGCAATCTGCTGACCTGAGCCCAGACGCGGTCGTCTTCGCCTCGGCGTCGGGTACGGAGCTCAAGCAGGGCAACATCCGTCGCCGTGTCCTCGACAGATCTATCGAGCTCGCCGACAAGCGGCTCGTCGCGGCCGGCGAAGTGTCGCTGCCGACCGGCCTGACACCGCACAAGCTGCGCCATACATTCGCATCGATTCTCGTTGCTGTCGGCGTCGATCCCGGAAGTGTCATGGACCAGCTCGGGCACACCGACCCCGGGTTCACCCTGCGCGTCTACCGGCACGGAATGCGGCGGGAGGCTGGAGCACGCGAACGCCTGGCAGAGCTGGTAGGCGGCGATCTGTCTTCGAGAAACTTGGCGCCGCTCGCGCTCAGGTAGACGACGCGCCGGCGTGCTCCGGCTTAGTTGGCTCGCTGTTCTGACCCGGTCCAGTCCTGGCGTCGTTGATCCCAGCGGCCGCTGGCCGTGCCCTGCAGGAGCGGATTGACGAAGGGGCGCACGATCGCCAGAGCCTCGTCGAGCGTGGCCGCATCGGTCAGGAGGGAGTCCGCCGCCTCCTTCGCGTAGCCGACCTCCCACTGTGTGCGGTCTGGGGCGTCAAACACCTGAGGCAGAGCGACATTCCGACGTTCTGCCTCAGCGTGCACTGCCGCTACAGCTTGCTGTGCTTTGACGGACGCGCCGCGCGCGAGAGCGACGAGGTCCACGAGGTCGCGAAAGCGTGTCGACGGCTGCCGTGACTCTCCGTACCGGTCGAAGGTCGCCGCGACCTTGTCCGCGATGTGATCGACGAGAGGGTAGGCGCGGTATCCCGTCTGCTGTAGCTCAGGCATGTCGACCTTCACAATGGCGGACACATCGTCAGGCTCGCCGAGCATGTGCATGTCCGACCCGACCAGATCGATCCGGAAGCGCTCCCACTGCTGCTGCCCGATGTAGGCGACGACCGCGAAGCGCACCGCCTTCGAGCCCTTTCCCACGGTCTGCCGTGGCCCGATCTCGAAGCGAACCCAATCGCCGATGTCACGCGCTGCCGCCTGACGCAAGTCGGCCTCAGCGGCGTCGGTGGCCTTCGCCCGGTAGACGTCGATGTCAAGCGAGGCGCGCACTCCGATGTCGCGCGCAAGCAACGCAACCGCGCCCTTGACAACCCATCCGTCGTCCAGCATGTAAAGCCGCTCAAGAAGGCGGTCATAGGCGAACTGACGTCGGAGCTGCTGCACCGTCCACGGGCTGCTCTCCGACAGCGTGCGCAGCTTGGCGCTCAACGCGGTCCGAAATGCGCCCGGAGACGCGTATTTGCTCATCGCAGCGGATTGCCGCCCACCGTGGCCGGTGCGCGCTCCTTCGCAAGGCCGCTCACGAGATGCCCAGGTGCCTTCGACATCCAGAGGTCTGTCTGCGGATCCTCAGCGAGGTCGAGCATCACCTTGAGAAGCGCCACGCCGTCGCCGCGATGCAGCCCGAACTTCGGGGCATGCGGCGCCAGAGACTCGGCGACCGTACTCGGGTAGTCATAGACGTTGCGCAGCGAGTCGCTGATGATCTGCGCGACGCCGCTCGGATCTTCGTGGGCGTAGAGCAGGTCCGATGCGATCCGCGAGGGGCGGGTCACGGGAAGCCCGTGCAGGATGATCCATTCCGTCTCGTCTAGCGCACGCCGGTACAGCCGCACGTCCTCGCGCCTCGACTGGTGCCGCTCCACGATCGTGAATTCATGCCGTTCTTCTGGCAGGTGACCTATCCCGTACATGTCGGCGGCGGAACGGTGAGAGACAACGCCTTGCGCTTCGACGCGCTCCCAGACCGGGACGCCTGGAGCAAGTTGTAGCCACGCAGCCCGAAGCTGCTCATGATCAGGCGGCGGGGCGCCGCGAAGCCGATACACGCCGTGAGCGACTTTCTGGAAGCCGCCTTCGTTAGCGATGAGCCGGTCTAGCGTCCGACGCGAAGCACCCAGGCGGAGTGCCTGCTGGCGGCTAATAAGACCCCATTGTTCTTCGGCCATCTCGGTGAGTCGGCCGTGTGTCCCAGGCATATACTGCATTATACGCCAATGTTGGCGGAAAATGCAGCTTGCGTTGCAGGTGACTTGCTGCAAAGACCGCTGATTCTGGCGGAAGATGCAGTCAGCCCTCCTTCCCCGGCGACGCTTCGTCTTCCTCAAAGAAGGAGCCTTCGAGCAAAAATTCGCGCAGGTCGTGTCTATACGCCAGGCTGGCGCGCTGGCAGCCTTGTTGAGCTGCGATCAGAGACGTGGGTCGACGGGTTCGCTCTCCATTGCCAGGACGCCAAAGACGCATTCGTGGACGCGGTAGAGCGGCTCGCGACGCACGAACCGCTCGAGCGCCTCGATACCGAGCCCGAACTCGCGGACCGCGAGCGACCGCTTGCGGCCGAGGTTGCGTGACCGCAGTCGCTCGAGCTGGCTCGGGTCTGTGTACTCGGGGCCGTAGATGATGCGTAGGTACTCGCGCCCGCGGCACTTGATGCCGGGCTGGACGATCCCCTTGCGCCCGCGTGCGACGAAGCTCATCGGCTTCACGACCATCCCCTCGCCTCCGCCGGCGGTCAGCTTCTCCCACCATGCGACGCCCGTGGCCTCGTCCTCGGCGTTTGTCACGTCGAGCGCGAGTCGCTCCGTCCGCTGGAACCAGCCCTCGCCCGCCGCGACGAGTCGATCACAGCGCTCGAGGTGCCAAGCGTGGTCGCGATCGGCAAACACACCCGTCTCGGCGGCCAGGATGTGGAATGGAGCCAGGCGAAGGTCTGCGACCGAGTTCACCGGCCAGACATAACGTCGGTAAGCGTCCACGTAGTGGTCGATGTACTCGCCCCGCTCGCGCTGGTGCTCCAGCAACAGCTCGACCTCGAGGCCTCGAGCTTGCGCTGTCTCGAGTGTCGCGACGGAGGCGGCCAGGCCGGCGTGGGCCGCTGCGCCGACCGCCGAATACTGACGCTTGATCAGTTCGATGGCCTTGGCCGACCACGGCATCAGCTCGCAGTCGAGTGCGAGCCAGTCGGTGCGCAACTCACCCCACAGCTCGGCGGCGTCGGCGGCGTCACGGACGCGGCGGAGTGCCGTCTCGGTTTCCTCGCGCCCGTCGAGGAACGGCCGGCCCGTTCGGGTGTAGATCGCGCCCGTCTCGCCGCTGTCGAGGCCGAAGCGCTCGCGGGCGACGCCGGCGTCGCGGCAGACGATGACGATCGCGCGCGAGCCCATGTGCTTCGCCTCGCAGATCACGTGCGCGACGCCGTCGGATCGGTATTCAGCGAACGCGCTTTCGGGGTGCTCGAGAAGGTCGGGCCGCGTCGAGGTGGCGGTGGGCGCCATCGTCGGAGGCAGGTAGACGAGCCACCTCGGGTCTATCGCGTAGCGGCTCATGACCTCAAGTGCGGCGGCCGCGTTCTCCTCCCGGATGGTGACCGTGCGCGCCAGGCGCGTTTGGATGATTCGCTTGCCTGCGACATCGTCGAGGTCGAGCAGAAACGCCGGGCGGTTCTCGCTTGGCGTCGCGGTTGCATCGTCGGAGGTGAGAAACGGCTTGGCGGGCTCGTAGTAGGTGCGCCCGGCGGGCACTGAGACGAGCTCGCGCTCGGGCCAGCGCAGCGCCGTCAGCTTTCCACCGAATACACAGCCTGTGTCGATGTTGATCGTGTTGTTCAGCCACTCCGGCTCTGCGACGGGAGTGTGCCCGTACACGACGATCGCGCTGCCCCGGTAGTCCGCGGCCCACTGTCCACGGACCGGGAGTCCGAACTCGTCCGTCTCGCCCGTCGTTTCGCCATAGAGCGCGAAGTCCCTGACGCGTCCCGACGATCGACCTTGGTAGGCCTGCTTCATCCCGGCGTGCGCGACGACGAGCTTTCCCTCGTCGAGCACGGCGTGGCTGACGAGCCGATCCAAAAAGTCGCGTGCCTGCTCTCGCAGCTCATCAGGCTCGGCTTCGAGCTGCTCGAGGGTCTCGGCAAGGCCGTGGGTGATCTGCACGTTCCGGCCCTTGAGCTTGCGCACCAACTTGACGTCATGGTTTCCGGGCAGGCAGATCGCGGTTCCGGCGGCAGCCATCGACATCACGAGCCTCAGGACGGCCGGCGTGTCCGGGCCGCGATCGCCGTAGTCGCCGACGAACACCGCTCGGCGCCCCTCGGGTGGAGTGACGCTGACCCCGTCGTCGGCGACCGTGTACCCCAGCTCGCCGAGCAGCGCGACCAGCTCGTCGTGACAGCCGTGGACGTCGCCGATGATGTCGAACGGCCCGCGCTCCGCGCCTCGGTTGGTCCACAGCGGGGCGCGCGCGATCTCGACGTCTGTGACTTCCTCGGGCGTCTTCAGCACCCAGACGCTCCGGAACCCCTCGCGCTGCAAGCCCTTGATCGACCGCTGCAGCTCGGTGCGCTGCCGGCGCACAACATGAGAGCCGAAGTCACGGTCAGCTCGTGAGCGATTGCGCTCCTGACAGAGCGATTCGGGCGGATCGAGCACGATCGCGACCGGAAACAGATCGTGCTGTTTTGCAAGCTCAACGAGCGGCTTACGGGCGTCGCGCTGCACGTTGGTCGCGTCGATGACGGTGAACCTCGGTTGCGCAAGGCGTCGGCCGGCGATGAACTGCAGGACCGCGAACGCGTCCGCCGTAGAGGCCTGATCGTTTTCGTTGTCCGCGACGAGCCCGCGGCAGAAGTCTGAGGAGATCACCTCAGTGGCCTTGAAGTGCTCGCGTGCGAAAGTGCTCTTGCCAGAACCGGACGCACCGATCAGGACGACCAGGCTCGGGTCTGGAAGGGCGATCCTCATTTGCTGAATACCGCCATCTGTGTAGGTGACCCGACCTCGTCGTCGACCGGTCCGACCGGCAGATAGCGGACCTCATACCCGTGCCGCCCGGCGACGGCACTGCCCCACTCCGCGAATTGCTCCCGCGTCCATTCGAAGCGGTGATCTGGATGGCGGACCTCTCCCGCGGGGAGCGTCTCCCAGCGCACGTTGTACTCAGCATTGGGCGTGGTCACGACGACCGTCGCCGGTCTCGCCGATCCGAAGACGTTCTGCTCGAACGCGGCGAGCCGTGGCGGATCGAGATGCTCGATGACCTCGACGAGCGCGGCTGCGTCAAAGCCGATCAGGCGCTTGTCCCGGTATGTGAGTGGACTGTGCAGCAGGCTGATGCGTTGGCGCTGCGCGTCATGCATGGCGTCGAGCTTCAGCCGCCGCCCCGCCTCTTCGAGCGAGCGAACGCTTACGTCGACGCCCACCACGAGCTCATATCCGTCGGTCATCAGACGCGCGAGTAGCGCCCCGGCGCCACACCCAAGGTCGAGAACCCGTTTGGCCCCCGATGCCTTGAGCACCGACTGCACGGCGCCCAGGCGCTGGTCGCGGAGCGACACGCGCTCCTCGAGCGGCTCCTCAGGATCCGGCGCGTCAGGATCTTCGGTTGGCGCGGCAGACTCTTCCAGCTGGGCGAGCGCTGGGGAGTACAGCCGCGATTGCTGCTTGAGATAGCGGCGCACGATCAGGTCGCGCTCGGGGTGCCCGGCAAGCCAGCCCTCGCCGCGGCGCATCAGCTTCTCGATCTCGGCCTCGTCGACCCAGTAGTGCTTGTCATCATCAAGAACCGGAAGCAGCACATACAGGTGGGTGAGCGCGTCTGCTAGGCGCAGCTCTCCGGTCAGCCGCAGAGCAACGTGGCGACTGCCCCACTCCGGGAACATCGGGTCCAGCTCGATTGTGTGGACGTCGACGGTGTAGCCGAGCGGCTCAAAGAGGCTGCGCACCAGCGGCTCGCCACCGCGAGCCGGGACCGCGGGCAGCGCGATCTCGAGCGGGATCGCGGATGCAGCAAGCTCCTCATGTCCCTTGCAGACACCCGCCATTGCGCTCTTGAAGACGGTCACGAGCGCCACCGAGAGGAACGACGACGCGACGTAGGGGCGATCGTTCACGTACTGGGCGAGCGCGAAGCTGTTGAAGCCCCGTCCACGCCGAACGAGGCCGACTGGGTCGATGTCGAGCAGGAGCGCCGCGGTGCAACGCTCCTCGGTCGCCTCCGGGTAGAAGACGTGGGCCTCGCCGAACGGCAGCGAGAACGCCTGCAGGCGGTCGGGGTGCTTGTGCAGCAGGAAGCCGAGATCGGTAGCCGGGCGATGGGTGGTTGTGATCGTGAGGAGCACGCGCGTCGAGGCTACCTGTACCGCTAGCGGCGTTTGGCTTTGGGTGCGCGTCGCGAAGACCATCGCCACCACGATCAGCGGTAGCGAAGCGGCGGTCGAGACGATCAAGCCAACGATTGCCGCCAGCAGAAGACAGACCGCGGCCGCACGCTGATTGGGGGAGCGGGGTGAGCCGTGGCATACAGCTACGAACCGGCAGGCGGAGGCCCAACCGTCGCCATAAATGCCAAGGCCTTGCGGCGGATCCCTCGATATGAATCGGTCGTCAACGATTCAATCGCGCTCACGGTAACGGGGCTGTAGGGCGGCCCGCTGTTCATGAGCGCGTCGAGCAGGTCCGATCTGACCCACGGTGTCAGATGGCTGAGATAGGCGCAGAGCCGCTCCGCGATCGGTGCGACTAGGGCGCCGATTTCTTGGGCGATGAGAGCTCCCGCGACAGCGACTTCCGAGTCCTCGCTGTCGAGCAGCTTGAACAGACGATCAACGGGATAGCCGCGTTCAAACTCTCTGGCAAGATCCCTGGCTACCCCGGCTCGGGCTCTCCCCGACAGCAGGTGCTCGATCATGCTGTCTCCGCGATGCGTGTCCTGCTGAGGTTCCATCTCGGGAGTCGCTACCAGCCTCGTATGCGGGAGATGATCCACGTGACCGTACCCTCTTCCGACAGATACTGGAAGCCGTTGGACTCGCAAAGGAACGGCTCCAGCAGCCCGTGCAGTCGCCGCCAGCCGTCGGATGTGAGGGCGCAGCGAAACCGGCGGCCGTTCCCTGCGACCGCCTCGACGCCGAGTTCCGCCTCCCCGACAGTCGCCGCTAGCGAGGATCCGTCAACCGCGACGACACCGGGCAAGGCATCCACGCGCAGCTCGTCGCCATCGTCCTCCCGACTCAGCGTGTCGATGGCGTCCCTCAGCGTCTCTACCTCTTCGGGCGTGAACTCGTAGAGCAACAGGACGCGCGTATCGACTGGCGCGTCGGGATCTTCCAGGTACTCCAGCAGCATCGCACTCTCCTTTAGCCATATTCATCAGCGCAATCTCCGCGCCAACGTCGTGCAGGCAAGGCGACCACGGATCGAGCGCGCCCGACTCCGACACGACCGGCTGAGTCGTCAGGACGGCGAGTCTGCGAGAGGTATCGCGTGGGTCACCAACCTCAACGAAAACACGGTCAGTGAGATCGAAGCGTCGAGCGGCGCCGTCATCCGCAAGATCGCCGTCGGCAGCCCGTTCGCCGTTTCCTCGGATGGAACCCACGTCTGGGTCGCCAACATCAGCGAAAACACGGTCAGCGAGATTTCGACCAGTTTCATCCCGGTATGCACAAGCAACACCGCGAAGATCACGCTCACACCAGGCCTGACAGACACCGCGGCAGTCCAGACGATCAAGATCAAGGGAACCCTGACGGGATGCACGGGCGCACCAGCAGCGAAGTACACCGCCACGGTGAAAACGGCCGGTCCCGTCTCGTGCTCGGTTCTGGCGACAGCGGGCGAACCAGTAACCGCGACCGCGAAGTACGTGTGGACGCCAAAAGCGAAAGGCTCAACCGGAACGCTCAGTATGCCCTTCCTGACGGAAACGCCGGGAATCTCATTCTCGGGCGAAGCGGCGACCGGCTCCTACTCGCCTCTGACGTTCACCGGGACCGCGACCCAGAGCTACGCGGACGCAGCCACATGCGGCCTCCCAGGAAAACTCGGTGCTGTCAAACCAGTCAAGAAAGGCACGCTCAGCGGATCAGCGGTCAACTTCAGCTAACCGCACACCACACAGTCAGCAGGGTGGCCCGACGGCTTCGGGCACAGGCGACGCTTTCGGCGCCCCTGGGCTGCGCGGCCCACGCAGCATGCAAGCGAACGGCCAGACGCGTACTTGAGGCGCCGATTCGTCGCCCGGCGTGTTTGGGCAGCAAGCCGTCCTGCTGCCCAAATGCGTCTGGATGCAGCCGGACGTAGGCCGATCCCGTCCCAGCCGTCCCACCGATGGCCGCGGAAACGCTGGAAATGACGCCTCGTGGGAGCCAGCCTTCGCGTCCTCCTAAGCGGTAGATCCAGGTTCACTCCTGGCGGGAGCAGTCCACGGAAAAGCACACGCATCGCGGCGCGTCCTGCTTGCGGAGCTGTTCGCAAACCGGCCCCGCGTCTTTGCGCCGCAGACAGGCTCAGTGCCGACTGCGCTGCCGCGGTGCCTAGGCTTCCGAACGAGGGTGTCTATTCGGACACGCGAGACCCCCAGCGAGCGATGCGGCCGAGCGCGCACGTACGTCAACAGGGCATGTGGCGGCAACCAGCACACCGCCACATGCTCTGCGCGAACGGACTCTGGGGGTCAGTGTCCGACCGCTGGAATGGCGATGGGTGCTGGACTGGCGATGGGCGGAACGGTCTCCGGCCGCTCGCCGATTCGTGCGACGTCGAGGGCGATCAGGCCGAGGTTCGCACCGCAAGCTGCTCCGATGATCGTGGTGATGACCGCGATGAGCCCGGCTGTTGCGTTGAACCCCAGCAGCGCGCCGACGAGGGCGCCCGTCAGCGCGACCCCGAACCCGATCGTCGTGGCCCTGGCAGGCCGGTCGCGGTTGACCCAGGCCAAGTAGGTGCCGAGGCCGATCGGTGTGCCGATGAAGAGAACAGCCATGAGCTCGCTGTCGAGGGGCACTGTCGGCAAAGCCACCAGCACGATGATCAGGCCGATGAACCATCCGCCGAGGCCGAGCACCAGCAGGTAGACGGAGCGCAGCATCGCGCTCGCCTTGCGCCCGAAGCCGCCGCGCTTGTGCTTCCGGCGCCACATCAGTAGCAGTGACAGGATCATGAGGAGTCCGAAGCCGATCATCGCGCCGGCGATGGCCTTGGCGGGTCCGGTCTGTGTGGAGTCGGGCGTGAGTTTAACCTTTTGAGGTTTGTACAGCGAGTCGTCGACCTTGCCTGTGTCGAAGTAGGTGTCAATCAGGTGCGTGCTCGCCTTGGTCTGTTCGGTCCAGAAGGAGGTTGTGTGGCCGAAGCCGGCGAGGATGACCTGGTGGCCGTTGGGCAGGTAGGGGAGGAGCTCCTTGGTCGCGTTCTGGGGCGGGGTGGCGAAGTCGAGACTGCCGCCGATCAGGAGCGTCTGCACGTTCGATGTCTGGACATGGGTGTACTCGTTGTCGGCCGGGGTGGCCGGCCATGCGTGCAGGAGGCCTCCGCCGCCGAACAGGAATTCCGTTCCGGGGTTGCCGATAATCGAGGGGCCGTCGTGTTCGCTTGAGGAGTAGTAACGCCCGGCAGCTTGGTTGTCAGCCATTCCGACAGCTGCGACGTCGCCCCAGACAAACGCTTCCGGGAAAGCGATCTGGGCGAGCAGCGACTCGAACCAGAGCCCGCTCGAGTCACCGTGGGCGGCCGAGAGCCAGGCGTCCAGGGTCATCGGTCCGGAGAGCGGCGAGGCATTTTCCGTCGTCTCCATGAGTCCGAAGAAGCTGGCGATCCGTGCGTTGCCCTTCTTGATCGGAAAGAACAACCAGCGGTTCGGCATGTGCGCGACGGTCCGTTCCAGCGTCGCGGCGAGATCGCTGGTGCGCTTGTGGCACGTCGCGTCTTGGGCACAGAGGCTGGCGTAGCGGCCGATCTGTTCGTCCGTCGTCTTCGGGTGCCAGATGAAGTTGCCGGGTGGGTTGACGCCGATCATCACCGAACGGTGGATGGCGGTCGGGTAGCGCCAGGAGTAGATCATCGCGGTGCGGGTGCCCGCGCTTTCGCTCAACAGGTCGATCTGGTGGTAGCCGAGGGCTTTCCGTGCCGCCTCGAGGTCGTCGACCCGTTCGGGGAGTGTGTAGCCGGCGAGATCGACGCCGTTTGCCTGGAGCCGCTTCGCGCACGAGCGGAGCGCGTGCGAGTAGGCATCGAGGGACTTCTGGCCGAGGAAGTCGGCCGAGTGCTCGAGGGCCGATTCGACCTCCGGGCAGGCGAGCCGGACGGAGCCGTCGACGCCGCGGTAGCCGACGAGGACGACGTCGTGGTTGGCGGTGAACCGACTGGCGTCCGCGAACTTCATGTTCGTGACGCCGGGGCCGCCTTCCAGGCGGAAGATCGGGGCGCCCGGGTGCGGCGAATGCGCACGGATCCGGATGACCGGCAGCGCGATCAGCCGCGAGTGCGGGTCGGCGCGGTTCTCGGGCACCACGAGCGTTCCGCAATCGGCGGCGTAGGCGCCCTCTTCGGTGTTGTAGGTGCAGTTCTTGAGCGTCAGCTGGCCTGCATGCGCGCCGGCAGGCACGGAGACGGCCGCAGAACCGCTGGCGAAGGCTAGGTAGCCGAGCGCGAGCGTGAGGACGGCGATCATGGTCAGGCCGGTGATCCGGCCGCGACTGAAGCGTCTGGTCGAGGGATGCACGGCTCGTTCTTCCCTGCTGGGCTCGTGCGCGGTGCTCGTGGTGGTGCTAGCGGTCGTGGCGGTCATGCTGCATCCTCCTTCGGGCTGGACTTCGGGCATGACGACAGGCTCTCGGTTCAGCGACCGAGAGGCCAGGGGGCCTGGCAGGCGTCTGTGACGTCGGGTAGCGGCCCGGGATACGTCGGTTCGCCGCCCGCTCGGGGCGGCCAGCCGTATGGAAGCAATCGCGGCGCTGCGCGATGATCAGCCCTCATGAGAGAGACTGTCCTGATCGTGGATGATCACCCCAGCTTCCGCGCCAGCGCGAGGCGCATGCTCGAAGCCAACGGCTACGCCGTCGTTGGGGAGCTCGACAACGGTGACGGCGTGGTGGCTGCCGTGGCGAAGCTGAACCCCGAGGTTGTGCTACTCGACGTGCACCTACCCGGCATCGACGGCTTCGAGGTTGTACGGCGACTACTCGATGGGGACGGCGCTACCCCGCAGATCGTGCTTGTCTCGAGCCATGACTTCACCGACCTTGACGAGGCGGTGGGCGCCAGCGGCGCACGCGGGTTCGTCGCCAAGAGCGAGCTGAGCGCGGAGGCGATCTCTTTACTCGTCCGCTGACCGCATCGCGACGCACCCTGATCGGTCTCGCCGGCTTGGCGTTCCTGATGGGCATCGCCGCGTTCGTGGTCATGCTCAACGGGAAGCACAACGTTCACCAGGGCGCGTATGCCGGCTTGTTCCTGGCCACCGGCTGGGGGTTCGTGGGCGTCGGGCTATGGGTTTGGAAGCAGCGCTCGGCCGGCAACATCGGTCCGCTCATGGTCGCGGTCGGCCTCAGCGCCTTGCTGAAGGGGTTGGCGTTTTCCAACGACAGCGTCGTGTTCGCGATCGCCTCGGTCGGGGAGGTGCTGATCTACGCGGTGCTCATCCAGCTGCTGCTGTCGTTTCCCTCGGGGAGGCTCGAAACCCGGCTGGACCGTCTCCTGGTCACCATCGCCTACGTCAACACGACGGTGGTGCAGCTTGGAGTGTTCCTGTTCACCGACTCAAAGGCGGGCTGCACCCGCTGTCCCAGTAACCCGCTGCTGATCGAACACTCCGAGGCTGCCAAGGTACTCGAAGCGGCGCAACTGGACATCTCGATCGCGTTGCTGGGTGCCGTGGTCGCGGTCCTCTATCGACGCTGGCGAAGCGGCACCCCAGGGCGAGCGAGGGTGTTCGCCCCGATCGTCGCCGTCGGCGGGGTCACGTTTCTGCTGCTGATGGCCGCCCTGATCGTCGAACAGGCCGGCCTGTCGAGCGACATTTCTGACGCGCAGACGTTGGCTTTGTTCACGTCCATCGCCTGCCTGCCGTTTGCGTTCTTGGTGGGCCTCCTGCGATCCCGGTTCAGCGAAGCCGACGCGATCAGCGAGCTCTTGGCCCAGCTCGGTGAGGGTGGTGGCCGCGGAGCGTTGCGCGACGCGCTCGCGGACGCGCTTGGAGACCCGACCTTGGAGCTCGCCTATTGGGTACCCGACCAGGACGCCTACGTAGACGCCGCCGGTCAGCCGGTTCGGGTCGATCCCGCGCCGGCGGGCAAGCTCTCCACGATCGTCGAGCACGAGGGCGAACGAATCGCTGCGATCGTACACAGCGCGGGCCTCGCGGAGGAACGCGAACTGGTGCAGACAGCGGGCGCCGCCGCCGGGCTGACGCTCAGAAACGAACGACTGGCCGCCGAACTACGGGCGAAGGTTGCCGAGCTTCAGGCCTCACGCTCACGCATCGTGCAGGCCGGCTATGAGCAGAGGCGCCGACTCGAGCGGGACCTCCACGACGGCGCCCAGCAGCGACTCATGGCCCTCGGCATCGACCTCCGAATGGTAAGAGAACGCATCGAGCACGACCCACAAGGAGCGGCGGAGCTGCTCGACGAATCACTCCACGAGTTGAACGAGGCGACCGCGGAGCTGCGCGAGCTCGCACGAGGGATCCACCCGGCCGTGCTCACAAATCGCGGCCTGCACGCAGCGCTCAAAGGCCTCGCCAGCCGCTCCCCGGTTCCTGTGGAACTGCTCCAGACGCCGGCCGACAGGCTCCCGTCGTCGGTCGAGTCGGCGGTCTACTTCGTCGTCGCCGAGGCCCTGACGAACGCGGCCCGCTACTCGCGCGCGCAAACGGTGACGGTGGGGGTCCTCCGCGACAACGGCCACGTCGACGTCGAGGTCAGGGACGACGGCGTCGGGGGCGCCGACGCGGATCAGGGCTCGGGGCTGCGAGGGCTTCAAGATCGGGTCGCGGCGCTCGACGGCCGCCTCGAGCTGACGAGTCCGCAGGGGTTGGGCACCGTCCTCAGGGCAACGATCCCATGCGCGTGATCCTCGCAGAGGATTCCTTGCTGCTGCGGGAAGGCATGGTGCGGCTCCTCGAGGAGGCCAAGTTCGAGGTAGTCGCTCAGGCCGGGGATGCCGAGGAGCTGCTGCGAAAGGCCAGGGCACACAAGCCCGACATCGCAATCATCGACATCCGCATGCCGCCCACCCACACAGACGAGGGGCTGCGTGCGGCGCGCGTGATCCGGGAAGAGATGCCGGACACTGGTGTGCTGGTTCTCTCGCAGTACGTCGAGGAGGATTACGCGCTGGAGCTACTGGGAGACGACGCCGCCGGCGTCGGCTACCTGCTCAAGGACCGCGTCTCGGACCTAGAGCGCTTCGCCGATGCGATCAGAAGAGTCGCCGAGGGAGGCTCCGCGCTCGATCCCGAGGTCGTCTCAGAGATGCTGGGTCGCAAACGCACAGACGATCCACTGAACGTGCTGACCGCGCGGGAGCGCGAGGTGCTTGGCCTGATGGCAGAGGGTCGCAGCAACAAGGCAATCGCCGAGATACTCGTGATCACTGAGCGCGCCGTCGAGAGACACGTCACGAGTATCTTCGCGAAGCTCAACCTCGCCCCGGCGGCCGAGGACCATCGCCGCGTCCGGGCCGTCCTCATGTTCCTCGGTACGTAAGCCACGCACGCCGGGATGAAGCAGGCCTATCAAGGTCGATCATCCGGGCGCGTCAGGGACTTCGCACTCCATGGCGAAACGACGGGCGAGACGGACGAGTTCGGACTCCCGGTCCGAGGGGCCCGCGCAGCCGCGATCGCGCCCCAGCGCGCTGTTGGCAGTCAGCGGTACTCCGGGTTGGGGTGCTCGCTCTGCTCGAGGATCCAGTCGTACGTCGAGTTACCGTAAGCGGGGATCCCGCCGGCATCCTTGAGCATGCGCGCGAGGTGCAGCATGTTCCAGGTCATGAAGACGGTGTTGCGCGTCGTCCAGGCATTGTGCTGCCCGCCGCCCACCGCGTCGAGGTAGGAGGGCCCGGGACCCGCCTCACCGACCCAGTAGGTGTCGGACTGCGGCGGGATCGTGAGACCGATGTGCTGCAGCGCGTAGAGAACCTGGGCGCTGACGTGCTTGCCGCCGTCCTCGTTGCCGGTTGTCAACACGCCGCCGACCTTGCCGTAGTAGGCCCATTGGCCGCGGTCGTTGACCTCACTGGAGTACGCGTAGAGGCGCTCGATGATCGTGCGAGTCTGTGAGCTCTGATCGCCCAACCAGATCGGGCCCGCCAGCAGGATAATGTCGGCGGGCTCCACGAGCGAGCGGTAGATGTCGGGGAACTCGTCTTGCTCGTACCCGTGCTCGCGCATGTCGGGCCACAGGCCGGGCGGGATCGTCCGATCGACGGTGCGTACCTCCTCACAGCGTACGTTGAGCGCGGCGAATATGCGCTGCGGGATCGTGAGCAGCCCGTCGGTGTGGCTCGGCTCGGGCGAGCGCTTGGTCGTGCCGTTGAAGACGACCACCCGCAGATCGTCGTATGCGCTGGTTGCGCGGCCGGCCTGCGCGTCGATGAAGGTAAGGATCGAGTCGGGGATGGGCATCGCTCGTGGAGGTCCTCTCGGTAGGTGTTAGATGAGCTCGGGGTCGGCGATGACCTCGACGAGCGCTGGGCCATCATGGGCGATCGCCGTGGCGATCGCATCGTCGACCTCCTCGCGACTGCCGCAGCGCGTCAGCGCAGTCGTGCACCGGCCTGCCGTGACGGACTTGACGCGCCCCTCCAGCGGCCCGCCCGAGCCGGCCACCCAGTGGCAAATCGCGGCGACGGACTCAGCTTGTGGTTCGGCAGGGGCGTGCATTGCGATTCAGTCACCTCGGATGTGGCCGGCGTTACAGTCGGGGCTCAAATGTGCGTCTCCTCGCGACGCCGCGCTCTGGTGTGTCCCATGGGCATCGGGCGGGGATCGCCTGGGCAGCAAACTCGCCCGTCGCCGTCTCGGAAGGCTCGGCGAGCGCAGATACTTGCGTTCGTGAACGAATGTATTTGTGATAGCGTCCGCCGCGGCGTGACAGCCCGCACGCATCCAGCAGAGGAGGAGTTCGATGTACGGATTCACGCTCAGCGATGAGCAGCACGCATTTGTCGATGCGATCCGCGACCTCGCACAGCGCGAGTGCGGAACGCGCGAGCAGCGCGACGCCCTCACGGACAACAACACCGAGCCGCACAACCCAGCCATGTACAAGAAGGTCGCCGATCTGGGCTGGCTGGGTGTCGCGATCCCCACCGCGTTCGGCGGCTCCGGCGGCGGCATGGTTGATCTGTGCCTGTTCCTCGAGGAGGTCTCCTACGGACTCGTGCCGATCGGCGGCTTTCCTGTCAGCGCGATCTGCGCCGGCCCGTACGAACGCTTCGGTACCGACGAGCAGAGGCACGAGATCCTCACGGGCATCGCCGCCGGCGCCGTCGAGGCGATCGCGATGTCCGAGCCGGAGGCCGGCTCAGACGTCGGCAACCTGCGCTGCAAGGCCGAGCGTCGCAACGGTGGCTACGTCGTCAGCGGCCAGAAGACGTGGATCTCCGAGGCACAGCACGCCGAGCACATCCTGCTCGTCTGCCGCACGCAGGCCGGCCCCGACAAGCACAAGGGGCTGACGATGCTCTCGATTCCCGCCACCGCCGAGGGCATCGAGATCCGCGGCATCGAGACGATGGGCGGCAGGGTGGTCAACGACGTCTTCTTCAACGACTGCCACGTGGACGCCGACCGCCTGCTCGGCGTCGAAGGGCAGGCCTGGATGCAGCTGATGACCGGCCTGAACACCGAGCGGCTGATCATCGCCGCGCAGTCGGTCGGGCTTGCCCGGAGGGCGCTCGACGACGCGCTCGGTTACGTCAAGGAGCGCGAGCAGTTCGGGCGGCCGATCGGAACCTTCCAGGCGATCAGCCACCGGATCGCCGACCTGGCGACCGAGGTCGCGTGCGCGCGCCTGCTCACCTACGCGGTGGCCCGCCAGTGCGACGAGAATCCCGGCGTGCTGTTTCCCAAAGAGGCGTCGATGGCGAAGCTGAAGGCCACCGAGACGGGCAAGAAAGTCGCACTGGAGGGGATGCAGATGATGGGTGGATACGGCTACGCCACCGAGTACGACATGCAGAACCACGTGCGCATCAACCTGGTTTCGACTATCTACGGCGGCACCTCGGAGATCCAACGGGAGATCATCGCCAAGACGCACGGCCTGTAGCGGGCCTCGAGCGGGCAGTCGGCGCGATCAATGTGGACACGGTGGGCCATCCGTCGGGCCTCGCGCGCGCCCCGTCATCGCACGATCAGAGTCCAGGCGTGCCGCCCGCTCGATCAGAGCTTGCGGTAGCGTGCCGGCTATGCACAGCTGCGTCGCTCGTCCCGCTCGACGGCGCTCGGCGGGGTATTGAGCCGATGCCGGGGATGCTTGTCCTTCACGCCCTGCCTCCTTCGCATCCCTGCATGACGGTGGAGGCCGCGGTACGTCTCAAGGGCCTCCCCTACGAGCGGATCGATCTCCCGATGACCGGCGAGCACCCCGCGCGCATGCAGGAGATCTACGGCGAGGGCAACTCGACCGTGCCCGGGATGCTGATCGACGGCGAGCCCGTGCACGGCTCGCGGGCGATCCTCGCGCGCCTGGAGGGGATCGAACCGGAGCCCCCGCTGTATCCCTCGGAGGAGGTCCGCGAGGCGGAGCGGTGGGGCGACGAGGAGCTGCAGGACCTTGGTCGGCGCCTGCCCTGGGGAGCGCTCCACTTCCGCCCCGAGCTGCTGGCAGCGATCGGCGGCGGCGAGCCGCTCGACGGGCCGGGCACCGACTACGCGATTCGCTTCATCCGTGGCGCGTGGGGCTATCACCGCATCACGGCCGAGCGCCTCGCGCAGGATCTCGCCGGCCTGCCCGCCAAGTTGGAGCACATCGAGGCGCTGGCGCGTTCGGGTGTGATCGACAACGATTCGCCGAACGCCGCCGACCTGCAGATTGGCGCGACGATCCGGGTGCTGCTGCCGATCGCCGACCTGCGCCCGCTGCTCGAAGGCACCGTCGGCGAGCGGATTGCGCTGCGAAACTTCCCCGACCACGCGGGTGGTCTTCCCGCCGGCGCCTACCCGGCGGGGTGGGTCCCGGCGCGCGGCTGAGTACGGGTGTCGCCCCGCGTCCGGCGGCCCCGAACAAAACGCCGCTTCGGGGGCCTGCCGGTCACGAGACGGAGCGATGCTGCCCTCGACTGGGCGATGAAGTCGGTAATGCGCGTAACCCGGCCGGGGCCGTCCTGGCCGCCGGCCGGGTCACGATGCCCGTTAGCTGATGTGCACGCTGGCGGTTGCCGTGTTGCCGGCTCCGTCCGTGATCGTCACGAGCCCTTCCATGTGCTTGTGCGCTGTGATCGTCGTGCCGTACACGGGCTTCCCATGCGAGAACGTCCACCGAGCCTCGAGAACGTTCCCCTCGCCGCCCTCGCCCACGGCGGTGAGAACGACGTTCCCACCCGGCCCGGCCGTCTGAACTACAGCCGCACTGAGCGGGGTGTCGATCCGTACCGGCTGGGTCCAGCTGTACGTGTTGCCGAGGTTGTCCGTGACACTGGCCGTCACCGAGTAGAGCCCCGGACCCGGGAACGTGTGGCTGAAGCGGGCCGTGATCGGCCGGAGTTCGCTTGTGCCGTCGCCGAAGTTCCAGCTGATCATGCCGTCGCCCTGCGTGCTCGCGCTCGAGCCGATGGTGGTCGACGCGGAGTGGGACGCCGGGGCTCGCCGCCTTGGCCGAGGCATAGAAGCTCACCGTCGGTTCCTCCGTCTCAACTCGGTCGGAGTAGAACTGGATTCCGGGCTCGGAGAACGCCTGTGGGTTGGTGATATCGGCGGTCACCTGCTCGGAGGCAGGGTCGAGGCCGAGGTTCTCGCCGTCCTGCGCGATCGCGTTGACGGCGTCGTCCCCAACGTTCGGGCCGACGTTGTTCGACTGCAGGTCGCCCTGCATGTGCCCTGCCGGGTACGCGCCATAGTCCCCGAAGTAGCCCAGCGTGTCGCTGCCCTCGTCGATGACATGCGTGGCTTCGATTCCAGGCGACGCGGCGAAGGTGCGCTGGATTGCTTCAGTGACCTCCGCGAATCCCTCACCAGGGACCGTGGCGTACACCTGACTGCCGATCCGGGCGACGGTCGCCGAGGACCCCACGGCGAGGTCTTCGGCGTTGAAGTACGGCGTTTCCAGCGAGCGGTTGATCGTGAAGATGCCGCCGACTTCTTCCCAGTTCCAGGTGCCACGGCCATGGTTGCTCTTGGGCTCGGTGAGCGGGCCAGGGCAGCCGAGCGGCCCATCGGGCTGGTTGCAGGACATCGCCGCGAGCAGACCCGTGTTCGTGGCTTCGGTTGAGAACTGCGTGTTGTCGGCCGCGAGCGTCGTATCCGTGATCGGACGAGCGTGGGTCAATGCGCTGGTGATCGCGTTTGTGACGAAATTGCCCTGCTTTTCGACCTCGCTGTAGTTGGCTTCGTTGCCGATCGTCTCCTGTCTGCCCAGCGTGGCGACCGCCACGACGTTGGTGCCGCCGAGCAGCTGGCCGAGACGAGCCCTGACAAACCCGGGGTAGTCGGCGCTCCACTGGTTGTTGCCGGCCACAGTCGGGTCGTATTCGTCGGCGTGGACCGGTACGGCGGAGTAGCTGGCGATTGTCGCGCCGGTGCCGGGCTGGCGCGCCCACAGGATCGGCAGCTGAGTGTCGACGGAGTACCCCGTCGTCTGATCGGTCCCCTGGAGCTGGGAGACCAGGCCCCGGATCGTGCCCGTGGCCGACCAGAGTTCCGCTTCGTGTGTGTTGGCCGCAGCCTTGATGACGGCCCGCACGGCTGCTTCCTTGACGCGGTGCAGGTATCCCGGGTCGGTGTGGCCCCAGAGGCCCATGAGCGTCGGGGCGGCGTGAGTGTGCGTGCTGGAGAGAACGATGTTGGAGGCGGTGACTTCGTAGCCTTTGCCAGCAAGGGCAGCGGCCGCGTCCGCACGCGCGTCGTCGCCGCCGTCGCCTATGTTCGGCGCCTGGTATTCGGCAAACCAGCCCTGAGAGTCGACCGTCACGAAGACGACGGCCTGCTTGCCATGGCCGATGAAGAACGCGCGCACCTGCAGTGGATCGTGTACTCCGCCCGTGACGATGTAGTCCGAGCCGTAGCCGCCATCGGCCATCGGTTTGTTGGGTGAGATGTTGACGACCGAGGTGCCGATCTGGAAGATGGCGCCATCAGACTGAGACGTCTGAACCTGCGGAGCGGTGGTGCCGGGGGTCGAGGTACCCGGAGCGGCGGATGCGAATGACGCGCCGGCTGTCGCCACGAACAGCGCTGCGGAGGCGAATGCGACCGCGGGGATTCTGGTTGTACGGAACAATGGTTTCTCCCTCCTGAGGTGAAACGGTGAAACGCACGCATGAGCGCGCGCGTAGAGATGTCTGCGCTTCCGTGCGGGTCAGCGCAGGAGAACTGTGGGCACGTCGCACAAACGCCGCGCGTCAATGTGCGCGACGGCCGGCAACGGATGCCGCAAGCGCGTCGTGCAAGGTGTCGGTGCGGGTCTGTAGAAACTACAATTGAGCGTCTGATTCACGCTCGCGACCATACCCTTCGGCCGACGCCGGACTGTCAGTAGGCGGCGATTCCGGAGCAAAGATCACCCGTTTGTACGAGGTGGCAAGACGACGGGCGCCGGTTCTCGCTCTGAGCCGTCCTGCGCGTTCGAGCAGCGCGCGTGCCGCGACGGGCTCTACGAATGAGGTGCGGGTGACGGTGTCGGGGGCAGCGCCTGTATGTGCCGGTCTGCCAGCGCGATTGCGACCAGATGCGCCCGGGTCCTGGCACCCAGCTTCGCCATGCTGTTCCTGACGTGGGTGCGCGTGGTCGCGGTCGAGATGCATAGCTTCTCGGCGATCTCGGGGCTTGTCAGCCCGAGCGCGACCAGGGAGACAACTTCGCGCTCGCGCCGAGTCAACTCGCCGGCCTGCCCGGCAGGTGCGAGCCCGTGCGCTCGCACCTGCCTGATGATCACGACGACGGCGACTCGTCGCCCGTCCACGACGGCGGTTCGGGCGGCATACTGCAGCCGGACGTGCGAGCCGTCTGCGCGCGTGAACACGCGCACGCCCGATAGGTCGCGCTTGGCCCAGAGCTCGCGCCACTCGTCACCCAGCGTCGAGCGCTCCGCCGGGGTCAACAGATGGCCGAGGTGTGACTGGTCGAACTCGTCGCGCGACACGCCGAAGAATTCGCACGCCGCCGCATTCACCGCGAGGCGGGAGCCCCGCTTGTCGAACACCGCGATCGGGTTGCGCGAGCGCTCCACGACTCCCCAGAAAAGCCGCTCCCAGCCAGCCGGCTTTGAATCCGATCCCGACACCGGCGGAGCATCCCACAGATATGGCCGTCCGCCGCTGCACGAGCGCTCGCGGCAGGTGGGAAGGCACCGAGTCCGAGCGGCTCGTTCTCGCCATCCGCGAGCTGTCGACGCGCCCGCCGTTGACTCGGCCGCGACCGACGTCGATCGCCGACGCAGCGGTCCGCGACGAATCCGGCGAACGACAGCTATCGCAGCCGCCTACGAGTGCTCGCGGGTCCGCCGTATCCGGATTCGATCTGCACGTTCACGGACACGTTGCGATGCTCGCGCAGCCACCGCACGGCCCTGGCGCCGAGAGGTGTGGTCAGCGTGGTCCTCTGCCCCGGAAACAAGTCGTCCGCTCCGCCTCTGCTCGACACGGCTCTGCCGCGTATCCGCAGCTCGACGCGGACGGTGCTCTGCAGGCAGCCGAGCGCGGGCGAGGTGGGACACGCGATCGCCGCGGTCAGCCCGCGGCGCCCGAGCGATATGCGGGCGAGCCGGGGTGGGGGACAAACCCCGCCCGGTGCCTTCGTCGGCTGAGGCTGCGCGGCGCCCCACGTGGTCATGAAGCTTTCGACGCACGGCGTCTTCACTGCGACCAGCTCGGAGCCGTTGAAGTCGAACCCCACCTCTTCATTTTCGCCCAGTTCGACACCGCCGAGCCTCTGGCCCGCAAGGCTCGCGAGCTCGAGCCTTTGGAGTGGCTCTGGGGGGTCGTCTCGGTTGGGGAGGCGTTCTTCCACCGCGAGCAGGTCGCTCGCGAGCAGCAGTCGCTGATCGGGGATGAACGGCTGGCCGTGGGATCCGGAGACGCGCGCGGACAGGATCGGCCGCGGGCGTGGTTCGGCGGGAGAGGCCGTGAAGACCGACTCTGGGGCAGGGCCATAGGCAGTTTCCTTCGGTATGACGTAGGCGATGCGTCCGTCTTCCTGGACGCTCGCGAGCGCCGGATACCGGCTCTCCGTCGCGAACTCGGCGCCCGTTTCGGGCAGTTCGATGTGCAGCGGTTCGGCGCCGGTTTCGAGGTTGCGCTCAACCAGCGCCGGCGCCGGGCGCGCCACTCCAGAAGGTTCGTTCCAGCTCGGCGAGAGTCCGATCAGCCAGGGACCTGAGATCGACTCCGGTAGGGCGATTTGGGGCACGACGGACCGCGTCGGGGGCGTGGTCGAATAGTCGACGACGACTGTCTGCCCTGTGTCGCCGCTGCCGCATTCTTGATAGGCGATGCGGCTCAGCGAGACAAGCAGACCGGCGACGCCCCAGCACGGTGCGAGCCGGGCGCACGATGTGACGCCGGAGCCTGCCAGGCATTGAGGTGCCGCTCCGGGAGGCCCGGCGAGCAGTTCCTCGCCTTCCAGCAGCCAGTTCTGGTACTTGCACCCAGTTTCGTTGCACTCGAAATCGGCCTGCTGTACACCGATCAGCGAGGCGGAACCAGCCAGTTGTGCAGTATCGAGGCCGTGCGGGATGTTCGCCACGACCGTTCCCTCACCGCGCGGCGGATTCACTGCGCGCACCTGAAATCCTCGCCCGGCGGCGACCAGGACGAGGACGCTCGCGCCGGACCACACCGGCGCACCTTCCACCGTGGCGTGCAGACGCACCCACGAACTTCCCGAGGCGGTCGCGGCTGACAGGCAGATGACAGCCAGCGCGGGAGCCATGGCGGCGAGCCGGCGAAGGCAGCGGATGCTCATCCGAGGCAGCCTCGGCCGGGGAGTGGCGGTCGCTCGGGGGACGCAAGGCAGTGCACACTCTCCGAATCGGCGCCGGCAGTCGAGCGCTTGACCACAAAGCGCCGGCGCGCCGGGCCCGCTCGCGCAGCAGAGAGCGGCCGCGGCACCGAGTGGCCGACCTCAGGCCTTCTCGGTGCGCTCCGGTGCGATCAGCACGGGGCGCCCGCCGTGGGCGAGGACCATGTGCGAGACGCTGCCGAGCAGCGCCGAGGCGACCGCGCCGAGTCCGCGCCGGCCGCACACGATCAGGCGCGCGTCGAGCTCATCGGCGATCTCGATGATCTTGCGCCCGGCGCCCTCGGTCGCCTCCTCGACACGAGCGCTGGCCTCATGGCCGTGCTCGCGCGCGCGCGCCACCCCCTCCTCGGCTGCGTCACGGGCCAGCTGCGCCTGCTCGCCGTCGACCTTGTCCTCGTCGCTGAGATAGCTGCCGCCAAAGCCGCCGGCCCGCGCCAACAGCACCACGGCGGGCTGCCAGACCGTCAGCACGACCGCGGGCGCGGGATGGGCAACGAGCTCGGCGGCCGCGGCCATCGCCGCTCGCGACCCCTCCGACCCGTCGTAGCAGAACAGCACCGGTCCAGGCATACGGTCTCCTCAGAAGCAGTCGTCTTGCACGGGCATGGACCTGGCATCCTAGTCAGCAGATCGCGATCGCTGGAAGCCGGCGGTGTCGTCGCGTAGCAGTCACGACACGGCCAGCGCGTCACCTGTCACCGAGCAGCTGCTGATCAGGCCTTTGCTGTCGGAGACCTCCAGGTCGAATTGCTCGATATTCGGTTCGTCGATGAGGAAGCCGTGCAGGTCCATCTGCTCGTTGTCGCCGATACCGGCGACGGTCCCGCCTTCGATCAGCCCGCTGTTGATTTCGCTTTCCGCGGGTGCGGCTTTGAGGCCGCGCGTCGCCGTGTCGAAATAGCTTCCGGGCCGGTGATCCTGATGCGCGCGAGGCCGGGTTCGCATTCCATCGCGACCGTCCACGGGCCCAGCGTCGCGATCGTGGCGAACGGGACGACGCCGCGTTGATCGGCGACGATCCGCTGCGCGTCCGGGCCCTGCGGCCCCGTCTGGCCGACCCCGCCCTGCAGGCCGGGGGCACCGGCCGGGCCCGGGGCGCCGTTCTTGCCGGCGGGCCCCTGGCTGCTCCACGAGATCTTCGTCTCGCCCTTCCTGCACTTGGCTGACTTCTTCACGAAGCGCGCGCTTCCGCTCTTCTTCTTGACGCAGGCGTAGATCGTCGAGGCTTCCGCTTGGGGGCTCGCGGCGAGCAACGCGACAACGAGCGCCCCGCTGCGGCCAGCCCGCTGATGGCGGGTCGGTGGATTCTCGTGGGCATCGGTCGGTCCCCCGGGATGGTGGGTGGCTGCGGCCCGAGCGAGACGACCCTATTGCACGTCGCTGCGAGGTATCCATCGGCGCCTCGGGTGCAGCTCCGAGCAATCCGGAAAGGCGCTCGCGCGCTTCCCTCCGGTCGACTTCGGGAATTCCCGCTGTTTGCATGTTTTTCTTTCGCACACGGGCGTTTGCGGTCGGGCCCGGCCGGGGACCTGTCGCTTAACCGGCCGAGTCTCCTGCGGCCCTCCACGGCCGAGGATCGACGTGTGGAGCCGTCAAGGCGGGGGAGCGGCGCGGTGCGCCACCGGCCGGGATCACCCCAATACCTGAGCGGGGTCCGTGATGAAGCAGCTCATTATCTATGCGAGACCGTCGAGGAGGTGATCCGCGCGGACGCGATCGCGGCTGATCGCGCGGCCGGCACCGGGCGTGCCGCTTCGTCGAGCGGCGGCGTACTGCTGACGGGGGCGACGGGGTTTCTCGGCGGGCAGCTGATGGGCCGCTATCTACGGCGCACGGACCGGCGCATCTACGCGCTCGTCAGGGCCGGCAGTGAGAGACAGGCGAGCGCGCGCCTGCGGCAGACGCTGCTCGGCCTGTTCGGGAGCCGCCACCCGTATGAGGAGCGTGTGGTCGCCGTGCGCGGGGACATAACGCGCGCGGGCCTCGGGCTTGGACGGCGCCGCCTGGACACGCTCGCGGGCCAGGTCAGCGAGGTGGTGCACGGTGCGGCGTCGGTGTCGTTCGAGCTCGGGCTCGAGGCCACATGGGCGATCAACGTCGCGGGAACCCGGCGGGTGATCGAGTTCGCGGAGCGATGCCAGCGGGCGACCGGCGGGCTGCGGCGCTTCACGTACATCTCGACGGCCTACGTCGCCGGCGAGCACGCGGGCGGCTTCAGCGAGGACGAGCTCGATGTCGGGCAGCGCTTTCGCAATCCCTATGAGCAGTCGAAGTTCGAAGCTGAGCGGGTGCTCGCGCTGCGGCGTGGCGACCTGCCGATCACGGTCGTTCGCCCGAGCATCATCGTCGGCGAGCGCCAGAGCGGCTGGACGAGCTCGTTCAACGTGCTCTACTGGCCCTTGCGAGCGTTCTCGCGCGGGGTCTATGCGGCGCTGCCCGCGCACGGCGACTCTCCGGTCGACGTCGTGCCCGTCGACTATGTCGCGGATGCGATCTTCGCGCTCGGCCACGCGCCCGAGGCGGTGGGTGGGACCTTCCATGTCACCGCGGGGCGGCACGCGAGCAGCGTCGCGGAGCTGGCGGAGCTGGCGAGCGTCTTCTTCGAACGGCCCGCCCCGCGCCTGATCCACCCTGCGATCTACGGCCGCGTGCTGCATCCGCTCGTCGTGCGCGGCTGTCGAGATGAGCGCCGTCGCAGCGCGCTGCGACGCAGCGAGGTGTTCTTCCCGTACTTCGCCGCGCGCGTCCGCTATGACGACCGGCGCACGCGTGCGGCGTTGCATGACACGGGCATCGAACCGACGCCGTTGCCGGCGTACTTCGACCGCCTCGCCGAGTTCGCGCTCGCCGCCGACTGGGGCCGGCGCGAGATCTCCCAGGCCGGCGTCGTGGTTCCGCTGTCAAGCGCCCGGCCGCTGCGCGAGACGCGGCGCACGCGCCGGCTCGCGTCGACGGCGGCATGACTCGCGCCCGGCTCTCGGGGCTGGACGCGTCGTTTCTCGCGGTCGAGACCGCGACCGCGCACATGCATGTCGGCTGGGTTGCGGTCTTCTCCTCGCCCGCGGACGGCCGGCTGCCTGACTTCCCAACGCTGCGCGCGCACATCGAGCGTCGTCTCGTGCGGGCGCCGCGCTACCGGCAGAAGCTCGCCCCGGTCCCGCTCGGACTGAACGCGCCGGAGTGGGTCGACGATGAGGCATTCGGCATCGACCGGCACCTGTTCTGGGCGCCTGGCCCGCTGCCGGGACTCGTCGATGAGGTGATGTCGACGCCGCTGCGACGCGACCGGCCGCTGTGGGAGCTGTGGATCTGCCACGACGCGGCCCGCCACGAGCTCGCGGTGGTCGGCAAGGCCCATCACTGCATGGTCGACGGTGTCGCCGCGGTCGAGCTCGCCTCGCTGCTGCTCGACACGGCGCGGCGGGGCGAGCCGTACGAGCCGGATGGGTGGCATCCGCAGCCGCGACCGCCGACGCAGCAGCTGCTCATCCGCGGCGCGCTCGACCTGGGCGTCTTCCAGCTCGGTCTCCTGCGCGGGCCGCTGCGCGCCGTCGTCTCGCCGGCACGGGCGGCGCGCGAGCTCACCGCCGGCGCCGTCGGCGTCAGCCGCGCGTTGAGCCACGCCCTGTTGAAGCGCGCGCCGGCCGGCGGGCTGCTCGACCAGCAGCTCTCGCCGTTGCGCCGCCTCGCGTGGGCCGAGCGCCCGCTCGATGATCTGCGGGTCGTCAAACGCAGCCAGGGCACGACCGTCAACGACGTCGTCCTCGCCGTCGTCGCTGGCGGCATGCGCCGCTACCTCGCACGCCATGGCGAGCACCCGCGGACGCTCAAGGCGATGGTCCCCGTCAATGTGCGCAGTCCCGGTGACGTCCTCGGCAACCATCTGTCGTTCGTGTTCGCCGAGCTGCCCTGCGACGAGCCCGATCCGCTCACCCGCCTGCGGCGCGTGCACGCCGCGATGGACGCCCGCAAGCGGGATCGCGAGCCGCAGGGGGCCGACGTCGCGCTCAAGGCCGCCGAACATGCACCGGCGCTGATCCAGCACGCGGTCTCGCGGCTGCTCGCGAGCCCGCGCACGTTCAACCTCGTCGTGTCGAACATCCCGGGACCGCCCGGGCAGCTGTACCTGCGCGGCTGCGCGCTGCGCGCGATCTACCCCGTCGTCCCGCTCGCCGATCGCCATACGGTCTCGATCGGCATGACCACGGTCGGCGGGAGGGCGTGCTTCGGCGTGTACGCCGACCGCGAGGAGCTCCCCGACGCGGGAACGCTCGCGATGGACATCGACGCGGCCGTCTCAGAGCTGCTCGAGCACGCGCGCTGACGCCCGTCCGATCTGCTGCGCGGCGGTGGCTGCCCCCCGGCGGTGTCAGCTCCGCATCGCGCCGCGCCGCGCCGCATGACGACGTATCGTTGAGCCGGTGCGGGAGCAGGTGGCCTCAAGGGGCAGCACGCTGATCGCGGGCGGACGGCTCGTGGCGGCAGCGCTCGCGCTGTGCTTCGCCCTCGAGCTGAGCTGCGCACAGGCGCGCGCCGAAGCGACGATCACGGTCGGCGCCGGCTGCACGCTGAGCAATGCGATCACGGCAGCCGAGACGGGGGCCCCGAGCGGCGGCTGTCCGGCGGGCGAAAAAGGCGGGCCCAACACGATCGTCCTCCCGGCGGGGGAGCTCGTCGAACACGACCTGCACATCGCCTCCGGCCAGATCGTGATCGTCGGCGCGGGCGCGGGCGCGACGATCATCAACGCCGCCGAGCTCGGCCGCGGCTTTCTGATCGACGCGGCCGCTACGGTCACGCTCGAGAAGCTCTCGATCGAGAACGGGCTGACCAGCAACGGCGGCCCCGGTTCGACCGGTTCGCCGATCGGCGGAAACGGCGGTGAAGGCGCGCCGGGCGGAGCGATCTTCAACGCCGGCCACCTGGCGATCCGCGAAGTCAGCCTCACGGGCAACCGCACGGGCAACGGCGGCGTCGGCGGAGAAGGCACCGGCGCGGACTCGATCGGCGGCAACGGTGGCAATGGCGGGAACGGCGGCGCGCTCGCGAACACGGGCACCGCGACGATCACCGCGAGCACGATCAGCGGCAACATCACGGGCAACGGCGTGATCGGCGGTGGCGCCGTCGCGATCGGCGGCGACGGCGGTGAAGGCGGCGACGGCGGCGCGGTCTACAGCTCGGGGACGCTGGCGCTCACCGACAGCACGATCGAGGGCAACCTGACCGGGGGCGGCGGCCCCGGCGGCGCCAGCGCGGGCATCCCCGGTTTCCCGGGCTCCGGCGGTGCGGGCGGGGGCTCGTTCTCGGCCTTCGGGTCCAGCACGAACGCCGTCTCCGATGTTGTCATGGCGAACATCACAGGCAACGGCGGTGCGGGCGGGTCGATCGGCGGCGAGGGCGGGCGCGGCGGCGGGCTCGTGCTCGAATTCGGCGCGTCGGCATCGATCGCGGCGAGCACGGTCGCGACCAACCGGACCGGCGACGGCGGCACGGCCACGGTGTTCGCGGGGGACGGCGGCGAAGGCGGCGGGATCGAGAGCGCGGCGGCGCTTACGATCACTGACAGCACGATCGCCGGCAACGCCACCGGCTCGGGCGGGAACGGCGGCCCGGGCGGTGGGCTCGAGACAGCCGCCCCATCCGCGGTGGCGGTCACGGTCACCGACTCGACGCTGACGGGCAACACGAGCGCGAGCGGCGAAGGCGACGCGATCGACTTGATCGACGGCGACCTCAGCCTGATCGCGGCCACGGTCGCGGCCAACACGAAGGCGGGCGGCGTTGCGGCAGGGTCGGGAATCGACGTGATCGGCCTGACAACGAAGCCGTCGGTTCTGAGCGAGCACGACTCGCTGATCGCGGCAAACGGCGCGACAAACTGCGAACTCGACACGAACAGCAGCGTCGCGAGCCTCGGCCACAACCTCAGCTTCCCCGATGCATCGTGTGCGCACGAGGTCACCGGCGACCCGAGGCTCGGGCCGCTCGCTGCGAACGGCGGCCCGACGGAAACGCTCGCGCTCGGCGCCGGCAGCGCGGCGATCGACGAGGTGCCGAGCAGCGACTCAGCGTGCGCCGGGACGACCGATCAACGCGGCACCCCGCGCCCTTCGGGCCCTGCGTGCGACATCGGCGCGTTCGAGCTCGTACAGCCGGTCGTGCCGGTCCCCTCGCCCGCCCCCGCGCCAGCTCCCCCGTCGAGCGCGTTTCAGATCGTCAGCGCGAAGCTCGATTCGCACAACCGGCTGGTGCTCGTTCTCAAGGACACCGACGCCGGGCAGTTCCGCGTGGCGGCCACGTACAAGCTCACGACGCTCAGGCTGCGCGCGCATCACAGACCGAAGCGGATCACGCGCGTGCTGAGCTTCGCTCGCGGCACCGTCACGAGCCACGCCGCCGGCGAGCTCACGCTTACGCTCAAGGCGACGGCGAGCGCGCTACGCACGCTGCACGCGTTGCGGTCCCTGCACGTGGCGCTGTCCGTTACCTTCACGCCGACGGGCGGGCACGCGGCGCACGCCACGAAGGCGCTGCTCGTTCACTACCACAAGCCCGCCAAGCGGCGCCGCAGAAAATAGACGGCGGCTCGGGCGAGAGCGGAATTCTCGTCCTGCAGGACCGCCGAGACGTCCGGCCCGCCGCGGCGGCAGCGTCTGCCAGCCGCGGCTACCCGCGCGTGCCGCTCCGCGGGACGGCTCTGCGACGATGCACGCGCAGCATCAGCGCCCCGGGCGGTGGCTCCAGGTTCGACTCCTGGCGGGCGCATCGATGGCCGGGCTCTCGAACATCCACATCGCCGGCGCGAACACGGCGGAGACCGTCGCGCTCGTGCACGAGGCGCTGCTCGGGCTCGCCGCGGCGCTCGGCCTCGAGGCGCTCGAGACCGACGATCTCAACACGGCGGTGATCGAGGCCTGCAACAACGTCGTGCACCACGCCTACGACGGCGGGGAGGGGCCGCTCGAGGTCGACTTCCACGCGCTGTCGGGAGCGGTCGAGGTCGCGGTGCGCGATCGCGGCATCGGGATCCGCCCGCACCTCGGCGAGCGAACGCAGCCTCACACGGGGATCGGCATGCCGATCGTCCATGCGCTCACCGAGCGCGTCGCGTTCAGCAAACTCGCGGGCGGCGGCACGGAGGTGAGCATGCTGTTCGCGACGCCGGACGCGGCCGCGCTCGAGCAGCTCGAGGGCAACGAGCCGCGGGCGCGCATCGCCGGCGCGGGCGAGGGCGAGGGCGCGGGCAGGCTCGAGATCTCCCTTGCCCCGAGCGCGGTGGCGCGGGCGGCCCTGCCTCGCCTGCTGGGCGCGCTGGCGGCGCACGCGGGCTTCGCCGCCGAGCGGATCGCCGACGTCGGGCTCCTCGCGACCGCGATCGCGGCGAGCGCCGACGGCGCGATCGGCGCGGACGGCCTGGGCGTCGACGTGAGACTCGCGCCGCTCGAGCTGGAGCTCCGCGTCGGGCCGCTGCGCGCGGGATCGGCGACGGCGCTGCTCGAGTCGGGCAACGCCGGCCTCGGGCTGGCGCTCGAGCGCGTCAGCGACGATCGCGACGGCGCATCGCGCGCGGACGCCGAAACGCTCGCGCTGCGCGTGATCGAACGCGGCTGAGGGGCCGCGGCGTCGCTGCCTCAGCGGCGCTCAGCTGCTGCCACGGCTATGGCCCGCTGGGATGCCGCCATTCACGTTCGCCCTCTTCGGGGAACGAGTTGGGCGGCACGACGACGGGGTCGGACTCCTCGCATGCGCCGCTCTGGGCTTCGCGTTTCGTCAATTTGACGTTCGGCAGCACCGGCCCGCGCTTGTTCGGCCCGGCGAAGTTGAACGCGCTCGTCAGGTCCCCGGTCACCTCGCGTCGCCAGGCGCTGAGATTGGGGACTTCGACGCCGAAGCGGGTCTCCAGGAAGCGCAGGATCGAGGTGTGGTCGAACGTGTCCGAGCAGAGGAACCCGCCACGGCTGAACGGCGACATGATGATCATCGGCACCCTGATGCCGAGCCCGATCGGTCCCATGATCCCGCCGTCGTCGCCGGTCGCGTCTTCGACGCTCAGATACTCGCCGGGTGTGCCGAGGGGGGGAACGGGTGGTGCGACGTGGTCGAAGAAGCCGCCGTTCTCGTCCCACGTCAGGAACAGCGCCGTCGAGTCCCACGTGCCGTGGGATTTGAGCCTGTGCAGCAGGCTTTCGACGATGAACTCGCCGACCTTGGCGGATGAGTAGCCGGGGTGCTCGGTTTCATCGAGCGACACGTTCACCCACGAGACCTGGGGCAGTTCGTCGTTCTTGATATCGGCGACGAAGTCGTTCGGGTAGACGGGGTCGAGCCCCCGCGCCGCGAGTTCGGGGTTCGTCTTGTAGGCCTCGAAGAAGTTGAGGACGTTGTCGTAGAGCCCGTTGCTGGATCCTGTGTAGACCTTCCAGCTGACGCCGGCGGCGGACAGCTGCTCGGGCATCGTCATCCATTTGAAGCGGCCCTCGAATTCCTGGAATTTCGGCGGGCCGAGGGTTTCCACGAGCGGGCCCCCGTTGACGCCTTCAGGGTCGATTGACGCCGACATGCTGTACAGCCGGTTGGGGTGCGTGGGGCCGAGGACCGAGCAGTGATAGTTGTCGCAGATCGTGAACGCTTCGGCGAGGGCGTGGTAGAAGGGGATGTCCGAGCGCTCGTAGTAGGCCATCGTCGCCGGGCCGGCTTCGGGCCCATCGACGGCGAGGTGCGTGCGCACGAACCCGTCCATCGCGCCTTCGTCCCAGCTTTCGTGCTGCGGCGCCCACTCATGCGTGATGTCGGGGAAGCACCTGTTGCCGCTCATCCCGCTCGGGTCGAGATGGAACGGCAGCAGCTGCCCGCCGTAGCCCGGCGCGGGATAGCCCGGCTGGTAGAACACGCTGCTGGGGACGCTCGGGTCGGCGAACCCGCGGACGCCCGGCAGGGTGCCGAAATAGTGGTCGAACGAGCGGTTCTCCTGGATCAGGATCACGACGTGCTCGATGTCCGTCAGTTTGCCCGGGCGCATCGCGAGCGCCTGTTGGATCAGCGGGTTCGCGCCGAGCGCGAGCGCCCCCGCTCCCGCCCCGGCCTGCAGCAGCTCCCTGCGGGTGATGCCAGCCATCTCGTCCCCCTTCCGGACTCGCCTCCGCTGCCCTCAGCTACACGGCGATCGTACCAGCAAGCACAAGCGCGCGGAGCTGGAGGGTCAGCTGCGCCCGCCGAAGATGCGCAGGAAGAACAGGAAGATGTTGATCACGTCGAGGAAGATGCCGGCCGCGAGCGGGACCGATTCCTGCATGCCGGCACGGCGCATGCGGTTGAAGTCGAGCACGGTGTAGCCGCCGAAGATCACGAGGCCGGCGAGCGAGTAGATGATGTTGCCGGAAGGGATCGCGACGAACAGGCCGATCAGCCCGAACACGAGCAGGCCGATCAGCAGGAAGAACATCAGCCGGTAGAAGCGCGAGAGGTCCTGGCGGATCGCGTAGCCGGTGGCGCCGAGCGCGCTCACGAACAGCGCGGTCGCGCCGGCCGCCTGCCAGACGGCGTCGGGTTCGGATTCGGCGTACGCGTTGAGCACGCCGCCCATGCCGAGACCGAGCAGTGTGCCCGCGCCGAACAGCAGTGTGATCGCGAGCATCTCCGAGCGTCGCGTCGCGACGTTCAGGCCGATGATGCAGACGAAGCCGCCGATGAAGCAGGCGATCGAGCCGAAGCCGATGATGTCCCGGCCGAGGTAGGCGCCGAGTGTGAAGAACGCGAGCGTGACCGCGACCAGGCCCATCACCTGGCCGAAGACGCCGGCCGTGCCGATCGTCTCGACCGAGCCGAACATCCCTTCGTTTTTGTATGTCGCTGTCTCGGGCACTGGCTGGCTCCTGTTCGCGTTGTCGTCCCCGCGACCGGTTTCTGCGGCCGCGGCAATCAGATTCTAGGGCGCGGACGGAATCGTTTTGCACTCTCGCGGGCGAGCGTCGCGCGGCGCGACCTCGCCGGCAGCTGGATTGCGTGCACGGTCCGGCTGTGATCCAGACTCAGCGCTCGCACGCAGTCGTGGATGAAGAAGTTCAACATCCACTCAGAGGAGACAGCAATGCCTGACAAACACAACGGATCCGCGGCCGATCATTCGGGAGCGCCGGCGGTGACTGACGCGTGGACCGCGCCGTTCACCCGCAAGGGCTTTCTGAAGAGCGCCGCCGCGACGGGCGCGGGCGCTGCCGGGCTGGGAATGCTCGGACCGGCGGCCGCACTCGCAAAGGAGGCGAAGAAGGGCGGCGTCACACACAAGGACCTGACGATCCTGAAAGCGGCGCAGATCGCCGAGGCGCTCGCGGTGACGACGTACACGAACATCATCAACACCTCGCCGTTCTTCAAAAACATACCGGCGGACGACCAGGGTTACCTCGAAGCTGCAAGGCAGGAGGAGATGTCTCACTACCTGCTCGAGGAAAGCCTGACGAAGAAGCCGACGCCGTTCACCTCGTTCTACTACCCGCCGAACATGTTCAGCGACGCGCAGACCACGCTGAACATCCTCGTGACGCTGGAGGACGCGTTCATCGCCGCCTACCTCGTCGGCGTTCGCGACTTCAGCTCATCCGCGCTGCGCGTGACGGCCGCGCGGATCATGGGCATCGAGTCCGACCACCGCACGCTCGCACGCGTCGTCGGCGGCGACGTGACGCCCGCCGACGGCGGTCCGCTGAGCACGATCACCGGGATCCAGAAGACGGCGGAGCCGATCGCGCCGCCGAACAACAACGGCTACGAGCGCACGCTCGAGCTGAAGAACATCGGCGCGGCGGTTGAAGCGCTGCTGCCGTTCGCTGAAAAGGCGGCCGCTGAAAAGGCCGGCTTCGATGTCAGCAAGCCGTATGCGTTCGTACCGTTCACGCCGACGCTGCCGATCGCGCTCGGCGAATTCCACTCGCTCAAGGGCTAGGCGCCTTCATCGACCTGCGGCGCCGTGGGCGCCGCAGGTCTGTCGCGGCGGGTTGTGCGAACGCCCGCGTCGCCGGTGCGCGGCCGCTCTTCGCGTGGTGCCCCGGCGAGGGTGAGGACGAGAATTCCCGGCAGTCGGCTGGGCCCATTGACATCGTGTCGCAGCTCCTCGCGCCTCGACGCGACGGCGAAGGTGACGTCGTCGGCGCCAAGCAGTGTCGACCACTCAGGGTCATCGTTGTCGAGTGAGTCCGGCTCGCCGCCGGCGACTCGTCTGGCCATCTCGGCAGCCACGCCCGAGCATGTCCGGGCGTCGCCGAGTGTGCGGACGATGCCCAGCCGTTGCGCCCTGCCGCGGACGATTGCGACAGACGGCTGGTAGAGCGCGTCGTCGCTCTCGCCGATCGCGATGTCGTCGCTTGAGGCGTCGATCCCGGCCGGCTCGGCGGCGAGAATCAGCGTTGCTTCCGCCGCTGCGCCGGCACGCAGGGCTCCATGCAGAACGGAGCGATCGACGATCGTCGAGGAGAGGCCGTCGACGCCGGTCGTCGCGATCACGCGCCGGAAGCGCTCGCGCGCCGACTTCGGCGCGATCGGAGCCGATTCAGGGACCACGAGCACGGGATGGACGACGCCCCCGTCTGCGCGCGCGACACGCTCCGCGATCGACAGAGCGCCCCATGCGAGCTCGGGGTCGCCGACGCCCACCACCACGCGCATCCCGAGCGGGCGCGGCCCGTCCTCCTGCGCCGTCAGGCGGTTGCTCGCGCGCGTCGCGACGATCGTCGAGATCACGACGGTCACGAGGATCACGACAAGCACCGCGTTCACGACGGAGTTCCCGAACAGGCCGAGCTGAAAGCCGATGACGGTCGCGGCGAGCGTCGCGGCGGCCTGCGCGACGCTCAACGAGAACAGGAGTTCCGCCTGCGGTCGCGAGAAGCGGAGCAGTCGTGCCGAGATGATCGCGGCGAGCGTCTTCCCGCCGAGGCAGGCGAGCAGGAAGAGCGCGGCGAGCTTCAATGTCTCTGCCTCGACCATCACCGCGGGATCGAGGATCAGGCCAACTGAAACCATGAACACGGGGATGAACACCGCCCCTCCAAAGAAGCCGATGCGCTCCATCAGCTGTCCTTCGTTGGGCACCAGGTGGTTGAGCGCGAGTCCGGCAAAGAACGCCCCGACGATCCCCTCGATGCCGAAGAGCTCGGCGACTGTCGCGGCCGAGAGGAACGCCGTGACCGCGACCACGTAGCGCACGGAGCGCTCGGCGCTGAGGACGCGGAACGCCCACCCGGCGAGCAGCGGCAGGACCAGCAGGCTGAATCCGATCAGGGCGCTGAGGCCGACGACGAGCTGAACCGCGACTTCGATTCCCGAGCGTCCGCCGCCGGCGGAGCCAGCGACGCCGGCGAGCACGACCAGCGCGAGTGTGTCGGTCAGCACGGTCGAGCCGACCACGGTCGCGACCGCCGGATCGGATGCCTGGCCGGCGTCACGCACGGCGGGGTAGGTCAGCAGCGTATGCGAGGACAGCAGCGCCCCGAGCAGCAGTGCGGCCTGCGCCTCCCAGCCGAGGGCCAGGCCGAGCAGCGTCCCGAACGTCATCGGCAGCGCAAACGTCAGCAGTCCGAACACGATCGCCGCACGTCGATGCGCGCGCAGCAGGTTGAGGTCGAGCTCGACGCCGGCGACGAACATCAGATACAGAAGTCCGAGCTGCCCGAGATCCGGCAGCGTGCTGTTGCCCGATCCGATCAGCCCCAGGCCATGCGGGCCGATCACGAAGCCGCCGACGAGCAGGCCGATGATCCCGGGGATGCGCGCGCGCTGCACGAGCAGCGGCCCGAGCAGCAGCGTCGCGAAGATCACCAGGAACTCCCAGGGCGCGCCCTTCGGCGAGGAGATCTCGAGCAGCGACGCGAACGGCGTGTGCAGGGCGGACAACGTCGTCACGGTTCGGTCCTCAGAGCCGGTACTTCTTCGGCCTGGCCTTCCTGCAGGCCGGTGTGAGCCATTCTCGCCCGAGCCGTTCGATCGTGCCGTCCGCTGTCAGCGCCCGGATCGCCGAGTCGACCGCTTCAAGGTTTTCGGACCCCTTCGGCAGCGCAGCCGCGAGCACGTCCTGGCTGGGTAGCTGCGCTGCGACTTCGTAGAGGTGAGGCGACGCCCGCGCGTATGCCAGCGCGACCGGCAGATCGAGCATCACCGCGCTGGCTCGTCCCACGCGCAGCGCGAGCAGGACTTCTCGCTGGTGGTCGAGGACCTGCGGTGCTTCGTACGGGCGGATCGTCTCCTCGAGGGCGCTCTGCAGCGTTGTGCCCGTCTGTACCGCCCAATGCAGGCTCTCCGCCGCCTGGACGTCGGGCACGCTGGTCCCGGGACGGACCAGGATCGCGGGTGGCGCACGCAGGTAGGAGGTTGAGAAGTCGACGTGTTCGGCGCGTTCGTCGTTGACGGTGATGTCAGACAGCGCGAGATCGGCTCCGTCGAGTCGGCCGGCGACGAGCTGCTTGAAGGGCACATCTATGACCTTGAGATGCGCGAGGCCAAACCGATGCACGAGCGCCCGCGCGAGGCCGTACTCGAAGCCGCCGGTCGGGTGCGCGAAGCTGCCTTCCCACAGGCCCGGGTTGGGGATCTGGGCGGTCGCGACGGTCAGCGTGCCGGCACGTGTCGGTGTGAACGTCCCCGCCGCACCCAGCCCGCCGCCGGCGCACGCCGTCAGCGAGGCCGATGCCAGCGCGGCGGCCAGGCTCGAAATGACTGATCTGCGACACCTGATTCGTCTCACGCGCCCGGCACTTTACGTGGGGTCCTCTCGTTACGGGTAGAGCGCGCCGGGATTTCGCGCGGAAGTGGGCAGACTGAGTCGATGGCGGGACCCGGGACGACGACGGTCACACGCGCCGGCGCTGGCGGGCTGACGCGCAGCCGCCGCCGGCTGGTGCTCGCGATCTGCTGCATGAGCCTGCTGATCGTCGGTCTCGACAACACGATCGTGAACGTCGCGCTGCCGTCGATCGGGCGCGAGCTGCACACGAGCGTCGCCGGCCTGCAGTGGACCGTCGATGCGTACACGCTCGTGCTCGCGAGCCTGCTGATGCTGTCGGGCTCGATGGGCGACCGCTTCGGGCGCCGGCGCGTGTTCAAGCTCGGCCTCGTGCTGTTCACGCTCGCCTCGCTGCTCTGCAGCCTGGCGCCGAGCCTCGGCTGGCTGATCGCCTTTCGCATGCTCCAGGGCGTCGGCGGATCGATGCTCAACCCGGTCGCGATGTCGATCATCCGCAACGTCTTCACCGACGCGCGCGAGCGCGCGCAGGCGATCGGCATGTGGGGGGCGACGGTCGGAGTCAGCCTCGCGCTCGGCCCGGTCGTCGGCGGCGCGCTCGTGCAGTCGGGGGGCTGGCGCTCGATCTTCTGGATCAACATCCCCGTCGGCCTGCTCGCGCTCGCGCTGACGATCCGCTTCGTGCCCGAGTCGCGCGCGCCGCGCCCGCGGCGCCTGGACCCGGTCGGGCAGGTGCTCGTGATCGTGCTGCTGGCGTCGCTGACGTACGCGATCATCGAGGCGCCGAGCGCCGGCTGGGACTCGCCGCAGACGCTCGCGCTGTTCGCGCTCGCGGGTGCGGCGCTGCTCGCGCTGCTGATCGTACGAGCCGCGGCGCAGCGACCCGCTGCTCGAGCTCGGCTTCTTCCGCAGCGTGCCGTTCTCGAGCGCGAGCGCGACCGCCGTCTGCGCGTTCGCGGCGCTCGGCGTGTTCCTGTTCCTGAACACCTTGTACCTGCAGGACGTGCGCCACCTGTCGGCGCTCGAAGCCGGCCTGTATACGCTCCCGCTGGCGGCGATGACGTTGGTCTTCTCGCCGCTCTCGGGGCGGCTCGTCGGCCGCCGCGGGCCGCGCATCAGCCTGCTCGCGGGCGGCCTCGGGCTGGCCCTCGGCGGGATCCTGATGACGGGCATCGCGCGCGACAGCGCGCTCGTGTCGCTGCTGCCCGCGTATGTCATCTTCGGGATCGGCTTCGGCATGGTCAACCCGCCGATCACGAACACCGCGGTGATGGGCATGCCGGCGGCCCAGGCGGGCGTCGCGGCGGCGGTCGCGTCGACCTCGCGCCAGGTCGGGCAGACGCTCGGCGTCGCGGTCGCCGGTGCGCTCGTCGCGGTCTCCGCGGGACCGATCGGCGCCGGTTTCGTCGCGTCGAGCCAGGCCGGCTGGCGGATCGTCGCGGGCTGTGGACTGGTCGTGATCGCGCTTGCGCTGCTGAGCACGACCGAGTGGGCGAGCGCGAGCGC
Organism: uncultured Solirubrobacteraceae bacterium; assembly: GCA_963827105.1. Taxonomy (GTDB): domain Bacteria; phylum Actinomycetota; class Thermoleophilia; order Solirubrobacterales; family Solirubrobacteraceae; genus Palsa-744. The sequence continues at coordinate 170,941 of CAWHAB010000001.1, read as the reverse complement.
GCGACAGGCCGGCGAGGAGTACCTGCCGAGGCGCGAGCAGCGTGCGGCGCTGCTCGCGCCGCGTCCGTAGATGCAGATAGCCTTGCGCCAACAGGACGTTCCTCGGCGGCCCGACGGTCGTGGGCAGGCGTCCGCTCAACTAGGGGGACCAATGGTCACAAGACGATCCCCGTGGCTCGCCGTCGTACTCCTCAGCGGAGTGCTCGTCGCCGGGTGCGGTAGCAGCGGTTCGAATTCCACCAGCACGGCAAGCACCTCGCCGACGCCGACGATCTCCACGCCGGCGTCGGTGTCGGGCGCGAGCAGCCAGATCACCCAGGCCGCCGTCGCGGCCTGCCGGGCGGGCGTGACTCACGCCGCGGTCTCGGCGAGCGTCAAGGCGAAACTCGAAAACATCTGCAACGAAGCGGGGAAGGGCAACGTCGCCGCAGCCCGCGAAGCGGCGAAGAAGGTGTGCGTCGAAATCGTCAACTCCTCGCCGATCCCCGGTGGACCGGCAAAGGAAGCGGCGCTGTCGGCGTGCAACAAGGTCGAATCCGGGAAATAGGCCGGGCGGCGCGGCGACGCCGTCGTGCGCGGCGGAGGAAGCGGCTACTGCGCCGTGGCCTCCGCCGCGCCGTCGCCGTCCTCATCCTCGCCCGCGTACAGCGACTCGCGCGCCAGCTCGCGGCCCTTGACGTCGAACAGCCTGATCTCGAGCAGATCGTGGCGGTAGTCGTCCGGCGCGATCAGTGTGAAGCGCTCATCGATCAGCTCGCACTGGTCGACCGCGAGCTCGGCCAGCTCGGCGGTGGCGATGCGCCCGCCGGAGACCAGCGGGCGCCCCCACACGAGCGTCATCGAGGCGACCCCGCCGAACTGCCCGCGCCAGCTGCCGATCACCTCCTCGCATAGATCCATGCGCCAGTCGGGGTTGCGCTCGGCGGTCTCCTCGGTGAAGTCGACGTGCGCTGAGAAGTCGCTCGGCTCCTCGTCCTGCTCGCCGGCGACGAAGCGCACGTAGCCGAACAGCTCGAGCCCGCTCGACGTGCGCGAGGTCCCCGGCACGTAGGTGCGCCCGTGCCAGGTGCGGTCTGGAAACCACGTGACGGCGCCGGGCTCGCCGAGGTTCTCATGCTCGCCGTCGAGTCCGAGCGCGGCCGTCAGGAACTCCTGGCGCAGGCGCTCCTCCCAGCGCCCGTAGGGCAGCTCCTCCTGCGGCGGCTCGGCGGCGAAGCGGGGTAGGAAGCGTTCCTCCGGCGGCATCGCCGCTGAGCCTAGCTTGCGCGCGGCGCGGCCGCTCTCGGGCTAGGCCTCGCGCAGGATCGACGCGGCGTGCTCGGGGGCGACGATGTTGAGGTTGACATCGGTCGAGAGCTCCAGCCCGGCGAGATGGGTGAGGCGCGGGAGCACGTCGATCCGCCAGCAGAAGTCCTCGGCGCCGAGCGGCGCCGTGCGCACCCACAGGTTCAGCGGCGGGCTCGAGCCGAGGTGGCGCGCGAGCCGCGAGAGCCCGTCGTGCAGCAGTGCCGCGCCGGAGGCGCCGGCGTCCTCGAAGCGCGCGCGCGGACGGCGCGGCGCGAGCATCAGCTGGAACGGCAGCCGCGACGCGTACGGCGCCATCAGCACGGCCTCCTCGTCGATCGCGACGATCCGCTCGCGCCGGCGGACCTCCTCGGCGACGAGGTCCCCGAGCAGGCTCTGGCCCATCGTGCGGGTCGTGTAGGCGCCGGCGCGCTCGCGCTCGCGCGCGACCGCCGCCGGCACGAAGTCGAGCGCGTAGAGCTGCGCGTGCGTGTGCGGCAGCGACGCGCCCGCCTCGCGCCGCTCGTTGACGATCAGCTGCAGGTATGCGCTGCCGGCGTGCTCGCGCATGCGCTCGCGCCACACCTCGACGGCCGCGCAGACCTGCTCGACGGGGAGTTCCGCCAGCGACAGCACGCTCTGCGGCCCGTTGATGATCACCTCGTGCGCGCCGGTCGCGGGCAGCGATGTGAACAGCTCCGGCTGGCCGCGTCCGCCGAGCTCCGCGCTGTCGCCGTTGCGCGCGCCGGCGCCGTCGGCGGGGCTCAGCGCGGGGTACAGGTTCGGCACGACGCGCACGCTCCAGCCGGGCGAGTCGGCGCGGGCGCCGTCGGGGCGCAGCGCGTACAGCTCCGGCGGCGTGCGGTCCTCGTGCCCGTCGGCGAACGGATCGCGCTCGCGGTCGACCGGCTCGGCCGGCGCGCACGTCGGCTCGCCGCCCGGGCGCAGCGAGCGCTCCCCGGCGATGATTGTGCGATGCCCGCTGAGCGGGTCGATGCGCAGCTCGGGCATGCTCAGGCGTCCAGCCCGTAGCGCCTGATGTCGTGTTCGAGCTTGGCGACGCTCGGGTAGGGCCCCTGGTGGATGAACGTGCCGCCGCGGGCGTTGTAGATGACGGTCACGGGCGTGAACGCGGAGTCGGTGATCGCGAGGCCCGCCTGGTCGCTGTGGTCGTAGTAGCTCGGATAGCTGACCGGGAAGGAGCGCAGGAAGCTGATCGCGTTCTGCGGCGTTTCATCGCCCGAGTCGATTCCCACGAACGCGACGCTGCGCCCGTCGCTGACGGACACGCGCTGGAAGATGCCGAACTCGGCGCGGCACGGCGCGCACCATGACGCCCACTTGTTGACGACGACCGGCCGGCCGCGCAGCGCGGCCAGGCGCGCGCGCAGCGCGGGCAGCCCGCCGGGGAGGATCTCGTCGGCCTGCGCGTGCAGCGCGGCGAGCGCCGGCGGCGAGCCGGCGAGGCGCACGCGCATCTGCGCGGGCGTGAGCTGAGAGGGCTCGCGCGCCTGCGGTGAGCTGCCGAGCTGCAGCAGTCCCACGAGCAGCAGCGCGAGCACCGCGACGGCGATGACAGCCGCTGAGAGGCGCTTGATCGTCATCGCCGCTAAGGGTGGCAGATCTCCTCGACTTCAATCGAACCTCAGCGTGCTATATCCTGGGGACATCGTCAGAGCCGGGGTTCTCCAGGGAACCGGCGAACGGCGCCAGTCCGGCGCCAACTCTTTCGAGCCGCGCCGAAGCCACTTTCGACAGCGGCTCTGTCTCGAAGTCCAGAGCCTCTATGGCCGAGTCCACCTCAGTGGCCCTCGCGGCCGCGCCCATTCCGAAACCCGCCGACATCGCCCGCGCGGAGAAGCTCGTGCGCGAGCGTTTCCTGCACGACGGCGAGGACGCCGCGGTCGCGCTCGCGCCGGGAACGCCGCGCCGGCGCGCGCTCGACATGGCGCTCGCGGAGCTCGCGGCGGACCCGAAGAGCAAAACGCCCTCGACCGCGTGGCGGCGCGAGTTCTCGTTGCTGCTCGGCCTCGAACGGGTGCTCTACGAGGACGAGCCGACGCTCGTCGACGGGACGGTGCTCTCCGCACACCAGGTCGATGCGCTCTCCGGCACGCTCACGGCGCTGCTCGCCGACGCGCAGCGCACGGCGCCGAACGGCAACGGCGGCGGTGCGTCGGCCTCGCCCGAGCTGCTCGCCTCGGCCGACATCCTCGGCCCCGAGGAAGCCGAGGAAGCCGAGGAAGTCGAGGATGGCGCCGATGCGGCGCCGGCGCAGAGCGGCACGCTTGACGCGGTCGAGGACGAGGAGGACGAAGAGGAGGAAGAGGAGGACGAGCTCGACGACGACGACCTCGGCCCGGTGCAGCGCGCCGCGCCGGACGAGGACGACGACGACCTCGACGATGAGCCCGAGGAGGAGGACGAGGAGGAGGACGACGAGCCCGAGCAGGAGACAGAATCCGAGGAGGAGCCGCGCGACTGGGTCGAGGACGAGGACGAGGAGGAGGCGCTCGGCGAGCAGCCCGAGGATCCCAACGCCGCCAAGCGCTTCTGGTTCGAGCACGCGACCGGCGCCGGCAAGACCGTCGCGGCGCTCGGCTTCGTCGAGGCGTCGCAGACGGGCGGCGTGCTGATCCTCACCCACCGCCGCAACCTCGTCGACCAGTTCCACGGCGAGCTGCGCGACCGCGGCTACTCCAAGCGCATCAGCCGCCCGCTGCTGAAGGGCGAGGACTCGGTCAAAGGCCCGGTCACGGTCGAGACCTACCAGTGGTTCGTGCGCAACGCCGGCAAGATCTCGAGCGCGTACACGATCGTGATCTGCGACGAGGCGCACACCGCGCTCGGCGAGAAGACGAGCGCGGCGATCCGCGAGTGGACGGGGCCGATCTTCATCGGCATGACGGCGACCGGCGCGCTGATCGCGCGCCACGTCACCGACCTGTTCCCGACGCAGACCTCGCGCTTCGATCTCGCCCAGGCGGCGCGCCGCGGCGTGATCTCGCCGCTGCGCTGCGTGCGCATCTCGCCGGGCGTCGGCGTTCGCACGATCGCCAAGGTGCCGCTGCGCCGCGGCGAGATCGACACCGAGTTCGACCAGGACGAGCTCGCCAAACTGCTCGACCAGCAGCCGTTCAACATGGCCGTCGCGAACCTCTACAAGACGCGCTTCAACGGCGTTCCGGGAGTCGTCTACGCGGCCGGCGTGCGCCACGCGTACAACCTCGCCGAAGCGTTCCGCGCGGAGAACATGAAGGCGCAGGCGGTCTCGGGCGAGACGCCCAAGCGCGAGCTCGTGGAGATCCTCGCGCGCTATGAGCGCGGCGACATCGACGTGCTGATCAACGCGCAGCTGCTCGCCGAGGGCTGGAACAGCCCGCGCGCGACGGTCTGCGTGCACCTCGCGCCGACCGCCTCCAAGCGCATCTATCAGCAGCGTGTCGGCCGCGTCACGCGGCGCCACCCCGGCAAGGAGGCCGGCCTCGTCGTCGACTTCGTGCACCCGGCGACCAAGCACGATGACCCGGTCGTGACGCTGCACTCGCTGCTCGACCGCGACGTCTATCGCGGCGGCGCGATCGTCGTCGGGCCCGTCCGCCGCGGCCGCGGCCGCAGGATGCGCGTCGAGCGCCGCGTGCTGCCGGTGTGCGCGGAGGAGGAGCGGCGCTTCGCGGTCTTCGAGCGCGAGCTGTGGCGGATCGCGGTCGAGCACCTCGACTACGGCGAGCAGCATCTGTGGGCGGCGCTGGCGGGCGCGCGCGTCGCCCCCAACGGCTGGCGCCGGGCGCGTGCGATGCTGCACTTCGATCGCACCGGCGAGCTCAAGGCCCGCTTCCTGATCACGGCGGTCAAGCGCAACACGAACGCGCAGCTGCGGCTGCGCGCGCTGACCGACATCGCCGTGCTGCGCGACCCCGACTCCTTCGATGAGGCGATCGACATCATCGGCGGCTGGCCGCGCGAGGAGCGCAAGGAGGCGACCAAGATCATGCTGCGCGCGCTCGTCGAGCGGCGGATCGGACGGCGCGATCAGGCCAACGCCTGGATCTGGCGCCTGGCGGAGTACACGCGCGACGTCCACGAGGAGTACGCGGTCCAGCGCTGGCCGGAGACCAAGCGCCTGCTCGGGCTGCTCGTCAACTCGGCCGGCGGCGCGCACGCGCGCAACGCGCGGCGCCTGATCCACGCTGCGCGCAAGCAGGACCGCCGCCTCGCCGCGGCGCTGCTCGCGGCCGCGCTCGCGCACACTCCCGAGGCCGAGGAGGCGCTGCGCGGGGCGCGCACGCGGATGGCGCGCAAGCCGCCGGCGCTCGCGCGCGAGCTGCTGCGAAACTTCCCCAAACGCCGAGCGCGCAACGGCCGCCGCAGGCGCAAGGGCGCGAAGGGCAGCGCCAACGGCAGGCCCGCAGCGACGCCGGTCGAGCAGCCGGGCAGCGAGCAGCGCGCGCAGAGCGAACTGCGCCGCGACGTCAAGGAGGCGCTCGACCACGCCGGCGAGCAGGCTTAGCGCACGCTCTGCAGGTGGACCTCGCCGGCGCTGAGCGCCGTCTGGCCACCGCCGTCGAGCGCGACGATCAGGCGCCCGTCGCCGTCGATTCCCTGCGCGCGCCCGCTGCCGTCGCTCCAGGCGACATCGCGCCCGCGCAGCGCGTCGCGCTCGCGCCACGCCGCGAGCGTCTGCCCGGCGGGCTCGCCGAGGCGCAGTTCGAGTGCGCGCAGCAGCTGCTCGAGCAACGGCTCGATCTCGGCCGCGCCGCGGCCTAGCGTCGCCGCCGCCCGCGGCGTGCTCTCGCCCGGCGCGGGCGGCGCGCCGGGGCGCAGCTCGGCGGGCAGCTGCTCCAGGCGCACGGCGACATTGACGCCGATCCCGAGCACCGCCCAGCCTTCGTGGGGGCGGCCCTCGATCAGGATCCCGGCGAGCTTCGCGAGCGCCGGCGGAGCGCCGCCGGTCGGCTGCTCGAGCACGACGACGTCGTTCGGCCATTTGATCATCGCGCCGTCGCCGACGACGTCGCAGACGGCGACCGCGGCGAGCAGCGGCAGCAGCGGCGGGGGTTCACGCAGCAGCAGCGACATCAGCAGCGCGCTGCCCGCGGGCGCCGCCCAGCGCCGGCCCTGGCGGCCGCGGCCCGCGCTCTGCGCGGCGGCCGTCACGAGCGTCCCGTGCGGCGCGCCCGCGAGCGCGAGCGTGCGCCCCCGCTCGTTGGTCGAGTCGGTGCTGCGCAGATGCAGGCGCGGGCGGCCGAGCGCGGCCGGGGAGGATGTCGTGTGCGCGCCGGCCTGCGCGCTCACGCGCGGCGCACGAGCAGATCGTCGTCGGGGCGCACGCCGAGCCGCTCCGCGGCCGAGCCGCGGTTGACGGCGATCGCGACCATCTGCTGGGCGTCCTCGTAGATCAGCAGCTCGCCGGGAGCGACATCGGCGAACGTCGCCGCATAGCGCGCCGTGTGCACACCGCCGGTGTGGCGCACGGTGAGGTCGTCGCCGAGGTCCGCGCCGAGCGCGGTCAGGTGCTCCTCGCTGGCGTCGAGGATCAGGTTGCCGAACGTGTCGTGGCGCAGCACGTGCGCGGTCAGCGCGCCGTCGCCCAGCTCCGGCGAGGGCAGCCCGAGGCGGCGCAGGCTGTCGACCTCGATCGGCTCGCCGACGGCCGACAGCGGCTCGCCGGCCGCGAGCGCGGCGGCGACCGGCGCGAAGATGTCGCGCCCGTGAAATGTCCGCGAGACCGGCTCCAGGCGCTCGCGCGATCTGCCGATGTCGACCGCCTCGACGACGCCCGCAAGCCGCTCGGCGGCGGGCATCAGCAGGCCGTTGTCCGGGCCGACGAGCAGCTGGTCGTGGTCGGCCGTGCGGATCGCGACGGCGCGCCGCGCGTGCGCGCCGACGGCGCTGACGCCGGGGTCGACGACCGCGAGGTGCACGCCGGCGGGCAGATACGGCAGCGCCGCACGCAGCATGATCGCGCCCGCGCGCACGTCGTGATTGGGGATCGAGTGCGTCACGTCGATCACGAGCGCGTTCGGGCAGCGCCGTGCGATCACCCCGTGGCAGACGCCGACGAACTCGTCCAGGTGCCCGTAGTCGGAGATGAACGTGACGACTGGAGGCAGCGGCCTACCGTCCGCCATCAGCCGCCCCGGGTGCTGCGTCGCCGAGCAAGGCGTCGATGATACCGGCGATGTCGTGCCGCTCGGCCTCGACTTGCGGCTCGAGCCCGTGCTCGCGCAGCGTCGCGCTTGTCGCCGGGCCGATCGAGACGATGCGTGCGTCCACGGCGGGCCGCTCCGGCGCGGAGTCCGCGCTGTCGCCGCTCGTCGTCGCGGCGATCGCGCCCAGGAAGTGGCGCACGGTCGATGAGGACGTGAACGTGATGTAGTCCGCCGCGCGCGCCTGCGCGAGCGCCTCCGCGCTCAACGGCTCGGCGATCGTGTCGTAGAGGTCGAGCACGTCGACCTCTACGCCGAGCTCACGCAGCGCCTGCGGCAGCACGTCGCGAGCGTGCAGCGCGCGCGCGATCAGCGCGCGCGTGACGCTTACGCCAGCGAGCGCCTCGACGAGCCCCTCGGCGACGAATCGCGTGGGCACGATGTCGGCCGTGACGCCGTGCTCGGCGAGCGCGCGCGCGGTGCCCGGGCCGATCGCCGCGAGCTTCGCGCCGGCCAGCGAGCGCGCGTCGCGCCCGCCCGCGGCGAGGCGTTCGAACATGCTCGCGACGCTGTTCGGGCTGCTCACGCAGATCAGGTCGTATCCGCTCGGATCGAGTGGCGGCCCGGGGAGCGGGCGGATGCGGATCACCGGCGCCTGCACGACCTGCGCGCCGAGGCGTTCGAGGCCGCGGGCGAGCTCGCTGGCCTGCGCGCGCGCCCGTGTGACCGCGATGGTGCGCCCGGCGAGCGGGCGCGGGCCCAGCCACGAGAGCTCGCCGGCGAGCGCGGCGACCGCGCCGATGACCGTGATCGAGGGCGCGCGGATCGCCTCCGCGCGAACCGTCTCGAGCGATCGTCTCGAGCGTCCCCGTGACGGTTCGCTGCCCGGGCAGCGTGCCGCCTTCGACGACCGCCGCCGGTTCCCCCGGCGGACGCCCCGCGGCGATCAGCGCGGCGGTGATCGGCTCGATCCGGCGGATGCCCATGTACAACACGAGCGTGCCCGGAAACGCTGCCAGCGCGGGCCAGTCGAGCGCCGTCTCATCCTTGTCGGGGTCCTCGTGCCCGGTGATCAGCGCGACCGCGCTCGCGAGGCCGCGATGGGTGAGCGGGATCCCCGCGTAGGCGCTCGCGGCGACGCCCGCGGTGACGCCCGGCACGACCTCGAAGGCGATCCCCGCCGCGATCAGCCTCAGCGCCTCCTCGCCGCCGCGCCCGAACACGAACGGGTCGCCGCCCTTCAGGCGCACGACCGACTTGCCGTCCTTCGCGCGCGCGACCATCAGCGCCTCGGTCTGCTCCTGCGGCACCGACGGGCCGCCTCCCTCCTTGCCGACGAACAGCAGCTCCGCATCGACGCGCGCGCCGTCGAGCGCCGTCGCCGGGATCAGGCGGTCATACAGCACGACGTCGGCCGCGGCGATCAGCTCGAGCGCGCGCGCGGTCAGCAGGCCGGGATCTCCCGGGCCGGCGCCGACGAGGTAGACGCGCCCGCTCACGCGCCGCCGGCTCCCTGCTCGGCGGCCGCGCGCGCGAGCGCGAGACGCGCTGCGAGCGCGCGCCCCAGCGCCTTGGGGTCGGCTGCGCTGCCGGTCAGCTGGTCGCCGGCCCAGCCGGCTTCGCCGTCGAGCCCGAGCCAACCGCGCAGCTGCAGCACGCCCGCGTGCATCGTCGCGTGCGCGCCGAGTGCCGTGTTGCAGTCGGCGTCGAGCGCGAGCGCGAGCGCGCGCTCGGCGCGCAGGCAGCTCGAGGCGTCCTCGTCGATGATCGCCGCGAGCGCGTCGTGGGCGTGCGTGTCGGCCGCGCGCAGCTCCAGTGCGAGCGCGCCCTGACCGGGCGCGGGGACGAACTGCGCCGGATCGAGCACAGCGCCGAGCGCGTCCTCGCGGCCGAGCCGCTGCAGGCCCGCCCGCGCGAGCACGATCGCATCGAACTCGCCGCTCGCGAGCTTGCGCAGGCGCGTGTCGACATTGCCGCGCATCGGCACGATCTCGAGGTCCGCGCGCGCCGCGCGCAGCTGCGCGCTGCGGCGGATGCTGCTGGTGCCGACGCGCGCGCCGCTGTCGAGCTGCTCGAGGCCGCCCGCGCCGCACAGCACGTCCTCGGCGCCCGCGCGCGCCGGCGCGCCCGCGAGCACGAGGCCGGCGGCGAGCTCGCCGGGAACGTCCTTGGCGGAGTGCACCGCGATGTCGACCTCGCCGCGCTCGAGCGCGCGCTCGAGCTCGCCGACCCAGCGCGACTTGTCCTCGACACCCTCGCCGCGATCGCCGCTCGTCACCACCGGGACGATCTCGCAGCCTCCGAGCAGCCGCGCGATCTCCTCGGCCTGGGCGAGCGCGAGCGCGCTGCGCCGGGTTCCGATTCGCATCAGCGCTCGCGGCGGCGGCGGAGGTCGTGGACCTCCGCCAGCTCCGCCGAGGGCGGCTCCTTGGCCGGTGCGTCCTGCAGCAGGGCGAACAGCTCGCGCACGACCTCGAGCGTCGCGTGGCCGCGCTCGCCGCCGAGCCCGCGCAGGCGGATCGTCGGCTCGTGCAGCAGCCGGCTCATGACCGCGCGTGCGACCGCTTCGATCCGCGCGATGTCGCGCGGCGAGGCAGAGTCCCAGCGCCCGGCGTTCTCGGCGAGGACCTGCTCGACGATCTCGTTGCCGTGCTCGCGCAGCGCCGTCAGGGTCGGCAGCGTGTCGAGCTGCCCGAGCCAGCGCGCGAAGCGGTGGATCTCCTCATCGATGATCTCGAGCGCGCGCGGCGTCTCCTCTGCGCGCGTGCTGAGGTTGCGGGCGACAACCGCCTGGAGGTCGTCGATGTCGTACAGCGTCACGCCGTCGAGCTCGCCGCAGGCGGCGTCGATGTCGCGCGGCACGGCGATGTCGATCAGCAGCAGCGGGCGCGACTCGCGCACCGCCATCACCAGCTCGAGCTCTTCGTGCCCGACGATCGGATGCGGCGAGGAGGTCGAGGAGACGACGATGTCGGCGCGCAGCAGCTGGTCGGGGAGGTCGTCGAGCCCGACGACCGAGCCGCCGAAGCGCTGCGCGAGGCTGAGCGCGCGGTCGGCGTGGCGGTTGGCGACGAAGATCGTCCCCGCGCCCTGCTCGGCGAGCGCGCGCGCGGTCAGCTCGCTGGTCTCGCCGGCGCCGAGGATCACGACGTGGCGGCTCTGCAGGTCGCCGAGCACGCTCAGCGCGAGGTCGACCGCGACCGACGGGACGCTTACGCGGCTCGCGCCGATCGCCGTCTCGGTGCGCACGCGCTTGCCCGTCGTCAGCGCGGCGGCGAACAGGCGATTGGACAGCGGCCCCGTGCAGCCGGCCTGCATCGCGGCCTCATGGGCGCGCCTGACCTGGCCCTGGATCTCGGCCTCGCCGACGATCATCGACTCGAGCCCCGCGGTGACGCTGTAGAGATGGCGCGCCGCGTCGCAGTTGCGCGGCGAGTAGATCGCTTCCGCAAGCTCCGTCGGGCGGATGTGCGCGCGGTCGGCGAGCAGGCCGAGCACGTCGGACTCCGCGCGCACCGCATCGCCGACGACGAGATAGACCTCGGTGCGGTTGCACGTCGAGATCACGACCGCCTCGCGCACCTCCGCGGTCGCGGTCGCGCGCCGCAGGAACTCGACCCCCTCCTGCTCGGTGAACGCGAGCCGCTCGCGCAGCGCGACCGGCGCCGTCTTGTGCGAGATGCCGAGTGCCAGCAGCTCGCTCACGCGTGCCCCTTTACGGGGTACGCCGGCGTCGACTCCCGCAGCGGGTCCCGCTCGGCGCTCGCCTCGGGAGCGTCCTCGGCGATGCTCAGCAGCTCGCCGAGGTCGCGCTCGATGTGGCTCAGGCGGATCGCCATGATCGCGACGTAGATCAGCACGATCACGAACACGACGATGTACGCGCCGGCGACGTACTTGCCGGCCTCGTGCAGCGGCAGCGCCGGCACTTCCGCGAGCACCAGCGCGCTCATCGCGCGCCCTGCCCGGCCGTGCTCGAGCCGACCCGCGGCGCCAGTGCCGGCACGGCGCTGCGGCCCCGCCGCGGCACGCCCGCGTGCTCGCCGGCGAGGCGCCGGCGCAGGGCGCGGACCTGCGAGCGGGTGTGCTTGGCGGTCAGCTCGTACTTGCACAGCGTCGCGAACAGCAGCGCGAAGGCGAGCAGCGAGACGAGGAACGTGAACGCCATCGAGCCTGGGAGATTGGAGGTGCTGCCGAGCACGCGCGGGTGCAGGTATGCGGTTGACAGGCGCACGGCGATGAAGTTCAGCGGCACGAACGCGCCGGCGGTGATCGCGAACACCGACGCGTAGCGCGCCTGGCGCTCGGGGTCCTCGATCGCAAAGCGCAGCGGCTGGTAGGTCGCGTACAGCAGGAACACGATCAGAAACGAGACGAGCGTCGGCTCGCTCCACACCCACCAGTGCCCCCATGACCCGCGCGCCCAGATCGAGCCGGTGATCAGCGTCCCGACGGCGAAGATCAGGCTCATGTGGATCGTCACGTAGGAACGCATGTCCCAGCGCGGGTCGCGCGTGCGCAGGTGCTGGATCGCCATCAGCCCGCCGATCACGAAGCCCGACAGCGCGATGATCGCGAGCGGCACGTGCACGTAGAAGATCTTCTGCAGGAAGCCCTGTTCGGCTTCCAGCGGCGCGTAGAAGAAGACGAGCGCGAGCGCGACCGCGATCGCGAGCACCGTCGCGATGCTCAGCGCCGGGAGGCCCCTGCCGTAGCGCTGAAGCGCGGGGCGCTGCACGGTGTCGGGGGAGCCGGCCGCGAGCCGGCTTGAGGAGCGCTCCATCTTTAGTCCTCCAGGAGGAAATCGAAAAGGGCGTAGGCGATCAGCCCGAACACCAGATCATAGAGGCCCAGCGTCAGCAGCCAGCGCGCCGCCGGCCCGGTCGGGTGCCCGAGGCTGAGCAGCGGCGCGGTCGCACGCGCGCCGCCGATCACGATCGGCACGAGCAGCGGCAGCGCGAGCAGCGGCCCGAGCAGGTCGCGCGCGCGGGTGCGCACCGCGAGCGCGGCGACGAGCGTGCCGATCACCGCGACGCCGACGTCGCCGAGCGCGAGCGTCGCGATCAGCCCGCCGAGCTCGTGCCCGAGCGGCGGGCCGAGCAGCAGCAGCGCGAACGCCGGCACGGCGACGAGCTCGAGCACGACGAGATACGCGAGCAGCGTGATCGTCTTCGCGATGAACATCGCGCTGCGGTCCACCGGCGCGAGCATGAAGCCGTCGAAGCCGCCCTGATCGGCGTCCGCGACGAACAGCCGGTTGATGCCGAGGATCGCCGCGAACAGCAGCGTCACCCACAGGATCCCCGACGCGAGGTCGCCTTCGACCGAGTTGCGGTTGAGCGCGAAGTGGAAGATCACGAACGTCGTCACCGCGAACAGCGACATCCCCGGCACCGACTCCAGCGTGCGCAGCTCGACGAGCAGCTCCTTGCGCAGCAGCGCGCCGACCGTGCGCCTCATCGATACAGCTCGGCGATCTCCGCGGCGCTCGTCCCGGCCGCCGTGCGCAGCAGCACCGCGCGGCCGCCGCGCAGGCCGAGCACGACGTCGGCCTCGGCCAGCCCGCCGCCCGGATCGTGGCTGCAGATCACGCGCGTGCGCTTTGCGCCCGCGCCGATCAGCGGCGCGAGCAGCTCGATCGCCGCGGGGTCGAGGTTCGAGTACGGCTCGTCGAGCAGCAGCAGCTCCGGCTCGTGCAGCACCGCGCGCGCGGCCGCGACGCGCTGCACCATCCCCCGCGAGAGCGTCCGCAGCGGCTCGCCGCCGCGCGCGGAGATCGCGACCGCCTCGAGCACCTCCTCAACGCGCGCCGCCGAGACGCCGTGCAGGCGCGCGTGGAAGCGCAGGTTCTCGCGCGCCGTCAGCTCGCGGTAGAGCAGCGGCTCGTGGCCGAGCAGGCCGACCTGGCCGCGGATCGCCCACGCCTCATCGGGCAGGCGCGAGCCGAGCACGCTGACGTGGCCCGCGTGCGGGCGCAGCAGCGTCGCGAGCACGCGCAGCAGCGTCGTCTTGCCGGCGCCGTTGGGGCCGAACACGACGAGCGTCTGACCCGTCTGCAGCGACAGCGAGACGTCGCTCAGCGCGTCGCGTTCGCCGTAGCGCCGGGTGAGGCCCTCGAGGTGCAGTGCGGCGGCGCTCAAGGCCGACGCCCTCCGCTTGGCCGAAACGGCGAAGCGCGCGATCGCGAGTTGGACGCGGGCGCGAATTTGTGTCCGCAACTACAGCGGTCCGCGCCGGTTTGGACGAGTGGAAGTTGTTGTGCAATTCGTCCAACTGCATCAACCGAGGGTCGCTCCATGGAACCATACGAAAGCTCGCTCGACCGTCTCTCCAACGCCGTCCTCGTCGTCCGCGTCGTCGACGACCTCGACGCAAGCAGCGAGGAGGATCGCGACGCGCTGCTCTGCGACCTGCTGCTGGCGGCGTGGGGCAGCATCGACGCTCAGAACCAGTGACGCGGCGCGCGTAGGGCGCTACACCTGAACCGCGTGGGCAGCCTGTGCGCGAGCGATCAGCTCGCGCACGGCCTGCTCGCCTGCGCCCTCGCCGTCGTCGCGCAGCAGCTCCACGGGTCGGGGCTGCCGTTGACGATCCCCTCGAAGAACTGCTTGCGCTCCTGATAGGTCGCGAGCGTCCCCTTCGCCCAGCCGCGCGCCTCGTTGAGCAGCACCGCGAGGCGCGCGTAGGACTCGCCGAACTGCTCTTCGATCTCGCGCTTCATGCGCTTGGCGAGCGCCGGCGAGGCGCCCGCGGTCGAGATCGCGATCGCGAGCGGGCTCATGCGCACGATCGCCGGCAGGATGAAGTTGCACAGCGGCGGCACGTCGACGACGTTGACGAGCATCGCGCGGCGCTCCGCGTCGTCGAACACGGCGACGTTGACGTCGGTGTCGTTCGTCGCCGCGATCGCCATGAACGCGCCCTCGAGGTCGCCGGCTCCCGCATACGCACGCCGCTCCCAGCTGATCGAGCCCTCGCGCGCGTACCGCTCGAGCGCCGGCTCGGCCGCCGGCGCGATCAGCGTCACCGTCCCGTCGCACGCGAGCAGCCCCTCGACCTTCTCGAGGCCGATCTCGCCGCCGCCGATCACCACGCAGCGACGCCCTGTGAGCTTCAGGCAGGCGATGTAGAACGGCGTGTCGAGCATGCCCTGCACGCAGCTCTGGTCGCAGATCCCCCTGCGCAGCTGGCAGACGCACTCCTTGCCTGCGTAGGCTTGGGCCGGCATCACCGCACAGAGTAGCCGGATCGCCTAGCGCGGCAGGCCGCGTCCGAACGCGCGCGCCCCCATCCGCGACAGCGCGAGCGCGCCGTCGCGCCAAGCGTGCTCGCGGTCGGACTCGCGCCCGGAGCGCATCTTCGCGATCGCCCGCGCCGCGCCCGCGCTGCTCTCGTCATACGGCCCCCACCAGAGCCCGCGGATGCCCGGCGGGTCCCACGTGATCAGCTTCTCCTGCGCGCACGCGCGCAGGCCGGCCTGCCCGAGCGTGCGGCCGAGGCCGCCGCCGGCGGCCGCGCCCCACGGCCCGCGCGAGATCGTCGGGCCGGGGAGGTGGTCGTTGAGCCAGACCATGCCCGCGTGCAGCTCGCGCGCGACGCGCGTCCCCTGGTAGCGGTCGGCGGTCCAGACCGATGCGCCGAGGCAGTAGTCGCAGTCGTTCGCCAGCGCGATCGCCTGATCGATCGTCTCGACCGCGATCACCGCCAGCACCGGCCCGTCGACCGGCTCGCGCAGCAGCCGCATCTCGTGCGTCGCGTCGCTGATCACCGTCGGCGCGTAGAAGGAGCCGCCGTCGCAGCCCGCCGGGCTGATCGGCCCGCCGCAGTGCAGCCGCGCGCCGTCTGCGATCGCCTCGCGCACGAGCGCATCGACGTGCTCGACGCGCCGGGCGGAGGCGAGCGGCCCGACCTGCACGCGCGGGTCGCCCGGGTCGCCGACGCGCAGCGCCCGCGCGCCGGAGACGAGCCCCGCCAGGAAGCGCTCGTAGACCTCGCGCGCGACGTAGACGCGCTCGATCGACCCGCGCGCCTGTCCGGCGCCGGCGCAGCCCGCCCACAGCGCGCCGCGCGACCGCGCGCGGCAGGCGCGCGTCGGCGAGCACGAGCATCGCGTCCTTGCCGCCGAGCTCGACCGTCACCTCCTTCTCGCGCGAGACGCATTCGCGCGCGACGACGCGCCCGACCGCGGGCGAGCCGGTGAAGAGGATCTTGTCGACCGGCGCCTGGGCGAGCGCGACGCCGGCGGCGGCGCCGCCGTGGATGATGCGCACGAGGCCCTCCGGCAGGCCTGCGCGCGCGAGCACGCGGGCGATCTGCTCGCCCGCGAGGCACGCCTTCGCGGCGGGCTTGAAGGCGACGCCGTTGCCCGCCAGCAGCGCCCCCGCGATCTGCCCGAGCGGCTGCGCGAACGACGCGCTGCCGGCGCCGATCACGCCGACGACGCCGTAGGGCTCATACGCGATGCGCGCGCGCTTGGCGATCGTCAGCGAGCGATTGACCGGCACGCGCCGCCCGCCGAGCACCTCCGCGCCGTCGTCTGCGATCCAGATCAGCGCGTCGATCGCCGCGAGCAGCTCGAGCGCAGCGATCTCCGCACGCGGGCGGCCCTGCTCGCGCGCCGAGCGCCGTCGCGAGCTCGTCGAAGTCGTCGATCACCGACTGCGCCATGCGGCGCATGTAGCGGGCGCGGTCCTGCACGCGCAGCAGCGCCCACAGTGGCTGCACCTTCGCGACCGCCCGCACGATCCCGTCGATCCGCTCCGGCGCCGTCGCGGCGACGCTGCCGATCACCGCACCGCTTGCCGGGTCGCGCGCGAGGAGCTCCGCCGGAGGCGCTGTCTCGGACGCTTGAGTGCTCATCTCGGCAGGCGATTATCGCTGCTCGCGCCCGCGCGCCCGGCGAACCTCCGCCAGACGCCGCGCGAGCTCCGCCTCGGCCTCGTCGGGCTCGTAGAAGCGCACGCCCGCGAGCTCCCGCGGCGCGAGCTCCTGCGAGTGGACGTGCCCGGGCCGGGCGTGGGGGTTCTCGTAGTCGCCGTGGTCCTGTCCCGGGCGCGGCCCCGAGCGCAGCCACGGCGGCGGCGCGGCCGCGCCGTGCTCGCGCACGTGGCGCCTGCGCCGCCGACAGCGCGCGCCCGGCCGCGTCGGACTTCGGCGCGAGCGCCAGATAGATCGCCGCCTGCGCGAGCGCATAGCGCGCCTCCGGCAGGCCGACGTGCTCGACCGCCGCGGCCGCCGCGCTCGCGAGCGTCAGCGCCGCCGGGTCCGCGTTGCCGATGTCCTCGGAGGCGAGGATCACCATCCGCCGCACGATGAAGCGCGCGTCCTCGCCGCCCTCGAGCATCACCGCGAGGTAGTACAGCGACGCGTCCGGGTCCGAGCCGCGCGTCGCCTTGATCCAGGCCGAGATGTAGTCGTAGTGGCGATCGCCGCCTTTGTCGTAGAGCATCGCGCGGCGCTGCAGCGCGTCCTCGACGCGCGCGAGCGCGACGCGCCGCTCGCCCAGCTCGCGCGGCCGTCGCGGCGGCCAGCTCGAGCGCGTTGAGCGCGCGTGCGCGCGTCGCCTTCACAGCGCGCCGCGAGGAACTCGAGCGCGTCCGTCCTCGACGAGCGCGATCGCTCGCCGGCCGCGCGCGCGCAGCACGCTGCCACCTCCTCGGCGCTGAGCGCCTGCAGCGCGTACACGCGCAGGCGCGAGAGCAGCGCGCCGTTGACCTCGAACGCCGGGTTCTCGGTGGTCGCGCCGATCAGCGTCAGCAGCCCGTCCTCGACCGCCGGCAGCAGCGCGTCCTGCTGGGCCTTGTTGAAGCGGTGGATCTCATCGAGGAACAGCACCGTCTGCGTGCCCGTGCGTCTGCGCGGCGGTGCTCGGCGCGCTCGATCACCGCGCGCACCTCCGCGCGGCCCGCCTGCACCGCGCTGAGCTCCTCGTACGCCGCCCCCGAGCGCTCCGCGACGATCCGCGCGAGCGTCGTCTTGCCGTGCCCGGCGGCCCGTACAGGACCATCGAGTGCGGCTGCCCCTGCTCGATCGCCGTGCGCAGCGCCGAGCCCGCGCCGAGCAGCTGCTCCTGGCCGACGAACTCCTCGAGGCTCGCCGGGCGCACGCGCACCGCCAGCGGCCGCCCGTCGCCGTCTGTCGCGGATGGCCGGATCGGGCGCCGAGATCTTGGCCAAACGCTCGGCTGGATCGTCCCCGAACAGGGTATCCATATGTCGAGTATGCCGCTGCTGCGAAGCCGGCCCGTCCGAGCGTTGTCCGGGAGGGTGTCGCCTCGGCCGCCGTCGAAGGTATAGATTCGGTGCGTAACGTCACAAAGTCTCGACATAGACCGGTACCAGGGAGCGCCGACGATGAGCCTCGGCGGCGCTGAGGTCCTGTCCGGCCCGGGCGGCGGCCTGGACATTCCTCGATGTCGGCGGCGATGTCGCCGCGCGCACCCCCTGGCAGCTGTTCTGGCGGCGCCTGCGCCAGGACCGCGTTGCGCTCGTCTCGCTCGGCTTCATCGTCCTGCTGATCGTCGTCGCGATCTTCGCGCCGCTGATCGTCGAACATCCTCGGCCTGCCCGGGCCGAACGTGCAGAACCTCAACCTGACCGACTCCTTCGGCTCGCCGCTCGGCCCCGACGCCGGCGCACCCCTTCGGCGTCGACCCGCTCGGCCAGGACGTGATGTCGCGGGTGATCTACGGGACGCGCGTGTCGCTCGAGGTCGGCATCATCGGCACCGCGATCTCGACGCTGATCGGCGTCATCGTCGGGATCTCGCGGGCTTCTATCGCGGCTGGGTGGACACGCTGCTGTCGCGCACGATGGACGTGTTCCTGTCGATCCCGATCCTGCTGCTCGGGCTCGGCATCGGCTCGGCCTGCGCGGTCAAGGGCTGTGCTCAAAGGCCTGATCCAGCCGGGCCTCGGCGTGATCATCTTCCTGATCGCGCTGACGACCTGGCCGTTCTTCGGCGCGCATCGTCCGCGGCCTCGTGCTGTCGCTGCGCGAGCGCGAGTTCGTCGACGCCTCGATCGCGCTCGGCGCATCGAACCTGCGCATCATGTTCCGCGAGATCCTGCCAAACCTCGCCGCGCCGATCATCGTCTACGCGAGCCTGCAGATCCCGTTCAACATCCTGATCGAGGCGGCGCTGTCCTACCTCGGCGTCGGCATCCGCCCGCCGACCGCGAGCTGGGGGCAGATGATCGCCGCTGCGACGCCGATCTTCAACACGGCGTGGTGGTACATGGTCTTCCCGGGGGCCGCGCTGCTGGCAACCGTGCTCGCCTTCAACTTGCTGGGCGACGGGCTGAGAGACGCCTTGAACCCGAGGAATGCCCGATGAGGGTAGTCCTCGACTACACAAAACAGGAGGCGTTTGATGAGGTCGATTAGGACAGTCGCGTTCGTCGCACTCGCCGCGGTGCTCGCGCTGGCGCTCGCTGCGTGCGGTTCGAGCGGCTCGAGTACGAGCAGCTCGGCGGGAAGCGCAAGCACGGGTGGTGCCGAGCGGATTCCAGAGCCCGACGACGGAGTCGCTCGGCGGCAAACACGGCGGCACCCTGGTGGTGCTCAACGAAACCGACTTCGAACACCTCGATCCCGGGATCGCCTACTTCTCGGTCGACTATGCGGTCGTGTTCGCGACGCAGCGCCCCCTTTACTCGAACAAACCTAACACGGCCACTGAAGCGACTCCGGACATGGCCGAAGGCCCGCCGGAAATCTCCTCCGACAACAAGACCGTCACGGTGAAACTCAAGGAAGGCATCCACTTCAGCCCGCCGGTCAACAGCGAAGTGACATCTGAAGATGTCGCCTACGCGATCGAGCGCGGCGCCAACCCGAACGTCGCCAACCCCTACATCCAGTCGTACTTCGCGTCGATCGAAGGGATGCCGAAGGCGACCGGCGGGCCGATTCCGGGCATCACGACTCCGGACAAGCACACGATCGTCTTCAAACTGACCGAACCCAAGGGCCAGCTCGTCGCCGATGCGCTGGTGCTGCCGCTGACGGCGGCCGTGCCGAAGGCATACGCCGAAAAATTCGACAAACACAAGCCGACCGACTACGCCAACTACCAGGTCGCGACAGGGCCCTACATGCTCAAGAACAACGCCGAAGGCAAGGTGCTCGGAATCGGCTACATCCCGGGCAAGTCGGCGACGCTCGTGCGCAACCCGAACTGGAAGGCGTCGACGGACTTCCGCCCCGCCTATCTGAACGAAATCCAGATCAAGATCGGCGGCACCGACTCGGTCATCGGGCGCCAGGTGCTCGAAGGCAAGAGCTCCGTCGAGAACGACTCGCAGGTGGCGCAGTCGATCATCAGGCTCGCGGCTGAAAAATACAAGACGCAACTTCAGATCTCGCCGGGAGCGGGAAGCCACTACATCGGCGTCAACAACAAGGTCGGGGTGTTCTCGAACATCGACCTGCGCAAGGCCTTCTGGGCGGCGCTCAACCGCTCGGCGATGGTCAAGGCGCGCGGCGGCTCGCTGGTGACCGACGTGATGACGCACTTCATCTACCCGACGATTCCCGGCTTCGAACAGGCCGGTGGTCTGAAGGGTCCCCAGGTCGACTACAACATGTACCCCGAAGGCAACAAAGCGGTATCCGAAAAGTACATCAAGCTGGCCGGCTACCCGAGCGGCAAATACACCGGCTCGCAGGTCGTCGACATCGTCGGCGCGCGCGGCAACCCGGACGAACAGGATGCGGAAATCGTCAACCAGACGCTCAAGAACATGGGCTTCACGACCAAGTTCACGCTCGTCGAAGCATCGACGATGTACGCGAAGTACTGCAACGTCCCGAAAGAAGAGATCACGGTCTGCCCGAACGTCGGTTGGATCGCCGATTTCGCGGACCCGCAGACGGTTCTCAACATCACGTTCAACGGCACGACGATCACGCCAGACCGGCAACGTCAACTGGGGCCAGACGAATGTGCCGAAAATCAACGCGGCGATGAAAGCTGCCGAATCGGTCGTCGGCCAGTCGGCGCGAGCTACCGCGTGGGCGAAGATCGACACCGAACTCGTCGAAGACGCCGCCGCGATCCCGTTCGACTGGGACAAGCAGGGCAACATCGAGAGCAGCAACGTCGCCGGCGTAGGCCAGCTCTGGAACATCGGCACGTGGGACTACAGCTGGACATCGCTGAAGTAGGCGACGCGCTGCGCGCTGCCGTGTGGGGCTCCGCCGCGGCGGGGCCCCCCGACCGCGACCGTCGCAAGCGGCGGCAGCCTGCGGGCCACGCCCAAGTCGACACGGATACGGAACTCGCAATGACAACGACGAACACAGGACGGCAATGAGGAGATCGCGCCGATGACCGGCTACATCATCCGCAGAATCCTGTGGGGGATCGCGCTGCTCGTGATCGTCTGCGCGCTGACGTTCGTCCTGTTCCGGATCTTCCCGACCGGCAATCCGGCGGTGCTGCGGGCGGGTCGCGATCCGCAGCCGAAACTGATTCACGAAATCGAACGTGTCCTCGGTCTCGGCAAACCGCTGCCGGTGCAGTTCTGGGACTACCTCAAGGGCGTCCTGCTGCACTTCAACCTCGGCTACAGCTACTACAGCCAGGAGTCCGTCAAGGAACTGATCTCCGAACGGCTGCCGCCGACGATCTCACTGGCGCTCGGCGCGTCCTTCCTGTGGATCATCGGCGGCCTCGGCGTGGGCATCATCTCGGCGCTGCGCCGGCACACGCTGCTCGACCGCACGGCGATGGGAGGGGCGCTCGTCCTCGTCTCGACTCCCGAATTCTGGCTCGGCCTGGTCGTGCTGTTCCTGTTCGCCCAGGACATCGGCAAGTGGAAGATCTTCCCGGGATCGGGCAGCTACGTGGCGCTGACGAGCGATCCTTGGGGGTGGTTCACGTCGCTGATCCTGCCGTGGTTCGTGCTCGCCTCGGGCGCCGCGGCGGTCTTCGCGCGCTTGATGCGGGGAAGCCTGATCGAGACGATGGATGAGGACTACATCCGCACCGCGCGCGCCAAGGGCCTGCCCGAGCGCAAGGTGGTCCGCCAGGGCGTGCGCTCGTCGATCAACCCGATCACGACGCTGTTCGGGCTGGAAATCGGGACGCTGCTCGGTGGTGCGCTGCTGGTTGAAGTGGTCTTCAACATCCCCGGCGTCGGGCTGCTCGCCTACCACGCGATCATCCAGGCCGACTTCTCGGTGATCCAGGGGACGGTGCTGCTGGCCGCGATGTTCATCATCGTCGCGAACATCGTCGTCGACATCGGCTACGCGTATCTCGACCCGCGGGGTCAGATCCGTCGCCTCGAGCGCGGCGTCCTGACGCCGCGTGCCACGCCGTCCTTGCCAGGACCGACGATGCGTGCGCCGGAGTGCTGGAGTGTCGTGAGCGGGCGCGGCGTGCTGCGGGTCGAGGACCTGCGCGTTGAGTTCCCGGGCGAAGACGGCGTCGTGCACGCCGTCGACGGGATCACCTACGAGGTGCACCGCGGGCGCACGCTCGGGATCGTCGGGCGAGTCCGGCTCGGGCAAGACGGTCTCCTCGCTGACGACGCTCGGCCTCACGCGCCGCCAGGGCGCGCAGATCTCCGGGCGCATCCTGTTCGACGGCGAGGACCTCGTCACGCTCCCCGAGGATCGCCTGCGCGCGATCCGCGGCAACGAGATCGCGATGATCTTCCAGGATCCGCTGTCGGCGCTGCACCCGCTCTACAAGGTCGGGCGCCAGCTGATCGAGGCGGTGCTCGCCCACCAGGATGTCTCCAAGGCGAAGGCGCGCGAGCGCGCGATCGAGCTGCTCGGCCTCGTCGGGATCCCCGACCCGAGCAGGCGCGTCGATGAGTACCCGCACGAGTTCTCGGGCGGCATGCGCCAGCGCGCGATGATCGCGATGGCGCTCGCCAACGAACCGAAGCTGCTGATCGCCGACGAGCCGACGACGGCGCTCGACGTGACCGTCCAGGCGCAGATCCTCGCGCTGCTCGAACGACTGCAGCGCGAACTCGAGATGGCGATCGTGATCATCACCCACGACCTCGGCGTGGTCGCGGAGATGGCCGACGACATCGCGGTCATGTACGCCGGGCGGATCGTCGAGACGGCGTCGGCCGAGCTCGTCTTCTCGAACCCCGAACACCCGTACACGTGGGGCCTGCTGAAGTCGATCCCGACGCTGCACGGGCCGCGCGAGGAGGCGCTCGTACCGATCCCGGGAACGCCTCCCAGCCTGATCAAACCGCCGTCCGGTTGCCATTTCCACCCGCGCTGTCCCTACGCGCAGCCCGAACATACGGTCGTCGATCCGCTGCTCCTGTCCGGTCCCCGGCGAACCGACCCACCATGTCGCGTGCCTGCTCGAAGCCGACACGCGCAAGCGCCTGTGGGCGCGAGCTGCAGGCCGGCAGCACGCCCGAGCAGGCGCTGCCGCGAGGCCGGCCTGCCGGGGGCACCGGCGTGAGCGCCGAGCCCTCGCTCCAGGGCAACGGCGCGGCCGCCGCCGGCCCGCTCGTCGAGGTGCGCGACCTCGTCAAGCACTTCCCGATCACGCGCGGGATCGTCTTCCGCCGCCAGATCGGCGCCGTCCGCGCAGTCGACGGCGTCGAGCTTCGAGGTGCGCCGCGGCGAGACGCTCGGGATCGTCGGCGAGACCGGCTGCGGCAAGAGCACGACCGCGAAGCTGATCATGCGCCTGCTCGAGGCGAGCAGCGGTGAGATCACGTTCGAGGGCAGCGACATCACGCGCATCAAGGGCGCGCGCCTGAAGGCGGTCAGACGCGAGATGCAGATGATCTTCCAGGACCCCTACTCGTCGCTGAACCCGCGCAAGACGATCGGCTCGATCATCGGCGAGCCGTTCGTGATCCACGGCCTCGAGACCGATAAGGGCGCGCGCAAACGCGCCGTGCAGGGGCTGATGGAGATGGTCGGGCTGAACCCCGAGCACTACAACCGCTATCCGCACGAGTTCTCCGGCGGCCAGCGCCAGCGCATCGGCGTCGCGCGCGCGCTCGCGCTGAACCCGAAACTGCTCGTCGCCGACGAGCCGGTCTCGGCGCTCGACGTCTCGATCCAGGCGCAGGTGCTCAACCTGCTGCGCGACCTGCAGCGCCGCTTCGGGCTGACGCTCGTGTTCATCGCGCACGACCTGTCCGTCGTGCGCCACATGTGCGACCGCGTCGCCGTCATGTATCTCGGCAAGATCGTCGAGATCGGGCCGAACGAGGCGCTGTATGAGTTCCCGCGCCACCCGTACACCGGCGCGCTGCTGTCCGCGGTGCCGGTCGCCGACACCTCGCGCCACGGCGATGTGCGGGCGCCGCTGTCGGGCGACGTGCCGAGCCCGGCCAACCCGCCGAGCGCATGCCGCTTTCACACCCGCTGCCCGAAGGCCCAGGAGCTCTGCTCGATCGAGGAGCCGCTGCTCGAGGACAAGGGCTCGGGCACCGAAGTCGCCTGCCACTATCCGTTGACGCGCGAGGAAGCCACCGAGATCGGCGTACGATCTGCGCGATGAGCGCGAACCCCGCAGAGATCGGCTCGCCTGCCGCCGAGGCCGAGGAGCTGCTCGGGGCGCTGATCCGCTTCAACACCGTCAATCCGCCGGGCAACGAGCGCGCGGCACAGGAATACCTCGCCGCGCACCTGACGCGGGCGGGCTTCGAGTGCGAGCTGCTCGGCGCCGAGCCCGGCCGCCCGAACCTCGTGGCGCGGCTGCGCGGCGCGCACGACGGCCCGACGCTGTGCTATCTCGGCCATGTCGACACGGTGCTCGCCGACCCGGCCGACTGGAGCCACGACCCGTGGTCGGGCGAGGTGATCGACGGCCACCTGTGGGGACGCGGCGCGCTCGATATGAAGTCGCAGGTCGCTGCCGAGATCGCCGCGGCGGCATCGCTCGCGCGCTCGGGCTGGCGCCCTGGGCGCGGCGAGCTGCTGATCGTCGCGGTCGTCGATGAGGAGACCGGTGGCTCCCTCGGCGCGGAATGGATCACGCAGAACCACCCCGAGAAGGTGCGCTGCGACATGCTCCTGAACGAGGGCGGCGGCGCGTTCTTCGAGTATGGAGGCCCGCCCGCCCGGCGCCGCTACGGCGTCTGCTGCGCCGAGAAGGGCGTCTTCCGCTTCATCGTCAGCACCGACGGCGTCGCCGGGCACGCGTCGATGCCCGGGATGGGCGAGAACGCGCTGCTGAAGATGGGGCCGGTGCTCGAGCGCCTCGCGGCGCGCCAGCCGTCCTATCGCGCGACCGCCGAGCCGCTCGCGTTCCTGCGCGGGATCGGCGAGGACGACGGCGACCCGGAGGGCTCGATCGAGCGCCTGCGCGCCGCCGATGAGCGCCTCGCGACGATGTTCGAGCCGATGCTCGGCGTGACGTTCACGCCGACGCGCATCAGCGCCTCGGAGAAGATCAACGTGATCCCCGCGCGGGCCGAGCTGAAGGTCGACTGCCGCGTGCCGCCCGGCCTCGGCGAGCAGGAGGTGCGCGAGGGCATCGCGGAGGTGCTCGGCGAGGAGCACGGCGCCGACTGGCGGATCGAGTTCACCGAGCAGGTCGTCGGCAACCGCTCGCCGCTGGAGTCGCAGCTGATGGACACGATCGCGAGCTGGATCGACGAGCAGGACCCGGGCGCGCAGGTCGTGCCGGTCGTGCTGCCGGGGTTCACCGACTCGCGCCATTTCCGCCTCGCCTTCCCGGAGTGCGTCGCCTACGGGTTCTTCCCGCAGCGCCATCAGTCGCTGCTCGAGGGCGCGCCCCTGATCCACGGCGCGGACGAGCGGATCGACGTGCGCGATCTTGCGTTCGCGACGGAGCTGTTCCGGGATCTCGCCGTGCGCGTTCTCGGCTGAGCGCCGAAATTGCTCGACAGCGGCTCAACAATGCCGCATAATCGGACGATGATGCCAAGGATGGCCAGCGCAACGACGAGGGACCGATGAGCGCCAGCGTCGCGACGACCGCCGGCGCGCCGCAGACCAACGGAGGAGGCTCGCAACTCGCTCACGCGGTTGCAAGCCATCCGGCGACCGCCGATGCGATCGCAAAGAAAGAGGCCGCCGCGCGCGCGGCCGCGGCGCACGTGACGACGACCGTGCATACCGTCGCACCGGCTGCGCCGCACGTCTCGATCGCCCAGGAAATTCAGAACTTCGCGTACAACTGGCAGCCGGTGCTGATGATCGTGTTCTTCACGATGATCATCTTCGTCCTGTGGCGCACGCTCAAGGTGATGCCGCGGACGAAGCCGCAGCAGATCAAGCCGGCGTCCAACCAGGCGGTCACGTTCGCGGACATCGCCGGCGTCGATGAGGCGAAGGCGGAGCTGCAGGAGATCGTCGAGTTCCTGCGCGATCCCAAGTCGTTCGCCGCGCTCGGCGCGAAAGTGCCGAAGGGAATCCTTCTGCACGGCCCGCCCGGCACCGGCAAGACCCTGCTCGCGAAGGCCGTCGCGAACGAGTCCGGCGCGCAGTTCTTCGCGCAGTCGGCGGCGTCGTTCGTGGAGATGTTCGCGGGCCTCGGCGCCGCGCGGATCCGGCGGCTGTTCGCGATCGCACGCAAGCACGAACCGGCGATCATCTTCATCGACGAGCTCGACGCCGTCGGCGGCCGCCGCGGCTCGGACATCTCCGGCGAGAAGGACCAGACGCTCAACCAGCTGCTGGTCGAGATGGACGGCTTCGCCTCGAGCGGGCGCGTCGTCGTGATCGCCGCGTCGAACCTGCTCGAGAAGCTCGACCCGGCGCTGCTGCGTCCGGGGCGCTTCGACCGCCAGGTGTTCGTCGTGCCGCCCGACGTGACCGGGCGCATCGGCGTGCTGCAGGTGCACACGCGCGACAAGCCGATGGGGCTCGACGTCGATCTGTCGATCGTCGCGCAGCAGACGAGCGGGCTGACGGGAGCGGACCTCGCGAACATCTGCAACGAGGCGGCGATCTTCGCGACGCGGCGCGGTGCCAAAGCGGTCGAGATGGTCGACTTCGACTCGGCGCTCGAGCGCGTGATCGCGGGCGTGCAGTCAAAGCGCGTGCTGAACTCGCACGAGAAGCGCGTCGTCGCCTACCACGAGGCCGGTCACGCGCTGTGCGGCGAGCTGCTGCCGTCGGTCGATCGCGTGCACAAGATCTCGATCGTGCCGCGCGGGCGCGCGCTCGGCTTCACGCTCAACCTGCCCGCGGAGGATCGCTACCTGAAGACGCGCGAGGAGCTGCTCGACTACATGACCGTGCTGCTGGGCGGCCGCGTCGCCGAGCAGATCGTCTTCGGCGCGATCACGACCGGCGCCTCCGACGACCTCAAACGCGTCGCCGACATCTCGCACTCGATGGTGCACGACTACGCGATGGGCACCGCCGGCGTCGGGCGCTCGCCCGACGGCGACGTGCGCCTGTCCGAGCGCACGCTGCGGATCCACGACGAGGAGCGCCAGGACCTGATCGAGGAGGCCAGGCGCGCGGCGCAGAAGCTGATCCTCGCCCACCGCAGCCACCTCGATGCGCTCGCCCTCGAGCTGCTCGAGCACGAGGTGCTCGACCGCGAGTCGATCGAGCGGATCATGAAGGGCGTGCCGCGCATGGAGCGCACCCCGGGGCGGGGCTGCGCGTGGTCGCCGCGGCAGAGCCCGCACGAGGCGCCGCCGGGGCCGGCGCCGATCACGCTTCCGCAGCCGCCGGGCGAGGGCGAGGGCGGACGGCTATAGACTGCGGCCCATGTTCAGCCGCATCGACCACATCGGCGTCGCAGTGGAGGAGATCGAGGCCGCGCTCGAGCTCTACCGCGACAGCTTCGGGCTCGTGCCGCGCCACCGCGAGGTGATCGACGAGCAGGGCGTCGAGGCGGTGCTGCTGGACGTCGGCGAGAACCACGTCGAGCTGCTCGCGCCGCTTCACGCGGACACGCCGGTCGGCAAGTTCCTCGCGCGCCAGGGGCCGGGGCTGCACCACGTCGCCTATCAGGTCAGCGACATCGACGCGACGCTCGAGCAGCTCAAGCAGCAGGGCCTGCAGCTGATCGACGAGCAGCCGCGCAGCGGCATCCGCGGCTCGCGCGTCGCGTTCATGCACCCGCGCGCGACGCGCGGCGTGCTGACCGAGATCGTCGAGCCGGCGCACGGAACGGAGGCACACTGATGGCTGCAGGCGCACGACGCGTGAGCGTCGGCTTCCAGGGCGGGCAGGTGCTCGCGCTGCGTGTCAGCGACGAGCACCTCAAGGGCCTGACGAAGGCGCTCGAGGGCGGCGGCTGGCATCAGATCGAGACCGAGGACGGGCCCGTGCGGATCGATCTCGGCGAGGTCGTGTACGTGAGCGCTGACAGCGACGAGCCCCGCGTCGGCTTCGGCTAGAGCGCCGCTGCGCCGTCCCCTTGGCGTCGACTTTCTTTGAGATGGATGAGCGGCTGCTGAAGGTTGCCCGCACGGTCGGGCACAGCCCCGCGTCGTGATGCTGCGGCCGAGCGCTTCTCGCGCATCGGCGAGCATGCGGGCGTGTGGCTCGCGATCGGCGTGGCCGGGCGCATCGTCGACCCCGACCGCGCGCGCGCGTGGCGGCGAGCGCTGGGCACCGTGCTGGGCGCGTACGCGCTGAACACGACGATCAAGTTCGTCGTCCGCCGTCGCCGCCCGCGAGCTCCCGGGCCTGCCGCAGCTGACGTCGACGACGACGCGCCTCAGCTTCCCCAGCGCGCACGCGTGCACGTCGTTCACGGGCGCGCTCGCCTACTCGCGCCTCGGCCTGCCGCGCGGCGCCGCTGTATGCGCTCGCAGGCGGCCTGTCGCTGTCGCGCCTGTACCTCGGCGTGCACTATCCCTCAGACGTGGTCGCGGGCGCGCTGCTCGGCACGGCGCTTGCGGTGCGCGCGAGCGAGGCTCCCGCGTGAGCACGCGCATCGGCATCGTCGGCATGCCCAACGCGGGCAAGTCCTCGCTGTTCAACGCGCTCACGAAAGCGGGCGCGGAGGCGGCGAACTACCCGTTCACGACGATCGAGCCGAACGTCGCGGTCGTGCCGGTGCGCGACGAGCGCATGGAGCAGGTCGCGGCGACGGTCGGCGCCTCGGAGATCGTGTGGGACACGATCGACTTCCACGACATCGCCGGGCTCGTCGCCGGCGCCCACGACGGCGAGGGCCTCGGCAACCGCTTCCTCGCGAACATCCGCGAGACGGACGCGATCGTGCATGTCGTGCGCGCGCACGGCGATGAGAACGTGATCCACCCCGACGGCCGCGTGGACCCGCTGGCGGACATCGAGACGATCGAGACCGAGCTCGTGCTGGCGGATCTCGAGACCGCCGAGAAACGCGTCGAGCGCGTCGCCAAACAGGCGCAAGGCGGCGACCGCGTGGCGATCGCCGAGGAGGCCTGGCTGCGCGAGGTGATCGCCGAGCTGCAGGCCGGGCGCCCCGCGCGCGGGCGTGCCCGTTCCCGGACGAGGCGCCGCACGCGGCGCGCGACCTCGGCTCGCTGACGAGCAAGCCGGTGCTGTTCGTCGCGAACGTCGATGAGGGCTCGGAGGAGGTGCCGGCGGCGGTCGCCGAGCACGCGGCCGCCCAGGGCGCGGGCGCGGTCGCCGTGTCCTCGCGGATCGAGGCCGAGCTGTCAGAGCTCGACGACGAGGACGCGGCCGCGATGCGCGCCGAGCTCGGCGTCAGCGAGTCCTCGCTGCAGACGGTCGTCGGCGGCGCCTTCGCGCTGCTCAAACTGATCGCGTTCTTCACCGCCGGCGAGGGCAAGCCGGCGCAGACGTGGCACCTGCGCGACGGCCAGACCGCGTGGCACGCCGCCGGGCAGATCCACACCGACATCCAGAAGGGCTTCGTGCGCGCCGAGGTGATCGGCTGGCGCGAGCTCGTCGACGCGGGCGGCTACGCCGGCGCGCGCGACCGCGGCACGCTTCGCCTCGAGGGCCGCGACTACGCGATGGGCGACGGCGACGTGATCACCATCAAGTTCACCCCGTAAAGCTCACTCGACCGCTGCCGGAGCGCGTGCTCCAGCAGCGCGCCGGCACGCGCGCGAAGCAGACAGCCGGGGTGTCCCGTGCGAGCCCGGGACACCCCTTCTGTCCTATGTCATCGAGTCCTCTCGGCTACTAGCCGGCAGACCCGTCCTGCTTCTGGCCGTTGCCCTGCCATGTGTTGTTGGCGTTGAACGCCGTCGAGCTTGGTCTGCCCGCGGTTTGACTGGTTGACCCAGCCGCCGTTCGAGCCGACGCTGAACATCGAGAACGGCTTCTCGATGTTCTTCTGTTCGTTCGACGCCGTGCTGTCGGCGGTCTGGTTGGTCGAGTTGGCGTTGCTCGCCGTCTGGCTCTGCTCGACCTCGCCGCCGGCTGATCCGGGCCGGTTGCGCTCGCCGCCGTACTTGCCGTGGCTGTCACCGTCGTTGCCGTGCCCGCCGTTGCTGCCGGCGGATCCTTTCTGGCTCTGACTGTTGCTCTGGCCGGTGTTGTTGCTGTTGGCGGCCGTCGAGCTCGTGTGACCGTCGTTGGACTGATTGACGTTGCCGTCGTTCGCGCCGACGCTCAGGATTGAGATCGGTGCGTTGACGTTCGTCTGGTCGTTCGACGCCGAGCTCGTCGCCGTCTGGTTGGTTTCGTCGTTGTTCGACGCCGACTGGCTCTGTTCGACCTTCGCCGAGCCGTTGCCGTCATTTGGCGGTTGGCCTCCACCGGGGCCACCGTTGCCGCCCGGGCCACCGTTGCCGCCCGGACCACCGTTACCGCCCGGGCCACCGTTACCGCCCGGACCACCGTTGCCGCCAGGGCCACCCGGGCCGCACGGTCCCGACGGACCGCCAGGACCACCGGGACCGCCAGGGCCACCGGACGCGGGCTGACCGCCCGCGGCCGAGCCGCTCTGGCTCTGGTCGTTGCTCTGGCCGGTGTTGTTGCTGTTGCCGGCCTTCGAGCTGGTCTGGGCGCTGTTCGACTGGTTCACGCCCCCGTCGTTCGACCCCACACTGAGGATCGAGACGGGCACGTTGATGTTCTTCTGTTCGTTTGACGTCGTGCTTTCCGACGTCTGATTCGTGCTGTTGCTGTTGGTCGCCGACTGTGCCTGCTTGACCAATCCACCGAGCAGGCCGCCGTTGCCGGTACCTCCCGCGAGCGCTGTCGCGGGCGTCAGCGCGAGCGCGCATGCGCTCACCAGCACCGCAATGCAATGCCGTGTCATCTTCTCGCTCCTTTCGAGAGCGTTGCTTGATTACCGAGCGTGGATCGTTGAGATCCACGGGGGTTCGCGGGTCAGATCCGCGAACCCGGCTGAATGTGCGCCGGCGGCGCTAGCCCGGGCGCTCGGGAATCAGGACGAACAACGCCGGACGCCAGCGCTCGCTCGCAAGCGCCAGCCGGCGTATCGCCCCGGGGATAAGCGCGAACGCGATCCCCAGCAGAGAGAAGATCATCAGGCCGAACCCGCCGCTCGCGCCGCCGGTAAGCGAGAACCCGAACCCGCCGGTCGGCGCGGGCGGGAGGGGAGCCGGCGCCGACGGGACGCTTGCGTGCGTGTTGCCCGTGGACGCGGCCGGCCGGGGCGTTGAAAGCTCACCGGCGAGACCTGGGCTCTCCGGTGCAGACAGCTCGGCAGGGAGTGCGAACGTCGTGAGCTCGGAGGGTCCGTGGCCAGCACGAACTTGCACGGCGGGTGGTGGCGGAGTTGTCGTTTCGCCCTGCGCGCCCCCGACCGGGGAAACCCGGAGTGCGCTGTTGCTCGCGCTCGCCGGCGAGAACGCCGCCGTCGCCGTCTGTCCCGCCCGGGCGACCGTGGCGAGCGGCCCGCTGCCGGCACCGCCGCGCGGGAATCCCGAGCCCGGGCTCGCTGTTGCGTGTGAGGCGCCGTTGCTCGTCTCGTCCGGTGCGCCTGCGGGCACCGTCCGTCCCGCGAGCAGCGCCGCGGCGGGGACGATCGGCACTTCGACGCCGGCCGGCGCCTGCGGCTCGCCGGTCTGCGCGATCGCGCCCGTCACGCCGCCGAGGGGCGTCGCGGTGCCGACCGTCTTGAGCAGCGTCGTCGGTGCGGCGGTGAGCTTCGTGGTGACCGCTGTGACGGTCGCGGCCACGCCGCCGAGGGGCGTCGCGGTGCCCACGTCGCTCAGCAGTTTCGCGGGCGCGGCGGTGAGCTTCGTGGTGACCGCTGTGACGGTCGCGGCCACGCCGCCGAGGGGCGTCGCGGTGCCCACGTCGCTCTGCAGTTTCGCCGGCGCGGAGGTGAGTTTCGTGGTGACGGTCGTGAGCGCCGCGGGCACCGGCGAATGCTGCACGGCTCCGGTGATCGCGGCGGTGAGGGAGGTGGGCGCGTTGGTGGAGGGCTGCGCCGGCGAGCCGAGCGAGGGTGCTGGCGCCGCAGGAGACGGGGAGTCCGAAGCCGGGTTGGGCGTGAGGGGAATCGCCGCGGCGCTCGCACCCGGTGAGGTCTGCGCGGCCTGCGAGGTTGACGAGACGACGTGCCCGATGCTCGCGCCGGCACCAGCGAGCAGCCCTTCCGCGGAGGCCTGCGCGGGGTCGGCAATCGAGATCGTGCCGAGCGTTGAGGCGGCGGCGATGAGAGCGCCGAGGGCCGCGCTGCGTAGGGAGGTATGAGTAGGTTTGCGCAGCATTTCAAGTTGCGCGTTGCCCGTCGGAGTCAGAGACAAACGCGCCGGCTTGTCAAAAGCACGCAAATAGCGGTCTTTCCGTCCCTCCGTAAGGGTGTCATCGGACGGCTCGGGCGCGCCGCCGGGTCCCGAGCCGGGCGACGTCGGCGCGGCGGTTCGTCGTCCTCAGGTATCCGCGACGGCGGTCTGCGTGAGTCGATCAGCGAGCCGGTTCATGCCCAGCTCGCGTGCCAGAAGCGCCCCGGCGGCGTAGTCGGTGGGGCCGTCCGGCGGCCGCTCCACAGCGATCCGTTGCAGCGTGGCGATCTGCTTGAAGAGAGCAGCAGCGCCTCGTTCTCGCGAGCGCGGCGGCGCTCCTCGCGCGCATGCCGCCGGCGGCTGACGGTGCCGCGGCGGCGCGCAGTACCGCCTCGAGTGAGCCGTGCTCCTGGAGCAGCTGCGCGGCGGTCTTGGCGCCGATGCCCGGCGCACCGGGAAGCCCGTCGGAGGGGTCGCCGCGCAGCGCGATGAAATCGGGGACGAGCACGGGCTCGACGCCGTAGCGCTCGCGCACGCCGGCCGGGCCGATCGTGCGTCGGCTCGCCGGACTTGGGCAGCTCGATGAACGAGGCGGCATCGCTGACCGCGCCGTAGAGGTCGCGATCGCCGGTGAACAGCAGTGAGCGCCGCCCGCCTGCTCCTCGGCGAGCGCGAGCGAGAACATCACGTCGTCGGCCTCGAGGTCCTCGCTGTGGCAGACGGCCCAGCCCATGCCCGCCAGCAGCGCGGGCGCCTTGACCCACTGCGCGCGCAGCTCCGGCGGCATCGGGTCGCGGTGGGCGTGGTAGGGCGGGTACAGCGCCACCCGGTAGGCGGCCTCCTCGGCGCCGGTGCAGGCGGCGACCGCGCGCGGCCGCTCGGCCGAGTCGGCGAGGCGGAGGAGCGCGTTGACGGTGCCGAGCAGCGCGTTGACCGGTTGGCCGTCGCGGCCGACGATCGATTTGGGCAGCGCGAAGAACGAGCGATACAGCAGCCAGGGAACGTCGGCGATCAGCAGCGGCGCGGGGATCGGCGCTCAGCCTCTGAGCATCCAGATTTTGTCCAAGAAAGTGGTTCCCCGTCGAGCAAGTTCGTTCCAGCGTTGCTCGCAGGTCTCGTGCCCCTGCGTCGCGCGCAGGGGCACGTTGAGGATCGAGCACGCGCCCGCGCCGTTGCCGGCGAGCTCAGCGGCGAGGAAGTTGTTGGCCGCGCGTCTCACCCACGCGATCTGTTCGTGGCTGCCGACGGAATGCCGGTGGGCGGATGCGCTCGCGGGCGCGAGCAGCACGGCGGCGCAGGCGAGCAGGCCAATCGTATGGCGCAGACCGATGCGGCGGTTGCGGCGGCGGGTCACGTTCACGGGATTCTCGCCTCTCTCGACGGCGGCCGGGTGGCGCGTGGACACATAGCGTAGGCGGGGGCCAGGCGGCAGCGGAGCCGTGCGCGAGAATTCCTAGCCCGCGGCGGCGCCGCCGGAGGACTGGTTTCGCCCGGCGCCTGCGCGCCGCCGCCGGGGCCGGGATCGGCGCCGGCGCGGGCGGTGGCGGGCCCGGGGCGGGCGTGGTCGGGCTCGGGGCCTGTCCGCTCTGGTCGGGCTCGCGCCTGACGTCGTGCCGTTCTTGACGCTGAAATATGCCCACGTGCTGTCAGCCCGAGGCGCCCGGCGAGTTCCGGGCCGCTGATCGCGCGTGTCGCCGCGCGAGCCGAGCACCTCGGCCGAGACGATCCGCGGCGAGACGCCGCGCTTGAGCACCTCGATGCCGCGGAAGCGAGCCCTTGACGAGGCCCCGCAGCCGCGCCGCCGCCGTCGCGAAGCTGATGCTGCGCTTCCAGTGCGATGGCCGCCGTTTCATACGGGTCGGCGACGCCGCGCAGCCACGGCTCCGGCGCCGAGCCGAGGAACGAGTCCTCGATGTTCTCGGTCTGCCCGCCGGAGCTCGCGAAGAAGTACGTCGCGCTGGCTTGCCGTTGTAGAGCGACGATCTGCCCTGCGGTCGCCGCGACGGCGGCGTTTGTGCGCGCGGTTTCGGCGGCCTTGCCGAGGTACACCTGCGAGCGCGTGTCGGAGTAGACGTTGAAGCGCCTGCCGCCGGCGTCGGCGGTCAACGCGTAGGTGCGGCTGGCGATCGCCTGCGCCTCGAGCGCGGCGAGCGGCCAGTCGCGGGCATCTCCGCGGAGACGACGCCGCGGACATAGCGTTCGAGCGGGAGCTTGACCACGCTTGCTGCCGACGAGCACGCGCACGGTCGCCTTCGCGGGTGCCGCGCCGAGCGTCGTCGAGTGTAGTAGTGGGCGAGGATCGCCGCGTCGCTGTAGCCGTGCTCGGCATAGCCGAGGGCGCCGTCCTGGCTCATGCCGACGCCGTGCCCGTCGCCCGCGCCTTCGATCACGAGCGTCGACGCATACGCCTGGGCGCTCAGCAGCGCGAGCGCCGCGAGCGCACCCGCGAGCGCCCCGCCGAGGCGGCGGCGGCGAGCGGAAACGACGCTTGGGCGGTGGTAGGTTTGGCGCACAGCGTCTCATCCCTGCCAACCGCAACACGGGCAGCGGTCGACGGTCGCGCTCGAGGAGAGAGTCCCATGGTTTCTCGGTCGGACGGGCTCGTGCGCGGCGTGAGCGTTGCACGATGACTGGCGCGGAGCGTGAGCGCGCGGTGCTCGATCTGGTCCCCACCGACCTGTTGATCGCGGGCGAGTGGCGGGCGGCGAGCGGCGGCGGCACCCTCGGCGTCGAGGACCCCGCGACGAGGGAGACGCTCGTCGAGGTCGCCGACGCGCAGGCCGAGGACGCTCTCGCGGCGCTCGGCGCCGCCGCGGACGCTCAGGCGGAGTGGGGGGCACATCCGCCCCGCGAGCGAGGGGAGATCCTGCGCCGGGCGTATGAGGCGATCGTCGCACAGACCGAGGACCTGGCGCTGCTGATGACGCTCGAGATGGGCAAGTCGGTCGCCGAATCGCGCGCCGAGATCGGCTACGCCGCCGAGTTCTTCCGCTGGTTCTCCGAGGAGTCCGTGCGCATTCACGGCCGCTACATGACCAACACGACCGGCAAAGGCCGCGTGCTGACGATGCGCCAGCCGGTCGGCCCGTGCGTGTTCGTGACGCCGTGGAACTTCCCGACGGCGATGGGCACGCGCAAGATCGCGCCGGCGATCGCCGCCGGCTGCACGATCGTCGTCAAGCCCGCGAAGCAGACGCCGCTGTCGATGCTCGCGCTCGCGAAGATCCTCGAGCAGGCCGGGCTGCCGGGCGGTGTCCTCAACGTGATCACCGCGCGCAGCGCCGGCGCGGTGATCGAACCGCTGCTGAAGGACCCGCGCACGCGCAAGCTGTCGTTCACCGGCTCGACCGAGGTCGGCCGCGCGCTGATCGAACAGTCCGCCGAGCAGGTGCTGCGCGTCTCGATGGAGCTGGGCGGCAACGCGCCGTTCCTGGTGTTCGAGGACGCCGACCTCGACGCGGCCGTCGAGGGCGCGATGCTCGCGAAGATGCGCAACGTCGGCGAGGCGTGCACCGCGGCCAACCGCTTCCACGTGCACGAGTCGATCGCCGGCGAGTTCGCCCGCCGGCTGGCCGAGCGGATGGGCCGGCTGAAGGTCGGGCGCGGCACCGAGGACGGCGTCGACGTCGGCCCGCTGATCGACGAAGCCCAGCGCGAGAAGGTGACAGAGCTCGTCGATGACGCGGTCGGCCGCGGCGCGAGCGTGCTGCTCGGCGGTGCCCGCGCGGACGGCCGCGGCTACTTCTTCGAGCCGACCGTGCTCAGCGACGTCCCGAGCGAGGCGCGGCTGCTCGGCGAGGAGATCTTCGGCCCGGTCGCGCCGGTCGCGACGTTCAGCAGCGAGGAGGAGGCGCTCGGCGCAGCCAACCGCACCGAGTACGGGCTCGTCGCCTACGTCTACACGCGCGACCTCGCGCGCGCGTTCCGCGTCTGCGAGGGACTCGAGACGGGCATGATCGGCCTGAACCAGGGTGTCGTCTCAAACGCCGCCGCTCCGTTCGGCGGCGTCAAGCAGTCCGGCTTCGGGCGCGAGGGCGGCTTTGAGGGAATCGGCGAGTACCTCGAGACGAAGTACGTGGCGATGGGGATTTGAACAGCCGAGGTCAGACCGCAGGCTAGGTGATCTCGAAGGCCTCGTGCGCGGCTGTGCCCGCCGTTCCACCCGGCCCGACGGAGCGAACGAGGAACTCGTACCTCCGTTCGCAGCTTCCTGTGCGTCACCCGCGACGGCAACCGAAGCGGGCGGTGCGGCGAACTACCCCGACGCGACGATCGCCCGAGCCGCATCGCGAAGATTGTCAGCGGAGCGCGGCACGCCCTCCGCCGACGTGCGAACCAGGATCGCCCGGCACCCGGCCGCTTCCGCGCCGGCGACATCGGCCACCGGGTTATCGCCGACCATCCATACCTCGCGCGGTTTGCCGTAGGCCGCGAGAGCGTGGCCGAACAGCTCCGGGTGCGGCTTATCGACGCCGACCAGCGCGGAGGTGAACACGCGATCGATGTGCCCGTCGAGCCCGAGCCCGGTCACGAGACCAGCGAGCTCGGGGACGTGGTTGGAGAGGATCGCGTTCGTCCAGCCCGCGTCGCCGACGGTGCCCAGCGCCGCGAGCGCGTCGTCGAACAGCTGCCAGCCGACCGCCGGGTCGATGAAGCGCAGGCGAACCTCGCGGGCGAGCTCGGCGCACTCGCGGCGCTCGATCCCGCAGCGCGCGAGCGCGTCGGCGATCAATTCCTCGACAGGCTCCCACCAGCGCTCGGCGTCGCCCGGGTGCGGGTGCGGCTGATCGGCGCGGTGCCATGGAAAGCCGCCGGCGAGTCCCGCGCGCACGTCCTCGACCGCGACGCCGTGGCCGGGGTCGCGTGCGTCGAGCACCTCGATCACGCAGCCCGACCAGAGTCCCGGACGGTAGGCGAGCGTCCCGTCGAAATCCCACAGGACGAGCCGCTCGGTCATCGCCACGAGGCTAGCGGGCGCTGCAGGGGTCGGCTAGGCTCCTGCGCGCATGGCGGAAAGCGTCCTCATCCTCGGGGCCGGCTTCGGTGGGCTCGAGCTCGCGACGATGCTCTCCGACGCGCTCGGCGACGGCGTCGAGGTGACGCTGATCGACAAGAGCGACTCGTTCGTGTTCGGCTTCTCCAAGCTCGATGTGATGTTCGGGCGCACGACGCCGGATCGGGTGCGGCTCGCCTACAGCCAGATCGTCAAGCCGGGAGTGCGCTTCCTGCAGGAGACCGTCACCGCGATCGACCCCGAGGCCCGCCGCGTCCAGACCGACGCAGGCAGCCACGAGGCTGACGTGCTCGTCGTCGCGCTCGGCGCCGACTACGACCTCGATGCGACGCCGGGGCTGGCCGAGGCAGGCAACGAGTTCTACTCCGTCGCGGGCGCCGAGCGACTCGCGACGATGCTGCCGTCCTTCTCGAGCGGGCGCGTGGTGATCGGCGTCTGCGGGGCGCCGTTCAAGTGCCCGCCCGCTCCCAGCGAGACGGCGCTGCTGATGCACGACTTCCTGACCGCGCGGGGCGTACGCGAGCAGTGCGAGATCTCGTTCGTGATCCCGCTTCCCAGCCCGGTGCCGCCGTCACCTGAGACCTCGCAGGCGTTGCTCGAGGCGTTCGCCGAGCGCGGCATCTCGTTCACGGCGGGCCGCCGCGTGACCTCGCTCGACGGCGACCGTCGCGTCGCCGTGCTCGACGACGACTCAGAGCTGCCGTATGACCTGTTCCTCGGGGTGCCGAAACACAAGGCGCCGGCCGTCGTCGTCGCGAGCGGCATGGTCGAGGACGTCTACATCCCGGTCGACTCAAAGACGCTCGCAACGCGCTTCCCCGGCGTCTACGCGATCGGCGACTGCGCCCAGGTCGGCGTCCCCAAAGCCGGCGTGTTCGCCGAGGGCGCCGCACGGGTCGTCGCGGCATCGCTGATCGCAAACGCGCAGCGGGGCGAGCAGCCCGGCCCGTACGACGGACGCGGCTCGTGCTTCATCGAGTTCGGCTCCGGCCGTGTCGGTCGCGTCGACATCGACTTTCTCTCCGCGGAGAAGCCGACCGGGATCTTTCGCGCGCCGTCGGCCGAGCTCGTGCGCGACAAGGAGCAGTTCGGCTCGAGCCGCCGCGCACGCTGGTTCGGCGCGTAGGAGTAGCCTCCCCCGCAGCGTCCGCAGCGCCACCGTCGCGGGGGAGGATCGTGGAGACTTTCAGCGAGGATCAGACACCGCTCGAGGAGATCGGCGTCGCCGACCGTGTCAACTTCCTGGACGGCCCGCCGCTCGCGCTGTTCCGGCGACTGCGGGCGGAGTGCCCGGTGCACTGGACGAGCGGGATCGCCGAATACCCCGAGGCTGAGGGCTTCTGGTCGGTGACGAGGGCCGAGGACGTGTACGAGGTCAGCCGCGACTGGCAGACGTACTCATCCGAACGCGGCGGCTTCACCGCCTCGACCGTCGGCCTGTCGCTGGAGTTCCAACAGGCGATGTTCATCGGCATGGACCCTCCGAAGCACGATCGTTTGAAGGCGCTCTTCCAACGCGGGTTCACGCCGAAGCGCATCGCCGAGCACGAGGATGCGATCCGGGCGATCGCCGTCGGCGTGCTCGACGGGCTCGACGGGCGCGAGCGCTGCGACCTCGTCGCCGATGTCGCCCAGCCGGTCGTCGCCCGCGTGATCGGCAGCTTCATGGGCCTGCCGCCGGAGGACGACGCTGCCTGGGCGAGCCTGATGAACGCGATCGTCGGCGCCGGCGACCCCGACGCGACGCCCGAGGGCGCACAGAGCGTGATGGAGCGCGAGGTGCCCGAACTGTTCGAGCGCTGCGGCAAGCTGATCGCCGAGCGGCGCGCGTCGTCGAGCGATGACCTCACGAGCGTGCTCGTGCACGCGGAGCTCGACGGCGAGCGCCTCGAGGACGACGAGATCGTGATGGGCTTCCTCTTGCTGATGGCCGCGGGCAACGACAGCACCAAGGCGACCTACTGCAGCGGCATGCGCGCGCTGATGGAAAACCCCGAGCAGATGCGCCTGGTGCTCGATGATCCCACGCGCGTGCCCGCCGCCGTGGAGGAGTCGCTGCGGATGTTTCCCGCGTTCGCGCACTTCGCGCGCACCGCCACCTGCGACACCGAACTGCACGGGCAGACGATCCGCGAGGGTGAGAAGCTCGTCATGTGGTACCCGTCGTCCAACCGCGACGAGGCGCGCTACGAGCAACCTGACCGCTTCGACGTCACACGCGACGCCGAGCACCAGGCGTTCGGCGCCGGCGGCCGGCACTTCTGCCTCGGCACCGCACTCGCGCGGCTGGAGCTGAAGGTCCTGATCGAGGAGACGCTCGCGCGCTACCCCGAGATCGAGATCGCCGGTGAGTGCACCCACGTGCAGTCGCCGTTCGCCAACCAGCACAAGACGCTGCCCGTACGGCTGCGGCCGCGGTAGCCATCCCGCCGCCGCGAGCCGGATCGCAGCGGGCCGGCGATCTCTCCGCTGGTGTCCGCGGTGCTAGCCGAGTGCCTCGGTGATCGCGGCGATCGCGCTCTGCTCGGCGTCGCTGATCGGGCTCTCGGCGTGACGGCTCTCCTTGTGCGCGCTCGCGACCCTGTTCGCGAGGTTGACGATGAACTGCTTGTACTCGTCGAGCTCCTCGGCGCTCGCCTTGCCGTCGAGCAGCGCGACGGCAGCGCGCACGTTTGCGAGGTAGTGCTGTTTGACCTCCTCGAGCGAGCCCTCGTGCGCGTGGTCGACCTCCGGCTTGGTCGAGGCGATCGCGTCGAGCAGCTCGCTCTGCCCGTGCAGCTGGCGTGCCTCGGCATACGCCTTCGCCATCGAGATCGTCTCGCGGAACGTCCCGCCGCGCTGGGCCGTGATGACGACCATGCCAGCGCTCGTAGGTCCCTCGAGCACCTGCTCCCACTCCTGCTCGCTGAAGTCGGCCTTCGTTGTCATGTGATGCTCCTCTTGGCGCGTCGCGATCGGGGCCCTGAGTCTAGACGCGGGGCGGCTGCGGTGCCACGGCCGCTACGACCGCCGTCCACAGGCCTGGGTAGAGCCCGATCGCCACACGGCGAGCGCCCGTCCCTTCGCCGCGGTCGTTGATCCTGGACGTGCCGTCTGGTGGTCATTTACGCGGATGGCAGTGCCGCTTTTGCGGCGGCGCGTGCAGGAGTCAACGAGCGGGGGAGCGGTGTGTCTGCATCAGCGGGGTCGCGCGTCAGGGGACGGCTCGCCGCGGCGCTTGCGATCGCGCTGGGGGGCCGGCAATGCCCGCGCCGGCCTTGCTCGGCGGTGCCACGCCTGTCGCGCTCGCGGGCGGCGGCGCGTTGCTGGCCGGCGGCGCCGACTGCGAAGCATTCCACTGCGCGCCGAGCGCGGACAGCTATCGCCTCAGCGCGGGCGACTCGGCCTGGCTTTCAGGTTCTGTCAATCGCACCCGGAGATCTATGCGGCCGCGACCGACAGCTGGACTTCCGCCCCGCCGCTGCCGATCGAACCGTCCTGCTCGGCCGCCGCCGCGCTGGTCGGCGGCGGGCAGGTTCTGGACCTGTCGGGCGGCTCCTTCTTCCTGATGGACGCCGGCCGCCGCTGCTGGTCGCAGACGCCTGCGCCGGCGCCCGCGGGCCGGGAAGAGGTGGTGTCGCTCGGCGACGGCCGCGCGCTCGCGCTCGGCGGCAGCCTCGCCGCCATCGCCGCCCCTCACGGCGGCGGCGATCTACACGCCTGCGAGCAGCACGTGCAGCGCCGCGCAGCTGCTCAAGGCGAGCGTCTTCTCACAGCTCGTCCCGAGCGGGCCCGGCGCGAGGATCTTCGCCGATCATCGAACACGGCTACACGCTCGCGTTCGACGCGATCAGGCCGGGACGACTCACGATCGACTGGTATGCGACGCGGCGCGGACTCGGTGTCCCCGTCAAGGGTGCGGCCCCGGTCGCGGTCGGCTCGGCGCGCGCGGCCCGCGCCGGCATCGTCAGGCTCACGATCAGCTTGACCCCGACGGGCGTCGAACTGTTCGAAAACTCGGCGACGGTGCAGCTCGTAGCGAAGGCGCGCTTCGCGACCGCTGCGAATCGCTCGGCGCTCGTGCTGCGCAGCTTCACGCTGCTGCGCTACCCGCGCGGGCCGCAGCAGGAGGCGCGTGCGCTCAGAGTCAGCTGAAGGCGCCGGCCGGGCCGCCGTCTGCGACCGGTGCGACCGACGCGAACAGCCCCGGGACGCCGCCTGCGGCCGTCGGCTCGCCGAGGAAGAAGCCCTGCGCGAGGTTGCAGCCCATCGCCTGCAGCGTGTCCATCTGCTCCTCGGTTTCGATGCCCTTCGCGATCACCGTCAGCGACAGGTCGCGGCCGAAGATCAGGATCGCCTCGAGCAGCCAGCTGCGGTAGTCCTCGTCATCGGAGGCCGCGAGCGAGCTGCGGTCGACCTTGAGGAAGTCGACCGGCATCCGCTGCAGATCCGAGCGGTAGGCGTAGCCGCTGCCGAAGTCGTCGATCGCGATGCGCACGCCGAGCGCTTGATTTCTGCGAGGCGCTCGACCGCGGCGGCCGGGTCGCGCATGACCGTCGTCTCGGCGATCTCGAGCGTC
This sequence comes from uncultured Solirubrobacteraceae bacterium, assembly GCA_963827105.1. Classification (GTDB taxonomy): domain Bacteria; phylum Actinomycetota; class Thermoleophilia; order Solirubrobacterales; family Solirubrobacteraceae; genus Palsa-744. Next base: position 129,344 of record CAWHAB010000001.1, on the reverse strand, counting down.
AGCTGCGCCGGCTCGATCCCCGACTGCTGCAGTGCGCGGCGGATGTCGGTCGCGAAGCCCTCGCGGTCGAGCTGGGTCGCGGAGACCATCACCGAGATGCCAACGCGGTTGCCCGCCGACGTTCCAGCCGCGGCCGCGGCGTGCACGCCTCTTCGAGCGCCCAGCGGCCGATCGGGACGATCAGGCCGGTCTCCTCGGCGATCGGGATGAAGTCCGCGGGTGCGACGACGCCCTGGGAGGGTGCTGCCAGCGGATCATCGCCTCGAGGCCGACGACCTTGTGGCTCGTGAGGTCGCACATCGGCTGGTAGAGCAGGAAGAACTGTTTGTCCTGCAGCGCCGCGTTGAGCTCGGCCTCGAGCACCGCCTCGCCCTCGATCACCGAGCGCATGTTCGCGTTGAACAGCGTGTAGCGATCCTTGCCGGCCGCCTTCGCCGCGTCGAGCGCGAGGTGCGCGTCGCGGAACAGGTCCTCGGGGTCTCGTGGCGGCCGAAGGCGACGCCGATGCTCGCCGTCAGCAGGAAGCCCGGGCCGAAGTCGTCGAGCTCGACCGGCTTGTGCAGCGACTCGATCGCACGCCGCGCGAGCGCGTCCAGGCGCGCGCCGCGGCGCGGCCGCCTCGACGAGGATCACGAACTCGTCGCCGTCGAGGCGGCCGACCGAGTCGCGCGCGCGCACCACCGTCTCGAGCCGTTCGGCGACGATCTTCAGCACCTGATCGCCGGCGCCGCGGCCGAGCTTCTCGTTGACGTCTTTGAACCAGTCGATGTCGATGATCAGCGCGCCGACGAGCAGCCCCGGGTCGCGGCTCGCGCGGGCGAGCATGCGCTCGGCGCGGTCGGTCAGCAGGGCGCGGTTGGGGAGGCCGGTGAGCGCGTCGTAGAGGTCTTCGTGCGGGACCTCGTCCGCTTCTGGGGACGCGGCGCCTTCGGCGCGCGCGGCGCCGAGCGTGACGCGCCCGCGCCGAGCAGGAACACGAACAGCCCGAGCAGCACGCTGAACAGGACGCCGCCGATCAGCACGCCCTTGGCATGGCCGTCGTCGAGCACGCTCGTGCTCACCGCCGGAGCGAAGATCTTGCCGTCCAGCCGTCGCCGAGACCGATCGTCTGGCTCTGCCCGCCCGCCTGGGGCGTGCCGCCGACGAAAGCGACGTTGGAGGCGCCCGCGTGGTAGCGCAGGCGGATCGCGTCGCCGGAGTGGTCGCTGAGCGCCTGCGCGAGGATCACCCGCGGTGAGAGCACCTCCGTCAGCCATCCGACGAACGCGCCCATGCGGTCGGTCACCGTCGTCGGCGGGGCCTCGCCCTTGTAGACCGGCGTCTGGATCGTCAGCGCCTTGGCGCCGCCGACCGAGGCCGCCGCATAGCTGCTGAGGCCGGAGTCGCGTGCCGCCAGCAGCGTCGCGCTGCGCGCGCAGTAGTCAAGGCCGGCGGGCGGTGTGTGCACCGAGCTGCGCGCAAGCCCCGCCGAGGTCAGGCAGTAGAAGCCGCGGTCGCCGGGCGGGATGATGCGGATCGCTTTGCCCGGGGTCGCCGCGACGGCTGTCTTGGCAGCCGGCGAGGTCGTCGTCAGGCGTGTCGGCGCGGTTGCCGCGTGGCCGGTGATCTGCTCTTCGAACGCCGCCAGCTGCGTCGCCCGCACGACCGCCACGAGGCCGAGCTTCTCGAGCTCGGGGTAGCGACGCAGGAGGTGGTTGCGGCGCGCCCACGCCGTGAACTGCGCCGGCGAGGCGTTGGAGTGTTCGGCGAAGAACGCGCTCGTGCTGTTGAGCAGGTCTTCCTCGCGCTGGATCGACAGGTTCACCGTCGAGGCGATCCCGGCCGCGGTGACGCCGAAGGAGCTGCGCGTCTTCGCGGCGTCGTTGTGAGCGACCGTTTGCGCCCCGAGCAGCGAGGCGACGACGCCCGCGGCGACCACCAGCAGCGCGAGGATCGCCGCGATCGCGGTGCGACGGCCGCCGTGGCCGGCGGTCGTCGTTGGCGCGTCGGCGAAGATCGGCGTTCCGGCGAGCGGCCGCGGAGCGACTGCGCCGGGGGCCCCGGCGGGCTCAGCGGCGGCGGGTGTGACGGGCCTCTGTGCGCCGTCCTGGGGTGAATCGCTCATAGCTCCCCCTGAAGTCGGGCCGGGCTCACCGGCGGGGTCATGTTGAGGGAATTGGCTGTCTGGCATCGCGATTCGGCCTGCTCGGGCACGCGCGCGGGTGCTCATGCCTGATCGAGTGTCGGTGGCTGTAGCTGTCTGACTTGGGCATCTGCTTGGACCAATGGCCGATGATTCCCGGCGGGCACAGATCGGCGCGCACGAATCCGCGGGTTGAGTGCTGAAATCGACGACCCAATAGTCTGTGGCGGTGCGCGCGGACCTCGGCAGGCACGACCTCTGCGCCGATCACGACGCGGTCGCGGTTTGCCGGCGGGCGGGCTGAGCGCACGGGCGCGCGCCGGCTGGGGCGAGCTGCGGGCGCTCGCGTCGCTGCGCGTGCTGCCCGCGCGCGTCGCGCGCTTCCTGTGGCGCGCACGCCGCCAGCGCGCCGCAGCGATGACCGCTTCAGCCTCGACTCCGCCGCGCGCCCGCCGAGCTCGCCGAGCTGCTCGCGCTCGCGCGCGGGCGCACGGAGATCGTCGAGCTCGGTACCGGCACCGGCTGGAGCACGATCGCGCTCGCACTCGACGGACGCCGGCGCAGCGTCATCAGCTACGACCCATCCGTGCGCAGCGCGCGCGAGGCCTACCTCGACCTCGGCGGTCGCGGCTTGCGCGCGCGCATCGAGCTGCGCGGGCAGCCCGACAGCGACGGGCCGCGCCCCGGGGACGCGCCGGTGCAGCTGCTGTTCATCGACTCCTCGCACGAGCGCGAGTCGGTGCTCGCCGCGTTCGCCGCCTGGCGCGCCGCGCTCGCGCCCGGCGCGCTCGTCGTGTTCCACGACTACCGCCATCCGCGATATCCAGGCGTGCGCGAGGCGATCCTCGAGCTCGGGCTGGAGGGGCGCGAGCGCCACGGGCTGTTCGTGTGGAGGGCGCCGTGAGCCTGCCGCGTCGTGCCGCGAGCTAGGGTGCAGCGACCGTGACCGACGTCGACGCCCAAGCGCCGTCCGCGACCGAGCCGCTCTCGTGGTCTGACCCCGAGCGCGACCTGCGCGCGCTCTACTACAAGCACTTCGGTGATCGCCGGCGCGAGCGCCAGCTGTTCTCAAGCGCAGCGTTCTTCGTGACGTTCGCGGCGGTGCGCGTGATCACGCACGCGATCCGCGCCGAACGCGGGCCGTTTCGCAACATCACCCCCGGCGGGCGCCACATCCACCACATGACCTTTGGGATCATCGGCCTGCTGTCCGTCGGCTATCTGTGGCTGCTCGAGGTCGGCACCGACGAGGCGCGCTGGACCTCGCGCGCGACCTCGCTCACTGTTCGGCAGCGGCGCCGCGCTGACGCTCGACGAGTTCGCGCTGTGGCTCAACCTCGCCGATGACTACTGGACCGCGCAGGGGCGCGAGAGCATCGACGCGGTGACGCTGTTCGGCGCGCTGCTCAGCCTCAGCGTGCTCGGACGCGGCTTCGTGCGCGACCTCGTGCGCATGCGCCCCGGGCCGGCCCCCGCACGGTAGCCGGAGGGCCCGCGGGTGGGGGCTAGAGTGCACGCGAGATGCGCGTTTGCCCGTCGCCTTTCCGGGTAGTCATAGCCCTGCTGGTGGCTGCCCCGGCGCTCAGCGGCTGCGGTGACGACGCACCCGCGGGCAACGGTGTCGGCGCGAAAACGCCGGCGCAGATCGTCGCGGCGGCGCAGCTCGCGGCGGCCGGCGCCGCGACCGTCCACATTGCAGGCTCAATTGTCAACGGCGGCAAGCCGATATCACTTGACATGGAACTGATCTCGGGCAAGGGCGGGCAGGGTCGCGTCGTGCTGGACGGGTCCAGCGTCGAGTTGCTCGAGGTTGATCACGGCGGCTACCTCAACGGCAGCGCGGGCTTCTTGCGCCGCGTTCTCGGCCCCGTCGGCGAACAGCTCGGCGGGCGCTGGCTGAAGGCGCCCGCGCACCGCGGCGACTTCTCCTGGATCCCATCGCTGATGAGCCTGCGCGACCTCGTCACGACCGCGCTCGCCACGCACGGCACCCTCTCGCGCGCCGCTGCGAAGACGATCGCGGGCGAGCGCACGGCCGCCGTCAGCGACGGCGCGCGCGGCGGCACGCTGTACGTCGCCGCCACCGGCGACCCCTATCCGCTCGAGCTCGTCACGCCTCGCGGCACGCTCACGTTCAACCGCTGGAACCGTCCCGTCACGCTCGCCGTGCCGGCGAACGCCGTCAACATCAGCCGCCTGCAGCCGCACCGCTAGCTCATATGTCCACGCGCACGCACAACCGATCAAGCACCCGGCCGCTGCGCCCGACCCTGACGTTGCCCCGCGACAGGAACCTGGGACCGGACAAGGACGCGAGTGTTCTCAGTGAATGGTGCAACCCAAGCCAGCCTGCTGCATCGGCCCGCCGCCCCTGCGCCGGGCCCGCTTCACGCTGGCGGCGCTGCGCCGATCGATCGTGGGCAGGACGGCTGGCTGGGGAAGCTGATGCGTAAGCTCGCCGGAGCCGACGGCGACGCCGCGCGCGCACACAGCGCCGCGCACGCCGCCGCGGGCCGCGGCCCGAAACGCGGTGCTCACGCGCTCGCGCTGCTGCGCTGGGGGCTGCTCGCCGCCACCGCTGCCGCCGGTGCGATCGTCGCCGGCGCGTCGCTGATCGTCGCCGCCTGCGTCGTCGTGCTCGCGCTCGCCGCGACCGCGCTCGGGTGGCGCCTCGCCGACCGCGAGCGCGCCGCGCTCGAGGACGAGATCGACGCCCGCGGCATCGAGCTCAAACGCGCGCTGTCCGAGCTCGAGATCGCGCAGGCCGAGACCGTTCAGCGCCTGTCGATGGCCGTCGAGTTCCGCGACGAGGACACCGGCGCGCACATCGAGCGGATCGGGCGCTTCTCGGTGATGCTCGCCGAACACATCGGCATGGACACCGAGTTCTGCGAGCGCCTCAAGCACGCCGCGCCGCTGCACGACGTCGGCAAGGTGGCGATCCCAGACGCGATTCTGCTGAAGCCCGGGCCGCTGACGCCCGAGGAGCGCGCGATCGTCGAGACGCACGCCGAGGAGGGTCACCGCCTCGTGCGCGGCTCCTCCTCGTCGATCCTCGACATGGCCGCGACCGTCGCGCTCAGCCATCAGGAGAAGTGGGACGGCTCCGGATATCCCCGCGGCCTGAAGGGCGAGACGATCCCGATCGAGGGGCGCATCGTCGCGGTCGCCGACGTCTTCGACGCACTCACCAGCGACCGCGTCTACCGCAAGGCGTTCGCCGTCGAGGACGCGATCCAGATGATGCTCGAACAGCGCGGGCGCCACTTCGACCCGGTCCTGCTCGACGCCTTCATGGAAGTGCTCGGCCGCACCGGCGGCGACTCCCGCGCGGCGCTTCGCTCGGACCCCGCCGCGCTCGTCGAGAGCGCGCTCGAGCGCTTCGCGACCGCGCTCGAACGCGGCGACGCGGAGATGGCCGAGGGCGCCGTCGCGACCGCGATCGAGGACGGCATCACACCGACGACGCTGCACGCCGAGGTGATCGGCCCGGCGCTGCGCCGCATCAACGTGCTCGCCGACGCCGGACAGGTCGACGCCGAGCGCGAGCACCGCGCCACGACGATCACCCGCCGCGTGCTCGCGACGCTCTACCGCTACATGACCGGCGGCACCGAGCCGACACGCCAGCGTGTGCTGCTCGCAGGCGTCGAGGGCGACGAGCACACGCTCGGCCTGCAGATGGTCCACGACCAGCTCGCCGCGGCCGGCTTCCAGACGATCTTCGACACCGACCTCTCGGCCGAGCGCCTCGTGGCGATGGTCGAAAGCCAGTCCCCGGACCTCGTCGTGCTCGGCGCCACGATCGGCGCGAGCAGCGACTCCGTCGACCTCGCGCTGCGCGACCTGCGCTCCAACCACCCCAACATTCCAATCGTGCTCGGGGGCCCTGCGGTGGGCGGAAGCCTGCCGCGTGAACGCGGGGGCATGAGGGTCCTCGAGCGCATCGACGAGTCCGTTGAAGCCGTCGAAGAGCAGCTCGCCAGCTCCGCATCCGCCGCGTCTGTATAGATTTCGCGCGTGAGCTCAAGCGCGATCGTGACCGGCGGCGCCGGCTTCATCGGCTCGCATGTCGTCGACGCGCTGCTCGCGGACGGCCATGCGGTGACCGTCATCGACGACCTCTCCTGCGGTGATGCCGCGCGCGTCGCCGCCGCGGCCGAGCTGCGCGAGCTCGACATCGTCGACCTCGCCGCGCTGCGTGCCGTCGTCGCCGAGGTGCAGCCGAGCGCGATCTTCCATCTCGCCGCACAGGCCAGCGTCGTCGCCTCCGTCGAGGATCCCGGCCGCGACTGCGCGGTCAACGTGCAGGGCACGCTCAACGTGCTCGAGGCCGCCGGGAGTGCGCGGTGCCCGGTCGTGTTCACCTCCACCGGCGGCGCGCTCTACGGCGACGAGGCGCCGCGGCCGACGCGCGAGGAGCGCATCCCCGCGCCGCTGTCGCCGTACGGCGCGTCGAAGTGGGCCGCCGAGGCCTACGTCAACACGTGGTCGCTGTCGTCCGGGATCCCGCACGCGGTCTGCCGCCTCGGCAACGTCTACGGTCCGCGCCAGAGCCCGCACGGCGAGGCCGGCGTCGTCGCGATCTTCGCACACCACCTGTACACCGGCGCCGCGCCGCGCCTGTATGGCCACGGCGCGCCCACCCGCGACTACGTCTACGTCGGCGATGTCGTTGCCGCGCTGCTGTCCGCGTGCGGGCGCGCGGGCACGTACAACATCGCCACCGGCGTCGAAACCGACGTCGCGAGCGTCTGGCGCGAGCTGAGCGCGCGCGGCCGGCAGGCAGATCGAGCCCGTGCTCGCGGACCTGCGCCCGGGCGAGCTGCAGCACAGCAGCCTCGATGCCGGGCGCGCCGAACGCGAGCTCGGCTGGCACGCGCAGATGGGAATCGCCGAGGGCCTGCGCGTGACCTATGAGGCGCTCGTCGCGGAATTCGAGGCGCGGCCGGGCGCGCGCTCTGGCGGCTAGCGCGCGCAGCCGTGCCCGGCAGGCCCTGCAAGACCTCCGCCAGGCCTGGGGTCGACCAGCGCTGAGGCCGAGAGGATGCATATGAGGGTCCCTCGCGGCGTCGTGCTCGCCACCGTCACAGCGCTCGTGCTCGCCTGCGCGGGCACGCCCGCACTCGCGATCTCAGGAGCACCCGGCGGGGCCGCCGCACCGTCCTCGCCGCAGGGGGGCGGCAGCGAGTTCGGGGTCCCCGTCTCCGCCGGCGCCGCACCGGTCGTCAGCGTGCTCAGCGTCCCGCGCTCGGCCCGCCCCGGGCGCCCGCCGCGGGTCACGTTTCGGATCGACGAGCCCGGCACCGGCACCGTCTACGTGCAGGTCGCGATCGACAATCTCGCCACCCGCCGGCAGGCTGTGCTCGCGACGATCGGCTGGGCGCACACCGGCCGCACGCTGAGCGTCAGCTGGCCCGCCGGCGCCCGGCTGACCGCGGGCACCTATCACGTCAGCATCAGCGCGCACGACCACCACGGCAAGAGCCTGCTGCGCAGGGCGCGCACCTCCGGCGTCGCCGACGCTCACCGTCGCGGCGCCGCTCGCGCCCGTCGTGCCGGTCGCGCCCGCCGCGCCGAGCGCGACCGCGGGCGAAGCCGGTGTCCCCACGCCCGCGCAGACCGTCGCCGACGGCGCCGTCTTCCCGGTCGCCGGACCGCACAACTTCGGCGGTCCTGAAAACCGCTACGGCGCACCTCGCGAAGGCCACATCCACGAAGGCCAGGACGTGCTGACCGCCGAAGGCACGCCCGACCTCGCGCCGCTCGCCGGCACGATCACCTCGACCAGCTACCAGGCCGGCGGCGCGGGCTACTACGTCGTCGAGCACACCGGCTATCGGCCTCGACTTCATGTTCGCCCACTGCGAGGCCGCCTCGTTCGCCGTCAGCGGCGGCGAGGCCGTGACCGCCGGGCAGCAGCTCTGCCGCGCCGGGCAGACCGGCGACGCGACCGCGCCGCACCTGCACTTCGAGATCTGGGTCGGCGGCTGGCAGAGCCCGACGGGGCACTCGATCGACCCGCTGCCCTATCTCGAAGCCTGGGAACACGCCCACAACTGACCGTTCCGCGCGGCTCGGCCACGGCGGGCGGAGAGCCGGTAGGATCGGGCGTCGCGGCGAGATAGCTCAGTTGGTAGAGCACACGACTGAAAATCGTGGTGTCCCCGGTTCGAGTCCGGGTCTCGCCATCCCGGTGGTCTCAGCCGTCGGCGGGACCCTCACGCTCGCGCCTGACCCGTGCCGTGACCACGGCGATGTCGTCGCGCACGTCATCGAGGTCGACCAGTCCGAGCAGGGACTCGGCGGCGTCCCGGGCACGTCCCGGTGAGCTCCGCTCGAGCTGCTCGATCATGTCCTGCTCGGTGACGATGCGACGGGGCGCGTGAGCCTCGAACAGACCGTCGGTGTAGAGGGCCAGTGTGTCGCCCGGGTTCAGAGATGGTTGAGACCTCCCGGACCACCGGATCGGGGAAGATCCCCAGCAGCGTGCCGCGCTCGCCAAACTCTTCGGCCTGTCCGCCGGGCCGGGCGAGCAGTGCCGCCGGGTGCCCGGCGCGGGCGATGGTGACGCTGACCTCGGGCTCGAGCGGCTGCAGGCGGGCGACGATGGCCGTAGCGAACCGTCCGTCGAAGCCTTGCTTGAGCATCGCTCGGTTTACCTCCCAAAGGACGCGTTCGGGGGTCATGCCCACCCGTGCGCACGCCGCGGCCGTGTGGCGCAGGAAGCCCGTCAGCGCGGCCGCCTCAGGACCCTTGCCGCACACGTCGCCGATCACAAGCCAGCAGCTCCCCCGATCCTCAAACGCATCGTAGAAGTCCCCTCCGACCTCGTTGCCCGCACCCATCGGCCGAAAGCAGCTCGCGAGTTCAAGCCATGGGATCGTCGGCAGCGCGGCGGGCATCAGGCTGCGCTGCAGTGCGCGCGCGACATGGGCCCGCTCCGCGTACAGGCGAGCGTTGTCGAACACCATCGCCGCGCGTCCCGTGAGGTCTTCAAGGACCGCCAGCTGGCGGGGCTCGTAGCGGGTGTGGCTTCCGACATGCAGGAACGAGATCGCCCCGTGCGTGCGACCCCGTGCGACGAGCGGGAACACGGCCGCCGATCGGTACCCGGCCTGATCCATGAACCGCCGGTGCTCGCTGCTCTGCGCGACTTCCTGCAGGGCGGCGCCGTCGTTCAGGTCGTTGATCACGCGCGGCACGCCGCTGAGCAGCACCTGGACCACCGGATGACTGCCATCCATCTGGAGCGGAAAGTCCCTGCGCATGCGCTCGACCCCTGCCGCGACGGCCGGATCGACCGCCGCAGCCACCGTGCTGCCGATCGATCCGCTCGAATCGAGCAGATCAATGACGCAGAGCTCTGCCAGCTCCGGCACTGCGGTGTGCGCAATTTTGCGGAGCGCCTGCGACGGATCCAGCGAGGAGCCCAACCTGGCGGTCGCGCCGATGAGAAACTGCAGACGCCGCCGCTGTTCGCGCATGATTCTGAGCTCGAGGTGTATGACTCCCGCTGCGAGCAGCGCCAGAACGACCCCGACGCACGCGACAGCCCCGAAGCCCGGCGCGACGCTCGAGTAGGCCAGCGGCGCGAGGAAGGCCAGCAGCGTGGCCACGGCGACGAGGACCAGCCTGCCACGCGGCTGAAACGCAGCCGCGTGGCCGAGCGCAAACAGGTAGATCAGCCCGAACGGGCTGCTTGCGCCGCCGGCGGATGCGCACAGCACCGCGATCAGAAGCACGCCCCACAGGTCGGCGGCGAAGGCCACCCCGAGACCGCCGACGCGCAGGACGAACGCGATCATCAGGCCGGCGGCTGTCACCAGCGCCGCCACTCCAACCGCAGCCACGCCCGCGGGCGAGCTCACGTGCGGCAGCAGTGCGGCCGTTGCGGTGAGCGCGGCCCCCACGACGTAGAGCCCGGCGGCGATCGCGATCGCAGCCCGTGCTTCGCCCGGGGTCACGCTCTCCTCGACACGGCCCACCACCGGCTCACCGCGATGCATGTCCCCAGCCATCCCTCTCGTTTCCTGTTCCCCGTCGGCGCCCGCGAACGGGCTCCCGCCTGACCGCGCCGGTTTAAAGGTATTCGTTCGCCGAGCACGCGTGAACAGCGGCCCAGATGCGGCTCGCGGAAAGCGGCGTGAGCGTGCCGGCAGCGCACCTCGGCCGGGCCGGGCAAGCGCAGAGCCCCGTGTGAACCGGTCCAACCGGTCGCCGACGGGTGCGATGAGCCCTCAAGCCCGCTGACACGGCGCCGATACCTTTCTGATGAGGTTCGCCACACGCCCGCTGCGCGGTTGGATCCCCCAGGACCGCTCTCTACAGGTGGCGATCGCGATCTGGCTCGCGCTTGCGCTGGTCGGCCCGCTGTATGTCGCACTCCCCGGCGTTGATCGGGGGCACGCCGCGGTCGTGCTGCTCGGCAGCGCAGTCTCGATACTCTGCGCGGCGCTGATCGTCGTGACGCCCGACCGACTGAGGCTGAGACTGATGTATCCCGTCGGCGTGACGCTCGCGCTCGGTGTCGTCTCGGCGGAGGTCGCCGCGACCGGCGGCGCCGGCTCGGCGCTTCGCGGCTTCGCGCTGTTCTATGTCGTCTTCGGCGCCTGGTTTCTGCCGCGCACGGCCGGTGAACGAGTGTTGGGAGCCGCGGTCCTGGCCAACCTGCTGCCGCTGATCTACGACGGAGATGCGCTCGCCGGCGCGTCGCTCGGCTGGACGATCGTGCTCACGTGCACCTTCGTGGCGTCGGGTGCAGCGATCATCGCCGTGCGCAGCGAGCTGGCCAGGTCGGTCGCGCTCGACACCGAGCGCCTGAAGACGATCGTCGCCCTGCATCGCGAGGTCGAACGCGCTGAGTTCGACGTCAAGGACGTCGTGCTCGGGATCCTCGACCGGGCACGCATCCTGCTGGGCGCCAGTGCAGCCAGCGCGGGGATCATCGAAGGCGATGAGATCGTGTACAGGTACCGCACCGGCCCCGGCCGCGACAGCGGCGTCGCGATCCGCACGCCGCGTGACGGGAGCCTGTCGGGCATCTGCTGCAAGACCGGCGAAGCGGTCTACTGCGAGGACTCAGAGACCGATCCGAGGGTGGACAAGGTGGCCTGCCGAACCCAGGAACTGCGCTCGATGATCATCGTGCCGCTGCGCCATCGCGGCGAGCTCGTGGGCGTCCTCAACGTCAACTCGCCCGAGGTTCGCACCTTCGACAGCAACGACGTGCGCACGGTCCAGCTGATCGCCGGCGCGATCTCGGCCGCCTACGGTCACGCCGTTGACATCGCCGCCAAGCAGGAGCTGCTCGATGAGCTCGAGACGACGGTGTCCGCGCTCAGGGACAGCGAGGCGAAGCTGAGCCATCAGGCGCTCCACGATCCCCTCACCGGCCTGCCCAACCGCATGCTTTTCCTCGAGCGCCTGCGAGCGGCGCTCGCCGGGCGCGTAGAGCCACGCGTCGCCGTTCTGTTCGTCGACCTCGACGGCTTCAAGGTCGTCAACGACAGCCTCGGTCACGACGCCGGGGACGCGCTCCTCGTCCAGACCGCCCAGCGTATCCGTGGCGTGCTGCGCCAAAGCGACACCGCCGCGCGGCTGGGTGGCGATGAGTTCGTGATCATGTGCACGGATGACTCGCCGGGCGACGCCGCGGTACGCATCGCCGAGCGTCTCATCAGCGTGCTCGAAGTGCCGTTCACGTTTGCCGACCGTGACGCAGCGATGACCGCGAGCATCGGGATCGCCGCCCATCACGGGTCGGCAGAGGAACTGCTGCGCGACGCCGACGCGGCGATGTACTGCGCAAAGGCAGATGGCAAGGCGCACTATGAGGTGTTCGCGCCCGACATGCATGCCGCGGCCCAGGCGCGCCTGGAGCTGTCCGGGCTCCTCAAGCAGCTCCGCTGAGCGCCGCCTTGATGCCGCGAGCGCCAAAGAGGCCGCCCTGCCCGGCAGCGGCCTCTTTGAGTGCGTGCAGCGCCTGGCGCGCCTTTAGATCACGGGGTCGGCGGTGGCCCTGGTCATGAGCGGAGCGTGGGCGCCGCGGTGGCTGCGCACATAGAGACTGATCGTGCGGGCAGTCGTCATCGCGAGGGCCTCGAGCACGAGCGCGTCGGTGAGCACATCGGCTGTGATGTGGTGGGCGAGCATCCAGCTGTCGAGGCTGCCGGCGAACCAGTGCTGTGAGCCGTAGATGAATGCGAGCCGCGCGGCGGCTGTTGCGATCCAGATGCCTGCGTATGCGATGCCCGCCCGCGTGAAGACCTCGCCGTTGTCGGAGTTGTGCTCGACGCGCATGAAGCTCGCGGCCAGGAGTCCGAGCACGGCGCCCGTCCCCGTGGCCGCGAGCTCGAGCGCAAGACCGGCACCGGTTGTGGCGAGAGCGGTCAGGTACATCGAGCCGGCGATGCCGGCGATGATCAGCGGTCGATGAAGGCGGCGCCGGCTGACGGCACGGTGACCGAGGTCCGAGAGGAACACGCCGGTGAGGATGACGGCGGTGAGGATGAGGGCGCTGGTGGGCATTGTGACTCCTTGTTTCGGGGGTTCCGCTTGTGGAACACACGCTCGCAGCCGCGCGGGTCCTCGCAATCGGCGCGTGGGAGGATCTGCGGGTGGATCCTCGCGCCCGTCTCCACCTGGATCTCCACCGCCGGGCCCCACCCTTGCCCGGACGGCAGATCGTCGTGGCGCGCCTCGCGGGGCTCGGTCTGGTGGATGCGCTGGTCGCGCTCAGCCCGCGCCACGCCGGCTCCGTCGCGCTGTTGGTCGTCCTCGCGATACTCGCGAACATCGGCGCGCTCGTCTCGTCGCTCGGGCGCCCGCACAGCCCCGGGGTCCAGGTCGGCGCACTCGCGCTGATGGGCTTCGCCGGCGGCCTGCTCGCCGCGCTCCAGCACGGCAGCGCAGCTCTGGTCTTCCCGGCCGTGGCTGTGATCCAGGCCGTCGCCGACGGCTCGGTGCTCGAGGCGCTCGCAATCTTCGCGCTCGCGCTCGTGGGGCTCGAGGCGGGGGTCATCTGGGCGGATCGCGGTGCGACGCAAGCGCTCGGCTATCCCGCGGTCCTTATTGCCGGTGCGCTCATCGGACTCACCCGCCGCCAATACGTCGCACGCGGCCGCGCCGCCGAGGCGCTTGTCGTGCAAACGCAGCGGACCGAGGCGGAGAGCCGGCGCGCCGCTGCGCTCGATGAGCGCGCGCGGATCGCGCGTGAGATCCACGACGTGCTCGCCCACGCCCTCGGCGGCCTGACCGTTCAGCTCGAGGCAGCCGAGCTGTTGCTGGCTCAGCGCGGCGACATCGACGGTGCGCTCGACCGGATCCGCGGCTGCCGTCTGACGGCGCGCGAGGGACTCGAGGAGGCGCGACGCGCGGTCGCTGCGCTGCGCAGCGACGCGCAGCCGCTGCGTAAGAGCCTCACCGCGCTGCTGGAATCGCACCGCGAGCAGGGCAACCACGTCGAGTTCCTCGTCGAGGGCAGCGTGCGGGAGCTCTCCCCCGAGGCCTCGCTGACGCTGATGCGCACCGTCCAGGAGGCCCTCACAAACGCGCGCCGGCACGCGCCCGGGTCGGCGGTGCGCGTGGGCCTCGTCTACAGGGCGCAGAGCACGAGCGTGGTCGTCGAGAACGCCGTGGCGGCGCCGGCGGCCGTGGGCGCTAAGCCTACGGGGGGCTATGGGCTGGCGGGAATGCGCGAGCGGGTCGAGCTGGCGGGTGGCCGTCTCGCGGCCGGCCCGAGCGCTGACGGCTGGACGGTCAGCGCCGAGGTTCCGTCGTGAGCCCGGCGCTGCGGGTGCTCGTCGTCGACGACCAGCAGATCGTGCGCGAGGGACTCGCGACGATCCTCGACATGCTTCCTGATGTGAGCGTTGTCGGTACCGCCGGCGACGGGGCCGAGGCGCTGGAGCTCATCGCGCGGCGCCGGCCCGACGTCGTCTTGCTCGACCTGCACATGCCGGTGCTCGACGGAGTTGCGGCGACGCGACGAATCATCGCCGAGCACCCCGCGAGCGCCGTCCTGATCCTCACCACCTTCGGTGAGGACGAGGACGCACTCGAAGCGCTCCGCGCAGGCGCGCTGGGCGTTCTGACCAAGGACGCCGGGCAGGAGGAGATCGCCCGGGCACTACATCAGGCGGCCGCCGGTCACATGACGCTCGCCGCCCCACTTCAGGCGCGGCTGCTTGCCGCCGCCGCATCGCCGGACAGGCCTCTCCGCCTCGAGCTCCCCGATGGTCTCACCCCGCGTGAGGCGGAGGTGCTCGGCCTGATCGGCGCCGGCTTCACCAATCGCGAGATCGCAGCGCAGCTTGTCGTTTCCGAGGCGACTGTGAAGACGCACATCAACCATGTATTCGCCAAGATCGGCGCGCGCGATCGCGCCGCGGCGATCAACTACGCCGCCGAACACGCGCTGGTGCCGACCTGAGTTCGCACCCCCTCAATGAAAGGAAGCGACCATGCCCCTCGTTCGCATCTCCCTCCGCGAAGGCAAGTCCGATGAGCATCGCCGCATGATCGGCAAGGCCGTGCACTCGGCGCTGATCGACACCGCCAACGTCCCCGCGCAGGACGAGTTCCAGATCATCACCGAGCACGGCGCCGCCGGGCTGATCTACAACGCCGACTATCTCGAGATCGCTCGCGACGACGATGTCGTGTTCATCCAGATCACGCTCAACGCGGGGCGTACGCTCGCGGTCAAGCAGGCGCTCTACGCGCGCATCGCCGAGCTGCTCGCCGCGAGTCCCGGCATCCGCCCCGAGAACGTCCTCGTCAACCTCGTCGAGGTGCCCAAGGAGAACTGGTCGTTCGGCAACGGCGAGGCGCAGTACGCCTGAGCCGACCGCTCAGCGCTCGACGAACGGGCGCACCTCGACCGCGCCGCCGTAGCGCGCGGCGGGCACGCGCGCGGCCAGCGCGACCGCCGTCTCGATGTCGTCCGTCTCGAAGATGAAGTAGCCGCCGAGGGCCTCCTTGGTCTCCGCGAACGGCCCATCGGTCGTCAGCGTCCTGCCGCCCTCGACGCGGACGGTCTTCGCCTCGGCGGGGTCGGCGAGCTGTTCGCCGGTGCTCACGCCCGGCGTGTCGCGGATCGCGGCATAATCCGCCCACACGCTCTGCTTCTCATCGTCGCTGAGGCCGGCCTGGACCGTGAGCGCGTCGCCTTGGTAGATCTGCATCAGGAACTTCATCGATTCCTCCTTGCGGGGTTGACGTCCATGGGGACGACGAACGCGCGCCCGCGAAATCGACAGGCGTGGCGGGTTTCCCGCGTGCCGTGAGCTCACCGGACGGTGCGGCTAGCGTCCTTTCGACGCGGTGATCGCGACCGCGGCCTCCGGCGTGAGCACGCGGAAGCTGAAGGACTCCTCGAGGTACAAGCTGACGCGCTCGCTGTCGTGGGCCTCGTAGCCGACCGAGAAGTCCTGGCCGCACTCGAGCTCGAAGTCGCCGCCGCGCATGCTCAGCACGATCGCGCCGTTGACCCCTGGCGCCCACACGATCGGGCCCTGCAGGATCTTGCGCAGGTGCTCGAGCAGCGGGTAGCCGCCGTGCTCAGCCGTCTCGACCACGCGCCGGTAGTCCTCGCGTCCCAGCGCGAGACCGTAGGGGCCGGCGATCCCGCAGCGCAGCAGCTGCTCGACAGCGCGCGCGACGCTCGCGGGGTAGCTCTCGAAGCTTCCCGTTCGCTTGATCGCGTCGTGGGTCGAGCACTTGCCGATCCCGTCGATCCCGGCCTTCGGCCATGCGTGGAAGACGCACGCGTTCTCGGCCTCGACGAGGCTCTGCGCGGCGCTGTCGAGCTCGCCGAAGTCGACATCGCGCGCGCCGCGGTCGCCCGCGCGCAGCTCCTCGCGGGAGATGGTGAAGCGCGCACGTAGCTCGAGCAGCGGCAGCACGATGCGGCGCTGCGCCTGCACGCCCTTGAGCGCGCTCACGTCGGCGCGCTCGACGCGGCCGGCGTTCGTCGCCGAGTGCTCCCAGCCGCGCGGGCCGGCGAAGTCGACGAGCCTGCGGCTTGCGAGCCCCGGCAGCAGGCGCTCGCGCGCCTCCTCGTCGATCAGCTGCCAGCCCGCCTCGGTGATCGGCGCATGCTCGCGCAGCAGATGGCTCATAGCCCCTCCCCCCTGAGACTCCCGATTCCGAGTGACCCGCCGGCGCTCGCCCGTTGCGCGCCGTCAGCGCCGCCGCCGGAATCCTCGGTCGCGGCCTCGGCCGCCTCGCCGTGCTCGACGATGTCGCCATCGCGGAAGAGCACGCCCGCAGCGATCTCCCGCCACCGCGGCTTGCGGCGGAGCAGGAACTCGAGGTCCATACTGAAGTGCTTGTACTCCTCGCCGACCGCGTCGGCCATGATCGCGCGGGCCTGGAGATCGCGCTCGACCGCCAGCCGCTGCTCATACCAGCCGATCGCTTCGGCCTCCTCGGTCAGCGAAGCGCACAGCCGCGCGAACGTGCGCGTCTCCTCGCCAAGCTCCTCGGGTGGCTCGTGGTACTGGTCGAAACCCATCGCTCGCCTCCTCTGCGGTGGTGGACGCTCCGGCGGAAGCCGCCGCTCGACAATCATGACGGGTTCGAGCACTCGGTCGGCCGATCTGATCATCCTGCCGGCCGTCCCCAGCGGCGCCTCCGCGGACGCCGTCGGCGTATCATCGGCTCGAGGGCTTGATATGAACGCGCTCGGCCTCGTGCTCCTTCTCCTCGGCGCCATCCTCGTGGTCGCCGAGACGCACGCGCCCGGCGGAGTACTGGGGGTGGCAGGAGGTTTGGCGCTGATCGGCGGCGGCGTGATCGTGATCGCGGCGCTCGGCGGCGGCGCGATTCTCGCGGTCCCCGTCGGGGTCGCGCTCGCGGCCGCGAGCGGTGGCTGGCTGCTGCTCGTCACCCGCACCGCCGCCGGCTCGCGGCGCGCGCGCGTACGCGGTGGCGCCGAGGGCCTCTGCGGTCAGCTCGGCGTCGCGCGGCGCTGGAGCGAGTCCGCCGGACAGGTTTTCGTCGACGGCGCGCTGTGGCGGGCGCGCGAGCGGTCGCCGGGCGCCGAGGAGGACGCGATCCACGAGGGTGACACCGTCGTGATCGAGCGCGTGAGCGGCCTCACGCTGTCCGTGCGGCGAGCCGAGGAGTGGGAGCTGATCGCGTGATCGCGGCGGTCCTGCTCGTCCTCGCGTTCGTCCTCGTGATCGCCGCGACGCTCGCCGCGGCATCGGTCCGCGTGCTGCGCGAGTACGAGCGCGGCGTCGTCTTCCGGCTCGGGCGCGTCACCAGCCAGCGCGGCCCGGGGATGATCTACCTGCTGCCCGCGATCGACCGCCTCGTGCGCGTCAGCCTGCGCACGGTGACGCTCGAGATCCCCGCGCAGGAGCTGATCACGCGCGACAACGTCCCCGCGCGTGTGACCGCCGTCGCCTACTACCGCGTGATCGATCCGACGAAATCGGTGCTCGAGATCGAGGATGTGCTCGCAGCGACGTCGCAGATCGCGCAGACGACTCTGCGCTCGGTGCTGGGCAAGGCCGAGCTCGACGCGCTGCTGTCCGAGCGCGAGCAGCTCAACGAGCATCTCCAGCACATCATCGACGATCAGACCGAGCCCTGGGGGGTGAAGGTCACCGCGGTCGAGATCAAGGACGTCGAGATCCCCGAGCGCATGCAGCACGCGATGGCGCGGCAGGCCGAGGCCGAGCGCGAGCGCCGCGCGAAGATCATCAACGCCGAGGGTGAATTCCAGGCGGCCGCGCGCCTCAACGACGCCGCCGACGTGATCAGCCGCAATCCCGTCACGATCCAGCTGCGCTACCTGCAGACGCTGATCGAGGTCAGCGCCAACCAGAGCGCGACGATCGTCTTCCCGCTGCCGATCGACGTGCTGCAGCCGCTGATCGCCGCGACGCGGGACAAGCGCGCCGCGCTCGCCGACGGCGATGAGCGTGAGCGCCTCGACGCCGCGCTCGCGGCCGCCCGCGAGGCGCTTGCTGCGACGTTCGACGCCGGCGCGCCCGCAGAGTCCGCCCGGCTCACGCAGGTGGCGGCGCCGGCAGACGGGCCGCTCGCGCCCCACGCCACGCCGTAGCGCTCTGGCGCCGCCGGCCGGAGGCTAGACTCGGGGCTCTGAGAGGAGCGTCACCATGAGCATCGTCGAGGACCCTCCGGCCCGATCCGCGGCTGGCCGCAGCGAGCAGGTGAACCTGCGCCTGGTGTTCGGCGGCCTGATGCTCGTGATGTTCCTAGCGGCGCTCGATCAGACGATCGTCGCGACAGCGCTGCCGACGATCGTCGGCGACCTCGGCGGGCTCAACCACATCTCCTGGGTCGTGACCGCCTACCTGCTCGCGCAGACCGCCGTCACCCCCCTCTACGGCAAGCTCGGCGACATGTACGGCCGCAAGGTCGTGCTGCAGAGCGCGCTCGTCGTGTTCCTCGCCGGCTCGGCGCTGTGCGGGCTCAGCCAGAGCCTCGATCAGCTGATCGCGTTCCGCGCGATCCAGGGCCTCGGCGGCGGCGGGCTGATGGTCAGCGCGCAGGCGGCGATCGGCGATGTCGTGCCGCCGCGCGAGCGTGGCCGCTACACGGGCCTGTTCGGCGCCGTGTTCGGCCTCGCGAGCGTCGCCGGGCCGTTGCTGGGCGGGTTTCTCACGAGCAGCCTGAGCTGGCGCTGGATCTTCTACGTCAACCTGCCGCTCGGGATCTTCGCGCTGTTCGTGCTCGCCGCGACGCTGCCGAGCGTGACCGAGCGCGTGCGCCACACGATCGACTATCTCGGCACCGCGCTGCTCGCCGCCGGGGTCAGCGCGATCGTGCTGCTGGCATCGCTCGGCGGCACGTCGGTCGCGTGGGGCTCGCCGCTGATCTACGCGCTCGGGATCGCCGGGCCGCTGCTGCTGATCGGCTTCGTCTTCGCCGAGCGGCGCGCGCCCGAGCCGGTGCTGCCGATGCGCCTGTTCACGAACCGCATCTTCGTGCTCACCAGCGCGGTCGGCTTCGTCGTCGGCTTCGCGCTGTTCGGCGCGGTCACGTACATGCCGCTGTTCCTGCAGGTCGTCAAGGGTGCGAGCCCGACCGGGTCGGGGCTGCAGCTGCTGCCGCTGATGGGTGGGCTGCTGATCACCTCGATCGCCTCCGGGCAGGTGATCACGCGCACGGGCCACTACAAGGCCTTCCCGATCGCTGGAACCGGCGTGATGGTGCTCGCGCTGTACCTGCTCTCGACGCTCGATCCGGCGAGCGGCCGGGCGACGATCTTCGCGTTCATGTTCGTCCTCGGCCTCGGCCTCGGGATGGTCATGCAGGTGCTCGTGCTGGCCGTCCAGAACGCCGTCGACTACGCGGACCTCGGCGTCGCGACCTCCGGTGCGACGCTGTTTCGCTCGATCGGCGGCTCGCTCGGCACGGCGACGCTCGGGGCGATCTTCGCCAACCGCCTGAGCAGCGAGCTCGCGAGCGTGCTCCCCGCGGGAGCGCGGGCGCAGGCCCACGGCGGCAGCGGCGTCAATCCGCGCCAGATCGCGCAGCTGCCGCCGCAGCTGCACGCCGGCTATCTGCACGCGTTCACCAGCTCGCTGAGCAGCGTCTTCCTGGTCGCCGCGCTCGTCGGCGTCGTCGCCTTCGCGCTGTCGTGGTTCATCAGCGAGCTGCCGTTGCGCGAGACCGTCACGACCGGCGATCTCGGTGACACCTACGCCACGCCGCGCGACTCGGCCTCGCTCGCGAAGCTCGTCGACATGATCGGACGCCTCGAGCGGCGCGAGGGCGCGCGGGACATCGTCGTGCGCATCGCCGCCCGCGCCGGCGTGAACCTGAGCCCGGGCGCCTGCTGGCTGCTGGCGCGGCTCAGCGAGGAGCATCCGCGCGACCTCGCGACGCTCGCCGCGGCCGTCGAGACCGAGCTTGAGACGCTCACGAACGCACGCGCGGAGCTCGCGCGCGAGGGTTTGATCAGCCACGTCGGCGCGGACCCCGAGAGCTATCGGCTGACGGCCGCCGGGCATGCGACGCTCGAGCGCCTGCGCGCCACCGGCGAGCAGCGGCTGAGCGATCTGCTCGAGTGCTGGCGGCCGGAGGAGCACGAGGACCTGACGCGCATGATCGCGACGCTGGCCAAGGAATTCTTCATCGACACCTCGGCGTTGCGCGTGCGCGCGCCGAGCCTCGGCGTGACGCACAGCTAACGCGCGGCGCGCACGCGGGTAGAGTGCCGCCATGGACCATCGCTTTGACGGTCCCCGCTACACGGTGGGAGTCGAGGAGGAGCTGATGATCCTCGACTCCGGCTCGCTCGACCTCGTCAGCGCGATCGACCGGATCGTGGGCGAGGACCCCGCGTCGGGGCAGATCAAGCCCGAGCTGCTGGAGTCGGTGCTCGAGATCGCAACCTCGCCGTGCCCGAACATCGCCGCGGTCGCCACACAGCTCGTGTCGCTGCGCGAGCTCGCGCGCGATCGCGCCCGTGGGGAGGGCCTTGAGATCGGCGCGGCCGGGACGCACCCGTTTGCGCGCTGGGAGGATCAGCGCGTCGTCAGCGACGATCGCTATCGCGGACTCGTGCGCTCGCTCGGCTTCGTCGCGCGGCAGGAGCTCGTGTTCGGGATGCACGTGCACGTCGGCATGGCCGATCCGGAGGAGACGATCTATGTCGCCAACGGTCTGCGCACGCACGTGCCGCTGCTGATCGCGCTGGGCGCCAACTCGCCGCTGTGGCGCGGCCAGCTGACGGGCCTGATGTCGAGCCGCGTGCCGATCTTCCGCGCGTTTCCGCGCGTCGGGCTGCCACCGCGGTTCGACAGCTGGAGCGACTTCGAGCGGCGCGTCGAGACGATGAGCGGGAGCGGCATGATCGAGGACTACACGTATCTCTGGTACGACGTGCGCCCGCACCCGCGACTCGGCACGATCGAGATCCGCGCGATGGACTCACAGACCCGTGTCGAGCACACGATCGCGCTGAGCGCGCTCGTCGTCTCGCTCGTGAAGCTGCTCGCCGGGGAGTTCCAGAGCGGCGTCGAGCCGCTCGAGCCGGCCTGGGAGATCCTCGATGAGAACCGCTGGATCGCCGCCCGCCACGGGATCGACGCGGAGTTGCTCGACCACGCCTCCGGTCAGCGCAAGGGCGTGCGCGAGATCACCGACGCGCTGCTCGCGGCTTGCTCCGCACGCGCAGGAGCTCGACTGCGAGAGCGCACTCGAGGGCATCGACGATCTCCTGCGCGCCGGCAACGGCGCGGCGCGTCAGAAGATGGTCTTCGAGGCCAACCGCGACCTGCGCGAGCTGATGTCGGAGATCGTCGCGACGACCGCCTGAGCGGATCGCGCGCGGCGACTAGGACTAGGCCGCGAAGCGCGCGGCGCTGCGGGCACGGCGCTTCGCGGCCTCGACCTCGCGGTCCTTCGGCGGCGCCGAGCTGACGAGATCGCCGAGCAGCCTCAGCGAGGCGTCGGCGATCTCCTCGACGGCGCGCTCGAAGGCCTCGGTGTTCGCCTGCGACGGCTTCGTGAAGCCGCTGATCTTGCGCACGTATTGCAGCGCCGCGCCGCGCACCTCATCGTCGGTCGCCGGGGGCTCGAAGTTGTGGAGGGTTCTGATGTTTCGACACATCCTCCAAGCTTAGTCACCGCCGCGCGCCGCCGGAGCGTCGCTGATCGCCAACGCGTCACGCGATGCCCTCCAGGTGTGCGCGGATCGTCTCGTTGACAAGCCGGGGACGCTCCTCGGCGAGCCAGTGCGTCGCCCCCTCGACCTCGACGAACGTCAGCTGCGGCACGAAGCGCTCGAGGCCCGCGTGCGATGCCGGCCGGATCCACGGATCCGCGGTCGGGTACATCACCAGCGTCGGCACGGTGATCGTGAGCGGCGAGATGTGACGCACGATGCTCGCGCTGGCCGGCGTCCCGTCCGGCGCCGGCGGGCCCTGTCCCTCGGCGTGGAACCAGCGCAGCGCCGCGGCCATCGCGCCCGGCTCGCTCCAGGCGCTCGCGTAGACCGCGAGATCGTCCTCGTCGATGAACGGGTGATCGAGCGCCGCGCGCAGCACGCGGAAGTCCTCGGCGGCGAAGAAGCGCGCCGCATCCGGGCGCCGCGCGGTGAGCATGTAGGCGCTCGCCTGCTGCTGCTCGGGGTCGTCGTGGAGGGCCTCGTCGAACAGCGCCGGATGCGGCGTGTCGAGGACCACCAGCGCCTGCAGCATCTCCGGGTGGTGAAGCGCGAACGACCACGCGACCGCTCCGCCGAGGTCGTGCCCGACGAGCACGAAGCGCTCGTGCCCGAGGCGGGTGACGAGCTGGCGAACATCCTCGACCATCGAGCAGGTGTAGTTCGCATGCACGTCCGCAGGCTTCGAGGACAGGTTGTGCCCGCGCAGGTCGGGTGCGACGGCGAGATGGTCTCGGCCGAACTCCTCGAGCTGGTGGCGAAATTGATACCAGTTCTGCGGGAAGCCGTGGAGAAAGACGATCAGCGGGCCTGCGCCGGCATGTGCATAGTGAATCGAGACGTCGTTCACATCGAGCATGTCGTGCGTGGCCGCAATCGCGGCCGCGTCGTGTGTGTCGGTTTTCATCGCGGAGCTCCTCGCTTGGGGGTGGTGGTTCTGATCAACGTCCACACCCACCGTCGCAGCGCCAGGGCGGCAAACCAGCAGTTTTCGGTCCTCGACAGCGCTGTGCCCCGTCGAGTTCCGTTTTCCGCCGCTCGCGGAGCCATGCCGCGATCGTCGCCGGTGTGCCCGGGCCGGTCCTACCGCCCGCGCCGTTTCGAGCGAAGCGCCGTCCTGCGCTTCGGGGAGACTGCGGATGTGAGGACGATCGCGTGGAGCCGATGAGCAAGGCGCGCGTCGAGGCTTTCAGCGACGGCGTGTTCGCGATCGCAGCGACGCTGCTCGTGCTCGACCTGCATGTGCGCGCCGGGCCGGGCGGGCTTGCGCGTGCCCTCGCGCGCGAGTGGCCGCACTACGCGACATTCGCTGTCAGCTTTCTCACGATCGGGATCATTTGGGTTAACCACCACGGGCAGTTCCAGCGCATCGCGCGCGTTGACCGGCCGCTGCTGTTCCTCAATCTGCTGCTGCTGATGTTCGTCGTGCTGATCCCGTTCCCGACGGAGCTGCTCGCGAGCTATCTGCACTCCGGCAGCGACCAGCATGTCGCCGCCGCCGTGTACGCCGGCGTGATGCTCGCGATGGGGCTCTGCTTTGCCGCGAGCTGGCGCTATGTCTCGCTGCACGAGCGCCTGCTCACGCGCACCATCTCCGAGCCCGAGCTCCGCGCTCTGATCCGCCGTAACGCGTTCGGCCAGGGGGTGTATCTGCTCGCGCTCGGGGTCGCCTTCCTCAGCGCGCCGCTGTGTCTCGTGCTGTGCGGGTTGACCGCCGTCTACTACGTGTTTCCGGGAAGCGTCCCCGAGGGTGATCCCGCGTAGCCGGATGGCTTCGCACGTGTGCGCCTGCCCCGCTTGGCGCCGCGCAGTGCGAGCCTGTCGAACGAAACCGCTGTGTCACTCTTTTGGACGGCACCCCCGCCGGCGCGGCCGGCGACACACGCCCTCATGTGACTCATGCAAATCAGGGGACGCTGCGTTCTTTCACGCAATCGTGGTAGGGTCGCCCGCAGCGGCGCCCCGGTTGGAGCACTTCGGCGAGAGGGCCCGTTCCATGAGGGTGGCGCGACCCGCTACGGTCGGCCGGGAACAGGGGGATCGGAATGTCCATTCGGACCGCAAGGGTCAATCGCGGCGCCGTTCGCCGCCTGCTCGCACTTTCGAGCGTGGTTCTCGGGCTGCTGCTCGTACCCGCTGCCGCCAACGCCACGATCGCATCGGTCTTCGGGACCGTCACGTGCACGACCCAGGGCGCAGGCGCAAGCGAAGGCCAACGCTGGTGCGGCAACACCGCGAACACGACCGTACCGACGTGGGACGGCACCCCGGTCGACGTCTCCGTCGCGTTTCCCCCCGCAACGGGCGCCGATAACAACTACCCAGTCGTCGGCGTCTACCACGCCTGGGGCAGCACCAAGATCCTGCCGTCGAGCGCCACGGCCCAGCGCTGGCTGAAACTCGGCTACGCCGTCTTCAGCATGAGCGACCGCGGCTGGGGCTCCACCTGCGGAGGTCCTTCGAAACCGGCCAACACACTGAAGGCGGCGCCGTGCGAAGCCGGCTATGTCCACCTGATCAGCCGCAAGTACGAAGTCCGCGACGCCCAGTATCTGCTCGGCCTGCTCGCCGATGAAGGCGTCATCGACCCGCAGGAGATCGGTGCCACCGGCGGCAGCTACGGCGGCGGCATGTCGGCACAGCTCGGCTCGATGAACAACCGTGTCGAGATGCCGGGGGGCGAACTCGTGCCGTGGACGAGCCCGGGCGGCAAACCGATGAAGATCTCAGCGACCGCCCCGGAATACCCGTGGACGGATCTCGCGCAGTCACTGCAGCCGAACGGCAGCTGGCTCGACTACGTGACCAACGCGCCCTACTCCGGAATCCTCGGCAACCATGAATTCGGCATCGAGAAGCGCAACTGGAACGAAAGCCTGTATCTCGCGGGCGCGGCACTCGCGTACTACGCGCCGACCACGATCAACGATCCGGAAGCAAACAACACCGACTGGTACAACCTCAGCCAGACCGGCGGCCCCTACAACGGCCAGCCGTTCGCGGTGCAGGAGGAAGAACAGCTGCCGAACCACGGCGCCTACTACACCGACCTCTCGACGCCGCCCGCTCCGACGATCATGGAGAACGGCTGGAACGACGACCTGTTCCCCGTCAACCAGAGCGTCGACTACTACAACAAGGTCCGCGCCGCCTACCCGAACCAGCCGATCGAGCTGTTCGACTTCGACCTCGGGCACAACCCTCGTTCGGCGAGCACGCCGTCGGCCTCCGACGACGCCAAGCTGACCGCGGCGCAGAACGAATGGTTCAAGTACTTCGTCAAGGGTGAAGGCGGCGAACCCGCCAATGCCCACGGTGGCGTGACGGCGATCTCGAGCCACTGCCCAGCGACGAGCGCAACCGCGGGGACCGAATACAAAGCCTCCGATTGGGCGGCACTGGCACCCGGCGAAGTTCACTTCGAAAGCCCGGCCGAACAGACGATCCAGGCACCCGGCGTGGCGCCGAAAACCGCGTTCACGTCATCGGGTACGACGATCTGCACGACGGAAGCGTCCGGTGAAAACGCATCGGCGGCGACGTACAAGCTCCCCGCGGCTCCGAGCGGCGGCTTCACCCTCGCCGGCGCCTCGACGGTCGTCGCGGAATTCTCGACGCCCGCCGAAAACGACCAGGTGATCGCGCGTCTGATGGATGTCAACGAAGCCGAAGGCGGCACGCAGCAGCTGATCGGGCGTGCGATCTACCGCCCGACGAGCCCGGGCGGCGGCTTCACCAAGCAGGTCTTCCAGCTCTACCCGCAGGTGTGGAATGTCGCAGCCGGGCACGTGCTCAAGCTGCAGCTGATGGTGCAGGACTCCACCTACGCGCGCACCTCCTCCTCGCCGGCATCGATTCAGGTGAAGAACCTGGAACTGCGCGTGCCGACGATCGAAAACCCGGGCGCCGACGGCGGGTTTGTGCAGACGCCGCTGCCCAAGTACCTGCCCGCGGGTTACACGCTGGCGCGCAACGTGACCCCGTCGCCGGCGGGAGCGCCGCACATCACGAGCGGCGCCAGCCCGAATGCAAACGGCGTCTTCACGCTCTCGTGGGAACCGTCCCAGGCATCTGCCGCGCTGACCTACACGCTGCAGCAGAAGAGCGCGAGCAGCGGCTGGACGACCGTCGCGAGCAACCTGACGAGTCCCGAATACGCGTTCACCGCCGGCAGCCCCGAGGCGGAAGGAACGTGGACCTATCAGGTGATCGCCAACAACGAAGGCCCGAGCGGCGAACCGTCTGCGGCCTCAGCGCCGGTGATCGTCGATGAGACCGCGCCGAGCGCGCCGAGCGTCTCTGCCAGCCGCGCTGCGGACTACGCGGGTGGCGGCGGCTGGTACAAGGACAGCGTCGAAGTGTCATTCGCTTCGGCCGGCGATCCGGCGCTTGCGGACGGCAGCCCGGGGAGCGGCGTCAACCCGGCGTCGATCCCGGCCGCGCAGACGTTCAGCACGAGCGGCTTGCACACCGCGAGCGGGACCGTCACCGACAATGCCGGCAACGTCTCCGCCGCCGGCAGCCTGACCGTGCAGGTCGACGCGACCCCGCCGAGCCTCGAAATCAGATGTCCGGAATCGGCGCGGGTGGGAAGCGCCACGAGCGCCTCCTTCACCGCCTCCGACGGACAGTCGGGGCTGGCGAGCGCGGCGAGCGGGACGGTCGCGATCGACACCAGCAGCGCAGGTGAAAAGACCGTCAGCACCACCGCAGTCGACAATGTCGGACACGAAACGACACAGTCGTGCACAACGAACGTGTCCTACGAAACGCCCGGCGCGCCGGCGCTCAGCGCCGGCAGCTCCCCGAACGGCAACGGGCTGTTCACGCTGTCATGGGTGGGCGCCGACCCGCTTGCACAGATCGGTCTCAGCTACACGCTGCAGCACCACAACGCCGCGACCGGGGAATGGACAACGGTCGCGAGCGGGATCGAAGCCCTCAGCTATGAATTCACGGGCGCGGGCGAGGGCGAAGGAACCTGGGAATACCGGGTCCAGGGCACCAATCCATCGCTCAGCCAGACGACCGAATGGTCGCCGGCCTCTGCCCCGGTCGTCGTCGATGAGAGCGCGCCGAACCCGCCGAGCGTGTCGGCCGACCGCGCGCCGGACTACGCGGGCGGCGGCGGCTGGTACAAGGACAGCGTGCAGCTGTCGTTTGCATCGGCCGGCGACGCGGCGCTATCTGACGGCAGTCCCGGGAGCGGCGTGAATCCCGCGTCGATCCCGGCAGCGCAGACGTTCAGCACGAGCGGCTCGCACACGGCGAGCGGGACGGTCACCGACAACGTCGGCAACGTCTCAGCTGCCGGCAGCCTGACCGTTCAGGTCGATGCAACGCCGCCGAGCCTCGAAGTGAACTGCCCGGGCCCGGTCTCGATCGGAGCGACCGGCGTTCACGCGACGGTGACCGCGAGCGACGGGCAGTCCGGCCTCGCGATCAACCCGAGCGGCACGGTGCCGATCAACACGAGCAGCGGCGGCGTCAAGACCGTCACCGTCAGCGCGGTCGACAACGTCGGCCACGTGACGAGCGACTCGTGCTCGACGCTCGTCGGCTACACGCAGGTCATCACCGGGACGGTCAAAGGCAAACTGCTCGTCAAAGCCGGCCAGGCAATCGAGCTGACCTCGACGGCGAAAACGACCGGCACGATCACCGTCAAGGCCGGCGGTGCGCTGGATGTCGAGGGCGCGAAGCTGTCCGGTTCGCTCAGCGCGAGCGGAGCGGCGCTGCTGCGCGTCTGCGGCGCCACAATCTCGGGCCCGGTGAAAGCGGTCAACGGCAGCGGCTCGGTCGTGTTCGGCGGCAGCAGTGAAGGCTGCACACCCGATGAATTCCATGGCGTGGTGACGGTCAAGGGCAACACGGCCGGCGTGACGATCGAAGAAGACACGTTCGCCGCCTCGCTGAAGGTGCAGAGCAACGTGGGCGGGACGACCGTCACCCACAACACGATCGCGGGCTCGCTGACGGTCAAGAGCAACAGCCCGACCGTGCACGACACGCCCAACGAAGTCGAAGGCTCCTCGAAAATCCAGTAGCGGGCGGCACGGAGGCCGCGGCGGTCTGCCTCGCTCAAACCCGGGTGAGGCAGACCGTGTCGTGCGTCGCCGCGGCGTCCCGCGACGACCAGCGCGTTTTCAGTCCTGCTTGCGCGCGCGCACCTGGTAGACGGACGTGTGGAACGTTTCAAAGCCATGGCGCGCGGCGCGCAGATACAGGCGCCAGATGCGCGTGCGCTCGACGCCCGCGAGCGCCTCGGCGCGCTCGAGCTGTTCGTCGAGGCGCTCGCTCCAGTGGCGCAGCGTGCGCGCATAGTCCTCGCGGAAGCCCTCGACGTGCTCGCTGTGAAAGCCGGCGCGTTCGAGCGCGAGCTGGATGCGCGAGAGCGGCAGCGGCTCACCGTCGGGAAACACGTAGCGGGTTGAGAACAGGTCCTCGTGCGGGTCGTGATCGGGGTCGAGCGCCGCGATCGCGTGATTCAGCAGCTGCCCGCCAGGGCGCAGCAGCGCGAACAGCGAGCGCGCGTACAGGTCGATCTGGCTCTCGCCGACGTGCTCGGCCATGCCGATGCTCGCGATCGCATCGAACGATGCGGGCGGCAGCCGGCGATAGTCCGCGACGCGAATCTCCACGAGCTCTGTCAGCCCCGCCTCGGCGACGCGCTTGCGCGCGAGCTCGGCCTGGGCCGGTGAGATCGTCACGCCGGTCACCGAGACGCCGTATGTGCGCGCGGCGTGGATCGCGAAGCTGCCCCAGCCGCAGCCGACGTCGAGCACGCTCATCCCGGGCGCGAGCGCGAGCTTGCTCGCGACCAGATCGAGCTTCGTCGCCTGCGCCTGCTCGAGCGTGTCCGCGCCGCGCGAGAAGATCGCGCAGCTGTAGGTCATCGACTCGTCGAGGAACAGCGCGAAGAAGTCGTTGCCGACGTCGTAGTGGTAGCGCACGGCCGCCGCGTCGCGTTCGATGCTGTGCAGCCCGCCGTGGAGGATCAGCTCGAGGCTCGGCCGGTGCGGGATCCCGCCGGGAGCGGCCGCGGCGAGGATCGCGAGCCCGAGGCGCACGCGATCCGCAGTACCGATATCCGCCGGCTGCCACTCGTCGACGACGACGAAGGCCGCGTCGAGGTCATCGACGGTGAGCGAGCCGTCGACGTACGCGCGGCCGATGCCGAGCGTGCCCGGGGCGCGCAGGAAGTGCGCGAGTGCCGACGGGCGGCGCACGAAGAACGTGGGCGTGCCGGGCGACGTCGCCGTGACCACGCCACCATCCCAGAAGCGCAGCTGGAAGGGGCGCTCGGGAAACACGCGCACGAACTCTCGGCACAGCGGCGCACTTGCCCGGATCAACGCCATGGCGCACTGTTCTAGCAAGCTTGCGCGTGTGTCTGTAGCCCGGCTCGCGCTACAGTCCGGCGATGGCACGCAGCGACGATGAGCTGTTCGGCGCCGAGCACGTCCGCGTCTATCGCGAAACAGGCGGCGAGCGCGGGTATCGCTGGCGCGGAACGACGATCCTGTTGCTGAGCACGACCGGCCGGAGTTCCGGCGTCGAGCGCACCACGCCGCTGATCCATCGCACCGACGGCGACCGCTGGATCGTCGTCGCATCGAAGGGCGGCGCGCCGGCGAATCCGAGCTGGTTCGAGAACCTCATGGCCGACCCGCAGGCGACGATCGAGGTCAAGGCCGAGACGATCCCCGTGCTTGCGAGTACCGCGGCGGGCGAGGAGCGCAGCCGGCTGTGGTCGCAGATGGTCGCCGTCTGGCCCGCCTACGACGAGTACCAGGCCAAGACCGACCGCGAGATCCCGGTCGTCATCCTCTCGCGTCGCGAGGCTTAGCCGCCCCGGCCGGTTCGCCTGCGACGGCGGTCGCGGGCGCGGCCAGGAAGATATGCGCGCGACCGCCCCGGCACGGTGTCGTCCCGGGGCGGTGCGCTGTGCCACCCGCCAGCGCGCGGCTTCACGCGCTGTCGAGCGGCGCTAGAGGGCGATCCCGAAGTTGTTGCAGGTCGCTTTGAACGACGGGTTCGGTGTTGCGCTCAACTGGTTGAGAACGTTCTGCCAGACCGGTGAGTCCGAGGCCATCCCGATGTGCTCGACAGGGTCCGTCGGACACTGGCTCTGCAGCGTGATGTTGGTCACGTCCGGCCCATTCAGGAACGCGTTCGTGTACGGCGTGACGACCTCGTCGTGGGTCGTCTCGATGACGACGTAGCGGGGTCCGGGGACGGTGTCGCCACCGGCGAACAGGTGCGTCTGGAATTCACCGCCGGCCTCCTGCTGGATCAGCGAGGGGGCGCCGATGAATTCGATGAACCGTGCGAGGCCGGGTGCGAAGGGGAACTGGTTGAGGAATTCGACCAGCCCGTCCTCGGTCGTGCCGTGGTTGCTTGGTGCGAGCCCGATCAGCTCGTTGACCTTGCTCGCGCCGCCGAGGAATTTGAGGTAGTAGTTGGGCATCATCCCGCCCTGGGAGTGCCCGACGAGGTCGACCTTCGAAGCGCCGGTTTTCTTCAGCACCGAGTTGACCTCGTTCGACAGTTCTTCGGCTGAGTTTTCGATGCGCCCGAGCGCGTCGATGCGGCCGAAGTCCGACAGTCCCGTTTCGCCGTAGTTGAACGTGTAGACGCAGTAGCCGTTGTTCGACAGCAGCGGCGCGCCGGTCACCCAGTTGGACCCCTCGTCGGAAAGCGTCGCGATCACGAGCACGACCGGGTAGGGGTGCGCGCTGCTCGGCTTGCAGCCGTTGTTCGCCCCGGGGACGTACGTCGGGTAGTACAGCTCGGCGTTGATCGATTCGGCCAACGCGGCATTGCCATAGTGAACCGGCAGCGCCGCACTGGCGCCGGCGGCCATCACTGCGGCCGCGAACGCAGCGGCTGCGATCGCCGCCAACATCGACTTGAGCTTCGGCATCTCAACTCCTCCTTGTGTGGTTTCGCAGATTCCCTCGCCGGTGCCGTAACGCAACTTCCTCCAGCACCCAGCGCGAATGTAGCGGACCGCTACAGATTGTGCAACCACCTCGGCCGCCGCGCCCAGGCCCGTGCTGGTTCAATCACTGCGGATCACCAGCCGCCGGACGACGCGAGGAGCCGAGATGCACGACGAGCCGAGCAGGGCAGCGGATTTCCTGGCGCTTCACCGCCAGAAGCGGCCATTGCTGCTCGCGAACGCCTGGGACCTCGGCTCGGCGAAGTTGCTCGCCTCACTCGGCTTCCAGGCGCTCGCGACGACGAGCAGCGGCTACGCCGCGACACTCGGCCGCCGCGACTACGGGCTCGACCGCGAGCAGGCGCTCGCGCACGCCGGCGCACTCGTCGCCGCGAGCGAGCTGCCGGTCACGGCCGACTTCGAGGACGGCTTCGCCGAGGACCCCGCCGGGGTCGCAGAGACGGTCCGGCTCGCGCTCGGCGTCGGCCTCGCGGGCTGCTCGATCGAGGACTGGAACGGCGCGCGAGGGCTGATCTATAACGCCGACAGCGCGGCCGAGCGCGTCGCCGCGGCGGCTGACGCCGCGCACGCCGGCCCGCGCCGGCTGGTGCTGACCGCGCGCGCGGAGAACTACCTGCACGGCGTCCGCGACCTCGATGACACGATCGCTCGCCTGCTCGCCTACCAGGAGGCGGGTGCCGACGTCCTCTACGCGCCCGGCCTGCACAGCCCGGAGGAGCTGCGCGAGCTGCTCGCCGCGGTCGCGCTGCCCGTAAACGTGCTCGCGTTCCCGGGCGCACCACCGGTCGCCGAGCTCGCCGAGCTTGGTGTCAAGCGCGTGTCCGTCGGCGGCGCGTTCGCGTTCGCCGCGCTCGGCGCGGCCGCGGCGGCGGCGAAGGAACTGCTCGAGGAGGGTACCTACGGCTACCTCGAGCTCGCGCGCGCCGGCGCCGCCGCCGTCCGCAGCGCGTTTGGCGTTTGACCGCGCCCGCGTCTAGCCCGCGGGGTCTTTCACGCTCGCGTAGGCGACCGCGGTGAAGAGCTTCGTGAAGTGCTCGACGATCTCGTCGATCGAGGCATCGATATCGCCGTTGATCCAGTCGGCCTGAAGATCCAGGACCGCGCCCATCAGCGACCGCGAGGTCAGCGTCGGGTCCATCCGCAACTCTCGCGAGTCGCCCGTGATCAGCCGCGCGTTGCGCATCAGGATCTCCGCGAACGCGTGCCGATTCTCACGCCGCAACCGCTCCAGGCGCTCGCTCACACCGACCACCTCGACGGAGATCACTTTCGCCTTGCGCGGATCCTCGGCGAGGAACGTCCACGATGCCCGCAGGCCCGCTTCGGCCTGGCCCTCGATCGTGCTCTCACGCGCCGTTGCCTCGACGACGACCGCTGCGACATCGCGCACGACACTTTTGTAGACGTGGTACAGCAGATCCTCGCGACCCGTGAACGACTCATAGAAATACCGCGAGTTCAGCGACGCGACCGCACACACGGCCCGAATCGAGGAATCGGCATAGCCCTCCGTGCCGAACAGCTCAAGACCCGCCTCCAGCAACCGCTCGCGACGCTGCGCACGCCGCTCGACCGGACTGATCCCCCGATACAAGCGCGGTGACTCGCTGACAGAAGCCATCGACGCATTCTCGCAGGAACACGCGCCGAGGTGCCTGATCGCCGGCTGCACCGAGACACAGGCGTGTGTCTGACCTATATGTTCATGTGACGAGGGCGGCGGCGCGCGCCGGAGTCCCCGGCGTCACATCGCGGCACGATCGGTTGACCATCAGGAACCGCGGCGAGATCCGCCGGCCGCGACGATCGGGATAAACGTCACGCCCGGTTAGACTTCGGCCGATGACGCAGACTGTCACTCCTCGGCTCGGGCGTCCGGCCGCAGCGACGAAGGAGGAAGCGTTCGCGCTGGCACGGGCGCGTTACCTCGAGGGGCGCCGTGTCGATGTGCAGGGCATCGCGCGCGAGCTGGGGCTCGCGCGCACGACGATGCACCGCTGGTTCGGCCCCCGCGACGACCTCCTCGCGACCGTCCTCGCGACGCTCGCCGAAGAGCGCATGCTCGTGCACCGGCGGCGCACCGAGGGCACCGGCGCGACGGTCCTCGTCGAGGCTCTGTACAGCTACAACCGCGAGCTGATAGCGAGCGCCGGGCTGCGTGCGCTGCTCGCGCGCGAGCAGGAGCGCGCGCTGCGCCTGCTGACGTCGAGCGACGGGCTCGTGCAGCCGCGCATGATCGCCACGATGGAGCGCCTGATCGACGCTGAGATCGACGCCGGCGAGTTCTCATCGTCGGTGGCCTCGAGCACGCTCGCCTATGCGATCGTGAGGCTCGGCGAGGCGTTCATCTACAACGACGCGGCGATCGGCATCCGCGGCGAGATCGACCGCCTGCGCGATGTCCATGCAGCCCTGCTCGGCTCCGCGCATATGGCCGCGCCGGCAGGGGGATCGATCCACCCGCGCGCCGCGGCCGAGCGGCCCTGATCAGCCGCTCGTGGCGGGCGCGGCCGTGGCGAGCTGCTCCTCGCCGGCGGGCGCGAGCAGGCGTGCGGCCAGCGGCAGCCCGAGCAGCGACACGGCCGCCATCGCCAGGAATGCGGCCGTCGGCTGATCGACGAGGATCTGCACGAGCAGTGCGACCGCGAGACCGCCGAGGTTGCCGGCCAGCCAGATGATCGCGCCGGCGGTTCCCGCGGCAGGGCCGGCGAGCTGCTCGGCGTCGGTGAGGATCACCGGCAGCGCCGGCAGCAGGACGAAGCCGATCGCGAGGACCGCAAGCGCACGCCCGCCCATCCACGGGGCGAGCGCGAGCGTCACGCAGCCGCGCAGCCCACGAGCACCGCCGAGCGCATGAAGGCGCGCTCCGCGCGGCGGCGCACGACGAGCGGCGGCAGCAGCGCGCAGCCGAGGATCCCGGCCAGCACCATCCCCACCAGCAGCGCGCCCGCCATCGTTTCTGAGACGCCCGCCGGGGCGAGCAGGGCCTGCAGCCAGGTTGCGAGCCCGACGAAGATGCCGAAGCCGACGAACACCAGGCCGCACAGCGTCCGCATCCTGCGCAGCCCCCACAGCGCGCGCGCGGCGCTCCCCTCGATCGCCGCGTGCTCGCTGCTCTCCTGGCCCGGCCGGCGCAGGACGAGCGCGAGCGCGAGCGCCGCGATCAGGGCGAGCGTCGCCTCGATCACCAGCAGCCGCTCGATCTGCCCGTGGGCGCCGACGGTCGGGCCGAGGATCAACGCCAGCAACATGCCCACGAAGCTGCCCGCCGAGCCGACCGCGATCCCGCTCGCGCGCTGCTCGGCCGGCAGGTAGTCGCCCGCGACCTTGCTGACGGCGCTGAGGACGACCGGCTGGGCCGTCGCGACGATGATCTGCCCGGCCAGCGCCCACGCGAACGTGTCGCCGCCGAGGCGTACCAGTCCGCCGGCGGCGACCAGCGCTGCGCCCGTCCCCAGCGCCGGGCGAAACCAGCGGTCGAGCAGGATGCCGGCGGGGATCGCGAGCACGATGTAGAGCAGCGGGAAGATGTTCGCGAGCCATCCGACGGCGGCGACCGAGACGCCATAGTGCCGTGCCGTCTCGGTCGTGATCGGCGCGTAGCTCAGCCACAACACCTGCGTTGCTGCGCACACGAGCCCGTAGGCGACGATCACCCGCCACCCGCGCGTCAGCCCGGCCCGGCGCAACGCTCTAGCCCCTCACCGCCACGCTCAGGCCGCCGTCGGCGACGAGCGTCTGCCCGGTGACATACGAGGACTCCTCGCCGAGCAGGAACAGCGCGCAGGCGGCGACCTCCCAGGCGGTGCCCTGGCGGCCGGCGGGGATGCGCACGTCCCCGCGCCCGGGGTTCAGCCGAGTCGCAAGCCTGCCGAGCGAAGTGTCGATCAGGCCCGGCGCGAGCAGGTTCACGCGGATGTCCGGCGCGCCCTCGACGGCCGCGTTGCGACAGACCGCCTCGAGCCCCGCCTTCGACGCCGCATAGGACGGTATCGGCATCGATTCGCGACCCGCCAACGAGCCGATCAGCAGCACGCTGCCGCCGGCCCCGAAGCGCGCGAGCGCGTGCTTGCAGCCGAGGAAATGCGAGCGCAGGTTGACCGCCATCACGCGATCCCAGTCCTGCGCGGAGGTGCCGGCAAAGCGCAGCCCGGCGCCGATGCCGACGTTCATCACGAGCCCGTCGAGCGCACCGAGGCCCTCCTCGGCGCGCGTGAACATGTCCTCGACCGCGGCCTCCTCGGCCACGTCGGCGAGGACGCTCACACACTCGGCGCCCTCGGCGCGCACCAGCGCGGCGGTCGCCTCGAGACTGTCGGAGTCGATGTCGGCGAGCGCGAGCGACGCGCCTTCGCGCGCGCACGCAATCGAGATCGCGCGGCCGTTGCCGACGGGCGGATCCTCGATGCCGCGGTCCTGCTGGCCCGCCCCGACGAGCAGGATGCGCCGCCCCTTCAGGCGCTGCGCGCGCGACTCGATCGGTCCCGGTTCGCTCATGCGCCGAGCATCGTATGGGGCATACGCCTTCCGTGCACGAGTGATTGGGGCGCTCAAGCTGCCCGACTTGGAGTCGATATCCACGGTGTGTCTCGCGCTGTCTCCCAACGAGCAAAGCCGGCCACTCGCAAACTCGCCCAGCACGCAGCCGGCAGCAGCCGGGGCGAGCCGCCGCGCGCCGCGAGTGATGCGAACGAGCTCGAGCGCGCCTTCGACCTCGCCGCGCTGGTCGAGTCCGCGAGCGACGCCGTCGTCGGCGTGTCGCCGCTCGGCGTGATCACGCGCTGGGGCGAGGGGGCCGAGCGGCTGTACGGATACTCCCAGCAGGAGGCGCTCGGCGAGCCGATCGCGATGCTGCTGCCGGCGCATCGGGCGAACGAGTCGGCGACGCTGATCGAGCGTGCGCGCGCGGGCGAGCGCCTCGAGCGCATCGAGACCGAGCGGCGCGCCAAGGACGGCCGGGTGCTGAGCGTGCTGCTCTCGATCGCCCCGGTCTGGGGGCGCGAGGAGGAGTATCTCGGCACGATCGGGATCTTCCGCGACGTCAGCGCCCAGCGCGACGCCGAACAGGCGCTGCTGGCAAGCGAGCGGCGCTATCACTCGGTCATCGAAGCCCTCAGCGAGGGCGTGATCATGCAGGATCGCGACGGCACGATCCTCGCCTTCAACAAGAGCGCCGAGCGCATCCTCGGGCTGTCCGAGACACAGCTCGCGGGCGGCTCCTCCTACGGCACCTCGATACCCCTGATCCACGAGGACGGCTCGCCGTTCCTCGGCGATGAACACCCGACGATGGCGAGCGTGCGCACCGGCGAGCCCCAGCGCGACGTCGTGATGGGCGTAGAAAGCCCGAACGGGCCGACGCGCTGGATCTCGATCAACAGCTGCGCGCTGACCCGCGCCGGCGAGTCCGTGCCGTACGCGGCCGTGAGCTCGTTCACCGACATCTCGGAGCTGCGCGACACGCTCGCCGAGCTCAACGAGGCCCGCTTCGAGGACCTCCGGCGCCTGGCGCTCGTCGCCGAGTACCGCGACGACGACACCAACAAACACACCGAGCGGGTCGCGCGCAGCGCCCAGCTGCTGGCCTGCGAGCTGAATCTCGACAGCGAGTTCACGTGGACGATCCATCGTGCCGCGCCGCTGCACGACGTCGGCAAGATCGGGATCCCCGACAGCATCCTGCTGAAGCCCGGCAAGCTGACCGAGGAGGAGTTCGAGGTGATCAAGACGCACACCGTGATCGGCGGGCGGATCCTCTGCGAAAGCCGCTTTCCGGTCGTCAAGATGGCGATGGAGATCGCCTTCACGCATCACGAGCGCTGGGACGGGGCCGGTTACCCGACAGGCCTCAAGGGCGAGCAGATCCCGATCGCGGGGCGGATCATCGCGGTCGCCGACGCGTTCGATGCGATGACCCACGCGCGGCCCTACAAGGAGGCATTGGCGATCGAGCACGCGGTCGCCGAGATCAGGCGCTGCAGCGCCACCCAGTTCGATCCCGAGATCGTCGAGGCGTTCATGAAGCTCGACCACAGCGCGCTCGTCGACGCGAGCTGCTGCTCCCGGCCGGCCGACGCGACGATTGCGACGAGCGACACGAGCATGCGCCGCGCGGGCTAGGCTTTGTCGATGACCACGGTCGCACCCGGCCGGCCCGGCCGGCCAACCGCAGTCGATCGGGAGGACGCGCTCCGGTTCGCGAGCGCCCGCTTCCTCGCGGGCGAGCGGGTCGACGTCAAAGCGATCGCGCTCGAACTCGGGCTCGCGCGCGCGACGATGCACCGCTGGTTTCACACGCGCGACGCCCTGCTCGGCGAGGTGCTCGCGCGGCTCACCGAGAAACGGCTCGCGAAGATCCGGCTCGGCATCTCCGACAGTGGCGCGCGTGCGCTGCTCGAGACCGCCGATGCGTTCAACCGCGAGCTCGCCTCCGCAAAGGGCCTGCGCGCGCTGTTCGCGCATGAACACGAGCGCACGCTGCGCATCCTCACCTCCGGCGGCGGGATCGTGCAGCCGCGCGCCGTCGCCGCGATCAGGCGCCTGATCGACGAGGAGATCGCCGCCGGCTGCTTCAGCTCGAGCGTCGCCCCGGACACGCTCGCGTACGCGATCGTGCGGCTCGCGGAGTCGTTTCTCTACAACGACGCGATCGTCGGCATCCGCGGCGACACAGATCGCCTGCGCGAGGTCGAGGCTGCGCTGCTCGGCGTCGCTTCAGACTGAGTCGGGCCACCTGGTCGCCGGGCCTGTGTCCGGTCGGCGCTCCCGCAGGCGCCGGCCGACAGGTTGTCAACTCGTCCACGTCTGCGGGCTGTGCTCGCGTGCGAGCGTGATGCGTCCGATTCTCCGCGCAGCAGACAGAAACATTCATTGCCGTCGCTCCCGCGACGGCGGAGCCGATGCGAGCAATGTCAACCGCGAAAGTCCAAAGCGAGCACACCGTCGAGATGGCGGCCGAGGCGCTCCTGCGCGAGCACCCGGACGCCCTCGTCTGCGGCCTGTCCTCCAACGGCCTGATCGTTCCGGTGCCGAAGTCGGTGGGCCTGTGGGGCCAGGAGGCGATCGAGGGGCGCGCGGTCACAGATGTCGTCGTCGCCGCCGACCGTGCCAAGGTCGTCCAGGTCTGGGGCGAACTCGAGGAGCAGGGAGCCGTCAGCGGCAGGGTCAGGCTGCTCAGCAAGCCCTCCCGCTGGGTCACGATCCACTGCCTCGACCTCCGTGCGTCGCACGAGGTGCTGTTGTGCGTGATCCTCCCGAGCGACGAGGAGGCCGAGGAGGAGCTCGCCGACGAGCCCGAATTGGAGCCCGCCGCGCCGCGTTTCTCGACGCTGATCGAGGACGAGGGCGCAAAAGTCCTCGACTGCGATGAGTCGTTCACGAAGATGTTCGGCTACGAGCTCGGGGACATGATCGGCAACTCGGTGCTCGACCAGATCCACCCCGACGACCAGGGCCGCGCGGTCGAAGGCTGGATCGCGATGCTCTCCAGCCGCCGCAGTCAGCAGACGCGCCTGCGCCGCAAACGCAAGGACGGCAGCTGGGTGTGGGTCGACACGACGTTGCACAGCTTCCTCAACCAGCCCGACCGCAACCACGTGCTGCTCGAACTGATCGACGTCTCGGCTGAGATGGCCGCGCAGGAGGCGCTGCAGGAGCGCGAGGAGCTGCTGCGTCGGCTGACCGACGCGATGCCCGACGGCCTGCTGCAGCTCGACACCGAGCGCAACGTCGTCTACCACAACGCCCGCCTGCAGCAGATCCTGCGCGGAAGCGCTCCCGCCGGCGTCTGCGGCGAGGGCGCCGAGCAGGGCGCCGAGCAGCCACCGCCGCCGCTCGCGAAGCTGCTCGAGTCGCTCACCGAGGACAGCGCGGCGGCCTGCCAGGAGGCGATCGGCCGCGTGCTCGAGGACGGAACCGACCAGGACCTCGAGGTCGACTTCTCGCTGCCCTCCGGCGAGCCGCGCTGCGCGCTGCTGAGCATCCGCAGCCTGCTCCGCCCCAGCGGCGAGGTCAACGGCGCGATCGCGTCGGTGCTCGATGTCACCGACAGCGCCCGGGCACGCCAGGAGCTCGAGCGACGCGCGACCTTCGACGCGCTCACAGGTTGTCACAACCGCTCCTCGATCCTCAGCGCGCTGCACCGCGAGCTCGAGCACGAGGACGCGACGGGCACCGCCGTCGTATACGTCGATCTCGACAACTTCAAGCCGGTCAACGACACGCACGGGCACGCGGCCGGCGATGAACTGCTGATCCTCGCCGCCGAGCGCCTGAAAGACGCTAGTCGCCGCGAAGACGACGTCGGCCGCCTCGGTGGCGATGAGTTCATCGTGTTGCTGCGCGATATCCCCAACGCCGAAGTCGCGATGCACGTCGCGGATCGCATCTGCGGCTCGTTGCACACCTCGATCGAGCTGCCCAGCGGCACCGTCGAGCTGCGCGCCAGCGTCGGCGTGGCCTGCGCTGATCAGAGCGGCGTCTCGGCCGAGGAGCTGATCAAGCGCGCGGACGCCGCGATGTACGTCTCCAAGCACCAGGAACAGGGGCTTGCGGTGCTCGACCGCGGCCCCGAGCGCCCCGCCCTCGCCGGGCGCTGAGGTCGCTCCCGCAGGTTCAGGTGGAGCGGCGCCGGCGCCGCGCTCCTCGCGCGGCGCCGATCGCCTCCCCGCTCAACCTATTTCTTCAAGGAACGGCACCATCTTCTTGAAGAATTCGTTGTTCGACGGGGTCGCGCCCGCCGGGTCGTTGTGCGCGTAGGTGCTCTGCTCTTCGATCAGCGTCAGGTTCGACGCGGGGATGCCCGACTGCGCGGCCAGCGCTTCGGCCTCGTTCAGCGTCGTCCCGCCGCCGCCGAACAGTTTGTCGAGTTCGGAGTCGATCGCGAGGATGTGCAGCGAGGTGGGCAGATCATCACCCATCGTCGAATGCAGCCCGAGCACTTTCTGCGCCGGGTTTTCGAGACCGTTCCCGACCGCGCCCGTGTCGAGCGTGAGCCGTGCCGGGAAGTACCACTCGCTGCCGCTCGCATCGCGCAGCCCGGTGCCCGCGAGCATTTCCGCGTAGCGGTGGACGGGCGTGAGGTTGCCTTCGCCGTTCCAGCCGTGCAGGCCGTCGGTTTCGGCGGCTTCTTCGACGCCGGCGCCGCCGTGTATCTGTGCGGCCGCCAGCGACTCCGGCGATGTGCCGACGTTGACCGAGTAGCCGAACCCGGCTTCGTTGGTCACCGGCGTGATCGGCGAGCGCAGGTCGGGCGGGAGGAACGCGAATTTTTCGAGCGGTGAGGGCCCGTTCGGTTCGACCGCCGTGAGCGTCGCGCCGGTCGCCGAGAACAGCCCCAGGTCCGGAGCCACGATTCCGCCGAACGCCAGCCACGGGGTTTCGCTCGGTGTGTCGAGCGTTTCCAGCGATTTGTTGGCTTCTTCTTCGGAGATCGCGATCGGGCTGCTGCCGCCGTCGTCGTAGACGAGGCCGGCGAGGCCTTCGGCGCCCGGTTTGCCGCCGAAGTCCCAGGTGGCGTAAGCGGTCACGACCGAGCCGCCCAGCGAGTGTCCGCCCAGCACGACCTTGCCGCCGAGGGATTTCGCCTGTTCGATCACCACTTTGAGGTCTTCAACCGCCACGCTCATGCCCCATTCCTTCGCGAACTCCACCTGTTCCTGGGGCACGGGAATGTAGTGCTTGGCGACTTTCGGGTTGTCGAGGTAGCCGAGGTAGTAGTTGAAGAACTGTTCCGCCGGGCTTTCTCCGGCTCCGTTCGTGACGAGCTTGCCCTCCTTGTATTTGGTCAGCTCTTTCTGGTTCTCAAGGAAGTTCTGTCGCCGTTCGACCGCCCACACCTGCCAGCCTTTGGTGCTTTCGACGAGCGACTTCGCGAGCGGCACGAAGTACGCCGCGGCCGCCGAGGTCCCGGGCTCGAGCACGAGCACGTTCTTGGCCGCTTCGTGTTTCGCCGCGACCTTGATGATCCCGACTTTGTTGAGGTCGATCGTGCCGATCTGCTTGATGTTCACGCTCGTCGGCGTTCCCGGCGCCGGCGGCGCTTCCATCACCGTCCGCTTCACCGTGACCGTCCTCGGCGACATCGCGCCGGCTGATGAGACGATCGCGAAGGCTGCGAGCAGCACCGCGATCGCCAGTAGCGAAAGTCTTCTCCCGATAGTCAAATGCATCCCTCTCTCCTTAGGCACTCGAGTCTCCGTGGGTGGTCGAGGCACAGACGCACCGCGCCGGCGCCACGACCGCAGTTCCGACAGTACGCCGCGCAGGCCGCGCTTGCAATGACTTTCCGCCGAACTTCGCAGGGGCCGCTTGTGCATATGCACAAGTCACGTTCGGCGGACGGTCCGCCGCTCAGGCGTGCTCGATCGCGATGTACAGGCAAGCGAGGTCGTGTGGGCTGCCGAGGTCCAGGCCGGTGATCTCCTCGATGCGCCGCAGCCGATAGGCGAGCGTGTTGCGGTGGATGTGCAGCGCCGCGCTTGCCGCGGTGCGATCGAGGCGGCAGCTGATCAGGGTCTGCAACGTGCGCAGCAGCTCGCTGTGCTCGCTCTCGCCGAGCGGCCCGAGGACCTTCTCGCGCAACCGCAGGGCGAGCTCGGCGGAGCGCGCGAGCAGGATCTCGAGCAGGTGATCGCGAGCCTGCAGCCGCCCGCGGAGACCGGCGCCACGCGCGTAGTCGCAGAGCACGGTGACCTCCTCGAGCGCCGCCGTCAGCCCGGCCCGCGCTGTCGGCTCGCCGATCGCCAGCACGAGCTCCGGGCCCTCGCCGAGGTCGATCAGCTCGAGCGGCTCCCAGCTCAGGCCGACGATGCAGTCGCCCTGCGTGACCGCGAGCCTCCAGCCGCTGCGCCGCAGGCGGGCCGCGAGCGCGGCGTGGCTGTGCGGGCGCCGCGTCGACATGACGATTGCGAACGGGGTGTAGGCGGACTCGATGGGGACGCCGAGGCGCTCGGCGAGCTCGCTCTCGACGCTGTCCAGCGGCGAGTCGACGCACAATCGCTCGAGTAGGCTG
This sequence comes from uncultured Solirubrobacteraceae bacterium, assembly GCA_963827105.1. Classification (GTDB taxonomy): domain Bacteria; phylum Actinomycetota; class Thermoleophilia; order Solirubrobacterales; family Solirubrobacteraceae; genus Palsa-744. Next base: position 87,595 of record CAWHAB010000001.1, on the reverse strand, counting down.
CGCGTGCGGCGCTCCTCCTCGGAGACGAGCAGCTCGCGCTCGGCGAGGTAGGTCTCGGTGACGACCGCGGATACGTGGTCGACGTATTCGGCGAGCGGGCCGACGAGCCCGAGCAGCGCCTCGGCGTCGTCCTCGCGCGCGTGGCGCCGCAGCAGTCGCCAGCCGACCTGATGGGCGAGGCCGAACGATCTCAGCAGGTCCTCGAGGCGAACGCCCTCGGTCGCCCGCGCGCGCGCCCACTCGCGCAACGGGTCGAAGGCCTCGTCCGCCGGCATCGTGCCGGTCGCGAGGAACAGCGACCAGCGGCGGATGCTGCGCGCGAGGCCGTCGAAGATTTCGGCGCGCGAGGCGTCGGACAGGTGCGCGAAGGCGGGCATCTGCGAGGTGAACTCCGCGGCCATCTCTCGAGCCGCCTCGCGCTGACCGATGCGCGCGACGATCGCGGCTCCTCCGCCGGCCCTGCCACGCGCCCGCTCGCTCATCGCGCTCGATTATCCTCGAAGCACAGTCGCCCCGCCGGAGCCGGCGAGCGCGGGTCGGCTGATAGCGTCGTCGGCGATGCAGATCGCGAACCTCGATGAGAGTCGACCGCGAGAGCTCGCCGTCGGCCACATCAAGGGCATCTGGCGCGACCTCGGACGCGAGCTCGGCACTCGCGGCTTCGGCATGCGGCGCATCGAGGTCGCCGCCGAGCACTTCTCCACGCCGGCGCACGAACACGGTGCCGACGAGGAGACCTTCTTCGTGCTCGCCGGCGACGGCCTGCTGTGGCAGGACGGCAAGACCTGGGAGGTGGCGAGCGGCGACGTGATCGTGCACCGCCCGAAGCGGGGCCCGCACACGCTCCGCGCCGGTGCCGCCGGGCTCGACGTGCTCGTCTTCGGCGAGCGCCGCGACGCGTCCCTGACAGCGCTCCCGCGCGCCGGGGTCGCGTGGTCGTTCCCGCGCTGGGTGATGCTCGGCGACGGTGATTCGCCGTTCGCGCGCGAAGCCGCGGCCGGCGCGCCGGAGTGCCCTCCCCCGACTCCCGAGCGTCCCGCAAATCTGATCGCACTGGCCGACGTGCCGGCGATCCGCGACGGGCGCGTGCGCCGGCTCGGCAGCGCCGCGGGAGCGCTCGCGACGGGCCTCAACCATGTCGTGCTCGCAGCAGGTGAGGACGGCGCACCCGCCCATTGCCACTCCGCCGAGGAGGAGATGTTCGTGGTGCTCGCCGGCGAGGGCGCGCTCCAGCTGTGGCCGCGTGGCGGCGGCAGCCCCGAGGAGCACGCGCTGCGCGCCGGCGACGTCCTCGCGCGAGCGCCCGGCAGCGGGGTCGCGCATGCGCTGCGCCCGGGCGCCGACGGCCTCACGTATCTCGCCTACGGCACGCGCGACCCCAACGACATGTGCTTCTACCCGCAGTCCGGGCGCGTGTCGCTGCGCGGGCTCGGGATCGCGCTGCGCGCGCCCGAGATCGAGCACCTGCCGGGCCCCTAGCGCAGTCGGGCTCGCTCAGCCGCGCGCCGGGAGCTAGCGGTCGAGCAGCTCCATCAGCAGCGAGTCATGCCACTCCGGCACATCGGCGTCGCGCTCGTAGCTGCGCATCACGCCGACCGCCTTGAAGCCCGCCTTTTCATAGCTGCGGATCGCCGCCGCGTTTGCGACGGCGGGATCGATCGTGATGCGGTGGTGCCCCCGCCGCTCGATCAGCTCGCGCACGAGCATGCCGAGCGCCTCGGTGCCGATCCCGCGTCCGTGGCAGGCCGGATCGAGGAACAGGTCGACGGCCGCGTGGCGGTATCTGGGCGTGAGCTCCTCGTGCACCTCGATCAGGCCCACCGGAGCCCCGTCCAGCACTATCGCGAAGCGCTCGGAACCCGGCTCGTCGCTGCCCGGGAAGCCTCCTCCGGCTCGCCCCACCAGCGCGCGACCTCCGGGGTCGCGTGGATGCGCCTGAGCTCCGCCGCATCTCGCTTCTGCAGGGGTCGGATCGTCACCATCGCCGCATTCTCGCGCGCCCGGCGCACGCTCTACGCGGATCCTCACGCGCCCGGGTTTCGCGCGAGCACAAGTCATCGCCCGGCGGGTAGGCGCATACTCAGGCATGCGGCGCGTCAGCCGAGGCGCCGGAGTCGAGCCGACAACCGAAAGGGACCACCAATGGCCGCATCAGCCGATACCCCCGTCCTCGACACGCTCGCTGCGATGACCGCTGAGTCGGTCGCACGCTGCGCACTCGACGACAACTCCTACCTTGCGGTCCGGATCGCCGCCCTGGTCGCGGTCGACGCGCCGGCGGCGTCGTATCTGATGCATATCGGTCCCGCGGCCGAGGCCGGTGTCACGGTCCAGCAGGTTCAGGACATCCTCGTTGCGGTCGCGCCGATCGTCGGCACGGCACGCACGCTCGCCGCCGCCGCGAAGATCACAGAGGCGCTCGGGCTGGTCATCGTCGCGTTGGAGGCCGAGCTCGAGGCCGAGCTCGACGCCGCGTCCTGAATGCGCCCGCGCCGATGCCGGCAATCGAAGGGATGACCATGCACCTCAAGGCGCTCGCCGCGCTCGCCGCCGTGAGCCTGACGGGCGTTGGGCTCCTCGCCGGCTGTGGCAGCAGCAGCAAGCCGGCCTACTGCACCCAGGTCAGCAACCTCAAGGACTCAGTCGAGACGCTCGAAACGGTCGAAGTCAGCCCGTCGAACCTGAGCGCGATCAGCGCGGATGTGCAGAAGGTCGGCACCGCCGCGAAAGAACTCGGGGCGGCTGTCGGGACTGAATTCACGCCGCAGATCACGGCGATGAAAAGCTCGGTCACCGCGCTCGGTGCGACCGTGACGCAGGTCGTCACCGCTCCCAGCTCGACATCGATCGCGCACGCCGTCAGCGCGGTTCCCGCCGAGATCGACGCGGTTAAGCGCGCCGCGGCGGAAGTTCAGGAAGTCACCAAGACGAAGTGTGATTGATCCGGCCGAATCAGCGGCATGGGGTCGGCGACATCGCCGACCCCATGCCGGATCGACGGCGGCGCAGATGAGCAGAGGCAGGCGTTGAGCGGGAGCGCAGATCCAAGCCGGCAGTGGGCGGGGTCATTCGGCTCGGAGGCCGAGCGCTACGACCGCGCCCGGCCCCGCTACCCGCAGGCGATGGTGGAGCGGATCCTCGCCGCCAGCCCGGGACGCGACGTCCTCGATGTCGGTTGCGGCACCGGTATCGCCGCACGTCAGTTCCAGGGCGCCGGCGCGAGCGTGCTCGGTCTCGACATCGACGCGCGCATGGCCGAGCAGGCGCGAAGCAGCGGACTCGATGTGGAGGTGAGCGCTTTCGAGTCCTGGGAGCCCGCCGGCCGGGCCTTCGACGCGATCGTCTCCGCGCAGGCCTGGCACTGGATCGACGCGGTCGCCGGGGCGGAGAAGGCGGCAAAGCTGCTGCGGCCCGCAGGCCGGCTGGCCGCGTTCTGGAACGTCGGGCAGCCCCCGCGCGAGCTGGCCGAAGCGTTCGCGGCGGTCTACCGGCGCGTGATGGCCGGCTCGCCGGTCGCCGGAATGTGGTCGAAGCCGGCCCTCGAGGGGAACGCGCTGGTAGCCGCGGCGACCTGCGGCGGGATCCGCGCGGCAGCCGGCTTCGGCGATCCCGAGCAGTGGCGATTCGAGTGGGACTGGCGCTACCGCCGCGAGGACTGGTTGGAGCAACTGCTCACGTTCGGTCCCTACTCGCTGATCCCGCCCGCACAGCTCCGCGCGCTGCTCGCGGGCATCGCCGTCGCCGTCGACGCCGCCGGCGGCAGCTTCGACATGCACTACACGACCGTCGTCGTCACCGCGGCCCTGGCGCGGCGCGCCGGCTCGCACAGCGGAGAGCCCGACGCGTCCCCCTCCCCGCCGGCCTGAGAGTCGGCCGCGGCCCGGCGGCGGAGATGGCCGCTAGGATCGCGGCCGTGCCGTTCACGCTCAGGAACCTGAGGAGGGACCTGGAGGATGTCGGGTCGAACTTCGACGGAGCGCCGGAGCTCGAGTTTCGCGTCGCGACGAAGGCGCTCGAGCTCGAGCAATCTGGCCTCTGCTACCAGCACATCCCGCCCGGCTATCGCTTCCCATACGGGCACACGCACGGGCGGCAGGAGGAGATCTACGTGGTCGTGCGCGGCAGCGGGCGGATGAAGCTCGACGACGAGATCGTCGAGCTCGAGGAGTGGGACGTGGTGCGCGTTCCCCCCGGCACCTGGCGGGGCTACGAGGGCGGGCCGGAGGGCCTCGAGATCCTCGTCTTCGGTGCGCCCAGCCTCGGCGAGAATCCGCGCGCGGACGTCGAGGGCCGGCGCGACTGGTGGGCCGAGGAGTCCCCGGCGGGGTGAGCTAGGCGCTCGGGCGCGGACCTTTCGGATGCTCCACTGGGGGGAGAGGCGGGGGCCGCCGGCGCGCTTCAGCCGCGGCGCGGTTTGGGCTTTCCGCCCGGGAGCGCCATCGCGCTCCACTCCTGCTTGTGCGCGCGCTTACCCATCCACAAATACACGCTGACCCTGTTCGAGCCGATCCCAGTGAGCGGCCGCGCGCCTCCTGCGCGCTCGAGCGCACGGCCCCGCATCGTGTAGAGACCGGTTACGGGCCACATGGGCGCGTCGCTGCCTATCGGCGGGCGCCACGCTTCGCGCGTCGATAGTGAAGCAGCGGTGTCAGGATGACGTCGAGCAACAAGATTCCGGCGAGGACGCCGACGACGACAAGCGCGCGGGCTTGAGCCAGTCCGAACATCAGGGCGAGGGTGATCGCTGCGACAGGCAGCATCAGTGCGTAGATCCTCCGCTTCGCCCTCCGCTGGGCCGGCGTCAATGGATGCAGCCGCTCGGTCAGCGTTGTGTACCGCCACATCGCCCAGAACCCCAGGCCCGCAGCTCCCGTCAAGAGAACGAGCGCGACGACCGCCGCTACGTCTTCCCCGTCCACGGTCGGAGCTTACGTCAGGCGTCGCCGCGTCGCAACGAACCGCGCGATCCGGTTCCAGGCGGCGCCTGGAGCCGCCGCGCAAACAGACGCTCGTCAGCTACCCACGCGACTTCATCTGCTTCCACTCGGCCTTGTGCGCGCGCTTCGCGGCCTGGTAGTCGAGCAGCGCCTGCGGCGAGTCGACGTCGCCGAGCGTCGGGTGCGGCGGAACCAGCGACCTGGCCTTGGCGAGCTTGTAGCGCTTGGCGAGCACCGAGCCCAGCGCCTTCACCTTCATCTCGCCGAAGCCGGGCAGGCCTTCGAGGTTCGCGCGAAGCTCCTTGCCGTCCTTCGCGCTGTTCCACACCTCCGCTGCGTCGCCGTCGTAGTCGTCGCGGACGTGGACCGTGAGGTCGTGAACCCGTTCGGCCATTTTCGCGGGGAAGCGGTGGATCGCCGGTTTCTCGCGGAACACCGGCTCGAGGTCTGCCGCCGCGAGCCTGACGGGGTCGAGCGTGCCGACACGCTCCTTGATCGCGAGCGGTCCAGAAAATGCCTTGGGGACACTGACCTGCTGATCCAGGGCGAAACCGATCAGCAGCGCCATCGGATCTGTCGCGATCAGCTCGTTGGCCTCGTCGGAGTTGGTGAAGTAGAGGCGGCCGGGCACGCCGACAATGCTATCCGCAGTCTCCGCCCGGGAGCGCTCAGCGCGGCGCCGCGCACGCCTGCGCGGCGGCGACGAACAGCAGCGCCTGAGCCCGCGCGACCATCGCGACGGCGGCGTCGGGCGGAAGCAGCCGCGGGTGGTGCAGCGGCCGCGGCTCGAACCCCGCTGCGCCGGTGAGACCGACGAACGCCATCGCGAGGGGCGCGAGCGCGCCGTAGAAGGAGAAGTCATCGGACCCGCATGAGCGCCACTCGGGCGCAGCCGCGAGCCCGGCCGCGGCGAGCAGCGCGCGGGCGCCGGCGACGATCCCGGCGTCGTTCGCGAGCGCGGGCTCGCCGGGCTGCAGCTCGACCGAGGCGCGGCAGCCGTGCGCGGCTGCGACGCCGGCCGCAACCTCCTCGACCAGCGCGCGCAGCGCGCGGCGATCCTCCGGCCGGTAGGCGCGCAGCGCCCCGCGCGCGCGGGCGTGCGCCGGGATCACGTTCTCGGCGCTGCCCCCCTCGATCACGCCCACCGTCAGCGACGCCGCAGCCAGTGGATCGATGCGCCGACCGACCTGGGCGTGGAGCGAGACGATGACCTCGGCGAGCGCGAGGATCGGGTCGCGGCCGTGGTGGGGATAGGCGCCGTGGGAGGGCGTGCCCTCGATCACGATCTCGACCGCATCGCAGGAGGCGTTGACCGCGCCCGCGTCGATCGCGAGCGCGCCCCAGGGCAGGTCCGGGTGCACGTGCGCGGCGACGATCGCAGCCGGGCGGATCCGCGCGAGCTCGCCGCCGGCGAGCTGCGCCGCGCCGGACGGGTAGGCCTCCTCGCTCGGCTGGAAGACCGCGAGCAGCGCCGCCGGCAGCTCGTCCGCGATCCCCGCCGCGGCGCGGCTCAGCGCGATCAGCGCGGCCATGTGCACGTCGTGACCGCAGGCGTGCATCGCCGCCCCGCTGGCCGCGAACGCGGCGCCGGTCTGCTCGGCGATCGGCAGCGCGTCGAGCTCGGCGCGCACGGCGACGGCGGCACCCTCGGCGGGGCCGATCCGGGCGATCAGGCCGGTCCCCGCCGCCGACTGCGGTCGCACCGGCAGCGCGGCGGCGATGCGCGCGGAGGTCCGCAGCTCGGCGTGGGCGAGCTCGGGATCGGCGTGCAGCTCGCGCCGCAGGGCGATCGCGCCGGGCAGCTCGCGCTCGATCGCCTCGAGCAGCTGCTCGAGAAGCGTCTCAGTAGATGGCTGCATAGCGCGCACAGGTCTGCTCGATCGTCTCCTCGGCGGCGGGCGCGAGCTCGGCACGCTTGACGCTCACGTAGGCGTCGTAGAGCAGCGGCGCCATCCACGCCCGCGCCGTCTGATCCGTCGCGAGCGCCTGCAGGGACTCCTCGAGCGACAGCGGCAGCGCGCCGACGCCGTAGCGCTCGGCGGCGCGCGGATCGAGCTCGGCCGGGTCGCATTCGAGGATCGGGGGCGCCGGCAGCTGCTCGCGCACACCCGCGACGCCGGCGAGCACGATCGCGCCGAGCGCGAGATAGGGATTTGCGCTCGCGTCGGCGCCGCGATACTCGAGGCGCAGCTGGCTCTCGGGGTCGCCGCCGCCAAGCGCGAGCAGCGGCGGAATCCGCAGCAGCGCCTCGCGATTGCGCTGGGCGAGGCAGACCGCGCCGGCGCTCCAGCGGTGCGGCTGCAGGCGCGCGCCGGACACGGGACTGGCGGCGGTCAGCGCGCTTAGCGCGCGCGCGTGGCGCAGCACGCCCGCGGCGAAGCTCGCGCCGAGCTCGCTCAGGCCGGCGGGTCGTGCTGCGTCGTAGAGCAGCGAAGCGCCGCGCGCGTCGAGCAGGCTTAGGTGGATGTGGACGCCGTTGCCGGCATGTGCGGGGTCGCGCAGCGGCACGAAGCTCGCGCGCAGCTGATGGCGCCGCGCGACATCGCGCACGACCTCCCTGAGCACGACGCTGCGGTCGGCGCTCGCGATCCCCTCGGCCGGCGCGACCGGGATCTCGTACTGATGCTCAGAGTACTCGGGGAAGAATCGCTCCGGTTCGACGCCGGCTTGCTGCAGCGCGCGCATCACCTGCGTCGCGAACGGCTCGGCGAGGCGCTGGGCCTCGAGCGAGAACGGCAGCGCGGGCGCCGAGCGCTCGCCGCCGGCGGGCGCGAGCAGCTGGAACTCGTGCTCGAAGCTCGCGCGCAGTCGCGCGCCGAGCTGCTCCTCCAACGTCAGCAGCGCCTCGCGCAGAAATCGCCGGGGGCAGCACTGCCAGGGCTCGCCGTCGATCTCGACGAGGTCGCACAGAACCAGCTCGAGGGCCTCGGCGCCGTGCTCGGCCTCGACGCGCACGCGGGTTGCGAGATCCGGCAGCAGGCGCAGATCGCCGGTCGAGCCGAACGGATTGGGATCGGCGAGCGTGCCGAGCGGCGTCAGCGCGTGGTTGGCCGGAACCCAGCCGACGCCGGCCGCGAGGTGCTCGTCGAGCTGCGACGAGAACAGCGAGCGCCCCCGCACGATCGCGCCGAGATCGCAGCAGACGAGCGCGAGCAGCTCACCTTCGCTCACCGTGCCGTCCCCGCGGCGGGCGTGCCGTTGTCCCACAGACCCTCGCGCAGGCCGAGCTCGCCGGCGCCCGCGCGAATCGCCTCGGCGTCCGCGGCGAGCGCGACGACGATCACGCCGCCCGCCGGCATGTCCTCGCGCGCGATCGCCGCGGCGAGTCGCTCGCGAGGTTGCAGATGCACGCCGCTGCTCCCGAGCGAGGGGTATGTGTCGGCGAGCGCGAACAGGTTGCCGCCGGCGCCACGGATGCGGCCGACGACGCAGGCGAAATGCCCGACATCCCAATCGGGCGGCGGGCCGTCCGGCTCGCCGCGCAGGAGATACGCGAGCAGTTGCGCGACGTTCGCGCCGGCGCCCCACAGGTGACGGGTGGCGAGGTTCGCGAGCAGCGTCACCGGGCACTCGCGCGCGGCGGCGAGGTCGAACATCCGATCGAGCGTATGCGCGTTCCACGGTCCGCTGTAGGGAATGCAGGCGAGCGAGCCGTGCGAGAGCTCGCTGATCGCGTCGAGCAGCCCGCCCGCGGTCGTCCCCGACCGCTCGGAGTCGTCGATCGAGGGGATCGCGAGGCGATAGTCGCGCCTGCCGCTCTCGCCGTGCGGCAGCGTCCCCGGCTCGCGCATCGGTGCGACGACGCTGCCGGCGGCGATCGCGACGGCGTCCTGGTCGAGCGGTTCGTCGCGGCCGCCTGCGATTCCCGCGGCGCTGAGCGCGAGCGCGCCGCAGAACGCGCCGCACAGGTCATCACGCTGGGGCACCTCGCGGGCGTGCGCGGCGAGCAGCGCGTCGGCGCCGGGGAGGAGCGTGATGTCGAGCTGCTCAGACCCTCCCATCACTGCAATATACGGGCGCCCTACGCGTCGGTCGTGCGCGGCGCGTAACGGTGGTGCAGCATCAGCGCGTTTCCGTCGGGATCGCTGAAGAACGCCATGTTGCAGACGCCCGTGTCGAGGATCTCGCCGTTGAACGTCACGCCGCGCGCCTCGAGCGTCGCGCGCGCCTCGTGCGCGTCCTCGACGTGCAGGGCGATCGGGTTGCTGTTGACGTTGTGCTCGAGGCCCATCTTCTCGGAGTCGATCACGCTCAGCGTCAGGTTCCCGGTCTCGAACTCGGCGAAGCCGCGCTCCGCGATGTAGACCGAGCGGCGCAGGCCGAGAACGTCGCCGTAGAATCGCACGGCCGCCTCCATGTCCGCGGTCGGTACCGCGACGAAGTCAACGCCGCTGACAAGCTGTGGGTCGGTGGTCATCGTTCTCGCTCCCGGGTCGCGCTTTTCGGTGGCGCAAGCGTAGCGCCGGGCGGCGTGCCGCCGGTGCGCGCGGACACGTACGCTGTCTGCGACGCCGATGCGTGTTCACGACCGAAAGGACGCGAGGCCATGAGCTGGGACTTCTGCACCGACCCCGACTACCAGGAGCAGCTCGATTGGATGGCCGAGTTCGTCCGCGGCGAGATCTGGCCGTTGGAGGCGATCTGGCACGAGCTCGGGCTCGACGGGCTCAAGCGGGCGATCGCGCCGCTGCAGGAGCAGGTCAAGGAACGTGGGCTGTGGGCGACCCACCTGCCGCCGGAGCTCGGTGGGCAGGGCATGGGCCAGGTCAAGCTGGGGCTGATGCACGAGATCCTCGGCACCTCACCGATCGCGCCGCTCGCGTTCGGAAACGCGGCGCCGGACTCCGGCAACTCGGAGATCCTCGCGATGGCGGGAACGCCCGAACAGAAGGACCGCTGGCTGCACCCGCTGCTCGCCGGGGACCTGCGCAGTGCGTTCTCGATGACCGAGCCGAACTCGCCGGGCTCCGATCCGACGCAGCTGCGCACGCGCGCGCGGCGCGACGGCGAGGATTGGGTGATCGACGGGCTCAAGTGGTTCACCTCGAATGGCTCGATCGCCGACTTCCTGATCGTGATGGCCGTGACCAATCCCGACGCGCGCCCGTCGCAGCGGGCCTCGATGTTCATCGTCCCTACCGACACCGCGGGCGTCGAGATCGTGCGCGACGTCCCCACGATGGAGCACCCGTGGCAGCAGTACGGCGGTTACGGCGGGCACTCCGAAGTCATCTACAACGGCGCCCGCGTTCCGGCCGAGGCCCTGCTCGGCGGCGAGGGCGAGGGGTTCATCCTCGCCCAGCACCGCCTCGGGCCGGGGCGCATCCACCACTGCATGCGCTGGCTCGGGGTCGCGCGGCGTGCGTTCGACATGATGTGCGAGCGCGCGACCTACCGGCAGGCGCACGGCTCGCTGCTCGCCGACAAACAGACCGTCCAGAACTGGATCGCGGACAGCACCGCGGAGATGCAGGCGGCGCGCCTGATGACGCTGCATGCCGCGTGGGTGATGGATACGCAGGGCGCGAGCGCCGCGCGCACCGATGTCGCGCTGATCAAGTTCTACGGCGCCAAGGTGCTGCACGACGTCGTCGATCGTGCGCTGCAGCTGCACGGGTCGCTGGGCTACTCGACCGATCTTCCGCTCGAGCAGATGTATCGCTTCGCGCGCGCCGCCCGTATCTACGACGGCCCCGACGAGGTCCATCGCCAGTCCGTCGCGCGCCACGTCATCGCCCACTACGAGCCGCCCGCCGACGGCGTCCCGAGCGAGCATCTGCCGACCCGCCGCGAGCAGGCGCGCGAGCGCTTCAGCTACCTGCTCGACGCGGTCACCGCCAACGACTGAGCGCGCCGGTTGCGGCGCTGCCGCGGCCACGCGTTCTAGGCTTGGCTGATGGCAGCCGACGCCAAGCAGGCTCCGACGCTGTTCGATCCGAGTGCGTTCGCGAGCTTCCGCTTCATCGCACGCGCGCTCGACGCCGACGGGCACGTGACGCTGCGCTACGGGCTCGATGACGAGCTCGCGTTCGTCGAGCAATTCGATCTGCCGGTGGCGCACGCGCTGAGCGAGGCCGAGCGCGCGCGCGTCGACGGGCTGCTCGCGTTGTTGCACTGGGTCGCCGGCGTGAGCTACTTCAAGACGGCTGCGCCGGCGCGGATCAGCTGCGAGACGGGCGCGCCGCCGCCCGCGACGCTGGCCCTGCTGGAAGCGCTCTACTCCGAGGGCCTCGGCGAGTTCGCCTACAGCAACGGCCTCGCCGGCCTGCCGCGACCGCGGTTCGAGCCCGGCTCGCCTGCGCCGCCGGCGGGGGCGGGCGCCGCCGGCGCCGAGCGGGACGCTCCGCGCCGTGTGCTCGTACCGGTCGGCGGCGGCAAGGATTCGGCGGTGGCGCTCGAGATCGTTCGCCGCTCGGGCTGCGAGCTGGCGCTGTTCTCGATCGGCGACGCGCCGCCGATCGCGCGCACGGTCGCGGCTTCCGGTCTTACGCGCCTCCTCGCGCGCCGCACGCTCGACCCGAACCTCGCCGCGTTGAACCGCGCTGGGGCGCTGAACGGCCACGTGCCGATCACCGCGATCGTCTCCTGCGCCGCGCTGCTGAGCGCCGCGCTGAACGGCTTCGACACGGTCGCAATGGCGAACGAGCGCTCCGCCTCGAGCGGCAACCTCAGCTGGGACGGCGTCGAGGTCAACCATCAGTTCAGCAAGGGCCTGCGCGCCGAGCTGCTGCTCAGCGCGGCGCTCGCCGAGGCCGCGCCCGAGCTGCGCCTGTTCTCGATCCTGCGCGAGGCCTCCGAGCTCGCGATCGCGCGCGCGTTCGCACGCATGAGCACCTACCACGCCGCGTTCACGAGCTGCAACGCGATCTTCCGGATCGACCCGGCGCTGCGCGCCGGCTCGTGGTGCTGTGACTGCCCAAAGTGCCGTTTCGTGTTCCTCGCGCTCGCACCGTTCAGCTCGCCGGAGCAGTTGCGCGACGTGTTCGGCAGCGACCTGCTCGACGATGAGGGCCAGTTCGCCGGCTTCGCGCTGTTGACGGCGAGCGGCGGGCACAAGCCGTTTGAGTGCGTCGGCGAGGAGCAGGAGAGCGTGGCGGCGATTCGGCTGCTCGCCGAGCAGCCGCGCTGGAGCGCGCACCGCGTCGTGCGGCGCCTCGTCGCCGAGGTGCTCTCCCAGCTTCCGCCCGACGTCGGCGATCCCGATGACGTGCTCGCGCTAGGCGGCGAGCACGCGGTGCCGGCCTCGCTGCTGGCGGATGCGCGTGCGATTCTCGGAGCTTGAAGGCTGCCGCATCGGCGTCTGGGGGGCCGGCCGCGAGATCGCCTCGCTGGCCCGCCAGGTGCAGCACCGTCTCGCGGCCGCGCGGATCGTCGTCGCGGCGTTCGACGCGATCCCTGAAGAGGACCTCGCCGCGCTCGCGATGCCCGAGGCGAGGGCCGTGCTCGCCGCCGACGCCGCCGCCGCGCTCGGCGACTGCGATGTGATCGTGCGCTCGCCCGGGGTCTCGCTGTACCGCCCCGAGCTGCAGGCGCTGCGCGAGGCGGGCGTGCCGATCACCACCGCCACCGGCCTGTGGCTCGCCGAGTGCGGCGGCGGCGCCGTGATCGGGGTGACCGGAACGAAGGGCAAGAGCACGACCGCGGCGCTCGCCGGGCAGCTCGCGCGGGCAGCCGGGCGGACGGTCGAGCTCGTCGGCAACATCGGTGTCCCGGCACTCGACCTGCTCGACGCTCCGCCGGCCGACGTGACGGTCCTCGAGCTCTCCAGCTACCAGATCGCAGACCTCGCCTGCGGGCCCGAGGTGGCGCTGTTCACGAACCTCTTCCGCGAGCACACCGACTGGCACGGATCCGAGCAGCGCTATCGCGCGGACAAGCTGCGCCTGCTGTCGCTGCCGGGCGTGCGCGCCGGCGTGCTCAACGGCCGCGACCCGGCACTCGCCGCGATCGGCCGCGACAGCCCCCTCGCGCTCAGCTTCTACGGCGTGCCGGGCGGCTGGGATGTGCGCGACGGCTGGCTGACCGCGGGCGGCGAGCGGCGCTGCCCGCTGGAGGAGCTGGCGCTGCTCGGCGAGCACAACGCGCTGAACCTGTGCGGCGCGCTGGCCGCGCTCGAAGCGCTCGCGATCACGCCGCCGCCGCTGCCGCGCTCACTCGACGGCTTCCGGGGCCTCGCGCACCGGCTCGAGGCCGTCGCCGAGCACGCAGGCGTGCTGTGGGTCGACGACAGCATCTCGACCACCCCCGAGTCGACGATCGCGGCGCTCGCCAGCTTCCCGGGCCGCGAGATCGTGCTGATCGGAGGGGGTCAGGACCGCGGCCAGGACCACGAGGCGCTCGGGCACGCGCTGTGCGCGCGCGGCGCGCGCGTGATCGGCGTGCCTTCCACCGGTGCGCGCATCGTCGCCGCGGCCCGCGCCGCCGGCGTTCCCCCTGCGCGCGCGCTCGAGGCGCGCGACATGGAGCACGCGGTTGAACGCGCGCGGGCGCTGGCGGGAGCGGACGGGGTGGTTCTGCTCTCCCCGGCGGCTCCCAGCTATGACCACTATCGCGACTTCGAGGAGCGCGGCGAGCGCTTCCAGGCGCTCGCCGGCGCGCGCCTGCGCCCCGGCCCCGGCGCTTAAGCGCGACCGCCGCCCCCAAACGGGGGCGGCGGCTCGCATCAGCTGCCCTGCTGGAGCGTTGCCGCTACAGCGTCACGGGCACAGCGGGTTGACAGGCACGTTTTCGCACGGGTCGGGCATCGTCGGCTGCGCCGGCGGTGCTTCGACGGGTTCGATCGTGGGCCTGTTTTCTGATTCGGCCTGCAGTCCGAGCAGGTATTCGACGAACGCAAAGCCGCCACCGGCGTTCGGTGTGGTTTTGTTCTGGCAGCCCCACGTCCCTTCGATGCTCGCCGGATAGCTTCCGTCGGGCATCGTGTTGCCGCTGAGGCAGTTGTTCGTGGAGTTGGAGCCGAAGGCGCCACCCTCGAACGCGACGTCGCCGGTGAACGGCGCGCCCGTGCCCACGATCGGGCCATCGAGGTAGCCGTTGCCTTCGAACGTGTTGTCGCTCACCTTGTTCCCTGCGTTCTGGAAGTCGATCGTGTGGACACCACTTTCTTCTTCTTCCTTTTCCGACTGGAACGGGTTGGGGTACTCGAACGCGAGCACGCCGTCGCTGGGGTTGTCGGTGATGATGTTGTGTTCGACCGCGTCGCCGTAGTCGCCCGGCAACTCGACGCCGGCGCCCCAGGGGGCGGCTGCAGCCGAGGTGTTGGCCGGGAGGTTGAGGTCGTTGTTTTCGGTGATCAGGTTGTTGCGAATGATCGTGCAGTGCGCGAATTCAGTCGAGCTGAAGACGGGCAGCGTGCCTTTCCAGTTGACTTCCCCGTGCGGGCCGACGCGCCTGTGCAGCGGCTTTGAGTGTTCGCAGGCGCCGTTCTGCGGCGGCGGACCGTCGCCGGGGTTTTCCGAGTTCGGCGCGATCCCCGTCGTGTTGTGGCGGAAGATCGAGTTTTCGATGATCAGATTTCCACCGGAGTTCGAGCCCGAGTAGCCGAGCGCGTTGTATTCCATGGTCGCGTTGTCGATGCGCGCCTTGCATTCAGCGCACGCTCCCAGGTAGATGCCTGAGTCGTTGAAGCCCGAGGCGTAGATGTTTTCCCATTCGCCTTCGGTCTCGTTGTCGGTGAAGATGCCGTAGCCGCCATTGAGGCCGGTGTCATAGGCCGTCAGGTAGCGACCGAACCAGCCATGGGCGCCCTGTTTACCGGTCTCGGCACCGCCGTTCCACCAGATCTCGTTGCCGCCGGATCCGTTGAGGCTTTCACGTTCGAAGTTGCGGGCGGTGAGGTTTTCGATCCACACGTCGTTAGCCTTGTAGACTTCGATTCCGTTGCGGCCGCCGGGCACGATCTTGCTCTGCCCGTCGACGATCACTTCGTTGCGGTTCATCCCGCGGATCCAGATGCCGTTGTGCGGCTTGGTCACCTTGACTTCTTCGTCGTAGGTGCCGGGTTCGATCAGGATGTAGGCGCCGCGTTTGCTGGCGTTCACGGCCGCCTGGATCGTCGTGTAGTAGTGGACGTACTTCGGGTACGTCGCGGGCGGCGTGCCCTGACTGACGATCAGCACCTGTTTGGCGCTGGCTACGCTGGCGCCGGCGCCGAGCGCGACGGCTGCGAGCACGACGATGGCCGCGAACCGCGGCAGCATCACCATCCCCCTGAAAGCACTTCGGACCGGTCTCATGCGAAAAGTCTCCTCCCTCATCATCGTTAACCTGCGTGAGATGAGTGGACGCGCCACCGGAGTCCTCATGCAGGACCTTGCTACACCCTCGTTAATGTGTCTCACTCCCCAAGCTGGGCTTGACCGTCGAGACAGGGGCAGTCTACACGCGTTGTGAAGCGGGCGTCAAACCGCTGCTCGCGGGACCCGTCTTGTCGCGCCGCAGCTGCACGGCTCAGGCCAGCTCGACGAGCGGGAAGGCCCGGTTGCGTCGCGGCGGCACGAGAAAGTTCTGCCGGCGCGTGGCTGTCAGGAAGCGCTCGAGACCTTGGTTCGCCGCCGGCACTTTGTACTGCTGGACGAGATCCGGCGAGGCCTGGTTGCGGCGCATCGTCGCGAAGAACGCGGCCGTCGGCACGAAGATGCTGAATTGCAGCTTGGGCTGCTGCGAGCCGTCGGGGACGTCGAGTGAGTCAAAGCCCGGGCCGTCCGCGCGGATGTGCATCGGCTTGCGGTTCGAGGCTCGGCTCGAGCGTTGCAGCGCGGTCGTGTGTCCGATGTGCGGCTGGCCATCTGACGTCGTCGTGCCTTCCGCTTCGCGCGCCGCCTGCCCCGGGTTGTTGAAGATGTTGGGAATCGCAGCCGGCCCGCCGCCATTGGTGAACTGGTCGGCGTTGCCGCTCCGTGGGACGGGGTCTGCGCTGAACATCGCCATCGCCCGGCGCGCGTAGGTTTCCGTCGGTCTTTCATAGAACTGTTCGAGGTCCTGGATCACGTGTGAGAGGTGGACGACCGAGCCGTGGTCGAAGTAGTCACCGTGGCGCGCGGTCGTGAGCCGGGCGGCGCCGTCGCCGAGGAACGTGGTGATCGGAGCGGAGCCGCTGCTGCCGACCTGCTGGGAGAAGAAGCCCATCCACATCGGCGACTCGGGGTTGACCATTTCCGCGTAGGGCAGGCCCTGTTCGGTGGCGATCTTGCGCGGCAGCCCGGTCTGGGTGAACATCAGCCGGCGCGAGGTGACGGTGAGCAGTTCGCCGAGCCCGGAGGGCCCGACGTTCTGCCCGCCGAGGATCGGGCTTTCGCCCGACAGCCAGGCCAGCACTTCGTCGATCACGCCGGTCGTATCGCTACGCAGGGTCACGAGCATGTCGTTGGACTCGATCCGGACGGGGACGTTGAAGCGCTGCTTGCTGACTTCCGGGTTCAGCGGCGAGACGTCCGTCGGTCCCGGCACGGCCTCCTCGAATGCGTATGCCTGCGGTTCGGAGATCAGTCGGGGCATGTGCCCGGCGACGAGCGTTCCGCCGATTCCGCCGGGGAGCCGTTCGAAGTAGGGGACGCCGTAGGCGATCGTGGTGAACACGCCGCTCGGGCTGAACTGATACGTCGTCTCGATCCTGTTCAGCGCGGCCGCCAGCGTCGCCTGGTCGGCCGGCGTGGGAGCCCGCGCCAGGGCGAACGTGGCGAACGTCGTGTACACCGGCCCGAGCCGGATCTTGACGCCTTCCGCCTTGAACGCCGGCGGGATGTACTTTTCGATTTCGTACTGGATTTCCGGCAGCCCCGCGGGCGCACGTGCGAGCGCCCGCGTCGGTGCGAGCGCGAGCAGGTCGAGTGCGCTCAAAGTGGACGCAGCGAGACCGAGCCCGGCCGCCCTCTGCAACAGCGCCCTGCGCGTCAGCGCGAGCCCACGCGTCTCCTCCGCGCGCCCCGCAGGGCTGTCTCCGTGTCCCTCGGCCTGCATTCCTTCCCTCCGGCGATCGATCGGTCGGCCTCGTGGCCGCTACCGGCGCCGCGGTCCCCACCAGCGGCTTCGGGTCACATCGACCCGCCGGGCAAAGGATATGGGGGGCGATCGGCTGCTGTCAACTTGCAGTTGACAGCAGCGGCGGACGGTGGGCCGCCACGGTCAAGTGCCCGGGCGCCTCGCGGTCGCCCTCGCGCCCCGCGTGCCGTGGCCGGGCGCGAGCTTCAGGAGCGCGCCGGGCCGGGGCTCTCGGAGTCGCCGGCCGCCGCCGGATCCGCAGGCGCGCGACCTTCGCTCGGGGCCTGCTCGGGTGCGTGGGGCAGGGTCTCGACGTCGACCTCGACATCGGCCGCCGCTGCGGCGGCGGCGCGGTTCTCCTCACGCACCGCCTCCCAGATCTCCTCGCGATAGATCGGCACGCCCTCGGGCGCGGCGATCCCGAGGCGGACCGTGTGGCCGCTGACGCCCATCACGGTGACGAGGATCTCATCGCCGATGACGACGCGCTCTCCGGGACGACGCGTCAGGATCAGCATCGGTGGCAATTATGAAGCAATCGCGACGCGACGTCCGAGCCACCCGCGGACCGCGGCCCTGCGGCGGGCCCCGGCCGCGCTAGGCGGCGTCGGCGGAGCGGGTCGCCGCGCCGGCCTGCTGTACGGGCAGCGTGAACAGCGGCGCCTGCAGCGGCGCCTCCTCGGCGGTGTTGATCACCTGATAGCCGCGGCCGTCGCGAATCACCAGCGGGGCGCGCAGGTTGGCGGTGATGTCGAGCGGGTCCGGCGTCGCGCGCACCGTCACGTAGATCTCGCTCCGCGCAGCGTCCTCGAGGCCCGTCCGCTCGCGGTCCTCGGGGGCGATCTCGAGCGCGAAGCCCGAGAAGAACTGGAACGGGCTGACGACGGGCAGCGCGAGCGCCGGCGTTGTCGACCGCGTGCAGCCAGAAGAACCCGGTTCCGGGGTTGCGGTCGAGCAGCGTGTAGCTGCAGCCCCCGAGGCCGATCAGGCCGAGCGGGAACTCGATCACGTCCCCCTGCCGCGATCTCGACGCTCCCGAATCTGATGCTCTCGAATGTGACCGACATGGTGATGCGCCTCTCTTTGCGTTCGGTCTACTGCAGGAAGTTGAGCAGCGATTCCTGGACGATGTTCGCGCCGGCGCGCAGCGCGGCCGTGTAGGCGGCCTGCTCGTTGGCGAACGCGATCGAAGCTTCGGCGATGTTCGTTCCATCTGTGCTCGAGAGGCTTTCGTTGATCGACAGCTGCAGCCCTTCGTTGCGGCTCAGGGCGGTCTGCAGCTGATCGGTCGCGCTGCCGTTCGTGGCCTGCAGCTGCGTGAGCGTTTCGATGTTCGCGTCGAGCGCGTTGAGGTCGCTGGAGCCGAGCGCTTCCTGGTCGGCCGCGGTGCCGCCCTGCATGTGTTCGGTGATCGTGCGCAGCGTGTCGAGCAGCCCGCCGTCGGCGGCTTCTTTGCCGTTGCCCGAGCAGCGTCGAGATGTTCGTGCTGACGACGACCGGTGGCGGCGGGGCCGACCGCGCGCGAGATCGTTTCGGCGTTGCCGTGGTATTCGTCGTGCGGTCCCTGTTCGTAGGGTGCGGTCGTCGTCAGCGTGCCCGAGAACACGTACTGGCCGGCATACTGCGTGTTCGCCGCCTGCTTGACCGCGGACGTCAGCTGTTCGACTTCCAGCGACATCGTTTTCAGGTCGCTCGCGTTGTTCGTGCCGTTGGCCGCCTCGATCAGCAGTTCGCGCACACGCTGGCTGACCTGGCTGATCGTTCGCCATCGCGCCGCCGGCCGTGTTCTCCCAGGCGATCCCGTCCTGGGCGTTGCTTTCGAAGGACTTGAGCCCTTCCAGCTGGCTGTCGAGGTTGACGACCTGGCTCGCGCCGTAGGGGTTGTCGGAGGGTTCCGCGATCGTCTTGCCCGAGGACAGTTCCTCGCTCGTGCGCTCGCATGCTCGCGAGCGCCGCGTTGATGTTCGTCGAGCGTCGAGCTCGTGATCATCTCGGGTGGTGATGCGGCCGCTCATCGCTACAGCCCCACCACGCCGGTGTGCTCGATCAGCGTTTCGAGCATCGAGTCCATCGCCGTCAGCGTCCGCGCCGAGGCCTGGTAGCCGCGCTGGAAGCTGATCAGGTTGGTCATTTCTTCATCGAGTGAGACGCCCGAGACGCTCTGGCGATTGTCGCTGATCGCGGTCACCGTCGTCTGCAGGTTGGCCTGATCGTCTTGCGCGGTCTTGACGCTGCTGCCGACCGTCTCGATCAGCGACGAGTAGGCCTGTTCGGCGGCGCCGCCGCGCAGGCCGGCGATCGCGAGCGCGACGTCGTTGCCGCCCGCCGCGCCGGTCGAGGAGGTCTGCACTTCTTCTGCTGTGACGGCGACTTTGAGCGTCGCGGCGGTCGTGCCGGAGAAGAACGGCGTGGCGGTGTGGAGCGCGTTGACGGTGCTCGCGAGCGTTGCCGCGACGCTGTCGAGCGACGTTCTGGATCGTCGTCAGCCCGCCGCCGGCGCTGGTCAGCCCGAGCAGGGCGCCGAGCCGCCCGCCGGCGGCTTCGGTGAGCGTCTGCGGCCAGTTGACGGTCGTGCCCTGGACGAGCGGTTTGGCGGCGTCGCCGAACGTCACGGTGTCCATGTGGTCGGGTTCTTCGGTGACGGTGACCTGGGCCAGCGAGGAGAGCTTGTCGATCAGCAGATCGCGGCGGTCGAGCTCGCTGTTGGGCTGCTGGCCGGCTTCTTCGGCGATCCTGATCTGCCCGTTGAGCTGGGCGATCTGGTTCGCGTCGTCCTGGACTTCGCCGTTCGGCCCGGCGAGCGCTTCGTACTGTTCTGTCGGCCTGGGTGGAGATCGTCGTCAGCTGCGCGCTCAGTTCGTTGAACGAGTCGGCGAGCTGCACGCCGGCGGCGACGACGCCCTGCTTCGCTTCCAGCGTCGGCGAGTCGCTGAGGCTCGCCCAGGCGTTCCAGAACGTCGAGAAATCGCTCGCGAGCCCGGAGCTCGACGGTTCGTTGAAGGCGCTCTGCGCACGCTGCAGCACTTCCGCCTGCGTCCCGGACTTGCTCAGCGCGCTGTTCTGCGTGCGGAACTGGGAGTCGAGGTAGCTGTTGCGGATGCGGCGTGATCGTCTGCGACGTTGACGCCGGTCCCGAGCTGGGCGCCTTCGCCGGTGAGCGAGGAGATCGCCGGGATGTCGATCGTCGGGTTGGTCTGGAAGACCGCGGTCTCGCGTGAGTAGCCTTCGGTGTTGACGTTGGCGATGTTGTCGCCGGTGACGTCGAGCGCCTGCTGCTCGGCGATCAGCCCGGTGAGGGCAGTCTGGAGTCCTTGCAGGGTCGGGATCGACATCGGCTAGGCACGCAGGTCGAGGACGTGCAGCTCGCCGTTGGGGCGCGGCCGCGTGACGGACTTGGCGGAACCCTGGGTGTCATAGCCGTTGGTTCCGTCGAAGGAGAGCATCCCCATCAGGTGATCGAGGAAGCCGAGCTCGATCTGCATCAGCGCCTGGTTGCACGAGTGCTCGCGCTGGAGCTCGTGCAGCAGGCCCTGCAGCTCTGCGCTGAGCGCGCCGGCACGCGTGGCGTCCCCACGATCCATCAGCGCGCTCAGCCCGGCGAGCGTGACCGCGCCTGCAGGCACGCCGAGGCGCTCGCCGCTGCGCGCCAGCAGGCGCGTGCGCTCCTCCTCGAGCAGCTGGCGGCGGCCCATCTCGCCGCGCAGGATGCCGGCGAGGCGCACGACCGCGTGAACGTCGCGCACGCGGATCGCGGCCCCCTGCTCGAGCACGACCGCCAGCAGGCTGCGCGCGGAGGCGATCTGGGCGTCGAGGTGCGCGAGGACCTCGCGGCTGAGCGCGTGATCCTCGGCCGGCCGCGACTGCGCGAGCAACGCGCTCGAGCTCATGATGCCGTGCCGCCGGTCTCGCTGGTCGGGCTCGGCGCAGGCGTGCCGCCGCCCGCGCCGTAGGCGGCCGGTGCGGGTGCGGGTGCGCTCGTGTCCGCGCGCGTCTGCGCTGCGGCTCCGGCGCCGTCGAGGTTCTGCGTCATCTGCGCCGCGAGGCCGAGGCCGCCGGCGCTCATGATCCCGGCCGACAGCGCCTGCGGCAGCGTCGCGGAGAGCTCGTCCGAGCTCGAGGATTCGCCGCTTTCTTCTGAGCCGCCTTCGCCGGAGGATTCGCCACCGCCGATCGTCGCGGTCAGCGACTTGGAGAGCTGTTCGACGAGCACCTCTTCGAACGCGAGCGCGGACTCGTAGGCCTTCTGCGTCGCCGCCGAGCCGTGGCGCACCGCGGCCGGCTCGAGCGCCTGGTTGACGACCGGCAGGCCCGGCTGCTGTCGCGGTCGGGACGCTCATCAGCTCGGCCGCAGCTCGTTGGCGATCGACATCATCTGGCTGTCCGTCTGGATCGCGGTGCTGTTCATCTGGAAGGCGCGCTGGGTCGCTCACCATCATCGCCATGTCCCTGGCGATGTCGACGTTCGAGCCCTCGACCGCGCCCTGGTGGATGCTCGCTTTCGGCGCCGCGTGGACGGCGCCGCTGGCGGCCGTCGGCGTGAGCCCGTTGCTGCCGTCGGCGAGCAGATGGTCGGGCGAGGCGACCGTCACGAGCTTGACCTGGCCGAGCTTGCGTTCGCCGGCCGTGACGGTGCCGTCGGGGGCGATGCGGACCTCGCTCGGAGAGACGCCCGCGGGGAGCTTGATCGACGGTTCGAGCCGATTGCCTTCGGAGTTGGTGATCGTCCCGCTGGCGTCGATCGCCGAAGCTCCCGTCGCGGGTCAGCACGACCTTGCCGTCGGCGCGCTTGACCTGGAAGTAGCCGTCGCCTTCGATCGCCATGTTCAGCGGATCGCCGGTTTCGCGTATCGAGCCCTGCGTTTCGTTGCGCCCGATGACCTGCGCGCTCGCACCCGCGCCGGTCGTGCGTGTCGGTCCCGGCGATGTCGACGGGGCTGTAGAGCAGGTCGCTGAAGGCGACCCGCTCGGACTTGTAGCCGTCGGTCGAGAGGTTCGCGAGATCGTTGCCGATCGAGTCGAGCTGTTCCTGCTGCGCTGCCATACCTGCTGCTGCGGAGTAGAGGCCTTCGAGCATCAGCCTGTCCTGTGTTCGTGGTGAATGGCGAGCCGGGTCTTCCGCATGGCGGTCCAGTCCCCTGGCCCAGAAACGTTCGTCCACCCAGTCATCGGCCGCGGCGCGCGCGGACTTGAGCCCGGTGAGCTAGCCGGAGCCGGTTGAGCGAGCCGACCTGCGTGGAGGCCTCCTGCAGCGTCGCGCCGATCGTCTGGATCGCCTGCTGGCCGGACTGGAAGCTCCGCAGCGAGGTGATCATTTCGACCATCACCTTGGCGGCGTCGACGCCCGAGCCCTCGAATGCGCCGGACGGACGGAGCCCGTCGCCTTGCCGCGGCGGTGCCGGTGAAGAAGTTTTCGCCCTGCCTTGACGGCCGCCGGGACTTCGAAGACGCCGATCGCGCTCGCCGCGACGGTGCCCGCCGCGGGCACCTTCACCGGGGCCCCCGCCTGGTCGAGCACCGGGTCTCCGGTGGCGTCGGTGAGGATGCCGCTGGCGGAGGTCGTGAACTGGCCGTCACGCGTGTAGCGCACGCCCTGGGCTGTCTTGACGGCGAAGAAGCCGGTGCCCTGGATCGCGAAGTCGAGCGGTTCGCCGGTTTCCTGCACCGAGCCGGGGGTCATGTCGGTGAAGGTCTTGCCGACGGCGACGCCGAGGTCGACCGAGCCGATCGCCGGCCCGCCCTCGCTGTTGGCGAGCAGGATGTCGCCGAAGTTGTGCTGCGGGGCCTCGTCGGGCTTGTAGCCCGGCGTGGACGCGTTCGCGAGGTTGTTCGAGAGCTGGTTCTGGCGCGTCTGCTCGGCGACCATGCCGGTCGCGGCGATGTCGAGGCCGAGATCCATCGTCCCCGGTGTCTCGGCCGGCGCGGCGAGATTCTTTAGGGCGGCGCCGCTCAGCCGACGGCGCTGAACAGCGCGAGCTCGCCGGAGAGCTGTTCGTAGAGGCGGCGGCGCAGCTGCGTGTGGATCTGCGAGACGCGGCTCTCGGAGACGCCGAGGCGCTCGCCGATCTCGCGCAGCGTCCAGTCCTCGACGTACAGCAGCACCGCGACTTCGCGCTCGCGCTTGCTCAGGCGCGCGAACGCCTTGCGGAAGCGCGCCTTCGCTTCGCTGCGCTCGACGCTGCGCGATCGGGTCGACTGTCTCGTCGGCGCTCTCGAGCGTGTCGATCCGCTCGATCGTGGCGCTCTCGTCCGAGCGCACGATGCGGTTGAGCGAGCCGACCTCGGCGAGCGCGACTTCGTCGAGGCGGCCACTGAGCTCGCGCGGCGTCATCCCGACCTGCGGCGGCGAGCTCCTCGCGGCTGGGCTGGCGCTCGTGCAGCGAGACGAAGCTCTCGCGCGCGCGTGTTGATCGTGCGCTCGTCGCGGCGCAGCGAGCGCGGCGCCCAGTCGTGGCGGCGCAGCTCGTCGAGCACGGCGCCGTGGATACGCGTCCACGCGTACTGCTCGAGCGTCGCGCCCTTGTCCGGGTCGTAGCGGTCGATCGAGCTGGATCAGCGCCTCCAGGCCGCAGGAGAGGAAGTCCTCGACGTCGCACTGCGCCGGGACCTCGCGGACCTTGCGGTAGACGATGTAGCGCACCATCGGCATGAACGTGAAGACCAGCCGGTCGCGCAGCGCGCGATCGCCGGTGCGCTGGTACTCCTGCCAGATCGCCAGCACCTCTGCCGCAGGCGCACGGACTGCACGCTTTCCGATTATGTCCATACTCCTGCTCTGATATCGAGGGAACTGACAGGGGGATGGCCCGCCTGCTGTGGCACTCTGCTCGCGTCCGAGCGTGGATTTGCAGCGGTCCGACCGGCATCGTTTCGAGGTCGCGACGATATTCCCTGCCTCGGTCGTACTGAACTCGCAATTTCCGGACATGGCGGCGCTCCCGATGGCTGCCGGCGCTGATCGCGGGCGGGGTATGCGGCCGGCGCAGCGCCGCTCAGATATCGCTCCTGCCGGTCGATCACCGGGTCAGGACATGCGCTCAGCTGCTCTCGCTCAGCTCCCGGGGAGACCGCTCCTGCGGGCCTCGCGAGCTCCCGGCCCTGGCGCGCTCGCGCTGCTCTGCGCCGGCGATCTCGACGGCTTACGCGAGCTGTTCGCGCGCGTTGCCGGCGATCGAGGACCTGCAGCGCCGCGCACTGGGCGACGCTCGGCCTGATCGACGCCGGCCTCGCGGCGCGCGCCGCGCTCTGCGCGCGGCGTCGGCCGCGCAGCTGCTGGCGACGCTCGCCGACGGCGCGCTCGAGGCGCTCGAACGCGAGCCGAGCGAGCCGGCGCTGCTCAACTGCGCCGGCGTGCGATCCTCGTACGAGCTCGTGGAGCCTCGACGCCGCGCGAGCGCTGTTCGAGGCGGCGCAGCGCCTGGACCCGCAGCTCGAGGACGTGCGCCGCAACCTCGCGCGCCTGGCGTGCGACGCCGCGCAAGCTGCCCGCCGCCGTGGACCGGCGGCCGCTGCGAGCAGCGCTCGCCGAGCTCGCGCGCCGGGCGCGTAGCGGTCGCCGCGCGCGGCCCAGCCGGCCGAGGGCCTGCCGCTGAGCCTGTGCATGATCGTTCGCGACGAGGAGGAGATGCTGCCGCGCTGCCTGGCGGCGGTCGCGGGCGCGGTCGACGAGATCGTCGTCGTCGACACCGGCTCGACGCGATGCGCACGATCGAGATCGCACGCTCATTCGGGGCGCGCGTGATCGAGCATCGCTGGCGCGGGTCCTTCGCCGAGGCGCGCAACGTCGTCCTTCGACGCCGCCGACCGGCGACTGGCTGATGTACCTCGACGCCGATGAGGTGCTCCTCGCCGAGGACGCCGAGCTGCTGCGCGCGCTGACCGGGCGGACGTGGCGCGAGGCGTTCTACCTCGTCGGAGACCAACTACACGGGCGAGCTCGAGGACGGCACCGCGCGTCACCCACAACGCGCTGCGCATCTTCCGCAACCGCCCCGAGTACCGCTTCGAGGGTCGCCTGCACGAGCAGATCGCCCACCGGCTGCCCGGCTACCTGCCGGAGCGCATCGAGGCGACGGGCATGCGCATCGAGCACTACGGCTATCTCGGCGCGGTCAGCGACGGCCGCGAGAAGTCGCGCCGCAACATCGAGCTGCTGCGCCTGCAGCAGGCCGAAGACGCGCCGAGCGCGTTCCTGCACTACAACCTCGGCTGCGAGTATGCGGCCGCCGGCGACCGTCGCCGCCGCGCTCGGCCGAGTTCGAGCGCGCATGGGAGCTGCTGAGCGGGCTCGAGGCGAGCGCAGCTACCAGTTCACGCCGGCGCTCGTGCGCCGCCTCGTCAAGGCGCTGCGCGTATGCGGGCGCCCGCGCGATGCGCTCGCGCGCGCCGAGGCAGGGGCTCGCCCGCTTCCCTGGCTTCACCGACCTCGTGCTCGAGCAGGCGGCCGCGCGATCGCGCTCGGCGAGCACGACCGCGCGATCGAGCTGCTACGAGCGCTGCATCGAGATGGGCGACGCGCGCGGCTACACCTCGACGGTCGGCTGCGGCACCTACCTGCCGCGCATCGCATCTCGCCGAGCTGAGGCTCGCGCGACGGGAAGCGCGAGGCGCGCGATCGAGCTGCTCGAGTACTGCCTGCGCGAGCACCCGCGCTTCCTCGGCTCGGTGCTCCCGTACGTCGACCGCGCTGCTCGCCGGCGGGCGCGCGCCGGACGCGGTCGTCGCCGAGCTCGAAGCGACACCTGCCCGACCCCCCGCCGACCGCGCGCTTCATGCTCGGCACCGCGCTGTACGAGGCCGGCGCGACGAGCGCCGGCGAGGCCCAGTTCCGGCTCGTGCTCGAGCGCCAGCCCCACTCCGGGCAGCGCACGCGTGGCGCTCGGCGAGGCGCTGCTGGCACAGCGGCGCTACGCGAGGCCGCCGCGGTCGCCGCGGCGCTGCCCGCCGAGGACCCGCTGGCGGCGATCGCGGCGCGCACCGAGCTGTTCGCGCGGATCGTCACCGGCGACGGCTCGAGCGCGGCTGCGCTCGAGCGTGCGCGCGGCGACCGCGATGCCGGCCGCGGAGCTCGAGCTGTTCCTCGCCTGGAAGCGAGCTCGCGGACGGGGAGCGTGCCGCGCGACGCGCCCGCCGCTCGAGCTCCGTGCCGCTGCTCGCGACGATGCTCGAGGCGCTGCTGCGGGTCCAGGACTTCGACGCCTTCGAGCTGCTGCTGGGCGCTGCTCGGCAGCGGCGCCGCTTGAGCGAGCGCGAGCGGCGAGATCTGCTCGCCGAGATGTACCTGCGTCGCGGCTTCGCCGCCTCGGCGGCGAAGGAGTGGATGACGATCTGCCGCGAGGAGCCCGACGCGGGCGCCCTGATGGGCCTCGCGCGTGTCGCGGTCGTACGCGGCATGTCGCGCGAGGCCGGCATCTTCGCCGACGCGGCGCTGATGCACGATCCCGACAACGAGGCCGCCGCGAGCATGCTCGCGCGGGCCGAGGGCTCCTAGCAGTGCGCCCCGCCGGGCGCCACCCGCGCGCGCTGGCCGGCGCCGGGCAAACGGGCTCTCACACCGCGATAACGCTAAAGGTTCTCCGGAGGACGTCGATGATTATGAACGAATCAGTCATGCGCGAGGCGGCCCAGGGAATGGACCGCGTCACCCGTTTTCAGGGAGAAAACGCCATATGAGCTCGCCGCTTTTGCCGACATCGGACCCAGCAGAGCATCACCGCCGACGGATCCTCGGGGACGGTTCCCAAGGACGATTTCGCTGCGCTCATCGCCGAGCTCGGCACGAGCGCTCGCCCGCTCACGATCGGAGCCAGGACGGCCGGCCCGCCTGCCGAGCTGCTCGAGCAGATGGCCGACGCCGGGCGCGTTCACCAGCAGCTCCGCGAGCGGGCGAGGAGCTGCGCTTCGCGGCGCCGGAGCCCGGCGAGCGCGTCGCGATCGCGCTCCACGGAGCAGACGGCAGCGCGCGCAGCGTCTCGGCGCTCGAGGCGTGCGCGATCGCCGCCGGTGAGACCGCGGAGTAGGGGACGAATGTCGAGCTCGAACCTCGCCGTCGGCTCGACCGGCGCCCTCTCCACCGGTACCTCGACCGGCTCTCCGATCACCTTCACCGGGCTCGCCTCGGGCCTCGACACGAGCTCGATCGTCGCCGCGCTGATGGCGGTCGACCGCGAGCCGGTGGCTCACCTGACGGCCGAGCAGTCAAAGCTGGCCGCGCAGCAGACGACGCTCGGGAGCATCCAGAGCAGCCTCCAGAAGCTGTCCTTTGCGGCGTCCGAATTCGCTCTGCCGTCGCTGTTCGAAACGCTCGCAGACGGTCGACCTCGAGCGAACCGCTGCGCGTCGCCGCGGTCACGACCGCCGGCGCCGGCGTCGGCGGCTATGAGGTGGAAGTCACGCAGCTCGCCAACTCGGCGCAGCGCACGTTCACGTTCGCGTCCCCGACGGCGACCGAAACGCTCACGATCGACGGCCACGAATTCACGATCGAAGCGGGCGACCACGCGCGAAGGAGCTGGCGAGCAAGATCAACGCGTCAAGCGCCTCGACGGTCTACGCGGCCGCGCTCGAAAACGGGACGATCGTGCTGTCCAACCGTCACACCGGCAGCACCGGCGGCGAATTCATCAAAGTCAGCAGCCCGGGCGGCACGCTGACCGAAGTCGGCGGCGTCGGCGAAGGAAGGCGAGGACGCGGAATTCAAGGTCGACGGCGTCGCCGGGACCGCGAGCTCGAACAGCGTCACGACGGCGATCGCCGGCGTCACGCTGACGCTCGAGGGCCTGACCACGACCGGGCCGGTGACGATCGACGTGCAGCCGCCGGCGCCGAGCATCACGCAGGTGGAAGCCCAGGTGCAGGCGTTCACGAAACTCTACAACTCGACGGTCGAAACGATCGAGAGCCAGCTCACGACGAAGCCGCCGAAGGGCGCGAACGAAGGCGGCGTGGGGCACGCTGTTCGGCGACCAGGAACTCTCCAGCCTGCTGACCGCGATGCGCCAGGCGATGTACGAACCGATCGCCGGCCTGCCCGCCGAAATGGCGAGCCCAGCGGACGTCGGCCTCAACACCGGCGCGCCGACGGCACGAGCACGTCGCAGGCCTCGCTGGAAGGGCTGCTGAGCTTCAGCCCGGCCAAGCTGGCCGAATCGATCGACGCCAACCCGGCCGGCGTCTCGAGCATGCTCGAGCAGTGGTCGGCGCGCCTGCAGGGCATCCTCACGAACGCCGCCGGCCCCGGTGGCGCGATCGAATCCCGCGTCACCGGCGACGCCCACGAAGTCACCCAGCTCGGTGCGCGCATCACCGACATGAACGAAATGCTCGCGCTCCGCGAAAAGGCGCTGCAGGAGACCTTCACGCAGATGGAATCGCTGATTTCCGAGAGCAACGCGCAGGGTGCGTCGCTGACCAAACAGTCTGAAGCGCTGACCGCGCAGAAACTCTAGGCGCGATGGCCTACACAGCAACACCGCAGGCCGCGTATCGCAAGGGAGAGGTGCTGGCGGCGTCGCCCGCACAGCTCGTCGTGCTGCTCTACGACGGCGCCCGCCGCTTCCTGCGCAAAGCCGCGCTCGCGATGCGCGCGGGCGAGGTCGAAACCGCACACCAGTGCGCTGCGCAGCGCCGAACGCGTGATCGCGCACCTGGACGGCACGCTCGACTACGACCAGGGCGACCTGCCCCAGCGCCTGCACTCGCTCTATCGCAGTTCTACCTCGCACACCTGACGATCGCCAGGCGCAGCCAGGACCCGGCCAAGATCGACGAGGTCAACGAGCTGCTCGGCGAGCTACGCGAGGCCTGGGCCGAGGTGGCGGCGGAGGCTGCGCGCGCGTGAGCGCCGCGGGGCTCACGGCCGACGCTTCGCCTGCGCCCCTACGAAGCGCTGTTCGAGCACGTCGAGCTCGAACTGGAGCTCGCGGGCCGCGGCGAAATCGAGGCGCTCACAGCGATGGCCGGGCGCTGGGAGAGCCTGATCGGCGAGCTGCCGGCGACGCCCCCGGCGCGCCGCCGCGGCCGCTGCTCGAACGGGCGAAGCTGGTGCACGACCGCACACGCGTGGAGCTGATCCGCCTGCGCGAAGGCGTGGTTGCGCGAGCTCGCCGCGACGAAGCAGGCGCGACGCGCGGCCGACGGCTACGCCGGGCAGCTGCGCCGCCGCCCGCGTGTCGACCGCCGCGCCTGACGACACCCGCCGGGCACGGCGCTGCTCGCTAAAGGTCTGGTGCCGGCGGCCGATCACGGGGTCGGCCCTCGATGGCCACGCCGCAAGCGACCTCATGGAGAGCGTCGGTTTCAGCCCAGGGAGGGCGGAAGACAGGGAAGGCGAGCATCAAATCATGGCTCTCGTCGATTCGACCCAACAACTGCTCGAGGCGGCGATGCGCGGCTCCTGGCAGCGCGAGACCGCGCTCACGAACAACATCGCGAACGCCGACACGCCCGGGCTATCAGCGCCAGGAAGTCAACTTCGAGTCGGCGCTGCAGAGCGCGATGAACGGCGGCGAATCGCCCAGCCAGGTGGAATTCCAGCACGGAAACCGAGGCCGCAGGAAACCGGTCCCAACGGCGGCTCGCGTCAGCGTCGATCAGGAATCCGCGAAGCTCGCCGAAAACGGTCTCGACTACGAGGCGCTCACGCAGGTGCTCAGCACCCGCAACAACATCATGCGCGCGGCGATGGGGGTGCCGAGCTGATGGGCCTGTTCGACGCGATCGGCATCGCCGGCACCGGGCTCACAGCCGAGCGCATCCGCATGGATGTCACCGCCGAGAACCTCGCCAACGCGGACACCACCAAGGGCGCGAACGGCCAGCCCTATCAGCGCCAGGAGGTCGTGCTCGCGCAGGTCGGCTCGGCCGGCAGCTTCGGCAGGCGCGCTGTCCGGCGCGCTGCAGCGCACGAGCGAGGCCGAGCAGCCGGCGGCGTCCAGGTGACCGGGATCGTCAGCGACACGCAGCCCCGACCAGCAGGTCTATGACCCCGGCAACCCCGAAGCCAACGCGAAGGGCTACGTGACGCTGCCGAACGTCAGCACGGTCACGGAAATGACCGACCTGATCTCAGAGCAGCAGTCCTACCAGTCCGACGTCACCGCGATGCAGACCGTCGAAGACGATGTTCACCTCGATGCTCGGGATCCTCAAATGATCGTCCCGCCGATCGGCGGCCGGTCGGCGAACTGTCGCTCGGGCAGCTCGAAGGCGCGCGCCGGCCCGGCGCCAGGCGCCGGGCGCCGGCGCGAGCGGCGGCGGCGAGCGAACGGCGGCGCTTCGGCGGCGAACTGACCGAAGCGATCTCCTCGCTCGAGAAGACCCAGGACAGCGCCGACGAGCGCCTCGCAGGCGCTCGCCACCGGGACCGTCAAGCGACCCCGAGAGCGCGGTCGTCGACCGTCGAGGACGCGCAGATGGCGATGGACCTCGCCTCGCAGCTCCGCAACAAGGCCACCGAAGCCGCCCAGAACATCTTCCAAACCCAGGTCTGATCGGTGCCCGCCGCCCAGCTCGCCTCCAGGCTCACCCCCCGCGGATGGCTGATCGCCGGCGGCGTTCGCGGTCGCGGCGATCCTGTTCGTCTACCTCTTCCTGCACGCCGTCTCCAAGCCGAGCTACACGACGCTGGTCAGCGGCGTGACCCGTCCCAGACGGGCAAGATGACGAGCACGCTGAGCGCGCAGGGGATCAGCTACCAGCTGCAGAACAACGGCACTGCGATCGCCGTGCAGGCCAACGAGACGTCCAAGGCGCGCGTCGCGCTCGCCGGCGCGAACCTGCTCGGCAACACCCAGCCGGGCTTCTCGCTGTTCGAAAAACAGAACCTCGGCGAAAGCAACTTCCAGCAGCAGGTCACCTACCAGCGCGCGCTGCAGGGACAGCTCGCGGAGACGATCGACAGCGTCCAGGGCGTCTCCGGGCGCGCAGGTCGAGCTCGTGCTGCCGAGCTCCCAGAACCAGATCTTCGGCGAAAGCCAAGCGGCACCTCGGCGGCGCCGTGCTGCTGTCGGGGACGACCTCGCTCGGCGCCGAGCTGCGGTGCGCGGGATCGCGCAGCTGGTCTGCTCGAGCGTCCCCGGGCTGCAGCTGAACAAGGTCACGATCACCGACGCCTCCGGAGCAGCTGCTGTGGCCGCAGCCGGCGCCGCCGGCGGCGGCGCGGGCGCCGCCAGCGTGCAGGAAGCCGAGCAGCAGCTACGACCAGAACATGGCCGCGAGCCTCGACGCGATGCTCGCCCAGACGCTCGGCGTCGGCAAGTCGCAGGTGCTCGTGTACGCGAACATGAACGTCGACCAGACGACCAAGGAATCGCTCGAATACGCCAAGGCGGGCATCGCCGCTGCAGCAGAGCAAAACGCTCGAAACGCTCGCCGGCACCGGCAGCGGCGCGGGCGGCGCGACGGGCACCGCCAACCTCACCAACGCCGCCGCGAGCGCCGCCGGCGGCAAGTCCAACTACAAGCACGAAAGCACCACTCTCGCTCGGCGTCGACAAGACCGTCACGCACTCGACGGTCGCCCCGGGGACGGTCGAAAGCCAGCACGTCTCGGTGCTGCTCGACAAGTCCGTCCCCGCCGCCGTCGATCCCCGCGATCAAGGAAGCGATCAGCAACGCCGCCGGCATCAAGCCAAGCGCGGCGACACGATCTCGATCGGCCAGGTCGCGTTCGCCAAGGCGACGACGCCGCGGCCGCCCCGGCCAGCAGCCCGCTCGGCTACGCCAAGTACGCGCTGCTCGGCATCGGCGCGATCGCTGTTCCTGTTCTTCACCACGCGCTCGCTGCGCAGGCGCGAACGCGAGCCGATCGAGGAGCCCGTGTGGCTGCGCGAGCTCGACGCGCCGATGCGGCTCGTCCGAGCTCGAACGCGAAAGCGCGCCGAGGCCGGCCGCCGGCGATGGCCGGCGTGGCGCCCGCGGCGGAACGGCAACGGCAGCGGCGATGGCGCGGCGGCGGCACGGCGCGCGCCGAGCGATCGATGCGCCGGCAGGTCGAGCAGCTCGCCGACAGCGACCCCGATCAGGTCGCCGCAGCAGCTGCGCAACTGGATGCAGGAGGACTAGGCGCCGATGGCAGACGAGTCCGCCACGGAGACGCTCCGGCGCTGTCGCCGCGCCTCGGGCGAGCTGCCCGCCGACCGCGGCACCTACGGGCACGCGCAAGGCGGCGGTGCTGATGGCGGCGCTCGGCTCCGAGCGCGCCGCGAACGTGATGCAGCGGCATGGGCGAGGACGAGATCGAGAGCCTGTCGATGGAGATGGCGAGACTCAGCTCCGTCGGCGCCGAGACCACCGAATCGATCTTCAGCGAGCTCGCCGCGCTGACGCGCAGGCGAGCAGGGCGCCAGCGGCGGCATGGACTTCGCCCGCGGGGTGATCGAGCGCGCGCTCGGGCCCGAGCGCGCCGCCGAGCTGCTCGGGCGGCTGTCCGCGCGCACCGAAACGCCGGCCGTTCGACTTCCTGCAGCGCGTCCCGCCCGAGCGGATCGCCGCGTTGCTGCGCAACGAGTCGCCCCAGACGATCGCGCTGGTGCTCGCGAGCCTGCAACACGACGCTCGCCGCGCAGGTGCTCGCCCGCCTGCCCGAGCGCAAGCAGCCGGACATCGCGCTGCGCATCGCCCGCATGGGCGAGACCAGCGCCGCAGGTGGTCAAGCAGGTCGAGGAGGTGATCCGCCACAAGCTGACCGCGGTGGTCGAGCAGCGAGTACTCGGCGGCGGGCGGCACCAAGACGCTGGCCGAGATCCTCAACCACGCCGATCGCACGACCGAGCGCAACGTGCTCGAGAACCTCGCCTGCGCCGACAACGACCTCGCCGAGGAGGTGCGCAGCATGCTGTTCGTCTTCGAGGACATCGTCAAGCTCGAAGAGCGCGCCGTCCAGCAGGTCCTGCGCGAGGCCGACCAGAAGGACCTCGTGCTCGCGCTGCGCGGCGCGCCCGACAACGTCAAGGACGTCGTGCTCACGAACATGTCCGAGCGCGGCGCGGAGATGCTCAAGGAAGAGATGGAGATCCAGCCGCCGCAGCGCAAACGCGACGTCGATGACGCCCAGAGCCGCATCGTGGCGGTCGTCCGCCAGCTCGAGGAGGCCGGCGCGATCGTGATCGCCAGCGGCGAGCGAGGAGGAGAGCGAAGCCGTTGTCTGAGCGCGGCCGTCAGCTACGACTTCGAGCAGCTCGAGCCTTCCGAGCCGCCGCCACGCGACGCCGCCGCGCGGCTGCTCGCGCAGGCCACCGCGCGAGGCCGAGCAGATCCGCGAGCAGGCGCGCGCGCGAGGGCCACGCCGAGGGTCGCGCGCGCCGGGCACGAGCGATGGCGCCGCCGAGATCTCGGCCGGCGGCTGCGCGCGCTCGGCGAGGCGCTCGAGGGCGTCGAGTCGCTGCGCGCGCAGACCGTCGAGGCGGTCGAGCACGACGCGATCGACCTCGCGCTGTCGCTCGCCGAGAAGATCCTCGCGGGCGCCCTCCAGGCGCGCCCCGAGCTGGTCGTCGAGGTCGTGCAGGGGGCGCTGCGGCGGATCAACGACCGGCGCGGGATCGAGGTGCTCGTCAACCCCGCGGACCTCGAGGCCGTGCAGGTCGGCGATCGGCGACCTCAGACGGCCCAGGCGCAGCGGCGTCGAGCTGTGCGACCTGCGCTCCGACCAGCGCGTCGCGCTCGGCGGCGGCGATCGTGCGCACCGCCGAGGGCGAGGTCGACGCGAGCGTGCAGACGCAGCTCGAGCGCGCACGCGAGGTGGTCGCGATCGGCTCGCAGACCGGCGAGCGAATCCGCGGCGATCGGCCCCGCGTGAGCGACGGCGCGCGCGCCGGGCACGCTGCTCGGGCGCGCCTCCGAGGCCATGCGCGAGGCGGACCTCGCCCGACGCCACGGCTTCGTCAGCAACCTGATCGGGCTGATCATCGAGGCGACCGGCCTGCAGGCGGAGGTCGGCGAGGTGTGCCTCGTCGGCACCGACCGCAACCGCGCCGCGGTCTCGGCCGAGGTCGTCGGCTTCAGGGACGGGCGCACGCTGCTGATGCCGCTCGGCGAGCTGCACGGGATCGGCCCGGGGACGCGCGTGCTCGCCACCGGCACGCTCGTTCCGCATCGCGGTCGGCGATGGCCTGCTCGGGCGCGTCGTCGACGGCCTCGGGATCCCCGAGGACGGCCGGCCGGCGCTCGGCGGGCTGGCGCGCTCGACGATCGCCTCGCCCCCAGCCGCGCTCTAGCGGCCGCGCATCACCGAGCGCGTCGGGCTGGGCGTGCGCGCGCTCGACGGTCTCGTGCCGTGCGGCCGCGGCCAGCGCCTCGGCATCTTCTCCGGCTCGGGCGTCGGCAAGTCCTCGCTGATGGGCATGATCGCGCGCTCGACGAGCGCGTCGGTCAACGTGATCGCGCTCGTCGGCGAGCGCGGGCGCGAGGTGCGCGAGTTCATCGAGCGCGATCTCGGCGACGCGCTGGCGCACTCGGTCGTCGTCGTCGCCACCTCCGACCAGCCCGCGCTGGTGCGGATCAAGGCCGCGTTCACGGCGACCACGATCGCCGAGTACTTCCGCGACCAGGGCCACGACGTGATGTTGATGATGGACTCGGTGACGCGCTTCGCGATGGCCCAGCGCGAGGTCGGGCTCGCGATCGGCGAGCCGCCGGCGACACGCGGATACACGCCCGAGCGTGTTCGCGCTGCTGCCGCGGCTGCTCGAGCGTGCCGGCACCGAGCACGCGCGGCTCGATCACCGGCGCTGTACACGGTGCTCGTCGACGGCGACGACATGAACGAGCCGATCGCCGACGCCGTGCGCTCGATCCTCGACGGCCACGTCGTGCTCACGCGCTCGCTCGCGCACGCCGGGCACTACCCCGCGATCGACGTGCTCCAGAGCGTCTCGCGGCTCGTCGGCGAGATCGTCTCCGCGGAGGTCGCGCTCGCCGGGCAGCAGCTGCGCGCGGCGCTCGCCGTGCTGCGCGAGAAGGAAGACCTGGTCTCGATCGGCGCCTACAAGCACGGCAGCGACCCGGCGCTCGACGCCGCCCTCGCGCATCGCGCGCAGCATCGATGAGCTTCTGCTGCCAGGCAGTCGACGAGCACAGCGACCCGGAGGAGACGGACGCGCGCCTGCTCGCAGCTGGCAGCGTCGCTGCGGGGCGAGCTCGAACGCGCCGAAAACGAGATCCCCGACGTCGAGGAGGTCCCCGCCGAGCAGCCCGAGCGCGGCCTCGAGGCCGGCGCCGCGGCCGCTGCCGAAGGTCCGGCGATCCCGGCGCTCGGCCTGAGTATCTGAGCGCGCGGCGCGGCTCGGCGGCGCCGCGCGAACGGCGCGTCGGCGATGCGCTAAAGATCGCAGCGCTGCGACCGATAAACAGATCGTGGCCGCACACGGTTTTCGCTTCCGCCTCGAGCGCGTCCGCGCTGTGCGGGAGCGCAAGGAGACCCTCGCCAAGCAGGAGTTGGCGAGCGCGATCATGCGCCACTCGAGCACCGAGGCGCAGCTGCAGGCCGTCGATGCGAACCTCGAGCAGGCACGCGTCGAACAACGTACGATGTGTGCGGCGGCGGGTCCGATCAGCGCGGCGGAGCTGCAGGCACGCCAGGCCTTCCTCGAGCGCGTCGAGCAGCAGCGCAGCTTCCATGCAGGCGAGCTGAAGCGACGCGAGGCGGAGGTCATCGACAGCGACGCGAAGCTCGCGACCGCCGCCAGCGAGCACGAGATGCTCAACCGGCTCAGAGAGCGCCACCGTGGCGAGCACGACCGTGAGGCCGCGCGCCACGAGCAGGGCGTGCTCGACGAGATGGCCGTCGTGCGCTTCGGGCGGAGTCACGCATGAGCAGCGAAGCGCTGACCGCCCCCACGGCCCCCATGCCCGCCGGCGAGCTCGCCGTCGCGCAGCGCGTACAGCAGCTGCAGGCCCTGATCGAACAGACCCGCGCGGTCGCCGCGTCGGGGTCGTTGAGTAGCGCCACCGGCGCGAGCGGCTCCTCGCAGCCGTCCTTCGCGGACGCCCTGCAGGCAGCCGGCAGCAGCGAAGCGCCGCCGACGTCGACGCTCGCCGCCGGCGGCGAATCAAGCGAATACGACGCGCTGATCACGCAGGCCGCGGAACGCAACGGCGTCGACCCGGCGGTGCTGCACGGCCTGATCGAGCAGGAGTCTGCCTTCAACCCGAACTCGACGAGCAGCGCCGGCGCCGAGGGACTGACCCAGCTGATGCCGGGGACCGCGTCCTCGCTCGGCGTCGCCAACCCGCTCAACCCGGCCGAATCGATCGAAGGCGGCGCCCGCTACCTGGCCCAGATGATGGCCAAGTTCGGCGGCAACACGAGCGATGCGCTCGCCGCCTACAACGCCGGACCCGGAGCGGTCGAGCAGTACGGCGGCGTGCCGCCGTACGCGGAAACGCAGAGCTACGTGAGCAAAGTGCTCGGCTACGCCGAAGCCTACCGCCAGAGCAATCCTGCGCCCGCGCCGGCCGGGAGCGTCGTATGAGCCTCCAGTCGGCGCTGCTGGCGCCCCCCACCGCCGCGCCGCCAGGCGCACGGGCAGCGCCACCCGGGGCACAACCCGGCGCCCCGCCGGGGGCGCCGCCGGGCGGGCCGCTCTTTGAGAGCTCGCTCGCCGAACACTCGGCCCGGACCGCAAACGCGGAAGGCCAGCAACAGCGAAGCAGCGAAACGGCGAGACGCTCGCACGAGCCGCGGCCCGGCGCCGCGGCGGGCGATGCGCTCGGCCCGCAGACGCCGCCACGGCTGCCCGCGCACGCCGCCGCGGCCTCGACGGCGCCGTCGCCGCCGCGCGAAGCACCGGAAGCGTCCGTCGCCGACGAACCGGCGAGCTCCAGCGCTGCTGCCCCGGCGGGCGCCGAAACGACGCCCGCGGCCGACTCCTCCGCGCCCGCTGCGCTGCTCGCCGCGAGCGCGGAAACGGCGGCCGCGCCGGTGGCGGCCGCGCCGGTGCCCGAGCAGCCGCCGAGCCCGGCCGCGACAGGCGCGGGCGGGGGTGCGCCGGCGCCCGCGCCCACACTCCCCGGCGCCGCGCAGCTCGCAGGCGGCGCGCCTGCGCATGGCGACGCAGCCGGCACGTCGCCAGCCGCGGCGGCACCGGCTCCCGCGGCTGAAACGGGCGCGGCCGCCACCGCGCAGGCGACGGGCAGCGCCGCCGCCGCGACAGGCGCGGGCGGCTCCTCGCCCGCGCAGGGAGGCGAAGCGAGCGCTCTCTCCGCGCCCGCGCCGACCGGCACGGGCAGCACTCCGGTGCAGCCCGCGACGCCCGCCGCCGCGCCTCCGAGCCCGGCGGCGTCGGCGCCTGCCGTCGCCGACGCAGCCGCAGCCGCAGCCACCGCCGACGCGGGCTCTTCGCTGGGGTCACAGGCAGGCGGCGCGGGTCACGGCGGGACGGGCCGCGAGGATGGCCAGCCGGAAAAGCCGGGCGCGAGCGCGGCCGTCTCCTCGCACGGTCCGGATGTCGCGGCCGTCGCCGCCGTCGCCGCGCCGGGCGCGAACGTGGCAGCGTCGGCCGCCGCGCCGGAAGTGAACCCGCTGGACGGCTCGCTGCTCGCCACGCAGGTAGCGGCGGGCAACGGCGCGCTCGCGGCGGGCGGCGGCCCGGCGCTCGCGGAGGGCGTGCCGATGCAGGACATGATCGACGCGATCCGCGCGACGATCGCGATCGCGGCGCGCCAGGGGAGCACGCAGGCGCGGATCGCGCTGAAGCCGGACTATCTCGGCCAGATCAGCGTACATCTGAGCCAGAGCAGCGACGGCCTGATCGCGCGCGTGACCGCGGACACTGCTGCCGCCGCGCAGACGCTCGCGGACGGGCGCACGGAGCTGCACCAGTCGCTGAGCTCGCTGGGCGTGTCGCTGCTGCGGCTCGACATCGGCTCCTCCGGGCAGTCGCAGACGGGTGATCGCGAAGAGGGCTTCGAGGACAGCGCCGGCGGCTCCGCCGCCGATTCCGAGGAGGCCGAGGGCGTTGAGGCGATCGCAGCGCCCGACGGCTCAACCACGACCGCGGGCGCCGCGAGCGGCGGGCTCGTGGACCTGCTCGCCTGATCGACAAGGAAAGGGACGACGACGATGAGCACAAATCCACTGACAGTCGCGGCGGCGGCGCAGCCGGGGGCTTCGCAGCCGGCCGCTGCGACCGGCGAAAACCCGAACGGGATTCTCGGCCAGAACGACTTCCTGAAACTGATGATCGCGCAGCTGCAGGCGCAGAACCCGCTGGAACCGGGCAACAGCAACGAATTCATCAACGAGCTCGCGCAGTTCACGCAGGTCGAGCAGACGACCAACCTCGCGGCCTCGAGCGAGCTCTCGAGCGCCGTCAACCTGATCGGGCACAAAGTCGCCTACACGACCGCGAGCGGTGAAACCGCGAGCGGCGAGGTTCAGAGCGTCCAGTCGACGGCGGACGGCACGACGGTGACGATCGAAGGCACGGCGGACGTCAAGCTCACGGCGATCACGGAAGTCGAATGAGCTCGATCTCGAACCCGGCACTGATTCCGCCCGGCGGACTCGACCCGGCGGTAGCGCCGGCCGCGAAGAGCGCCGGCGCGAAGGCGCCCGACACGGCGGCGCAGAGGGCCCCCGGCGCCGGCGGGCAGTCGTTCGCGGATGCACTCACACAGGCCGGCAGCGCGCAGCAGCTGCAGTTCTCGCGCCACGCCCTCGCGCGGGTGCAGCGACGCGGGATCGAGCTCGACCAGGCCACGCTGGGAAGGCTTTCAGATGGAGTCGGACGCGCCGCGAGCAAGGGCTCGCGCGACTCCCTGGTACTTGTCGACGGCACCGCGTTTGTGGTGTCCGTCAGCAATCGAACGGTCATAACGGCCGTCGGATCCGAACACATGAAGGACAACGTGTTCACCAACATCGACAGTGCCGTGATCGCATGAGAACAACGGCAATCGACAACCACGGCCGGACCTCATCGAGGAGGCCGCGAAAGGAAGGGCAGTCACGATGATGGCTGGAATGTATGCCGCGATCAGCGGACTCGATGCGAACCAGGCGATGCTCAATGACACCGCCAACGACCTCGCAAACGTCAACACGGTGGGCTACAAGGCCTCCAGTGTGACGTTTGCGAACTCGCTCACGCAGGTGATGAGCGGGGCCTCCGGCCCCACCAGCAGCAACGGTGGCACGAACCCGATCCAGATCGGGCTCGGCGTGCAGGTCCAGGCGACCCGCAACGAAATGACCGAGGGCGCCTTCCAGTCAACCAACAACCCCCTCGACATCGCGATCGAGGGTCCGGGGTTCCTGCGCGTGGGCGCGGGCGCGCCACCGGCGAAAGAACCGTTCACGACAGGTATTCCGACGAACTTCCAGTACACCCGCGGCGGCGATCTGACGACCGACGAGAACGGCTTCCTGACGACCGCGGCCGGCGAGTATGTGATCGGCCGCAACGCGACGGTGGTCACCGAAACCGAAACCGGGGACACCTACGAACCGGGTAAAGAAGATACGTATCTGAGGGTCCCGCCGGGCTCGACGAACGTCACGATCGGCCAGGACGGATCGGTCAGCTACACCGACGAGAACCCCGAATCGAAAACGTTCCAGGACCGTGTCACGGCCGGCTACATATCGCTCGCGACGTTTGCCAACGAAGCCGGGCTGGAACGGCTCGGCGGCTCCCTGTGGGCACAGACGCCGAACTCCGGCGGCCCGATCGTCGGGACGCCGGACACGACCGGCTTCGGCTCGACGATCGGCGGCGAGCTCGAGCAGTCGAACGTCGACCTGGCAACCGAGATGACGAACATGATCACGGCCGAGCGCGGCTACCAGGCCAACTCGCGTGTGATCTCGACCGCGGATGAAATGCTCGGCACGCTGGTGACGATGCAGTAGCCGCGCACCCGATCCGAGCTCGCCGCTGGGCGCTGAGACTTTGCCGTCAAGCCGCGAAAGGAGGTGAACGCAGAGAGGACAACTCCGAGGAGCCCGGGCGGGACGGTCAAGGATGCCGTCCCGCCTCGCGGCTAACGTCCCAAGCTTCAAGGACAAGGAAAGTGTGCCGATGATCACGCTGAACAGGCTCGGCCACAGCGACGAGCCATTCCAATTGAATCCAGACATGATCGTGACGGTTGAGTCGACGCCGGACACGGTGATCACGCTCGCGACGGGCGCCAAGGTCGTCGTAGCCGAGACGCCGGCCGAGGTCGCCGCCGAGGTTCACGCCTACCGCGCCGACGTGCTCAGCGACGCATTTCGCCGCCGCCGCGTCCAGCCGGTGGCCTCACCGACGCCGATCCACGGCGATCCGCCCCACCTCTCGGCTGTCGAGGACAAGCCGACGTAGACCCGCTCCCCCGCGGCGGCCCGGACTGGCCGTTTGTGCACAACAGCTTGGCAAAACTGAAGGATTTCGTGCGCGCGCCGATGTAACGCCCAATGAAGGCTGCAACGGCGATCGGAATCGGGGCTGCGTTCGGCTCCCTGCTGCTGAGTTCGATGATGGACGGGACCAGTCCGGCCTCGTTCATAAACATCCCTGCGCTGATGATCATCATCGGCGGCACTTTCGGGGTGACGCTCGCGAGCGTCGGCATGCCGGCGATGAAGCGCATCCCCAGCCTCTACAAGCTCGTTTTCTCCTCCGAACCGCCGGACATGCGCGGTCAGCTCGACCAGCTCGTCGGCCTCGCCGACAAGGCTCGCCGCGAAGGCCTGCTCGCGCTCGACGCGCAGCTCAGCGAGATCGAGGACGACTTCACCCGCAACGCGCTGCAGCTGGTCGTCGACGGGACCGACCCGGAGATGGTCAACACGATCATCGAGGCCGAGGTCGACGGCATGACCGCGCGCCACGAGGCGTCCGCCGCGCCGTTCGAGAAGGCCGGCGGCTTCGCGCCGACGATGGGCATCATCGGCACCGTTCTCGGCCTCGTGCACGTGCTGCAGAATCTCGCTGCGCCGTCCACGCTCGGGCCCTCGATCTCGGCGGCGTTCATCGCGACGCTGATGGGCGTCGGCTCGGCGAATGTGATCTTCCTGCCGATCGCCAACCGCCTCAAGGCGATCTCCGCGGAAGAGGTCGAGCTGCGGATGATGACGCTCGAGGGGATCCTCTCGATCCAGGCGGGCGACAACCCGCGGCTCGTCTCCGACAAGCTGATGTCCTACCTGCCGCCGGCCGAGCGAACCTCGGGCGACGAAGCTTCCGTGTCGCGAATCGACGTCGAGGCCAAGGCAGCCTGAGATGTCGCACGGTGCCGGCCGCGGCCGCCGTCGCGGCGGCGCTCAACACGAGGAGGGCGGCGAGCGCTGGCTGCTGACATATGCCGACATGATCACGCTGCTGATGGCGCTGTTCATGGTGCTGTTCTCGATCTCCTCGGTCAACGTCTCCAAGTACACGACGCTGCAGCACTCGCTCAAGGCCGCATTCTCAGGAAGCATCCTGCCAGGCGGCAGATCGATCGCCCAGCAGGGAGCGACCTCGAGCCCGCGCAAGGCGCCGAGCACGGCCGAAGCGGTCGCGCTGGTGCCGCTCGCGGCGACCGGGAGCGGGCAGGAAGCGACGACCAGGGCGAGCACCCAGAGCAGCAGCCAGAGCGCCAGCAGCGCGAGCGTCTCGACCGTCTCCATCCAGCACGAAGCGGCCGCGCAGAACGAGGCCAGCGTGTTCGCGCACATCAAGCACGAGCTCGACAGCTACGCCGCCGCGCACGGCTTCAAGAAGAGCGTGCAGACGACGATCGAACCGCGCGGCCTGGTCATCAGGGTGCTCACCGACGACCTGCTGTTCCCCTCGGGCAAGGCCGACCTCGACATCGGCGCGCACGCGCTGCTGAATGAGATCGCGCAGCTGCTGAACATCGACGAGACGCATCCGATCGAAGTCGACGGCAACACCGACAACGTGCCGATCCACAGCGCCGAGTTCCCGAGCAACTGGGAGCTGTCGACGGCGCGCGCGAGCACCGTCGTGCAGTACCTGCTCGGCCGCGGCGTGGCGGCCCACCGGCTGAGCGCGACCGGCTATGCCGAACAGCGGCCGATCGCGACCGAGAGCACTGCCGCGGGGCGCGCGCGCAACCGGCGCGTCGAGATTGTGATGAAGCGGATCTTTGGCGCCGAAGGCGAATCTTAACGAGGCCGGACAACCCAACCATGCTCAAGAACAAGAAGATAATGATCGCGCTCGCCCTGCCCGTGCTGCTGCTCGCCGGCTACACGATGACCAAGCCCAAGCCGGTCGACAAGATGAAGATCAAGGGCACGATCTACGTGATGCCGCAGACGTTCCTGCTGAACCTCAGCGACGGGCGCTACGCGAAGGTGTCGGTCGCGCTGCAGCTCGCGCCGGGGCAGAGCGACGGCGCGTCCGCGACGCCGCCCGCGGAAAACGGCCCGGGAACCCTGCCCGAGGAACCGCTCGTCCGTGAAATCGTCACGAACACGATCACCAATCAGAGCGGCGAAGCGCTGACCAACGCCGCCTCCCGACTGCACATCAAGCACGAGATCCTCGCGGCGATCAAGCAGCAGACCGACGACAAGGTCGAAGCCGTGCTGTTCCCTGAACTAACCGTCCAATAGGAGCGAGCGTGACCGAGACAATCGAGTACGAGCAGTTTGGCCAGGACGCACAGCCCGGCTCCGGCGGCGCATCGGAGGCCGACCTCGGCCGTGTCGCCGAGATCCCGATGGAGCTCAGCGTCGAGATCGGCCGCACGCACATGACCGTCGGCGAGGCGCTCGATCTGTGCGTCGGCTCGGTCGTGACGCTCGAGCACGTCGCCGGCGACCCGGTCGACCTGCTCGTCAACGGCAGCGCCGTCGCGCGCGGCGAGGTGGTCGTGATCGACGAGCAGTACGGCCTGCGGATCACCGAGATCCTCGAGGAGCAGCCGGATGTGATCGCGCCCGTGCAGGTGGACGGGCAGGCGTCTGAGCCGGCGGGCGCGGCCGCCGACACGCCGGCCGCGGACGGCGCGGACAGCGCCGCCGCGGACGGCTGAGACAAACGGTCGCCGACCGTTGATTCAAGATATGGGCGTGAGCCAGAGCAGCGAGCAGGGCGAGGCGGCCGCCGAGGAGGTTGAGGCCGCGGCGGCGGGCGCGGTGGAGCCCTCGGGGTCGCGCATCCGCACGCTCGACTTCTCTGAGCCGACGAAGTTCACCGCGGAGCTGACGCGCCGCGTCGTGCGCGTGCTCGATCCGTTCTGCGAGGCGCTCGCGGGCGTGCTCTCGAGCGAGCTGAAAGCAAACGTCGAGGTCAAGCTCGCGGACTCGTTGCAGGTGACCTGGGCGGCGGGCAAGGCGCAGCTCCCGGCCGACTCGATCGCGGTCGCCGTCGTGCCGGAGTCGATCGAGCGCCACATGCTGCTGAGCGTCGAGCTGCCGTTCGTCCTGCAGGCGCTCGAATGCATGCTCGGCGGCGATGCCGCACAGGCGCCGAGCGAGCGGCACCTGAGCGAGATCGACTGGGTGCTCACTCGCGGACTGCTTGATTCGGTCGTGCGCCAGCTCGCGGTCGCCTGGGAGGAGCTCGGCGGCCCGGACCTGCGCCGTGGCGAGGTCGACACCGAGGGCGATGCCGGCGTACTCGCGCCGATCGGCGAACCGACGTTCGCGGTCACCGTCGACGCCAGCATCGACGGGCTGCCGTCGGTGATCTCGCTGCTGATCCCGTGGGGCGCGTTC
The DNA here is from genome assembly GCA_963827105.1 of uncultured Solirubrobacteraceae bacterium. Taxonomy (GTDB): domain Bacteria; phylum Actinomycetota; class Thermoleophilia; order Solirubrobacterales; family Solirubrobacteraceae; genus Palsa-744. The sequence continues at coordinate 44,029 of CAWHAB010000001.1, read as the reverse complement.
GAGCCCGTCGCCGAGCGGATCCGCGGCGCCGGCAGTCTGCAGCGTGACGCCGACCCGCTGGAGTCCGAGGCGCTGCGGCGCGGCCTGGCGGGCGCGCACGTGCTGCTGCGCGCCGAGATCGGCTCGGTGCAGATGCCGATCGAGAGGATGCTCGAACTCACGCCGGGTGCGCTCGTGCCGCTCGGCGAACGCGCCGAGGACGGCGTGCGGCTGTTCGCCGAGGACGCTTCGCTCGGCCGCGGGCGCCCCGGGCGCAGCGGCACGCGCCGCGCGATCAAGCTGGAGTCGACGAGCGAACAGCCGAGCCGCGCGGAAACGTATGCGACGCTCGGCCGCAGCGAGCTCGAACGCGCACGGGCCCACGCCGATGACAGCGATCAGAGCGCCGAGGACAAGCTCATGCTGCGCAGCATCTTCGTGCGCATCTGGGCCGAGCTGGGCAGGACGCACCTGCCGCTCGGACGTGCGCTGGCGCTCGCGCAGGGGGCCGTCGTCGACCTCGACCAGGGTGCCGAGGCGCCGGTCGAGCTGTTCGCGAACGGGCTGTGCTTCGCCAACGGCAAGCTGCTCGTGACGGGCGACGGCGAGTGGGCCGTGCAGGTCGAGGCACTCGTCTAGAGCCCGCGTCCCGCGGCAACCCGCCTCAAGACCTCCGTCCGAGAGCCGATAACCGGGACGACTCTTCCTCGGAGTCGTCCCTCGATGACTAAGCTGACCCCGCTTTCCCGTGCGGCCGCGACGGTGGCCGCTGTGCTTGGCTCATGCCTGCTCGTGTTCGCCTGCCCGGCTGCGGCGTTCACCGAGTCGAAACTAGCGCCGGGCAGCGAAGGCAAGGCGCTCGACCTGAGCGCGCCCGCGCCCGGGTCCTCGCATCCGGCGACAGGCGGGCCGAGCATCGTGCGCACGATCGTCGGCCTGGCGATCGTGATCGCCGTGATCTGGGGGCTCTCGTGGGTTCTGCGCCAGGTCAAGGCCGGGCGCGACCCGTCGGTCTCCTCGAGCGGGCTCGCGAGTGTCTCGGCGCTCACGCTCGGCTCCGGGCGCTCGGTCCATCTCGTGCGCGCGGGCAACGAATACGTGCTGCTCGGCAGCGCCGAGCACGGCGTCGTGCCGATCCACCGCTACACCGAGGAGCAGGCGCGCGCGGCGGGGCTGCTTCCAGAGGAGCCCGCAGCGCGCCCGCGGCGCCTGCGCATCGAACGGCGCTCACCGGCCGGGCCGCCCGCATCGCGCCCGGTCGCCTCGGGGCAGGGGTACTCCGACCCGATGCGCATGCCCTCGCCGTCCTCCGGGCTGATCGAGCGGATGCGTGAATGGACGGTGCGGCGGTGAACCTCAACTCGAGCAACGCCGTGCAGATCCTGCTGCTGATCGGCGCGCTGACGCTCGTGCCGGCCGTGCTCTTCACGGTCACGGGCTTCAGCCGCATCCTGATCGTCCTCGGCTTCATCCGCACCGCCGTCGGCACGACCAATGCGCCGCCCAACCAGGTGATGGTCGGAATCGCGCTGTTCCTGACGATCTTCGTGATGGCGCCGGTGATCGGCGAGGTCAAGAAGGAGGCGATCGTGCCGCTCGAGCATCACACGATCAGCACGACCGAAGCGATCAAGCGCGCCGAGCAGCCGCTGCGGGAATTCATGTTCCGCCAGACCAGCACCAAGGACATCGCGCTGTTCGTCAACCTCGCGCATGAGAAGCCGCTGCCGAAAACGCGGGCGGAAGTGCCGACCGAGGTGCTGATCCCGGCGTTCATCGTCGGCGAGCTCGAAACGGCGTTCCAGATCGGCTTTCTGATCTTCCTGCCGTTCCTGATCATCGACCTGATCGTCTCCGCGACGCTGATGAGCATGGGCATGATCATGCTGCCGCCGACGTTCATATCGCTGCCGTTCAAGATCCTGCTGTTCGTCCTCGTCGACGGCTGGGACCTCGTCATCAAGTCGCTCGTCCAGAGCTTCCACTAGGAGACCCGGCCGATGAACCAGGACACAGTCGTCAACCTCGCAGCGCAGGCGATGAGCCTCGGTCTGAAGGTCGCCGGCCCGCTGCTCGCGGTCGGCCTCGTGATCGGGCTGCTCGTGAGCATCTTCCAGGCGGTCACGCAGATCCAGGAGCAGAGCCTCTCGCTGATCCCCAAGATCATCGGCATCGCGGTCGTCGTGATGGTGCTGGGGCCGTGGATGCTCGGCCAGCTCGTCGCGTATACGACCGCGCTGTACACGGCGATCCCGACGATGGTCGGCACGTGAACGGGATTCTGCGCGAGCTCGCGGGCAACGACCTGGCGGGCTTCATCCTCGTGCTCGCGCGCGTCACGCCGCTGTTCGTGCTCGCGCCGCTGTTCTCATCGGCGCTGGTTCCGCCGCCCGTGCGCGGCATCATCGCGGTCGGGATCTCGATCGGGTTGACGCCCGTGGCGTTGCACGGCCAGCACGTCCCCAGCGACGTGCTCTCGCTCGGCGGCCTCGTGATCGAGGGGATGCTCGTTGGCCTCGCGTTCTCGTTCACGCTCGCGATCCTGATGGCGGCGGTCGAATCGGCGGGCGCGATGATCGACGTGACTCGGGCTTCTCCTACGGCGCGCTGATCAACCCCGTGAACAACGAAAACGCGGCGGTGATCGCGCGCTTCTACTCGTTGTTCGGGACGATGATCTTCCTCGTCATCGGCGGTGTCGCCTGGACGCTGCGCGGCATCGGGCGGACCTTCGAACTGGTTCCACTGACCGAAGCCCCGCAGCTCACCTCGCTGATCGCCGGGGCCGTGCACGCCTTCAGCACGGTGTTCGCGGCGGCGCTCGAGGTCGCCGCTCCGGTGCTGATCGCGCTGCTGATCACGGACGTCGCGTTCGGCGTCGTCTCGCGTGTCGTGCCGCAGCTGAACGTATTCGCCGTCGGCTTTCCGGCGAAGGTCGTGGTGACGCTGCTCGTCGTCGGCGCGTCGCTGCCGTTCGTCGCCAACTGGATCTCCAATCAGATGACCGTGAGCGTCGGCGCCGCCCTCGGCGCGCTGCACGTGGCGTGAGACATGGCTGACAGCGACCGCACCGAGAAACCGACAGCGAAGCACCGCAAACGCGCCCGCGAGAAGGGCCAGGTGGCGCGCAGCCCGGATCTCGGCGGGTCGCTCGTGCTCGTCGCCGGGCTGCTCGCGATCAGCATCACCGCGCCGCGCACCGCCCAGGCGGCGGCGGCGAGCTTCCGTGAGATTTTCGCCGAGATCGCCCAGCCGCAGCGGGCGCTGAGCGCGTCGGGGCTGAGCGAACTGGCGCACGGCGCGCTCGCGACGCTTGCGACCGGCTTCCTCCCGGTCGCGGGGACGTGCCTGATCGTCGGCGTGCTCGCGGGCGTCGGGCAGGTCGGCTTCGCGCCGACGACGCACTCGTTGAAACCGGACTTCCGCCGCATCAACCCGGTCTCGGGGGCGAAGAACCTGCTCGGCCCGAACCTGATCTTCGAAACGCTCAAGGCGATCACGAAGATCGCCGCGGTCGGGATGGTCGCCGCGCTGGCGCTGATTCCGGGCCTGACCGCGCTGTCCTCGAAAGTCGGCATCACGCCCGGCGAGCTCGGCGTGCTGTTCGGGCAGCGCGCGCTGTCGGTGGCCCAGCATGCCGCTTTCGCGTACGTCCTGATCGGGCTGCTCGACTACGGCTGGAAGCGCCACCAGCACGAGCAGAAGCTGAAGATGACCAAGCAGGAAGTCAAGGACGAGAACCGCCAGTACGGGGTCTCGGCGGAGGTCCGTGCGGCGCAGCGGCGCCTGCGCATGCAGACCGCGCGGATGCGCATGATGGCCGCGATCCCGAACGCCGACGTGGTCGTCACGAACCCGACCCACTACGCGGTCGCGCTGACATACGACGGCTCGCGCACCGCGCCGGAAGTCGTCGCCAAGGGAAAGGACCTGATCGCCGCGCAGATCCGGCGCATCGCCGAAGAGAACGACGTGCCGGTGATAACCGACCCGCCGCTCGCGCGCGCGCTGCACTCCTCGACGGAGATCGGCCAGGTCGTGCCCGAGGAACTGTACGCGGCGGTCGCGCGCGTGCTCGCGTTCGTCTACCGCATGGCCGGGCGCTCATCGATCGGTCCTAGGCGGCTCGCGTCGTGAACACGCTCGCGCCCCGCCGCTACCTGCCCCGCGCGGACATGCTCGCCGCGGTCGGCGTGGTGCTCGTCGTGACGATGCTCGTCGTGCCGCTGCCGCCGGCCCTGCTGAACCTGCTGATCACGCTCGACATCGCGGCGGCGCTGACGATCATCGCGACGACCATGTATCTCGGCAAGGCGCTCGACTTCGCGTCGTTCCCCGCGCTGCTGCTGTTGACGACGATGTTCCGCCTGGCGATCAACGTGTCGGTCACGCGCCTGATCCTCACGACCGGCGAACCGGGCAGCGTCGTCAAGGCGTTCGGCGAATTCGTCGTCGGCGGCAACGTCGTCGTCGGCCTCGTGATCTTCCTGATCCTCGTCGTGATCCAGTTCGTCGTCGTCACCAACGGCGCCGGGCGCGTCGCCGAGGTCGGCGCGCGCTTCACGCTCGACGCGATGCCGGGCAAGCAGATGGCGATCGACGCTGACCTCAACGCCGGCCTGATCACCGACGACCAGGCGCGCGCACGGCGCATGGAGATCGCCAGCGAAGCCGACTTCTACGGGTCGATGGACGGCGCCTCGAAGTTCGTCAAAGGCGACGCGATGGCGGCGGTGATCATCACCGGGATCAACCTCGTCGGCGGGATCATCGTCGGCATGCTGCAGCGCCACCTGAGCTTCGCGGAAGCGACCCACGAGTACTCGCTGATGACCGTCGGCGACGGCCTCTCGGCTCAGATTCCGGCGCTGCTGATCTCGGTCGCGACGGGCATCATCGTGACCCGCGCGGCGTCCGAGCGCGACCTCGGCAGCGACATCGTCAACCAGATCCTCGCGCAGCGCAAGGCGCCGCTCGTCGCCGCCGGCGCGATCGGCCTGTTCGCGCTGATTCCCGGCCTGCCGAAGCTGCCGTTCCTGCTGATCGCGGCGGCGTTCGCCGCGGTCGGCTACGCCGTGCGCGACGGCGTCCCGGGCGTCAAGGCGGAGGCGGCGGCGAAGGCGGCCGCGGCGAAGGCGGCGCTGCCGAAAGCGGGCGACGAGCCGATCGCCGAGGTCGGCGTCGACGCGCTCGAGCTCGCGATCGGCTTCGGGCTCGTGCCGCTCGTCGACGGCGGCTCGGGCGGCTCGCTGCCGCGGCGCGTGGGCATGATCCGCCGCCAGCTCGCGGGCGACCTCGGGCTCGTGATCCCGCCCGTGCGGATCCACGACGAGCTCGGCATGGAATCGCACGAGTATGTGCTCAAGGTCCGCGGCGCGGAGGTCACGCGCGGGCGGATCATGCCCGGGCACCTGCTCGCGATGGACCCCGGCGACGCGAGCGGCACGCTCAGCGGGATCCCCACCCGCGAGCCGGCGTTCGGCCTCGACGCGGTCTGGATCCACGAGTCCGCGCGGGCGGAGGCGGAGTCGCTCGGCTACACCGTCGTCGACGCCGAGTCGGTGATCGTCACGCACCTGACCGAGACGATTCGCGCGCACGCCGCCGAGGTGCTGACGCGCCAGGACGTCCGCGCGCTGCTCGACAAGCTCAAGGAAAGCAACGCGGCGGTCGTCGAAGAGGTCGTGCCCGAGGCGCTGTCCGTCGGCGAGATCCAGCGCGTGCTGCAATCGCTGCTGTCGGAGGGCGTGCCGATCCGCGATCTCGGCACGATCGTGGAGGCAATCGGCGACAAGGCGCGAACAACACGTGACACAAGCCTCCTATCGGAGTACGCTCGCCAGGCGTTGGGCCGGGCGATCACGGCTCCCCACCTGGACGAGCAGTTGCGCCTGCAAGCAATCACCCTAGACCCGGCAATCGAGCAGGAGGTCGCGACCTCGATCACGCAGACCACCGACGGGGAGTACCTGGCGATGGATCCGCCGCGGGCCCAGGCGATCGTCGCCGCGCTGCGCGCCCAGGTCGAGCATGCGAGCGCCGGCGCGCGCGGCGGTCGCACCCCGATCCTGCTCTGCTCGGCGCGCATCCGCCGCCACCTGCGCCGGCTGATCGCGCAGGCGCAGCCACACCTCGCGGTCTGCTCCTATAACGAGATCTCGCCCGGCATCAACGTCGAAACGATCGGTGTGATCCACGCGTGAGCAGCCCGAACCGGACATATCGAGGCCGTGCGATCGACGAGCTGATCCCGCAGATTCAGCGCGATCTCGGCGCCGAAGCGATCATCGTGCGCCGGCGCGAGGGCCTGACGGGCGGGTTTCTCGGCTTCTTCCAGCGACCGTTCGTCGAGATCGAGGCGACCGCCGGCACCCCGCGGATCGACCTCTACGACGACGACGAGGGTGCCTTCGAGGCGGATGCTGAGCCCGCGGGGGCGGAAACCGCGGCGACCGACGCGGTCGTCTCGGCGCCTCCGCCCGCGCCGCCGCCTCCCCCCGCGCCGCCGCCGCCCGCCCCGCCTGTGGCCCCTCCGCGCGCGGCCCTCGAGGAGCTCGAGGCGCGGCTCGCGCAACGCGCGCGCGAGCAGTCGCGCCCCGCGCCCCGCGCCGCCGCCGCAGCGCCCGGCCGAGCCGCCGTCGCTGCCGTTTGCTCCGCGCGAGCAGCCTCGGCCCGCGGCCGCGGGCAGCGCCTATGTGACGGCGCATCTCGCGGCGCTCGCCCGCGCTGATCGCGCAGAGCCGCTCGAGCCGCTGGCGCGCCCCGAGCGCCGCCGCGAGCCGCCGCCGCCGACGATCGATTTCGAGGAGCTGATCCCGCGCGAGTCGCCGCGGACGTTCGCGCGCGCGGCGCCGGCCGATGAGTACACGCCGCCGCGACGGCCGACGCTCGAGCGCCGCGCTGTCGCACCGGGCTCGCATACGCGCGCCCGCGCGGGCGTCGAGAAGAGCCTGCGTCGTCTCGGTATCAGCGAGCAGCTCGCGTGCGAGCTGATCGACGGCGCGACCGCGCACACGCTGCCGCTGGCGCCGCACTCGGGGCTCGCGCAGGCCGTGCGCACGACGCTTGCGCAGCGCATCCCGGTCGCGCTGCCGCTGCCGACGCAGGGCGCCGCGATCGTGCTCGTCGGCGCCGGCGGGTCGGGCAAGACGACCTGCTGCGCGACGCTGCTCGGCGCCTATCGGCGCAGCAGCACGCTGCCGGCGAACTGCGCGACGCTCACCCAGGCCGCCGACGGCGAGCTGCAGATCGTGATCAGCCCGCAGATCATGAAGCCGACGGCGGTCGAGCACGACACGCGCGCAGCGGGCGCTGCGCAAGGCGCGGCGCGAGGGCCTGTCGGTGCTCGACACGCCCGCGGTCTCCCCGGCCGACCGCGCGGGCATCCGCGACCTTGCGGCGCTGCTCGGCGAGCTGCAGCCCGAGCGCGTCGTCGTCGCGCTGCCGGCGACGCTGAGCGCGGCCGCCGCGACACAGCTGCTGCTCGCGCTGCGCCCGCTGGGGGCGAACGCGCTCGCGGTCACGCATGCGGATGAGACCGACCAGATCGGCGTCGCGGTCGAGGCGGCATGCACGTTCGGGCTCGCGCCCGAGTACATGCTCGATCGCGCCCGCGCCGGCGGCTGGCGTCTTTCGAGGATCGATCCGACCGGTCTGGCGGCGAAGCTTTTGCCATGAAGTTCGGGCGGGAAAGAGCGAGGACCCGGCGCCCACCGAGCTCCTCGAGTTGCCTGAGCGCACCGACGCGCTGATTCTCAGCGTGCAATACGGCGACAAGCTGCCCGCGCGCGTGCTCGAGCGTGGCGCGAACACCCTGCTGGTCGCGATCACCGTGCCGGCCAAACGCCTGAGCGGCCGCGACCTCGAGGGGCTGGTGCTCGAATATGCGGGCGCGAGCGGCCGCGTGCGCCTCACAGGCACAGCGCCGATCGAGGACCCGAAGGAGCCCGACGTGCTGCGCCTGGACGCGCTGCGAGCGGTCGAGGTGCTGCAGGAACGCGAGTTCGTGCGCATCCGCGCCGCTCGCCCGGTGCGCCTGTTCGTCGGCAAGGAGCTGCAGCCGATCGAGACGTTCACGATCGACGTCAGCGGCGGCGGGCTCCTCCTCGCCGGGCCGGAAACGCTGAGGATCGGCGAGCAGCTGCGCTTCCAGCTGACGGTCACCCAGGGCGAGCGAGCCGATCACCGGCGGCGCGAAGGTCGTACGCAGCGACGCCAGCGGTCACCGCGGGGTCGTGCTTCGAGGAGATCAGCGACGCCGACCGCACGCCGGCTGGTCCGCTTCATCTTCGAGTGCCAGCGCACCGAACTGCGCCTCGGCCTGAAGCAGGGAGGCGGAATGGCGGCTGAGCGGCGGTCGTCGCCGAGACGCCGCCCGTGGCGGCGCCGCCCGCGCCGCCCGCCGCGCGCGCCGGCGAAGGCGAAGGCGGAGAAGGGCAAGGCCGAGAAGGGCACGAAGGGCAAGGACAAGAAGGACGACAAGGGCGCGAAGGCGGCGGCCGGCGATGGCGAGGGGCCGAGCGTCGCCGGACACCCGCGCGCGGTACGCAGGTCGCGCAGGCGAAGTCGTGGGGCGCGCTGATCGGGTTCGTGCTCGGCGGCTACCTCGCGCTGCCGACGATGACGCTGGCCGAAGCCGGTGTGCGCGCGCTGATCGGCGGCGTCGTCTGCTATCTCGCGGCATGGGCGGGCGCCGTGTTCGTCTGGCGCCGTCTCGTCGTGATCGAGCTGAAGGGCAAGGAGCAGGAGCTCGCCGCGGCGCACGCGGCCGCGCTCGCGCGAGCGCAGCTGCCCAGTGGCCCCCCGCCCCCGACCGGTCCGGCGCGGGCCGGTTGAGCCGGGGCCGCGGCTGAGTCGATGGACCCGATCCACCCGATCGCGCCCGGCCCGCCCGATCTTCCCGCAGGCGGGCCCGAGCCGGTGCGCCGCCTCGACCCCCCGCGCACGAGCGCCAGACGCCAGGAAGCAGCAGCGCAAGCGCCGCGCGCGACGGCAGGAGCAGGAGCTGGCGGAACGAGCGACGACGGCGAGGACGGCGAGCACCCGCACATCGACGTGCGCGCCTGAGCGTGCGCGCGCGGCGCGCGCTGCGGGAGAAAACTTCGCGGCGCCGCGCAGAATCCCGCCGAACACGGACAACCCGTCTCAAGTATCCCGCCAGTTTGACGATATACGGCGTGGGTCGACACGGAGTCGGCTCGGGACCACACCACCACACCGTCATCAAGGAGATGAACGAATGGGCCTCACGATCAACAACAACCTCGAGGCGCTGAACGCCTCCAGGAACCTCAACGGCACCGAGAACATGCTCTCGCAGGCGATGCAGCGCCTGTCCTCGGGCCTGAAGATCAACTCCGCCGCTGACGATGTCGCCGGCTACGCGATCAGCCAGAGCCTCCAGAGCCAGGTCAACGGGCTCAACCAGGCAGGCGAAAACATCCAGGACGCGGTCGCCATGGCCCAGACGGCCCAGGGCGCGCTGAACGATGTCAACCAGATGCTCCAGCGCGTACGCGAGCTGGGCGTCCAGTACTCCAACGGCACGACTTCCGAAGAAGATCAGAAAGCGATCATCTCCGAGGTCTCGCAGCTGACGGACGAGATCAAGCGCGTCGGTGAAACGACGAGCTTCAACGGCAAGAACCTGCTGAACGCCGATGAAGAAATCAAGTTCCAGGTCGGCGCCAACGACGGCGAATCGATCGGTGTCACGACCGTCAAGGTCTACTCGGCGATTGAAGCAGAGCTCGAACCCGACGACGCTCGGCGAACGCCTCCTGAGCGGCCTCGGCGAAGCCGAAAAGGAAGAAGTCGAAGAACTCAAGAGAAACGATCGCCGAAAAAGAAGAAGAAGTCACCGCGTTCAGGAAGAAATCAAAGAAGGCGGGCTCAGCGAAGCCGAACTCGAAACGAAGCACGAAGAAATCGCCACGATCAAGGAAGAAATCACTGAAGTCGCCGGCGAAATCACGACGCTGAACAACGAACACCCGCCCACAGGGCTGAAAGAACTGGACGAAGCTATCGCTACGGTCTCCGGCCTCGCCGGCGAATTCGGTGCGGTGCAGGATCGCATCCAGTTCACCCAGTCCAACCTGGAAGTTTACAGCCAGAACCTGACCTCGGCTGTGAGCGCCCTGGTTGATGTGAACATGGCCACGGAAATGACCAACTTCACAAAGGACCAGGTGCTTCAGCAGGCTGGCGTTGCGATTCTCTCGCAGGCCAACGCGCTGCCCGACGCGGCGCTGCACCTGATCGAACAGGGCTAGTAGTCCAGCCCTGAAGACCTTCCTCAGCGGTGGCGCCTAGAGGACGCCACCGCTGCAGCGAAGCCCCTCTGAGTGCGCGGCGGTCTTTGACCGTCGCGTGCGTAAGACGGGTCATAACGCTTCAGGCTGTCCGGAAACGGCAGGCGGAAGCCATATACCGCCGCTTCATCGAGGGAACGGTGGTTTGAGATGGGCGGCGACGGCCGCCCATCTCGCTTAACGCCAGCGCGCCGGGTGTGTCCGCCGGCGCCGCCGGGGTGTCGCTCAACAATCGCCCGGCGCTGCCGATTACCCGGCTGATGTCGATCGAAGCCACGCTCGAGCGCGTTTCTGCGATCAGGCAGGCGGTCGCCGATCCGGCGATGTTGATCGGCTCAAATGGTGCGCTGACGGGTGGCACGGAAGCCCCCGCAGCGACCAGCGGGGCGTCGTTTGCCGACGCGCTGAAGTCGGCCGGCGAGGAAGGCGTGACGCAGGGCTCGGCGGCTGCGACGCTGGCCGACCCGAGCGCAGGCGCGAGCGACCTCGCGGGCACGAGCGACGCCGCCTATCCGTACTCGCTCGAGTCGCTCAACGGTATCGCCGGGTCCTCGCTGCCGGCGAGCTCGGCGGGCTCCTCCAGTGCGCTCGTCGCGATCGCCGAAAGCCAGCTCGGGCAGACCGAGCAGCCGCCGGGCTCCAACGAATCGCCGGCAATCGCCCAGTACCGCACGGCCACCGCCGGGGCGATGCCCGGCGAGCCGTGGTGTGCCTACTTCGCCTCGTGGGTCGCCCGCCAGGCGGGCGAGCCGCTGGGCGCGCAGGGGCAGGGTCTCGGCTCGGTCGGCGAAATCTGGTCGTGGGCGCAGAGCACCGGCCGGGCGGTCACGAACGGGCCGGGGGTGGTGCCTAAGCCGGGCGATCTGATCGTCTTCGGTGACGAGCACGTCGGGATCGTCAGAGACGTGCTGCCGAGCGGGCAGATCCAGACGATCGAGGGCAACTACGAAAACAAGGTCGCTGCGAACGTGCGCAGCCCCGGCGAAGCGACCGGCTACGTGAGCATGAGCTGAGCTGCGCGAGCCGAGCGGCGCGTTTGCGGCGCGCGCGCCGACGGCGCTAATACAAGCGTCCAAAAAAACGCCGAAATCGACGCGCAACGGCGCGGTTGCCCGAAAAGGACTACATGAACTGCCCGAAACGGGCACAACGATGTAGTCCTCTCGAGGCAGAAATGAGTGGAGGCTCGAAAATGGCTGGTCTTCAAGCGTATGCGGCGGCTGTCGAAACACCGGAGCGGGAGCGGTCGCTCACGCTCGTCATCTCCGATCGCGATCAGCGCAGCGCAGCACGCGCGGCCTGCCCTGAGCTGCCGCTGCGCTGCGTCTCGAGCGGCTACCTCGGCGACGGCTGCTCGTGCCGCTCCTCGATCCCGATGGCGGTCGTCGCGGCGGCCTGGCGCGCCGAGCGCGAACACAGCGGCGATCGTGCCGACCGCTTCTTCCGCTTCAGCTGGCGCGACGGCGAGTGGCTCGCGTTCGGCCTGGGCGACGGCCGCATCCGCGGCGTCTACTGCCCGGAGCACAGCGCCGAGCGCGCCCAGCGCGCCGCGCTCTCATACCTGCCGAGCTCGCCGCTCGCTCCCGCTGCCGCTTAGCGCCTGACGGCGCGACCAAGCGTCGGCCGCCCGCGGCAGGCTGCGCGGGCGGCGAACGACTATCTTGGCCGTCGATGGCTTGTTCGGCGCCAGCAGAGGGACGCGCCCGGTCGCTCGGGCGGGCATGAGAGGCCTGCGGCCGCGGCTGCTGCTCGCGCTCGTCGCGCTGCTCGCGGCGGTGCTCGTTGTGAGCCTCGTGCTGCTCGGCGGCTCGCAGCGGCCAGTGCTGCCCGGCGGCGCCCGGCAGTCGGCGGCCGGCGGCGGCTTGCAGGGGACGCTCACGCTGCCGGCCAGGCCGGCGCCGGCGATCGCTCTTCGCAACTACCGCGGCCGGCCGGTCACGCTCGCCGAGTATCGCGGCCGGGCCGTGCTCGTGACGTTCCTGTACGCCAACTGCCCGGACATCTGCCCGCTGATCGCATCGAACCTGCGGGTGGCGATGAACCTGCTCGGCCGGCGTGCCGGGAAGGTTCAGATCATCGCCGTGTCGGTCGACCCGCGCGGCGACACCGCGGCCAGCGTCGAACGATTCCTGCGCGAGCATGAGATGCTCGGCCGCATGCAGTATCTGATCGGCTCCGCGCGCGAACTCGCGCGCACGTGGGCGGCGTGGAGCGTCGGCTCCACGCGCGAGGTCGGGCAGCCGGACCTCGTCGCCCATTCGGCGCTCGTCTACGGCGTCAGCGCGAGCGGCAGGCTGACGACGATCTATCCCGCGACGTTCGAACCGAGCGAGATCGCCCACGACGTGCCCCTGCTGGCCGCCCGCTGAGCTTGTGCGCTCGGGCACGAGCGAACTCTTAGAGGCTTCTCACGCGCGGCGAGGTTTACGCTTAGCGGCGTCGGGCAGGGTGTTGGCATGACACTCACAACGATGTTGATCACAAACGCAGTTCTCGCCGGCGCGCTGCTCGGCGGCCTCGCATACGTGATGTCGCGTGCGGCGAAGCTGACCCCGCACCGGCCCGCGGTGGCGCGGGCGCCGCTCAGCGTTCGTCCGAGTCACGCCGCCACAGCACGACGTACCAGACCGCGACACAGATCAGCGCGGCCAGCGGAAGCGCGAGCGTGAGGATCGAGCCGGTCAGGAAGTGCGAGGCGAGGGGAATGGACAGCTTCGGCATGTGACCCTCCTAGTGGCCGCCGACGAGCCGGGGAGCCCGCGGGCTCCCCGGGCTCGGCGGCACGAGCCAGCGGTGGACGTAGACGAACAGAACGATCAGGAACGTGACCGAGCCCGGCACCCACATGATGCCCGCGGCGAGCTGCTGATCGGCCAGTGCGGAGATGCCGCCCGGGCGGGTCCCGAGATGGGCGTAGTAGCCGTACAGCGGATGCGGCGCGAGCGCGAGCACGACGGCGAGCACCCAGCTGACGATCATCCCGCCGACGAGGAAGCCGATGCGCTGGTACGCCGCCAGACGCGCGCGCAGCGGCGGCGATGGGATCACCTGCTTCCAGAACAGGACCGCGGTGGCGAAGAACAGGCTGTGCTCGAACGCGTGCAGGGTCGTCGATTCGAGCGTGGCGTCGAACAGCGTCGGGACGTGCCAGCTGAGCAGGACGACCGAGAAGACGATGAAGCTCGGGACCGGCCTGCCGAGGGTCGCGCCCACAGCTCGCGCGGGTGCGAAGCGCGGCGAATGGCTGAATCCTCGGGCGAGGCGGCGGCGCGCGTCGAGCGGCAGGCACCGCCACAGGCGGATCCAGGGAGCCGCGAACACGAACAGCGGCGCCGCGACGGCGATCAGCAGCACGTGCTGGATCATGTGCACCCAGAAGAGCTGCGCGCTGAGTGTCTCGATCGGAGAGGCGAGCGCGATCGCGAGGACCACGAGGCTCGCGTAGAAGCAGCCGCTGCGCCAGCGCTGCAACGAGCGCTTGCGCGTCGGCGTGACCGTGCGCCGGGCGCCGACCCAGTAGAGGATCGCGAGGTCGACGACGAGTACCAGCGGCGGGTCGAACGACCAGTCCCAGAACCCCGGCGCCGCTGCGGCCGAGGCCAGCACTAGAGGAGATACAGGGTCACGTACGTCACGACACCGATCCCGGCGAGGAACACCCAGTAGAAGACGGCGGCGTCGAGGCCACGCGGGAGCAGCCGGTCGGGGTCCTCATACACGGTGACGCCCTCGCCAGGGCGCGCCGTCGGCGCGCGACGCTCACGCAGCTCGGTCGCAACCTGCGTCTCGAGCCAGTACATGGTGAACAGCACCGCGATCAGATAGAAGCCGCTCCACGCACAGAACACGCTCGCGTACCCGCCGTCGGTGGGCCCGAAGTTGCCGGCGGTGTACTCGACGCACTGCAGCACGACCGCTGCCAGGCCGAGCAGGACCGCCCCGACGGCCGGCGCCAGCCAGTCATCCGACCCCCGCTTCTCGCGCTGCCCCGCGAGCAGCGTCAGCAGCGCACTGATCACGATGCACGCGATGAACGCCGCCCCCAGGCCCTGGCTCGGGTTGACGTGCGCTGGGCGCCACATGTGGTCGGCATTGATCGAGCGCAGGTAGAAGTAGGCGAACGCGAACGCCATGAAGAAGAACACGCTCGCGCCCGCGAGCAGCCGCGCCGCCAGCGAGAGCGCGGCAATGCCGCGCTCGCGACGCTCCGCGGGCGCCTCGACCGCGACCTCCCCGCCCGGTGGCCTGCCTGCGATGCCGATCGGCAGTCTCTCGCTGGGGGTCGACATCGCTCAGGCCCCCACCGCGGCCGGCTGCCCGCCGCCGCCGTCGAGCTGCACGGGCGTGCCGTAGTCGTAGGGGTCGGAGTCGAACACGGGGATCTGCTCGAAGTTGTTGACGGGCACCGGCGTCGGCAGCTGCCACTCGATCGACTTCGAGTGCCACGGGTTGGCCTCGGCGCGCTTGCGCGCGAAGATCAGCGAGTAGACGGCGTTGAACAGGAAGATCAGCATCGAGAATCCGAGGACGAAGGCCGAGATCGAGACCCACACGTTGAGCCCCTGCAAGCTCGGTTCGTAGGTGCTGACGCGTCTGGGCATGCCTTTCAGGCCGAGCGCGAACAGCGGCAGGAAGGTCGAATTGAACGCCACGAACATCAGCCAGAAATGCCACTTGGCGAGGCGCTCGTTGAAGCGGAGCCCGGTCATCTTCGGTACCCAGTAGTAGATCGCGGCGAAGAAGCTGAAGATCAGCCCGCCCATGATCGTGTAGTGGAAGTGCGCCATCACGAAGAAGCTGCCATGCAGGCTGGTGTCGGTCGGGACGTCTGAGAGCACGACGCCGGAGAGGCCGCCGATCAGGAAGTTGAACGTCCACGCGAGGCAGAACAGCATCGGCACGGTGAATGAGATCCGCGACTTCCACAGCGTGCCCATCACGCACAGGAAGATGAAGCCGGTCGGGATCGAGATGATCTCTGTCGAGAGCATGTAGAACGGGCGCAGATCGGCGTTGATGCCGCTGACGAACAGGTGGTGCTGCCAGACGAAGAAGCTCAACAGGGTGACGCCGAGCATCCCCGAGACCGCCAGCCGATAGCCCCACAGCGGCTTGCGCGTGAACACCGGCAGCAGCTCGAGCACGATGCCGAAGCCGGGCAGCGCGAGCACGTAGACCTCGGGGTGGCCGAAGAACCAGAACAGGTTCTCGAACAGGTAGGAGCTGCCGCCGCCACCGGTGATGAAGAACGAAGTGTTGATCGTGCGGTCCAGGGCCGCCATCAGCAGCACGGCGATCAGCGTCGGCGCCGCGAGCACCATCAGGATCGCGGTCGCGAACACCGACCACACGAAGATCGGCAGCCGCGACCACGTCAGGCCGGGAGCGCGCATCGTGGCGATCGTGGCGATCATGTTCATGCCCAGCAGCGCCATCGAGATGCCGACCAGCGCGAAGAAGCAGATGTATGAGTCCATGCCCATCACGGCCTCGTCGTTGAGCGGCTCATAGCCCGTCCAGCCGGTCGGGAATCCGCCGAAGAAGATCGTCGAGACGAGGATGAAGCCGGCGGCCATCAGCAGCCAGAACGTCAGCGACTCGATCCGCGGGAAGGCCATCCGCCGCGAGCCGATCATCAGCGGCACGAAGTAGTTGGCGAACGGGCCGAGCACGCCCGAGGTCATCATTCCCATCATCATCGTCCCGTGCATCCCGACCAGCGACAGGTACTGCCCGGGGCCGACGAACGTCGGCACCGGGTGCAGCAGCTCGGCCCGGATCAGCATCGCGTTGACGCCGCCGACGAAGAAGAACACCCCGATCCCGACCATGTACTGCATCCCGACGACCTTGTGATCGGTGCACAGGCCGAAGTAGCGACCGATCCCCTCGCTCTCCTTCTCGCGCAGCGATGCCGGCCGGCCGAGCAGGCGCGAAACCGGATAGTTGGCGAAGCCGAGCCCGATCAGGAACCCGATCACGCCGAAGAAGTACGCGAGCAGCAGCGCGACATCGTTCTCGTCGGTCGCTGACTCGTATTCGAAGCTGGGGCCGTTGATGAGATGGCCGATCCACCAGCCGAGGTAGTAGCCGCCGACGCCGAGGATCACCGCCGTCAGCAGGTTGAAGCCGAGCAGCCTGCGCCACAGTGGGCGTCGCGTCGGTGCCGGCAATGGTGCGGCTTCGCTGGTCGTGCTCATTCTCCACGCCTCGTCGGTTCGGGTAGATAGGTCGTGCTGTACTTGGGAAGCACCTGCGTGGCTGGGTTGAACCGCCGCCGCTGTTCGCTGATCCAGGCGCTGAAGGCGGCAGGCGTGACGACCCTGCCGGTGCCGTACATGTAGCCGTGCCACAGGCCGCACAGCTCCGCGCAGTGCACGCTGAAGCTCTGCAGCTTCGTGGGCTTGACGAAGGCGACGTTGTCCACGCCCGGGTTCGCGTCGGCCTTGACCCCGAGCTTGTATGCCCAGAAGCTGTGGATCACGTCGAGCGAGGTGACGTGGAATTCGATCGTCCGGTTTACGGGCAGGTACAGCTGTGTCGTCTCGACGCCGCCGTATGTCGGGTAGCGGTAGGTGAACAGCCATTGCTGGGCGATCACCTGCACCGGTAGCTTCGGTCCCTTCGGCACGACGAGCGGGCTCGGGCCGCTGCCGGAGCCGGTGCCGCTGCCCGACTCCAGGCGCACCGTCCCGAACACCGCGAGTCCGAGCACCATCAGCGATGTGATGATGATCCACGTGCTCTGCACGCGCGCGTCGCCGCGTATCGCCGGCCCTTCGAGCACGCCGCCGGCGGGCTGGCGGAAGAAGATGATCGCGTAGGCGAGATACAGCAACACGAGCGTCAGCACGGGGGTCGCGGTGGCGGCGAGGACCGTGAAGTCGGTCCCCTGTCCGGCGGCTTCCTGGCTGGCGCTCCCGGGCCCGAGCAGCGGACCGATCACCCAGATCGCAAGCGGCAGCGCGATCAGCGTCGCGACGACCCAGATGACCGCGAAGCGGACCGTGTGGTTCGGTTCGGCGGCGCCCCCGCCGGACGCGGGAGCGCTAGACGACATTGAGGAAGCCGTCCATGTAGCCGACCGTCTGCATCGGGCCGCCCAGCCCGTAGAGGAAGCCGGCGGCGCAGGGGACGAAGCACTGCCAGCGGTAGCGCCCCTTCTTGCCGGTCCTGAAGCTGAACGTGATCGTGCGATGGGCGGCGCCTTCGCACGGTGCGAATTCGCACTGGTTCTTCGCTTCTTCAGGCACGCCGGCGAGTGGCACGAACACGCCAAGCTGTGGCACCACGAAGGTGTGCGACGCTTCTTCCGGGGGAATCGAGTTGACGGTCTTGCCGTCGAGGGTCATCGTCCCGCCGACCGTCCCCTGCACCTGCGAGAGGAATGGGTTGCGCAGGCCGGTGTCGCCGTCGTACTGATAGACGGTGACGTGGATGATCGAGTTCGCCGGGATCGTGAAGATCGTGCTGTGTACCCAGGTGCCGTTGCGGCGCACGAGGTAGGAGACCCAGTCGGGGTGCGACGGGCTGTACTTCGGGCCGATCGCGGCGACCGTCTCGAGCGTCAGGTGGGTGCCGCCGCTGGACACCGGCGCGGTCACGGCCGCGACCGGCGTCGGCTGGCTCGTCGCCCAGTCGGCGACGTACAGGCCGAGCAGCAGACAGACGGCCACAACCGCCGCACCGACGCCCAGGAGCTTCTTCGCGAAAACGCTCATGCGACCCTCAACACGCCTATTGCACGTCCCTCAGGCTCGTTCTCTCCCAGACGAAAACGACCCTACACGAAGCGAATGCGGAACGGGAAGTTTTTTGCCGACGCGGAGTCCGCGCGCACGAGCTCGGCCTGCGGCGAGGTCCTTGACGACCGCGACGGCTGGTCGGCGGCTACGATCAACTGCTTGTGGCGGCGGCTCACATGACGATCGAAGCGCGATGAGCGCGCACGCGGGCTCGGCCGCCGCCGCGCGCACGGTGTCGGTGCCCGAGCGCCCGACGCTGGAGGGCCTCGAGGCGAAGTGGAGCGCCGTGTGGGAGCGCGACGGGGTCTACAGCTTCGATCGCTCGGCGCCGCGCGATCGCGTCTTCTCGATTGATACGCCACCGCCGACGGTCAGCGGCTCGCTGCATGTCGGGCACGTCTTCTCCTTCACCCATACCGACACGATCGCGCGCTACCAGCGCATGCGCGGCAAAGAGGTGTTCTACCCGATGGGCTGGGACGACAACGGCCTGCCGACGGAGCGGCGCGTGCAGAACCATTTCGGCGTGCGTTGCGACCCGTCGGTGGCGTATGACCCGCAGCTGCGGCTGCCGAGCGAGGGTGGGCGGGGCTCGGACTCCAAGGAGCCGGTCGCGATCTCGCGGCCGAACTTCGTCGAGCTGTGCCTGCGGCTGACCGAGAGCGACGAGCAGGCCTTCGAGGCGCTGTGGCGCACGCTCGGCCTGTCGGTCGACTGGTCGATGACGTACACGACGATCGGCACGCTCGCCCAGCGCATCTCCCAGCGCTCCTTTCTGGGCCTGCTCGCGCGCGGTGGGGCCTACCAGCTCGAGGCGCCGACGCTGTGGGATGTGGACTTCCAGACGGCGGTCGCGCAGGCGGAGCTCGAGGACCGTGAGCGCCCGGGGGCGATGCACCGCGTCCGCTTCGCGGCGCCCGGCGGCGCCGGCGCGGAGCAACCGCAGGCGCTGATCGAGACGACGCGGCCGGAGCTGATCCCGGCATGCGTGGCGCTGCTCGCCCATCCCGATGACCGCCGCCACCGCGCGCTCGTCGGCAGCGACGTCCTGACGCCGCTGTTCGCGACGCGCGTGCCGGTGCTCAGCCACCCGCTCGTCGAGCAGGACAAGGGCACGGGCCTGGTGATGGTGTGCACGTTCGGCGACCTCACCGACGTCACATGGTGGCGCGAGCTGAGCCTGCCGGTGCGCTCGGTGCTCGGCCCGGACGGGCGCCTGACGGAGGTCCCCTGGGGGACCCCGGGATGGGAGTCTGAGGACCTCGCGGGCGCGCGCGCGGCCTACGCGGAGCTGCAGGGCCGCACGATCAACCAGGCGCGCAGGCGGATCGTCGAGCTGCTCGAGCAGTCCGCGGACCTGGTCGGCGAGCCGCAGCCGGTGACGCGCGCGGTGAAGTTCTTCGAGAAGGGCGAGCGGCCTGTCGAGATCGTCACGAGCAGGCAGTGGTTCATCCGCACGATCGAGCACCGGCAGGAGCTGCTCGCGCGCGGGCGCGAGCTGCGCTGGCACCCGCCGTACATGCGCGCGCGCCTGGAGGACTGGATCAACGGCCTGACCGGCGACTGGTGCATCAGCCGCCAGCGCTTCTTCGGCGTGCCGTTCCCGCTGTGGTACCCGATCGACGGCGCGGGCAACGTGCTCTACGAGGAGCCGATCGCGGCGCTCGCCGCGGATCTGCCGGTCGACCCCTCGACCGACGTCCCCGACGGCTACGACGCCGCACAGCGCGGGCAGCCGGGCGGCTTCCTCGGCGACCCGGACATCATGGACACGTGGGCGACGTCGTCCCTGACGCCGCAGATCGTCGGCCAGGCCGGTGAGGATGGGGAGCTCTTCAGGAAGGTCTTCCCGATGGATCTGCGCCCGCAGGCGCACGACATCATCAGAACCTGGCTGTTCTCGACGATCCTGCGCTCGCATCTCGATGAGGATGTGCTGCCGTGGGCCAACGCGGCGATCTCCGGATGGGTGCTCGACCCGGACCGCAAGAAGATGTCGAAGTCAAAGGGCAACGTCGTGACGCCGATGCACCTGCTCGAGGAGTACGGCGCGGATGCGGCGCGCTACTGGGCGGCGAGCGGGCGCCCCGGCACGGACACAGCGTTCGATCCGCAGCAGATGAAGGTCGGCAGGCGCCTCGCGGTCAAGCTGCTGAACGCGTCGAAGTTCGCGCTCGCCGACCTGCCGGCGGCGGGCGGGGAGCTGACGCACCCCCTCGACCGCGCGCTGATCGCTCGCCTGGCGGCGGTCGCGGCGGCGGCGACGGACAGCTTCGAGGCCTATGACTATGCGCGCGCGCTCGAGCGCGCGGAGAGCTTCTTCTGGTGGTACTGCGACTACTACCTCGAGCTTGTCAAGGGCCGGCGCTACGACCCCGACCCGGGCGTCAGCGCGTCGGCTGCGCGCGCGCTGCGGCTGTCGCTGTCGGCGTTCCAGCGCCTGCTCGCGCCGTTCCTGCCGTTCGTCTGCGAGGAGGTGTGGTCGTGGTGGCAGGAGGGCTCGGTGCACCGCGCGCCGTGGCCGGAGGAGGCGCAGCTGCTGGCGGCCTCGGGTGAGAGCGCCGAGCGCGAGCGCGAGGATCTCGCGCTCGATGTCACCGCGGACGTGCTGCGCGAGGTCCGCAAGGCGAAGTCGCAGGCGCAGCGCAAGATGCGCGCGGCCGTCACCAGCCTGATCGTGCGCGACACGGCCGAGCGCCTCGACGCGCTCGTGCTCGGCGAAGGAGACCTGCTCGCGGCCGGGACGATCGCACGGGTCGAGACGGTCGTGGCGGAGGACTTCGGCGTCGAGGTCGAGCTCGCGGCGGAGATCGTCGAGTAGCGAGCGATTGCGCGCGTCCGGGGCTGTGAGAGGATCCGGCGGCGCGCTCTCTGCGGCTTGCACGAAAGCGAGCGGCGCGCGACCCAGCGAAGCCAGCGACCCAGCGAAGCCATGTACAGAACCCACTACGCCGCGGCCCTGCGCCGTGCGGACGTCTCCCAGGCGGTCACCCTGTCCGGCTGGGTCGCGCGTATCCGCGACCACGGCGGCGTCGCGTTCGTCGACCTGCGCGACTCCTCGGGCGTCGCGCAGGTGACCTTCCACGACGAGCAGATCGCGACCGCGGAGACGCTGCGCGTGGAGTCGTGCGTGACGATCACGGGGATCGTGCGCGAGCGTCCCGCGGGCAACGTCAACGAGGCGATCTCCTCGGGCGAGGTCGAGGTCGAGGCGACGAGCCTGACCGTGCTCGCGCCGTGCGACGTGCTGCCGTTCCCGCTCGATGACGAGCCGGGCGAGGAGATCCGGCTGGCCTACCGTTATCTCGACCTGCGCCGGGACGCCGCGGCGCAGCCGCTGAAGCTGCGCTCGAAGGTCTCGGCGGCGGTGCGCGCGGCGCTGCTGGAGCGCGACTTCGTCGAGATCGAGACGCCGACGCTGACGCGCTCGACCCCGGAGGGCGCGCGCGACTTCCTCGTGCCGGCGCGCTTGAAGGCCGGTGCCTTCTACGCGCTGCCGCAGAGCCCGCAGCTGTTCAAGCAGCTGTTGATGGTCGCCGGCTTCGAGCGCTACTTCCAGATCGCGCGCTGCTACCGCGACGAGGACTTCCGCGCGGACCGCCAGCCGGAGTTCACCCAGCTCGACATCGAGATGAGCTTCGTCGAGCAGGACGACGTGATCGCGCTCAGCGAGCATGTGCTCAGCGCGATGTGGGGCACGATCGGCGTCGAGCTCGAGACGCCGCTGCCGCGCATGACGTATGCCGAGGCGATGCGCCGCTTCGGCACGGACAAGCCCGACCTGCGCTTCGGGCTCGAGCTCGTGGAGTGCACCGACTACTTCGCTGGCGGCCGAGTTCGCGATCTTCCAGGCGCCGTACGTCGGCGCGGTCGTGATGCCGGGCGGCGCCGAGCAGCCGCGCCGCGTGCTCGACGAGTGGCAGGAGTGGGCCCAGCAGCGCGGCGCGAAGGGGCTCGCGTACGTGCTCGTCGGCGAGGACGGCGAGCTGCGCGGCCCGGTCGCGAAGAACCTGTCCGAGGCCGAGCGCGCGGGCCTGGCTGCCGCATGTGGGCGCGGCGGCCGGGCGACTGCATCTTCTTCGCGGCCGGCCCGCCTCAAGCGCGCGCGGGCGCTGCTGGGCGCGCTCCGCGGCGAGATCGGCCGTGCGCGCTCGAGCTGATCGACGAGAGCGCATGGGCATTCACGTGGATCGTCGACGCGCCGCTGTTCGAGCCCACCGGGAGGCTCCGAGACGACGATGTCGCGGTCGGCTCGGGCGCGTGGACGGCCGTCCACCACGCCTTCACGGCGCCGCGCGCGGAGGACCTCGACAGCTTCGAGAGCGACCCCGGCGCGGCGCTCTCCTACGCCTACGACATCGTCTGCAACGGCAACGAGATCGGCGGCGGCTGCATCCGCATCCACCGCGCGAGCTGCAGGAGCGGGTCTTTCAGGTGATGGGCATCGCGCCGGCGGAGGCGCGCGAGAAGTTCGGCTTCCTGCTCGACGCGTTCGCGTTCGGCGCGCCGCCGCACGGCGGCATGGCGTTGGGCTTGGACCGCATCGTCGCGCTGCTCGCGGGCAGCGACTCGATCCGCGACGTGATCGCGTTCCCGAAGTCGGGCAGCGGCAGCGACCTGTTGACGGGCGCGCCCGCGGAGCTCGAGCCGGGGCAGCTGAGCGAGCTGTACCGCACGCTCGGCGTGCGTGCGGCGTCGCGCGGCTAGCGTCGTGCACGGGGAGGCGCGCCCGCGGCCGGGCACGCGACATCGGCATGCTCGGATAGGGTCGCGGCGTGAGCGCAACGATTCCCTCCTCGCACGCCGCATCGATCGGGGTGCTGGCCGGTTAACGAGATTGATGCGAAAGTCACTAGTCCCAGCTCTGCTCCTCGCTGTGACGCTCGCGCTGCTCGCCCTGCCGGGGACGGCGCCGGCGCTGCCGAGCATCTCGATCAAGGCCCAGATCATCGCGATCCCCGGCTTTCCACACACGGGCAACCACCTCGGCGCGGGCGCGGGCGTGAAGGCGGAGGTGAAGATCAGCGGCACCGAATACGGCGGCTTCCCGCCGCCGCTGATCGGCGTCAACACGTTCCTGCCGACCGGGACGGTGCTGCACACGCAGGGCTTCAAGACGTGCCCGCGGAAAACGATCTTCGAAGAAAAGGCGCCGGAAAACTGCCCGAAAGCGTCGCTGGCGGGTCTCGGCAGGGTGCTCGGGGTGGTCGCGTTCGGCAAGACACGCGTCCCCGAGGAAGCCGAACTGTTCACCTTCTTCGCGCCCGGCGGCGGCCTCGAGTTCTTCACCTTCGGCCACAGCCCGACGACGCTTGAAGTCCCCTCGGAAGGCCACTACGTGCACCTCGGCGGCAGCGGCGGCTTCGGCCCCGAGTTCATCGCGCCGGTGCCGCTCGTGGAAACCGTCCCGGGAGCGCCGTACGCGTCGGTCGAAGCGATCGATTTCAAGATCGCGGCGGCGTATCGCAAGCACGGCAAGCCGGTCTACTACGGCACGGTACCGAAGAAGTGCCCGAGCGGCGGCTTCCGCGTGCGCGCGCAGATGACGTTCGCCGAAAACGGCAACGTCGCAACACCGGGGACGGTGACGACGAACTTCCGCGTCGCCTGCCCGCCGAAGTCCAAGCACAAGTAGCGCCGCGGCGACGCCTGGCGCCTACGACCCGCCGGCGGGCGCGCGCTGCTCGAGGAAGTGCTTGCTGAGCATCGTCAGCTGGCCCTGGTAGTTGGAGCCGATGTCCTTGCCGTAGAGCACGTCGGGCTCTTCGGCCATGCGCTCGAACGCGAGCTTGCATACGGGCTGGCGGTGCTCGACCATGAACGACACGTCGCGGGCGCGGACCTCGAGCGCGGCGCGGCTGCCGCGGGCGCTCTGCTCGGGGTGTAGCCGAAGCCGGGGTCGAAGAAGCCGGCGTAGTGGGTGCGCAGCTCGCCGGCGGTGGGGTCATAGGCGAGCATCTCGGCGGCGTAGGACGGCGGGATGCTCACGCCCTCGGCGGACAGCAGCAGATAGAACACCTCCGGCTCGAGCACGATCCGCCTGCCCTGCTCGGGGTACACCGGCTCCCAGTAGTCGCGCCATTTGAGCGCGCCGACCTCCGTCAGGTCGATCGGCAGGCTGTTCTTCTTCGCGCGATAGCCGACGATGTCCTCGGCCGAGCCGGACACGTCGAGGCTGAGGAACAGGCCGTCGGCGAGCGACAGCTCAGAGCGCGCGAGCGGCTGCGAGTCGCGGTACAGCAACGGCGAGAGCTCGTGCACGGCGAGCAGCTGCGCGTCGCTGAGGCGCGCGTCGGCGGACATCAGCCGCACCTGGTTGAGCGCGAGCCCGGTCCTCACGCGGATCGCGAACGTGCGCGGTACGACCTCGAGGTAGAGCTTGCCGCGGTAGCCCGCGGCGATCTCATCGAAGCGGTGGTTGCGGTCGGTGAGCACTCGCGTGAACACGTCGAGGCGGCCCGTGGAGCTCTTCGGGTTGGCCTTCGCGCGGACTTCCGCGGGGAGCGCGAGCTGCTCGATCAGCGGCACGAGATACGGGCGGTCGCGCTCGAGCGTCGCGCCGTCGCGGAGGTCGATCCGTTCGAACGCGAGGTCCTCGATCTTCTCCTCGACCGTCGAATCGCTGTCGGGCAGAAAACTGCAGCGCAGCGCCCAGGCGTGCTCGCCGAGGCGCAGGTCGACGCTCGCCGGCTGCACCGCCTCGGGCGGGATCCGCCACGGGTCGGCGCGCAGCCATTCACGCGCGATCGCCTCGCGCAGCCGCTGCGCTGGCAGGACACCGCCGGGCAGCGCGGGACCGCCCGCTGCGGCGCCCGGCGCGCTGCTCGACACGGGGGCTGCGGCCACGCCTATGCTCGCTCGTTCATCGTCCGTCGAAGTGTATGGGCCGGGCCCGATCCCGTCCGCAGCCACGTCTAACTTCAAGGCATGCTCCTGAACGAGCTCACCGACGGCACGGAGATCGACCAGGTCCTGCTGGTCAGAGAGGTCGAGCGGCGCCAGCGCCGCGACGGCGGCGTGTACCTGCGCCTGCAGCTCGGCGACCGCACCGGCGCGGTCGCGTGCATGGTCTGGGAGGAGCTCGCCGAGGTCGAGGAGCTCGCGCGCGCCGGCTCGCCGGTGCTGGTGCGCGGCCGCTACACCGTGCATCCGCGCTTCGGGCCGCAGATCAATCTGCGCGGTCTCGAGCCGGCGGCGGCGGGCAGCTATGACCCGAAGGATCTGCTCGACGGCCCCGCGCGCGACGTCTCGCAGATGGAGGCCGAGGTGCGCGAGCTGCTGGGGACGATCCAGGAGCCGCACCTGCGCATCCTGCTCGAGCGCGTGTTCGGCGAGCGCTCGGAGCTGTGGGCCGGCTACCGCGTCGCGCCGGCGGCGAAGTACTACCACCAGGCCTACCGCCATGGCCTGCTCGAGCACAGCCTCGGCGTCGCGCAGGCGGTCAGCGCGATCAGCGCGACGTTCGCGGGGATCGACCGCGACGTCGCGGTCACCGGCGCGCTGCTGCACGACATCGGCAAGCTCGAGGCGTACACCGACGATCCGCAGCACATCGATCTGACCGATGCCGGCAGGCTCCAGGGCGAGATCGCCCTCGGCTACTACCGGATCCGCCGCGCGATCGAGGAGATCGAGGGCTTTCCGGGAGAGCTCGCGCAGGCGATCGGGCACATCATCCTCTCCCACCACGGCACGCTCGAGCACGGCAGCCCGGTCGTGCCGTGCACGCGCGAGGCGACGCTCGTGCACATGATCGACAACCTCGGCGGCCGCCTCGGCAGCTTCGATCGACTGGAGAAGGAGCTCGCGCCCGGCCGCCGCTGGTCGGGATTCGACCGCGCGATCGGCGCCGGGGCGTTCTTCGCCGAGCGCGACGGCGAGCAGGCTGCGGCGGTCGAGCCGGCGCCGCCGGCGCGCGAAGCAGCCTGAAGTTACGCAAATAGCGGGGGCGCGGTCCCACCCGGCGGTATCCGTTTCCCCGTCGGCTTCTATCTTTGGAGGCTGATGGCAAAGGACACCGAGAAGCTGATCCGCCAGCTGTCGCTGATCTCGTATCTGATGGCGGAGCGCCGGCCGGTCACGGCGCTCGAGATACGGCGCGACGTCGAGGGCTACAGCGGCATGAACGAGGACGCGTTCGCGCGGCGCTTCTACGCGGACCGCTCGGAGCTCGAATCGCTGCGCATCCAGCTGACGGTCGAGCGCCCGGCGGACGGGGCGGCGGAGCAGGAGAACTACTCGCTGCGCCCGGAGAACTTCCATCTGCCGGCAATCGCGTTCACCGACAAGGAGCTCGCGGCGCTGCAGACGGCGCTGAGCCTCCTGGACGGCGAATTCGCGTACGCCGAGCCGCTGCGCCTGGCGCTGCAGCAGATCACGTGGGGGCGCCCGAGCCCGCTGCGCGCGCCCGAGCAGCGCTCGGTCGCGCTCGGCATCACCGCGTCGGCGGGCGGCCACGAGCTGTCGGCGCGGCTGGCGAAGGTCGAGACGGCGATCTTCCGCAACAAGACGATCCTGTTCGAGTACTACACGATGGAGCGCGACGAGGTCGGCGCACGCCGCGTCGACCCCTACCACCTGCTCTTCCAGGGCGGGCAGTTCTACCTGCTCGGCTACTCGCACGAGCGCAAGGCGATCCGCGTCTTCCGTCTCTCGCGGATCCGCGGCAAGGTCTCCTACGCGACGAAGGCAGAGCACGACTTCCGCCGTCCGGCCGACTTCGACCCGCGCGCGTACGCCAACCGCGCGGACTGGCAGCTGGGCGAGGAGCGCGGCGTCGCCGAGATCCGCATCTGCGAGCGGATCGCCTGGCAGATCGAACGCCACTTCGGCCGCTACGGCGAGATCCGCTGGCCGGAGGGCGACCAGTCCGAGGAACGCGAGACGACGTTCCTGACCGGCTACTCCAGCCCCCGCGGCATCGTGTCGTGGATCCTCGGCCTCGGCGCGAACGCGCGGCTGCTCGGCCCGCCTGAGCTGTGCGAGGAGTATCAGCGGCGCCTGGAGCTGCTCGAGGAGCGCCACGGCGACGGCTCGCCGCTGCCCCCGAGCGGCCGCGGCGCGGTCACGGCGGCGGCCGCGACTGCAGCGCCCGGCGCCTCGAAGGCGACCGGGCGCACGCGCGCCGGGCGACGCGGCGAGTCAGCGGGCGGCGAGGGCGAGGGCGGCGGTCGCAGCGACACGGCGATCCGCCCCGAGCGCTTCGCGCGCCTGGTCACGCTCGCGAGCATCCTCATCAAGGCCGGCCGCGAAGGCCAGCGCGTGTCGATGCACGAGGTCTGCGAGCGTCTGCAGATCAGCGATGAAGAGCTCCGCGAGGACATCAACGTGCTCAACGTCGTCAACTTCGGCGGCGGCTCCTACGTGCTGTACGCGGAGATCAGGGAGGAGGAGGGCGAGATCGAGATCGACCCGGAGCCCTACAGCGACAACTTCGACCGGCCCGCGCGGCTGCTGCCGGTCGAGGCGAAGGCGCTGGTCGCGGCGATCGACCTGATCGGCGAGCACATCCCCGAGGGCTCGCTGACGTCCGCGCGCAAGAAGATCGTGACGGCGCTCGGAGAGGACCCGATGGAGCAGGGGCTGCAGGTGGCGCCGACCGCCGGGGACGACTCCGACGTCGCGCGCCTGGTGTCCAAGGCGATCGTCCAGCGGCTGATGATCGAGCTCGAGTACTACAAGGCGAACGAGGACGAGCTGTCCCTGCGCCGGGTCGAGCCGTACGCGTTGACGAACGGCCGCGAGGGCTGGTATGTGGCTTCGTTTGACCCCGAGCGCGACGGCGTGCGCCACTTCCGCCTCGATCGCATCAAGGGCGTGACGGTCACCGATGAGAAGTTCGAGCCGCGGCCGGAGGTCGATCCGGCGGCCGAGGTCGACGGCTGGCTGCGAACGGGCGAGGTTCCGGCGTCGCGCAGCGCGCGCGTGTGGGTCTCGCCGGAGCGTGCGCGCTGGGCGCGCGAGGCGCGGCGCGTCGTCGAGGAGTGGAAGGACGGCGCGGTTGTCGTCGAGCTGAGCTTCGCTGGCGTCGACTGGCTCGTGCGCGAGATCCTCAGGGAAGCGGGCGATGCGGCCGTGCTCGAGCCCGAGGACGCGCGCGAGGCGGTGCGCGCGGCCGTCGCGCGCCTGCGCGAGGCGGGCGCGGCGCCGGCCGGCGTCGGCTGAGCGCGCGCGGCGCGCGATCAGCTCAACGGGCGGCCGCTGCTGTTGCGGTACGCGGTCGGATCCCAGCCGTCGAGGAACGCGCGCGCGGCTGCTTTGCCGGATTCCAGCAGCCACGCCTTGGCGGCCTGATCGAGCGTGAAATCGGTCGTCCCGACATCGCCGGCGGAGATTGCGCAGGTCCGCACGTAGGTCGAATGCGCGACCCAATAGGCGTCCCACGCGTCGGTTGTCGTGTGGAAGATGTCGACGCCCATCTGGGCCGGCCAGCCGAGCGCCTTGACGATCCGTTCCAGGCCGCTGCCGACGTTCTTGCCGCCGATCAGCCTGAAGCCGAACGTCGGCCGCGCGGGGTCCCGGTCGGCGACATCGAAGATCCAGACGGGGAAGTTCGAGAGCACGCCGCCGTCGAGGATCGTCGAGCGCACGCCGCTCTCGGCGTGCACCAGTTCTACGGGCTG
Source organism: uncultured Solirubrobacteraceae bacterium (assembly GCA_963827105.1). Taxonomy (GTDB): domain Bacteria; phylum Actinomycetota; class Thermoleophilia; order Solirubrobacterales; family Solirubrobacteraceae; genus Palsa-744. The sequence continues at coordinate 15,370 of CAWHAB010000001.1, read as the reverse complement.
GAAGAAGAACGGGATCGACATGCTCATGCGCACGGCGTCGGCGATCGGGAACGATGCGGCGTCGATCGCGGGCGCGTCGGCGCTCAGGCGGTAGCTGGGGAGCGCGTCGGGCAGGACGAGCATTTCGCGGCGGGTGATGTCGGTCGCGATCAGCTTCAGCGTGCGCCCTTCGGCTGCGATCGCGCCGAACGTCTTGTCGGCGATCTCGGCGGCGAACCAGTCGTGGAAGCGCTGGCCGTGTGCGAGGCCGTGGTTGCGGATCAGGTTGCGCGCGCCACCGAGCAGCTCGCCGCCGGGCCCCCAGTCCTCGAACTGCGTGAAGTCGGTGGTCCTGATCAGCGTGGCCGTTTCGGCGGCGTCGTGACCGCAGGCGAGATACGCGGCGACGATCGCGCCGGCGCTCGTGCCGGCGAGCTGGACCCAGTCCGCGACATGGTTGTCGCGGTGGCGCGCGGCGTCGGCGAACTCCTCGAGCGCGCCGGCGAGCGCGAGGCCCTTGACGCCGCCGCCCTGGAAGACCCCGTCGGCTGCATGCTGTTCGGCCAGCGCTGACTCCCGTCGTTTCGCACCCGCCGGAGCGGGCGCCAGGGAGAGTCAACATAGTGGATCTCTGCACACCCCGGCGAGCACCGCGCCCGGGCGGGTAGGCTGCTGAGAACGTGAGCCGCCGCGATCAGATCAAGATGACCGCGGCCGAGGCGGCGGCGTTCCTGGCGGATGAGCGCACGGTCACGTGCGCGACCGCCGGACCGCGCGGCTGGCCTCACCTGATGCCGCTGTGGTACGTGCTGCGCGAGGCGCCCGCCGGTGAGACGGGTCCTCGGCTGTGGGCGTGGACGTACGCGGTCTCGCAGAAGGTTCGAAACCTCGAGCGCGACCCACGCGTGACGCTGCAGGTGGAGGCCGGCGAGGAGTACCAGGAGCTGCGCGGGGTGATGATCGAGAGCGAGGTGCGCGTGCACCGCGAGCTCGACGTCGTCGCAGCGCTCGGCCACGAGATCTTCGCCCGCTACGCAGCGCCGCGCGGGCAGGCGCCGGCGCAGGAGCTGCCGGCCGCGGTCGGCGCGATGGTCGATGCGCAGGCCGCCAAGCGCGTCGCGCTCGAGTTCGTCGAGCAGCGCAGGGCCAGCTGGGACCACCGCAAGCTCGGCGGCGTCTACTGACGCGCACGTGCCCGTGCCCAGGTCGCTCGGTAGGGTGATCCGGCGATGGAGCCGCTCAAGGGACTGATCCTCGCCGGGGGGAAGGGCACGCGCCTGCGGCCGATCACGCACACGAGCGCCAAGCAGCTCGTGCCGGTCGCGAACAAGCCGGTGCTGTTCTACGGCATCGAGGCGATGGCCGACGCGGGCATCGAGGACGTCGGGATCATCATCGCGCCCGAGACCGGGCCGGAGATCGAAACGGCGGTGGGCGACGGCTCGCGCTTCGGCATCCGCGTCTCCTACATCGTCCAGAACGAGCCGCTCGGCCTCGCGCATGCGGTGCTCACGGCCGAGCCGTTCCTGCGGCGCAGTCCGTTCGTGATGTACCTCGGCGACAACCTGCTGCAGGGGGGGATCGCGGGCCTTGTTGCCGCGTTCAACGAGCACGCGCCGGATGCGCTGATCCTGCTGACACCGGTCGATGACCCGCAGAACTACGGCGTCGCCGAGCTCGCCGGCGTCGAGCAGGGCGCGCCGCCGGGGGCTCTCGGCCGCGTTGTGCGGCTCGTTGAGAAGCCGGCCGAGCCGGCGACCGATCTCGCGCTCGTCGGCGTCTACATGTTCACCGCCGGGATCCACGACGCGGCGCGCGCGATCACGCCCTCGGCGCGCGGCGAGCTCGAGATCACCGACGCGATCCAGCACCTCGTCGATGCGGGCATGCGCGTCGAGCCGCACGTCGTGCGCGGCTGGTGGAAGGACACCGGCCGCCTCGAGGACATGCTCGCCGCCAACCGCCTGATCCTCGACACGGTCGGCGAGCGCGTCGAGGGCGAGCTGATCGACTCACAGCTCGACGGGCGCGTGGTGATCGAGCGCGGGGCCCGGCTCGAGCGCACGACCGTGCGCGGCCCGGCGATCATCGGCGCGGGCGCGCGCCTGCGCGACTGCTACATCGGCCCGTACACGGCGATCGGCGAGGACTGCGAGATCACCGGCTCGGAGGTCGAGCACTCGATCCTGCTCGCCGGCTGCACGGTCAGCGACCTCGACGGGCGCATCGAGTCCTCGCTGCTCGGGCGCAACGTGACCGTCCGCCGCGGCGATCGCCAGCCGCGCGCGTATCGCTTCATGGTCGGCGACAACTCGGATATCTCGATCCTGTGAGGGTGCTCGTCGCGGGCGCCGCGGGGATGCTCGGGCACGACGTCGTGCGCGCGGCGGCGCGCTCCGGCGATGACCTGGTGCTCGTCGATCTGCCCGAGCTCGACATCACCGACGAGGACGCCGTCGAGCGCCTGCTCGACGGCCTGTGCTCGGCGCGGCCGTCGCTGGGCGCGGTCCTCAACTGCGCGGCCTGGACGGACGTCGACGGCGCCGAGAGCAGGCGCGAGCAGGCGCACGCGGTCAACGCCCGCGGCGCTGGGGTTCTCGCGCGCATGGCCGCGCGCGCGGGCTTGCCGTTGCTGCACATCTCGACCGACTACGTGTTCGACGGCGTCGCTCCGCTGCGCGCCGACGGCAGTCCGCGGCCGTATCTCGAGTCCGATCCGACAGGCCCGCGGACCGTCTACGGCGAGACGAAGCTCGCGGGCGAGCGCGAGGTGCTCGCCGCCTCGCCTCGCCACGCCGTCGCGCGCACGGCGTGGCTGTACGGCGTCGACGGCCCGAACTTCGTGGAGACGATGCTGCGCCTGGCGGGCGAGCGCGATGCGGTCCAGGTCGTCACCGACCAGGTCGGCTCCCCGACCTGGTCGGGGCATCTCGCGCCGGCGCTGCTAGGCCTGCTGCAGCGTCAGCTCTGCGGCCTCGTGCACCTGACCGGCGCGGGCGTGGTCTCGTGGAACGGCTTCGCGCAGGAGATCTTCCGCCAGGCGGAGGTCGACTGCGAGGTGCAGCCGGCGAGCAGCGAGCAGATGGCCCGCCCGGCGCCCCGCCCGGCATGGTCGGCGCTCGAGTCCGAACGCGAGGATCTGCTGCCGATGCCGGACTGGCGCGACGGCCTCGCGGGGTATCTGGCGGCGCGCGCTGGGATGATGCGGCGATGAGACTGCTCGTCTGCGGCGGCGCCGGTTTCATCGGCTCGACGTTCGCCCGCCAGCGCATCCACGAGCACGGCGATGAGGTGACGGTGCTCGACAAGCTCACGTACGCCGGACGCGAGGAGAACCTGCGCGACGTGTCCGCGGACCCGCGCTTTCATTTCCTGCGCGGGGCGATCGAGGACCGCGACGCGGTGCGGGCGGCGATCGTGGCCTCGGCGGCGGAGGCGATCGTCAACTTCGCCGCCGAGACGCATGTCGACCGCTCGATCGCCGAGCCGGATGCGTTCGTGAGGACGCACGCGCTCGGCACCTACGTGCTGCTCGACGCTGCGCGCGCCGCCGGCCTGCGCTACATCCAGGTCTCAACCGACGAGGTCTACGGCTCGATCGAGCAGGGCACGTTCACCGAGGAGAGCCCGCTGCACCCGTCCTCGCCGTACTCGGCGACAAAGGCCGGCGCCGACCTGCTCGTGCAGAGCTACTTCCACACGTATGGCATGCCCGTCCTGATCTGTCGCGGGTCGAACAACTACGGGCCCTACCAATACCCGGAGAAGCTGATCCCGCTGATGATCCTCAACGCGATCCACGGCGATGCGCTGCCGGTCTACGGCGACGGCATGCAGGTGCGCAACTGGATCCACGCGAGCGACTTCGCGGCGGCGGTCGGGCACGTCCTCGAGCACGGCAAGCCGGGCGAGGTCTACAACGCGGGCGGTCCCGACGAGGAGGCGAACATCGCGGTCGTGCGGCGGATCATCGAGCTCGCGGGCGCGTCGGAGTCGCAGATCGAGCACGTCCGCGACCGCCCCGGTCACGACCTGCGCTACTCGCTCTCCTCGGCGAAGGTGCGCGCGCTCGGCTGGAGCCCGCGCGTGCGCTTCGGCGACGGGCTCGAGCAGACGGTCGCGTGGTACCGCGAGAACTCCTGGTGGTGGGAGCCGATCCGCGCGGGCGACTACCGCGCGTACTACGAGCGCCAGTACGGGCGCTCACTGCAATCCTGAGACCTTCCACTTGCCGTCTTCCTTGACGAGCGCGACCGTCTGGATGCGTTTCTTGCCGCGGTAGATGGCGTTGGCCTGCGCGGTCGCGCTCGTCCCGTCCGCTGAGAGCTTGACCGACTCGATCGTCAGCTTCGAGGCTGTCGGTCTCGCCGAGCTGTGCTTTGATCGCGGCTTCGCAGCCCTTGACGGCGCCGAGCCGCGTGACGACGCTCGGCGGCGAGGTCGTTGGCGCAGATCTTGTGCTCGTTGCCGGCGGTCGCGTCGGCCTGCAGGTTCGTCAGCGTCTGCGCGACTTCGTGTTCGCTGCCCTTGAAGGAGCTGCTCGATGTCGTCGACGCGCAGGCGCTGAACACGCTCGCGCACAGCACTGCGAGCGAGGGTGGCTAGCGGGCGGCGCATGGCCGCAAGGCTATTAGTTTCGCTCGTCGTCGCGGCGGTAGCCGAGGCGCGCGGAGATCCGGTCAGCCGTCGAGACGAGGTGCGGGCCGAGCGCGTCGACCATCTCCTCGAGCGAGATCATCGAGCTGTGGGCGGCGAGGTTGACGGCCGCGACGACGTCGCGCGCCTCGTTGCGCACGGGCGCCGCGATCGAGTACAGCTCGGCGGCGAGCTCCTGGTCGTTGACGGCGAACCCGGCCGCATGGATCTGCTCGAGCTCCTCGCGCAGCGCCTTCTTGCTGGTGATCGTGTTCGGCCCGCGCTTGTTGACCTTCATCGCGGCGATCAGCTCGCGCTGTTCGGGCTCGGGCAGGTTCGCGAGCAGCAGCTTGCCCATCGAGGTGCAGTACGCGGGCAGGCGCGAGCCGGTGTGCAGGTCGAGGTCGATCTTGCCCTGGCCGCGGCGGAAGCTGCGTACGCGGTCGACGTAGAGGATGTCGGTGCCCTCGAGCACCGCGAGGTTGACCGTGTAGGAGGTGCGCTGGCGCAGTTCCTCGAGGTAGGGGTGGGCGTGCTCGCGCAGCCCGGTCGAGTTCAGCGCGGACATCCCGAGGTCGGTCACGCGCAGCCCGAGGCGGTACTTGCGCGAGGCCCCCTGCTCGAGATAGCCGAGCGCGACGAGCGTGATCACGTAGCGGTGCGTCGTCGAGCGGCTCATGCCGAGGTCATCCGCGATGTCTGCGATGCCGAGCACCGGGCGCTTGGGCGTGAAGCAGCCGAGGATCGCCAGGCCGCGCTCGAGCGACTGCGAGTAGCGCGGCTCGCGCAGGCTGGGGATCGACCAGGCGGGATCCTGCCCGTTGGTGTCGGATTTCGCGGCGGATGTGCTCGTTCTCGGCATTTGCACCTGGTCCTGTCTCGACTTGGTTTGCGCGCGAACTTCGGCCAGCCGGAAGTTCGGCTACGTGATAGATGCACGATAGTTCGACAAATCGGCCCCACCGCCGAGAAACACTGGAGTTTCCAGTAATGCGCAGCGTGCCGGCGATGTGCCGATTCGGCGGGGCGCGCCCCCGCCGCTTGTGCTGTCTGTATGAGCGCCGCGAGACGCGCGGATCGCGTGGCGGTACTCTCGAACGCGTGTCGCTGAGCAGCTTCAGTCCCCGCGTCGCGGCCTGGTTCGAGCAGGCGTTCGCCGCGCCGACGCCGGCCCAGGCGAAGGCCTGGCCGGCAATCGCCGCGGGCGACCACGTGCTGCTGTCCGCGCCGACCGGATCGGGCAAGACGCTCGCGGCGTTCCTGTGGGCACTCGACCGGCTGAGCGCCGAAGCGCCCGCGGGCGAGCCGCGCGAGCGCGGCACGCGCATCGTCTACGTCAGTCCGCTGAAGGCGCTCGCGTATGACATCGAGCGCAACCTGCGCGTGCCCCTGCGCGGCATCGGCGCGGACGGCGTGCGCGTCGGCATCCGCACCGGTGACACGCCGCAGCGCGAGCGCGCGGCGATGGCCCGCAACCCGCCGGAGATCCTCGTCACGACCCCCGAGTCGCTGTACCTGATCCTCACCTCCCAGGCGCGCGCGATGCTCAGCGGCGTCGAGGCCGTGATCGTCGATGAGATCCACGCGGTCGCGCACTCCAAGCGCGGCTCGCATCTGGCGCTCTCGCTCGAGCGCCTGGAGGCGCAGGCGCGCAGGCGCGGCGGCGCGCGGCGGCGGGCCGCCCCGCGAGATGCAGCGGATCGGGCTCAGCGCGACGCAGAGCCCGCTCGAGGAGATCGGCCGCTTCCTCGTCGGGCCCGGGCGCGAGGTGACGATTATCGACGCGGGCGCGCGCGCCCTGGAGGGCACAGCCAAGCGCCTCGACCTGCGCATCGAAGTGCCGGTGGAGTCGATGGCCGAACCGGGCGCGGACGCCGCGGGCGCGGATCCGCTCGCGCCGCTGCCGGGCGGCGAGTCGACGAGCGGGTCGATCTGGCCGGCGATATACCCGCGGCTGCTGGGCCTCGTGCGCGAACACAACTCGACGATCGTGTTCGTCAACAACCGCCGCGCGGCGGAGCGCGTCGCGCTGCGCCTGAACGAGCTCCGCAAATGCGGTCCGGGATCGCGCGTGCCCACCACGGATCGCTCGCGCGCGAGGAGCGCACGAAGGTCGAGGAGCTGCTGAAGGCGGGCGAGCTCCCGTGCCTCGTCGCGACGAGCTCGCTGGAGCTCGGGATCGACATGGGCGCGGTCGACCTGGTGCTGCAGATCGAGTCGCCGAAGTCGGTCGCCCGCGGGCTTCAGCGGGTCGGCCGCGCCGGCCACGGCGTCGATCAGGTCAGCCGGGGCAGGATCTTTCCGAAGTTCCGCGGCGACCTGCTCGAGTGCGCGGTGCTCGCGCGCAGGATGCACGAAGGCCTGATCGAGCCGACGGTCGTGCCGCGCAACGCCCTCGACGTGCTCGCCCAGCAGATCGTCGCGATCGTTGTCGCGGCCGAGCCGGATCCCGTAGCGGTCGACGAGCTGCATGCGCTCGTGCGCAGCACGCACTCCTACTCCGAGCTCTCGCGCGAGCTGCTCGAGAACGTCCTCGACATGCTCGACGGGCGCTATCCGTCGAAGGACTTCGGCGAGCTGCGCGCGCGCATCGTCTGGGATCGCATCGCCGGCACGATCGCCGCGCGCAAGGGCTCGCGCCAGCTCGCGATCGCAAACGCGGGAACGATTCCCGACCGCGGGCTGTTCACGGTCACGCTGCCGGACGGCCGCCGCGTCGGCGAGCTCGACGAGGAGATGGTCTATGAGGCGCGCCCCGGCCAGGCGTTCCTGCTCGGCGCGTCGAGCTGGCGGATCGAGGAGATCGGGCGCGACCGCGTGATCGTGACGCCGGCGCCCGGCGCACCCGGCGCAGTGCCGTTCTGGAAGGGCGACACGCTCGGCCGCCCGAAGGAGCTGGGCGAGGCGATCGGGGCGTTCTCGCGCTGGGCGCTCGAGCAGGACGCGCAGACGCTCGAGCGCGAGTACGAGCTCGACGAGCGCGCCGCGCGCAACCTGCTCGCGTACCTGCGCGAGCAGCAGGCCGCGACGCGCGTGCTGCCGAGCGAGCGCACGATCGTGCTTGAGCGCTTTCGCGATGAGATCGGCGACTGGCGCCTGTGCGTACTCTCCCCCTACGGGCGGCGCGTGCACGCCGCCTGGGCGCTCGCGATCTCGGCGCGCGTCCACGATCGCTTCGGCGTCGAGGCCGACGTGATCGCATCCGACGACGGCATCGTCCTGCACCTGCCCGATCTCGACGCGGCTGAGGCCGAGTCCCTGCCCTCGGCCGCCGAGCTGATCCTGCTCGAGCCCGAGGAGGTCGAGCAGGCGGTCACGGCGGAGCTCGGCGGCTCGGCGCTGTTCGGCGCGCGCTTTCGCGAGAACGCGGCACGCGCGCTGCTGATCCCGCGCGCGTACCCCGGCCGCCGCACGCCGCTGTGGCAGCAGCGGCTGAAGGCGCAGAACCTGCTCGAGGTCGCCCGCCGCTACGCCGATTTCCCGATCGTCCTCGAGACCTACCGCGAGTGCCTGAAGGATGTGCTCGACGTCCCCGGCCTGGAGGCGCTGCTGCGCGGGCTGCACACGCGCGAGATCTCGCTTGTCGAGGTCGAGACGCAGACAGCTTCGCCGTTCGCGTCCTCGCTGCTGTTCGACTACGTCGCGACGTACATGTACGAGGGCGACACGCCGAGCGCCGAGCGCCGCGCGGCGGCGCTGTCGCTCGATCGCGACCTGCTGCGCGAGCTGCTCGGACAGGAGGAGCTGCGCGACCTGATCGACGCGGGTGCGCTGCAACGGGTCGAGGAAGACCTCCAGCGCCGCTCGGAGATGACGCGCGCGACCGGTCGCGACGGCCTGCACGACGTGCTGCGCCAGCTCGGCGATCTCAGCCGCGTGGAGATTGCCGAGCGCGTGTTCGCCGGCATCGACGCGGATCGCCTGCTCGGCGAGCTCGAGCGCGAACGCCGCGCGGTGCGCATCCGCCTGTGCGGCGAGGAGCGCTTCATCGCGGCCGACGAGGCGGGCCTGTACCGCGACGCGCTCGGCGCGGTGCCGCCGGGCGGGCTGCCGGAGGCGTTCCTCGTGGACGTTCCCGACGCGATCGGCGAGCTGATCGCGCGCTTCGCGCGCTGCCACGGGCCGTTCACGTCGGCTGAGCTGCACGCGCGCTACGGCCTCGACGCGGGCGCGGCGCTGCGCGAGCGCGAGCGCGCGGGCGAGCTCGTGCGGGGCGAGCTGCGCCCGGGCGGCAGCGAGCGCGAGTGGTGCGACGTCGAGGTCCTGCGCCGTCTGCGGCGCGCGTCGCTGGCGGCTCTGCGCAAGGAAATCGAGCCCGCCGAGCAGCGCCGCCTGGCCGCGTTTCTGCCGTCGTGGCAGGGGATCGACAGACATACCGCGGCCGGCGCCGGACTTGACCGGCTGCGCGAGGTGCTGGTCGCGCTGCAGGGGCTCGCGCTCCCTGTCGAGATCTGGGAGCGCGACGTGCTGCCACGGCGCGTCGGCGCGTATTCGCAATCGTGGCTGGACAGCCTCTGCGCGAGCGGCGAGCTGGTGTGGGTCGGCGCCGGCGCGCTCGGGCGCAGCGGGCGCGTCGCGCTGTACTTCCGCGAGGACGCGCCGGCGATCGGGCCGCCGAGCGCCCGCGCCGGCGGCGCGCGCGCGGCGGACACGCCGCCGAGCGCGCCGGTGCAGCAGCTGCTGCGCGCGCGGCTGGCGAGCGCGCCGGCGTTCTTCAGCGATCTGCTCGTCGAGCTCGATGCGCCCGCGGAGGAGTTGCAGCGAGGCCCTCTGGGACCTCGTCTGGGCCGGTGAGGCGACCAATGACGCGTGGGCACCGCTGCGCGCCCCGCGCCTCACGCTCGCCCGCGGCGAGCGCGCAGGCGCGCACGGAGCGATCACGCGCTCGGCACCGACGCGGCTGCGCTTCAGCGGCCGCGGGCGCAGCGGCGCGCAGTCGCAGGTTCAGGGGCGCTGGTCGCTGACCGAGCCGGTGTTCGGCGGCGCGGGCGGGCGCGCGCGGGCGCCGGGCGAGTCTGCGCCGCAGCGCAGCTCACCCGACGCCGAGCGCCGGCGCGCGCTCGCCGAGCTGCTGCTCGAGCGCTACGGGATCGTCACGCGCGAGCACGTGCTCGCGGAGGGCATCAAGGGCGGCTTCGCGATGCTGTACGAGACGTTCTCGAACCTCGAGACGCTCGGCGTCTGCCGGCGCGGGTATTTCATCGAGGGCATGGGCGGCGCGCAGTTTGCGCTGCCGGGCGCGGTCGAGCGCATGCGCGCGCGCGCGCCGACGGCGCGCGCGCGCGTACGCTCGTGATCGCGGCCGCCGACCCCGCGCAGCCGTTCGGCGCGGCGCTGCCGTGGCCGAAGCGCGAGCCGGCCGGCGCGCGCCCCTCGCGCGCGGCGCGCGCGTATGTCGTCATCGTCGAGGACGAGCCGGCGCTGTACGTCGAGCGCGGCGGGCGCGGCCTGCTGACGCTCGGCGGCGGGCAGCCCCGAGAGGCGCTGTCGGCGCTCGCGGACGCCGTCCGCGCGGGGCAGATCCCGAAGCTCGCGCTCGAGCGGATCGACGGCGAGCCGGCGATCGCCTCGAGTCTCGCCGGCCTGCTGATCGAGCTCGGCTTCCACTCCGGGCCGCGGCGGTTGACGCTCACCGCGTGAGCCCCGACGCATGCCGGCGAGACCCGGACCAGCGCTCGTTCCGACAGCGGCGTCCTCTACTTTCTAGAATCATGGGAGTCGCTCGAAGCAAGGGCCAGCCGGCGCCCCTCTATCGGCGGCTGCCGCACGGGCCGAGCGGCCTGGCCAGCGAGCGTGTGGCGGGCAATCAGCGCGGGCGGATGCTCGGGGCGATCGTCGAGTCGGTCGCGCAGCGCGGCTATCAGGCGACGAGCGTCGCGCACGTGATCGCCCTCGCGGGCGTCTCGCGGCGGGCCTTCTACGAGCAGTTCGCGCACAAGCAGCAGTGCTGCCTGTGCGCGCACGACGTGATCGTCGCGCACGCCCGCAGGCACGTGCTCGAGGCGTGGGCCAGTGAACACGGCTGGGCCAACCGCCTGCACGGCGCGTGCACGGCGCTGCTCGGCGCTGCGGCCGCCTCGCCGAAGGGCGCGCGCCTGGTCGTGATCGACGCGCCCGCGATCGGCCCCAGCGGGCGCGAGCACATGCAGCTTGCCGACCTCAGCTTCGAGCGCCTGCTCGCGGATGCGCTGCGGAGCGCGCCGGACGAGGTCGGCTTCCCGCGCCTGACCGCGCAGGCGATCGTCGGCGGCGTGCGCAACGTCCTGTTTGTGCGCCTGCGGGCGGGGCGCGAGAGCGAGCTGCTCGAGCTGAGCGCCGACGTGCTCGCGTGGATCGCTTCCTACCGCCCTGCGACCGCGGCACGGCTAGATGCGCTGCGAGCAGCTGCGCCGCATCGCGCCGCACCCGCGCCGGTGCATGCCGGCGCGGCGGAGCAGATCGCCGCGCAGGCGGGCACGGAGGCGCTGCTCGAGGAGCTCTTCGGCGCGGCGCTCGACTCGGCGCGGAGCGCCCTCGCCGCCGCGCCGGACTGGCCGCAGGGGGCCCGCGCGGCGCTCGCGGCGTTTGTCGCGGAGGTGCTCGCCGGGGGCGAGCTGACGCGGCTCGCCTCGATCGACCAGCTCGGGGTCGGCCCGGGTGCGGGCGGGAGGCTGACGTGCGCGGCCGCGGATCTCACGGCGCTGCTGTGCGCGGCCGCGCCGCCGGCCGAGCACGGCGGGGAGGTCGCCCGCGAGGCGCTCACGGGCGCGCTCACGGCGATGCTCGCGAGCAGCGTGCCGCGGGGCGGTCTCGAGCGCGCCCCCGGCATCGCCGATCACCTCGCGTTCACCGTGATCGCGCCGTACCTCGGGGCGGACGCGGCGCTCGAGTCGATCGCCGCCGGCCGCACGCGCGAGCAGAGCTGAGCCTCGCGGGCCGCGAGTCGCGGCGGGGATGGTCGCCTGGGACTCTGCGATCGTGTGCGCGGTGATCGACCCCTCGCACAGCTCGCCGCGCCGCGTCGGCCACAAGGGCGCGGCGCACATCGAGCCGGGCAATACGCTCGCGAGCTTCGACGCGGCGCTGCGCTGCGGCGTCGACATGATCGAGTTCGACGTGCTCAGCGAGCACGCCGACGGCAGCGGCCGCCTGCTGGTGGCGCACGACCACGAGGCCGCGCGGTCGCGCGCGCCGCTCACGTTCGAGCTGGCGCTCGAGCACCTCGCGCGCGAGGAGTTCGCGGGCATCGAGTTCGACGTCGACGTCAAGCTGCCCGGCTATGAGCTGCGCGTGCTCGAGGCGCTGCGCGAGCCGCGGGCTCGTCTCGCGCACGTTGATCAGCGGCATGTACCCGTCGGGGCTGGCCGAGATTCGCGCGGCTGAGCCCTCGCTGCGTCTCGGCTGGTCGGTGCCGCGCCTGCGCCACGACTACACCACCGACATGCTCACCGCGATCCCCGCGCTCGCGATCCTCACCGGCTATCGCGCATGGCTGCCGCGGCGCGCGCGCGCGGCGCTGCGCGCAGGGCGCTTCGATGCGATCATGGCGCACTGGCGTGTCGTCACCGATGCGCTCGTGCGCGCGGTCGCCGATGGCGGCGGGCAGCTCTACGTGTGGACCGTCGACGACGCCGAGCGGATCGCCAAGCTGACGGCGATGGGCGTCGACGGGATCATCACGAACGATCCGCGGCTGTTCAGCCGATCATGCACGTAGCGGCCGTGAATCCGGCCGGGTCGGCGCCAGCGAGGCTGATGTGCCCGGCGGCCGTCGGCCGCGAGGCAGAGAGCAGGATCTTCCTGCCCGTGCGCCACTGAAAGTCGACGACGCCACGCAGCTCCGCGGGGGGGTGCCGGCGGCGGGCACGAGCGTGAACACGCGCCCGTCCTGGCGCGAGGTTCCGCCGCCGCCGACGGCGACGAACCCCGGGCTCGAGCCGCCGGCGAGGTTCGCCCACTGTTTGCTCGTGGCGTCCATGTACTGCAGGCGGAAGCTCATGTACATCCTGTCGTGGCTTTCGCCGTCGCCGGGCATCGAGCCGCGAATGCCGACCGTGTTGGCCTGGTCGGCGGGGTTGCAGACGTCGATCGTCGCCCACAGTTCGTGCGATGAGAGCAGCGCGTGGGCGCTTGCGCGCTGCGTCGCGGCCGGCGCTGCGAGCGCCGCGGAGGGCGACGAGCAGCCGCGGTTGCTGCGATCGCGATCGCGAGAGCGCCGGATCGTGTGAGCACAATGTGAAGATAGCGCCGGCGCATCGTTTTCGCGGCCGGTGCCGATCCGCTGCGGTCGGGTGTGGTATCCCGTGGGCGATGCAAGCGATCCGCTCAGTTGAGGTCGTCGAGCTGCTCGGGCGCGTGCCGGCTTTCTCGACGCTCGAGCGCAGCGACCTCGAACGTATCGCCGAGGTGGCGGTGCCGCGCTCGTTCGAGCCGGGGCAGGCGGTCTTCCGCGAGGGCGATGCGAGCGACACCTGCTACATCGTGCGCGAGGGCCACGCCGCGTGCGATCAGCACGCACGCGGACGGGCGCATGATCACGCTCGCGACGTTCGGGCCGGGCGACATCTTCGGCGAGCTCGCGATGTTCGAGGACGAGCTGCGCTCGGCGACGGTCGAGGCGATCGAGACGACGAGCGTCGTCGGCGTCCTCGGCGGCGATATGCGCAGGCTGATGAGCGAACACCCCGAGATCGCGATGCGCCTCGTCGTCGCCCTCGGCCGGCGCCTGCGCGAGATGAACGAGCGCCTCTCGCGCCAGTCCTTCCAGACCGTCCAGAGCCGGGTCGCGGTCGTCCTCAGCGAGCTCGTCGAGGAGGAGATCGCGGCCGGCAAGGACGTGGCCCGACGTGCTCGTCACCGCCACCCAGGCCGACCTCGCGCAGCTCGCGGGCTCCTCGCGCGAGTCCGCCAGCCGCTTCCTCGCGGTGCTCGAGCGTGCCGGCGTCATCTCCCAGGGGCGGGGCCGCCTCGTGGTCCATGACCCTGAGGCGCTCAAACACTATGTCTTCTAAGCCCGCGCGCGGGCAAGCGCAGCAAGAGCGCGCAGGATGCGAAGGCGCGCGAGTTCTCCGCCGGCGGCGTGGTCGTGCGCGGCGATCAGGTCGTCACGATCGTGCCGACGCGCCGCGCGGCCGACGGCTCGCGCGTGCTCGCGCTGCCGAAGGGCCACGTCGATCCCGGCGAGAGCCCTGTGCAGGCGGCCGAGCGCGAGGTTCGCGAGGAGACCGGGATCGTCGCCGAGCCTGTGTGCGAGCTGGGCGAGTCGCGCTACTGGTACCGGCGCGACGGGCGCACGATCGGCAAGACCGTGTCCTTCTTCCTGTTCTCCCACCTCGGCGGCGACACCGACGACCACGACGACGAGGTCGAGGAGGTCCGCTGGCTGTCGCTGAAGGACGCGGAGAAGCAGCTCAGCCACGACCGCCGAGCGCGAGATGGTGACGCTCGCGCTGGCCCGACTTGACAAAGACCGGTAGCCTGCTCCGGCGATGCAGGTCCTCAACTTCTACTCGACGATCTTCGCGGACGAGCTCAAGCGCGGGCGCAAGACGGCGACGATCCGACTCGGCGACAAGTCCGGCAAGTACCGCAAGAACCAGGCGGTGCTGGTCACGATCGGCTACCAGTACTCGCCGCGCGAACGGATCTTCGAAGCCGTCATCGACCAGGTCGAGGTGATGAAGCTGGGCGAGCTCTCGCCGCGCGACATCAAGCACGACAACCCCGAGTTCCGCCGCAACGAGGAACTGATCAACTTTCTCGAACAGATCTACGGCCGCGCCGTCTCCAGCGAGGACACCGTGACGGTCGTGCGCTTCTCGCAGATCCTCGAGAACCCGACCGGCATGACCGAGGCCATCAAGGGCTTCGGCGGCGCCCAGAACTGACCGCGCGGCGCCTCGCGCGCTCCGCGCGCCGGGCAGTCGCTCTCTGCACCTCGACTGCCAATTGTCGCGAGTGACGATCGCCAGATCTTGCGGTGCTATATATTGATGGTGCAGTTGGCACTCTCCCCGAGAGTGCCAACGAGACGGCCGCCCCTGAGGAGAGGCTGTGAGCCGCCGGTCGCACTCTCAAAGACGGAGGTTTTACAACATGAAGCTCAAGCCCCTGGGCGATCGTCTGATCGTGCGGGCGATCGAAGAGGAGGAGACGACTGCCAGTGGCATCGTCCTTCCCGAGACCGCCAAGGAGAAGCCGCAGAAGGGCAAGGTCCTCGCCGTCGGTGACGGCAAGCTCGACGAGGACGGCAAGCGCATCCCGCTGGACGTGAAGAAGGGCGACGAGGTCCTCTACAGCAAGTACGGCGGGACCGAGATCAAGGTCGACGGGGAGGATCTGCTCGTGCTTCGCGAGTCCGACGTCCTCGCCCGCGTCGAGTCCTAGGAGATCTAGAAATATGGCTCACAAGGAACTGAAGTACAGCTCGCGAGGCGCGTCAAGCCCTCGAGGCCGGTGTTGACGCGGTCGCCAACGCGGTCAAGGTCACGCTCGGCCCCAAGGGCCGCTACGTCGTGCTCGACAAGAAGTTCGGCGCGCCGACGATCACCAACGACGGTGTGACGATCGCTCGTGAGATCGAGGTCGAGGACGTCTTCGAGAACCAGGGCGCGCCAGCTCGTGCGCGAGGTGGCCACGGCCACCAACGACGTCGCCGGCGACGGCACCACCACCGCCACGGTGCTGGCCCAGGCGATCGTGCGCCAGGGCCTGAAGAACGTGGCCGCGGGCGCCAACCCGCTGGCGCTCAAGCGCGGCATCGAGAAAGCCGTCGATG